>OZ245008.1:0-1200000 GCA_965223625.1 Nitrospira sp.
AATAATTCCATCCACCCAAATGAACCGAACATCAATACCTCACACCCATATTCCAGACGGTCGGCTACGTATGCCGAGAACGTGCTTCGACCGCCGGGAGCCACGAAACTGTTCGGTTGCGAGGCTATAGAAGATCGTATGACAAAGTCAAGCGGAAGGAGGGAGAAAAAGACCTTCAAAACGCTTGAATAATGCCTCCCCCGAGTACCGTATCCTGATCGTAGAAGACAGCAGATTGTCCTGGGCTGATGGCCCTCTGTGGGTGCTGAAATCGGACCTCAAGGCCGGAGGAGCCAAGTGGCAAAACTGTCGCGGGTGTCGCGGGTGTTGCATAGCGAAGTTTGACATGGACCTTGGTTTCGCCCTGGGCCAGCCGTGGCTCGAGGAGGTTGAGGTCGGACACCGTGCACTCTTTCTTGTAGAGGGATTCTTCTGGGCCGAGGAGAACTGTATTGGTGAAGGGATTGACCTGCTGAACGTAGAGACGTTGACCGGTGGCTATGCCGAGACCTCGGCGCTGACCGGGTGTGTAGAAAGCAATGCCGTCGTGTTGGCCCAGAGGGACTCCAGCTTCATTGACAAAGAGGCCGGAATTCTTCGCTGTGGGCCGCTCGTGTTCGATAAAGGTACGATAGTCGCCCTGGGTCACGAAGCAAATCTCCTGACTCTCTTTAAGCTCATCTGGCGGGAGGCCTAAGGCTTCCGCCTCTTCCCACACGGTGGATTTGTAAAGCTCACCAACGGGGAAGAGGAGTTTGTGTAACCACTGAGGACGGAGTCGATAAAGAAAATAGGTTTGATCCTTGCGATAATCAACGGCTCGACAGAGGACCGGAGCTGAGCCATGCATCCGAAGTCGAGCATAATGACCTGTTGCGATATAGTCGAACCCCTGAGAGGTCGCGAGGTCGATGAGGATTCGTATCTTGACTCGTTCATTACAACGAACACAGGGATTAGGCGTTGTACCATTCGTATAGCCATGAAGAAAATCGTCGATTACGCCAGTTTGAAAACGCTCACGCGCATCGAGAACCTCGTGGGGAATATTGAGAAGTTTGGCGACGTGTTTGGCAAGGCCTACCTTACAGCAACCTCGTTCCTGCCATTTTTTCGAGGTGGCGACTGAGTTGTCTTCGTGCTCCCATACCTGGAGGGTGAGGCCATGGACATTGTAGCCTTGGCGAACCAGCAATGCCGCTGCGACGGAGCTGTCAACTCCGCCGCTCATTCCAAGAAGAACGGATGGACGGTTCATGTGATGATATTGTAGCGGGAGGAGTGTGCGAAGAGCTAGAGGTCGGAGGCCCGCATCTTGCCTCGTTGGCTGGAAAAGTCATAGGCGTGCTTGGACGGCGAAGGCTGCTCATCAACCCATTTATGAGCCCCCATGTCGCACATCCCGTGGAAGTGGGCCCCATCCTCTATTGAAATGCCGGGTGTTCGAATATCGCCGATCAGTACGCCGTGCTTCTGTATTAATATCTTGGCCGTAGCGGTCACAGTTCCGTTGATCTTGCCGCTGGTCATCAGCGTTCCCACGGAGATAATACCTTTGACGGTAGCTTGTTCACCGACGATCAAGGTTCCTGTGGTATACACTTCCCCCTCGACGCGGCCATCGATTCGGATCGTTCCATCAAAGTTAACGACTCCTTTGAAATCCACCCCTTTTGCCAGGAACGTGAAGTTTTCGCTATCACCTGTCTCCTGAACCTGTTTATCGCCTAAGGCCCACATCAGATTGCCCAGCTCCTTGTGACAAAAAACCGACGAGGTATTGTGTTTACTCCATCGCGTGCAGCACGAATGGTGTTCACTTGTAGGTCGTACAAGTGAAAGAATAGCACATCGCTAGCCGTTCACTTTTCTGAGAGAAACGTCTCCGACGGGTCCGACCGGATGGAGCACGGTCTCTCTTTGGATAGTGCGAACAGGTTGTTCCATCTCTAACGTGCCGTTAAAGAGAACCCCTTCTTCCATAGAGAGCATGGGGGTGGTGACCCCTCCATCGATCATGGCAGGCGCGCGCAGCTTTATCTTGTCTTTGGCATGAATGTCGCCGGTGATCTTGCCTTTGCACACGATCGTACCAGCGGTCACTTTGGCGGTAATCACGGCCTCTTCCCCTACCAACAAGACCCCCTCGGTGTGGATTTCACCCTCGAGGGTGCCGTCAATGCGGACTGTCCCGGGATAGGTGATTGTGCCTTTAAAAACGACCCCTTTCCCGACAAACGCACTGATGTCCTGTGCAGGGTCTGACCGCGTGGGTTCGAAACCTGTTCCAGGGCCATCAAGCTCTACCTCATCAGAGCGTCTGCCGTCCTGCTTATCCTTCCACATACGATCGCCTCCTTCCCAGGGTGGGATAGCGGTTAGTAACCGAATAATGAGTTCGTTCCCGTTAGGTGTCGTATCGGTCGGTCCCGATGAGATATTTAGCGTTCATAAGTGTCAAAAAGCAATCAGATGTAGATTTTGGGCCGGTTGGCCAATGTGGGGGGGTGTCTCACGAGGGATTAGCCGAGGAGGATATCGACAACGCCGTCAAGTTCCTCTTTTGAAAAGCAGTGGATCACAAGTCGTCCTCCTTGTTTTTGGGGTTGGACGGTCACTTTGGTGCCAAGGCGCTTCTGGAGTCGAGCTTCGAGATCGGACAACAAGGAATTGCGTCCGGCTGTGGGACGGCTCTTGTTTCCCTCAAGAGAGCGGGTGAGGAGCTTTTCTGTGGCTCGAACAGAAAGGGAGGCAGAGACAACCATCTTCCCGAGGCGTAGTTGTTCTTCTGGAGATGGGAGACCGAGGATGACTTTGGCGTGACCAGCCGATAAGCGCCCAGCCTCAACGAGCTCCTGGAGTTCTGGATGAAGTTGGGTCAGACGGATAAAATTTGCGACGGATGAGCGGTCACGACCGACCTTGAGCGCAATGGCGTCTTGTGTCAGGCCGAACTCCTTCATCATGCGCGTATAGGCACGGGCGGTTTCCATGGGATTCAGGTCTTCCCGTTGTATATTTTCGATCAAGGCTAGCAATAAGGATTCCTGATCGGAGCAATTCTTGATGATCACGGGGATAGTTTCGAGGCCGGCCTCTTTGGATGCCCGCCATCGTCGCTCCCCCGCGATGAGTTCGTAGGTGCCGTCACCTTTGCGCCGCACGACGATGGGTTGTATGACCCCGCTTTCCTTAATGGATGCAGCGAGTTGTGCAAGTTCTTCCTCCGGAAAGTGGTGACGGGGCTGATAACGATTGGGGGCAATGGCGTCTATCCGGATCCGTTGAACATCGGTAGATTCCGCAGGCAGACCGACCCTGACGGGTGCTAGAAGGGCCCCAAGTCCTTTACCGAGTGCTTTCTTCTCCATGAGCTAGAAACTCCTTAGCTAAAAGTATGTAGGACTGAGAACCTGATGATGCGGCATTGTACAAGATTCCTGGACGACCATAACTCGGCGCTTCTGCGAGGGCCACATTACGCGGAACGACAGCTTGGTAGACTTTCTGGACAAAGTGGGATCGTATTTGCTCGGTCACCTGTCTGGCCAAGCTATTGCGCGAATCATACATGGTCAAGACGATTCCTTGAATTTCTAGGTTTGGATTAACGGATTGCCGGACGAGCTCAATACTGTCCATAAGACGAGTTAAGCCTTCCATGGCGTAGTACTCACACTGAACCGGTATCAGTACCGAATCTGCCGCAGTAAGTGCGTTGAGAGTAAGAACCCCAAGGGCTGGCGGGCAATCGATAAAAATCAGGTCATACTTTTCCTTTATATCACCAATTATTGATCTCAGGTGTCCTTCACGCCCTTCAACATTGGCGAGTTCGACTTCCGCTCCAGCAAGATCGGCATTGGCTGGCAAGAGAGAAAGTCCCTGGATAGATGTTTCGAGAGAGGTTTCTTGGATCATGCTGTTCTTTACTAGGCATGTATAGGTGGTCTTCGTTAATGATCGCTGATCTATCCCTAATCCGCTTGTGGCATTCCCTTGAGGGTCCATATCAACGAGCAGGACAGATTTTCCCTCAAGGGCAACGGCGGCAGAAAGGTTGATAGCCGTTGTTGTCTTTCCAACACCGCCTTTTTGATTAGCTATAGCGATGACTTTTGCCATTAAGTTACTCCAACGTCAGATTTATGTTCCACGTGGAACAACAAGGCTCATCATCCACAAGGGGATGGCGAAAAAATGGAGACATGCCTTTGCCCAAACCCTCTTGGAAGATCGAAGGAATAGTCGTTTATCAACTCCCAGGAATCAAGAAAATCGATCCCACTCATCGACTGTGACGAATAGAAGATTGATGCCCCTCCCGGGCGAAGCAGTTTGGAGCCCACCTGCATAAGGAAATGGGGTTTCAATGCACGGGTCGTGATGTAGTCGTACAATTCGGTAGCGTGACGATTTGACATAAACCGATCAAGATTTCCCTCGAATATTTGGGTATGTTCCAGCCGCAGGAGCCCGACGAGAAAACGGAGGAAAGCGGTCTTCTTGGACACTGGTTCAAGCAGGGTGATTCTCAGATCAGATCTGACAATCTTCAATGGAACTCCTGGAAAACCTGCCCCAGTTCCCACATCAAGAAGCCGGGATCCACCACTGATTTTTACGGCCTTCAACGCGGCAAATGAATCCACGAAATGTTTAATAACAATTTCTTCGTCCGAGGTGATACCTGTTAGATTGAAAGTTCGATTCCATGTCTGGAGGTGTTTGAGGTAGGCCACGAACATTTGAACCTGCTCGCTACTGAGAGTAACTCCAATGTCCGTAGAACATGTCTGAATTAAGAGCGGGAGATCGATCTCTTGTTCCACGTGGAACAATTACGCTGATGCACGTTGAAGGTCAATAGTAAAGGGAAAGGACAAGGTGCTTTACGACACAGTTGACCGATTGGAATGGGCTAGTCGTTTCCCCTTTTCGATTGTGACAAGAAGTAAGGATATGGCAGCGGGGGTTACGCCGGATATACGAGCGGCCTGTCCGATCGTTTCTGGTCGGACTCTGTTCAACCTCTCTCTGACCTCACGAGAAAATCCTGACACCGAGTCGTAATTGAACGTCTGGGGAATCAACTTCCTTTCAAATCTCTTGAACTTCTCGACCTGTTGGACCTGCCTCCGTACGTACCCTTCATACTTGATCTGAAGCTCGACTTCCTCGGCGCTTTCCCTGTCACTGATCGCCGATTCTCCAAAAAACTCCAAGAGACCACGGTACGTGGCTTCTTGCCTCTTAAGGAGTTGTGCCATGGTGAGGGTTGATGAAGCGTTCTCTAGATAGGTACCTTTGGCTTTCAAGCAGGTTTTATCGGTAAACTGAGGTCTGGTAGAGCTCAAACGCTCGATCTCCATCTCGATCGCCTTCTTTTTCGACAAAAGATTTTCATAAGCACCATCTGAAATCAAGCCGACATCGTGTCCGATTTCCATCAGGCGGAGATCGGCATTGCTGTGGCGAAGCAAGAGCCGATATTCGGCTCGCGATGTAAACATGCGATAAGGCTCGTTGGCATCCTTTGTGATGAGGTCGTCGATAAGAACCCCAATGTAGGCCTGAGATCGATCTAAAATAAGCGGAGCCTGTTCCCGAATCTTCAAGACAGCGTTGATTCCGGCGAGCAAACCTTGCGCAGCAGCTTCTTCATACCCGGACGTCCCGTTGATTTGTCCGGCGTGGTAAAGGCCGGTTACCAATTTGGTCTCCAGCGTCCTGTAGAGTTGTCGAGGTGGGAAATAGTCGTACTCGATAGCGTAACCGGGCTTGAGCATTTTGGCATGCTCCAATCCTGGAATTGTCCTCAACATGGCTGCTTGGACATCGACCGGTAGGCTGGTCGAAATGCCATTCGGATAAAATTCGTTGGAGTTGAGACCTTCCGGTTCGATAAAGATCTGGTGCCGATTCCGCTCTGCAAAGCGCACAACCTTGTCCTCGATTGATGGACAGTATCGAGGTCCAATGGAATCAATCGCGCCGCTGTAGAGGGGAGAGCGATCAAGGTTCTCTTGAATAACCTGATGGGTTTCCGATCCGGTATAGGTCAAATGACAGGGAATCTGTGTCGTCGTGATCTGCCGAGTCCGATATGAGAACGCGGGTGGTGGAGTGTCTCCAGGTTGGGGAACCATGGCTGAGAAATCGATCGTGTCCCCATCCAATCGTGGCGGAGTTCCCGTCTTCAGTCGTCCAGACTCAAACCCAAGGTCCCGCATACAATCAGTAAGATGTTCCGCAGCTGCTTCTCCGGCCCGACCGGCTGGAAAATGGTTGAGTCCTATATGGATCAGTCCCCTAAGGAAAGTGCCTGATGTAAGAATAACAGCTTTGGCGTGAATCGTCTCACCAGGCCCTGTCACGATGCCGACGACCGATCCTCCAACCACGAGCAATCTGTCCACGACACCCTCAATCAACGTTAGGCATTTCTCCCGCGAGAGGGTTTCCTGCATCGCCACACGATACAGCGCCTTGTCGCATTGGGCCCGCAAGGCGCGCACCGCCGGGCCTTTGCTGGTATTTATGAATCGAAATTGAATGCCGGCGCGGTCCGTGTTCCGCCCCATTTCACCACCGAGCGCATCAATTTCTTTTACCAGGTGTCCCTTGGCAATCCCTCCGACGGCTGGATTGCACGACATCTGGGCGATGCGGCTTACCTCCATGGTTAAGAGTAAGGTCTTTGCTCCCATTCGTGACGCAGCCAGGGCTGCCTCGCACCCAGCATGGCCACCGCCTACCACAATCACGTCAAAGGTTGGCATCGCAGCATTCCCTACTTTCCAATGCAAAATTCTGAGAAAATACGGTTCAATATGTCATCCGACGTAATGTCCCCAACGATCTCACCAAGTGCATTGGAGGCTCCACGAAGATCAACTGCTAGGAACTCGGGTTGGACACCGCCCTCTACTGAGGCGAGTGCCTGATCGAGGCATCCCATCGCCCGTTGCAAAGCCAGGCGATGCCGCAAATTGGTAATGATCAACCCATCACTCGCTTCTAAAGAAGAACCTAAAAACAGGGATTCTATCACTCGCTTCAGTTCGGCTAAACCCTCTCCAGTTCGCACGGAGATCGGGAGAACCCTGTGGGGGAAACGTTGAGAGAGCGACTCACACAACTGAGCGACTGCCGAGGAGTCTACGAGGTCGATCTTGTTCACCACGGTCAGATTGTGTCGCGCAAGTCCTGGGAAGCCTACCTCGACTTCAGCAGATTTGGTAAGCTCTCCTGCATCAACGACATAGAGGATTAGATCACTCGCCTCCTGAGCCATTCGCGCTCGCCTGATACCCTCCTGTTCAACGAGATCGACGGTGTCACGAAGTCCGGCCGTATCGATAAATGTCAGCCGCAATCCCTGCCATTCGACTGATTCTTCGATCAAATCCCGCGTGGTTCCAGGAATATCGGTTACGATCGCCCGGTTTTCCTGGAGGAGGGCGTTCAGCAGACTGGATTTCCCTACATTGGGCATACCAGCAATGGCGACGCAGCCTCCTTCTCGTACGAGGCGACCCGTCTCGGCCGTAGCCAACATCCGCTGCATCTGCGCGCGGGTGTCTTGGAGCGATGCGATCAGTTCTTCTCGTCCGACGAATGAGATATCCTCCTCGGAAAAATCAATCCCCGCTTCAACATGGGCCAACACAGCCATAAGAGAATTTCGTAATCCCGTGACCTGTTGCCCGAGGGCACCGCGGAGCTGACGCTGGGCCATCTTCAAGCCAAGATCCGATTTGGCTTTGATCGTATCCAGCACCGCCTCAGCCTGGGATAAGTCCAGGCGTCCGTTCAGAAAGGCCCGTTTCGTAAATTCACCAGGCTGAGCCAGACGGGCACCAGCCACGACGCAAGCCTCGCAGACGCGTTTGAGGGCAATCCCGCTACCGTGGCAATGAATTTCAACCACGTCCTCACCCGTGAACGACCGCGGCCCTTTCATATAGACGGCCAAACCTTCATCAATAAGATACGCATTGGCAACCGGCCCATCGGGCGGTGAGTCGGCCCATTCGCCCGTGTGTTGAGGGCCAAAAACGTCGACCACATAGAGCATGTGTGATTGAGCCGTACGAAGCGACTGATTGGAGCGCAATCTCACGACCTTGCCAGCAACATGGGCGGCCTGCAATCCGCTGATCCGAACGATTCCGATCCCTCCCTCGCCCATAGGAGTTGCGATGGCACAGATGGTATCGTCAGGTGATCCGTCGATAGACATGATCCTTACCACTCTTACTGGGTTAAGGCCTATCTGAGTCGGAAGCAACCGATGGATTTCATTTCTTAACGTCAGCGTTCTCTGTGCTGGGTACAAGAGGGCGATTCTTGAAGAAGAAGCGATCAGTGACAAACTGCTGAACGATGCTCAAAACATTGTTTGTGAGCCAGTACAACACCAAGCCGGCGGGAAAATTAATAAAGAGAAACGTCATGAACACGGGCAGCAGCAGCATGAGTCTTGCCTGGTTTGGATCCATGGTGGTGGGTTGGATCTTTTGCATCACAAACATGCTGACTCCCATGATGATGGGGAGAATGTAATACGGGTCCTCCATAGACAAATCGGTAATCCAAAGGCCCAGGGGCGCCTGGCGCAAGTCGATGGTCATGTATAGAATGTTAAACAATGCAACGAATACCGGCATTTGTAAGACCATCGGCAGGCAACCACCCACCGGATTCACTTTTTGATCGCGGTAGAGCTTGATGAGTTCGCGATTCAGGCGCTCTCGATCATCCTTGAGCTTTTCCTGCAGAGCCAACACTTTGGGTTGAATGGTCTGCATCTGCTTCATGGACTTGTAACTTTTGTACTGCAGGGGCACGAACAGCACTTTGATTCCGACGGTCAGGAGGATGATGGTCAACCCATAGTTGTGCGTATATTCGTTGATCCAACGGAGAATATGGAAGATTGGCTTCGCAATCGCTCGAACCGTGTCCCAGCTTCCAAAGAGAAACCATCCGAAATCGATGGTATCTTCCAAGCCAACTTGCAGGTTCTCAAGGGTATCATGCTCTTTAGGACCGGCATAGAGCTGCAGGAGAAACGGTGTCCCAGGCCCATCAATTGGCAGACGAACAGCGGTCGACACGAGTTTTTCACCCTGATTGTTGGCCACTGTCGAGGAACTATTCTTTGGCATCAGCGCCGAAATGAAATACTTGTCTTGCAAGGCTGCCCATTTCACGGAACCTTTGCGCTCCAGCTCCGAGTCCGGCATGCCTTTTTCAACCTTGTCATCGACAAGCGATGCGGCTCCAACTGAACCGATGAACCCCTCTCCCCAGTCTACAATGCCAAAATTCGTCCCCAATTCAACATTGACGGGGGCCGACAAACCACTCGGCACCAATTCCATGTCCACGATATAGCTATCGGCATGAAAGAGGAACCGCTTTTCCAGCCGTGTCCCTGTTTCGGGATTCTCATAGGAGAAGGTGACATGACCGGTTGGGTGATCCTGGTCCAATGTCGTAAAGTCCTTCGCAACATGATAGATTCCCTGGCGCAACTCCTTTGTGAGCGCGGCGTCATCTGTTGTGACCGTCAAGGGCTGAGCAAACTTGCTCCCTTGCCTGACGAGCTGAACCAGTGCCTCTGACTCAGGGGTGCTACGATACCGTTTGAGTTCCCAGCTTGTGAGTGCCGCCCCTCGGCTTGTAAATTTGGCACGATACAGATCCGTTTCCACCTCGACCGTTTCAGGTACGGTAAGCTCCTTCCGGGCCTCCCGCACGCTTGCATTGTCGGTGAATGGCTTCTGAGAGGAAGTCGCGATACCCGCATGCGGGAGAGGGGGCTGAGGTTCCAAATCCTGATTACCAGTGACAGAAGGTGATTCCTCAGCGGTTGTCTGATCAGCTTCCTCGGACACGGCTGTTGGGGGGAGTAGACCTAGCTCGTTGAGCAGGTACTCATATCCAAGAATAATCACGACCGACAGTGCCAGGAATACAATGACTCGCTTGTCCATGCGACAGTTATGCTTTCTTTAAAAGATGGAATGGTCACTACTTGACCGGGTCTTCACCCCCGGGATGGAGTGGATGACACTTCATGAGGCGAACCAAGGCTAGCCCGATGCCGTGCAACGCCCCGTACCTGGTAATCGCCTCTGACGCATATTGCGAACAGCTCGGATCAAAGCGGCAGTTCGGCCCAAGGAACGGGGAAATCACCATCCGATAGCCATAAATGAGCCAGAGACACAAGCGTTGCATATCAATCTGTACCCTTTATGTCGTGACGAAGAAGATGCATACGCGCCAGCGAAGACTTCCAAGTAGTGGTCAGGTCTTCTCTCGACTGCAAGAGAGCATCCCGTTTGGGAAATACGAGAAGCCCTCGACCCGGAACCAAATCTGGGTACAATTGTCTGGCCAAGTCTCGGAACACTCGCTTCGCCCGATTTCGCCGCACGGCGTTTCCGAATCTCCTCCCGACGATGATCCCCACCCGGGTGGGAGTATCGTTCATCTTACATGCGAGAAGATTAAAGAAGGTCGTCGAAAGCCGCCGCCCATGACTCTTGACAATCTGGATGTCCCGGCTACGCCGTAAAAAAATCGTCGTCTGTCGGGGTGCCTTCGACGTCATCGGAAAAGGCGCATCCCTTCCTTCTATCCCACCCGTTATAATCCATATGAAGGCTACGAGGTGGTAGGTGGTCCTACGCAACAGCAGCACGAAGAGACTTGAAACGCACTCCGAAGAACACCGCTGATCAGACACACGGTGTCTAGACAGTCAACCGTGCTCGTCCTTTAGCCCGCCGGCGGGCCAGAACTTTCCGACCGTTCTTGGTGCTCATGCGCTTTCTAAATCCATGTTCACGCTTCTTTTTTAGGTTCGACGGTTGTTGAAATGTAAAAGACATGGCGCTCCTTCCGCTCACCAACGATTAGGATTCTGCTTGAAATGAACAATGGATTATAGGTGAGGCACTGGGCGGAGTCAATTTCACGTTGACGCAAACAGCAACAGAAATTTGGATTCCACACTGAGTAAACCGACAGGGATGACCCACGGATTGAGGCCTTTTTGCAATCGACTGCCAAAACGCCACAAAACGTGCTGTCGACTCCTAGTTGACTTCTTCCTAAATATGGGAAATAGATTGTATACTAATCGGACAATCAGCCGGGCTATTGGCACCGAGCTTGCTGACCTCCGGAGGCTGGTGCCCAACGGTAGGTTGAATCGTACGCAGGCTTGCAAGAGAGCCCTGAAGGAGGACCTTTAGCTATGAAGAGCAGAGTATCCCTCGTAGCCATCTCTCTTATGATCGTCATCACAGCAGGATGTGCCGACCCGCCTACCGAACAAATCCAAGAAGCGGAGAAAGCGCTACAAGATGCACGGGAGAGTGGAGCCTCCACCTATTCCCCGGACGAGTATGCAAAGCTTGAAGGCACGCTCGATGCCTTACGAAAAGAGGTATCGGAGCAAGATGGGAAGTTCGCCCTTTTCCGAGACTACGGGAAGGCGCAGCAATTATCCGTCTCGGCCAAAGCCGACAGCGAACGAATAAAGGTGGCCACCGCGCAGAAGAAAGAAGAAGGCAGAGCCGCTGCCATGCAGGCTCAGCAAGTCGCTGAAGAAGCCGTGAAGGTCGCTCAAGAATTGGCCGCGAAAGCACCAGTGGGGAAAGATCGCGCGGCGGTGGAAGCGATTAAGAATGATATCGAAGGGCTCAAGTCATTGCTGAAGCAGGTGCAAGATTCCATCGACAAAGAAGATTATCCGGCGGCGCAGACACAGGCCAAGGCTATCAACGAGATGAGCCAGGGAGTTCAGAACGAACTCGAGCAGGCTCTGGCGAAGGTGGGAAGGGGTAAGTCGTCTACTTCAAGGAGGCACTAACGGGCTGCCATGAATGTAGGTCAAGTGACCCGAACACTCACATCGGTTCTCGTTGTGTTTTCCCTCACTGGTTGCGTCCAGGCTGTACCACCAGACCTCCTGACGGCTCTTGAATCCATCGACCAGGATTTGATCGCGCTGCGCGCCCCGGAAACCGCGCCTGAAGAGTACGGTTTATTCGTGAGGCAATGGATCGCGCTGAAGACGCGTGCCGAACTGGATGATGACCTGATTCGGTGGCCTTGGGAAACAAGCGAGCTCGAGAATGAGTTGAGAGGTTTATACGTCCGAGGGGAGCGTACCGTGTCACAGCTCCATGATCGGAAAGTTGCCCGACAGCGAGAAGCACGGGCAAAAGTGGAGGGCATCGAGGACCGACTTTCCCTTCTCACGTCTCAGATTGAGTCCATCGACGGCCGTATTGTGTTGGGGGAACAGGTCGTTCACACTCAGCATCTCATAAGACAAGCTCGATCGTTTTTGGAAGCAGAAGATTACCAACGGGCCATTCAACTTGCCGAACAGGGGCAACAAGCCCTTCTGAACCAGACGACACTGCTAGCTGAAGAACTGGGACGATATGCTGATCCAAAACGGATCGCCTCCTGGCGGACCATGGCGCAACAGACAATCGAGTGGTCACGGACTTACCAATCACCAGCCATCGTCGTGAGCAAAGCCGAGCGCGAACTGACTCTCTACATGAACGGTCGGAAAGCGTTATCATACCCAGTACGATTGGGGTTTAATGGCATACGAGAAAAGCAGGTTCAGGGTGATGGCGCCACACCCGAAGGCCGATATCGTGTGACTGATAAGCGTGGACCTGGCCAAACGCAGTTCTATCGCGCCCTCGTACTGGACTATCCCAATGCCGAGGATCGTCGTCGGTTCAACCTATCCAAAAAGGCAGGGAAGATCGCTTCCGGGAAGGGTATCGGCGGCTTGATCGAAATCCATGGAGTCGAGAACGATTCGGCGGAACAGACGCTGGGCTGCGTCATGTTGGATAATCCCAAAATGGCCGCTCTCTTTGAGCGAGTCTCCGTCGGCACTCCGATCACCATCGTCGGCGCCTTAACCGAAACCAATGCTGTGTCGCGTGCGCTGTCTGCGCTCGAGCAGCATAAAGAGGAAATCTGAACAGAGGACTATGGGCCGAGTCATTCTTGCAGGTACAGCAGTAGCATTTCTTATCATCTGGATCGCGATGGCTCCGGACATCCGGATTGTCACCTCCACCCCATCCCAGGCTGTTCATCGGCCTGTCGTTCACCACGAGCCGAACCTGCGCACGTTGCAAGCCAAATACAAGGCCCTCTCGAAACAGTTATCCAACCTCAAACCAAGCCAGCCGTACATCTTAGTCGATACGGCGCGCAACCGACTCTACGTCAAACGCCAAGGCGAGGTGGTCTTGGACGCCATCGCGTCAACCGGCAGCGGGACCATTCTCGACAAACCCGGTGACGATGACAGCCAGTGGATTTTCGACACTCCGCGGGGAGAATTTCTCGTGCAGTCGAAACTGACGAAGCCTACATGGATCAAACCGGATTGGGCCTTTATCGAAGAAGGACTCGGCATCCCGACGAACGTCGCTGATCGTGCGGAGGACGGGGTCCTGGGCGATTATGCCCTAGGGTTCGGGAAAGGCTATTTCATTCATGGGACCCTCTACACCAGGCTGTTGGGGAAAAATGTGACCCATGGCTGTATCCGTCTGAATGACAGCGACCTTAAAGGCGTCTACACCCTGGCCCGAGTCGGGACGCCGATCATGATCTTTTGATCCCTCATCCCGCGCAGATCCCACTCATGAGCCGCTGCGCCATTCTCTTGCTCGCAGTCCTAGCGACCCCAAGTTGGGCCAAAGACCTCGACACCTTCCCCAACCTCAATCTGAGCGACCCCGCCAGCGTGAGAGAAGCCGCTCGGGTTCTTGAAGACGAACTCAAACTCGCCGCCCGCCCACAGACCTACGTCTTGATCGATCTCGTCGAACACACCATCCACATCAAGGGGCGGGGCGTGGAACTGCATCAGATGCCCATCGAGCGCTGGTCTGCTGGAGAGCGAAAGGAGTTAGCCGGCATTCATCGATTGGTCGCTCGCCCGCCTGTCGTCCGTCGCAAAATCGAACCAGGCGCGGCAGCCGAGCAAGAGCCGATCTCGTTGGCCGACATGCCGGCAGACTATGACTTATCGTTTGCCTCCGGGCTGACGATCATCGTGGTATCCTCAGCCGCAAAGGACAGTCTGGTCCAGGGACTTGCCTTCATCGGGAAAGCCTGGTGGCGTCGAGTCAAAAACTGGATGAGCACCATCGGCCAGGACTCCTCGATACCGGCGGCACGTCTAGAATTGACGGTCTCTGTTGATCACGCACAGTCGTTAGCCTGGTCGCTGGTCGATCGGATGGCGATCGTCATACGGCGTCCAGCCGATACATGATCGATTGATGACTGCGCAGTAGGGTATGTCTCGCTCGTCGAAAGTCCACCTGAGCCTTCTCCATCGGTGGTTGGATTCGGGGCATCTATCCACATAAAAAGGGAATCCCGCCATGATTGCTTCGCTGTCATGCACGGACAAGAAGAAGCGTTGCCTTTTCTCCACTAGCTCCATAAGATACGAATCAATACCTATCATTCTGCACTACGTAGAATGAGTCGAAAGGGGATATCGATGCCCACACGGCTGTCCGACAGGCTCCCGCCATCATTCGCACCGATGATCAATTCAGTCCTTGAAAGTCTCAGTCGTGATCGAATCGTGGATCGCCTGTGGAGCAAGGATCATCGCCTCTGGAAGGACGATCCGACCGAGATCAGCAACCGGCTTGGGTGGCTGACCGTGCAGGACCAGATGCAGCAACAGCTTCTTCAGCTGCAACATTGCGTGTCGGTGGCGAAGGAGATGAAGGTGAAGGATGTTGTGCTGCTGGGGATGGGAGGCAGCAGCCTGGGGCCGGAGGTGTTTCGCACAGTGTTTGGATCGCAGAAGGCTGCTCCGCGCCTGTGGGTCCTGGACTCGACCGTTCCTGGTTGGGTTCGACAGGTGACCAAGTCCATTTCCCCGTCAAAGACCCTCTTTCTCGTGGCCAGCAAGTCTGGCGGAACGATCGAGGTCATGTCCCTGTTCAGCCATTTTTGGAAACTGGTTTCACAGGCAAAGGGGAATCACGGCGGAAGACAATTTATCGCGATCACGGATCCAGGCACCGGGCTGGAGCAAATGGCGAAGGAATATGGATTCGGTCAGGTCTTTACCAATCCCGCTGACATCGGCGGGCGCTATTCGGTGCTTTCTCTGTTTGGGCTCGTGCCGGCAGCACTCCTAGGCCTCGATATTACCCGGCTCTTGGACCGGGCAGCTGAGATGGCGGAACGATGCCGGAAGCAGGATGAAGTGGCGACGAATCCCGGTGCCTATCTAGGAGCTGCCATGGGGAGTCTCGCAAGAACTGGACGTGACAAGGTGACGATCATCGCCTCGCCGTCCCTCACGACATTCGGTCTGTGGGTCGAACAGTTGCTGGCGGAAAGTACAGGGAAGGAAGGAACTGGGCTCATTCCCATCGCACAGGAGCCGCTCACGAGACCACAGGCATACGGAGACGACCGCTTCTTTGTCTATCTGAAGCTGAAGGGGGATAAGAACGGGACTCTGGATCAAGCAGTTCAAGCGTTGACCAAGGCTCAGCATCCGGTCCTTCAGCTTGATCTCAAGGATCGGTATGACTTGGGGGCTGAATTTTTCCGCTGGGAATTTGCCACGGCCGTCGCCGGCCACGTGCTGGGGATTCATCCCTTTGATCAACCAAATGTCCAAGAGAGTAAGGACAACACCAATCGTGTCTTAGACGCCTATCAATCGACTGGACGACTGCCGGACCAAGCAAGTACCGACCCGAAAAGAGTTGCACAGGACGTCTCAAGCCACGTTCAGGCTGGCATCTATGTCTCCGTGCTGGCCTACACGACGCCCTCACGCCCGTTCGAATCGGCGATGGGTCGACTGCGCAAATCCCTGATGACCAAGTACCGGGTGGCCACAACATTCGGGTACGGGCCACGGTACCTCCATTCAACGGGACAACTTCATAAAGGCGGGCCCAATACCGGAGTCTTTCTCGAATTGGTCGATCGCATGAAACCGGACCTCCCGATCCCCGGGAAACCCTTCTCCTTCGGGACGTTAGCTCAGGCGCAGGCCGCCGGTGATCGCGAATCACTCCGTGCGCACGATCGTCATGCGATCCTTGTTCCACTGGGCCCAGATCCAGCTGCAACGGTGAACCGCATCGCCGCCGGTTTTCAGCCATCCACCAAGCCGCGACGCCGAATCCTCAAGAAGAAACCTCGTCGCGCCCCCCGTCGCTGATATGGCTGTCACCCCGGAAATCGACGTTGCGCGACAGGGTGAGGCCTGGGCGCAGAAGGCGACCGAGTTCATCCTGACCGTCAGTGAACAGGCGATTCAATCCACCGGTCGATGCGTGGTCGCTCTTTCTGGAGGATCGACGCCAAGGACGCTGTACCAGACCATCAGATCCCCCGAATGGAACACCCGGTTCAATTGGTCCCGCATGGTGTTTCTGTTTGGAGACGAGCGGTGCGTCGCACCGGACGATCCCGACAGTAATTTTGGGATGGCGCAACGTGAATTGTTTCAGCCGCTGAACTTGCCACACGATCATATCCATCGCATGAAGGGTGAATACCCAGATCCAGCCGTGGCAGCTGAGGAGTATGAGCAGACACTCCGAAACGTGACGACGTGTTCAGCTCCATCGGTACCTCGTATCGATCTGGTCCTGCTCGGCCTCGGAGACGATGGCCATACCGCATCGCTGTTTCCCGGAACCGCAGCCCTGCAAGAACAGTCCAAGCTCGTGACGGTCGGCCAGGCTCCAACTGGTATCAGACATCGCCTCACCCTGACCCTAGGTGTCTTGAACCGGGCGGCTGTGGTACTGTTCATCGTCACAGGGGCCGGAAAAGCAGAAATGGTCCGTAGAGTGATCGAATCCGAAGCCGGTCGTTCTCTGCCGGCTGCGAGAGTCTCCCCAGAGTCAGGGCGGCTCGTGTGGATCCTGGACCAGGCCGCCGCAGAACATTTGACAATGAAACCCTCGAACTGAGACGACGCATGATTTTAGCCGGCGACATCGGCGGAACGAAAACAAACCTCGCCCTCTATGACTGGACCAAGGAACGAGTGGAACCGTTGCGTCTGGAGAGTTTTCACAGCGGGGATTACACATCCCTCGAAGATATCCTTGTGGAGTTCCTGACACCGCCGCAACCGCCTCGGCCGGAGGAGTCGCGAGAGACCGAGGAGGGGGGCAAGGTCAAGGAAGCTGTCGAGCGATCCTCTGAACGGGTGAAGCTCGCGGCAGCCTGCTTCGGGATCGCCGGACCGGTCATCGACAATCGTTGCCAAACGACCAACCTTCCCTGGATCGTCGATGGACGGGCGATCGCCAAACAGTTCGAGATTCCACGAGTCCAATTGCTCAACGACCTGGAATCAACGGCCTATGGTCTTCTGTGGTTGCGTGCCGATGAGCTGGAAGTGCTGAATGCGGGCGACCCACCGAAGAAGCGCCAGGCGCTGGCGTTGATCGCCGCCGGCACGGGGCTGGGCGAGGCGATCTTGTTCTGGGACGGGAAGACCTACCGTCCGATGCCGTCCGAAGGAGGCCATGCAGATTTTGCTCCGAACAACGACCAAGAAATCGAACTGCTCCGCTATCTCCGGAGCCAGTATCTCCATGTGAGTTATGAGCGGATCATCTCAGGTCCCGGCCTCCACGCCGTGTACGAATTCCTTCGCGATACCAAGAAGAACGAGCCCACGTGGTTAGCAGAAAAGATCAAGGCCGGGAATCCTCCAGCCGCAATCGCTCAGGCAGGATTGCAGGGCCAGGCGGAGATCGCCCAGCAATCGCTCGACCTGTTTGCGTCAATTTACGGGGCGGAAGCCGGGAATCTGGCCTTGAAAGCGCTCTCACTGGACGGTGTGTACGTGGGCGGTGGCATCGCGCCGAAGCTCATCACCAAACTTCAAGACGGCACCTTCATGAAAGCCTTTATGAATAAAGGTCGGTACAAGAAATTGATGAGTCAGGTGCCGGTGAAGGTCATCATGAACCCACAGACCGCCCTCCTGGGTGCCGCCTCGGTTGCCGCGGCTCTCTCGCATGCTCCAGCGTCATGACTTCCCACGACCTCGATGGCCTCAAGAAAGCCGCCGCCTTAAAAGCTGTGGCATTTGTCCATGACGGGATGGTCGTCGGCCTTGGGACTGGATCGACTTCCAAGCACCTGGTGATCGCCCTCGGCGAACAAGTCCGCACCGGGGTGAAGCTGCGAGGCGTGCCGACATCCCAAGAGACAGCCGCGCTGGCCAGAGAGGCTGGAATCCCTCTCCTCGAGTCAGTAAATCGTTGGGAGATCGATGTTGCGATCGACGGAGCCGACCAAGTGGATCCAGCCTTTAATCTCATTAAAGGCGGCGGCGGCGCGCTCCTAAAGGAGAAGATTGTCGTAGCTTCGGCGAAACAATTCATCGTGATGGTGGATCATACCAAGCAAGTTCCTGTGCTTGGAGGCTCCTTCCCTCTGCCGATCGAGGTTATCCCCTTCGGTTGGGGTAGCACGGCCCGTGAGATCGAGGCGCTGACCAGGAGTCGTGTGGTCCTCAGGGAGCGAAACGGCATTCCGTTTAAGACCGAGGCAGGGAACCTCATCGTGGACGTCCATATCAATCGCATCACTCAGCCGGGTGAACTCGAAACGGCCTTGAACCTGATCCCCGGCGTGGTGGAAACCGGTCTCTTCGTCGGTCGAACGAACATCTTGATCGTCGGCACGCCTCAGGGGGTCCAGACCCTCCATGTCTCGCAGAAATGATGATGCGATCAGCCGCAGAGAAACGTTATTGCGGTTGGCGAGACAAGGGAGCTTGTTTCTGTGTCTTCCACTTGCCCACGCCGTGATCTCACGATCGGCACCGCCAAGCATGGCAGCCACCACCATCGGGTCCAATGGAGTTGAGATGAATGACGACCTTCACACCGGCAGCGATCCCTACCGACTCCCTCGACATGTGATTCCTACACGCTATGATTTGAGGCTTGAGCCAGACCTAAAGGCCGCCACATTCACCGGGCGGGTCAGCATTACCGTGACGGTCAAGCAGGAGACCGAAACCATTCTGTTGAATGCGACCGATCTCCTTATCGCAACCAATGGAATCGAAGGGGAGGACGGAAGGACCATCGACGCAGCGGTTGAATTGGAACCCTCGCTCCAACGTGCGCGAATCTCGTGCCATCAACCCATTGCTTCGGGCGAATGGAAGCTCCACCTCTCATTTCACGGAACTCTCAATGATCAATTGAGAGGGTTCTATCGCAGTACGTATAAGGATACGTCAGGTGCTGGGCAGATCCTGGCGGCCACGCAGTTTGAAGCCACGGATGCCCGCCGAGCCTTCCCCTGTTGGGACGAGCCGGATTTCAAAGCTATCTTCTCAACAACGCTCGTGGTCGATCCGCAACTCACGGCCATCTCCAATACCTCGGTCGTTTCAGAGTCGATGGAACAGAACAAAAAGGTGGTGCGGTTTGCTGATACCGTCAAGATGTCGACGTACCTTGTTGCGTTTGTGGTCGGTCGTCTCCAACCAACGAAGCCGGTCTTTATCGGCAAGACACCTTTGCAAGTATGGACCGTGCCGGGGAAGCAAAACCTCACAGTGTTCAGTGAAAGTATTGCCGTGGCGTCTCTGAAGTTCTTTGAAGACTACTACGGTATTCCTTATCCAGGCGACAAGCTTGATCTCGTCGCGATTCCCGACTTTGCCTCCGGTGCGATGGAGAATTTTGGCGCCATCACGTTCCGTGAGACGGCGCTCCTCGTCGATCCACGCGCAGGTACCCATGCCGAGCTTGGACGGGTTGCTGATGTGGTTTCCCATGAGAATGCCCATATGTGGTTTGGCGACTTGGTGACCATGTCCTGGTGGAATGGCTTGTGGCTGAATGAGGCTTTTGCGACCTTCATGGAGATGCTCGCGGTCGACTCGTGGAAACCCGAATGGAAACGGTGGGAGACGTTCAGTGTGGCCCGTGCAGCGGCGTTTTCGGTAGATGGATTAGTGAGTACGAGGCCAATCGAATTCCCAGTGCGGGCGCCAAAAGATGCGGAGGCGATGTTCGATGTCTTGACCTACGAAAAAGGGGCGTCGGTCCTTCGGATGCTGGAGCAATATATTGGGCCGAACGTGTTTCGTGACGGTGTGCGGCAATACCTCCGCACCCATGCCTACGACAATGCCGATACCCAGGACTTATGGGCGGCTATTGGCGCAGTCGCGCACCAGCCGGTTCCGGACCTGATGAATGGCTGGATCTTTCAACCTGGTTTCCCTTTGGTCACGGCTGAGGTGAATGGCCAGACCCTCACGCTGTCACAGCAGCGGTTTACCTATCTCAGACATGAAACAGCGGAGGAACTTTGGCAGATCCCAATTCAGGTTCGTCTGATGACCGACGGTCGTGGTGAAGAGCAACAGATTCTATTGACAGAGCGGGAAGCGACTGTGCCCCTACCGCGTGGCGTGACAGCCGTGTTAGTCAATGCCGGAGGACATGGATTTTATCGGGTCCACCATCGCGGGACCCTTCTCCAGCAACTGCTCGATCAAGACCGCGATCATCTGGAGGTGATTGAACGGTTCAATCTGGTCAGCGACGCGTGGGCCACGACGGTAGCAGGAATGATGCCACTTGGCGAATATCTCACCCTCACCGCACGGTTTAAGAACGAGCGGGACAAGAATGTTTGGGCGGTCTTGCTCGAATCATTTTCTTTCCTGAACAGAATTATCATACCTGACAACCGGGTGATCCTGGAAACATTTGTGCGCGACCGAGTAACACCGGCCGTTCAAGATCTCGGCTGGGACCCGCAGCTGGGAGAATCGGACCTCATCCGGCAATTGCGTGGGGATCTCCTCGGCGCTCTTGGCCGGAAAGGAAGCGACCCAGCGACTCAGCAGCAAGCTGTAGAACGATATCGGCAATATCTCAAAGATCCCTCCAGCGTTGACCCAAACATCGTGCCTGCTCTCGTGAGTATCCTGGCATATATCGGGGATGAGGCTTGCTATGAGGAGTTTGTAAAACACTATCGAACTGCAACGACACCTCAAGAAGAACGACGTTATCTCTTCTCGTTGGCCATGTTCCGCTTGCCGGAATTGTTGTCTCGAACCTTAGCCAAGACGATCAACGGGGAGATCCGCACACAGGACGCACCTTTCATCGTCGCGGCTGCGATGACAAATGTGTATAGCCGAGAACTGGCCTGGGAGTTTGTGAAGGTGAACTGGGATGAAATGAACCGGCTGTTCCCGAAGCAAGGCCTCCGGCGGATGTGCGGAGGAATTGTGGGGCTCGCCACACCGGAGCTGGAGCAAGATGTTCGGAATTTCTTTGGCTCTCGTCAAATCGATTTGGGTGGGAAGACGTTGGACCAATACCTGGAACAGCTTCGCGTGGCGGTCTCATTCCGGGAACGAGAAGGCGGCACCATACAGACCACGCTAGTCAACGCGCTCCAATCTTGAAAACGCCTGAGCACGACGATGCGGCTGGTTTGGGTCCTTATATGACAAATCAGATCGGAAAGGGAACTGCCATGGAACCCGCATTGTTCGAGGATTATTTGTAGGGTGATTCTGCCAAGAATTAATGGTCGACTGAGCTGGTGTCTCACCGCGCAGCTCCACCGATCTTTTCAGCTTCGTAGTAATTGTTTTCGCCTTCATCAATATGAGTGCGGAGTAGGTGAAAGCCTTCGCGCTCGAGAGCGCGAGTGTACGCGATTCGACCGAGTGACCTACATTCGAGACCGGTTGTGACATCCTGCCATGTTCCTATTTCGATAGGAGACGTGAAAAGAAAACGGCCATGTGGCACTAGGATCTCCGATACCCGATGAAGGAAGGCCAGCTGCTTGTCCTCATGAAGAAGAAACACAAGGCCGATCGAGATGACCGCGTCGAAGGTCCGCCCAAAGTAGTCACTGTCCAGGACCCACGCGCATTGCGTGGGAATCGTCGGAAAGCGCAATCGAAATTGTCTGAGCAATATGTGAGATGCATCGATAGCCCACACCACAAGCCCAGAGTCCACGAGGACCCTCGTAATAGGATACCCTCCGCCGCAGGCGATATCGACGACGGTACTACCGGAAGGTAGCGATCTCGCCCAGCTCTGAACAATGTCGGTCACTACACGGGATCGATCTCGAGTGTCAAGATACTTCAGAGCCTTCGTTTCATAGAAACAGGCCGCATCCATCATCCGGTTGTTTTCTCCACTAAGAAGATAATGGCCAAATTGAGAGACCCCCTGCTAGATATTCGTACAAGCAAATGTGCGATTCGGAAATGAGCTTCCTAAGACCACAGCCCCTTTATTCGCTTTGAAATGGACCATGATTCTCACCGCGAGTAGGATTCGCATAATGGCCTGCTTCAAGCCAAACGTCAAATGTATGGTCGTTCAGACATCCGCGTTCACAGGGCTCGGCGCTGGTGGCATGAAAGCCAACTGTTCAGACTAGCTCTGTATGCCGTGGCCTTCAAAGAACTGGAACGACAGCGATATACACGAGGCTCGTCAGCGCGGCGGCTCGTTCCACCACCTGATCCGGGGGTGGAACGATAAAGATGGTTTAGCACGGAAAAGCAATGGGTTGGTTACACCCTCACCTGCTTCGCCGTGCCGCAGCTCAAAAAAACGGGCGATGATCGAAACGGACTGAGCCCTGTCATGTTCCGAGTGCAGCGGCTTCACCTTTCCTGTATCCATTTGTCTACCTAAGCGTATCAGATTTGATACGCACCATGCCGAGTCAACTCCCTAGCCATGCCGTGCACGCATGCCGAAACAATTGAACCATCGTGCGTTCGGCAGGTTGACCAACCGTGGCACAGATGCTGCTGTCCACACAATCGGTAATCGACGGATTCACGACGACGGCCAGAAACGACATATCACAATTGTAGAGGAGGAGAAGCAATCATGAGCGACCCCAAGCCTATGCATGGAACATCCAAGGCCCGCGGCTGCGAACACCTTCGTTTAGGAAACTTCTGCAAGCTATTCCCGGATCTTCCTCCCTGGGGGAAGGACTGCCACATCACCGATCCGTGCGAAGCCGAGCGCGTGGCGGGTGTGCTCGGCGGTGTCAATGGGATCATGCATGATGTCGGGAACGCTTCACCGGACAGCAGTATTCCTGCGGCCTACACCTTTTTTGCGCAATTCGTCGATCACGACATCACCTTGGATACGCGCAGCCAACTGCACGGCGGTCCTTTGGGCAACGAGGCGATCGAACACCTTCCGAATCTGCGCTCGGCATCCTTGGACTTGGATTGTGTGTATGGGTTGGGGCCTGAATCTCAGCCGTTCATGTACGACCAGCGGCAGCCAGGCCGCATGTTAGTGGGCAATACGGTGCAAGACGTCTATAACCCTCACGATGTTCCGCGAAACTCCGAGGGCCGCGCCCTGATCGGAGATCCACGGAACGACGAGAACATTTTCATTTCGCAGATGCAGCTCCTCTTTCTCCGCTTCCACAATCGGCGCATCATCGGCCGCAGCTTTGAGGAGGCTCAGCAAGATTGCCGCTATCACTACCAATGGATCGTGCTGTACGACTTCCTTAAGCGAGTCTGTCAGCCGGATGTGTATGATTTCGCGGTCCCGAAAATCGAGGCCAACGCCAAAAAATCAGACGGAGCGAAAAAGGATTATCCGTTCTGCATGATCAAGGATCATTGCGGGCGTATCTGTATGCCTGTGGAGTTCTCAGGGGCCGCGTATCGTTTCGGCCATACGATGGTGCGTTCTCAATATCCTGCCAATGGTGATTACCCGGTGATCGAATTGTTTGACGAACGATTCGGGACGCTGGGGTTTGGCCAGGTTCCTCCTCCGCTGACCGTCGATTGGCGGTTCCTGCTGGATGTTGAGAAGTGTCACCCGTACGTCAAATCGAAGGCCGTCGACCACTTACTGGCCGACGAGCTGATTCGGCTACCCGACCCTGTCGTCGGACGCAATACGTCGGCGAACGATCGTTCCCTTGCGTTCCGCAATCTGTTGCGTGGGTACGTACTCGGGCTTGCAAGCGGCCAGCGCATCGCGAAAGCGCTCAAGGACAAGGGGTATCCGATCCACCCGAACCAGAACTTGAAGTTCGAGGACATCCCGGGATGGACGTGTCTCGGCGAGGATTTAGCCGACAAAATCGCGAAGCACACACCGTTGTTCTTCTATCTTATGCGAGAAGGCGGTGTGGTCGGTAATGGAGCGCATCTTGGCCCGGTCGCCTCGGCGATTCTCATGGAAGTATTTGGCACGATGCTGGTCCACTGCGACACATTCTTCAAACACAAGAACTGGAAACCAGATCCCTGCATCGCGACCTGTGGCGATCTAACGTTAGCCGACCTCGTACGCTATGTCCAGCGATAGCGGCGTGATACGGGCATAACAATGATCGGGGAAAGGAGGCCGTTATGACACATGGGGGATGGGTCACGCATCTCAAATTCTACACCTGGAATTGGACGAGTGTGGGGCCCACCACGTGCCAACGAGTGGGGAGTCGAGTGAGCCTATGGGACTGGCGGCTCATCAGCCTCTTCACCCTAGGATTCACGTTGACCGCCTGCTGGTGCCTGGAAGATGACGTCGCCTAAGGCGTCCTGTTCACGGAGGCTCATTTGGCTTGCTTCAACAGGAGCTGGTCTGTTCATACGCATATTCCCTCGGTTGTCCGAACGCATCGCACTCGGTAGAATTCTCAACTAATCGGTATCCGATGGGACGAAAAACATCCAACATCACCTGTCCGACTTGTCATGCGGTAAAAGTCCGCCTAGCAGCCCGAGAAGGTCTGTCGGATGCTCTGCTTAGTGGGTTCACCATTTATCCGTTTCGCTGTCAGCTCTGTGCCGAACGGTTTCGGAAGTTTCTCGGCCGCCGTACACTCAATCCTCGAAGGAGTTTCGATCGGGTGGAGGTGTCGTTTCCGGCTTGGTTTCGAATACCTCGGAGCCCAGGCTCTCCACGAATGGGTCAGGAAGGAGTGATCGAAAATATCTCGATTCGCGGATGCCGGATACGAACGACCGCTCCAGTCATCATCGGCTCCCGGTTGGAACTGGAATTTCAGTATTCCAACGATTCGCTCCCGATTACGGTCGCAGAGGCCGTGGTTCGCTCCTCCGTAGGGCCTGGCGCGATTGGCTTGCGATTCACTCGACTCCATAGAGGAGAAGAGCGGCGGATCAGGCGGATCATCGATGTGTGGCTGCCGGAACTGATGCCGTCACGCATGTAACGTCGATTGCCCTAACAACCACGAGTGTGAACGCTATTCCTGCCGAAGCACGGTCAACGGAGGGTGCCCCAGAATCCGATAGGTGCTGAGAAACCCGACCAGCAAGGTCAGGAATACCGTGGCCACAAAGCCTAAGGCCAACACAATCGGTTGAAGGCTCCAGGAGAGGTCGAATACGGTCTCAAGGACCGCCCAGGAGAGTGCGCTGGCGAGCGCGATTCCCAGAAACCCACCCAAGGCTCCCAGCATGGCATACTCCAGGGCGAATGAACGCGCGATCACGCCACGTGTCGCTCCCAAGGCTTTGAGAATCACGGATTCGTACAGGCGACGATACCGGGTCGCAGCCAAGGCCGCCGCCATCACCAACCCGCCCGCCAAGACACAAAACAACGCCACCGCGCGGATGGCGAGGGACAAGCGATCCAGCACCCGCGCAAAGCTGTCGAGCACATCGCCGATATTGATCGCGGTGACATTCGGGAACGCTGCCACGACCGCTTGCTGGAGCGGCACTTCGTCTGACGGAGCCACGCGAACGGTAGCCACATAGGTATGTGGGGCTCCTTCGAGGGTGCCCGGGGAAAAGATCATGAAAAAGTTGGTCGACATGTTCCCCCACTCGACGGATCGAATACTGCTGATCTCACCCGTGATGGGGACTCCTTGGATATCGAGTTCGACGGTATCCCCGACGGTGACCCCGAGTTGCCTCGCGGCGTCCTCCTCGATCGAGATCAGCGGTTCGGACAACACCTGCCCTGGTTTCCACCATTCGCCCCGAATCACCTTGTTGTCTTTGGGTAGGTCTTGAAGGAAGGTCAGGACGTACTCACGAGTCAAAAACCACTTCCTCCGACGTTCTTCCTTCTGAGCTGTTTTAGCCCGCCGCTCTTCTTCCTCGGACATCGGCTCAAACGTCACAGGCTCATCTTTCACGGCGGACAGCCGTGAGCGGACCAAGGGTGTCAGTTGGGGATGCGGGTCGCCGGATCGTTGGCGCAGGAGATTCACCATTCCTTCTGCCTGGTCGGGCTGAATGTCGATAAAGAAAAATGTCGGTGCGTCCGTCGGTCGACTCTCACCGACCTGGGCGAGCAAGGACTGCTCGACCAGCGAGACGGTGGTCACGACCATCACGCCGATGCCGATCGCGATCGTCATACTGACCACCTGACTTCCCGGACGGGTCACGTTTCCTACGGCCTGGCGAAGCGCCAGTGCCTCCGGGCGCGGCCATTTCCTGGCGGCCATGAGGGACGCACTGGCGGCGGCACCCAGCAGGCACACAGCCGCGGCAAACGCCAGGATAAACAAAAGCCCGACTTTCCACGATCCCGCTTGCCAGATCGATAAGAACGCTAGTCCAAGGCCGATTCCGATGGCCACGAGCAACTTGATCCGGTCAAGCGTCCGCCATGAGTTCCACCATCTGGTCCGTCCAGAACTGAGTATCGAGCCGGAGGGAGCGACGTCACGGCGAAAGATCCGAGCGGGTTTGACCTCGCGGATCGTCAGTAGCGGCCACAAGGTAAAGAGCAGCGTCGACAGCATCCCCAAGGCCAATCCCTTCAACAGTGGAGAGAGCGAAAGGCCCATTCCCCCACTCGCGAAACCCAATTGATCCAGTAGGTCCGAGGCCATCACAGCCGCGATTACCCAGGGAAGTCCGAGGTGAAGGGTCATACCGATGAACAAACCGACGAGGCTGCCGACCAAGCCGAGCATCAAGGCCTGTAATCCATAGGTCAGCACGATAGTTTGAGAATCCGCACCGACCGTCTTGAGAATAGCGATGGTATTCAGTTTCTCCCGCACAAAGGCATGAACCGACGTTGCGACGCCGAGACCTCCTACGAACAGGGCGGTCAGCCCGATGAGGCCTAGATAGCGGGTCAGCTGGTCCAAGGACTGCTTCAGTTGTGGTTGGGCTTCTCGGTAGCTCGACACACGGGCTGAGTCCAATGCCAATCGCCCCCGTAATTCGTACAACAGAGGATCTAGGGGCATGTGGCTTGGAATCTTTAAGAGGAACCGTTCCCGGATCCTGCTGCCGACCTTGATCAGCTCGGCCGACCGAAGCCCCTCTTGCGACATCAGGACACGAGGACCCAAACTGAAGGCGTTGGCCATGCGATCCGGTTCCGTTCTGACGACACCGGTAATGACGAACCGACCTTCCCCGATCTTGAGCCGATCCCCAACTGCCAGACCCATTCTGATGAGCAGAGATTCTTGCACCACCACCCCAAAACAGAGGCGCTCCGAACAATCTTGATCCTGCAGGCGAAGCAATTCACTCAAGTCGTTGTCCGGCTCCACGCGGAGTGAACCAAATAAGGGATACTCTGGTTCGACCGCCTTGAGCTCCACGATCTGTGTTGGTTGGCCACCTCCGGAGGGTTCAGCCTGTGCCGCCATTGCGACGAGCTCGCTGACATGGGTGAGGGCGATGCCACGCTCCACCAGTGAGTCCAAAACCTCCCGACCTTTAGGGCTGATACGCCGAGTCAGCCGAATTTCGAGGTCGCCGCCCAGCAGTCCACGCGCTTCTTTGGTGACGGTTCGCTCCACTTTGGTGCCGAACAGGGACACTCCCGTCAGCGCGCCGACTCCGATCGCGATGCAGACCAAGAAATACAGGAAATGTCGCCAGGCGGCACGGGTCTCGCGCCAGGCCATCTTGACCATGAACCAGGTCATAAACCGAACCGGAGTGGAGACTTGGGTGAGGACACTCGGGCGGACTGTTCGGATTCAGCCCTGAAACTACCCTGAAACCTCGATGAGGAAGGCAGACTATCCGATTCGAGACGCCCGTCCCGGAGAGAGAGGACGCGCTGCATCGAAGAGGCTAACGTGGCGTCATGTGTCACGAGCACGAGCGTTGTTCCGTAATCACGGTGGAGCGCAAGCAAGAGCTCGATAATATGGGCTCCGGTTGAACCATCAAGATTACCCGTCGGCTCATCGGCCAGCAAGATTGGGGGGCGGCAGGCAAATGCACGGGCAATCGCCACCCGTTGCTGCTCTCCTCCGGATAATTGGACCGGATAGTGCCTCATGCGGTCGGCCAAGCCCACGGCCGCGAGCAAATCCGCTGCGCGCTCGTCAGCCCGACTTTCTCCGCTCAGTTCGAGCGGCACGGCTACGTTTTCCATGGCTGTGAGCGTGGGAATGAGATGAAACGACTGGAAGATATAACCCACCTTTTCTCGTCTGAATCGGGCCATTCGGCTTTCAGCCATCGTGGTGATGTCAATTCCGTCCAACTCGATCGATCCACTGGTCGGCCGATCAAGACCCGCCATCAACCCGAGCAACGTCGACTTCCCGCTCCCGGACGGTCCCACGATCGCGACCGTCTGTTTGGCCGGGATCTCAAAGCTCACACGGTCGAGGATGGTGATGGAACGTCCTCCCGCGGCCAAGTCCATAGAAACTTGCGTCACAGTAATCATCGAAAACCTATTCCATTCTCCCGGATCATGCGTGTAGAGAATGATATTATACAGGACGGGGAGGGCGAGCAAACGTTGAGTGACATCATGCGACGGGTAAGGACATTTCGCGAGATAGTGTTGCCTGCAGTGGTGCTCGTTTTATGGCCCTTCGCAGTGTATGCCGCCTCTCCTTCAGCATCGGATACCAGGCCTCGAATTGTGGCCTTCGGGGACAGTCTCACAGCCGGACTCGGGGTACAAGCCAACGAATCCTACCCTGCCCAATTGCAGAGGAGGCTGGATGACCTTGAATATTCCTATCGAGTCATTAATGCCGGTGTCAGTGGAGACACCACGGCCGGTGGGTTGAGACGGGTGCCGTGGATCCTGAACAATAAGCCCGAGCTGGTAATCCTCGAATTAGGCGCGAATGACGGACTTCGCGGGCTGGATATCGATCAAACCAAACATAATCTGCAACAGATTATCGAGCGATTCAGAGAAGCCGGCACGACCGTGATCTTGGCCGGCATGAAACTCCCCCCAAACTATGGACAGGATTACACGGCGCGCTTCGAAGCCATCTATCCGGCGCTTGCACAAGAATACGGACTACCCCTCATTCCCTTCTTTCTCGACGGAGTGGGTGGCTCCTCCTCGTTGAATCAAGCCGATGGTATTCATCCAACCACGGAAGGCTATGAAATCATCGTGGAGCAGGTGCTCAAAGTCCTCAAGCCCGTGCTGAGCAAGCGCACTCGCGATTCCTGAGATCTCAAGAGCCTAGGGGTACGCTTGATCGCTGGCTGAAACCGGCAAGCAATCAGGCAAGCGGAGGCACGGCGGGCCTATGGATCGTTACGACTTCTTAAAGAACGTGTCGTAGACGCCGTACGCGAGGACTGCGGCGATCAGCGTGAAATACAAGCCGGTGATCCCACTATAATCCGGGGGTCCCTCACCCTCTGGAACGTTGGCCAATACCGGCAAGGCCTGGGCCAGCAGGAGACCCATGATTGCACTCGTCTGTGAAAGTAACCGCTTCATCGTTGCTCCCTCCAAGATCTTACACGTTAAAGGAAGGCGTATTTTACTGGAGCTGATTCAGGAGGTGCAAGAGGGATCAGCGGAGGATACAAGGATGCTATGGACGGAGTGTCATCACGATTCCTGAAGTGTCGGCTTGGCGGTGACCTTGAGCGTCTGAGCGATTTTTTTGACGGAGCTGGCGAGTTTATCGAACTCAGAGCTATTCTGAAGCAGATCACTCGCCACCAACCGCATTTGTTCCTCATGCGTGACTAATTCGGTCGCTAATTCAACCACTTTGGCCAGCTTCTCTTCATACGTCACAATTTTGAGCCGCAACTCATCCGCGGTCGCTTGTGCGGCCTTCATCCCGTCCATTGAGATATGGAGATCCTGAGTCAACCGTTGCACGTGCGACTCGCGATCCCGCATTTCAGCCTTCAGTCTCGTGGCCGCCTGATCGCTCTCGCGACGGTTTTCCGCCAAAGTACGAATGGCCTGGATCCAGGTCGAAACCTCCGCGGAATCACATTGAGGAGAGGCAGGAAGCTGTCCCTGTGTCTGGATTGCTCTCGTGGCCGATGGAAGCCATTCCATGAACTGTATGACATCACTCAATTTCACATCGGCAACAGATGAATTGCTCGTGGCTGTCTTCCTGCTCCCAAAAGGAGCAGGCTGAGTTGGGGATTTGGATTCTTCCGAAGGAACGGCGTTCTGCGATGGCTTCGGCTGCGACGATCGATGGTATTCCAGCAGGACCCCGATACAATGGCGGCAGATGGGTTCTTCGGGAACTGTGCAGGAGCACTTGGACAGGAGATGGCCGTCATTCAGACTGATACTTTGTTCATACAGGCCGGCATTGCCGATGACGGCCGACGTGATCTGGACGTCGCCAGCCTCCACGATGCGGACTCGATTCTCGGTCAAGTACTGCTGAGCAAATTGAAAGGCGGAGGCTTCAGAAACGGCTTGGATCATCTGGGGATCCAACAAGCCAAGTCGCTCAGCACTGCAAGGAATCTTGTTTCGCATCGTCAATGCCAAAGAAGTTCTTGAGTGGTGGTGGTCCCAGTCTGCCGGGCGAGCTAAAGGCTGTCAAGTATTGTGTGGATTAGGGGATTAAGAGGTGGATCTTTATCCACAGGCTCATAAAAGGAGGAGTGCGAACTCGACCGGCAGGGTTTCACCGGGCGTGTTTTACCGATCGGCGTGAGCCAAATGTAGTCGGCGATGGGTTCTTGGATAAGTGTACGAACATCCTCCGTTTTACTCGGGTCAAAGGAAAGTAGGTAGATCGTCGCCTGTTTGATCTGTCCTCCCAGGCGCCTGGCTACACGCTTGGGCACAGGCAGGTTGTATTGGACGTGGCCCCCACCAGTGTAGCTCACGATGATACGACGCGGAGCGACATGATCATGTCGGAACTCTACTTCTCTCAGGGCCAGCGTCCTTGCCATACCTTCGTCACGAACCATGGATGCCTCATACATCGTGCGGTAGTGCTCCGCAGACCCGCCATGACACCGTTGGAGCTGATCGAAGATTTTTTCACGATAGGAGGGGTCGTCAACGATCTCCTCTTGATCCAGTCCCCATGAGGCCCATTCTGGGCCTTGTTTGGCTTGGTCGAGTCCCAGTTTCACGACGCGGCGAATCAGCGGCTTGGGTGGATTCATGGCACGAACGGACAACCGTCGGTCTCGAGCGAACATGAGCAATGGCGCGTAATCGTCAAATGCGCCGCCCCAATTTTGCTTCCAGCGTACCTGCTCCAAAAACTCAGTCGTGACCGGTCGGGTGGTCGAGACATAGGCGTCCAGAGCTGGCTGGCCGTCCCACCCGAACATCTCCATCCCGATAGTGGGCTCAATCCCATCTTCAACCAATTGCGTCAACACCTTCAAGGCCGCCTCGATATGGTAGGGGTTGTGGTGTTCTTCTCCCAGATAAACAATGTCCTGCTGTTCCAAGTTCTTGACCAAATCGGCAAACGAGATGACCTGGCCGGTCTGTGTGTCAATGATTTGCCAGGGCTGCCATTCAGCCTTGGGGTTGGTACTGGGGCCGCCAGCGTGCTCTATCGCGCAGCCGATCGGAAATACGAGCAGGCAGACCAGAAGAGTTTGCGCGAACGAGCACTGCAACAATTTGATTACAAACAAAGCTCTGTTCATAACACCAGTCCTACCACAATGATCGAACGCGAACAAGCGCGCTTGACCCTGACGAAAGAAGATCACTATGCTTCGATTTAAAATTTGACTTCGTCGTCAAACCTGTACAGCTCCTCACACACCATGATTTCCGACCCACTCGCTGAGTTCCGCCGCCTTGTGAGTCATCGCGCTCGCCGCTTCCCAAAACAATGGGAAGCCACACGCAGATTGATCGAAGCGGCCACCCTCGCTTCAACCATTGCACGACTCCATCACGCCGTCATGCTGGAGACAAATCTTCAATCCTCGGTGAAGGAGCTTCTGCTCCGCCTATTCGAACGAGAAGCACCGCGCCGGGTCCAAGATCTCGACGGAGAAGGTCTCGCATTGCTCACCGGCCTCCCCCCAGCGAAGGCCCTTCGCGCCCTGTGTGTCTTTTTCAACTTAGTCCCCGCATCCAGAAGCAAGTGGCCGACGACGAGGATGACCAGCCAAGAACTAGAACGAGAGGTTCGTCACACGGACAACCCCTTTGACCTTCTTCGCCACACAGATGTCCCGTCCCTGCTCGATATCGGAGCCGGCGACCTTTCCTTTGCGGAGGAGGTAGTCAATCTCTATGGGACTGAACTCACACGCCACAATCGACAATTCATTGTACACGGTTTGGACCGACTCGACCCTCGATCCCACCTGGGGGGCCCTCTTCACGCCAAACAGGATCGGCTCCAGAGGTTACAGCAGACACCTGGGTTGTCGTTTGCGTTCTTCGGCAACCAGGACATGTTTGCGCTTGAACATCTGGATGAGCAGGAGTTGCTAGCCCCTCGCTACACCATGGCCACCTGCTGGGCGCCCGCGAGTCCCACCTTCGCCTACGAGCCGACGAGACTCTCGCGATCGCTGATCGAACAAGAGCTCAGACGGACCAAAGGCGCCTTTCGCTCCACTCGCTACGAAAACGAATTGGCGCTCGAAGTACAACATGGCGACCGAGTCCTGCTGTTCCCACCATGGAAGTTCGACATCGTCGGTCCTCTGGCGCTTTTGAACCTGCTTGCCCGCCGCGGAGCCGTCTGTGTATTGGGGGCAGTCGATGATCAAGTATTCTGGGAACTCCTTGCGCAGCTGCTCGACGATTCACGCTATCGGCCGCAAGAAGCACCCTTTACCAGGGAGACTCTACCGAAGATATTTGAGGACCTGTACGAGGTTCTCGTCGGTCTGCCGGTCGGTGAGTCCATCGACCTGTCGAGCCTTGGAGATCTCCGGCATGAGTATCCTCCCGCGACTGATGGCACTGCTGCTGCGTTCCGGTACATCCGGATCCGCCGAGGAGCCACCGTCCCGGGGATCCCGGCGAGCAGCACCGCACGGCAATTTTCTTCCATGCGCGAAGAAGTTCCACCCTGGATGGTCACACTGGTTCCAGCCTAGAGATCTCGGTCCGGGACCTGAGCGGCGAAAAAACATGAATAATTGACCGATTTTAGACCCTTTGTTAGACTTCGACCGTGTCGGATCATCAAGTCTTTCTACAGCGATCTCCCGCGCGCTAGTCCCAACATGAATTCGACGCCTACCATTCGAGATGTCTTGGAAAATATTGCTCGGGTCATCAAAGGGAAACCCCATGTGATCGAAATGAGCATCGTGGCCCTTCTGGCTCGCGGACATCTGCTCCTGGAAGACGTCCCCGGGGTTGGGAAAACGACGTTGGCCCATAGTTTAGCCCGGTCGCTTGATTGTTCCTTCAAGCGAGTTCAGTTCACGAGTGATCTGCTGCCATCGGACATCGTGGGCGTGTCGATTTTCAATCGCCAGAAACAGGCCTTTGAGTTCATACCAGGTCCGATCTTCGCTAACATCGTCCTGGCGGATGAAATCAATCGCACGACACCGAAAACTCAGAGTAGTCTCTTGGAAGCGATGAGCGAGGCGCAGATCTCGTTCGACAATAAGACCTATCCCTTGAGTCAGCCCTTCATGGTCATTGCGACCCAGAATCCCGCTGAATATCACGGCACGTTTCCGCTTCCCGAGTCGCAACTCGATCGTTTTCTTATGCGGCTTCGTATCGGCTATCCAGCGCCTGAAGAAGAACGAAAGGTATTGGAGCGCCCGCAATCGTTGCATCCGGCCGAAGAGCTCTGCCCATTGCTCACCGCGCTCGATGTCCTTGCGCTGCAGGACCAGGTCGATAAGGTTCGCATGGAAGAGAGCATCACCGACTATCTTCTCGCGATCGTTCAGAGCACAAGACAGTCGGATCTCTTGTCCTTGGGCGTGAGTACGCGTGGCGCGCTGGCGTTGAGCCGAGCGGCCAAAGCGCTCTCATTTGTTCGCGGTCGGACCTATTGCCTGCCGGACGATGTGAAAGAGTTGGCCCCCATCGTGCTGTCTCACCGCATCATGGTGGCTCGCGCACAGGGTTCACGCCAGCGAAGCTCCGAACAGGCCGAGCAGATCATCCAGGATTTGGTCGAGTCGATTCCAGTCCCTGTCTAAAACCCTCCTGACACGAGCTGGCCGATGTGGAGCTAGTGGGATATGCCCCTTCAAATGCCCGTCTTTGTGCGACGATCGTTTCGCCACCGGTCCACGCGGGTCACGTCCGAAGGCCTTCAGTTCTTGATCTTTACCCTCGCGATCGGCATTGCTGCCATCAATACCGGGAACAATCTGTTCTATCTTCCACTCGCCATGATGCTGAGTCTGATCTTGATCTCGGGGATCGTCGCGGAATACTGCCTACGACGGCTGGAATTTCACCGTCATCTTCCCGATCTCATCGTGGTGAATCAACCGGCCACCGCCACGCTGGTGGTGAAGAACCGGAAATCAAGTCTCCCAAGTTTTTCCCTGGTGATCTTTGACGTGAGTGATGGTCGTGACCTGGACCGTGGGGTCACCGTTCACCACTTGCCCTCCGGGGCCAGCCGGTTGGTGTCGTATCCGTTTCTGGCGAGGCGACGCGGGAGGCTGCATTTTGAAGGGGTTCGCGTTGCGACGGAATTTCCCTTCGGACTGTTCATGAAGAAAGCGTTGTACCAGGTGGAGGGAACGGTCATTGTTTGTCCGGAAATCACCCCGCTGAGTGAGAATCTGCTCCGAGGTCTCATGAGTGCCGGTCAAGAGCAGAGCCTTCATCGCCGGGGCCACGGGAGCGACCTCTACAACTTGCGTCTATATCATGCCGGAGATGACTCGCGGAGCATCCACTGGCCGACGACCGCGCGGACCTCGCAGTTGACGGTCCGAGAAACCGAAGCCGAAGAGCAACGCCGAGCGACCGTTCACCTGCCGACCACCGCTCCCGCAAGCCACGATGTGACATTTGAACAGGCGGTCTCCGTGGCCGCGTCCTTGGTTCAGCACTTGTCGCACCAAGGTTACCTCGTTCGACTGATCGCGGGGTCGACCTGCTCCGTATTCGGTCAAGGGGACGCCCACCTCTACGACCTGCTGCGCATGCTCGCCCTCTGTGAACGAAGCGCGCCCACGGGAGAATTCGATGCAAGTGAACACCGCGAGGTCGATCACTCCGAAACTGAGGGAGGGATGGAGATCGTGATCCAGTCGTGGGATGGAGTTGCAAGCGTGCATCCGAATCGCCCGACGCTTCTGATCAACGGTCAGCCCGTCATCGGAGGGGTCCATGGTTTATAGTCAGGCCCTGCGTCTGACCTCAATTCTGCTGGCGGCGGTGTCATTCATCGGACTGACGCTCGGCTCGGGTTTGCCTGCGTGGTTGGCGGTCTTTACCGGGGTGGCCCTGATCGCCGTGCTCGTCCGGCACGTGGCAGCCGGACCCAACGGGCACCTTACCCCGCACGTACCATTCTCACCGGTCTCACCGGCTGGATGGAACCTCCTGGTCATCATCGGGTTTCTTGGGTTTTGGGTGGATATGTTTTTGGTGTCAGGCGAACTTCTGCCGGCGGGAATTCATTTTCTCATGATCCTCATGGTCATTAAGCTGTTCAACCTCAAACAGCGCCGGGACTATCTCCATCTCTATGCCATCAGTCTTGTTGCCATTCTTGCATCAGGGGCCCTCACAACGGATCTCTGGTACCTCCCGATTTTTTTGCTCTATCTCGTGGCAGGGGTATGGACGCTGATCTTGTTCCAGATTACCAAGGGATCTGAGGACGCAGGCGTCTCACCGATGAGCGCTTCGCTGGTACGGGGTGAGCCGCTGAGCCGAGTCACGCCTCAGCTCTTTTGGCTTGCGAATGGACTGGCGCTGGTCTGTTTCGGGATGACCGTGGCGATTTTCTTCACGATTCCTCGGCTCAGCGCGGGCTTTTATCAGAAAAGTTTCGGGGAAAACATTCGCACATCGGGTTTTTCTGAGACGGTCAACTTGGGGGCGATCGGACCGATCAAACGCGATCCCAGCGTCGTGATGCGGGTCGAGCTGACTCGTCAGGCCCCCTACTCCTTGGACCGGTTGTATGTACGGGGACTCACATTCGATCAGTACGACGGCAAGTCATGGACGAATCGATTGAGCTACAGGCGGAACCTCAGCGAAGAAAATCCAGGGACGTTTATCATACGTGGTCTGCAAGGTCCGACGGGATCAAGGCTCGGTGACAGCATCCAGCAGAACATAATTTTGGAACCGCTCGATACAGCCGTCCTCTTCGGCGCACCCTTCGTTGAACGAATCAGCGGGAAATTCCCGGCGGTCCAGTCGGATCTAGCCGGTTCGGTGTATCTTCCCTTTCCCAGCGCCTCCCGTATCGAATACTCCGTCGTGTCTCGATCAAATCCCCTGCTGCCGGCCGATCTTGGTTCCGATGCACCTCAACACCCCGAGTCATTCGCCAGGCATTTCTTGCAAATCCCCTATCAGTCCGAGCGAATCAGTAGGTTGTCGGAAGACATCACACGCTCCCACCCCAGTTCCTATGAAAAAGCGCAAGCCATTCAAACGTTCCTGACGCGCAACTATCGATATAGCTTGGATGCACCGCTGGCAGGCTTGGATCGCCCGCTCGAAGAATTTCTCTTCATTCGCAAAACGGGGTATTGCGAGCACTATGCGACGGCTATGGTGATTATGCTGCGGATGGTAGGAATTCCATCCAGGCTTGTCACGGGGTTTCTGGCCGCAGAATGGAATGAGTATGGGAACTATTACGTGGTGCGCCAGCAAGATGCCCATGCGTGGGTGGAGGTGAACCTGCCGCATTCGGGATGGGTCATGATGGATCCGACTCCGCCGTCAAACGAAGCCGTGAGGAATGAGAACCCTGCATGGCGAGCTTTGGAACGCATCATGGACAGTGTCAAGCTGCAGTGGAACCGGTTTTTTGTGCAATATAGCGCTGAGGATCAACTGGCTGTTGTTCGAGAATTGAAATCGGGTGGGAAATCCGTCGGCCATAGGACGCTCGATTCCATGGTCACCATCCTCAGTCCCCTCACGAGACTGCTTGGGATGTTTCCTGATCAGGCCTTCCGAGGTAGCGTTCAGCCTCAGGCGGCCATGGTTGGTTGTACCCTTGTATTCCTCATCCTTCTTCTCTGGTTGGGTATGAAAGGAATCATGGGAAGGATGCGTGTCGATAAGAAGATCACACCGGAAGAGCAGCGCATCGTAGAACTCTACAAACAGATGATTGCACGTTTGGCTGATAAAGGTATCGTAAAAACAGCCGGCACTACGCCATGGGAATTTGTTCACGTCACTCGCACGAGATGGAGTGACGCCGATCCCGCAGTTGCCTCAATTACGGACCTTTACTGCAGAGCTCGGTTCGGTGGACTATCTCTGACCGATGACGAACTGCAGTTAGCGAAAGACAGGCTGACGCAGTTGACGTCGTTAGAGAAACCCTAATGCTAAGGGCAAGGATGAGCAGGGTGACAGTTCTCCAGGACAGAAGGGAGAAGAGTGCCTTTGGAGCGGGAAAAGGGATTTGAACCCTCGACCCTCGCCTTGGCAAGGCGATGCTCTACCACTGAGCTATTCCCGCTCGAGAGGCTTGAAGGTCCGGAGTGTACTGAGCTGCCAGGGCCCTGTCAAGCCACGAGTTAACGAGGTAAACCATAGGTGAAATCGGTAACAGATGTGAAAGTATTACTTTATCGTAACAATAAGAAAAACGCCCGCCACGAAATAGCCTAACTTATTAATATCAAAACGCATATCTGGAATAATGTTAGAACTCATCGTTCTGGTCTATCGTGGCATGATACGTAAACTACTCACAATTGATTGATCGCTGGCTATGCGGATCATGAAAGAATGAATAGAACAACATCTATTATTTCAAGTGGTTATGGCCAGTCAGGAGTAACGTCGAGTTAAACGCATTCAAGTGGTTTGAATATTGCGAAATTATTGGGTTGCAACCGGTCAAGACCAGTGCTATATGCCTGTTGCTTTTTTGGGTATTGATATGGAGTGTGAATTGTGGTTTCGGTTTGGTATAGAGACGATCACATTCCCGATTTGTAGATTAAGAAACGTTAAGAACTGACCAAGATAAAGGGAAACGACAAGGTCCTTCAAGTTTACAAGTTTAGAGGAGGTATCAACAATGTTCTTGTCACGTCGACAATTTCTGAAGGTCTCTGCCGGAACTGTCGCTGCCGCAGCCGTGGCGGACAACGTCTTGGCATTGACGGCACTTCAGCCGGTGATCGAGGTCGGAAACCCGCTGGGAGACTATCCTGACCGCTCCTGGGAGCGTGTCTACCACGATCAATACCGCTACGATTCATCCTTTACGTGGGTGTGCTCTCCGAACGACACGCACGCATGCCGCGTCCGTGCATTCGTGCGGAACGGAGTGGTTATGCGCGTGGAACAGAACTACGATCACCAGACGTATGAAGACCTATACGGGAATCGTGGAACGTTCGCCCATAACCCGCGCATGTGTCTAAAAGGATTCACGTTCCATCGCCGAGTGTACGGCCCCTATCGTTTGAAAGGTCCGTTGATGCGAAAGGGTTGGAAGCAATGGATGGACGACGGGTCTCCCGAACTCACACCTGAAACCAAACGGAAATACAAATTCGACAGCCGCTTCCTCGATGACATGCTCCGAGTGTCATGGGATACCGCCTTCACCTATGCAGCCAAGGCGATGATCGTTATCGCCACACGGTATAGCGGGGAAGCTGGAGCACGCCGCCTTCGTGAGCAAGGCTATGCACCGGAAATGATCGAAATGATGAAGGGTGCCGGAACACGGTGCTTTAAGCATCGTGCTGGAATGCCGGTCCTCGGTATTGTCGGTAAGATGGGTAATACCCGCATGAACGGCGGGATCAATGCATTGCTGGACACCTGGATTCGTAAGGTCGGTCCCGATCAGGCACAGGGCGGACGATACTGGTCTAACTACACGTGGCACGGAGATCAAAATCCTTCACATCCGTTCTGGTCGGGTGTTCAGGGGTCGGATATCGACCTGTCCGACATGCGCTTCTCCAAGCTAAACACCAGCTGGGGGAAGAACTTCGTCGAAAACAAGATGCCGGAAGCGCACTGGAAGCTGGAGTGCATCGAGCGCGGCGCACGGGTTGTGGTCATCACGCCGGAATACAACCCGACCGCGTATCGTGCGGACTACTGGATGCCTCTGCGTCCTGAGTCCGATGGCGCACTTTTTTTGGGCGCCATGAAAATCATCATCGACGAAAATATGCATGACACGGATTTCTTGAAGCAATTTACTGACGCCCCCATCCTGGTGCGCACGGATACCCTGCAGTACCTGGATCCGCGCGATGTCGTGGCAAACTACCAGTTCCCCGACTTCTCGAAGAGTTATTCGGGTCGCATTCAATCCCTGAAGCCTGATCAGATCCAGCGGCTGGGTGGGATGATGGTCTGGGATCTCAATAAGAAACAGGCGGTTCCACTTCATCGGGAACAGGTCGGCTGGCACTATATGAACAGCGGCATTGATGCGGCCCTCACCGGTACGTACCGGGTCAAGCTGCTCAATGGTCGGGAAATCGATGCGATGCCGGTCTGGCAGATGTATCTCGTACACTTCCAGGATTACGACCTGGATACCGTCCATCAAATCTGCCGGACGCCGAAGGACCTCATTGTGCGGTGGGCTCGTGACTCAGGTACGATTAAGCCGGCTGCGATCCACAACGGCGAAGGTGTCACGCACTATTTCCATATGACTCCCAACGGACGGGCAGCCGCGATGGTGCTCATCATCACCGGCAACGTCGGAAAGTTCGGGACCGGGCAGCATACCTGGGCCGGTAACTACAAGGCCGGAACATGGACCGCGACGCCATGGTCCGGAGCTGGTCTCTCGGTTCATACCGGAGAAGATCCATTCAATATTACGCTGGATCCAAACGCTCACGGCAAGGAAATTAAGACCAGATCCTATTATTATGGTGAGGAAGTTGGGTACTGGAACCACGGTGATACGGCCTTGATCGTCAATACGCCGAAGTATGGACGAAAGGTGTTCACCGGGAAGACGCACATGCCGACTCCCAGCAAGCTACGTTGGGTGGTCAATGTCAACGTCCTGAATAACGCCAAGCACCACTACGATATGGTGCGCAACGTTGATCCGAATATCGAATGCCTCATCACGCAGGACATCGAGATGACGTCCGATGTCAACCATAACGATATCGCCTTTGCCTGTAATTCCTGGATGGAGTTCACCTATCCGGAAATGACCGTGACAGTCTCCAATCCGTGGGTCCAGATCTGGAAGGGTGGTATCCGGCCGTTGTATGACACCAGAAACGACCTCGATACCTTCGCTGGAGTGGCAGCCAAACTGTCCGATATGACCGGCGATAAGCGGATGCGCGATTACTTCGCGATGGTCTATGCCAACCGTGTCGACGTCTACGCGCAACGTATGCTCGATGCTTCCAGCACATTCTATGGCTATTCTGCCGACGTGATGCTCAAGTCAGAAAAAGGCTGGATGGTGATGGTCCGTACCTACCCGCGGCATCCGTTCTGGGAGGAGACCAACGAGTCGAAGCCGATGTGGACTCGAAGCGGACGATACGAAAACTATCGTATCGAACCAGAAGCTATCGAGTACGGCGAAAACTTTATCTCCCATCGTGAAGGTCCCGAGGCGACACCCTACTTGCCGAATGCCATCTTCACGACGAATCCGTATTGCAGACCCGATGATTATGGTATCCCGATCACCGCACAGCACCATGATGACAAAACAGTCCGCAACATCAAGTTGTCGTGGCATGAAATCATGCGGCATTCCAACCCGCTGTGGGAAAAGGGCTACCAATTCTACTGCGTGACGCCGAAAACCCGTCACCGTGTCCATAGCCAGTGGTCGGTGAACGATTGGGTACAGATTTACGAGTCAAACTTTGGTGATCCGTATCGGATGGATAAACGGACTCCAGGGGTCGGCGAACACCAGATCCATATCAACCCGCAGGCGGCCAAAGACCGAGGCATCAATGACGGTGACTACGTGTACGTGGATGGCAACCCGGTTGACCGACCCTATCGCGGATGGAAGCCGAGCGATCCCTATTACAAGGTGGCTCGCTTAATGATTCGTGCAAAGTACAACCCGTCATATCCGTACCACGTCACCATGGCGAAGCATGCGCCGTACGTGGCTACGGCAAAGTCGGTGAAGGGACATGAAACCAGGCCAGACGGTCGAGCCATCGCGATCGATACCGGCTATCAATCCAATTTCCGGTATGGAGCGCAGCAGTCCTTTACTCGCAATTGGCTCATGCCGATCCATCAAACAGACTCCTTGCCCGGAAAACACGCAGTCGCCTGGAAGTTCAAATGGGGCTACCAGGTCGACCACCATGCGATCAACACGGTGCCGAAGGAATGTCTGATCCGTATCACCAAGGCGGAAGACGGCGGTATTGGAGCGCGAGGTCCTTGGGAACCGGTTCGGACCGGCTTTACCCCTGGTCAGGAGAATGAGTTCATGATCAAGTGGCTCAAAGGGGAGCACATCAAGATCAAGGTCTAACTGCAAAGCAAGTCGACAGCTTGGGTGTGGGCGTCACAACATAAGCCACACAACAGGATTCGAACTTTGCCACTGACGAATTACGGAGGAGACTATGCCTGAAGTATATAACTGGCAACTGGGACGGAAGATGTTGTATCCCTACGAGGAGCGACATCCGAAGTGGCAGTTTGCCTTCGTCTTTAACATCAATCGCTGCCTGGCCTGTCAGACCTGCAGCATGGCTGATAAGTCAACCTGGCTCTTCTCTAAGGGACAGGAATACATGTGGTGGAACAACGTGGAGACCAAGCCCTATGGCGGGTACCCACAGTTCTACGATGTCAAGATTACGCAGCTGATCGAGCAGGTGAATCCCGGAGGCCAAGTGTGGAACGTTCGGGTTGGACGGAAGCACCATGCCCCTTACGGCGTGTTTGAAGGAATGACGATCTTCGACGCCGGCGCTAAGGTCGGGCAAGCAGCTATCGGGTACATTCCGACAGACCAGGAATGGCGGTTTGTCAACATCTATGAAGACACGGCGACCTCGATGCGGGCGTTGGTCGAAGGGATCGATAAGACCGGTTTCTCTCGAGACGAACCATGGAAGATGACCGGCAGCAGCCTTCCGGAACACGAGACCTTCTTCTTCTATCTTCAGCGTATCTGTAATCACTGCACCTATCCAGGATGCTTGGCAGCATGCCCTCGAAAGGCGATTTATAAGAGGCCTGAAGACGGGATTGTTCTTATCGATCAGAACCGATGTCGTGGGTATAAGAAGTGCGTGGAACAGTGCCCCTATAAGAAGCCGATGTACCGAGGCACCACCCGCGTCAGTGAAAAGTGTATCGCCTGCTATCCACGAATCGAGGGGAAAGATCCCTTGACCGGTGGGGAACCGATGGAAACTCGTTGTATGGCGGCCTGCGTTGGTAAGATTCGGATGCAGAGCTTGATGCGCATCGGTGAAGACGGTCTCTGGGCTGAAGATCGATGGCATCCACTCTATTACGCGATCCGCGTTGAACAAGTGGCGTTGCCTCTCTATCCCCAATGGGGCACGGAACCGAACGGATTTTACATCCCACCAAGGCATTCGCCGCGCGGCTATGCGCGACAAATGTTCGGTCCAGGCGTAGACAATGCCATTGAGAAGTACCTGGTTCCGAGCCGGGAGCTGTTGGCCGTCCTCCAGCTGTGGAGAGCAAGCCAACAGATTGTGTTCCGCTACGACGTCATTCCTGGACCGAAAGTGTTTGAAACCCAAATTCACGGGAAACGGTTCGAGATGTACAACGACACCGTGTTGGGCTTCAATAAGTCGGGTAAGGAAGTGGCGCGTGTTCAGGTTGAGGAGCCGATCTACATCAGACCGGCAGAACGCGTGACCTGGTTGTAAGCCTAGAACTAAACTCCGCGCTCGAAGGGCGGCTCTTCGAAAGGGGGGCCGCCCTTCTGTATTTGCTGTGTGGACTGAAGGCTGATCAACTAGACCACGCCACGAGCAGACCTTCCGCGATAGCTGGGAATTGGATCAGCACTGGATTACGTGGGCCGTCCATCGCCCCATACTGCGTATCGCCCAGCATAGGCGACGATCTATGTGCATCCATCGGGGAGTGGTAGAGCCGGATTATCCATGAGCATCGGTCTTTCGGCTCAGCAAATGCTGCATCTTCTGCGCACTTGACGAGATTCATTCCCTCCAGTACAGTTTTGAAAAAGACTACCATGCCCAGTCTGTGAGGGAGCAGTTTCAGCGTGACATCCCATCCGCAGCAATCCATCCCATTTGCTGCTCAAGCAATCCCATTCGATGAGTTCCTTGCGTCGGGTAAACTCCCTGATGGCTACCTCGACAGCGAATATGTGGAGCAGCAATTCGTCGAACGGCTGGTCCACTATATTCTAAGTGTGCCATCGGGAAGCTATTCCATGGCTGAACTCAGCCAACTCCTTGAGCAGCTGGACCCACGGGGACAGGTATTCTTCTTTAAACGACTCAAAGAGACGAGCCCTGATTGTCTTAAAGATTTTGCCCCTCTGTACTATGGATTCATGAACGAATTCCATTCGCTCCTCTTCACGTAGTGGAAAAAATACTCCTTGTCCCTCCACCAATCTGATGTATAATTGCGCTTCATCATTAGGAAAAAAGGAGCATCATGAATCCATCGTTACAACGCGGCGTCACCAGTTTTTATAATCTCATCTACGAAGCCCAAACGTTCGCCACCGCAATGGCCCGGATCGATACAGCCGAGCAGGAGCATTACGCCGGACGCATTGAAGGACTGAATTGGGTCTTGGATCGTTGTCAGGAACTGGAAGACATGGATACCAATCTCACCCCATCATCCCTGCAGCGAATCCTGGGAGAGGTAAAATCGGACCTTGAACACGAGCTCTCTGTCCAGCGGCGAGAAAAGGGGCGTCGTGCAGACGGGCGCGAAGAAGCGCTCAACTTCGTGGCAGACTACCTTTCGAGTCTTATCACGGCCACAGAAATCGAATCTGCCAAAACTGCAGTATGACCAGCTTAGACGCAGCCTATGCTGAGTCCCATTCAGGAGAGACATGAATGGTAGCTGCACGGCGACTCGTAGACGATCATAAGGTCGTTTCGAGTCGTTACGCACCTCTCGCAACGCAGGCCCCGTGTGATCTCTTGACGGTCAACTCCATATCTCCATAAAATTAGTCATGCGACAGCCGCAGGGAAGACCTCCGGGCATACTTGGGGGCCAACGAGTCAGCCGAAACCGTCCGTCTGCAAACCAGGGACAACGACAGTTTGACTCTCTCAGGGCCTCCCTCCTGTTCTGCCCACGCTGTCAGGTGGCTACACCGACACACGAACGCCTCCTTCTGGTATTGCCCAGCGGAAATCTTTACGAATACCTATGTGTCCACTGTGGGACCTCCACTGGATCCAAAACCGAAAATCCCGTGAAGCCGATACAAATCATCGGACCCTAATCCTAAAACACAAGGCTTTGCGGTCGTTGACCTCAAGGAGGAACCCAGAACCACCTGGATCTATTCTTCCATTCGTAGCGGCTGAACGTTCACTGTGAAGATAAGGGAGAAGCACTTGGTTTAGGTGCTAGGTAGGATTTGCTCGAGTGGAATGCCTTCTTCAATGAGCATCACAGGGATTCGCTCGCGGATCGGATACAAAATCTTCTGGTCCTCACGCATCAGCCCCCCTTCGATCTGCTCGACCAAAAGCTGGTCGCCCTTGTTTCTCAGATGGCCCTTGCTAATGGCGGCATTGACCTTTTGAATAAGGCTAGCATCGGCGAGTGTGACCTCCTGCTTCGTTTCCGGGCAACACAAGATCGCAAGAAGATCCGGGTCAAGTGTCATGACATGAAGACGTCCAGTGAACCGCCGTCACAAGAATAATTCATCAGGAGGCATGACCGCAAGGCCTCGTACGCGCCTGCTTTTCGCGGATCGTATCTGGTACACTGACCAACACACACCGAAGCGATAGGCCATGATTACAGCATTCTGGAAAACCTGCGTCGCTGGACTCATTGTGTTGGTGCCCGCCTGCGCGACGTTCCTCATCCTCTCAACTCTCTTTACGACCCTGGACGACCTCGTCGGTCGATACATGTACTATCGAATTCCTGGACTTGGCCTGTTCCTGCTGGTCCTTGTTTTGATCCTGGCAGGCATCTTCTTCGATCAGGTCGTGGGACAGAATATCCTGGCGCGAATCGAACGGCGAATTGAGCGGATCCCTCTCGTCCAAAGCGTCTACCTGACGTTGAAGGGCATGACCGACATCCTGAATTTTCGCTCTCGCTTCGGCCGGAGTAAAGTCGTGGCGTTCCCCTTTCCCCGTGACGGCTGCTGGGCATTAGGATTCGTCATGGGCAACGCGCCGCCATCTGTTCAGGTCGTGCCCTCTCAAACCCTCTGTATGGTCTTCGTCCCCACAGCCATTCACCCATTTACCGGCTTTCTCGCCTTGATTCCCGAACACGTTCTTCGCCCACTGAATCTCCCGGTTGAAGAGGCGATGAAGATGGAATTTTCTGCAGGCTTCTACCGACCTAAGACCGGATGGCTGAGCCCACCGGCCAGCAATCAGCATGAGAGTAAAATCTCATGACGAATGCTATCTGTATCCGACGCGCCGGCCCGGATGACACAAATACGATCACGGCGTTCAATACGGCTATGGCGTTGGAGACCGAGGATCGCCGGCTCGATCAGGCCACATTACGCGAAGGAATCCGCTCATTATTATCGCAACCAGAATATGGCTTTTACATCATCGCTGAGTACTCACACAGAGATGCCAGTCAGCCCATTGGACAACTCATGATCACCTATGAATGGAGTGACTGGCGAAACGGGCTCTTTTGGTGGGTGCAGAGCGTGTATGTTGTCCCTGACTACCGTCAACGGGGAGTCTACCAGGCCATGCATCGTCATATTACCGACGAAGCGAAAAACGATCCCCGCATCTGCGGCATTCGATTGTACGTGGCACGGGAGAATGAACGAGCCCGTGCTGCGTACCGGAGGGTCGGATTGCTCCCCTCCGCATACGACATGTATGAACACGATTTCGTCCTTGGGCCTCACGCCCTCAAGCCATAAATGAGGCAACGCCATGAAAGCAAAAGCCGGTATACGTCTCCTCGTCCTCGCAATTCTTATCCAAGGCTGCGCCTTCAGCCGGGGAACCTTGGGAGATGAAATTAACGCGGAAGCTATTGCCGCCCTTCACAAGGGCGAAACCACCAAAGCAGACGTGATCAATCTGCTGGGTGCACCGGATCGACTCGTTCAACTCAATGGGCGCGATGTCTTCCAATACTATCGATATGACGCCAAAGCGGGAAGTCTCCTCTTGATCATCCTCAATTTCACCCGTCTCTCCATCAAGAGCGACGACCTTTTCGTGGTCCTGAATCAAGACGGGCTGGTCGAGGATGTCATTTCCTCCAAACGAACTGATGGGTTGAAATTTCGCTTCTGGCCCTTTGGGGAGTGAGATGTGGACCATGCGAAACCAAGTCGTCTTCTCCTTCCTGGTTACCATGGTCTGTCTATCGCTAGTCGGCTGTAACGTCGTCCGTGTCTCCCTGAATACGAACCTCACGCCTGATGATGTTGCCTTCATTACCCCGGGGAATACCACCTTCACTGATATCGTCACCAAACTAGGGGCACCGGATTCCATCGGCGAATCCGAGACGGGAATGGTTGCAACCTACCGTTTTCTAGACCTGAAATACTCACGGGTTAATTTCGGATGGCTAGCGAAACCCTGGACGCCGGTGGACCCAGATCTCATCTTCTCTCGAACCGGACTCGGTGTCGACGCATTCCAGGTCGCGTTCGATTCTCACGGGGTCGTGGTCCATTCAAGCTTTCAGCGACATCTCTCAGGCCCTCCCTTCTACCCCTATCCTTTCTAGCCGACAAACGGTTTTCCTGACCACGCATTGCCGCGTACAGACGTGGTCGCTATAATGCCGAGCCATGGGATCAGACACTTCTGACCAGTCACCCACCCACCAGCAGGACGGCCATTCCTCCTCCTACATCCCGGCCGACAGGGATACCGAGTTTCTTCAGCGCGACGAATTGCGCTCCGTCAGGCTCGGTCTCGAACTATTGAAACCGGAGTTGATTCAGGCCGACGAAGGCATCGGCTCCACGATCGTGGTCTTTGGCAGCGCCAGACTCAAGGAGCCCGGAACCGCACAACAAGAACTTCAGCAGGCGGAAGCGGAGGCAGCAAGCGCACCGCAGGACGCAGCCTGCCGACAGCACCTGGCAATCGCCAAACGACAGCTCGAACTCTCGAAATTTTATGACATTGCCAGGGAGTTCGGCCGGTTGGTGTCATCGACCTGCCAGATCGGCGGCCACTGTGACTACGTCATCGTAACAGGCGGTGGACCTGGCATTATGGAGGCGGCAAACCGAGGGGCGACCGACGTAAACGCCAAGTCTATCGGCCTCAATATCACCCTGCCGCACGAACAGCACCCCAACCCCTACATCACTCCGAGACTCAGTTTTCAGTTTCGCTATTTCGCCATCCGGAAAATGCATTTCCTCCTCCGTGCGAAGGCGCTGGTTGCGTTTCCCGGAGGCTTCGGCACACTCGACGAACTGTTTGAAACGCTCACCTTGCTGCAAACCGGGAAAACCGACCGGGTGGTGGTTGTCCTGGTCGGCCGTGCATTTTGGGATCGTCTGATCAACTGGCCACTGCTCGTCGAGTGCGGGCTCATCTCGCAGCACGACCTTGAGCTGTTTCACTACGCCGAAACAGCCAAGGAAGCGTGGGACATCATCGTCCGTCACAATGGCGTCGGCATCGCATGAAACTCTCCTTCCATGGCGCAGCTCGTTCGGTGACAGGGAGCCGCCATCTGCTGGAGGCACCGGGATTCCGACTATTGTTCGATTGCGGCATGTTTCAGGGACGTCGGGACGAAGCAGTTCGTCGCAATCGACATCTCGGGTTCGACCCCAAGTCCCTCGGTGCCGTGCTGCTCTCCCATGCGCATATCGACCATTCCGGAGCGCTGCCCGTGTTGCCGGGCCAGGGTTTCGCCGGCAAAGTGTACCTCACCAGGGCCACGGCCGATCTGGCCGGCATCATGCTCAAAGATTCCGCGAGGATCCAAGAGAACGATTGCCGGTATGTGAACAAGAAAGAGAAGCGACGCGGGCGGGTTTGTATTCGCCCGATGTACGATAGCGATGATGTGCGCAAGGTCCTCCGGCGCTTCCAAGGAGAACGCTATGGAGATCAGATCAAAATCGCGCCACGGCTCACCGCCTCGTTTCATGATGCGGGGCACATTTTGGGTTCTGCGGCCGTGCGGGTGAAATATACGGCGCGTGGCAACAGCACCACAGTCCTATTCAGTGGCGATCTCGGGCGATCCCACATGCCGATCCTGCGCGACCCGGAATCACCGCCGCCCTGTGATGTGTTGATTCTAGAATCCACCTACGGCGATCGGTTCCACGAACAGCTCGGCGAGGAGATGAAGAAGAAGGCCCAAGATCTCATCGAACATGCCCGTAGACACAAGAGCAAGATCATCGTGCCGGCGTTTGCGGTGGGTCGCACGCAGGAGCTGGTCATGCGCATCAAGGAACTGGTGGGGGAGGGCCGGGTAGATCCCATTCCGATTTATATCGATTCGCCTTTGGCCAACAAAGCGACGGGCGTGTTCAGGCGGCATCCGGAATGCTACGACCAAGAGACCTCCAAGACCTTCTCCGACACAGGCGATGTCTTTGCTTCTCGCTACATTCACTTTGTGTCCTCACCACAAGAAAGCAAGCGGCTCAACGCAATGCGCGGACCTTGTGTCATCATCTCGTCCTCCGGGATGTGCGAAGGGGGGCGTGTGGTTCACCACCTCAAGCATGCGATTCAGGATGAGGCCAATGTCATCGTGATCGTCGGGTTCCAAGCAGAGCATACCCTGGGCCGCAAGCTGGTCGAGGGATGGGACGTCGTGCCCATCTTCGGGGTCCCAACTCCGCGTCGCGCCCAGATCGTCAAGTTCAACGGTCTATCCGCCCATGCCGACCGCAACGACCTGCTCGCCTACGTGCGGGCCATCGACCCCCTGCCGAGCACGGTCTTCGTGGTCCATGGTGAAGAGAGGCAGGCCCTGTCGTTAGGTACCGCCATCATGACCGAGCATCCGCAGATCGATGTGCGGATTCCCCATCACGGCAGCACGCATGACCTTTAGATTCGATCCATGTCTCGCGGGAGCCAGGCCTCGAATGGTGCGGCTACTGGTACTGTCGTGCCTCGTCGGCCTGATGTCGGGTTGTGTTTCGACCGCCTCAGCAGAGCCGGAACCGGGTCGGAAACGGCTGAGAGATCTGGGCGTTGTCATCGGGCAGTACCAGCCTGGTCTGCTGAATGCCATCACCGACGTGGACGGTGTGAGAGTCGGCCACCGGACACTTATCTCGGGCGAAGGCAAGCTCAGGCCAGGTGAAGGACCGGTACGCACCGGCGTCACCGTCATCCTGCCACGAGACGACGTGTGGCACCACAAGGTCCCGGCGGGAGGCTTTGTCCTCAACGGCACCGGGGAAATGACCGGCCTCGCCTGGGTGGCGGAGTCCGGCTTTCTCGAATATCCCATCGCGCTCACGAATACGCTGAACGTCCCCCGGGTGGCCAACGGGGTCATGAGCTGGATGATCCGGCGTTATCCGGAGATCGGCATCACGGACGACACCCTTACCCCCGTCGTGGCCGAGTGCGACGACAGCCGCTTGAACGACAGCCAGGGCCGGCACGTGTCGGAACAGGACGTGATCGCCGCCCTCGACGGCGCAACCAGCGGTCCGGTACAAGAAGGCACCGTCGGTGCCGGGACCGGCATGGTGTCCTATGGATTCAAAGGAGGCATCGGAACGTCATCGCGACAACTTGCAGACAAGGAAGGCAGTTACACAGTCGGCGTGTTGGTCAACGCCAACCATGGACGACGACCGGAATTGGTCGTGAATGGCGTGCCGGTGGGGAAGCTCAATGAACCGCCTCTGCAGACGTCGGAGGCGCTCGTACCAGGGCAGAGCGAAGGGTCGATCATCATCGTCATTGCGACCGATGCGCCGCTTGATAGCCGGCAATTGTCGCGCCTCGCCAAGCGGGCTGTGCTGGGTCTCGCCCGCACCGGTTCCACGGCCCGCCACGGCAGCGGAGACTTCATGCTCGCCTTTTCCACCGCCAACGTCATCCCGCACTATCCAAAGGAACCAACCTTTCCCATGACGCATCTGGCCGACACCCATCTGAATCCACTCATCTCCGCCACGGTCGAAGCCACGGAGGAAGCCATTCTGAACGCCCTGACCATGGCCACCACGGTTGTCGGCCGCGACGGCCATCGCGCCGAGGCGATCGACCTGGGGCGACTCAAGACCCTTATGTCTCGATCGACGCCCTAACCGTCCACCATCACATTCGCACATACCCTTGCTATTTCCTGGGCTGTCTCGCTATCCTTCCCACTGATTCCTGCTGATTTCTGAACGGAGGAGGCCAGGTCGATGGGCGACTACCAAATCGGCGGCGGACTGCAACTGATGACGGCGGTGCAAAAGACCGAGGCCTTTGCCGAATTCCTGAAAACAAGAATGGTGCACGCGCTCGAAACCGAAGATCCCACGGAACTCCACTATCTCCTCGCCCAGGTAGACGATTACCACTCCTATCTCTGGCGGTACTACAAAAAGCTCGCGCAGGTCCGCGCTCAACGGATGGATCCCGGTGTCTAACCCAGTGCCGGCTTGGTGCATCGCTCGATTGCTGAACAACGAGGTTTCCACATGCGCTTTGCCGTAGCCCTATCGAAGGAACCGGAAACGGAAACTGCTGCGCAGGCATTGGTCAATGCAATTCGACCACAACTGGACGAGGCTTCAATCGACCTGGCCTGTGTGTTTTTCTCCTCTCACCATGCCTCACAGGCCGACCACCTGACCGATGTGTTCCGGGAGACGCTTGGGCCACGTTGTCTCATCGGCTGCAGCGGGGAAGGGGTGATCGCGGGAACAGAAGAATTGGAAACCACCCCGGCGATCACGCTGTGGGCTGCGTCACTGCCCGATGTCGCTCTGTACCCCATCCGCTCATCCTTTTCTCCGACGCAGGACCAGTTTCAACTTGCCGGATGGCCGGAACCGGGGGAAGAAGAAGCCACCTTCCTTGTCCTGGCCGATCCCTTTACCACTCCAGTGCATGAAGTCCTCGGCCTGTTGGAAGATCGCTATCCCGGGGCCAAGGCGGTCGGGGGGCTCGCCGGGGGCGCGCAAGAAGCCGGGGAGAATCGGCTGATCCTCGATGGGGACGTATTCGACGGCGGCATGGTCGGGGTTCGTCTCTCGGGAGCGGTGGAGATCCGCCCCGTTATCTCGCAAGGTTGCCGTCTGATCGGCGAACGGTTTGTTGTCACCAAGGCCGAGCGCAATCTCATTCACGAACTGGGCGGCATGCCGGCGCTGGAACGGTTGCAGATCGTATTCGAGGCCCTGTGTGAAGAGGACAGGCAACGTGCGTTACATCTCGGCATTGTGATCGACGAGCATCGGAATCGGTTTGAGCGCGGCGATTTTCTCATTCGAAATCTGCTTGGGGCGGATCGAAGCTCAGGAGCCGTCGCGGTCGGTGATGTTGTTCAGGAAGGCCAGACGGTCCAGTTTCACCTTCGAGACGCAGACTCGGCCAGCGAAGATTTGACCTCTCTCCTTGCCGCGGACCGGTCCGGCCGGAACAGCCGCCCGCTCGGCGCGCTGATGTTCAGCTGTTGCGGTCGCGGCCAGGGCCTCTTCGGACGGCCGAACCACGATGCCACCACCGTGGCGGAACAACTGGGCTCGATCCCCATGGCGGGCTTCTTTGCCCAAGGGGAAATCGGCCCCATCGGGCATCGGAACTTCGTGCATGGCTACACCGCGAGCATGGCTATCTTCGCTGAACGCTCTTCGACCGCTCGACGCGGTTGACCGGGCCTGCGCTTCCATGCCATAGACTATTCGGAAGGAGAACGCTATGACCAATCCGCATTCGATAGCGATCAGTGCGCTCGTCATGTTCACATTCATCCTAGGAGGAGAACGTCCTATGGCAGCAGCTGAAAATAGTTCCACCGGCCAAGAAGTCACCACATCATCCGGGCTCAAATATGTTGATCAGGTCCTCGGCACCGGCGAGGTGGCGACGGCAGGGAAGAACACCACCGTGCATTACACGGGCTGGCTGGAAAATGGGAAAAAGTTCGATAGTTCGGTCGATCGTGGCCAACCCTTCTCCTTCCCCCTGGGGGCAGGGCGCGTCATTAAAGGTTGGGACGAAGGGGTGCAAGGCATGAAGGTAGGGGGCAAGCGGAAGCTGACGATCCCGTCCGACCTGGGCTACGGCTCACGCGGCGCCGGTGGCGTCATTCCCCCGAACGCCACACTAATTTTTGACGTAGAGTTGCTCGGGGTGAAGTAGCGCGACTGTGCAACAGACACCCCTCATCGCCCAACACCGCGCCGCCTGGGCCAAACTCGTCGATTTTGCTGGATGGGAAATGCCCATCCAGTACAGCGGCGTGGTGGACGAATATCAAACCGTCCGCACGAAGGCCGGGCTCTTTGATGTCAGCCATATGGGCCGCATTTTGGTGAGGGGCACCGGGGCCGAGCCGTTCCTCCAGCGCGTGACGACGAATGATCTCGCCGGGCTCAAGCCCGGGCAAGCACAGTATTCGATGGTCTGCAATGAGCAAGGCGGTATCAAGGACGATATCTTCGTCTATCGCCTGGAGAACCCGGGCGAATTCCTCCTCTGTGTCAACGCGTCCAACCGGGCCAAGATCCTTGCCTGGCTGTTCACACAGGGCCAGGGCATTTCTAACTGTCGTATCCAGGATCGCTCGACGGAGATGGCCCAAATCGCCCTGCAGGGGCAGGCCGCACGGTCAATCGTGGAGGCCCTGGGATTGGCTGTCTTGGCGCAACTCAAGTTGAGACAGTCCACCAAGGTCCAGGTCGGCGGGGTCGAGTGTCTCGTTGCGAGGACCGGCTATACCGGAGAATTCGGATACGAGTTCTATGTGACCGGAGACGTCCCCATGGTTTGGGATGCCTTGATGGTCGCGGGGAAGGCCTTCGGACTCAAACCGGCAGGGCTCGGCGCGCGAGACCTCCTGCGCCTGGAGATGGGCTACCTGCTCTACGGGAATGATATCGACGAGCGTACAACACCCCTCGAGGCCGGAGTCGACTGGGCAGTGAGCTTCACCAAGGGTGATTTTGTGGGGAAAGCCATCCTCGAGCAGCAACGCCAAGCAGGACCCGAACGGCGATTCGTCGGCTTTGAACTGCTGGAAAAGGGCGTGCCGCGCCATGGGTTCACGATGCTGTCTTCGACGTCGGAACCGATCGGCGAAGTGACGAGCGGCAACCTGTCGCCGCTGCTCCAGAAGGGAATCGGTTTGGGCTATGTTCGCACAGACTCCGCGAAGCCCGGGACCGACATCATGATCGATATCCGAGGGAAACTGGTTCCCGCCAAGGTCGTGAAGCCGCCCTTCTATACCCGTCCCTCCAAGTAACTCAGCCATGCGCCTCGTGCGTCACGGCTCACCGGAAGACGGATGACGCGTAGGGAAGGAGAACAACGCATGGTCCGCAACATCTATACCGGCAAGGTCGTTACCCTGAATATGGATACGGTGAAGTTACCGAACGGCTTCACCGTCGACCTCGAAACCATCCGCCACCCAGGAGCGGCCGCCGTGGTGCCACTCAAAGACGACGGGACCGTCGTCATGATTCGACAGTTCCGACACGCGGCCGGTGGATTTATCTATGAAATTCCAGCCGGCAAGTTGGATCGTGGAGAAGATCCTTTGAACTGCGCCGCGCGGGAGTTGGAAGAAGAAGTCGGCTATCGCGCCTCCTCGTTCGAGCTGCTGTCCAGCATCTTCACTGCTCCAGGCTTCGCGGATGAAGTCATTCATATCTACAAGGCTAGTGGTCTGACGAAAGGACAGCAACAGCTGGACCGGGATGAAGTGTTGGAGATCATCGAAATGCCGCTGAGCGACGCGATCAATAAGATTCAGGATGGGACGATTCGGGATGGGAAAACGATCATCGGCTTACAGGCTGTGTACATCCTGGAGATGACGCGTCGCCCCTGAATGTGCAGTAGAACTGGCCTGCGGAGATACGAGAACCAGGTTAGAAAATACGAAAGGGGCACTTCCGCGAAGAAGTGCCCCAGATCCGCCGATTCTTACGAAAGGAGCAGGGCTCTTACTGTCCCGGCTTCTCCTTCTTGTCGCCGAAGGTGTCGTCAGCCTTGCCGCCGTCCTTCTTCTTGTCGGCGAAGATCTCATCGGCATTGCCCTCATCCTTCTTCTTCTCACCGTACACGACAACGTGGTCACCACCCTCTTTCTTCTTCTTCCCTTCCCCAGCGAAGGACGGTGCACTGAACGTCACCGCCACTGCGACCGCCAACACTGCCATCAACATGGTCTTCATAACAATTCCCCCTAAAAAATGTAGGTTTAAAATAGTGTGCCGCTGATTCGGCACTTGTCCTCTCTTCAGCAAGCAAGATGCCGTTGCGGGTGAATCAAAAAGTTAGGTACATTCTTCTGAAGAATCCGTCTGTTACGAAATCATTCTCATGAAAGGGCGAAGGCTTTTCCCTGCAGGGTCCTGTGGCGGAATGGCGGATCAGAAACGAAACTGCCTCAGCACCGCCCTGGTTACTCCTTGTTGTGATCAGATCGTTTCACTCGAAGACTCAATCATGGTATGTTCCGTGCCAGGAGGCTGAGCGGGGGCTATCAGCCTGCGCTTACCCAGCGTGACCATAAGTGCTCAATAATTTTGTAGAATGATCGCGACCTTTAACCAAGGAGAGCAGTCCCCATGTTGTTGAAGGGAAAAAAAGGACTCATCATCGGCGTGGCTAACAAGCACAGCATTGCGTGGGCCATCGCACAGTCGGTTGCCGGCCAGGGAGCGCAACTCTTCTTCAATTACCAGAATGAACGGCTGAAACAGAATGTGGAGGAGCTGACCAAGACGTTGCCCGGCGCGCAAGCGTTCCCCTGCGATGTCAGCAATGACGGAGAAATCGCTGCCCTCATGCAGCAGGTGCAAAAGGACTTTGGCCAGATCGATTTTCTGATCCATTCACTCGCCTTTGCTCCGCGTGAAGAACTGACTGGACAATTCGTGAATACCTCGCGGCAGGGGTTCGCCATGGCGCTCGACATCAGCGCCTATTCCCTGGTGGCCGTCACGAGAGCGGCCATGCCGTTGATGACCGCGGGAGGTTCCGTTGTGACGCTCACCTATCTCGGCAGCGAGCGTGTCGTGCCGCATTACAATGTAATGGGGGTCGCCAAGGCAGCGCTTGAAGCGACGGTGCGGTATCTGGCCTACGATCTTGGTCCGCTGAATATCCGGGTGAATGCGATCTCCGCCGGACCAATTAAGACATTGGCTGCACGGGGTGTCTCGGGCATTACCAAAATGGTGGATCTCCATAAAGAGACGGCCCCGCTTCGTCGTGCCACCGAACAGGGTGAGGTTGGCGACACGGCCCTGTTTTTGGTAAGCTCACTGGGACGGGGGATTACGGGAGAAGTGGTGTACGTGGACGGGGGATTCAACATTCTCGGGATGGTCGCTCCTGCCGAACCGGCAAATACCTGAGCGATAGCCAGCCGAACAGCGGCTCAACCCTGGCTGATTTCGGGAAAGCGTGTTGTCCCTCTCTGTTCACGGGATTGCTCCAACGTGTTCATCGTGCCTTCAGCCGGTGCGAAGTGGTGCCAATTGTTCATGAGTTATTTCAGTTTATCAATTAGTTATCAGGCTTCTTCATACGGCCGAGTTGGCACTGAGTTTGCTGCCTCGTCGGCTGTTTTCTCGTAAGATCAACTTTTGCCATCGGACACGACGCAGATGAAACTTATCCTAAGAGTCACCATCGCGGCAGGCAGCCTGTTCCTATTGTTGCCGATGCCGTCACCGGCACAACATTCGAACCTTCCACTGTCCAAACAGGCTCTTGAAGCATGCAACCAAGGGAGATTCGCCACCGATCGGGCGACGCGGCTCGCCCATTTCCAACAGGGACAGAGCTTGGGCGAACAGGCGGTCGAGGCCGATGAGGGGAGCGCCGAGGCCCACTTTGGACTCTTCTGCAACTTGGGCGAACTGCTCCGCATCGATGGAGAATCGCTCACATCGATCTTCGGGCTCCGCCGCATGATGCACGAACTCGATCGAGCCCTCGAAATCAATCCCGGCTATATCGACGCGCTGTCAGCCAAAGGAACCCTGCTGGTGAAACTACCAAGTTTTCTGGGGGGAGACTCGGAAAAGGGAGAGCAGCTCTTGCAGCAGGTCGTGCGACAAGCGCCGAAAGCCGTCAATGCGAGGCTGGCCCTTGCGCAGGTCTGGTGTCGGCATGGGCGGCACAACGACGCCATGGTCATGGCCTCCGATGCACTGGCCCTCGCGAAGAAACATCAGCGGGTTGAATTCATCTCCGAGGCTCAAGCCCTGCTTCAGCAGGCGAGGGCCAGCGCAATCAAGGTCAAGTATCCTCGTTCCTAGCTCATCACGACAGCGAGACGACCGCGGTTGAGCCGAATCGAGCCTAACTCGTGTCAGTCGACTGCTCTCCTGAGCGCCTTTAATCGCCCCTGCCGCTTCTTCTGTTCGATTCGCCGATTCTGGGAACCTTTGGATGGCGTGGTCGGCTTGCGCTTCTTCCGCGGGGTTGCTACCCGTTGAATCAATTCCCGTAGGCGAGTCAGCGCATCCTCGCGATTGCGCTCCTGGGTGCGGAACTGCTGCGCCTTGATCGTGATCACCCCATCCGACGAAACTCGATGGTCATGCAGCTTGCATAGCTCATCCTTCAAAACCTGAGGCAATGAGGATGCTCGCACGTCGAATCGCAGGTGCACGGCGGTGGAAACCTTGTTGACGTTCTGCCCGCCAGCGCCCTGGGACCGTACCGCATGGGTCTCGATCTCATGCTCGGGAATCGCAAGGGAAGGTAAGATGTACAGCATCCCTGAGTAGCTAACACAATCGAAACATCTCCGCAATGTGGCGGAGGCCAGCGTGTTGGACAATACCTCTTGGTGAGCACTTGCCGCTGTGGACAATTTTTCTTCTACGCGCATTTTTCTGTGGTCTTTCAGGTTCAAAAGCAGTAAAACGCGTGGTTGAACTGAGACCCTGCATCTCTGAGAGAGAGGAATGAGTAGATGTCGTGAGCAGTGGTGATCCTGGTACTGGTCGTACGATCCAGGCCGAAGATCTTACGGGTCCAAGCTCCTCAGCAGCCTGACTCACCTACATTCGAACATCACAGAGATTAGGTGTCCCAAGCCTGGTGAACACATTCTCAGCAGGAGGAGGAAATCATGGTGCCCAGTCCAGGAACGCGGCGGAATCTAGGTTGGTTAAGCATGGCGGGGATCGGGGTATTGCTCTGGAGTGTGATAGTCGGTGGGATGACGCCTGCTCAAGCCTTTACTCAGTTAGGCGACAACACCAGATCGGACTTCCGGCTCTGGACGCCGGTTTATCTGACCGTGAAGCTGCCTTCAAGATTCATCGCCTACATGGAAGCGAACCCACGTATCGCAGATGATGTCACCAATATCGATCAGCTTTTACTGCGCCCTGCGATCGGCTATCAACTGACGGAACATCTCTCCATCTGGCAAGGCTATGCCTGGGTCGGCAACTTTAATCAACCCCATACGGCACCTCAGTCGCCATTTTTCGAAGAAAATCGGATCTATCAACAAGTCAACTACAAGCATAAGTTCTCGCATTTTAAGTTCCTAAGCCGTACCAGGTTGGAAGAACGGTGGATCGAGCATGCAGACGGCACTGCTGTACGGTTCCGCCAAATGCTGCGCGCGGATTTTCCAATTCCGCAAGCCCCTGATTGGGCGTTGGTCGCCTATGATGAGGTCTTTGTCAACCTGAATACGGTCGGCGTGTCTACAGGGAAAGGACCGGGAGCTGGATTAGACCAGAACCGTTTCTTCCTCGGTATCAACAAGACCTTTAATCAATACTTCAATGTGGACATGGGCTACCAGAACCAGATGCTCAATAGCCGCAACTTGCCCGGCAATGCGAACCTCATCAACCACATCCTCCTACTACAGTTTTTTATCAATCTCTAAGCAAATCGTGGCGAGGCTCGCTCCCATCCCTATCACCTACTTATATCGGTAGGGATGCGGTGGCCTCTTGCCGATTCGGGTATGGTGTTACCGGAGCTCCGGCAGGCGGTCGATGATGCGAAGCCGCAAGTCATCCCCAAGCTGGATCTGCACCATCTTGGTGGTGAGGTCATTCCGGATCTGTCGAACTTCCTCTGCGCTGAATTGCAGCTGTCCCCCGCAACGTTCGACGAGGTGGTAGATCAGCAGGGACGTCAGGTATTGCGCGTCCTCATCACTGGTGTGGCGGCTTAAGTTGAGGATTTGTGACATGGTCGCAGTCAAACCCAATTCGCAGCTCCCACTTATGCCTGAGACCCGTTGATCCTCACAATGCCTCAAAGGGAGGGGATAACAGCTGGCAAGGCTCTTGGATAGGAGCTGGGACCTCTGCCTCGGTTTGACTCGAAACATTCTTGAAGGAAGGCTTAGCAGAGCAGGAAAGGAATTGGCGTCGTCATGCGACCGACATCATTCCTTAGAACTTCGATTCAAGAACAAAGCGTTTATGAAGCGGCTGCGTCGGCCGTCACGTTATCATGACCCAACAGGGAGCGGAACCGTTGGATCTGTTCCGCCGACACTTGTATGGGATCGTGCATCACGGCCCAAATGACACCCTCGTGACAGGGCGGGGTCGTATAGGACCCGAAATAGCGGTAGTAGGATCGGCGCTTGGGCAAGAGATCACTCGGGTTCACGAAGTGTTCATGATCATCGATCACTTCCCCGACATTGGCCGGGGCGTGCTCTAAGAACGTCTCAAAGAATGGATTATGCTTCCCCTCCTCCATGAAGACGGCCACCACCGCTGCTTCATGCCGTTCGTTGTGATGCACCAAATGCATTTCCATTGGGTAATGCTTCTGATCAACCGTGTGCTCACTCGGGAAATGGAAATGGAATTGCTCAAGGAGGTAGAGGTCGCCGTCGAACACGATGGTGCTGTCTTTATCAAAATGGAGGACTGTCTGGCCGTGCCTGGGGTACCGGGATTTGACCTTTTCCGAAAGCGGTTCGAGCTCTTCCAACGTATGCCCGTTGTTGATGACATGGAACGGGGCATCCTTGTAGGAAAACTGAATGTCGTCGAGCATGATTTTGTGGCTGTGCAACAGATCGATCGGGGACTGGGACATCCCCTTATCGCAGAGGGAAAATTCGGGCCCCAGGTTTCCCCAGTGAAACGGTCCACGATCCCCTTCATAACCCCAGACGATGGGCTCCGGCTCAGCTGAATGGAGGGATGGAACCGGCAGCATTACCGTTGACAGGACCAGCGCACTTCGCATTAAGAGCCTCATACACTCCCTCCTCAAATGGCGGTCAAAATTTCCACCGGCGCAGAATGAAATGCTGATATAGCGCACTCCATATAGAAATATCATTAAGATCCTCCCATAAACAATACAGACAGCAAGTCCTACCCACTGCCGAGGATAAGCATGTGTCAAATTGACAACAACCTGGCACGCAGAACTAAGAGGCGCTCGCCACACTTTCCATTCAGAGCTAGATCGTGCATCGGTACACGTTTCGTGCGCATGAACACGGCCTATAGTGCGGGTAACTGTCATCGCTCTGGATCTCTATGCACAACACACAATTTTCCCATTATGTTCCAGCACGTTACACGATTCATCCTTACCGGCCCTAATCTTGCCAAGGCTCTTTAACAAGAATCCGATTCCCGGGAGATCACGGAGGGTTGCACCATGGATGGTATCTCAGCGGCTAGAACACCAACATCTCTTTCTCCAGACCAACCAGACCAAGGGGATAAGCAGGACAGATCCTTAAGGCAAGTGGCCACCGTTGGGTCAGCTGCGTTCCAGGCCCAGTATCTCGGGCGCGATGTGGCGGCGGGGGTCATTACCGGCGTCATGGCGATCCCGTTATCGGTGGGCATTGCTATTATGTCGGATTACCCGATCAAGGTCGGGCTCGCCACTGTGGCGTTTGCATGCTTGGTGGGGTGGATTAATGCGTGGATAAGGCCAGGTAACTTTATCGGTTGCCCTGGAATTGCGGCAGGGCTCGCTCCTGTCTTGGCGATTGGTGTCGCGACCTTCGGTATGGCCAACATGGCCTTCATTATCTTTCTCACGGCGGTGATGCAAGCCATCATCTGGACGTTTAACTGGCAGCGGTACTTATTGGTTGCTGTGCCCCACTACCTCGTCGAAGGCTTGTTGGCAGGGATTGGGCTGAAGATCGCGATGAAATTCTTTGCCTTTACCTATGAACTCCCAGCCGAATTAGTTTCCGCTGAAACATTCTTCAACGGGGCGCGGATTCAAATGGGACTCATCTCGTTCGTCTGCTTTGGACTCTTCCTATTCCTGTTCGCGAAATTCAAAAGCACGCAACCTGCTGTGCCCTACTTCGCCATTTTGTGTGCCGGAGCCATCTTGGCCCAATTTGTTCATGTGCCGATGCTCCATGTCGAAGATGTGCCATTGACGATCGGATTGCCCATCCCCCATTTTGAGAGTCCGGTCATGTGGATGTACGCGATCGGATTTACGATCATGCTGGCGTTGATCGATGTGATTGAGCAAGTCATGAGCAACGCAGCCATCGAAAAGATCGACCCGCTGAAACGAAAATGCAACAGTAATAACAGTCTGCTGGCTATCTGGATCGCCAACATGGGATCGAGTCTGTTCGGAGGCATGACCAACCTGGATGGGTTGGCGAAGAGCACCACCAACCGCCTAGCCGGGGCCTACACCAAGTTTTCCGTCTTGATCATCGGGTTCGTGGTCACATTCTTTGTTCTGAATCCACAATACTTAGAGCTCTTGCCGAAATTCTCGGTAGCCGTCGTGATGATATTTACTGGCTGGAAGATGATCGCCGGGCTGACGCATGTCACCCATTATGGTCCCTATGCCTTGATCCTGGCGTTACTGACCGGGGCATTGGTCTTTAGGCTTGGAATCTTTGAGGGACTGCTCATCGCGATGGGCGTTCACGCTTTGGTACACTACATGTTCTACGCACAAGTCGAACAATTGTCATGGAAGGAGATGGTTCGAAACTATCTATCCACTCTTAAGAAGGCGTAAGCCGGACTTGGGGAGGACAATACAGCTAGAGCGCCCCTTGGTATTGACTCATCGCTGGGAGGGGATTTGCTATGAAGATCGTTGTCGGTATCAGCACATCGGATAAGGATTTCGTCGCCCTTAGGCAATCGTTTCAGCTCTTCCACCCGACGGAGGTGACGTTGGTTCACGCCGTTGATCTCGGATTGTATTTTGAACTGTCGGTTGCCGTTGAGGACAGTGAAGATGCGGGTCGTCAAGTGCTGGGAAAGGCGGCTGCCATGGTTCCGTCGGATGTCACGACAGTTCGGCAGATCAACGAAAGCGCCAATCCCGCTGAGCTCATCCTGGAAACGGCCGACACGTACGAAGCCGATCTCGTCGTGGTCGGCACGCGGGGACGAAGCCGCTTGTCAGAGGCTTTCGTCGGCAGCGTATCCGCCCGGGTGTTTCTCCACACGTCCCGTTCCACGCTGATCGTCAAAGGGCCTGTGCGCAAGGTGGAACGGGCGCTGGTGGCCATTGAGGGACGGGATGACGCAGACCGAATTGTGCAGTGGCTGACCAGCCATCCAATTGCCGCTTCCGTGGAACTCCGTGTGTTCCATGCGGTGGCGCCTGGCGGGATAAAGAGTGCTGAAGGGACCCTCCTATCGCCGGAACAGGCACAACGGGAGGCTGAGCAGCTCGTTCAGGAAACCGCTGCCAGACTGTCCTATTCACCCTATAAGGTCAGCACCCAAATTGCCGTTGGGAAACCGGTTGCGATGATCAAGGAACAGGCAAAGGGGATGGATCTTGTTGTCGTCTCCTCGCATGGGCGAAACACCATGTCGCGCTTCCTCGTCGGAAGCGTATCGCACAATGTCGTGCACGATGTACCCTGTCCGGTCCTAATCGTCCGCTGAGCGGATCGCAGGGCCTCACTCGATTGATCAAGAGTTTCACGGTTGATCGACGATCTTGGTGACGCTGAAGTGGGATTCCACGTTGGGCCCGACTGGAGAGACCAGGCCCAACGTGGGGGAGTCAGGGGTTTCCCATTTGAGACGCACAGAACCCAGTAAGCAACCGGGCAAACTGTCTGAGCCGGCTATTTTAGCTGGGCGGCGGTGGTTGTGTAATTTGATTCCAGAACAAAGCGCTTATGCAACGGTTGCGTCGGTCGCACATTATCATGCCCCACGAGCGCGCGGAACTTCTTGATCTGTTCAGCGGAGACTTCGATCGGATCGTGCAGCACCGCCCAAATAACGCCCTCCGTACAGGGCGGAGTCGTAAACGATCCAAAGTATCGATAGTAGGAGCGACGTTCCGGTAGCAGGGTTATCGGATTGACGGCGTGGTTATGGTCATCGGCGACTTCTCCAACCTTAGAAGGTGCATGCTCCAAGAAGGTCTCAAAAAACGGATTGTGTTGGCCCTCTTCCATGAACACGGCGACGACCGCGACTTCATGCCGCTCATTGTGGTGCACCAAATGCATTTCCATTGGGTAATGCTTCTGATCGACCGTGTGTTCACTTGGCACATGGAAATGGAATTGTTCAAGCAAATAGAGGTCACCATCGAAGACAATCGCACTGTCTTTGTCGAAGTGGAGTACCGTCTGCCCGTGTTTGGGGTAGCGGGACTTGGCCGTTTCCGAAAGCGGTTCGACTTCCTGCAGTGTGTGCCCATTGTTGACCACATGGAAGGGAGCGTCTTTATAAGAAAACTGAATGTCGTTTAGTGGAGTCTTATGAGTGCGTAATAGGTCGATCGGTGATTGGGCCATGCCTTTTTCACATAGAGAGAATTCCTGTCCCAGGCTCCCCCAATGAAACGGTCCGTGGTCACCCTCATAGCCCCAATGAAGGGGGTGAGACTCACCCGCGTATGAGAAATTGGCTGGTATCGCCAAAGCGGAAGCAGCAAGCAGCAGCGAGAATGCCCTCATAACGAATCCTCCCTCTGTTTTGGAATAAGCTGCCTTATTACCTACCGGAATGCCAAAGCGTTTGATTAGCCGAAAGGAACAGAATTATAGGGTTGCACTACTCGATTTATCAATGGTCCTCAGAGTCGCACAAGACAGGATGGCCTGAAAGTGCGAGGTATCCTAACAATATAGGTTTCGCTCTGTGAGTACATGATAGACGACGTGCGAAGGTCACGTGCAGTATAGGAAGATCTTTATGATGAGCGTAGGGTGGGGCACTAGTGGCTTGGTTGGTTCTGACCGTCGGCACGTGTGGCGGCACTCAACAACTTATCGGCAACTTGATCGGCAACGCGGTCTGCGACACTTTGGGTCGGATGAAAAAAGCCTGTTTCGTACTCGTGGGTCCAGATCGGTTGCTTCGTCTTGGAGTCGAGCAATCGGACCATTCCAATCCCCGAGTATTGCGTGTTGAGGCTTCCCTCCAACCCGTAGAAGGCCTCAATAGCATGATGGTTCAAGTGGTACAACAAATGCGGGCCGAACCTCCACAACAAGGTATCCCGTTGCACGAACGGGCCATTAAAATTACGGATACCGGCGCGGCCGAACAGTTGAATTTCCCAATGCTCGGAAAAGCGGTGATCGAGCCGGACGGTGCCAAGATGGGAGATCACCCGCATGTCCTGAAGATTATCCTCAGACCCATGAAGCTCAGTCAGGCTGAGCAGCTGGTCGGGCGCCGTGAAATACCGCAGTCGGAGTACGGTGCGAGGGGTGAACCCATGGATGGCTTCCAGATAGATCCCTGATTGCCTGAATTCAGAATTGGCCCCATAGACGAATCCGCTAACCTAACGCTGCACTCCAGAACTGCTTGACTAGGTTGCTCAGATCCACAGGAGTGGCGGACCGGCCTCCTATCAACAATCCTGATTAGGTCCGAAAAACAGTAGTGAGTGCATGTTCGGCCCTAGTATAACTGCAAGAGCTATTTCGCCGATATAACTGGAAATCTCTCTGGGCGAAGGACACACCTGCGAACAGACCTGTGGCGTGAGCTCAAGCCTTTCCTCCCTTCATCCCGAAGTATTCCTGGCGGCTGACGGCCACATCCGCGACATACATAAAGCCGGAATACCGTTCGAAGATCGGGCGAAGCCCGGCTAGGATCGGCTCAACCTTGTCCTCCGGGACAACCGTCAAGATCATCTCAAGACTCTCTTGCTCGCTGAACATGAAGTGGGCCTCACGAACGCCATGATGGCCCTTTCCGGAAATATTCCCGATGATCGTGTAGCCGCTCGCGTGAACTTGGTCCAGCAGCTCGGTCACGAATGGGCGATGTTCTCCCGCGACAATCACGCGAATCTCTTTCATCGGATGCAAACTTAAACTGCCCATCGGAACGCTCCTTTCCGGCTTCCGCCTCGTCCAAGGTTACTAGATTACATCACCGGCTCAATTTTCTACGGCGCAATATCAGCCCATTCTCCGTTCGGTTGATATCGGTACCAGCCTCCGTCGTGAGGATCGAGCACGACCAGATGAACCCATTCATTATGATAGTAGTGTTGAAGAACGTCATGCCGTGCGATGAGTTTCTCGATCCCTTTGCGCGGGGCCTCCACGATGGTCAGCAGCCTCATCGGCTCGTGGTATGGGATTTCACCGTTCATGACGGTTTGTCTTGCCAATCCCAGTCGCAGATCACTCCACGGTCCTGACATAATTCCCAACCGACCCACCACGTTGTGGTAAATCTTACTGCCGCTCCCATACACTTCGTTGTCCACCGCTGAAAAATAGTGCTCCATATTAATCCATTGTGCCACGACTTGAGGGGCTGTGAGCAGCACTTCAAGCAGCCGGTGGCTTGGATCTTCACGATAGTCGTACGAGTGCAGAAACACCCGCCCGCTCAGGTCGAGCCCCTGAGTCAATTCGCGACGCGCGATGACGAACGCGGTGTTGTTTGAGAGGCCCCACTCCGGTCTCACCTGACTCCAGTCGACACTTCGTCTACTCACGTGGGCATAGGCCGTTCGCTCGGGGAGCGTCTGCTGCACATCGGGAAAACGGCGACATCGTTCCTGGCTCGTGAGGTGTGACGCTGCCTGAAGATCGCCTTGCAGTCGAGACAGATCTGCACGGTGAGTCGGTGGTACGTCCTCCAAGTCGAAGAGCTGCACCTCATCGGTGGTGGTATTCATCTGTCCAGCGATGAAATGCGTATCCGATGGAATGTCGATGCTGGTCTTCCTCAAGCGTTCGCGTACATTCTGACTGTTCGCCATCATCGCCAACACACGTGCGTTGGGCTTCCCTTCGTTGCCGCCGCATGCGCCGCAGTCCAAGGCGGACTCGTACGGATTGTTGTCGGAGGTGCTCCCATGAGCACAGAGCAGGACGAGTCGAGCAAAGTTCTTGGTCAGCCCCATCATACGAAGCGCGGTATCGACGGTCAGGACTTGTTCTTCAAGGGTAAAACCGGTTCTGGTAATCCTCTCTTTATGCCGTGACACGGCTCGTGCATTCAGATCGTATTGCCGTTGAAGCGTCTCAACGAATTCGTTGACCATCTCTGGTGTCAGTCGCGCACGTGCAGCTTCTTGGGTTAAGACGGACGACTGGGGATCCTTGTCCACACCCAACGCGCGTTGACGCAAGGCCTCGACCAGGGCAGGCGTAATCCTGGAACTGCGCAGCCCCAATCGTTCCTGTAACGCCTTCCTGACCAGTGCCTGCTGTTCCGCGAGCAGCATCTCGGCAGTTTCGTCGGGTGCGAGTTTGTCGACCGTGAGGGTGGTGGGAAGAGACGGAGCCGACAGCCGCCGCACCCAAGCAGTTAGCCGATGGTAGAGCGCCGGTATCAACGTCTTGCCGAAGATCGGAAGGCCGTAGAACCAGCCCAAGGATTCCACCATGACATAGGGGGTCACGACGTTCTCCTTCAAGTCGTGCAGCAGTGTGTGGCCGGCGTGGACCCATCTGGCGCGCACCTCGTGTTTTAAGACGGTATCGTCCAGATAACTGCGAGGAATTTCACGGACTTCGTTCTTTGCTCGCATGATCACTGGAAACTGCTCCGTATCGTGCTCCTTCCCCCAGGCGCGGTAGCGAATGAACGCGGCGAAGAAGCCGGCAAATCCATAGGTCTCATGTGGTCCCACCGATTCGAGGTGCCGACGAAAGGGTTCGGAGCGCACGTCGATGCAGTAGACCGATTGTGAGTAGGGGCGAGTTGCGGCTGGACGATCGGGACCATAGGGTCGCCTTCGGAGTTCTTGGAGCAAGTGCTCCTGGTAGCTGGCTTCCAGCGCCTTGAGCCACACTGGTCCGTGCTCGGATTCGGGAAACGCTTCCAGCCAATCCACAAGCTGCTTCAGGTCCGTCACTGAGCACTCGTTCAGGCAGCCTGCGTCGATCCCCAAAAATCTGACCAGCGAAAGGAGCCGCTTGGCGGCGCCACGGAGTTTGGCCGCTTCTTGGCGAGGGACCACGTCCATCTTGTATCGGTCGAGCACGGCCTTCCAGCCTGCTCCCCGGCGATGAGCCAGCCGGTCCACCTCTTCAGCATACAGGGCGGGTAAGAGTCCGGCCACGCGTTGACGTCTCAAATAATATTCTTCAGCATGACCATGCATGTAGTCCGTCACGGCATCGAATCGGCCCTCGATACCAAGGTGCTCCTGGCAGGCCTTCTGAATCAGCTCCCGTGCATACCATTGACGAATGGCCAAGAATTTCACCAAACCGGCGGGGTAGGCCTGTTGCCAGGGATAGTCGCGTTCCTCTCCGCGCCACTTGATGAAGCCGGCCCATCCAGGCAGAGCCGTCAACTGCAATGACAGATAGTCCTGCCGAAGTTCGTCGGGGATCCCCATCGCATCCAAGCATTCAAGCAGCGTATCTTCTGGATGGTCGGGTAGCCGAGCGATCTTTTCGCGGCTATCTTGAATGTCGCAGACCGACCATTCGTGGGCCGCAATGGTTTTCCAAGCAGCGTACAGACCCTTTTCCCGTTCCGGCATGGCCCACGTGGCATGGCCCTCATCGAGGAAGGCTTCGCACCATTTGATCAATTGGTCGTTGATTTGCTGAACAATCTGAGTGCCCAAGGTGTCATCGCACCAGTGCGAAAGCGTGAGCCACCGTCCAAGCGCGGCTTCGTCGCGTCTCACCATTGTGCCGATCTGTTCGGAGAGGTCGGGGAAAATCGTGACGGGCCTCAGCCGAGCCGCAAGGTCGTCGGTCAGCCGACGGGACGGGTCGGGCAGTTGGTCGTCCAACGGCTCGATAACCGGACTGCAGAGTCCCTCAGCCAGACAGGCACGCAGCACCGCTCCGTGGGTGATCGTATGCGTGCCGAGGAGAACCGACTTGTCGATGACCAGCGGTTTGAGCGCGTCATCTAGATGCGTCGCTTGTATGCGACCGGTTCTGAGGAAGTTCCGATACACATGGCCGGGCAGATAGCCGTTGCCCCCGACGAACTGTTTCCCTCGCCGAACCGCCTCTTCGAACGAAAGGTACTCGATACTATGTAAGGGATTGTGGTGGACGAAGGTGCGCATCGGCCAGTATTGAGCGATGACCTCTCCGGCCAGACGCACGATTCCGCGCAGTTCCATACGTCGAGATTCAATATTGAGCCCATGTTCTAGTTCGGCCATGAGAACGACTCCTGAGCAAGCGCAGCTTGCTCAAAAAATGGCTGCTCCGGTGCAAAGAGGGCGGATGGGACGAGACCCAATACCAAGAGAACCACCACGACGATCAACAAGGAAACCAGTTCAGGATTCAAGAGGTCGGTGTACCGCAAATCGGGTCGGCTCGCACCAAACAACAATTGCTGCACCATCTGCATGATGTACCATGAGGCTGCAAGCCAGGCCGCGAGGGCGAGGAAGAGACCAAACACCGAGGCATGGGACGAGGTCAGCAACAATCCCATGAATCCGGCAAACACGCCGAACGGCGGAATGCCCATCGCGGCGAGGCCTAATAGAGAGAGCAACACGGCGAATTTTGGCATGGCTGCGGCCAGACCGCTGATGGCTTGTGGGTCCACATCGTCGCCGTATCGCGTGCGGATGACTTGCCAGGCGATCAGGAGTCCGCTGGTTGCAAGACCGACTGCTCCGACCAAGAGCGTTCCTTGCGGCGTCGCGAATCCGGTTGTGGCGGCAAACCACCAGGCGATTGAAAAGAAGGACAGGCTTCCATAGCCCAATACGAGGCGTACCCGCGACTGGGCCAACGCTTTGACGGCGGTGTAGAGGGCTCCCAGCAGTGCCAAGGCCCGTACGATCACCAGCACATCCTCCGGAATTGTCGACAGGACCAGGGGCAACCGCTGGAAACCGATAGCCGGCAACAACAAGACAACAAATGAGGGCAGGTTCCCCGGCAAACGTGTCACAGTCGTGAGATAGCCGCCATGAAGGGGGACCAACGGCAGCAGCACGGCGCACGTTACCAGCGCGGCGATGGATGAGACGGGCGGATCGGTGATCATCGAAATACTCACTCCGACCAACCCGAGGATCAGCAAGCCGACGCCCCACCACGAAGTCGGCCACAAGGCGGTGTGATGGCGATAGAGCAGGATGACGAGCGTGATCAGCAGCATCATGAGGAAGAAGGATCCGGCGAGCTCGTGAGCCGTCAGTGCGCCCAGTCCGAAGCCCAAACAGATTAAGGTCATGATCCATGAAAGCCGATGATCGTTTCCCAAGGGATGACCCAAGATCGATGTCAACGCGGCAAGAGGGAGTAAGTACAGGGACAGACATCCGTTGGACGGAGTCGGGAGGAACCCGGTGAGTCCCACGACCGAGACCAGGCTCAAGATTGAACAGATCATGGAGGAGTTCTTCACGCGCTCGAGGTCCGACCAGGACGTGAGACCCACGATTGCTCCTCCCAACGGGATGACGGCCAACAGCCATGGCACCAACGCTTCCATCATCGTGACCACCCGCGTTCCAGTTTGTCGATCCGATGAATCAGTTGTCCGGCCTTCAGGCCGATCGACCGATAGAATTCGTCGGCATAGAGCCGATTCATGAACAGCGGATAGAGCCGAATTCTCACGCCCTCGATCCAGGACGGGGTCCAGACGCTGTGTCCATGTGCTCTGAGATACAAGTAATACCAGCCGAGTATGGTCAAGCCGGTCGCACCGAGGATGAGGAGATCGAAGAGCCAGTCCGACAGAGCTGCGACCTTAAAATACGAGGCGACTTCCGCAGGATTGGGATAGAGGAAAGCGGTGAACGTTTCCACGGCGAACAAATAGGTGAAGACGATGAACAGCAGCGTCACCAACATGGTGGCCGATACTTTCCAAGATGCGACGGCACGAAGCCGTGTGAGCGTCAAGATGGCTTGCGACGACGTGATCCAAATGAAAAAGAGAATGATGACCGTCCCTTGTGATTCGAGCAGCGGAATGCGCAGGACTCCGTGCGTGACCAACAGAATGAGGAGCGGAATAAACAGCGTCGTCGCGAACCCGGTGGACCAGGTTAGGCGAGAGAATCCCGGCTCCTCAGTGACTGCATGATCTGTATGAGGGAGGTGCGGATCTTGACGCGTTTTATGAATGACGTTACCGCAGTACAGGAATACGGTGGCTTTAAACAGGCCGTGCGCAATCAAATGAAAGACGGCCAGTGAAAACGCCCCAAGACCGCATTCCATGATCATATAGCCCATTTGACCGATGGTGGAAAACCCCAGCGTTTTCTTGATGTCGCTCTGCACCAACATCATGGAGGCCCCGAGGACCGCCGTCAGCGTTCCGACGACGAAGGCGATATGCAACGTGGTCGAGCTCATGCCGAACAGCGGTGCAAGTCGGTTGATGAGAAATCCGCCGGCATTGATGATGCCGGCGTGCAGCATCGCGTGGACCGGTGTCGGGGCAAAGAGCGAGCCCGGCAGCCAAAGATGCAGTGGAAACTGCGCCGACTTGCCCATGGCCCCGATAAAGAGCAGGAACGTGACCGCCGTGGTGCCGCTGATCTCCACACCAGGCCACAGCGAGAGGGTCACCGGCATCTCAGCCGCTCGCACAAACAGGTCGTGGAACTCCAAGGTGCCATAGAGCTGAAACGCAAGCACGATGCCGGCCAGAAATGCTGTATCTGCAATGCGGAGGATCGTAAAGGTCTTGAATGCACCCGCCAAGGTTCCGGCGTGCGCATGGTTGTGCGCGAGCAGATAGAGGAGATAACTCAAGAGTTGCCAGAACAAGAACAGCATCATGAGATTGGAGCTCGACACCATGCAGATCAAGACGAAGTCTGTGAGGCAAATCAAGGACAGGTATCGACGGGCATGACCATCCTGGTACATGTAAGTCGTGGAATAGATATAGATGAGCATGCTGACGGCGGTGATGAGTGTCATCATGACCGCACTCAGCCGGTCGACGTAGAACCCGAGTGGAATGATCAAGGACGCGGCCGAAAACGGATTATAGAACCGGATGACGATGGGACCTTCACCTGTCACCAGGTACAGCGTGAGGAGCGAGCCTAAGAACGCCAGCCCGATTGGATAGGCGGCCAGCTTCTCTCGCCTGAAGCGTAGCGTGTCGGCACCAAACATGACGATGCCGGAGGCGAGGAGCAGAAAGAGCGGAATGCTCAGCATGAGCGGCTGCAACACGGCATATCTCCTCGTCGTTGAGCGGCGCCCATTTTCTCACTCCGTTGGTGTGTCTAGAAGGCCACCCCAGGCGCACAGCAGGGTATCCTTTAATACTGTGTCTTCATGTTCGTCAAGGCGGACGGTCCACAAGTTGTGTGACGCGTCGTCGCGGACAAGGAGCATCCTTGTACCCTACAGAGTACGGCCATCGATCCTCCATCAGACGCGAGCAGGCATCAATCACACCGCCCGGTCTTTGGCGTAGTTGTTCAAGCGTTGGATCGCGGAGGTCAGCACTCGACCTGTTCGATGCAACACCGAATCGACATAGAGCCGATTGAGAACCAAGACGTACAGGCGAACGCGAAGATGGCCGATCCACGGCGGGATCCATATGGTTCGGCCATGAGCGCGCAAGTACAGGTAGATCCATCCCGCAATTGTCAGCTGCGTCGAGACGACCAGCATGAGATCGAATAGCCAGGTGGGGAGCTCCGCGGCCTTGAAGTATGAAGCTACTTCCTGGGGGTTTGGGTACAGGAATGCCGTGAACGTTTCGACGGCGAATAGATAGACGAACACGATGAACAAGAGCGTGACCAACATGGCTGTCGATACCTTCCATGAGGCGACCGCGCGTAGCCGCGTCAAGGTGAGAATCGCCTGTGAGGACGTGATCCAGATGAAGAAGAGAAAGATGACGGTCCCTTGGGATTCCAAGAGCGGAATCTGCAACACGCCGTGCGTAGCCAGTAGAATAAGCAGCGGGATCAGCAGAGTCGTGACAAATCCGGTGGCCCAGGTGAGAGGGGAATAACTTGCTTCCTCTGTCTGATGTCCTGGATGGGGGAGCGACGGGTCTTGTCTGGCCTTATGAATGATGTTCCCGCAATTCAGGAAGACCGTGGCCTTGAAGAGTCCGTGGGCAATGAGATGAAAAACGGCAAGAGAAAACGCCCCCAGGCCGCATTCCATGACCATGTAGCCCATTTGGCCGATAGTCGAAAACCCGAGCATATTCTTGATGTCGTTTTGGACCAGCATCATGGTTGCTCCGACGACAGCGGTCAGCGTCCCGATGAAGAGAGCGACGTGGAGCGTGGTCGAACTCATGCCAAACAGGGGAGCCATGCGGTTGATGAGGAATCCTGCAGCATTGATGATACCCGCATGCAACAAGGCGGTGACGGAAGTGGGAGCATAGAGATAGCGGGGAAGCCACACGTAGAACGGGAATTGGGCCGACTTACTCATTCCTCCGATCAGGAGCAACAAGGTGACGGCTGTGGAGCCGTCGAATTCCACACCTGGGAACGGAGACACTGTTGCCGTCGAGTACGCAGCAACGGCGAACAGATCCGGAAATTCCAACGTCCCGTAGAGCGAGTATGCTAGGGCGACACCACCCATGAAGGCGACATCCCCGACCCGCAGCAGGGTGAATGTGCGAAACGCGCTTTCGAGCGTCTCACGATGACCGTGATTGTGAACCAGGATATACAGGAGATAGCTCAGCACCTGCCAGAGCACGAACAGCATCAGAAGATTCGCGCTGGAGACCAGGCAGAGGAGGACAAACACCGTGACACCGATCAACGCGAGGTATCGGCGCTGATGCGCATCTTGATACATGTACTCGACGGAATAGGTATAAATAATCGTGCCGATTCCGGAGATCAACGTCATCATCACCGCGCTCAATCGGTCAACGTACAGGCCGATGGGGATAGTGAACCCGGTGGGTGTCGTCGGATCGTAGAGTCGAAACACGAGCGGACCGTCCATGGTGACCAGGTAGATTGTGGCCAGGGCGCAACCAAACGCCAAGCCGATCGGCCACGCCGCGAGCTTTGCACGACGATGAAGAGTCGACTCATCACCGCTGATGACGATCAACGCGGCTATCAATGGAAGTAACGGGACCAGTAAACACAGGAACATCGACACCTCACCAGCGTTTCCAAAATAAAAGCCAACCGTTTGGTGTGGAACCAAACGGTTGGCTTGTACTGCGACCAGCCTCTCCTAACGAACTGCGAGTCGCCCTACGGCCTTGCACGAAAAGTGTGGGCGTCCTGCCGATCCCCAAGAAATCCCAAAACGAAATCTCGAGGAAGGACAACAATGCCGACTATACGAACACGGCTTCATGAATAATATGGCGCTGAGGACAGCGTCAAGGTTGAAATGAGTAATCAGGACTTTCAACCCTACGCAACTGGAACCGAAAGACCCAACGCTTATCAGATGACGTCGACAAAAGACCTAAGTGAGGTACTTGGTCACCCCTGGGCTCAAAACTATAGTCATGAGTGTCGACGACATGGAAAACGTAATCCGTAACACCGTCATCTAGCTTGAAGAAGAATTTCTGAGACCAAGTCTGGAGTACATGTGGTCTTTTATCCAACGAGAACCCGTGAAGGTAAGGCTCAAAAAGGTTCTTGCTTCGGCAGAACGGCAGTCGGCCAAGGCTCATGAAGGCATGCAAATTGGTCAACGGATTCGGCGAACTCTTATCGCCGCGAGATGCGACTAGCCTGTGGACTAAGTTAGTGAAATCGCCAGCGCGAAGGGTTAGCCGGCATTTGGTCTAGCGGCTGAGGCGTGAGACTCTCACGACACTCCCCTCTATTCAAAAAATGACGTGTAGAATCTTATGAGATCGCTCAAGGAGAGAATGCCGACAATTTCTTCCCCATCTTTTACAACCAGGTGTCTCACGCCATTGGCCTTCATCACGGCTTGAGCATTGCGGGCTAGCTCATGACAGTCGATGCTAATAGGATCTTCTCTCATCACGGCTTGAATCTCCGTTGTTGCCGGATCTCTTCCTTTAGCCAAGGCTTCCCGCGTGATACGTTTGTCTGAAACAATTCCGACATACCGATTATCATCATCTACGACTAACAGGGCCCCAACATTGTAGATACTCATGATCTCCGAAGCCGCTAGTAACGTCATGTTCTTGTGTGCCGTGATGGGATGTCGGTTCATATATGCAGAAACCTTCGGCTCGTTCTTGTCTCGGTCATGCGCGGTCACGTCAATCCTCTTCGACTTAGATCACGCTCAATTATCGGCCATATGGAGCGTGGGATCCTGACACACTCGAATAATACATACGAAAAGAAGACTCTACTGTTCAGTTCCAGCCCATATGGTATCGTTCCCGATTGCCCTGAGACAAGCCGAAGATTGTGTCGGCCTCCTGAGGACCAAACGTGAGAGGGGTACGAACCTGGCCATGAGGTTCCATCCAGCTGCAGGGGCGCTGATCAGGGGCCGGAGGCGGTCAATGGGAATACAGTAGGGTGGCTGATGCTTCAGAAATCTTCCTGCTCAGAACGTGTGCGCATTGATCCACATGTGGACCAGAATGCTCGCACCATACCCCAGCGCGATCGCCGGAGCCCATTTGAGATGACTGAAAAACGTATAGCGCCCCTTCGCCTGCCCCATCAGGGCGACCCCCGCCGCCGATCCGATGGAGAGAAGACTGCCCCCCACGCCGGCGGTCAGCGTCACGAGCAACCATTGGCCGTCGGAAATGGCCGGGTTCATGGTCAACACCGCGAACATGATCGGGATGTTATCGACAATCGCCGATAAGATTCCGACCATGATATTGGCGAAGGTAGGCCCCCACTGGAAGTAGAGCACCTGGGAGGCCAAGGCCATATAGCCGAGATGGCCGAGCCCGCCGACGCACATGACGACGCCGTAGAAGAACAACAGCGTGTCCCACTCCGCGCGGGCCACCTTGCGAAACACATCGAACGGAAGGACGTCGCCGATCACCCCTTTCTTGGAGACCGAGGAACGATGCTCTTTCCGGCTCAGGTAATGGCCAAACAAGCCCAGATAGGCAAACCCGGTCATCATCCCGAGGACTGGGGGCAGATGCAGAAAATTGTGAAAGCTGACTGCGGTGCAAATCGTCAGAAAAAACAACCCGATAATACGTTTGGCCCCGATCTTCATGTGTACCGTTTCATCAGACGGCGGGGGGGATATTCGAGGGACGACGTAGTGCATGATCGCAGCGGGGACAAGGAAGTTCACCGCTGAGGGGAGAAACAGCTGAAAAAATTCAAAGAACTCTAGGAGCCCCTTTTGCCAGACCATCAGGGTCGTGATATCCCCGAAGGGGCTGAATGCGCCACCCGCATTCGCCGCCACCACAATATTGATGCACGAGAGATTGACAAATTGCGGATTATGCGCGCCTACCGCCATGACGACGGCACACATCAAGAGGGCGGTGGTGAGATTGTCCGCCACTGGTGAAATGAAAAATGCCAGGCCCCCGGTGATCCAGAAGAGTTGTCGGTAACTGAACCCTTTACGCACCAACCACACCCGGATCGCGTCGAACACCAGTCGTTCATCGAGGGCGTTGATGTAGGTCATGGCCACCAGCAAGAACAGCATCAGTTCGGCGTATTCCATCAGGTTATGACGGAAGGCCTGTTCAACCAGTTCGCTTTGACCGGGCGGATAGGCGAGAGCGATTGCCCCCCAGATGACGCCGGCCGCCAAAATCACGGGTTTGGATTTCTTGAGGTGGGTAAACTCCTCGGACATGACCAGCGCATATGCCAGGGCAAAGACGCACAGTGCAAAATACCCCACTGGTGCCGTGGTCAAGTCGATCCCTGCGTGCGAGTCTGGTTCCGCGAACGTGAGGGAGGGCCACCCAAAGACGATGAAAGCAGACCCAAGACTGACGGGGACGCCACCGCGGGCGCGACACCGCAGGCACTGAAAGAGCATGACAAATGGGGAAGAACTATTCACGCACGACCATCCTTTCGAAGACCGTCCCCGTCGGTTGATTCCAGGAATTGCTCTGCAAGGTAATCAAGAGATTTTTTCAGGGCGCCATCGATATCCTGTGCAATGTTCTCTTCACCGATTGTCTCGATCACTTTTAGCTCGGTCAGTGTTCGACGCACCGCAGGATTCATTCCTTTGACGATAACCTTTGTCTTTCGCTTCCCCGCCATCATGACCATGTCTTCGAGCGCGAATGCCCCTGAGAGGTCAATGATCGGCACGTAGCGAAACGAGATGATCAGTGCTTTGTAGTGTGCCAGTCGATCGATCTGTCGGTACATCGTATCGGCAATCCCGAAAAACATCGGCCCTTCCGGTTCGATGATCGCAATTTGCTGTTTCAAGTGGTCCGGGATGGATTCTTTCGTGGGACTTTCGGATTCGGCAAATCCTTTGAGCTTGGGTTTCCATAATTCACTCATATCATGGACGAACAAAAAGAAGGCGATGGCGAGGCCGACACCAACCGCCACCAGCAAGTCTTCCCAAACCGTCAGAAAAAGAACCGTCCAAAACGTGATTTTCGAAGCGGTCTCCATCCGATGGAGAATAGGAAATACTCGAAAATCCAAAATATCGTAACCGACCTTGAACAGAATTCCAGCCAAGGAAGCCATCGGAATATACGAAGCGAGAGGTGCCAAACCGAGTACCAGCGAGAGCAACACTAACCCATGAACGACCGGCGCTGTGACGGTCTTGGCGCCACATTGGATTGCTGCGACACTTCGCATCGTTGCTGTCGCAGTGGTTAATCCACCCAGCAAACCCGCTGTTATGTTCGCGAGCCCCTGCCCCCAAATTTCTTGATTGCTGTTATGCCGCGACTCCGACATTTGATCGATGACCACACACGTCAAAAGCGAGTCATAGACCGCCAGGCCCGCAAGCGCAGCGGCCGGACCCAGCATATCGTATAATTGCGAGATCGATATGGGGGGTAGGTAGATATCAGGCAGGCCTGTGGGAACGTGCGGGATGTAGTCAATATCCAACGCAAATATGTTGGCCACGGCAGTTCCCACCCCCAGACCTATTAACGGACCAGGCAGCCACAAAACCTTGGTGATTTTTGGCCAGATGATAATAGTCCCGAGCGTCAAACATGACACCAGCAAGGCTTGGGGTTTGGCGTTCATCGCAGAGGAAGGAATGGCCATCAATGCTTCCCGAACCGAAGACAGGGTGGGAAGTCCGACAAAAGGGTTGAACTCGATGATCATGACTATTGCACCAATCCCGCACATGAAACCGGAAATGACGGAATAAGGTGTCAAGTAGATAAATTTCCCAATACGAAAGAGGGCCAGAGCCAGCATGAGCACACCACTGAGAAAGACGCACCCAAAAGCAAATACAAGATCGGGTTGTCCGTTGGCCAACATGTGATCATGCATCACCACGGCGAGCTGGACAGTTTTGGGGCCGGTCGGACCACTGACGCCGTTGTTCGACCCCCCAAATAAGCCGCCAACGACTCCTCCCGCAATAGCTCCCCACATCCCTGTAATGGCACCCAGGCCGGAGGCCACGCCAAAACCAAGGGCCAAAGGAAGTGCGATGAAGGCAACAGTAATCCCCGCCATAACGTCTTGGGTTACGTTGGTGCCCATCATTCGAATACGCGGCCAGGGATTGAACTCGTTGAGATACTTCCTCAGAAAGTTTGGCTCTGAACTCATAGAATGCCTCTCGCTACGCTCAACAAAAGAGATATCTGAGAGTCGTTCACATCATCCATATTCAGGACCGAGTCTTAGGGCGTCTAAAGACAGTCACTCAGTAGGCCCACCGGTACTTGATTGTCTTGTTTGCGGACGAAGACCCTTCATTGTGGCAACCTGGGTCGAAAGGACAGGCGTAAGATTGTCCGTGACCACATGATTGGCTTGAAACTCTCTCCACGAACGTCCCCCTACGTCAAAGCGTCACGAGAGGTCTGTGGCAACATAAGGTTACGTTGGACGGCCTCGATTGGTGATCAGAGCTGGAAGCACAAAAGCCAACCACCTGGCTTCAACTTTGGGTCGAACCAAGTAGTTGGCTTGTACTACGACCGGCCTCTCAATAGACTGCGAGTCGCCCTACGGCCATGCAAGGATCAATTTAGGCGTCCTACCTCCCCACAAGCAATCTCGGGGGGAAGCAACATTGCCATCTGCCAAAATCTGGCTTCATGAATAGTATGGTGCAGAGGAAAGGGTCAAGCGTGAAATACCGGATCAGGGCTTCCATCCATCGATGGATGGAACGAAAGGCCCATCGCGAGGCGGACCCATTCGACAAAAGGCCTAAGAGCGGTACTTGTACACTCCTGTACGCAAACTTATAATCGTACGAGTCGACTATATGGAAAACTCAATCCGCAACGCCGTCATCAAGTTCGAGCAAGAGTTTATGGGGCGAGGCCCTGATGAGGTCCGTGCGTTAGTCGCACGTGATCTCGTGGTCGTTCGGTTGAAAGGGGTGCTGACGCCGGCTGAACGGCAATTGGCTAAAACCGCCGAAGGTGTGGAGATGGTCAAGCAGATCCGGCAAAACTTGATTGCCCAGGGACGTGATAAGCTCTGCGAACAGGTCAGCGAGATCACCGGTGCCAAAGTCCTCGGCCTGTTCACCGATATCGATGTGCAGCTCAGCGAACGGGTGTTTGTCTTCACGACAGACCGGGATATCCAAAATGGAATGAGGCAGTTCGCACCTTCATGAGCAAATGATACCTTTTTCGGTCCATAACGGAGACGATGGGCGTCCATGCGGACGCTCATCGCCTCACCGCACGCGTCAATAGGCTTTGCTATATCCCGGCTCTCCATCGTAGGTCCACAGCTTCTGAGCGGCAGACCACCACCACCCCTTCTTAGTCAGGGCGTCCAGGAACGTATTGACGTCGCCGTCTTGCACATCCTTGGTTGCCATGAACCGGCATCGGTACCAATTGACCTGCAGCAGGTCGGGGCTCACGAAGCCCGGCCAGACCTTCGTGCCTCGGTTCGAAATGAATTCACATTTGAACGGTCCGATGTCATCGAACTTCGGAATGCCCTTCTCTGTGATGATGTACATATCGATACCGACGAGTTTGCTCTCTTTTTTCTTCTTGGTTGCCTTGGCGACTTCTGTAAATGTTGGCATGGGTTATCTCCTTCTTCAGTCTATACGCTCAGACGCAGGCCTTTGCGTGCATCTTGTCCACGATCGCTTGTGCATACTCGTCTGTTTTGGCCGTCCCACCAACGTCGTACGTCACATGTTTTCGTTCGTCGAGCACGGCGAACATGGCCTTCTCGATCCGGCTCGCAGCCGCTTCTTCTTTGAGCCAACGGAGCATCATGATGCCGGAGACCAGCACGGCCGAAGGATTGACCTTCTTCATACCGGCGTACTTCGGCGCTGAGCCATGGACCGCTTCGAAGATCGCGCAGCCGTCGCCGACATTGGCGCCAGGCGCAAATCCCAAGCCTCCCACCAGGCCGGCACAAAGATCGGTCAAGATGTCGCCGTAGAGATTCGGCAGCACCAGGCAGTCGAATTGAGCCGGATTCCGCACCAGCTGCATGCAGCAGTTATCCACGATAATGTCACCAGACTCGATGTCCGGATACTTTTTGGCGACCTCCCGGAAAGCATCGAGAAAGAGGCCGTCGGTCATCTTCATAATATTGGCCTTGTGGACGCACCAGACTTTCTTGCGCCCGTTGTTTTTGGCCCACTTAAACGCAAAATCCGCGATGCGATAGGAACCAGGCCAGGTAATGACTTTTAGACATTGTGCCACCTCATCAGACACCATATGTTCGATGGCGGCGTAGGAGTCTTCCGTGTTCTCACGAAAATTGATGATATCGATTTTGTCCCATGGTCGCTTAAGCACGGGAATGAGTTTTGCTGGACGCACATTTGCGTAGAGGTCAAAGACCTTGCGAAGGGTCACGTTCGCGCTTTTGTGCCCGGTCCCGATCGGGGTCGTCGTCGGGCCTTTCAGCGCCACCTTGTTTTTAGCGATATTTTGAATGGTTTTGTCCGGCAGTAGGGTGCCGTGCTTTTCAAGACAGTCGAGCCCAATGTCTTCATATTCCCATTTAATATCGACCCCGCTCGCATCAATGACGAGCCGCACCGCTTCGCAAATTTCCGGGCCGGTGCCTTCTCCCGGTAACATCGTCACGACATGCTGAGTACCCATTTTGGAGAACCTCCCTTAAGCAGCAAGGGCGATCGGACCATCCGCTCCCCTTTCATGGCTGCAACCACCTGCAAACTCGATTCCACGCAGTACCGGTCAAGGAAGGAGGAATATCGATTCGAAAATACCAACAAATCTAAAACATGAGGCTGGATTCGGGATCTCTTTTCCTTCGTGCTCTGTGCGCCGATACTCTGTCTGCACAGCAGACCGTGCATAGGTGCTCAGGCGGGTTGTCCATCCGGATAGATCCTGGCGAAGGACATGGGGGCAGTGCGCAGGCTGGAGAGAGCTACCTGTCCATGAGTTTTCTGAGCACCTTTAGTAGGCTGCTGGTTGTGAAAACGTCCGGTTTGAGACTAAGTCCAGTACATGAAGGCCGTCGAACTGGGCCGCTGACGGACCCAAAGCAATCAGGCCGACCCGCCCCTCCTGAGGGAGCACGGCATCCTCGACAGCCGCCACCTGGGCGCCATCCACATAGACAGCCAGTCTCCCCTTGTCGAGATGAAGGAAATTGATCCGTTGGACGCGTATCGTATGCCAGAGTTTCGATGTAAGTTTCGCGGTGACTTGTCCCAGCACGGTCACCTTGCCGTCTGTCACGCGTCTGGTCGTCACGAGGCCGGTTCTCGGCTGGAGGGTAATCGCATAATAGTTGTCGCGGTCAGTGACGGCGACGGCGATACCGAGTTCACTCTGGCCGGCCTGGCCTGGGCTACGCACCTGAACGGTGACATCGGGGTAGGTGGTTCTCAACTTGTCTGCGACGAGGAGCCGCACACAGTCCTGTCGCGAACAGGCTGATGAGCGGACCAGTCTTTGGACACCACGTGACGCGTCCTGATCGACTTGGACTTCCCAGACGGCGGCGTTCTTATCGTCCAGGCCCAATCCGACAAAGCCAACCGGCATGCTTCCTGGCTCATCTTGATCGAAATTCCACTGCCACAGGATGTCCTGTTTTGGGGGATTCGCATGGACGGCCACGTCGAGTACGTCGGGCGAGCGTGGTGGACTCGGTAGGACGATAGCGGCAGCTTCCGGGGTCAACGATTTGACGAGATCGTTGGCGATCAGTTGTCCTTGCAGGCCCCTCACCCCGGCGATCTGATCCAAATCCTGTCGGATCTTCTTCATTTGTTCCTGGAACTGGTCCAGATTGCGCGGGACCGAAAGTGATTCCACCGCAACCTGCGCATAGTGTGCATGGAGCTTGTCGTATGGCTGCGTCAACAACTCGGCTGCTTTTTCGGCTTCGGTCTGGGCCTGTTGCAACCAGGGATGGTCGTAGCGTCGATTCCACGAAACAAACTGGATCCGATCCCAGGCAATCTCCGTCAAGATGGTCGCGTACTCGTTCGTGCCCGGAACGATGTCGCGTAGTAACGCCTCATGGATACTGAGCGCACCGGTCGGATCATTGTTCCATCGAGTCAACACACCGAGTCGCCTGCGCTGCTCTGGTGTGGCACGATCCTGTTGGACGACGGACTCGTAGGACGCCAGTGCACGATACAAGGCATCTGCGGCCGGTTCGTACCCTTCCGACACGGCCGTGACTTCTTGTCGCCAGGTTTGCGCTTGAATGGTCCAGTAGAGTTCGGTGATTCGCTGTAGCGCCTGTCCGTCTTGGGCCTCGAGGCCGCCCCTCGCGATACCCTGCTGCAGAACAGCCTGATAGCCGTCGTCACCACGTAAACTGTGGGTGTCTGCATCCTCCGGATCGATCAACAAGAGCCGAGTAAGCATTTCTGCACGTTCATCATCCGTAAGATGGACGGCTCGATCCAAGGCTGCCTGCATGAACGGCTCTGCGTCAGGACGTTCCCACCATTGCGTTGATCCTGGGACGAGCTCGCCTTTCAAGATCTTTTGAGCCGGATCAGCATGGTCGAACTTCCGACCGTTGTCAGGCCGCAGTCCGTAGTGGGTCGTAGCAATCAACGGTCCATCGGAGAGACATTCATTCATAACCGCTCGGTCAGTGGGAAAACCGAGCTTGCGTAGACCGGTTACCACGATGAACCGAGCGACGACCTCGTGCACAGGTCCGAACTGACGTTGCGATCCGTTTCCCCACCAGATCTCCTCTGGTCTGAGCGCAAGCGGCGCTGTGAGAGGATCCGGGTAGACGATCTTGATATCCACCGCATGCCCAGGCACCGAAACCAGTGAACCCTCCTTGATGTTGGAGAGGGCAAATCGTTGCTTCGGACTGGTCCGTACGACGGTCAGCTGGGGGATCGGAGCCTGGTCTTGGAGAACGATGGGGGGAGACACGAAGACCGCAGGCGGGTATTCCTTCCAGTTTTCCGTGGCACGGTGCCGGTCGTGCAAGAGGCCGAGGCCAACCCCGCGCCCATTGGCGTTGAATACGCCGGCTTCTGCCTGCTGCAAAACCATGTTGGTATGGCTGCGCATGGTCTCGTCCCAACAACGCCGGGCCATTACCGATGTCAGTTTCGCTGGCTCGCTTCCAGCGGCAGCCTGTGCATGGTTCAGGCACCCCAAATCTGCCGCAGCCCAGGCATCAATCTGGGCGTGGGCCAGCGTCTGGGCATACTGCAGCGCAAACCGGCCGACGTCTTGTCCGGATGTTGTCCGGGAAGATGCGGCACTACCAAGCAACGGACAGGAGAGTTCAAGGGCACCTAGAAGAAGAACGATGAGTCCGGTGGATCGTACTATCATGGTTCGTACTCCGAAAAAGTGAGAAAACCGGGAGCGATCATCAGTTGGGTGCTCCCGATCCGGTCATGGTGATTCGCCCAAATTTAATGCAATCGGCAGTCCTAAAGTCCATAGGAAAAGACGGAGGGCGATGGTTCTAAGGTCGTCGGCTATTTCGGGAATTGAATGTATAGTACCGGAGATTCTCCTGTAAAACGAGACCCCGGTGGTGTGTCAACGCACGAAGGGGTTGTGTGGATGTGCGTCTATGCTCACTCAAGAATGAGGCTTACGCCGTCGGTCCAGCATCCATCGCGTCACGCCGAGATGTTTGGCAGCCTGAGTCTTATTTCCCCCGGAACGTTGGAGAACTTCGTTGATGATGCGATCCTCAAGATCGGCCAAGGATTCACCCAGACGAAACGACAGGTGGATCTGAGCGGGGTCGGTCACATCCACGGAGGTGGATGTTGGATGGGATGGATCTCCGACTGGTCTGGAGGGAGGGCCATGTACATCCGATGGGAAATGTTGTGATTCGAGCGAATCTCCCGGGCAAAAGAGGACCGCACGTTCGATCAGATTGCTCAGTTCGCGCACATTGCCGGGAAAGGTGTATCGGTGTAAGAGGGCTTCGGCGCTCGCTCCTAGGAGACGTGCCGGTTTCCCAAGTGAGAGAGCCGATCGGGTAAGAAACTGTTGGGCCAGGGGAATGATGTCTTCAAACCGCTCGCGCAACGGAGGAACGGTCAAGGACACGACGTTCAACCTAAAATAGAGATCCTCGCGAAACTCGCCTTTTGCCACCGCGTCTTTGAGATTGCGGTTCGTGGCGGCCATGAATCGCACATCCACCGGGATTGTGGCCGATCCCCCTACACGGCGCAAGGTACGTTCTTCGAGCACCCGGAGGAGTTTGGTCTGGAGGGTCAGGGGGAGGTCGCCGATCTCGTCGAACAGCACGGTCCCACCATCTGCCATCTCGATCAAGCCCGTTTTTCTGCCTGCGGCGCCGGTAAATGAACCCTTCTCATGCCCGAACAGCTCACTTTCGAATAACTCACGAGGGATCGACGGGCAGTCGACTTCAATGCAGGGCTTCTGAGCGCGTGCCCCGTTAAAGTGAATGACACGGCCGGTGTATTGTTTGCCGGTCCCGGTTTCGCCCTGCAAGAGCACCGTGATACGGTCGTTCGTGATTAATTCGCGGATTTGCGCAAGAAACGCTTGCGTGACGGAGCTCTCGGCGATGACACGGTTTAAGGCATAGCGTTCGGTGTCTTGTCCGGTTTGCAAGTGTACCTGGCGCTGGAGCGTCAAGAATTCTACGGCACGTCTGAGCGCGTATTGGAGGTCCTCCATGTCGATAGATTTGGCGACGAAGTCGAACGCACCGAGCCTGGTCGCTTCGACCGCATCTTTGACCGTACCCCTCGCGGTCAGCAGAATGACCAGCAAGTTGGGCAAGGTCTGCTTGACGCGTTCGAGTACGTCCAAGCCCGACAGATTCGGCATCACCAGATCCAACACCAAAATATCCGGTTCGACCGATTTCAGGAGTGCCAAACATTCTTCTCCGGACCCCGCCGTCTGCACAGCGTATCCGTGATCGGTGAGGCGCAGGGCAAACGCCTCGCGGATGGAGGCTTCGTCTTCCACCAAGAGCACTTGCCAGGTCATGCTAGGTAGTCCGTTTCAAAGGCAGCCAGATCTCAATAGCCGCTCCACTGCCTGGAGGACTGGCGATGGTCAATTGTCCGCCATGCCGCTCGACGATGTCATGGGTAATCGTCAACCCGAGGCCGACTCCCTTGGCCTTCCCGCTCGTGAAGAACGGCTCAAAAATGCGCTGCAAGTCTTCTGGTTCGATGCCTTTGCCGGTATCAGAGAAGGTGACCGAGATGCCCGGCCCTTGTTTTTCCACGAGTGTCGCCATGATCGTCAACTCTCCTCCATGCGGCATCGCGTCGATGGCATTCATCGAGACGTTGAGGAAGGCTTGCTGCAAATGGGCACGGGAGGCTTCGATTGATGCACCCTCCGGGATGAGCGTTCTGACGTTAATCCGCTGTTTCTGGAGATTCGGCTTCAGCAACGTTACCATGTCGTCGATGAGGGGGAGGAGGTCGCAGGGCTGGAGATCGAACGGGCGTGGACGCAGCTGGCTTAAATGAGATTCCAGTAGTTCATCGATGCGGGCTGCTTCGCGCGCGATCAACGCGCAACGGTCTCTGGCGGCGCGAGGCAATTGTTCCTGTTCCGCGAGGTGCGTCGCCAGACTTCCGAGCCCGATCAACGGATTGCGGACTTCGTGCAAGATGCCGCCGGCCAGTTGTCCAACCAATTTGACCTGTTCGGCATGGCGTAATGCCTCTAACATCTGTTCTCGTTCGCTGAGATCCGTCAGAATCGCCAGATAGAATTGCGTGATCCCGTCACGATCCTTGACGGGGCTGACGCTTTCCCAGACCAAGAATTCCGATCCATCCTTACGGCGATTGACGAAACGATCCACAAAGGCCAGCCCAGAGCGGATCGCTTGCCAGAGCCGTTCGTAGAATTCCGGTGAAAGTTTGCCAGACCTCAAGATGGACGGTCGCTGGCCGAGTGCTTCTTCACGTGTCCACCCCGTCATCCGTTCTAAGGCTGGATTCCATTCAAGGATGCGACCGGCCGTATCGGTCAACATGATCCCATCCTGAGCCGACATAAACAATCGATGGTAGAGGTCCCGCTGGGTATCGGCGCGGCGTCGCCGTTCCAACACCGTGGCCACGGTGTTGGCGACCGTACAGACAAACTCAAGTTCCTTCACCGTGAAATCACGAACCGACTTGGAATGGGCGGTCATGGCTCCGTACACCCGGTCCTCCACGAGCATCGGCACGCACATGCCCGCGATGCCTCCGTGTTCGGTTAGGAGTTTCGACGGTGTGAAGCGGGTCTCCATGCGCAGGTCTCGGACAACAACGGGAAGTCGTTCACGGATTGCGTAGCCTGCTTGTGAATGGGTTCCCCCCTCGATCGTTAACTTGCCGATGAGTTCGCCTTCGATCCCGACCCCAGCTACCACGGTCAAATGATCGTCTGATTCCCGTGGGAGGAGAATCTTGCAAAGTTCGACTTCGAGTGCTTCCGCTGTATGTTTCACGGCTTCCCGCATCAACTCTTGGGCAGGCGCGTCGCTGACTGCCAGCGTGCCGATGCGGGCCAGTACGGATTGAAAACGCGCAATCTGTGACGCTTCATGTACCAGCTCCGTATGTGCGGTGACGTTCTGCACGATCAAGAGCACGCCGGTCTCGCCGTGGTATGGCACGACGTTATAGCGGCACTCGTAGACGAGTCGTTGGTTTTGGCGATCGGTGAGATGATAGGTCTTGCTACCTCTCATACCCAGGGTTTCTTTGTTCCAGGCTATGGCATCGGCAAACAGTTGAGATCGTACCGTCGGTGATTCGAGAGCAGACGGCGGCCCCGGTGCTTCGACCAGTTCTCCGAACTGCGCGTTCTCGAAAATCAGGAGGCCCTTGGCAATGAAGCAGAGCCCACCATCCAGACAATCGCTGACCCAGGCGAGCACTTCTGCGGCAGCCACTTGTGGTTTAACTTGAACCAGACCCTTGGTGTGAGAAGAGGGACCGCGGTTCTTCACGCGTGGCCTCCATTAGAGAGAGGAGTCATGTCGAGATCCGACAGTATAGCGAGGCGGCCATGACGTCGTCGAGCGAACCCTCGAAAGGGTGTCCTCACACCGGCGGATCAGCAATTGGCAAACATGGCAGAAGAGGTCAAAATGACGAAGCGGCTGCGGTAAAACGTGATCGCTCAAAGCCGTGAGAAGCTTTGTGATCAGGTTAGTGAGATCGCTGACGCCAAAATTCTAGGCCTCTTTTTCTTCAAAGATCCCTCCGTCAGAACGTGTGCGCATTGATCCACATGTGGACCAGAATGCTCGCACCATACCCCAGCGCGATCGCCGGAGCCCATTTGAGATGACTGAAAAACGTATAGCGCCCCTTCGCCTGCCCCATCAGGGCGACCCCCGCCGCCGATCCGATGGAGAGAAGACTGCCCCCCACGCCGGCGGTCAGCGTCACGAGCAACCATTGGCCGTCGGAAATGGCGGGGTTCATGGTCAACACCGCGAACATGATCGGGATGTTATCGACAATCGCCGATAAGATTCCGACCATGATATTGGCGAAGGTAGGCCCCCACTGGAAGTAGAGCACCTGGGAGGCCAAGGCCATATAGCCGAGATGGCCGAGCCCGCCGACGCACATGACGACGCCGTAGAAGAACAACAGTGTGTCCCACTCCGCGCGGGCCACCTTGCGAAACACATCGAACGGAAGGACGTCGCCGATCACCCCTTTCTTGGAGACCGAGGAACGATGCTCTTTCCGGCTCAGGTAATGGCCAAACAAGCCCAGATAGGCAAACCCGGTCATCATCCCGAGGACTGGGGGCAGATGCAGAAAATTGTGAAAGCTGACTGCGGTGCAAATCGTCAGAAAAAACAACCCGATAATACGTTTGGCCCCGATCTTCATGTGTACCGTTTCATCAGACGGCGGGGGGGATATTCGAGGGACGACGTAGTGCATGATCGCAGCGGGGACAAGGAAGTTCACCGCTGAGGGGAGAAACAGCTGAAAAAATTCAAAGAACTCTAGGAGCCCCTTTTGCCAGACCATCAGGGTCGTGATATCCCCGAAGGGGCTGAATGCGCCACCCGCATTCGCCGCCACCACAATATTGATGCACGAGAGATTGACAAATTGCGGATTATGCGCGCCTACCGCCATGACGACGGCACACATCAAGAGGGCGGTGGTGAGATTGTCCGCCACTGGTGAAATGAAAAATGCCAGGCCCCCGGTGATCCAGAAGAGTTGTCGGTAACTGAACCCTTTACGCACCAACCACACCCGGATCGCGTCGAACACCAGTCGTTCATCGAGGGCGTTGATGTAGGTCATGGCCACCAGCAAGAACAGCATCAGTTCGGCGTATTCCATCAGGTTATGACGGAAGGCCTGTTCAACCAGTTCGCTTTGACCGGGCGGATAGGCGAGAGCGATTGCCCCCCAGATGACGCCGGCCGCCAAAATCACGGGTTTGGATTTCTTGAGGTGGGTAAACTCCTCGGACATGACCAGCGCATATGCCAGGGCAAAGACGCACAGTGCAAAATACCCCACTGGTGCCGTGGTCAAGTCGATCCCTGCGTGCGAGTCTGGTTCCGCGAACGTGAGGGAGGGCCACCCGAAGACGATGAAAGCAGACCCAAGACTGACGGGGACGCCACCGCGGGCGCGACACCGCAGGCACTGAAAGAGCATGACAAATGGGGAAGAACTATTCACGCACGACCATCCTTTCGAAGACCGTCCCCGTCGGTTGATTCCAGGAATTGCTCTGCAAGGTCATCACGAGATTGTTTCGGAGCGCTACGCACTACTCACTGCTTTTTGACTGCATACGGGCGAGACGTTCCGGGCAGGGTTTGTCGCAGCCAGCATCGCACTCTAGACCAAGACGTTCAAGACCGCCACAACTGCCGCCGATCGGGCGGCGACCGACGAGTACGCCCACCGCCATAGCCAGGATCGCAATACCCATGACGAGGAAGGTCACCATAAAAATTGTCATGACAACTCCTGTTTCCGGTACCGTTGGAAGCCACAGCAGACACGTTCCTCATATTGTCCATCATGTTCGATGACGAAGAGGACGGGAAGATGAAGCCGTTCGGCTATAGCCATGCCACGCTCGAGCCCTAGCACCTGAAATGCGGTGGCCCAGGCATCGGCTCGCATGCTGGTCTCTGCCAGCACCGTCGTCGACACAAGATGATGATCAACTGGCCAGCCAGTGGTCGGATCGATGGTATGGGAATAACGTCGCCCGTCGATTTCGAAAAAGTTTCGATAATTGCCCGAAGTGGCCAAGGCGATGTCACTGAGCGCCAGCATCATGTGCACCGACCGTTCGCCCGCCAACGGCTTCTCAATCGCGATCCGCCAGGGTGTATCGTGCTCCTTATGACCACGTACCCGTATCTCGCCACCGATCTCGACCATGTAATGGCCAATGCCGTGCGCGGTCATGAGTTCAGCGACTCGGTCCACCCCGTAGCCCTTGGCTATCCCGGAAAGATCTAAGAAGACATCAGGGAGGTGCTTGCGTATTGCCTGCTGAATCTCACTGAGTGAGACTTTATCGAGACCGCTGCGGGTGCGCGCAGCGGCGATGTCGGTTTCAAGCGGGATGCGGTCTGGATGAACCTCGGGCCCGAAGCCCCACAGATTGACTAGGGGTCCCACCGTGATGTCGAACGCACCTTCGCTCTGGGCGCCGACCTCCTTCGCCGCTTTGAGCACGTCACGGAGCGAGGCGGATGCGGATACCCAGTCGGTGGTGCGCAGACGGTTAAAGCGCGACAGTTCCGATTCTGGGTCATAGGTGGACATGGTGTGATTGATCTCGGCCAGCACTGCGTCAACTTCTCTCTGCAACTCTGGCAGCGACGGCGTATCCGGGGCGGGGCGGTATTTCACGCTATAGGTGGTGCCCATGGTGCGGCCATTCATGTGCAGCTCTGTGACAGGCTGCTCGGGACGCAGCAGACCCAAGCCGGCACCGGCAGCCAGCAGAACGATCAAGGCCATGAGCGCGCGGGGGGGCGGAATGGATGGATGCATAGATGGTCATCCTCCGAAGTCGTCGAGCATAATGTTTTCTCGTTCGACACCCTGATCCAACAGCATCCTGATCACGGCGGCATTCATCATCGGCGGTCCGCAGAGATAGTATTCACAGTCCTCGGGCGCCGGATGGGTCTTCAGATACTCATGATAGAGCACGCTATGGATGAAACCGGTATAGCCCTTCCAATCGTCGTCTTGGAGTGGGTCGGACAGGGCGACATGCCATTCGAAGTTGTCGTACGCTGCGGCCAGCTTGTTGAAATCGTCGACATAGAACATCTCGCGCCTCGATCGAGCGCCGTACCAGAAGGACATCTTGCGTGTGCTCTTGAGGCGACCCAGCTGATCGAAGATATGCGAACGCATGGGAGCCATCCCTGCACCACCGCCGATAAACACCATCTCGTTGTCGGTGTCACGCGCAAAGAACTCGCCGAACGGTCCGGAGATGGTGACCTTGTCGCCCGGTTTCAGGCCGAATAGGTAGGAGGACATTTTACCCGGAGGGACATTTTGAGTGCGCGGGGGCGGCGTGGCAATCCGAATATTGAGCATAATGATGCCGCGCTCCTCAGGATAATTGGCCATGGAGTAGGCACGCTCAAGCGGCGCATTGACCTTGGAAACCAGTTCCCAGAGATTCAACCGGTCCCAGTCGTTGCGAAACCGTTCTTCGATGTCAAAATCCTTAAACGCGTGTTCATACGGAGGGCAGAGAATCTGGATGTACCCTCCGGCACGGAAATCGACATATTCATCCTGGGGAAGCTCCAGGACCAGTTCTTTGATGAAGGTGGCCACATTGTGGTTGGAGCGCACGGTACATTCCCATTTCTTGACACCGAAGACCTCGTCGGGAATCTCGATCTTCATGTCCTGCTTGACCGCCACCTGACAGGAGAGACGGTAGCCCTCGCGCGCTTCACGCTTGGTGATATGCGAGGTTTCGGTCGGCAGAATGCCACCACCCCCTTCAAAGACCTTGACCCGACACACTCCGCAGGTCCCGCCTCCGCCGCAGGCGGAACTGACAAAAATCTTGGCGTCGCCGAGCGCACCGAGCAACTTGCCTCCGATCGGAGTGTCGATAAATTTTTTCTCGTTGATCGCGATGGTGACGTGGCCACTAGCCACCAGCCTCGAGCGTGCACTCAGAATGAGGACAGCCAAAATGAGGACGACCCCGGTGAAAAAGCTGACTCCTAGTAGGATCTCGATCATACGCAGCCTCTCATCAAGACTCAGAGCTGAATTCCAGAAAAGGCCATGAACCCGAGGGCCATCAACCCTGCGGTGATGAATGCAATGCCCAATCCCTGCAATCCAGCGGGAATGTCGGAATACTTGAGCTTCTCGCGCACCCCTGCCATCGCCACAATCGCGAGGGCCCACCCGACACCGGAACCCACTCCATAGGTCACGCTCTCGCTGAAGTTATAGTCGCGTTCGACCATAAATAGACTGCCTCCGAGAATGGCGCAGTTGACGGTAATGAGCGGCAAGAAGATTCCCAGTGAGTTGTACAGTGACGGGACGTGTCGGTCGAGAAACATTTCCAGTATCTGGACGATCGCCGCAATGACGCTGATGTAGCTGATGAGCCCAAGAAAACTTAAATTCATCTCCGAGAGCCCCGCCCATTCCAGCGCCCCATCGCGTATGAGAAATTGGTTGATCAGGTTATTGATCGGGACGGTCAGGGTTTGGACGACAATCACCGCGATTCCGAGTCCGATCGCCGTGCTGATTTGTTTCGATACGGCAAGAAAGGTGCACATACCGAGAAAAAAGGTCAACGCAAGGTTCTCGACGAACACCGCGGTGATAAACAAATTGATCAGCTCTGTCATGAGGCCACCTCGGGACGATGCGCGTGATAGATGCGGTATTCAGGTTCCTCGACCTGTGCCGGCTTCCACGAGCGCACCACCCAAATGATTATGCCGATCAGGAAAAATGCGCTCGGGGGCAGGAGCAACAAGCCGTTCGGCACATACCATCCCCCATCCCGTTCGAGAAGGAGGATCGGATAGCCGAACAGGGACCCAGACCCCAAGAGCTCGCGGATGGTACCGACTGCCAGCAACAGTGCGCTATAGCCGAGGCCGTTGCCGAGGCCATCAAGGAAGCTCGGGAGCGGTGGATGTTTCATCGCATAGGCCTCAGCGCGTCCCATGACGATACAATTGGTGATAATCAACCCGACGAATACCGACAGTTCCTTGCTGATGGTGAACGCATAGGCCTTCAGGAACTGATCGGTCACGATGACCAGCGAGGAAATAATGGTCATTTGCACGATGATGCGGACGCTGCTCGGGATATGGTTGCGGATCACACTGATGGCGGCATTGGATAAGGAGATGACGACGGTCAATGCGATACACATTGTGATCGTGGTTGAAAGCTTCGATGTCACTGCCAGTGCTGAGCAGATTCCCAGGACCTGCAGGATCACCGGATTATTGTCGACGATCGGCTCGAAAAGAATTTTGCGATGTTCGTACGACATGAGAGTCAGCTCCTTTCGTGTCTCAAACGGGCAAGATACGGCCCATATCCTTTGTCGCTCAGCCAGAATTTCAATAAGTTCTCCACACCTCGCGAGGTGATGGTGGCGCCGGCGAGAGCGTCGACCTGGTGTTGAGCGTCGGGAGTGGAACTGTCGATCTCGACTTTCGTCACCTCAACCTGGACCCTCCATTTTTCATCGAAGAGGACTTTGCCCGTCCATTGTGCTCGCCACTTGGGATTGTCGATCTCCCCTCCTAACCCCGGGGTCTCGGCATGCTGATAGAATCGGAGGCCCTGAACGGTTCGCAAATCCTTCTCGAGCGCAAGAAACCCGTACATCGTGGACCAGAGTCCGTAGCCGTACACCGGCAGAATCAGCTTCTTCAAGTCGCCGTTGTCGTCGACGATTCGATAGACCGGCAGATAGCTCGGTTCGCGCCTGATCTGCGCCACATCTTCTTGGCGGGTGAGTGCGGTGGATATCTCGGGGTCCTTTCCGGCCTTGGCAATATTAAAGGTGTCAGGATCTATCCCCTTCACCTCATCACCGGTTGCCAGTTCGACCATACGCGCGTCGATCCGTTGCAGCACTTGTTCCTCCGTCAGCCCCTCCTTGAGGAGGCCGGAGACCTCAATCACATTCCGTATCAGATCGGCCTTCTGATTCGATTCCTGAATCGGCCGTAGAAATACCGCCGCGCTGGCGACCACAATCGAGCAGAATAGACAGACGAGAAAGGTCACCAGCAGCGTCCGGCTCGCACTCTCGCCTGACGGAACGGATACGGCGGAATCGGGTTCAGGCGCGGACATGGCGGCGTAGCCTCCGTCGGACGTTGAGCTGAATGACCGCATAATCGATCAGGGGTGCGAATACATTGGCAAACAAGATCGTGAGCATGACCCCTTCAGGAAACGCTGGGTTCGCTACGCGGATCAGCACGGTCATAGCCCCGATCAGAATGCCGAAGACCCAGCGCCCGGCACTTGTCATGGCGGCTGAAACCGGATCGGTGGCCATAAAGACCATGCCGAAGGCAAACCCGCCCAGAACCAGATGCCAGTACCAGGGCATCGCCACCATGGGGTTGGTGTCGCTGCCGACCACATTGAACAGGAGTGAGGCCCCGACCATTCCCAGAAAGACCCCAAGGATAATGCGCCAGGACCCTACTCGAGTATAGATCAGGAACGCCGCGCCGATCAGACAGGCAAGAGTAGAGGTTTCCCCCATGGAGCCCGGCATCAGGCCGATAAAGGCGTTCCACCAGGTAATGCCCCCGCTGGTGATCTCCTCTACGCCGCCGACTTTACCAAGACTGAGCGCAGTCGCGCCGGAATAGCCGTCTGCCGCTACCCACACGCGGTCACCGGACATTTCAGCGGGATAGGCGAAGAAAAGAAAAGCCCGTGCGGTGAGGGCGGGATTGAGAAAATTCTTGCCGGTCCCCCCGAAGATCTCTTTACCGAGTACCACGCCGAAACTAATCCCGACGGCGACCATCCAGAGCGGCATATCGGGTGGCAGTGTCAGCGTGAAGAGCATGGAGGTGACCAGAAACCCTTCATTGATCTCTTTCCGACGCACCGTCGAAAAGACCACTTCCCATACCCCACCGACTATTAAGGTCGTCAGATAGATCGGCAGAAAATACAAGAACCCATGTACTGTATTGGCCAGAATGCTGCTGGCATCAAACCCAATACGGAGCGCCGTCAGCAGTTCATAACGCCAGTCAGCCTTGGCCACGCCCATCGTTGCGAGTGCCAGGTTGGCCTGATAGCCGGTGTTGAACCAGCTCCATAGGATGCAGGGAATCAGTGCCACCACCACGTACATCATCAATCGTTTGAGATCGATTCCATCCCGCACATGAGGCGCGTTGTGCGTGGTTTCGGGAGTTGAATACAGAAACACATCGACCATCTCGAAGATGGGGTAGTACTTTTCATACCGGCCGCCCTTGGCAAACAAGGGTCTGAGACGATCAAGATAGCGTTTCATGCCTGTCCTTAGCCTTCTCTCTCAATCTGGCTCAGTACGCTCCGCAGCACCGGGCCGTAATCGTTCTTGCCCACGCACACGAAGGAGCACAATGCGAGGTCTTCCTCGTCCAATTCCATGCAGCCCAGCTTTTGCGCCATGTCGGTGTCGCCTACCATCAGGTAGCGCAGGAGCTGCGTCGGAAGGATGTCCAGAGGCATCACATCTTCAAAGTTGCCGAATGGCACCATGGCGCGCAGACTTCCGTTGAGTCCGGTGGTCAACCCAAACTCTTCCCTGCGGTGACGGAAGAGACTCGATAGCATGACGTTGCTCTGGGAGAAGATTCTCCGCCCCGGTGCAAACCAGCCCATGAACGTTCGTTCCACCCCTTCCTGAATCACGGATATCTGAAGGTGATGGCGTCCCAGATAGGACGACCAGTCGGCTGCATGGCGTCCCGACAAGATCGAACCAGAGATGACGCGGTTCTCACCGGCTTGAAGCTCATCCTCGATCAACTCCTCGATACAGGCGCCGAGCCTGGTCTGCAACAGGCGTGGCTGTTTGACTTGAGGCCCGCCGAGTGCGACGATGCGTCCGGTCCATAACCGGCCGCTGGTAAATAGCTTGCCGATCGCGATCACCTCTTGGTAATTCAGGTGCCAGACGACCTTACTGACGTCTACCGGTTCTAGAAAATGAATGTGAGTCCCCGGAAGACCGGCTGGGTGAGGGCCTTCGAAACTCGCCTGGCGCACGTGGTCTAACCCCTGTGGCAACGGCAGGTCAGCTCCGGGTGACGTGCACACCCACAGCGGCATGGTGCCGAGACGCGAGAGCACCGTCAGGCCATGGTTGAACGACTCAGCCTCTACTGTAATAATCGGAACAGGGTCGGCGGCCAGCGGGTTGCTGTCCATCGCCGTCACGAAGATGGCAGCCGGGCGGGTGGTTGGGTCGGGGATCTTGCTAAAGGGACGCGTGCGTAAGGCTACCCACAGACCCGATGCCAAAAGATTGTCCACCACCTGCGCTTCCGTCAAGCTGGCCAGTTGGTCGACGGGGTAGGCCGCAAATGTTTCTTCGTTTTCAGTCTCGTCAAGCCGGATGACGATGGACTGGAGCAGGCGTTGCGCTCCACGATTGATCGCAACCACCTCGCCGGCCCCCGGAGCCGTGATGCGTACGCCTGGCAACTTCTTGTGCTCGAACAGCGCTTGGCCGAGCTTCACCCTGTCCCCTTCGGCTACCAACATGGAGGGCTTGAGATCGATATGATCCACACCGAACACGCCAACGTGGCGGACCATCTTGTCGGCCTGGACACGCTGCTCCGGTTTCCCGCTGATCGGCAAATCGAGTCCTTTTCTAATTCTGATCATCATGGCAGTTGCGATGACAGTCATGCTGTCGTAATGGGTCAACTCGCTCTGGTTAGGAAGTGCTGTATTGTTTACGTTGCTAGATAGGCGTTTCCTTTTTCGTCGATCATGAGCGTGGCCACATAAAGCGGCAATAAACCTAGGGTAAAAGTGCGGTAGTACAACTGATTGGATATCGTGCTGTCAAGCTTTCCTATTGAGTCATCTCAATGTAACCCGGGAGGCTTGGTTGCTGCAGCTATTTTTCTTTTCTGACCCTCCGGACTGCATCATGCGAACAGGTGGCGAAACCCGAGAACCTCATGGTACACATGAACCATGACCCGACGCAGCTTGGAAATGCTTGCCTTCGACAATACCTATGCGCGCCTTCCTTCCGCCTTTTTTGCGCGATTGAACCCGACTCCGTTTAGTGCCCCGCCGTATTTGGTTCATGCCAATCGGTCGGCGGCAGCGCTGATTGATCTTGATCCTGAGCAATTGACCCAACCCGAGTTTACGACGGTGTTCGGTGGGAGTGCCTTGACGCCCGGCATGGAGCCGCTGGCTATGCTGTATTCCGGTCATCAATTCGGGGTGTATGTTCCACAACTCGGCGATGGACGGGCGATCCTCCTCGGAGAAGCGACGAACGGCCGGGGTGAACGCTGGGATCTGCATCTCAAGGGAGCAGGGATGACTCCCTTCTCGCGCGATGGCGATGGCCGGGCGGTGCTGCGTTCGACGATCCGCGAGTATCTCTGTTGTGTCGCGATGCAGGGTCTTGGGATTCCCACCACACAGGCGCTTTGTCTGGTCGGGAGCGATGACAGAGTGTACCGGGAACAAGTCGAAACCGGCGCGATGCTGGTCCGTATGGCACCCTCACATGTCCGCTTCGGCACGTTCGAGGTCTTCTACTACCGGAAGCAGCACGAGCACTTGAAAACCTTGGCCGACTACGTGATCGAGCAGCATTTCCCCCATCTCTGCAATGTCGACGAGAAGTATGCCCAGTTCTTTACCGAAGTCGTCGAGCGCACGGCCAAGCTGATCGCTCACTGGCAGGCAGTCGGTTGGGCACATGGGGTCATGAATACCGACAACATGTCGGTCCTCGGCCTTACGCTGGACTATGGACCCTATGGATTTATGGATGACTATGACGCGGGTTTCATCTGCAATCACTCCGACCACAACGGCCGCTATGCCTTTAACCAACAGCCCTACATCGGGCTGTGGAATTTGAGCTGCCTGGCTCAGGCATTGTTGCCGTTGGCAGAAAAGGAGGCGCTGAAAGCGGGTCTTGATTTGTATACCCCACGGTTTGAACGAGAGTACCTCCGGCGCATGCGCGACAAATTTGGGCTTGTGGAGGAGAAACCAGAGGACGATGAGCTCATTCGCGACTTCCTGGCCCTCCTCCAAGACAGCCATGCCGATTACACGATCGTGTTTCGAGAACTCGGTGCCTTTTCGTCGGTTGAAGGGGCTTCGAACGAGAAACTGCGCGACCACTTTCTCGATAGAGAGCGGTTTGACGAATGGGCGACCCGCTATCGCGATCGGCTTAAGAGTGAGGACAGCCATGATGGCGAGCGGCGTGGGCGTATGAATCGTGTGAACCCAAAGTACGTGTTGCGAAACTACCTGGCTCAAACGGCGATCGAAAAGGCTCAGAGCAAGGACTTCTCCGAAATCGATCGGCTCTTCACGTTGCTCCAAGACCCGTTCACCGACCAGTCCGGCATGGAGGCCTACGCCCTTCCTCCGCCGAACTGGGGCAAGCATCTGGCTGTCAGTTGTTCATCGTGAAGGCGAGCGAAAGACGATGAAAGAACTGATGCTTGGTGGGCTAAAAGTCAGGCTCGTTGGTGGTTCAGACGGCCATGGTGGGGGTGAGGGTCCCGTCGTTATGCTGCTCCATGGTTTCGGCGCGCCGGGAGACGATCTGGTGCCACTTGCTGACGTGATGGATGCACCGAGAGGAACCAGATGGCTTTTTCCCGAAGCGCCGCTTTCGCTCAATATGGGCTTGGGCGATTCACGTGCCTGGTGGATCATCGACTTTGCGCGTATCCAGGCCGATCGCAAAGCAGGCCGCATTCGTGACCTTTCAGTAGAGATTCCGCAGGGCTTGGCCTTAGCGCGTGAGCGCATGCTCACATTTCTCAACGAACTTCCACGGCAGTTCCCAGTCAACTACGAGACGACGGTCATCGGCGGGTTTTCACAGGGCGCGATGCTTACCTGCGATGCCGTACTCCATACAGACTATGCGTTTACCGGATTGGTTCAGCTGTCTGGAAACCTCCTGGCCCGCGAGGTCTGGTCGCCCCTCATCGGCAAGCGCAAGGGCCTTCCGGTCTTCCAAAGCCACGGCACGCAGGACGATATCCTTCCGCACATTGGCGCGGAGCGTCTTCGTGACGCGATGACGCAATCGGGTCTCGTCGTGGAGTGGCACAGTTTCCGAGGCGGACATGAGATCCCCGACCCGGTGATGCGAAGGCTGAGCCTATTCGTCACCAAGAGACTTGGTGCATGAACCTCCAGCCATTCGAACTCATCGGTGCAGACGGTAAACGCATTAGAGGCGATCGGGCCGAAGGAGCGCAGCGGCAACTCCTCTTCACCACCGGATTTCTCTCCAAGCGCTGGGGGAACAAGAGCAAGGCCTTGGCGCAATGGTGTCAGGAAAAGGGGTGGGGATTCTGTTGTTACGACGTGCGCGGGTTCGGCGACTCAGAAGGACAATTCACCGACTATACCCTTTCCGATTGGATCGCCGATGCGCGCCTGGTCTTGGATGCCATCAAGTCTGGTCCGCCTGTCACCATTGTCGGCAACTCCCTCGGCAGTTGGATTGCCTGGTTGGTTGCGCAGGAGTTCGCTGTCGTGGAAGAGCTTGTCCTGGTCGCGCCGGCGTTCAACATGATGGGTGAGCGGGCCAAAACCATCTCCAAAGAACGACTCCACGATTGGCATACCGCCGGGTGGATGCCGTGGGACGATGATCCGTTGCACAAAGACTGGTTATTGGCTTGGAAATGGGTAGAAGAAAGCGAGGCCTATTGGGCCAAGACCTTCGACATCGTCCACCAGGTGAAGACGACGATTCTTCACGGGTTGCAAGATGCCATCATTACACCGGATAGCAGTCGAGACTTTGCCAACGAACTCCGTCGCCGCAGTCCAAGTTTTCCGCTTGGCCTTCGACTGATCCCAGGCGACCATCGGCTGAGCAGTCCGGAACACCTTGAACTGTTTCGTCGGTTGGTGATAAGGGAAGCCTGATGCTTGTTTTGATTCACAAGGAATGCGGTGGTCCGGCGCTGGAAGAATCGCCGATAGGCGAAGCCTGTGCGATCCCCGTGGATCGCTTTCCCTTCTCCTGCTTTACCTGCCTGGAAGAGATCATCGACGAATCCGAAGTGCGGTGGTCGGAAGAGCTGGGGATCTAGCGACACTCCGGGTACGGTGTCACGCCGCTTGCAGTACAAACTCAACCTTCACTGCTTCAAACGGAAATTCGATACCACCACCTTGTGCACGGATGAGCAGACCGGCTGAGAGCAGGGCGGTGACATCACCATGGACGGCTTTCACATCGCGGTGCACTCGACGGGCTACCTCACGAATTGACACCGGCCCAGCTCCACACAGTGCCTTGAGCAATTCCCAGCGCTTAGCCGTGAGTACCTGCCACAGCAGCTCGGGAGAGGCAAAGCTGATGCGGGCAGCCCGCTGTGCTTTACGGGACTTCCACGCATGTGAAAAGTCGGCCATGGCATCGGACGGGGAGCGCACGTCAAGTATCACGGTTTTCATGGTTCCACCTCGCGATATCGGCCTGAAAGTCAGCTATCAGTGTATCCGGATCTGAAAAGACATAGGAGCGTTCCTTTCCATCGTAGTGGCGATGATCGCCCTTGCCGGCCTCGTTATCGTACCGAAGTACGCAGGTCTCACGCACAACGTAGGCGAGCCGGTATTTAAAGCGATGAGTGCATCCTGCCAACGGCTTAGGAAGCTGCCACAGCACCAACTCGGCGAATGTCGTCGCAGAGTAGATGATCCTCGAGCGAACAAGCCCAACGGCCTTCACGTTGGAGAGGATACCAACGCCTTAGTGATGTTGTCAATAAATCCAACAGGTGCGGGACGTTAGGTGTGAACCTAGAAAACGAGGAAAGATGCCGAGCGTGGCTCATGAATCACAACACCGTTTGCTGATTCAGCGGACCGGCGTCTGCACATGCTCGGGTCGGACTCCAAGTCCGATCATTCTGGCAGGGATACGGCGAAGAAACGGAAAGCGCGCGAGCAACCGAAGGGCGTAGGGAGGTGTCAAAGGACTCTCGCGACTGAGTACTCGACTGATGACGCGTTTTTGGACAATGAGCTGGACTCGCTGTGTCACTTTGGTCGGCCAGGCTCGGCGGGCTTGCACCTTGACCAGATCTGCTTCGGTCACTCGTCCATCTCGCAACGGTTGCCATAAGAGATTGGCCGTTGCCACGGCGTCCTGAATCGCCAGGTTGATGCCGACTCCCCCAACCGGTGACATGGCGTGGGCTGCGTCCCCGATACAGAGAAGGCCAGGTTTGTACCACTGACGCAACCGATCGACTTGCACGGTCAGCAGTTTGATCGGCTCCCACTCTCGCAACTCGTGAACTCGGTCTGCGGCAAAGGGGGCCAGTTTCGCCACGCTGTCGCGGAAGGCTGGGATGCCCTTCGCCCGTACTTCGGCGAGCGATCCTTTGGCAATCACGAAGCCGCACTGCCAGTAGTCACCTCGATTCAGCATGATGAAGATCCGGCCGGCATCAAAACGACCCATCGGATCGACTGGGTCGTCAGCCTTGCGAGACAACCGGAACCAGAGCACATCCATCGGTGCGCCGAATTCCTCCACGGAGAGCCCGGCTTTCCTACGGACGATTGAATGGCGTCCATCGGCTCCCACGACGAGTGCGGTCCGTGCTTCTAGCAGCCCATTCGGCGTTTCAGCACGCAATCCGACCACCGAGCCTTTATCCTCAATCAAGTCCGTGACCTCTGCACTCATGCGCACCTGAAAGGTGGGATACCGGCTTCCTTCTTCGACGAGAAAGTTGAGGAAGTCCCACTGCGGCATGAAGGCGACATAACGGCATTGAGTCGGTAGATGGGAGAAATCCGCCACAGTGAATTCCAGATTGCCGAACCTGGCGTTGATTCGAGAGACTTTCTGATGGGGCAAGCGAAGGAATCGTTCGAGCGCTCCCAGCTCGTGCATGATCTCCAAGGTGGAAGGGTGCAAGGTGTCGCCGCGAAAATCACGCAGAAAATCCGCGTGCTTTTCCAGGACGAGTACTGAGACACCGGCGCGAGCCAACAGCAGGCCCAACATCATCCCAGCCGGCCCTCCACCGGCGATGCAGCATTGGACCGACAGGGTTTCCAGCATCACAGCTCCGAGGACAGGTGGAGAAGGCAGATTGGGAGGATTATATGCTGAAAATTCTGAATTGCGCAGGCATCATAGAGCCTGCCGGAGGATCATAATATTGCCATTCACGGTGTTCACATCTTGGTCCACTCAACGGGCAGCCTCGCGGATAAACACACTTCTTGACTCAAGGAGACCCCTCGGCACCATGCTACAAGTCCGTGTCAAAATGTCTCATTGTGGCTCTACGGGGCCCTTGTCTTAGTAGAGCCGGAAAGACTGGCAGCGGGTCTCATTCGCTCATGTGGTCTGCATCAAGAGCGACACGAGAATGGTACGAGTGAAAACGATGGGCTAAGTGTTCGAGGTAAGGACTATTTAAGACACATCGTCGTTTGCCCTGTCGTTCTAGCTGAGCGTACAACTCTTTTGACGGAAGTGTGAAGTATCGTTTGAAATCAATAACAAATTCTTCCAGACCGAGTCTCTCAGTATCATCTTCAGGCTGTGATTTTTCGAGGAAATGGTACCGTGGCTCGTTATTTTTCTTGATTCTGTCCCATCGTTGAGCGCCCGGTCCTCCCTGGCTTTTAATAAGTTGATTGGCAGCTTCCGCACTACTCACTTCGCTTAGGAGGATGTTGGGTAGAGATGAGCCAAGTCCTTTCTTGTGATCTTGATCCAAGTCACAGTCCTGACTTATTACGATCACCCAAGGGTGGTCTTTGACCTCGAACTCTTGGGCTTCCGCGCTATTTTCTGGAATCGTAAGGATAGGCTGCAGGATGCCAGACAAGATCTCACCCTGAAGAAGGGGACCATTAACAGGTGAGGGGCGGTAGATTCCTATTCCCTGGGACAACTGTTATTCCGGGACAATTGGAAAATCTGGTCTCTGGTACGTCTTGCCACGCTTAACAGTAACTCTCTGTGTAGGAGGTGGCAGGACCGTAGAGGATATAGGGTTCACATTATAGAATGCATAGATTCTTCCCAGGGACTCAGCAAGTTCCGGTAGCCCTTGGTTAGGAATTCTGTCCAAAAGTCTGTGGCATACATGCCGGACTAACAAAGTGAGCGGAGCTTCTACCTCAGCAGAAGTGCCTTGCACATTAATTGAAAAGAAGGGAACAAGCCCTTCTCCCGACTCAGGGGGAGAATTGATCCGCGCGTTGCGAGAAGGAAGCTCAGAGACTTCGAGGTCCCATTGCGTCATGAAGTCGTTCGGTGATGCACCACCTAAAGAAATGACCTGCCTCCCTGTTGAACCGGTCGAGTCGTTCAATGGCATGTCCGATCTCCATTTTTTGATCTGTATAGAAGTCAGCATCAAACAGGTATAACTCCTCGGCTGAATCCTTTGGTTGAATGATACCATGTTTTATGCGCACATGACCCAGAGAGCTTTCCAGCTCAACCAGGATCTCACGACCCGCCTTTCTGATAAAAGGTGCGACTTCTGAAGACAATTCACCGGTAATATGAGGCTTCAGAAGCTCAGCCCAGGGGACGTCCTTCAAGTTCAGAAGAGATCTCTTTATGACATCTCTGTAACGCAAACCAACCCTCGAATAGAAATCTGGTTTGTATTCTGTCAGGAGAACTTCAAGGGGGCCTTTCAAGTGGTCTTTGAAGTTTCCCCAAGTTTCATACTTGTTTGTGGTAAGTGCTAAAAATTCTCTTGTTAGAGAGATCTTCCATAATCCATCGCTAGTAGAAAAATCGTATCCCCGTCTCGCCGTCTGAAGTTGCAGATCCAGGCCCATAAGCTTTGTGATCTCTGGTGGAATATCTAATCCCTGATTCATTGGCTGGTTATCAGCAAACAGAGGATACTCATGTCTGATCCGGTCTTGGAAATTTGCTGGGACTTCAGCGTCAATTCTGAGAATTGGCGGGAAGCGCAATTGGCAGACAACCGATTCGAGAGGATTCTCTGAATAGATGACCCGCTGAGAGTCAGGAAAAGTCATCACACCACTCTAAATCGGAAAGGATAGGAACGTGAGAACATATCATTAACTTGCGCGAGGGAGAGACTGCTGCTCACTACATTCCACCAGACTGAATATTGGCGAAGAACCCTTCGCTTGTCAATTGCATAACTTCTACCACTTCGCAGCCCAGTACGGATCCCTCCATGGAGCCAGGCACGAAGAGCGGATTTTGAGCGGACTCCAAAGGCGGGATCAGCCCCGAACACAGATAGCAGCACGTTGGTATCAATGGCGGTGATCACACTGCGTCGGCTTTGCCGCGTAATCTGGTGAGGATTCGATCGGTGGAGTGGCCAAGACGAGGAATCCCGTAGACACGCTCGACAGAGTCTCTCTCAGCGGCCTTGCTGGCTACCAAGTGACCCCGCTCGGCCCTGACGTCCAAGCTTTTCCCTGGGCGGAGACCAAGCTGCTTACGCAGTGGCTTGGGAATGGTGACCTGCCACTTTTCAGTAACGGTCATTTTCATAAGTTTACTTGTAAAATCCCGCTCTCAAAATGTCAAGAATTAGCGATCGAGGCGCACACTTACGATAGCCAAGCCATCAGTCAACTTATGGCGCTGGTCTGGCAAATGCCTTGTGAACCTCTCGGCTTCTTTGTTATCGTGTGCACTCTTTTCATCGCGTTGAACTTTTGAAGGGAAATCCATGGCAACGAACGATAAGCAGGTCATTTTTTCACTCGTGAACGTTGGGAAAGTCTATCCGCCGAAGAAACAGGTGCTGCGCGAGATCTATCTCGGTTTCTACTACGGCGCGAAGATCGGCGTGCTGGGCTTGAATGGTTCGGGAAAGAGCTCGCTGCTCAAGGTCATCGCTGGTGTGGACCCTAACTACACGGGTGAAATAACGAGGTCCAAAGGCTACAGCGTTGGCCTGCTCGAACAGGAACCGCAGCTTGATCCGAATAAGACTGTGAAGGAAGTTGTTGAGGAAGGCAAAACCGAACTCGTTGCCTTGCTCAAGGAATATGAGGACGTGAGCAACCAAATCGGTTCAGCCGATCCGGACACGATGGAGAAGTTGCTCGACAAGCAGGCGCAGCTGCAAGAGAAGATCGAAGCGGCCAACGGCTGGGAGCTGGAAAACCAACTCGACATTGCGATGGATGCCTTGCGTTGTCCACCGGCTGATCAGAAAATCGGGACCCTCTCGGGTGGTGAAAAGCGCCGGGTCGCGCTCTGCCGATTAATGATCCAGGAACCGGATATTCTCTTGCTCGATGAGCCGACCAACCATCTCGATGCTGAATCGGTTCAGTGGCTTGAGCAACATTTGCAGCAATACAAGGGCACGGTCATCGCGGTGACTCACGACCGATACTTTCTCGACAACGTGGCCGGATGGATTTTGGAACTCGACCGAGGCCACGGAATTCCCTTCCAAGGCAACTACAGTTCCTGGCTAGAGCAGAAGAAGGACCGGTTGGAGAAAGAGGAAAAGGCCGAGTCGAAGCGGAAGAAGACGTTGGAACATGAGCTGGAATGGATTCGCATGTCGCCGAAGGCGCGGCAATCGAAGGGCAAAGCCCGATTGAATCGCTACGAGGAATTGGTCAATCAGAAGCAGGATCAAGTGGCGGCGGATTTGGAAATCTATATTCCCCCTGGGCCGAGGCTTGGCGATGTGGTGGTGGAAGCCAACGGGATCAGCAAAGCATTTGGCGACAATGTGTTGTATGAACAGGTGAACTTTAGTTTGCCAAAAGGTGGCATCGTCGGTGTGATTGGTCCGAACGGGGCCGGGAAAACAACCATGTTCAAGATGATCATCGGCAAGGAGAAGCCTGATGCCGGGTCGATCAAGGTCGGTGAGACGGTCAAGCTTGGGTATGTGGATCAGGATCGGAGCTTGGACGGTAACAAGAGCGTCTATGAGGTCATCTCGGACGGACAAGAGACCATTAAGCTGGGCAAGGCGGAAGTGAATGCTCGGGGTTACTGCGCGCGCTTCAACTTTGCCGGGACCGACCAACAGAAGAAGGTGAAGGATCTCTCTGGTGGTGAGCGGAATCGTGTCCATCTCGCACGCATGCTCAAAGAGGGCGCCAATCTGATCATTCTCGACGAGCCGACGAACGATCTCGATGTCAACACGTTACGGGCGCTGGAAGAAGGACTGGAAAATTTCGCCGGCTGTGCCGTGATCAGTAGCCATGATCGCTGGTTCCTCGATCGGATCGCCACCCACATGCTGGCCTTTGAAGGCGACAGCAAAGTGGTTTGGTTCGAAGGGAACTACAGCGAGTACGAAGCGGATCGCAAGAAGCGGCTTGGCAAAGAGGCTGATCAGCCGCACAGAATTCGGTACCGCAAGCTCACACGCCAATAGACCGCTTCCCATGGCACCGCGCGCAATCATTACCGGAACAGCCGGGCTCATCGGGCACTACTTCGTCACGAATGCCTCTCGATGGGCATCTGGTTGGGAGGTGCATGGTCTCAGCCGCGCTGATCTTGACCTCACCGATTCCAGCGCCGCCGAGCAGGTGTGGCGGGCCATCAAGCCTGATGCCGTGATCCATTGTGCCGCCATGAGCCGAACAAAGGACTGCGAGCAAAATCCTGAATTGGCCCGGCGCATCAATGTCGAAGCGACGGCGTATCTGGCCCGCCTCTCCAAGGATATCCCCTTTATTTTTCTGTCGAGTGGTGAGGTCTTCGACGGTGCACGCAGTTGGTATCAGGAATCGGACCGAGCCAGCCCGATCAACATTTACGGAAAGAATAAGCTTGAAGCTGAACGACATGTCCTGCAGAATCCTGGCCACACAGCGGTCAGGATCGTCCTGACGGCAGGCACATCACAGCACAGGAATCGAAGTTTCGTCGAGGACATGTGCCGTGCTGTACAGAACGGCGGGGCTGTGACCCTGTATGACGATGAATTTCGCTGTCCGTTGCCTGCAGGTGTCATCGCACGAGCCATTTGGGAGTTGCTCGACAGAAATCAACCTGGTCTGTATCACTTGGGAGGGCGCGAACGGTTGTCACGTTGGGAGATCGGTCAGGTGCTGCTACCCTGGTATCCGGAGCTGAAGGGGCGTCTCACCAAAGGCTCATCACGGGACCATCACGGTGCTCCGCGCCCGGCGGATCTTTCCTTGAACTGCGACAAGCTCCAGCGCCTGTTGTCGTTTCAGATTCCAGGCTTCCGGTCCTGGCTGGACGGCCGTACCCATGCTGGAACCGACTTATGGGACTTTGAGTCCTGTGGCTCCTAAACAGTGATGCACGAATGTTGAAGCGAGAGGAATGATGGGATCAGAAAACGGGATGATTGAATCCGATCCGTTGCCCCTTGTCATGACCGCGTATTTGGTCATGGCGGTTGCGATGGTGGGGCTGTGGGTGGTGCAACGGCGTATCCGAAACGCCGCAGTCGGGGATGTGGGGTGGTGTGCGGGGCTCATTGGATCCGTCCTCTGGTATGCCACGCAGGCGCCTGTCAATACTGAGCGGGTCTTGCTCACGGTCATGCTTGTTACCCTCTATGCCGGGCGATTAGGGCTTTACATTCTCTATGATCGCGTCATCGGGAAAGAGGAAGACGCTCGCTATAAACGCCTGCGCAAAAAATGGGGGGTATCCGAGCAGGTCAATATGTTCGCGTATTTCCAACTACAAGCTGCGGCGGTCGCGGCCTTTTCACTTCCGTTCTTGGTGGTCCTGTGGAATCCCCGGCTTCCATCCTCGCTGGTCGAGATGCTTGGGCTCCTGATTTGGGGTGTAGCCGTTGCCGGTGAGGCCAAGGCAGATCGGCAACTGGCTCATTTCCGTGCCGATCCGCGCAATCAGGGCCGAGTCTGTCGCGAGGGGCTCTGGAAGTACTCACGTCATCCGAACTATTTTTTTGAATGGCTGCATTGGTGTTCCTATGTCGTAATGACCATGGGAGCCTCTGGTTGGATCTACACCTGGGTCGGACCGATCGCGATGTGGGTGGCGCTGGTCTATGTGACGGGCATTCCCCGGACCGAGGAACAAGCACGATCAAGCCGATATGAGGAATATAAGGCCTATCAGGCTACGACCAATGAATTTTTCCCGTGGTTTCCTCGAACGAAGCCGGGCACGTCATCACATGCGTAAGTCTTGACACAGTCGTCTGTCTCACCAACATGTTCGATCCTTAGCGTCAGAGGCGAGATGGAACGACTTAAAATGTTCGACGAAATCCAGTAGACGAGTGCGGTTTGCTTCATCCATTCGGAGAATTTCCCATCCTGCCTCTCGACCATCCGACCAGCGCACGACCGCGGCGTCGATGAGAACGTTGTAGGATTGCTTCCCATCCTGAAGCGTGATGTACACCGTCGTTTCAGTCCCGACGGTTACAGGACGTTGCCCTGTCGCGCGCCAACCTGTGTCCGACAAATCCCAGACGATTCCATTAGTGAGCGTCCCTTCGCCGAAGTAGCAGAACCGACATTGAACGGGAGTTCGTAGCTTTCTCCGAACAGCATACGTTTTCATCAGATTCTCTCCTGGTTTGAATGATGAGTCCCGCATCGCACCCTGAGTTAAACGTAGTCGAACAAAAAGGATTCGACATCATACCGAAGGAGGGTGGGTGCGCGGCAAAGGTAGGCCACACGCAAGTATCCGGAATAACAAGGGAATACTTGCCGATCGCTTCGCTAAGGCTCTTTCCTGCTGTTCAAATCTTCCAGCCGCGCCTTGGCGATTTCGGCCACTTTCGTGGATGGGTACAGATTCACAAGCTCTTCGTAGAGTTGTTTTGCATGCGGTAAGTTCCCTTGGTTTTCTTCGAAGGCGGCCGTTTCGAACAGTTCGGTCGCTTTCTGCTCGGAACAGCCTAATAAGACCAAACACAGGGCGCACAGTAAGAGTCGTGCTGTCATCATGATGATCCTTTCTCGGCCTCTCTCCGTCGTGGCTTATCGCTATCGTCGTGAGCAGATCTTTCTGTGGCGATGTAATAGCGAGGTGATGAAATCCCCTCCCTCCGACAGTGTGGACAACGACTCGGTCGTGTCAATCTGGTTCGGTCCCGAAACATGAATCCACACGCCAAGCAGGAAGACGGGTCAAGGATAAACCGTCGTGAACGGTCCCGCGCCATCGTTTTTACCACATGTACCAGGTGCTCCTCCACCTGTCGTTCCGGTAGACCGAGCATCCGCGCCAGTTGTTCAGTGGTTCTCGGGGTATCGGTCAGGATTTCAATGATGCGCTGACGCGCGGTGCGTTCCGGGAGCAGCATAGTCGTATGGTAAGCGCTGGGTCAAAGAAAAGCCAGATGATCCGAGGGGAGCCATCATGAATCATCTTTAGTCTTGCGCGCTTAAAGGTTGCACCGAAAGCTCCATTCTGTCAGAATCTGTCCCTGCACCGATTGTCACATCAGTATTAACCCAGTGGGCTGGGTGTACCGTTCGTATTCGAAACCAACAAGGTTCTTCCAGCCCAGCGTGCCATAGACGAGGAGGTTTTGGGCCATGAAGTTCCTCGCAGTCCATCCCGGTCCGCTCATGTATACAAAGATCTACCTCCGTTTGGAGCCGCTCGGTCTCGAGATGGTGGCTCAGGCCTGTCGACAGGCAGGGCATGAGGTTCGCTTGATCGATTTGCAGGCAGATACCTGGAAAGACTATGAGGCGCTCATTCGTTCCTGGAAGCCTGATGCGGTAGCGTTTGGGTGCAACTATCTGGCGAATGTCCCGGAGATCGTCGATCTGGCCAAACTGACCAAGCAAGAGCTCCCGAACAGTTTTGTGTTCATCGGCGGCCACAGCGCGTCATTCGTGGCGAAAGAGTTTTTGGAACATGGCAACGGGGCCATCGATTGTGTGCTCAAGGGCGAAGGAGAAGTGGCAGCTCCAAAACTTTTGGACGCCGTCGCGCAGGACCGCAAATCCATCACGAAAGTTCCCGGTGTCGTCACCCTCGATGGAGAAGGTCCTCCAGCCCAATTCATCGAGAACCTGGACGATGTCCGTCCTGCGCGCGATTTGCTTCGTAACCGCCACAAGTATTTCATTGGGGTGTTGGATCCCTGCGCCTCGGTGGAGTTTGCACGGGGGTGTCCGTGGGATTGCTCGTTCTGCAGTGCCTGGACGTTTTATGGTCGCAGCTATCGGACGGTCAGCCCAGAAAAGGCCGTTGAGGATTTAGAACAGGTACAAGAGCCTGGCATCTTCCTGGTGGACGACGTCGCCTTCATCCAAGGTAAGCAGGGCATGGAGATCGGCGAAGCCGTCGCGCGGCGCGGAATCAAGAAACAGTATTACATGGAAACGCGCGGCGATGTCCTGTTGCGGAACAAGGAAGTGTTTCAGTTCTGGAAGAAACTCGGACTTCAGTACATGTTCTTGGGTGTCGAGGCGATCGACGAAGAAGGCCTCAAGATGCACCGCAAGCGCATCTCTTTGGGGAGAAATTTTGAGGCGCTGGAATTCGCCCGTTCGCTCGGGATTACCGTCGCTATCAATCTGATTGCCGATCCGGATTGGGACCGCCAACGGTTCGAAGTCGTGCGGCAGTGGTGCCTGGAGATCCCGGAGATCGTGAACATCAGCGTCAATACACCCTATCCCGGCACTGAAAGCTGGCATACTGAATCGAGGAAGTTTCAGACGCGAGATTACCGCCTCTTCGACATTCAGCACGCCGTGTTGCCGACCAAGCTTCCGCTACCTGAGTTTTATGAAGAGCTGGTCAAGACGCAGCAAGTGCTGAACAAGAAACATCTCGGGTGGGCGGCCCTCAAGGGGACGGCCAAGATTGCAGCGGGACATTTGATGAAGGGGCAAACCAACTTCGTCAAAATGCTGTGGAAGTTCAACAGCGTCTACAACCCCAAACTCCAGATCGCCGATCACCAGCGCCAACCGACCTACGAGATGACGCTCCCGTCGGCTCCACAAGAGAGCAAGAATCTCGACGCGAAGCAGCTCTTCATTCTCCCGGCCAAGGGCCGCCGTGGACGCGCCCTCGACGAATCGAGCGAACAGTTCGTGGAAGCGACCCGCACGGGGACGAGCATCTAGGTCTCCTGGTTCCTTTGTTGAAGATTGAGCTATGCCCTTTTTTTCAGGCAGCGCAGTTCAGCATAGCAACCATGATCTGATCGGTCACGTGCGCCAAGAAAGTTCCGACATTCCCGAAGGCACTCCGATCGCGCAAGAAGAACTCGCCACCGGGATCGTAGGGCTGATCTAGCCCCGTTTGCATAAAGACCCGAATAAACAAAAGGTCTCGAAGTCGCAACTCACTAAAACGATAGAAGTTGTGGCGTATTGCTCCTGAACCGTAGTGGAGTGTTATTTAGGCAGATGGTAATGGGCAGGTCCGGCTCTAGTTCGGATCGATATTAACAAGTTAGGCAAATAAGCGGTGACGGTGTCAGATCAACTATTTCTTCGTCGCGTATATCTGAGGCCAGACGCCGAGCTACGTGAAGGCGAGTTTCCGTGCACTCTGTCTTTCGTCCGGGGCTTCGATCTTCAGTTTGATGCTCCTGTCACCATCCTGGTGGGTGAAAATGGCTCAGGAAAATCAACGGTCGTAGAAGCGCTCGCCGAGCTCTGTGGACTGCCAGTTGGAGGTGGTGGGCGCAATGAACTGGCCGATCTGAAGGCACCCCACAACCGTAGTGATCTCGCGCCATTTCTACGGGTTGCCTTCTCGAAGAAGCCGAGGAATGGATACTTTTTTCGTGCCGAATTTCAGGCGCATTTCGCGACACTGCTTGAGGAACGAAAGGCAGACCCCGATTTTTGGGGTGATCCATACGCTCGTTACGGAGGCCGCTCCCTCCACACACGGTCGCATGGCGAGGCGTTTCTCACGGTTCTTTCGTCCTGGATGACGCCCGGGCTGATCCTGATGGATGAGCCTGAGGCTGCGCTCTCGCCTCAACGACAGTTGTCACTTCTTGTACAGATCGCACGGCTCGCGCGCGACGGCGGTACCCAGTTCGTGATCGCCACGCACTCGACCATACTGATGACTTACCCGGACGCGTCGCTGCTCTCTCTCGATGGCGGGCGTATCAAGCCGACGAAGATTGAGGACACGTCACACTTTCAGATAACGAAAGGACTACTGGATCACCCCGATCGATATTGGCAACACCTTCTAAACGACGATAAAATTCTCTAACCGCGTGTTTCATGTGAACGGCAAGCAGGTGCCGGTGTTGGCGTCGAACGCGGAAACGCAGAGCTAATTTAATTCGTTCGATCACCATTCTCTCACTCTTTTGATCCCTACCTGTTATACTAATCCATCCCATCATTCATTCTGAGAATCGCCGCATGATCTCTCCAACCTGGGATGAATTCGCCGAGCTGGCCCTGAAACGTATTGCGGCATCAGGCGCCGAGTACGGCGACATCCGCATTCAGGACAGCAGCACACAACACATTGAAGGCGAAGATCGTCGGATCGCCTCGATTCGAGATATCAAGGACATCGGCTTCGGGGTGCGCGTGCTCTATCACGGAGCGTGGGGCTTTGCCGCGAGCTCCGTCCTATCGCTGGAGGAAGTGCCACGCGTCGCAGACCTGGCCGTCGAAATCGCCAAGGGATCTGCCTCGATCGCCCTCGAAAAAGTACGGCTCGCTGAAGAGCCGGTACATCGGGATCATGTCGTCACGCCATGCCGGATGGACCCCTTCAGCGTGCCTCTGGAGAAAAACACTGACGTACTGTTGAACACGATGGAAGCGCTCCATCGGCAATCCGGCATCGCGCGAAGCAGCGCAAGCCTGTGGGCGCGTCGAGACAAGAAACTATTTGTGTCGACCGAAGGGTCGCACGTGGAATTCGATCTGCTGGCCGCGCAAGGCGAATGTACGGCCACTGCGCTCCATGAAGGTCGGTTTGCGTCGCGCAGCTTCAATACGCCCTATCTCCGTCAAGGCTATGAATTGATCGAAGAAGCGGACTTACTGCGGGAGGCGCCTCGAGTCGCCGACCAGGCGGTCGAAAAGGTCAAGGCGCTGGCGGTCGATGCCGGCCAGTATGATCTGGTGCTTGACCCCGAACATCTATCACTCACCATCCATGAATCCTGTGGCCATCCAAGCGAGCTGGATCGGGCGCTCGGCTATGAGGCCAATTATGCGGGTACCAGCTTCCTTACCACGGATAAGCGAGGCACCTTTCGTTATGGTTCTCCTCATGTGAGCTTGGTGGCCGATAACACCGAACCGGAAACCCTAGCCGCCACCGGCTACGATGATGATGGGGTTAAGTGTCAACGGTGGGATATCGTCCGCAACGGGATCTTTGTCGGTTACTGCACCAATCGAGAAGTGGCATCAAAGATCGGCGAAGCTCGTTCGCGCGGTTCGAATCGGGCGGATGGCTGGGGAAATATTCCGATCGTGCGCATCGCGAATATCGGGCTTGAGCCCGGGACGTCGACGGTTAACCAACTCATCGCCGATGTGAAGCGGGGCATTTATATCGAAGGCCATGGATCCTACAGCATCGATCAACGCCGGTATAACTTTCAGTTTGGCGGTGACGCGTTCTGGCTTATTGAAAATGGGCGACGGACCCACATGCTGCGGGATGTGATCTACCATGGGATCACGCCGGAATTCTGGAACCGTTGCGATGGGGTTGCAGACCGATCCAGTCGGCAGCGCTACGGGTTCATTACCTGTGGCAAGGGCCAGCCAGCCCAGTCGGGCTGGATGACCCATGCGGCCTCCCCTGCAAGATTCCGGCGGATCGAGGTGATCAGGGGAGAGGGCCACGGATGAACTCCAATGGCAACAAGTGGCCCAACATGACGAGACTTGAGGAATTTCGTTTTCTGAGTGAGCTGGTCCTGGCTCGATCGTCCGCCGATCACACGATGATCCGTCTCCACGATCACCATGCCGGCACTGCCAGATTCGCCAACAACCAAGTGATCCAGAACGTGGATATACGACGCGGCAAGCTGGTGGTGACGGTTGATTTTGGTGGGCGACGGGGGACTGCTAGCACGACCGATTTTACGGCCGGTGCGGTCCAGGAGACGGTATCCCGGGCCGAGAACATTGCGAAAGTCACACCTGTTGATCCCGAATATCTTCCTCCTCCCGATGCCTGCATGTTTCCGGCCCGAGACACGGCGAAGCCGGAGACGATAACGGCGGGGGCGCCGCGACGCTTGGAATATGCAAACGAAGCGATCGGTCAATGTCGGATGGAGAACCTCATGGCCGCCGGAACGGTCTCGTCATCAGTCGCAGCAGTTGGAGTTGCCGCCAACACCGGACTGTTCGGCTATGAACGACGAGGGGAGGCGAGCTTCAGTCTCACGGTTCAAGCTGGTGACGCGACGGGATGGAGCGCGGCTGCCCATCGATCGATCAATCACTTGAAAGTTCAGGAGCGCACGCTAGCAGCGATCAGCAGGGCCAAACGAAGCCGTGATGTATGCGAACTCCCAGCGGGACGGTATCCCGTGATTCTGGAACCGGCTGCCGTGGCCGGGCTGTGGGCCTGGCTGGTCCGGTCGCTTGATGCGAAGTCCTATCTGAAGGGGACCAGCGCCTTCACGGGCAAACTGGGACAGACGATCGTTGATGACCGCATCACGCTCCGGAACAGCCCTGACCATACGGACCTATTAGGCGAAGGTTTTTCGAACGACGGCTTGCCCAGTACGCCTTCGGTATGGATCGATCATGGCATATTGAAACAGTTGGCCTATGATCGATACACGGCCAAGCAGCAGGGAGTAGCGACTATTCCAACCCTGGAGGCTCCAGAATTATCGGTTGACGGCTCGTCCGTCGACACCATTCACGATCTCGTGAAGAGGACCGAACGCGCCATCCTGGTGTCCAATTTTTGGTACATTCGTCCTGTGAATCTTCGCGATCTCATGCTGACCGGGATGACGCGTGATGGAACATTCCTGATCGAAAACGGAGAAATCGTCTCTGCGGTAAAGAACTTTCGATTTCATGAGAGCCCCCTGGACGTCTTTCACCACATCGACCTATGGACCGCGCCGATGGAGGGCGTGAATTCGGAGACTCGAAAAGTCCTGGTCCCGGCTGTGGCCCTGCCTCAATTCCATTTCACGAGCGTCACCCGCTTCTAAAGCACTAGTCATGAGTACCAATGTTTTATGATCGCTTCCTAACAAAAGGGTTGACTCTTGCCTCCACCAGGAGTAGGTAGGTCATATGAACTAGGGAAGGATGGACCTATGGCGCAGCGATTCAATAAAGAGCCGATCAACCTTATTCACCGTATTCCCTCACAAAAACAGATCGACGAGGCCCGGCCGGCGCCTACGCCATACGGCCAACTGTTCCTTGAGGTCGCGACTAAGTGTTGGCGAAAGACAGTCGAGTTCCTTGCGCGCGTGACTCGGTACGAAGAGGAAATGACTTCATCCCCACAACCTAAAGCTACTCCACAAGATAACGGGGCCGGTTCCGCAATCCCCCTGTCCGTTACGCTGCCGGATCAGGTCATCGAGGGTGTCAATAAGGAGACCCCAGTAGCGGTACAGCTCGATGAAGCGGATCACCCAACCGTTCAGGAAGGAGCTCTCCTGCAACAGGGTGTGACCCCGACTGTGGTCCAGCCTGAGGTGATCTCCGAACTTCGCTCCTTCCTTATCACGCAGCAGGAGCAGATCGCGCATCTCTCCAACGAAATTGCGCAGTTGAAGTCGCTCGTGGTCTCACAGCAGCAGGTGCTGGTTCATCTCGGGAAAGAACTTGAGGCCGACACCTTTCCCACGGTTGCGACTGGGATGGGGCCAAACCCAGCGAAACGAGGGCGAGTTGCTCGGAAAAACCCCACCACAAAAGAAAAACCACTGCCGCCTCAAGAACCCGAAAGTCAGTCCCTCAATCTGTAGCCTATAGCCTAGTGCTCAAGGCCCAGGTACAAACCTTTCTCTAGCCAGGTCTGTGGCGGGTCTGTTAAAAAACCCACCATGACGATCCTTCGCCCTTTGTCGTGGCCTGCGCTCTGGTTGAGTCTGCTGGGGATCGATTTCGTTGCCGTCGCTGAACCCAGTTTCACTCAGCCACCGCTCTATGACAATCTCGGTACGCTCCATCATCCCCTCACGACCAGCTCCAAAGCCGCACAACAGTATTTCGATCAAGGGTTGCCAATGCTGTATGCGTTTAACCAAATAGAAACAGTCTCGGCATTGGACTCCACCGAGCGTCCTGACCCCACTACCACACACCACCTCCACGTCCTCTGGGCTTCGTTATCCATGGAGGGGAGACAAACAGAGGCCATGAAAACCGCACGGCAGTTGGCACGAGCCACGACGGAAGAGCAGGCGGGTACGGATACATGGAAAGCACGGCATCTAGCTGCTCCGCTGTGGACCATGATTCGATTTGGTCGGTGGGATATTCTGCTTCGTGAGCTGCCTCCGCCCAAAACGCTGCGATTACAACATGCGGTGTGGCGATTAGGAAGGGGCCTGGCGTTGTCATCCTCTGGTCGGCTGCCTGGAGCCGAGGGTGAGCATGCGGTGCTGGCTGGAATGGTAAAAGGACTGGGACGGGATCGGACTGGGGAGCATAAAACGGAACGGACGTTGGTGAAAGTTGCAGAGCGATTGTTGGCTGGGGACATTGCCCTGCATCGGAACCACGTGGATGAGGCGATCACCGCTCTCTCGGAGGCAACTAAACTTGAGGACACCCTCCCGTACAGTGAACCGCCTCTGTGGCCAATACCGATCAGGCACTATCTGGGCGCCGCTTTGCTGAAGTCCGGTCAATTCAACCGTGCCGAGTCCGTTTATCGCGCAGATTTGGGGAAAAATCCACTGAACGGTTGGGCCTACTACGGGCTGTTACAAAGCCTTCGATCCCAACAGAAAGGACGTGAGGCGACGCGGGTTGAAGCACAATTCAAACGGGCGTGGGCGCACGCAGATGTGACCCTCACGTCCTCTCGCTTTTGAGCCGTTGCAGGAGTACAAGGGGGGGGCATGTCATGCGATTTGTAGTCGGTGTCATGGGACCAGCTAAAGCGCTTAAGAGGGACCTCGACAATGCGCGAGTCCTTGGCGAATTGATTGCCCGACGCGGCTGGGTGGTCCTGACGGGAGGCAAGGATGTGGGCGTGATGGACGCGGCTTGCGAAGGGGCGAAGCGCGTCGGGGGGAGCCTGACCATCGGAGTCCTGCCGACAGCCAAGGATAAGGTCTCGCGCCATGTCGATGTCTCCATCATCACGGAGATGGGGAGTGGGCGGAACAATATCAATGTCTTATCCAGTTATGTTGTGGTGGCGTGTGGACTGACCGGTTCGGGTACCGTGTCAGAAGTCGCGCTCGCTGTGAAGGCGGGTAAACCCGTCATTCTCGTCGCCGCCTCACCCTCCGATGTGGCGTTCTTCCGCAAGCTGGACAAGCGATTAGTCAAGGCCGCAGACTCACCGGAGGAGGCTATTGAGCTCATCATGAAGTTAATGGATGGGCGTCAACCCCGTGCGGGGTCTATCGGGCAGAATCGATACTCTTACTTTCCCGTCTGAGAAGTAAGGCCGAATTCGTGATGGCTGGCTTCCTGGGCTCGCCTCTTCCAGTCGGCAAATCGTATAGTAGGATGTAAGAACCATCTCATTGCCACGACTACCGGCAAGGAGGAGACCAACATGACGACTCAACGACGGCGCATTCTATTGATCATCGGCCTTCTGATATGCACGCCTTTCATGTTTAGCGTGTCGACTGGTGCATCCAACACGGTCACCAAGGCTAAAGCCTACTTTGCTGGAGGCTGCTTCTGGTGCATGGAAGAAGTGTTTGAGCAGGTCGACGGAGTGCTATGGGTGTTCTCCGGCTATATGGGGGGGAACGTGGCCAACCCAACCTATGAACAGGTTTCCGCTGGACGCACCGGTCACGCGGAGGCTGTCGAAGTCACATACGATCCCGAAAAGGTGAGCTACCGACAGCTTTTGGAGGCCTTTTGGCGAAATGTCGACCCTATCACGCCAAACGCCCAATTCTGCGATCATGGCAGCCAATACCGTTCGGCGGTCTTCTATTCCACGGATGAAGAAAAGCGACTGGCAGAAGCATCAAAAACGGCCATCGAACAGGCGAAGAAATTCCCCGCGCCGATTGTGACCGAGCTGGTCCCAGCCTCTACGTTCTACCAAGCTGAAGACTACCACCAGGATTACTACAAGAAGAACCCGTTCCGGTATAAGTACTACAAGTACAACTGTGGCCGAGCCAAGCGGTTGGAGGCCTTGTGGGGAAAGTCATAGAGACAGGCCATATGCAGATGTCGTAGAGATGCTGGTTTCAAGGCCTGACTTTCATGATCAGGTTGCGCAATCTCTCACGCTGGGCCAGACGAATGCTGGTGAACTCCAAGCCGAATTGTTTGCCATCCATCCACCGTACGATGGCCTGATCGATTCGCAAGGGCCACTTAAAGTCAGACAGAAACAGCGATAGCTTCAAGACCATACCAATCTTCAGCTCAACCGATGTCTCGGCCCTACACCCGTTCGTCGAGACATCCAATACGGTTGCCTCACCTTCAAGCTCATCATCCCCGAAGAAGAACATGCGGCAGGAATAGGCGATTCTTCTGCCACGTCGGTCTTGTAGGTCCATGCTATGCTTCTGAGGGTTAATAGTTAATATCAGACTTGCTCGACGGTCCAGGTGTCATCCTCCTGGTCCCTCTTGAGCAAGCAAACTTGAACGAATCGAACGCGCTCGTCCCTCTACGGCCATCCTCAAATAGTCGGCTTAAGTGCGACTGCGTATAGTGTATGCGAAGAGAATACACCGACAAAGACAAACCACGTTTTCAAACGAGCACTTGCCCAATCCCATTTATCCAGAATCCAGAGCATGATGCAGGCTTGACGAAAACCCTGTCCTCTGCGACAAAGAAGCCAGGCCAAGGAGAAACGCATCGTGAGACGAAGGATCAGTCGGCGGATGGTCGATCTAGCGCAGTCGGAAATCAGGGCCATGACCCAGGCTTGTATCCGTATGAAGGGCCTCAATATGGCGCAAGGGGTCTGTGATACGCCGGTTCCTCCTGTTGTGTTGGAAGGTGCCGAGAAGGCTATCAGAGACGGGTACAACGTCTATACGCGCTTCGATGGTCTCCCAGAATTGCGGCAGGCCATAGCAGATAAGCTAGCGCATTACAACGGCCTTCAGGCCGATCCTGAGACAGAGGTGACCGTCAGTGCGGGAGCGACTGGCGCGTTTCACTGTGCCAGTGCCGCTCTTCTCGATCCAGGTGATGAAGTCATCCTGTTCGAGCCCTATTATCAGTACCATATCAGTGCGTTGGTCGCTGTCGAGGCGGTCCCGGTGATCGTACACATGCAGCCACCGACCTGGACCTATTCCATGGCGCAGCTTGAGGAGGTCGTCACCGAAAAGACCAAGGCGATCATCGTCAATTCTCCAGGCAATCCTTCGGGGAAGGTCTTTACCCGGTCAGAGCTAGAAGTGCTCGCCGATTTTGCCTGCCGACACGATCTCTTCGTCTTGACCGATGAGATCTATGAGTACTTTCTCTATGACGGGCGGATTCATGTAAGTATGGCCACGTTGCCGGACATGGCTGAGCGGACCATCACCATTGGCGGGTATTCCAAGACCTTCAGCGTCACGGGCTGGCGGATCGGGTACAGTGTGGCGGCCAAGCCATGGGCCAGCGCTATTGGTGCGATGAACGATTTACTCTATGTCTGTGCGCCTGGGCCGCTTCAAATCGGAGTGGCCCGCGGCATCGGGCAGCTGCCGGACAGTTTCTATACGAACCTAGCTCATGACTATCAGAACAAGCGGGACCGGTTTTGTAGTGCGCTGGCTAAAGTGGGCCTTACCCCGTCGATCCCGCAAGGGGCCTATTATGTGCTAGCCGATGTATCTCGGCTTCCAGGCAACAGTGGGAAAGCTCGTGCCGTGTATCTGCTGGAACGAACTGGTGTCGCGAGTGTGCCCGGGGAGGCCTTTTTCTCCGGCAATGGAGGAGCCCGCTTTGTTCGCTTCAGCTACGCGAAAACAGACGTTGATCTCGATGAAGCTTGTCGTCGATTGACACAAGGCACGTTCTAACCAGTGATGACAGTCGGTCCTTCTTCCTCGCTGGAAGTGACGGCCCATGCCATGAACTTCGGCAAATGCCGGTGAGACACCTCCTCCACTGTACCTCGACACCGTAAACGGTTATTCCGCCGTATTGGTTCCTACGCGAGTAAGGACTGCGAGTTTTTCCTTCAAGGTTTCTGGACATGACGCACTCGTAGCGATCGTTCCCTGATAACGAGGCCTGGCCTGGTTGAAGGCTAAAGCACGTCCGACTCCATCATAAATCTGCCCTCCACTTTCCTCGATGAGAAGCGCTCCAGCCGCCACATCCCACTCATTTTCTGGTTCGAGTGTGGCAAGCCCTTGGATGTGGCCACCGGCGGTCAAGGCGAGTCCCCATGCGATCGAACGCATCGGACGCCTGGTTACCATCCCATCCAGCGAGGGGAAGCGCCCAATATCCAGTTCCCATGGGCTCATGGCAACGACCGGTTGTAGATCCTTGCAGATCGCTGATGGCGTAACCGGCTTGGTATTGAGGTAGAGGCCGCCGCCTCTGGTTGCTGTGTAGAGCTCATCCACCGAAGGATTGAAAATGGCCGCCACGATCGGGAGGCCTTTCTCAATAAGAGCTACGGAGATACAAAACTCCGGCACCCCGTTGATGAACGCTTTCGTGCCATCTATCGGGTCGACTACCCAGACGCGAGCCTTCTGTAGCCGGTCTGGACCATCCGGCGATTCTTCTGATAACCATCCGTCCGCGGGAAAAGCCGATTGGAGGCGTGATTGGAGAATCTTATTCACGGCGAGATCGGCGGAGGTGACGGGGGAACGATCGGCTTTTTGGACCGTCTCAAACCCCTCGGCGGCCATTCGCACGGACTCCTTCCCAGCTGCTCGAATGGCGTCAATGAGGACAACAAGTTCGTCAGACCGTCGCATGGAGACAGAGTAGCAAGCCTATCTTCAGAAGAAAAGGAAAGTTCGTCTCGCGAACGTGACCTGCCGGACGAATATGCGTACAGGCACCACGCGATGAAACTGATGCAAAAACGATCACGGAAGAAGGGACTCTCCACCTGCCATGCTTCTAGCGTTTCGACGGAAGAAGTGGCTCTAGGCGAGTAATCACAGACTCTATTCTTGGATGCCCTCCGTGTCTGAGAAATGGACCGTTTCCAGGTCTCTGCTCGGCTAAGCGCGTAGATCCATAAAGAGCCAGGGAGCTTCCGCCCTTCGGCGCGTTTCATAGGCCGTGATAGCGCCCTCGTGCTGAAGGGTAAGGCCGATTGCGTCAAGCCCTCGATACAGGCAATCTTTACGGAAGGGATCAATCTCGAACCGATACGTAGCTTCCTTGGGTGTGGTTACCGTTTGACGATCCAGGTCTACAGTGAGCCGATATCCCTCGGTGTTGATCACTTCCTTCAGCAGCACAAGCACTTCCTCAGCTTTCAAGACCACCGGAAGGATCCCATTCTGAAGGCAATTGTTATAGAAAATGTCGGCAAAGCTTGGCGCGATCAGACAGCGAAACCCCTGATCCAACAACGCCCACGGTGCATGCTCTCGGGACGAGCCGCAGCCGAAATTGTCGCGGGTCAGGAGGATGGTCGCCCCATCAAAGCGAGGGTCGTTCAGGAAGAACGATGGATCCGGAGAACCGTCAGGCCGCTTCCGCCAATCGAAGAAGAGGCCCTCACGCAAACCTGTACGCTTGATGGTTTTGAGAAACTGCTTGGGGATCACTTGGTCGGTGTCGACGTTCACACGATCCAATGGAGCGACGAGACCAGTCAATGTCGTAAAAGGTTTCATGTCGTATATTTCCTCATCTCTATAAGCAAATGCACAGCGGCAAAATTCTTGAAATATCACGGCCAGTGTCGGATATCGACGAAGTGCCCCTCAATGGCCGCAGCGACTGCCATAGCCGGTGACACGAGATGAGTGCGCCCCCCAGCCCCCTGCCGACCTTCAAAATTCCGATTACTTGTCGAGGCACAGCGCTCACCTGGCTTCAACACATCGGCATTCATCGCCAGACACATGCTGCACCCAGCCTCCCGCCACTCAAAACCGGCTTCACGAAATACTTGGTCAAGCCCTTCTGCCTCTGCCTGCTGTTTGACGAGGCCTGAACCCGGCACCACCATGGCATGCACGGTCTTGGCAACCTTTTTGCCTTTGGCGAAACTGGCAGCCAGGCGGAGGTCTTCAATTCGAGAATTCGTGCAGGATCCGATGAACACCTTATCTATCATGATGTCCGTGATGGGCATGTTCGGGGTAAGTCCCATGTACGACAACGCGCGTTCCGTTGCGTTCTTGGACTTCTCGTCTTCCATTGTTTGTGGATCTGGCACATGCTCATCGACACCGATCACCATACCTGGGCTCGTTCCCCAGCTGACTTGAGGGGCGATGCGCTCGGCTTGAAGTGTAACGGTTGCATCATATGTAGCCTCAATATCAGTTTTGAGCTGTTGCCATGCCTGAACCGCTTGTTCAAATAGCTCTCCTTTTGGAGCGAGTGGTCGCCCTTTCACGTAGGCCATCGTCTTCTCATCGGGCGCGACGAGCCCTGCACGTGCACCACCCTCGATCGACATGTTGCAGAGAGTCATCCGACCCTCCATGCTGAGTGAGCGAATCGCATCGCCGGTGTACTCAATCACGTACCCGGTGCCACCCGCCGTGCCAATTCTACCTATGATCGCAAGAATAATGTCTTTAGCTGAACAACGGTCTGAAAGAACCCCATCAACACGGACTTCCATCGTCTTTGGCCGCTTCTGCACCAAACATTGAGTGGCCAAGACATGTTCCACCTCACTGGTTCCAATTCCAAACGCCAAGGCGCCGAAGGCGCCATGGGTAGATGTGTGAGAATCACCGCACACGATCGTGGTGCCGGGCAAGGTGAACCCCTGTTCGGGGCCGATCACATGGACGATGCCTTGACGGATGTCGCTCATATTGAACAGAGCAATGCTGAAATGTTTGCAATTATCTTCCAGCGTTTGAATCTGAAGAGCGCTCACAGGATCCATAATGCCCAGACGCCGGTCTGTGGTAGGAATATTGTGATCCGGCACAGCCAAAGTTGCGGTAGGTCGTCGCGGGTGCCGTCCAGCGTGTCTCAGCCCTTCAAACGCTTGAGGGGAAGTCACTTCATGAACCAGTTGGCGATCGATGTAGAGCAACGTCGTCCCGTCAGATTCAGCACGTACAACGTGAGAGTCCCAAATCTTGTCAAACAATGTTTTGGCGGCCATCACAACTCCTGCTGGTTTGGATAGGGACCTCATTATACAGAGACAGACCATGCGGTTGACAAGGTGTCTGCGAACCTTGTCCTTCCCAGCAAGACGTGATACCACACGCGCATGAGTACGACGCACTGGAACGAACCCAACATTGTACTGTGGACTCAACGCCTACTGGATAGCCATCGTCATTGGACAGGGCGAGAACTGATCGAACGGGTCGGTGGGACGACACACCAGGCACGCAAGTTGTTTGAGGCACCATTTGTCGTCGTCTCGCATGGGGTAGAGCCCGACCCGATCTTGAACTATGGAAACCAGACGGCACTAGATCTGTGGGAATTCTCCTGGGATCAATTCATTCAGACGCCGTCGCGACTCACCGCCGAAGCCGATAACCGTGCTGAGCGAGGACGCATGTTAGAGCAGGCAAAGGCAAACGGGTACTTTGATGGATATCGTGGGGTCAGAATTTCTTCGACGGGCCGGCGTTTTCTGGTCGAACAAGCATTGATTTGGACCGTTATAGATTTGGCTGAAAGACCGATTGGTCAAGCGGCAACTTTCTCACATTGGTCCACGCTAGAGTGAGCTAGAAAGGAAAATAGACCTCGGCTCCTCCGTATCCGCCGCTGTGAAAGGAGGTGCTGTTCTGATATCCACCCCTGACAAGAAAGAAAACCTTACTGATCGGGACCTCGAGTATCGGTCCTGTCTGGATGGCACGAAACTCCCCGTTGCCCATTCCAGCGATATCCCATCCAGTGTAGAGAGGACAGCAACCTCGATCTGACTTGTAGGTCAGCAATTTCCCACGCAACCGGCCCCAAAAGAAATTGTCCAGGTCCGCATAGGACCCAATCGCATGGAGGCTGCCTTTTTCATGCCAGTACAGTCCTTCAATTTGGCCGAAGAAGCCGACTTGATGATCCACCCTCGAACTTGTGTTCAAGCGGTCTTCCTCGATGCGGCGCAGTTGTGGACCCGCAAGTGCGAGAAAGGTCCACCTGCCGAGTGACTGTGAGATCCCAAGAGATGGGACGACAAACTGGACGTTCGCATCCAACAGTTGCCCATTGCTCTTGAAGCTATATCCAAGACCTGCTGTCATCGCTTGTGCGAAGAGGGTTGTTCCACCTGACATGAGCAATATTGGCGTCCGCACGCCCAAATAGCCGAAGTATTGGCTTTTATTATCGATTTGAAATCCGGTGAACACATCTCCTGCCTGTGCGCGGTTTGGTACGATCACTAGGACAAGCGTTGCCAGTAGGAATGACACATATCGCGCCATCGGCTTTCCCCTTCAAGTAGAGAGTCACTGTGAAACCGAACAACGGGATGATTACCGAGATGAACAATGCCGTACATCAATGGGTGCGTCCTCGAATCTGAAGAACGTGATTTAGAATAGTGCAATCCTCAGATAATCAGGAGAAAAATCAGAAAATAGGACAGGTATCCGCTGTAGATCAGCTCTGGAGTGACACGCCTGATCGGTCTTGATCGATGAATGATCGGAATGAACCAAGGTGAGGATCGTCAAAGCGCGTTGAGCAAAAGGGATCTTAGGCTAGGGGAAGACTCTGTGACACGGTGTACTTCATGACTGTCTTCACTGCCTCTGGTGCAGTTCTCTCCAGTGCTGCTCGCCTCGTTCGATACCTTCAACTCTGAAGCGGACACTGGTCGTGCGGAGACGGGGCACAACTGATACAGGACTAACCTTGAGAGTGGTGCGGGGAAGTTCTAGGAGAGCCCCGGTGAACGACTCATTTGGAGTTGAACGGAAGACGACGCTCACGCCCGTGAAGGATATATCTTCCAACTTCCCGGGCAAGGAGGATGTCGAGGTGCTTAATCGACAAGAGGTTGCAAGGGAGACTCGTAGCATCCGGCGCCGTTCTCGGTTAAAGGACCTCCAAGGAGTGGTAAAAGCATAGAGCAGTGATTGCAGGCTGCTCGCTACGCCGGGTTGGAAGCGAGAACTCTCTTCCCATGGGGCCGGATCACCAAAAATCTTATCAACAAGCACATCTCTGGTTGCGTCATCAATCTCCACGAACCGAAGCCCAACTCCCACCCCGCCGTCTGGCAACTGTTCTTGTCTAGTGATTCGTCCAGTTAAACGGACGATGGTACCTTGAGAGGACGTCAATAGGAGGGTTACGGTGTCCTGTATGCTATACACAGGGTGTTCTAATGCCAATGCTACTCCGTGCTCATTAATATTCAGGATACGTGCGGTGAGAGCGGTATCATCCACAAACAACTCACTCGCGAAGTCTCGATTGAGTCGAAACGCCTGTCGGCCCTGCGTTTGTTCGCTAGCAACGAACATGGCGATCGTCAACAGCAAGAGATTGACGGATCCCCAAAAGATGCTGACCAGGAGACCAGGATCTCCGGTGCCATGGCGAAGATTCTGAATCCCAAGGACCAAACCACCGACCAACAATCCAAATGTTATTAGGTGCGGCCAAGCCAAATTCAATTCAGCGGATGTGTTTTTTCTAATGCGTTGCCCTTTAGGTGTCACCTCGAAGGCGCGTTCTTTACGGGGCGCGACAAGGGCTTTCAATGCCACAGCGCTGAGCGCGAAGCACATAGCGATTTCATAGATATCTGACCAGAATGGGTTGCGCGAACCGCGGCTGACAGGGCGCATGACGAGTACCGATGCGATGTAAAAGGAAAAGAAATGAACACCAAGCAGGAGTACATCTGCATGAATTGGCGGGGTATGAAACAAAAGACTCGATAGTGGAGCGACAAGACAAATGAGGCGTGGGAGGCCAAAAAAGAAATAGAAGATCGATCCGAAATAGTCCACCCGCTGTGACAACGTCAGACCGCGTTTGATGAGGGGGTTGTCACGGAGGAGTACCTGAATACAACCCATGGCCCACCGCTTCCGCTGCTTGAGATAACCTTCAAATGTCTCTGGCATCAGACCGGCAGACAGAACACGATTGAGGTAGCAGGACCTGTATCCTTTCGCATGCAGACTCATACTGGTATGGATATCTTCGGTAATGGTTTGGGTTTGGAATCCGCCGATCTCCTCTAGTGGTTGTCGACGGAAGAGGCCACCACTGCCAGCGAAGAAGGCACTGTTATGCGAATCTCGCCCAGCCTGCAGGGAGCGGAAGAACAAGGCCTGCTCGTTCTTGACGAGTTCTCCTACACGGAGATTGCGCTGGAATATATCTGGATTATAGAAGTGGTGTGGAGTCTGAACGATGGCCACTTTTGGATCATCGAAAAATCCGACGGTTTCTTTCAGAAACGTACGAGCCGGGACGTGGTCAACATCGAAGACCGCTATGAGGTCGCCGTCGGTTAAACGAAGTGCATGATTGAGGTTTCCGGCTTTAGCATGGCGGGGACGATCCGGGCGCCTGAGGTAGCCACAGCCTAGCGCTGTCGCGAGTCTTTTTGCTTCAAGCCGGTGACCGTCATCGAGCACATGCACCATGAACCGATTCTTGGGATACTCCTGCGCTAGGCAACCCACTAATGTTTGCCGCAAGAGTGAGAGTGGCTCATCCACGACAGTGACCATGATGTCGACGGTCGGATAGTTCGTGATTGGTGCTGGTTGACGATCCGTAGGTGACCAGGATTGATACGTAAAGAAGCAAAACTGACAGAGTCCATACAGTTCTGCGAGGTAGACGATCCATCCGACGATCATGCTGCTGGTGTCCTCGGTAGGTAGGGTGTAGAGCACCCGCCAGACCATGTAGCGGATGTATAAGAGGAGGCTCAGACTCAGAATCCACCGACGTCCCCGTTCCTTCTTGAGAAGAAGCCCGATGGCCAATAACACCAGCGCGGAAACTCCTGTTGCGATTGGGGTGTCGAAGAATGTGTCGAAGAGCGTCATAGTGAAGGTGCCTGCAAGAAGAGATTCCTCGGCCTAACTCATGTGAAAGTCACCCTATTACGGGATCACCGGTCAGCCTAGTCCTACGAATGTGGAGCAGCCTTATGAGGGGGGGGTAAGCCAACTACTTGATCGAATGGAGGATTTCTCTGAGTACAGAAGCGAACGCTTATCCGAAAGGGGGGTGGCTAAGTCCAGAGCTCAAGAGGACCGTGATGGGCAATGGCTTGGAGTAGGTCGTGTGTTGATACGATACCGGCGAGAAGCCGGTGCTGGTCCAGGATCGGAACCGCATGGATCCGCTCATCAAGCATGACGTGTGCAATTTCTCTGATTTCTGTCGTAGGGGTGGCCGTGATCACTCTGGAGATCATAATCTCAGCTAGTCGCCTTTGAGCGGCCTGTCTCTTGTCGCCTGCAGTGATCAGTTCCGGGACGTGCAGGAGCAGATCACGATGCGACACCATTCCAACCAGGGTGCCATGCAGAGACGTTACGGGAAGGTGATGGAATTTCTTTTGAGTCATGATGTCCCATGCATCGAGCAACGTGCTGTCTGATGGAAGAGAAAGGACCGGATATCGCATTAAATCTCTGGCCAGAACCGCCGGTTTTGCGTGTTCGCGTTGGGTGCTGGTTTGCCGGTAGGCAATCTGCGCCGTCATGGCGGAGTGATCCAATGACGGAGAGTGCTGGTCATGGGGTTCACGATCTCCGATGGTTTCAGCGCGGGTGGACCGAGAGCCCTCCTGCTTTGTCGGGTAGATCTCCGTTATTCCCTTGACGGCAACATTAATGGGCATGGGGGAAACTCTCCAACGTCTGTATCGGAACTCTTGGGAAATACTTAAGCGGTAGCAAAGCAAAGATCAAAGATTTGGAGAAGGATAAGGGCAACCTCTGGGCCCAAGCAGTTCCAAATTGGTTGCTTCCCTTTTGACCCCTGTGTTATAAGGGTCGCCGTATTGTGTGTTGAATCGTGAAGAAACTACAGAGAAAAAATATACATTAACGAGAAAGCCTACACGTCCTCCAGAGTTTGGCGACACATATTCACAAGCCTCTTATCGATATCTCTTCATTTCTTGTAAGGGGGGTAGTCATGGGCAAGACATTGTTGGCGGTTTTCCTCGGCCTGGGAGTGGTCTTGGCTGGGGTATCGGGTTCGTATGCGCTGCAAGCAGGTGGTGTTGAAGTTGGTGATTTAGAAACTGGATCTGTGGTAGGTCAGCCTTTCAAAGAACTACCCGTGGATCTTACCTTCTATTCCGTTGAAATTGGAAACATGAAAGTGTGGTATCCGCCTATGACAGTCATCGATTTCAAGACGCGTCCAGGTTCACCGGTTCTCTTGAAGGTGACGAATAATGCATCGGCTGAACATGGGTTTCATCTCAGCGCGGCGGTAAATCAGTCTGCCCCAACCGTTCTGGACACCAAGTTGGTGCTGAAGCCCGGAGAAACTCGATACATCGGTATTCCGACGAGTGATCTATTTTATGCGGCGGGAAGCGTCCTTGAATATCGTTGTCATTTGCACGCGGGGCATGTCGGCGGCAAGTTGCTAATGCTGAAGTAATCAGCTGCGACTTTGAATGAAAAGGCCTCGGTGAAACCAACCGAGGCCTCACTTCAAGAACGAAGAGGAAATAACTAAGTCAGTTTCTTACTCCGCTCCACACCTTGGCAGCATCTATCTCCTTATCGGGATTCAACGTCTTCGCCTTACCAAGAAGTACGTCTGTCGTCTCAGGATAGGCGGGGTCTGAAATGCAGCAATTATCGACCGGACACACGGCCGCACACTGGGGCTCGTCAAAGTGACCGACGCATTCAGTGCACCGATCATGCGCGATTACGTAGATGTTGTCACCGACACCTTGTCCATCACCAACGTGGTTGCCTTTGCTTTCGGCGTCGCTTCTGGTCTCAAAGATTGCTTCATTCGGACATTCCGGCAAGCATGCGCCACAAGAGATGCATTCATCCGTAATCAATAACGCCATGTCCAAAGCCTCCTTCTCACCCTCTAAAGACTAAACAATATTGACAACTTCACGCCACTCCAACCATAGTGCGCCATCGTGCGCTCGTCATCGGAGTCAGGCGTGCGGGGGGGCATTTTATTGTGCGATTATTTTTTAAGTCAACAGAATGCCATCTGGTCAGAAGGCCTAGATTAGCATTGAGAATGGGCCATTGGGCTCAGCAGGGGAAATAATCGTTGGGCGTCACGGATGGCATCTAATCAGATACAGCTGGGAAACCGGGAACAGCGAAACAAGCGGATCATCATGATGGTCTTGCTTGCGCTTCTTTTGATGAGCGCTTCAGTTTTCCTAGGCGAGCGCAAGGAATTAAGCATCATTGTCGTGACATTTCCCAGTGGGATTCAGCTCGAAGCTGAAGTGGCGGATACTCCTGAGAAACTACTTTTTGGGTTGGCCTTTCGCGATACACTGCCCGCCAACGGAGGGATGCTTTACATTTTCGAGCAAAACGGTTTACACCGGATCACGACCAAGGAATACCGATTCCCCATCGATATTCTCTGGATTGACGAGGGCCATCATGTCATTCATATACTGGAGCACGCAGAGCCGTGTAGTAAAGATCCATGTCCGTTCTTTGGCCCGCCACCTGAACCGGCTCGCTATGTCATACAGGCCGAATCAGGATTCATCCAGAAGGCGAGGGTTGCCGCCGATGATGAGCTCAAATACACGCTCCGTATGTAGGCGCTGGGAACCGCAATAACTATGAGGATGCACGTATGACGAATAGCTTCCAGAAAGTTGCCCAGATCGAAGAGTTACCGCCGGGCAAGTCGAAGATCGTGAAGGTCAACGACAGAGTGATCGCGTTGTTTAATGTTAACGGCACATTTTACGCCATTCATAACAGCTGTCCTCATGAGGGCGGACCGCTTATTGAAGGGAGACTCAAGGGATATGTCATCGCCTGTCCGTGGCATGATCTTGCCTTTGATATTCGAAACGGACAAGGTACGGATGGTGGTGGGTACTGTGTGGGTAGCTACGAGGTCCGGGTTGAAGGACCTGACATCCTGATCGGTCCGCGCAGGAAAGTATGAGCATCGGAACAGCCTCAAAGAGGATTCTCACGAAAAGGAACAGCCGTGAGTAGTTCTGGGACAGACCACAATCCAACTCTAGATGCTGCGGATTGCCGCAAGGTTGTCGTTGAACAGCCGTTCGTCATTCGTATGTGGGAAGATCGGACCAGAGGTGAACAATGGGTGCCGACGTATGACACAAAAGCACTTGCTCTTCTGAACGACGAATTCCTCCGTATTGCGAGTAACAACGCGGTTGAGAATGGGCAACGCATCTTTGAGCTCAAGGCCGTCCAGCCAGGGGTGCATCATCTGGTTTTTGAAAAACGCATGGGCTGGAAATTTACTGCCGAAGAGCGGCGAGTCTTCAAAATAGAGGCACAGCCGATCACTGGGAATTGAGGTCATGCCCGATGTCGCGTTCATCAATGGTCGTTTTGTTTCATGGCAGGACGCAACGGTTTCCGTTGATGACCGGGGATTTCAGTTTGGTGATGCGGTTTACGAAGTGATCAGGACCTATCGCGGCCTGCCTTTTCAGCTGGAGGCGCATCTCATGCGACTGGAGCGGAGCGCGCGCGAGCTCTTCATTCCGCAGCCATATTCAAGGGCGCAATGGATGCAGTGGATTCAGCACGGACTCAGCCTTGCTGGATACCAAGAAGCCAAGATCTATATCCAGATTACCCGAGGTGTGGCTCCCCGGGAACACAGCTTCCCCGCTCAGAGCCGTCCCACCATCGTCCTGACGATTAGGGAGTTGCAAGGCTTACCATCTGAGACACGCCAGGCTGGTGTCGCGGTATGCACTCGCGAAGACCTCCGATGGGGGCGGTGTGATATCAAGAGCGTCAATCTGCTCGCCAACGTTCTTGCGCGGGAAGAGGCCAGAAGGGCCGGGGTGTTCGAAATCCTCTTCGTTCGAGATGGCCTCGTAATGGAAGGAGCTCTCAGTAATGTCATGGCTGTTCGGGACGGAGTGGTTATAACAGCTCCCGAAGGTCCTCGGATCCTGTCTGGTGTCACAAGAACAGTGGTATTGGATTTGGCTAAAAAGGAGGGCATCCCGATAGAAGAACGATTCGTACTACTCGAGGAACTGCACGCTGCAGATGAGGTGTTCCTGACCGGGACTACACTCGAGGTGCTCGGGGTGGTTCAGGTTGATGGGAAGACCATTGGTTCCGGCCAGCCAGGCTCGGTTACGAAAACGTTGGCGGCTAGGTGGACGATCTTGACTGGCTAGTGCTCTTGCTTTGCTTCTGGGTGCGTGATATGGTGCTGCCTCTGTAAGTGGGCTCAAGCCCACTTTTTTGTTTGGACACATGTCGAGGAAAGTATAGGTTGAGCATGCCGGGTGATGGTTCGCAGCCGGTTGCCGACCGGGTGCAAGAAATTATTTCCCCTATTTTGTGGACGCTAGGGCTTGAGTTAGTAGACGTGATCTGTGTCGGCCAAGGTCCTCGCTCAGTCATTCGTGTTCTGATCAACAAACCCGGTGGAGTCACCATCACAGATTGCGAGCAAGCACATAAGGCCCTGGGACCTGCTCTTGATGTCGCCGATCCCTTTCCCCACGCATACACCCTTGAAGTCTCTTCGCCAGGTCTGGATCGGCCATTTAAGAGGCTTCAAGACTATCAAGGGGCGATTGGGAAAGAGGTGAGTCTCAAGCTTCGACAACCGCTCGAAGGTCAGTGGAAGATTACGGGGCGATTGATGGATGTGGATGAGCAAGCCGTCATGCTGGATCTCACCGTACCAAAGATGAAACAGACGATGAAGCTGGATCGAGAGATGATCACCGAAGCAAAATTGGTCGTGAAGCTGTAGGCACGTGAAGTCCAGCGTTGAGGGTCGCAACGGGATGCAGGAGCGTAAGGTATGAACCGAGAACTGATTTCAGTCATTGATGAAATCGGGCGTCAAAAAGGGATTGACAAGACCCGAGTGATCGGAGCCATTGAATCCGCCTTGCAGACCGCAGCCAAGAAACGTTTTGGCCAAGCCGAGAACATTCAAGTGGAAATCGATCCCAAGACGGGAGAAATTTCCGTCGTCTCCAAGAAAACGATTGTCGAAACGGTGACCAACCCAAAGGCTGAAATTTCACTTCAGGAAGCGCGTCACTACGATAGTGAAGCTGAGGTGGGAGATGAAATCGGATCGCTGATCGAGATGGACGAGTTGGGAAGGATCGCCGCGCAAACGGCGAAGCAAGTCATCTTTCAGAAGGTTCGTGAGGCTGAATGGGAAGCGGTTCAAAGGGAGTACTCCACGCGCCAGGGTGACCTCGTCACGGGGATCATTCTTGGTATGGAGCGGCGCAATTATCTCGTCGACCTTGGAAAGACGGAAGCCATTTTGCCGATCCAGGAGCAGATTCCTCGGGAAACCTATCGGCGTGGCGATCGCGTGAAGGCTATGCTGCTGGAAGTCCGTCGTACACCGAAGGACGTTCAGGTCATCTTGTCTCGAAGTCACCCGCAATTCGTGGCGAAGCTTTTTGAGCTCGAAGTGCCGGAAGTGATGGAGAAGATCATTGAAATCAAGTCGGTTGTTCGAGAACCTGGTGATCGCACGAAAATCGCGGTCACGTCGCGTGAAAAAGCCGTAGACCCCGTTGGAGCCTGCGTTGGGATCAAGGGGTCCCGTGTCCAGGCCGTCGTTCGTGAGTTACGGGGGGAGAAGATCGATATCATAACTTGGACGCAGGATCCCCGGGTGTTCATTGCTGAAGCGTTGAATCCGGCGACCATTGAAAAGGTCGGGATCGACGAAGAGAAAAAGTCGGCCCTCGTCGTCGCGGCTGACTCGCAATTGTCATTGGCCATCGGCAAGAACGGCCAAAACGTCCGACTGGCCGCGCGATTGACCGGATGGAAAATCGATATCATCAGCGCAACCGAATACGAGAAAGAAAAGGCGGAACGCGATAACGAAATTAAAGCGGCCCTAGCAGAAGAGGCGGAAGCACAACGGCTCCAGGAGGAAGCGCGTCAAGCTGCCAGAGCTGAAGAAGCGACGAACGGATAACAGGCGGAACCATCTGATGGCCATGCGTGTATACGAACTTGCCAAAAAATTAGGAATGGAAAATCGTGTGCTCATCCCTGAGCTGAAGAAAATGGGTGTGTCGGTCTCATCGCATAGCAGCACTCTTGATGACGAAACCGTGCAAAAGGCGTTTGAAGCTCTCGGTTCAAAATCAACGAGGCCATCACCGGCAGCCGAAGGAGATCTCGCTGCAAAGTCCACCCAAGAGGCGACGCGCGGTAAAGGCATGGCGACCAGAGCGCAGTCGCTCGGGGACCCACCTAAACCTGACAAACGTCGTATTCTGATCAAGAGAAAGAAAGAGGATGAACCGAACGAGGTCCCTCCTCCCGTACCTGCAATCGAAGGTGAGCGTTCAGCCCAGATGGGAATCGCCACTTCCGTGCCGACCTCCCCGACGCCTGCAGCTCAGCCCAGTGTAGACGTGGAGACCGAGCAAGTTCTTCGAAAGGAGGAAACTCCAGATAAGGATAAGATAGTGCCGACGGTACCGTCTCCTCTAGCTCCACAACAGAAAGAGGTACCACCAAAGCCGGCGGTACCTCCACCCAACCTCGACCTTGTGGCAGGAACAGTGGAATCAGTGGCTGCCAAAAAGAAAAGCATGGCGTTTGAAGCCATTGAAGCCGAGGGACAGAAAGACAAGGTTAAAAAGGTTCGAAAACCTGGTCGTCCCAAGGACGAGCAACAGGACGTGAAATTCCGCGAAGATGCCGCTCGCTGGCAGGATCTTCGCGCAATCCCGGTGCAGCGACGCGATGACCGATCGAAGCACTTACACCATAGTACGCCCGCTGAAATCACGAAGCCTCGTCGAAAAAGCGTCAAGGTCACACCTCGTACCACGGTGAAGGAATTTGCCGAACTCATCGGTCAGCGGCCAGCAGACATCGTGCGCAAATTGATGGACATGGGCCAAATGCTGACCTTTCAACAGCCGATGAATCTGGATGCGGCCTCGATATTCGCAGAAGAAAGCGGGGTCAAAATTGAAATAGCAGTTGAACGGGGAGGAGAGGACTTACTGCAGGATCTTGTCGAGACGGGTGAGGACGAGCGGCCAGAACCTCGACCACCGGTCGTCACGATTATGGGCCACGTCGATCATGGCAAGACCTCCTTGCTTGATGCGATTCGGCAAACCAATGTGGCCGAGGGAGAAGCCGGCGGCATCACTCAGCATATCGGGGCCTATACGGTTTCAGTACATGGGAAGCAAGTGACGTTTCTGGACACCCCTGGCCATGAGGCCTTCACTGCAATGCGGGCTCGCGGGGCAAGAGTGACAGACATCGTCATCTTGGTTGTGGCTGCAGATGACGGGGTTATGCCGCAGACGGTCGAAGCGATCCATCACGCCAAAGCTGCTGGCGTGTCCTTGATCGTTGCGATCAACAAGATCGACAAACCTGGTGCTAACTCAGAACGAGTCAAGAATGCCCTCTCGGAGCACGGGTTAATTTCGGAGGCCTGGGGAGGCGACACCATTATGGTGGAGGTCTCTGCAAAAGAGAAAACGGGACTTGATACTCTGCTTGAGATGATCCTCCTTCAGGCCGAAGTGCTTGAATTTAAGGCGGATCCACATCGACCAGCTCGGGGCATCGTGATCGAAGCCAAAATTGAACGGGGCAGGGGGCCGGTTGCCACGGTCTTGGTACAAAGCGGGACTCTGAAGGTAGCTGACTCGTATGTTGTGGGGGCATTTAGCGGTCGTGTCCGAGCCCTCATCAATGACCGTGGCGAAAAGACTCAGCAGGCCGGACCGTCGATCCCTGTGGAAGTGATCGGATTGCCAGGAGTTCCTTCGGCGGGTGATGTCTTCCATGTCGTCTCCAACGAACGAGTAGCACGAGAGATTGCCGAAGAGCGCGCACAAAAGCGACGGGCGGCTGAGTTAGGCGGTCCGGCAAAGGTGTCGCTGGATGACCTCTTTGCGAAGATCCAAGAAGGGTCGGTCAAGGAATTAGCCATCGTGATTAAAGCCGATGTTCAAGGCTCGTCGGAAGCGTTGGCGGGTGCTGTTGAGAAGCTCTCGACTGATGCAGTCAAGCTCCGTGTGATTCACAATGGAGTCGGGGGCATCATGGAGTCTGATGTGCTCCTTGCCGCTGCATCACGCGCGATCATCATCGGTTTCAACATCAGGCCTGAGCCCAAGGCAACGGCATTGGCTGAGCGGCAAGGCGTGGATATTCGGCTCTATACCATCATTTATGATGCCATTGCCGACATCAAGGCTGCGATGGAAGGGTTGCTGGAGCCGACGCTGAAGGAGCGAGTCTTGGGTCGAGCCGAAGTGCGACAGGTCTTTACGATTCCTAAGGTTGGAGCGGTGGCTGGGACCTATGTCGTCGATGGCACGATTTCCCGGTCGAGTGCAGGGGTACGGGTTATTCGGGACAATGTTGTGGTCTATGAGGGCAAGTTGGGTTCCCTTCGGCGGTTCAAAGACGATGTGCGGGAAGTCCAGCAAGGGTATGAGTGTGGGTTGAGCGTTGAGAATTTCAATGATGTCAAGACAGGAGATATCATAGAGACCTATGCGATCGATAAGATCGCCGCTAAACTCTAACCGAAACTCACGGTTATCCCGCTCGCGTTGTCGACGCACGGTAGAAGAAAGCATGGAGGGAAGGGCATCGGAGGGACGCGTTGGCGGTCTGATGAGAATGAGTTATCGATATGGTCGTCGGACTCTGCACCGTGGAATTATTCATGGCAGGGAATCAGTCGCTGAAAGACAAGCGACAGGTTCTGCACTCGTTGAAAGATCGGCTTCGAGGCAAGTTTAATCTCTCCATTGCCGAAGTGGACGGTCAGGATCTTTGGCAGAGAGCTGTTCTTGGCATGGCGTGTGTCGCAAATGACGGTGGTTATGTGAATCAGGTGCTCGATCAAGCGTTGAACGTGATCAGAAGTCTGCCTGCAGTCGAGGTGGTGCGGACTCAGATGGAATTACTCTAACCTTCACTGTGATGCGTGTGATTGTCAGTTGCACGCGGACAAGATGTCAAAAGCAACCTACAAAAGAGCCGATCGGGTGGCCGATCAGATAAAAATGGAGGTGGCCGACATCCTCATGCGAAAAGTCAAGGATCCACGGGTGCATGATGTGACGGTCACCGACGTGGACCTGACAGACGATTTGCGTACCGCCTATGTGTTTGTGACGACCATGGAAACAAGTGACGCAGAACGGAACATCTTTTCCGGGCTCTCAAAGGCCAGTGGGTTCGTGCGAGCGGAATTGGGAAGGCGGCTGTCCCTCCGATACCTTCCAGATATCATCTTTAAAAAGGATGTCAGTGGGCCACGCGGTGATCGCATTATGCAATTGCTAGAAGGCCTGCATGGCAACAGTGAACGACCCACGACGTGCGACACTCAGAGCGAGGGAGAGGGTACGGCACACTCTTAGGAGTATGAAGGCGGCAGGAATCACCATCGAACATCGGAACAGTCTAGACGGTGTCCTTATCGCCCACAAGGAAACTGGCTGGACTTCACACGATGTTGTGGCCAAGGTTCGGAAGTTGCTTGGGGAAGGCAAAGTCGGTCACGCCGGCACCTTGGACCCTGCTGCCACGGGTGTGCTTCCCATTTTGGTCAGTCGGGCTACAAGAATTGCCGAGTACCTCATGGACTGGGATAAGGAGTATCGAGCGATTTTGCGGCTTGGAGAAACGACCGATACGCAAGATGCCTCCGGCCGGATGCTGACAAAGAATGATTCCTGCCGAGTGGACGAGAAGGCGATTCGTACAACTGTGGGCAAGTTCCTCGGGGTACAGCGACAATTGCCTCCGATGTATTCCGCCGTGAAAGTTGGCGGGCAACCACTGTATAAAACAGCGAGAGCAGGAAAAATTATCGATAGGGTCGAACGGTCTATAACCATTCACGAACTTGAGGTTGTGGCTGTGAATGGTCGTGACGTGACCCTGCGCATTGTGTGTTCAAAAGGAACGTATGTCCGCACATTGTGTGCCGACATCGGTCAGTCATTGGGCGTCGGTGGACATCTCTATGCTCTGGAACGACGTCGAGTGGGCCCACTTTCAATTGATCAGGCGTTGACGATGGATCAAATTGCAGGTCATCTCGAGATGGGCACACTCCAACACCACTTCCTTTCTTTGGATCACCTCTTATCTCAGCTCCCGGCGGTGGTCGTTAACGCGGAGCAGGCCCAACGGGTTGTACATGGAAATCCAGTTTCTCCAGCTGGAGTCGACCAGCTACCGGTTTCCCCTCATCCCGTATTTGTGCGGTTGAAGAATGAAGCAGGTCAGCTACTAGCAATTGGCACACACGATACTCGTAGTTTGGGACCAATTAGAATTCGGAAGGTATTCAGTCTCTTGACCCATTAGGTCGGAAGGAGCCGTTATGGCATTACTCAAAGAAGCGAAGACGGAACTCATTAAACAATTTCAGCAGCACGATAAGGATTCGGGTTCTCCCGAAGTCCAGATTGCAGTGTTAACCAACCGGATCACCTATCTAACCGAACATTTCAAGACTCATAAGAAAGATCACCATTCCCGTCGTGGACTCTTGCAGCTGGTCGGACGCAGGCGACGGTTGCTAGATTATCTTCGTGGCGTGGAGGAAGCTCGGTACCGAGCTGTTATTGATCGACTTGGCATACGGAAGTAAGCAGCTGTTACAACATCCGCGTGGGTTGGTGTTATAGCCGAGCCCACATGAATCCCGTAGGTGAACACCGACATGCGCTCTGACGCGGCAATGTTCGATGCAGTCGAGCCAGCACTTTTGGCCGATCAGAGAACCCGCTCCGTTCGAGCGCATCTCAGTGGGCATCTGTGGGTCTAACCTGAGGAGACCTATAGATGGTACATGTCGTAGAAGTGGACATTGCTGGTCGCACACTTCGTCTTGAAACTGGTCGAGTCGCCAAGCAGGCTGACGGGTCAATTTGGGCCACGTATGGCGACACGGTTGTCCTGGCGACAGCCGTGGCTGCACAAACGGCCAAGCCCGGAACGGACTTTCTCCCGCTCACCGTCGACTATCAAGAAAAGGCGTACGCGGCGGGGAAAATCCCCGGCGGCTATTTTAAACGCGAAGGTCGACCGGCCGAAAAAGAGGTGCTGACTAGTCGATTGATCGATCGCCCGATCCGTCCACTCTTTCCAGAGGGATATTATTTCGAAACGCAAGTGATTGCCTCGGTGCTCTCAGCGGATAAGACCGGCTCATCTGATGTCATCGGCATCACGGCGGCCTCCGCGGCCCTCGCGGTCTCGAACATTCCGTTCAACGGCCCCGTCGCCGGCGTGAAGATCGGCCGTATCAAGGGCCAGCTTGTCGTCAATCCTGATCTCGAATCAATGGAGCAGAGCGAGCTTCATCTAGTCGTCGCAGGCACAGCCGATGCGGTCATGATGGTCGAAGCCGGGGCCAATGAATTGCCCGAACAGACGATGCTCGAAGCCCTGGAGCTGGCTCACTCGGAGATCAAGAAAATCGTCAAGAAGGTTGAGGAGTTGGCGCGCAAGGTCGGCAAGGTGAAGCGAGAAGTGACGGCTGAGTCGATCGATGCTCACTTGCAGGCTGAGGTCAAGGCACTGGTGGCGCAGCCGATTCGCGACGCGATCATGATCTCCAACAAGACCGCTCGCCAAGAACGACTGGATCAAATTCTTGCGGACACCATCGAAAAACTGAAAAAGCCGGACGACCCCTCACGTGAACGGCATGTCAAGATCGTGTTCCATCAACTTGAGTACACGGAAGTCCGGAAAATGATCTTAGAGAATCAATCCCGGGCCGATGGGCGCGGTCCTGCCGACATTCGTCCGATCACCTGCGAAGTGGGCGCATTGCCGCGGGCGCACGGGTCGGCGATTTTTACTCGCGGCGAAACACAGAGCTTGGCTGTCGTGACTCTTGGAACAACCGACGATGAGCAACGCATTGACGCGCTGGAAGGTGAGTACACGCGCACCTTCATGCTTCATTACAACTTTCCGCCTTTCAGTGTCGGTGAGGCGCGGCCACTGCGCTCGCCTGGACGACGGGAGGTCGGGCATGGCGCGCTGGCGGAACGGGCGTTGAAGCCGGTTATTCCCAACAAGGATGTCTTCCCATATACATTGCGGATTGTGTCTGAAATTCTGGAATCCAACGGCTCGTCATCGATGGCAACGGTCTGCGGCGGAACATTAGCGATGATGGACGCTGGCGTCCCGATCAAAGAGCCGGTCGCTGGCATCGCGATGGGGCTCATCAAGGAAGGCGACGGCGTCATCATCTTGTCGGATATTCTGGGTCTTGAAGATCATTTGGGCGATATGGATTTCAAGGTCTGCGGGACGAAGAACGGTGTCACCGCGCTTCAGATGGATATCAAGATCGGGGGAATTACGACAGCGCTGATGCAGCAAGCGTTGGAGCAAGCTCGCGTTGGACGATTGCATATCCTCGGTCACATGTCGAAAGCGCTTGCCGAACACCGGACCGGCCTTTCGCCATTTGCTCCGCGCATCCATACGATGAAGGTCAAGCAGGATAAGATTCGAGACATCATCGGGCAAGGCGGAAAAACGATTCGGGGCATTCAGTCTGACTGTGGAGTCAAAATCAGTGTTGAAGATACGGGTGTCGTGACCATTGCCTCCTCCGATGAAGCATCATTGCAAAAAGCCAAAGACATTATCGGCCGGTTGACCGAGGAAGTCGAAGTGGGGAAAGTGTATATGGGGACGGTCAGAAAGATTATGGACTTTGGCGCGTTTGTGGAAGTTCTGCCAGGGACGGATGGGTTGGTCCATATCTCTCAGCTGGCGCATCACCGTGTGAAAGCGGTGTCGGACGAAGTGTCGGAAGGGGACCAAATTCTCGTAAAGGTTCTCGAGATCGATAGGCAGGGGAAGATCCGGCTGAGTCGAAAAGAGACGATGCCTGTGCCGACAGGAAGTGGCGCCAAAGATTCTTCTGGCGAGTAACTCTTGTACCGCAAGCTTATTCTCGATAACGGGATTCGCCTCGTCACCGAGCGAATCCCGACCCTCAAATCCGTCACCATAGGCATCTGGGTCGATGTGGGATCCCGCGACGAAAACCCGGCGCAGGCAGGCTACTCCCACTTCATCGAGCATATGTTCTTCAAAGGGACGGCCGCTCGTTCTGCCACAGATATTTCACGAGAAATCGATGGGTTGGGAGGCGAAATCAATGCCTTCACCACACGTGAGACGACAACGTTTTACGTCAAAGTCTTGGATCAACACCTGCCCCAGGCCCTGGATCTCCTGTCCGACCTCTTTCTCCGATCACGGCTCGGGAAAAAGGAGATTGAAAAGGAAAAGCAGGTGATTCGTGAGGAAATCCGAATGGTCCAAGATGACCCGGAAGATCTGGTCCAGGACCTCCATACAAAGTTGGTCATGGGGCGACATCCCTTGAGTCGTCCGATTCTCGGGAGGGAATCAACGATTGCTCAAATCACACGGCACGATCTGTTGCGATACATTGATGTCCACTATCGACCAGAAAAGATCGTCATTGCCGTCGCCGGAAATTTCGATCAGCCGAACCTTGAAGCCACCATCACCCGTGCTTTCGGAACGTATGGGCGCTCAAGAAATCATGTGCTACCCTCCAAACGCTGGCCTCCCGAACTTTGTGATGGCGTGACCATGAAGCAAAAGCCATTGGAACAAGTGCACCTCTGTGTAGGCTTGCCAGGAGTTTCAGCCGGTCACAAGGATCGATACGCCGTTTATGCCTTGAATAGTGTGCTTGGTGGCAGTGTCAGTTCAAGGCTTTTTCAAGAAATACGGGAAAAGCGTGGATTGTCTTATTCGATCTATTCTTTCTTGTCGGGCTACTCTGATGGTGGCACCATCACGATTTATGCCGGAACTCAGGCGCGAGAGGTTGAGCGCGTGCTCGATCTAGTTTGTCGAGAGATTAGAAAGCTGGCCAATCAGGGCGTCGACCCCACCGAGCTGAGGCGCACGAAGGATCAGATGCAAGGTGGCCTCATGCTCAGCCTGGAGAGTTCCCATAGCCGTATGAATAAGCTGGCCAAAGATGAACTTATAGCGGGGACCCATACGACGCTGGAAGACATACTCCAAGAAATTGATGCCGTGACGGATGAACAGATATTTCGCGTTGCTCAGGAGTCGTTCATTCCCAAGGAAATGGCGTTGACGGCCCTAGGGCCGCTTTCCTCTCGGCAGGGGCATGTACTGAATGCAAGATATGGGTGATTACTCAGGCTGACCTTCGGCGCGTGACCGTGTAACTTATTGTTTATTCAGCATTTGATAGCATATGTTTTCAGGGGCTGTTCAGGCAAACATTTCCTTGACTTGACATCACAGTTTCAGTACCGTTCCGATACTATTGGGCGGGATTTGTGCGTTGTTTTTAGATACTTGTGCAATCCACAGCGAGCGATAGATTAATTGGATTGCATTGCTTGGATCCATCACGAGCACTGAATAGTTATTGCCTGGTAAACCTATCGTGTTCAATTTGATGAAGGAGGGATGAGGTATGAAGAGGGCTGTCGTTCTAGCTGCCGTAGCGGTATTTTGGGGGTTCGGCTTGCTGGCAGCCGAACTTTCCTTTGCTGCAGGGGCGATCGAAAAATTGGGACTAGCTGATGCGGTGGTCGGGGGGAAACCCTTGAAGGCCGAAGCTGGGCTGAAGACACTGCAAGGACGGGTTTGGTCGCAATGGGCTGATAATCCCGATGGGGAACTCTTGTTCGGGATTCAGTATTGGAATACCGGGGAACCGGGATCCGGCGACATCGGGGGCCGATCCTCGACGATGCTTGACGTGAAACCACCAGACCCGTTGTTCAGCTGCTGTGCGTGGGGCTTCTCTGGTGGAACCGAAAAGAACTCGGCTTATTCTGGGTGGTATCACGCGGCTACCACCGTCCGTTTGGCGGTCAAGGACAAGGCGCTTATGGATCAGATCATCAAGGCCTCACAAGAATTGGTGGCGATGGAGGTCACGCTGAGTGGAAGAACCATTACCGCTTTCAAGGTGCTGAAGGAAGACTAGACATTCCAACGGCGGAAGACGTTTTAAGGAGGATGTGATCATGATGTTGCAGAAGCAAAGTGCAGCCATTCTGGCAGCCGTCGCTCTGGTAGTCGGTCTTGTTTCGACAGCCTCGGCGATTGAATCATTCCAAGAACGGTTTGAGTGGGGCGATATGAGCAAGCCGACCACCATCCAAGGCAGGGTGATCGTACTGGATCCATACGAGGAGGCAGTCTGGATCAACGTTGCGGTCTACGGCGGGAACGCCGAGAGTGGGTTGTTCTGGCAAAAGGTTCACCCAGGGAAAACGTTGAAGTTTTATGCCGAGAAATCCGCCTGGCAGGAGCTCAAGAAGATGGGGCGATCCCATGCCGGACCGGCAGCGGCCAAGGAAGTACCTCCTGGCAGCACCACAGACCTGATTGAATTCGTCGCGACCGAGGTTGAGCAGAACCGCCGGGTTATTTCATCAGTGAAAAAGCTTCCTGAAGTGTCTGGCACCATGGGCAAGCCGATGAGCATCACAGGCCTTCGGTTTAAGGAATGTGCTGGGAAAAACGAGTTTGACTCAACCTGTTCAAAGGCCAAGACAGCTCTCAACGAATCTCCTGTATCGCCGGATGGGAGCAACGTAGGTATGCAATATGATGTGATGCTTCCTGGCGGGAAAACAGTTGGTGGCTTGATTCCTTGGACTGCGGCCTATAACCAAGCCCACTAGATAAGACACACAACAAGGTAGTCAACGGGGCGGCCTTCCCTTCGCGGGGGGGCCGCCTTTTTCTTTATTATAATTAAGCAGTCCTCAGCCTACTTGCTCGATGTGTGGCTGGAGTCCTCATGGATCATGCGCTGGAGAACGGCAAGACGATTCATGGCATCAAGCGGTGTTATCGAGAACAGGTCGATCTGCTTCATCTCATCGATAATCGGATGAGGGTTGGGGAGAGAATGTGCAATCTTGGAAGGATCCTCTCGTGTGTCTTCAGAATAAGCTGACTCAGGCTGCTCTAGTTGGCATAGGACTGCTTGGGCTCGATCAATCACAACGGTCGGTAATCCGGCGAGCTTGGCCACGTGAATACCGTAACTTCGATCTGCTTTCCCCGGCACGATCTTTCTAAGAAAGACGACATCTCCGCCGCGTTCCTGAACCGCCACGCGATAATTTTTAATCCCGGTCCGTTGCTGTTCCAGGTTGGTCATTTCATGGTAGTGGGTGGCAAACAACGTGCGTGCCCCTAATCGAGTGCAGTCATGGATATACTCAGCAATCGCCCACGCAATGCTGAGACCATCATAGGTGCTGGTACCTCGACCAATTTCATCCAACAAGATCAAACTCCGCTGTGTGGCAGATTGCAGAATGTGTGCAGTCTCGACCATTTCAACCATAAAAGTGCTCTGGCCTCCGGCCAAATTATCCGAGGCCCCCACCCTAGTGAAAATGCGGTCGGTGACACCGATTCTGGCCTCGGTTGCCGGGACAAAGCTTCCGATCTGGGCCATCAGAACAATGAGCGCCACTTGCCGAAGATAGGTGCTTTTCCCTGCCATGTTCGGCCCAGTGATGATCAAAAGCCGATTCATGCCTAGATCAAGACGGGTGTCATTCGGGACGAAGGCAGAATCGAGACAGAGACGCTCCACGACTGGATGGCGACCTTCTTGAATGGCGAGAGTCCCATCCTCAGTGACAGTCGGCTTCATGTACCGATGGAGGGCGGCGACTTCTGCCAACCCCGCCACGACGTCAATAACGGAGAGGGTGGTGGCTATTCTGTCCAACCGATGCGCTCCCTCGGCCAGGCGTGAGCGAAGCCGAATAAACGCGTCTTGCTCGCTGGCCACAAGCTTTGCGTCAGCCCCAATGACACGTTCTTCGAGCTCCTTCAACTCGGCCGTCATGAACCGTTCGGCATTGACGAGGGTTTGCTTGCGGATATAGTCGGCCGGTATACGGTTCAGATTGGCCTTGGTAACCTCAATATAATAGCCATAGACCTGATTGTAGCGGACCTTCAGTGACTCGATACCCGTTCGTTCCCGCTCACGAACCTCGAGGGCGGCAATCCACCCTTTGCCTTCTTTACTTACCTTGCGCCACTCGTCAATGTGAGGATCGTATCCTTCTTTGAAGATGTTTCCTTCTCGAACCGAGAGCGGGGCATTCGGGAGAATGGACTGTTCGATCAGCTCATGGAGATCCTGAGCGCTGTCCCACGAGGCCCGTGCATCACGAAACAGTTGGCTCTGAAGGAGATCCAATTGAATAAGAATTTCTGGTAAGACACCGAGAGATCGTTTCAGGGCAAGAAGTTCACGCGGGCCCGACAATGCAAGGACAAGGCGACTCCCGAGTCGTGCGATATCCTGAATCTCCCGCAAAGCAGAACGGAGAGCCGTTCGCACCATCATCTGGTCTTTCAGTTCCTCAACGGCATCCAATCTAGGACGGATCTGCTCGCAGCGAATCAATGGTCTCATCAGCCACTGTCGGAGAAGGCGGCTTCCCATGGCGGTGCTGGTCCGATCGAGAACGCTTAAGAGCGTTGTCGATTTTGAACTGCTGGAAACCACGTCTCCTGCAATTGGTTTCAGTAATTCAAGATTCCGAATGGTAGCACTATCGAGCTGCATACAGTCGTCTGTACCACGCCGCGTGATCCGACGGATATAAGTCAATGGAACCGTCGGCTGGGTCTCACGAAGGTATTCAAACACAGCTCCAGCTGCACCGATGCCTGCTGACAGATGTTCGTATTCGATACTTTCAAGAGATTCCACACCGAGGTGCTCCTGTAGCACGCGCTCGGCATGCTTGTGATCAAACGAGCCCGAGGGGCGCAGGCACAGGCGGACGCCTGCCACTTCATCAATCCATAGGAAGCTTTGGCGATCGAAGTTGTCGGGAAGCAGCAATTCTCGAGGCTCCAAGCGTGCAAGTTCATTCGTAACCTGGGTAACCGCTTGAGGACCGTCAGTCTCCATGATCCAAAATTCACCGGTGGATACCTCGAGGGTAGCCAAGCCAATAACGAATCCGCGGGAGGAATCTGAACGAATAGCCAGAGCGGTCAGGTAGTTAAACTCGCCAGGAGACAGAAACTCAGTGTCGACCAGTGTGCCCGGAGTATACAGTCTGACCACTTCACGACGAACGAGGCCTTTGGCAGCCTTGGGGTCTTCAACCTGTTCACACAAGGCCACTATCCGCCCGGCTTTCAATAACTTCGCGATGTAACCGGTTGCAGCATGAAACGGAACGCCACAAAGGGGAACCGGATCAGCGCTGTTCTTATCGCGTGACGTCAGAGCAATAGAGAGAATTCCAGAAGCTACCTGAGCGTCTTCGTAGAACATCTCATAAAAATCTCCGACTCGGAAAAACAGGATCGCATCAGGATAACCCTGCTTGATGTCGCGATATTGTCGCATCAATGGGCTCAGATTGAGATCACTCATCATGAAACCTCCCAGAAGTTTCCATTTGGGAAGAAGCCGATGGTCGCCCGGAGACCTTCTCCAGGGCTTGTCGGAGCCGCTCCAGATCAACTTCAGCTTGCTGTAACGACTTCGTTTTTCGCTTGAGGTCAATTCGTGCCCGTACCCATGGAGGGAACAATAAGATGGCCGCGACCAGGAGACCTACCAGGAAACCAGCCATGATGGGTTGATAAATAGGAGTCGAGGCTTCAAGCAAGCCAAAGAAATACCTCAGGGTCACTTCTTCTTCCTGATTTTGAAGAAAGAACGCCAGCGAAAGCAGTAAAAGAATCCCGATCAGTACGACACGGGTCATCGTTTTGAAACCTTTTTCCTCGCCCTGCTCTTCAAATGAGGCGAGTGGACTCGTCTACTTTCGGCATGGTGAGCCATACTGATCCGCCTTAAAAGAGATCGAGCCCCAGCCCCACGGGCTTCTAAATGTGCTATTCTGGTCGTTCGGGTTCGATGAATCAATTGCACGTCCAGCCGATCTGCCGGGAGTAAGTCAGGAAATCGATCGGCCCATTCAATCGCGGTCACTGCCTCCTGTGAAAAACAAGCTGATATTCCGATTGCCTCGGCTTCAGCGGCTCGCTGCAATCGATACAGATCAAGATGAATGAGCGGAATCCTCCCCTGGTATTCGTGCATGAGTATAAACGTTGGACTAGTGACAGAAGCCACAGGCCCACCGAGACCCGCCACGATCCCTCGGACCAAGGCAGTTTTGCCTGCGCCCAAGTCTCCTGCCAGTGCAAGTACATCGCCCCCTCGAAGGGCTGTACCGATAGCCTGGCCGAACGAATCTGTCTCGCGAGGAGATGAAAGGATCAAATCGAAAAGGTCACGAGATTTTGCCATAGGAACGATTGCGGACGGGCTTTGCGTGGCCGAATCGAATTAGCTTTCCGCGGTCTTGCCGACAAGTTTGAGCGCGTTGGGAATCTGTTCGACCAGATCTCCTGCCATCATCCCAGTCTGTCCCTTATCGGAGGCAGCCAAATCGCCAGCCATTCCATGGAGATAGGTCGCGGCACAAGCCGCCTCCCATAAAGGCAAACCTTGCGCAAGAAGTCCTACCATCATACCCGTCAACACATCGCCTGTTCCCGCCGTCGCCATTCCCGGATTTCCGGTCGGACAGATGGCCACCGCACCATCTGGACGTGCCACCACCGTCCTCGCACCTTTTAAAACCACGAACAGACCACGCTCTCGGGCGAAGCGTGTGGCAATACCGAGCCGGTCATTGTTGACGGTCTGCGGTGTAGCCTCTGGCTCGAGTCGTGCCATCTCACCGGGATGAGGCGTGATGATCGGGGGAGTTTTGCAGGATGCAAGCAGCGCAATACGCCCGGACAAGGCGTTGAGGGCGTCGGCGTCAAACACAGCAGGTCGGTCAAGCTGCTTGGTCAGGGCTTGGATGAGCTCCACTGTTTCAGGAGCAGTTGAAAGTCCGGGACCAATCGCAATGGCGGTTCTGGCCGCCATGAACGAGACCAGACGGTCTAAGGCGTTCCTTGCCAATGTTCTGGCCTTCGTCTCTGGCATGGGAACTGTCATCGCCTCAAGCAGCTTGGCCTCCAATACGTCATTGACACTGGAGGGCGTGGCGACAGTCACTAGCCCAGCTCCCACTCGGAGCGCGGCCCGTGCAGCGAGCGCAGCGGCACCGGTCTTCCCAACCGAGCCAGCAATAATACCGGCATGCCCGAACGTTCCTTTGTGACTCGACGGACGTCGTCTTGGCAGGTACGCCTTCACCGATGCTTGGGTCATCAAGGTAATACGACTCACCACGGCGTCGACGTAGGTCGGCGGAATTCCGATATCAACTATGGCGACCTCCCCAGCATGATCTATTCCCTGCCCTTGGTACAGACCCAATTTCGGGAGGCCAAAGGTGACGGTGAGGGACGCGCAAACGGCACGCCCAAGGACGGCCCCGGTGTCAGCATGGAGACCTGATGGAAGATCGACGGCAACCACGAGACGATGGGCGTCGTTGATGCTGTCAATGACCTCGGCATAACGGCCAGTGACCGGGGAAGAAAGCCCGGTTCCAAGCAGCGCATCAATCAGGAAGTCACTGTCGTTTAAGAGTGCCTGAGCTTGAGATTTTGACGTGTAGGGATAGACAGAACCTTTGCCTGCGCCACGGACGAATTGCTTATACATCGTAGCGGCATCGCGGCTGAGTTCAGTAGGGGATGCGAGTGTGAGGACACGCACCTTCGCATGACGTCGGCGAAGGAGGCGAGCGGCCACGAACCCATCACCACCGTTATTTCCTTTGCCGCAGACGATGGTCACCGTCTTGCCGCGAACAGATCCCCACCGTTCCTCAAGGGAAGAGACAATCCCCATTCCGGCTCGTTCCATCAACGTCGTGGCCGGCACGCGAGCCTCGGTGATCGTTGTCCGATCAAGCTCCTGCATCTGTGCGGCGGTGACGATTTTAGTCATGATGAACCGAGGATGATGAAAGGATAGCCTAGTAGGCCCACGGCATCAGCTCAGCAGGGCCTTCATTTCCTTGACAGCCTGAACAATCCCAACAAGGACGGCTCGCGCGATGATACTATGGCCGATGTTGTACTCGACGATTTCTGCAATATGCGTCAAGCGCTTGACATTACGATAGTTCAATCCGTGGCCAGCATTGACCCCGATCCCTAACTTATAAGCAAGCCTTGCGGCTTGCGTGATGGCTTCGAACTCCGTATCCGCTTCTTTGGATCGTGTGGCATTTGCATAGCGACCGGTGTGCAACTCCACAAAATCGGCTGAGATTTTGTGTGCGGCTTTTACTTGGCCGAGATCCGGTTCGATAAAGACGCTAACCGGAATCCCACCGCTATGTAGCTGTGAGACGATGTTTTGAATCCGGTCGCGCTGTGCGGCCACGTCGAGACCCCCTTCGGTGGTCAGTTCCTGTCGCTTTTCCGGTACCAATGTGACCAGGTCTGGTCTGACATTGAGTGCGATCTTGACCATCTCTTCGTCCGCAGCCATCTCAAGGTCGAGCTTTGTACGAGTCACTTCGCGGAGGAGACGAAGATCGCGGTCTTGAATATGCCGGCGATCTTCCCGCAGGTGGACGACCAGCCCGTCGGCTCCGGCGAGTTCGACGAGCACCGCTGCGGCCAACGGATCCGGATCGGTCCCCCCACGAGCCTGTCTCAAAGTCGCAACATGGTCGACGTTCACACCAAGCCGAGGCATTACCCCTCCTTGTTCTATAAACCAAACCCCTATCGGATAATGTGAAGGTGGAACTTTTGGGGATCGAAAGAAAATCACCCATCTGTATTACTAGCAGAAAGGAATCAGAGGGGGCAAGGACAGGATTGCCGAACCGATCCGCACACACTCTGGCGCAGGTCTGAACGAGCACTTTTTACAAGCACAGCGATAATGAGGCAAATTGACTCGACCAGAGCCCTGAATTAGAATATGCCCCTCTCGTCCCCCTCGCTCATTCAGGGCGATGAGTCCTATTGTTGATTACCTAGAAACGGCCAAGGGAAGTACATGGGGTTGGGCGAAGGTTTCTATCGGATCAAGCGATTGCCCCCGTATGTCTTCGCCCAGGTTCAATCACTGAAGCTTGAAGCGCGGCAACGCGGTGAGGACATTATCGACTTTGGGATGGGTAATCCCGATCAACCGACTCCGCCCCATATCGTCGAGAAGATGATCGAGGCGGCTCGCAAGGGGAAGAACCACCGGTATTCAGCGTCACGCGGGATTACGAAGCTGCGCCATGCGATTTGCAGCTGGTACAAGCGAAACTATGATGTCGACCTGGATCCAGAGACGGAAGCCATCGTCACTATTGGGTCAAAGGAAGGGCTTGCCCACCTGGCATTGGCCCTGATTGGTCCGGGTGATGTCGTCCTGACTCCAACGCCGACGTATCCCATTCATATGTACAGTTTCATCATTGCCGGTGGCGAAGTTCGGGGAATCGAACTCCGTCAGGACAGCGACTTTTTCGAGGACTTGACCGGTGTGTATCGGCAGACCTTTCCGAGACCGAAAATTCTCGTCATCAATTTTCCACACAATCCAACCACGGCCGTGGTCGATCTGGAGTTTTTCAAGAAGATCGTGGCCTTTGCCAAAGAGCATAACGTCATCGTCATCCACGATCTTGCCTATGCCGATCTGGTGTTCGACGGTTACAAGGCTCCCAGTTTTCTTCAGGTCCCTGGAGCGAAAGACTGTGGAGTGGAGTTCTATACCCTCTCCAAGGCGTACAATATGCCAGGTTGGCGCGTAGGCTTCTGTGTGGGCAATCGGGAGGTGGTCGGTGCCCTGGCGAAGATCAAAAGCTATCTGGATTATGGAATTTTTCAGCCGCTGCAAATCGCGAGTGTGATCGCGCTGAACGGTCCTCAGGACTGCGTCAAGGAGACGGTGCAGCGGTATCAAAAACGCCGCGACGTACTGGTGGGCGGACTCAATCGAATTGGATGGCACGTCGCCAAGCCGCTGGCTACGATGTTTGTCTGGGCACCCGTCCCTTTACCCTACCGCCATATGGGATCATTGGAGTTTTCAAAATTGTTGCTCAAGGAGGCAAAGGTGGCAGTGTCGCCGGGCATTGGATTCGGCGAGGGTGGCGATGATTATGTGCGATTTGGTCTCGTGGAAAACGAGCATCGTACCAGACAGGCTGTCAGGGGAATCCGTAAGGCCCTCAAGCTCAACGGGGGTGAAGAGTGAAGTCGCGCATCGGGGTGGGGATCGTCGGATTCGGCACTGTCGGGACGGGTGTTGCAAAGATTCTTCTCAACAGTGCGGCCCTCATCACCCGTCGCGTGGGTGTGTCGATCGAGTTGGTTCGCGTGGCGGATCTGGACATTGTCAGAGATCGCGGTGTCGCACTGGCACCTGGGGTACTTACCACCGATGTCAAGCAGGTGCTGACCGATCCGAATATTGATGTCGTGATTGAACTCATCGGTGGATACGATATGGCGAAACGGGTCATTCTGGAGGCGATTGCCGCCGGGAAACACGTAGTCACCGCCAACAAGGCGCTGCTCGCCCTTCATGGAGAGGAAATTTTTCAAGCCGCCGCGCGCAAGGGCGTGGAATTGGGGTTTGAGGCCAGCGTGGGCGGGGGTATTCCTGTTATTCGGGCATTGACGGAGGGGCTGGCCGGCAATAGGATCGAGTCCATCTACGGGATCATCAACGGCACGTCCAACTACATTTTGTCCCGAATGACCCATGAAGGACACGGTTTCCAAGAGGTGCTCCAGGATGCCCAGCGAGCCGGCTATGCCGAGGCCGACCCGACCTTTGACGTCGCAGGGATCGATTCGGCCCACAAACTGGCGATTCTGGTCTGTCTTGCCTACGGCATGCCGGTCAACTTCAAGGATGTGTATACCGAAGGCATTACGAACATCACACCGATCGACATCGCCTATGCCAAACAGTTCGGGTATACCATCAAGCTGCTCGGCATCGCGAAGCTCATGGATGGAGAAATTGAGGCTCGGGTTCATCCCACCATGCTTCCATCCACCTCGCCGATCGCCCAAGTCGAGGATGTGTACAATGCCATTCAGCTTATGGGTGATGCCGTTGGTGATGTCGTCCTTTATGGGCGAGGAGCAGGATCCATGCCGACCGGGAGTGCCGTGGTGAGTGACGTGATTGCGATCGCGCGCAACGTGCTCAAGGGTGCCGTCGGTCGAGTGCCAGTGGCCTCGTTCCAAGAGGATCAGCGAAGACCGCTGCGGTTGCGGCCGATGGAGGAAATCAGCTCACTCTATTATCTCCGTTTCACGGTCGTGGACCGACCCGGTGTGTTGGCGCAGATCGCTGGTGAATTGGGGCGCTGTGGCATTAGCATTTCCTCTATGGTGCAACAAGGACGTTGTGAAGGACAAACGGTGCCAGTCGTCATCAAGACACACAGCGCGAAAGAACGCGATGTGCAAACCGCCCTTCGTGAAATCGACCGGAAGCCATTCGTCTCTGAGACGACAAAGCTCATTCGGGTCGAGGGTAAGGATGAGTGAACAATGAATCGCTGGCGTGGAGTCATTGAGGAATACCGAAAATTTCTCCCTGTGACCGAGAAGACCCCGGTCATCAGTTTGGGAGAGGGCAACACGCCTCTGATTCGAGCCGCGAGATTGGCGAAGGCGATCGCCCCAGGGATCGAACTCTATCTAAAATTTGAAGGCGTCAACCCCACCGGATCATTCAAGGACCGTGGTATGACGTTGGCCATCTCCAAGGCGGTGGAAGCTGGCGCACAGGCCGTCATCTGCGCCTCGACGGGGAATACCTCAGCCTCAGCCGCCGCTTACGGAGCTCGTGCCGGGTTGTCAGTATATGTTCTGATTCCAGCCGGGAAGATCGCGATGGGCAAACTATCTCAAGCGATGATGCATCAGGCGACGGTCATTCAGATCGAAGGTAACTTTGATCAAGCCCTAGCGCTCGTGAAAGACTTTTCAACGTCGCTCCACGTTGAACTCGTGAATTCGGTGAACCCGTTCAGGATCGAGGGGCAGAAGACCGCGGCCTTTGAGATTTGCGACCAACTCGGCGAGGCTCCGGCATTGCATGTCTTACCGGTCGGAAACGCCGGCAACATTACCGCCTATTGGAAAGGGTACAAAGAATACCGTGCGGCGAGCCAGACTCGGCGAGTGCCCCGCATGATGGGGTTTCAAGCTTCAGGGGCAGCCCCGATCGTGCTGGGGAAGGTCGTCGAACACCCGCAAACGGTCGCCACCGCCATCCGAATCGGCAATCCTGCCAGCTGGTCGTCAGCCCTCGCGGCGGTGGAGGAGTCCACCGGTCTGATCGATATGGTGACGGATGAGGAAATTCTTCAAGCCTACACCACGGTGGCGGCTACCGAGGGGGTCTTTTGTGAGCCGGCATCGGCCGCATCCGTTGCAGGGGTGGCGAAGCTGCACAGAAACAAGGCCCTGCAAGAAGGAGAGACGGTTGTCTGCACCTTAACAGGACATGGGTTGAAGGATGCTGATACGGCGATCGGCGTGTCGAAACTACCACAAACTGTCAAAGCAACGCGCGAGGACGTTGCCCGGTTTTTGAAAATCTGAGAGGCCTGTAGATTCCATGAAATATGTGATCGTGCATGCTGGCGGAATCGCCCATCACCCCCAAGAAGAACTGGGAGGTCGGACCCCGCTCCAGGCGGCCGCAACTCCCCACCTCGATCGTCTGGCACAGCGTGGAGAACTTGGTCAACTCATGATTCCCGCTGAGGGAGTTCACCCAGGGGGTGGGCTGATCGGCACGGCGATCCTCGGCTATGACCCGAAGAAGTTCTATCCCGGTCCTGGGCCACTGGAAGCAGCCAGCTTGGGGGTGTCCGCAACGGAACAGGACGTAGTCTACCGCTGCACAATGGTGACCTTGGCACCGGAAGGGAGCAAGGGCGGCGAAATCAAAAAATTAGGCCCCAACGTTATGATGGAAGATGCGACGGCCGGTTTGATCGAGACGGAGGACGCTCGCGAGCTGCTTGAGTCGATCAATGAACAGCTCGGTTCCGAAACCATTCAATTCTATCCTGGTGCAGGTCACCGTCATCTAATGGTCTGGGTGAATGGAAAACCGAGGGCCATCTGTACCGATCCGCAGTCGATCCTCGGCAAAACGATCGCCGATGCGTTACCTGCCGGAGATGGGGCGGACATTCTTCGGAAGCTGATGGATGCCGCCTATGTGATTTTGCGTGATCATCCGATCAACGATGAACGGGTTGCGGCCGGGAAGAAACCGGCCAATTGCCTGTGGCTCTGGGGCGAAGGGCGAGCCGTTATGTGGCCGAGTCTGGCGGAACAATACGACATCACGGGAGCGGTCGTCGCCACCAACGATGTCCATCGCGGCTTAGGGATCAATGCTGGCCTCGATGCGGTGGATCCTGAACGGCTGGAAAGTGGGGATCTCCGGACAAAGGCGACCGTGGCCTTGGACGAATTTGCCAAGAAAGATTTTGTGTATGTCCATGCCAAATTGACGGACGAGGTCATCCACGGCACCGACATCAAGGCCAAGGTCAAGGGGATCGAAGAGTTCGATCGGAACCTGGTCGGTCCCTTGGTTGAGGGTTTGGACAAGCAAGGTCCCTATCGCTTCCTGGTGATCTGCGACCACAGCGCAGGTATTCAGGGGCCGGCTTTCTATGCGTTCGGTGAGGGAGGCGGAAAAGATGTCGGAACTGCCGGTCGCCGCTTCACCGAGGCCGATGCGAGTACCTCCAGCACCCCCGCCCGTGACGCGACAAAATTCGCAAACAAGTTCTTCTCGAAAAGCTGACGATGGTGGCGCTGATCGTCCAAAAATACGGTGGTACCTCCGTTGGTACGATTGAACGCATCCATCGCGTTGCCGACCGTGTGGCCCGAACACAAGGAGAGGGACATCACGTCGTCGTCGTCCTCTCGGCGATGAGCGGAGAGACGGATCGCCTGCTCAAGCTTGCCTATGAGGTCACAGGGACTCCGGATGAACGTGAATTGGACATGTTGCTCTCCACGGGAGAGCGCGTCACCATTGCCCTGCTGGCAATGGAGTTGCGTGGACGAGGGCTCAACGCGCGGTCCTTTACAGGCCGTCAGGTCGGCATCATGACCGACAGCGCCCATACCAATGCCAGGATTGCGCGTGTGACGGCCGACCGTATCAAAGAGGCCTTGAAAGAGGGCGTCATCCCCATTGTGGCTGGATTCCAAGGGATCAATGAACGCTCCGATGTCACCACCCTGGGCCGCGGAGGATCTGATCTCTCCGCTGTGGCGCTGGCGGCGGCGTTGAAGGCGAATCGGTGCGTCATCTTCACCGATGTCGATGGGGTCTATACCGCGGACCCGAATATCGTGCCCGCAGCCAAGCGGATCGACAAAATAGCCTATGAAGAAATGCTTGAGATGGCCAGCCTTGGCGCGAAAGTGCTTCAGACCAGATCGGTGGAGTTCGCCGCCAAGTTCAATGTGCCGGTCGAAGTGAATTCCAGCTTCACAGAAGGGAAGGGTACGCTCGTGACGAAGGAAGATAAGGACATGGAGGCCGTGGCGGTGGCCGGGGTGACCGGAGACCGCAATCAAGCCAAGATCACGATCGTCGGGGTGCCGGACAAGCCGGGCATAGCCGGCAGAATTTTTGGCCCTGTGGCAGAGGCCAACATTAATGTCGACATGATCATTCAGAACATCGGTCAGGCGGCCCTCACCGACCTCTCCTTCACCGTCCCCCGCGCCGATTTGAAGAAAGCCGAGCCCCTCATTCAGGGCGTGGCAAAGGACATCGAGGCCAAGTCTGTGTCGATCACCGAGGCGATTGCCAAGGTGTCGCTTATAGGCGTCGGCATGCGCTCACACTCCGGTGTAGCGGCCAAGATGTTCGAGGTGTTGTCCCGCGAAGGGATCAACATCATGATGATCAGTACCTCGGAGATCAAGATCTCCTGCGTCATCGAGGAGAAGTACCTGGAGCTGGCCATGCGCTCGCTCCATACGGCCTTTGATCTCGACAAAACGCAGGCCTGACACCTGTTTGGCGAAGGCCTCGCCGAACCGGGGACCATGAGTGATCCCCCTACGGGCATGAATTTGACCTGAACGTCCACACAAACGAAGTCCTTCCCATCTCGACAGGGGAGCCATTCTCCTGATACCCTTTCCGACTATGGCTCGAAAACCCCCTCAATCCCGCACTTCTCGCGCGTCACTTGAACAGCCGCCTGTTCATCCACCACAGCCGTCGGCGGAACAAGCCGCAGGGTTGGAGATCTATGACACGACCTTGCGGGATGGCGCTCAGGCGGAGGACGTCAGTTTCTCGGCGGACGACAAAGTCCTGATCGCGCAGAAGCTGGACGAGTTGGGCGTTCATTTTATCGAGGGTGGGTGGCCGGGGGCGAACCCGAAAGATATTGAGTTCTTCCGGATGATCAAGACCATCCCGTTGAAGCATGCGAACGTGATCGCGTTTGGGTCGACCAGGAAGGCCAGCAACACTGTCCGCAAGGATCCGAATCTCCAAGCCTTGCTCACGGCGGAGACTACGACGATCACGCTCTTTGGGAAGACCTGGTCGTTGCACGTGACCGACGCGCTCGGCATTTCATTGGCAAAGAACTTAGAATTGATCGGCGATTCCGTCGCGTATCTGCGCGGGAAGGGACGCCGGGTGTTTTACGACGCGGAACATTTCTTCGACGGCTATAAGACCAATCCCGACTATGCGCTGGCGACCATTCGTAAAGCGGTGGAGGCGGGGGCTGAGCGGGTGATCTTGTGCGATACGAACGGCGGAACGATGCCATGGGAGATCCGTGAGATCTGCAGCGTGGTGCAGCGCGAATGTGTAGTTCCGCTCGGCATTCATGCCCATAACGACTGTGAAATGGCTGTGGCGAACTCACTCGTCGCGATCGAAACCGGTATCCTCCAAGTCCAGGGGACGATCAATGGGATTGGGGAGCGGTGTGGGAATGCCAACCTCTGCTCGATCATTCCCAATTTAGAATTGAAGATGAAACGTTGTACCTTGAGCGATCGCTTGAGCCATCTGAAAGAGGTATCCGGCTACGTGACGGAGATCGCGAATCTGATGCCCAATAAGCATCAGCCCTATGTCGGCGATTCCGCGTTTGCCCACAAGGGGGGCGTGCACATTCATGCCGTGCTAAAAAATCCAGCGACCTATGAGCATATCGATCCGGCACGAGTCGGCAATCGACAGCGGATGCTGATCTCCGATTACGGAGGACGGAGCGGACTGCTGGATAAGATTGAGGCTTATGGTATCAAACTGACCAAAGATCATGCCAAAGTCAATGAGCTGATTCATGCCTTGAAGGATCGAGAAAGCCAGGGTTATCAGTTCGAAGGGGCCGAAGGCTCGTTTGAGCTCCTGATGCGCAAGGTCATGGGGAGTCATAAGCCATCGTTTCAGCTCCTAGGATTTCGCGTGATTGTCGAGAAAAAACAAGAGGATGGGCCGACTCTCTCGGAAGCCACGGTGATGGTGAAGGTCGGTGAGGTGGTCGAGCATACGGCAGCCGTTGGTGCAGGGCCGGTGAATGCGCTGGACCACGCCTTGCGCAAGGCGTTGGAAAAATTCTATCCACAGCTCCAGGAAGTCAAACTGCTTGACTACAAGGTGCGTGTCCTTGCGGCCAATAAAGGGACTGAATCAAAGGTGCGTGTCTTGATTGAATCCGGGGATCACAAGGACAAATGGGGCACGGTTGGGGTGTCAGAAAATATCATTGAGGCGACATGGCAAGCGCTGGCGGATAGTATCGAGTACAAACTTCTTGTCACGGATTAGCGTATTTTCGTAGGAATTCTCCAATTTATTCTTGACAGCCTTCGTAACCTCACGTAACTTAAGCAAAACTCATCGCAACAGGAACTGACCTCATAAGCATAGCAGCGCGGGGAGTTGTACGGTCACGTTGGGGGGACAGCATGAGAAAGGCTGATATCGCTGAGGAAATTTTCAAGCAGGTGGGTATTTCAAAAAACGAGGCGTCTGACATCGTTGAGTTTGTCTTGAATCTCCTCAAGTCTGTCTTGCAAAAAGGAGAATCGGTCAAAATCGCGGGGTTTGGAAATTTTGTTGTACGCAGTAAGGGTGCCCGTAAAGGACGAAATCCACGAACTGGAGAAGAAATTGGGATTACCCCCCGACGCGTCGTCACGTTTCGACCAAGCCAGGTGTTCAAGAAGTACGTCAATTCATAAGGCTGCTTCACCCACGTCTTCGACCGCACCGTGAGGCCGGTCATGGGAGCTGAACCCAGGCTGGGGAGTAAGGTCTTCTATAAAATTGGTGAAGTGAGTCACCTGACGAAGCTTCCCGCTTATGTGCTCCGCTTTTGGGAATCGCAATTCACCTTTTTAAAGCCGAAAAAGAGTCGAGGGAATCAACGCCTCTATGTCCAACGGGATGTGGAAACCGTCCTAGAAATCAAGCGGATGCTCTATGAAGAAGGACATACGATCGAAGGGGTCAAACGGTACTGGGCCCGTCGCGGGCGGGTCAACTCACGCAAACTGCGTCCCAAGGAGATCGCGAAAAAGGTGATGGGAGACCTTCGGATTATTCTAAAGATCATCGACTCGCATGCATAATGACAGCGAGGAAACTCCATCGAGCACGATCCACTACGTATGACCAAGAAAGATTTCTGTTAAGTTCCAAACATGTCGGGGCGTAGCGCAGCCCGGTAGCGCACTCGCTTGGGGTGCGAGTGGTCGTGGGTTCAAATCCCGCCGCCCCGACCAGTTTCAAGTGTCACAGATGTCCGATCCTTCGCCGACGATCTTGGAGAGATAAGTGCCGATCCCCGAGCTGCCCGAGGCAGCTCTTTTTGTTGAACTCCAATCATGCGCATCCTTGTCACCAACGATGATGGGATCCACTCGCCAGGTATCCAGGCACTGGCAAAGGGGCTGGCCAAAATTGGCGACGTGTGGGTGATCGCTCCGGATCGTGAGCGCACAGCCGTGGCCCATGCCGTGACGTTGCACAAACCACTGAGGGTGCAGCAGGTCAGGCCCCGATTCTTTGCAGTGAATGGAACCCCCGTGGATTGTGTGAATCTAGCGTTACTGAAGATTATGGCCAAACCACCGCATCTCGTAGTGTCCGGGATCAATAAGGGGGTCAATCTCGGCGATGATGTCATGTATTCGGGCACCGTCTCGGCGGCCATGGAAGGAGCCATCCTCGGCGTGCCATCCATCGCGGTGTCTCAGGAAGGGAACGAAACATTTCACTTTGACGTGGGCGTTACCTACGCAGTACGTGTCGCCCAGCTGGTGGTGGCCCAAGGTCTTCCGGACGAGACTCTGCTGAATGTGAATATCCCCGATCGCCCGCGATCAGGCATCAAGGGTGTGCGGGTCACCTGTCTCAGCCGAAGGCGATTCCATAATCCCATTATCGAGAAGGTTGATCCCCACGGACGAAAATACTATTGGATTGCCGGGAAACGCGTCTCATGGAGTCGCAGTAAAGACGCAGACCACGAGGCCATCGAGGACGGGTGTGTCTCTATCACGCCGATTCATTTGGACTGTACGCACTATGGCGTCCTTGATCAATTTCGCCCGTGGGAGGCGATGGTGAAACGCGGCATAAGAAAGGTCGCCGCTATGCGATCGACGAGTGGTCCAGTAGAGGAGTTGAAGACATGATCGGCGGACTTATCGAAACCGTTATCGGCGAACTGAGCCGATTCGTCATTGCCTGTATTTCACGATTCGGCTACGGAGGCATTCTGTTCACGATGGCCGTAGAGAGCGCATGCATCCCACTACCGAGCGAAATCATCATGCCGTTTTCTGGTTATCTCGTCACGACCGGAGAATTCACCATGCTGGGCGTCACGCTGGCCGGTGCAGTTGGCAATGTTGTCGGCTCCATCGTGGCCTACTACGCGGGTATCTGGGGGGGGCGCCCGTTTGCGGAGCGCTATGGACCGTATTTCTTGGTCTCGCGGCACGACCTGGATGTGGCCGATCGCTGGTTCGCGAAATATGGAGAGGCCGCGGTCTTTTTCGGAAGAATGCTCCCGGTCGTCCGGACCTTCATTTCCCTCCCGGCCGGCATTGCCCGAATGAATTTCCTTCGCTTCGTCCTGTTTACCTTTGTCGGAGCCTTACCCTGGTGTTATCTTTTGGCCTACATCGGCCTTCGGATGGGCGAGGAATGGGAACATCTTCGGGATTATTTTCATCAATTTGACATCCTCATCGGACTCGTCCTTGCCGTAGGCATTGGCTACTTCCTCTGGTCTCACTGGCCAAAACGGAGAACGAGCTCAGAGTCGTAAATCTCATGCTCAAATTGATCAATACGCTGACCGGGCGGAAAGAAGTATTCGGGCCAATGGAACCGAAGCACGTACGCATGTACGTCTGCGGTGTAACGGTCTACGACTATTGTCACATCGGCCATGCTCGCAGTGCACTGGTCTTCGACGTGCTCCGGCGCTACCTGGAATACAGTGGCTATGTCGTCACTTTTGTGAAGAACTTCACGGATGTGGATGACAAGATCATCAAGCGTGCGAATGAACAGGGGGTCAGCTGTGAGACCATCACGCAGAAGTTCATCCAAGCCTACCATGACGACATGGCAAAGCTCGGTGTGCGACCAGCCTCAGTCGAACCCAAGGCGACCGAACACATGCCTGAGATTATTGAACTGACCGGGACCTTGCTTCGGAAAGGGTTGGCGTACCAAGTCGAGGGCGACGTATATTTTGACGTGGCCCAATATCCAGGCTATGGCACTCTCTCCAAGCGCAAGCTTGAAGACCTCCAGGCGGGGGCACGGGTTGAAGTCGATGAGCGCAAACACCACCCGATGGATTTTGCGCTCTGGAAGAAGAGCAAGCCGGGAGAGCCTGCATGGGACAGTCCCTGGGGGCCAGGACGACCAGGCTGGCATATTGAGTGTTCAGCCATGTCGATCCGGCATCTCGGCGAAACCTTCGATATTCATGGCGGAGGAATGGACCTGATCTTTCCTCACCACGAGAATGAAATCGCTCAGTCGAGTGGTGCGACGGGGCAACACTTTGCCAAATATTGGGTCCATAACGGGTTTGTCCAGATCAATAAGGAGAAGATGTCGAAGTCGCTCGGCAACTTCTTTACCATCCGTGAGATCTTTGAGAAATCAGAATGGTCGGAGTCAGTTACCGGCGAAATCCTCCGGTACTTTCTTCTGTCCACTCACTACCATGGGCCGTTGGATTTCTCAGACCAAGCTCTGAAAGAGGCCAAGAGAGCTCTGAATGGGTTCTATGACCTTCTGATTACACGATTAACAGAACCAGAGATGAATTCTACGGCCGACAAAGAACTCCCAGCGATGATTGAGCGAGTTCGGTCTGCGTTTCGAGCATCCATGGACGATGACCTCAATACACCAGGCGCGATCGCGGCTTTTCATGGATTGAAGAGCGAGATCAATAAGCTGATCAATCAGGGGCTGTCTACTGGTGCACGACGAACAGCGAAAGAAGAGTTTCGATCGCTCGGAGGGCATCTAGGTCTATTTCAGTTACAGCAATGGGATTTCAACGTCCGCGTTGAACCAAAGGCCGCTGATCTTGTTCTTACAACCTTCGCCCCAACCGTAACAGTGGCAAAACAAATCACGTCAGAGGAAATCGACGGGAAAGTAGCAGAACGTATTGAGGCAAAAAAGAGAAAAGATTTCAAAAGAGCCGACGAAATTCGTGCTGAACTAAAGTCGTTTGGTATCACGGTTGAGGATAAGCCCGATGGCACCAGCCGGTGGAAACGGTAACTCTCCGGAGATTCTCTACGGCCTGCACACTGTCCGCGAAGCTCTGAAAGCTGGCACCAGACCATTGCAACGAGTGTTGGTCCTTCGGACTGACAAGCAGTTCACGGATGTGGTGCAACTCGCTCGATCACGCCGTATTCCAATTCATGTTCAGCCTCTGCCCTCCTTTGACCGGCTGGTTCCCAATGGCAAGCACCAAGGCGTTATTGCCTTTGCCGCAGCGAAAGTTTACCAAACCGAAGACTCAATTCTCGCTGGAGCTGCACAAAGGCAAGAGCCTCCGCTCCTGGTCATTCTCGATGGGGTAGAAGACCCGCACAATCTCGGGGCTGTGCTTCGGACAGCTGAGGGTGCGGGTGTCCATGGTGTAATTATCCCTGAACGTCGCGCCGTTGGGTTGACGCCTGTCGTGGCTAAAGCTTCGGCTGGAGCGATCGATCATATCCCTGTGGCACGTGTGACAAATATGAGCAGATCAATCGGATCTTTGAAAGCAGCCGGTGTATGGATCTACGGAGTGACACCTTCGGCTAGTAAGATTTTTACGGACATCGACCTTCGAGGACCGGTTGGGCTAGTCTTGGGTGGGGAGGGGATGGGCATCAGACCGGGCGTACTACAACATTGCGATGACTGCATGCGCATTCCGCTGAGAGGCCGAGTTGGATCGCTGAACGTGTCCGCCGCAGCCGCGATCGTCCTCTTCGAAGCCATTCGTCAACGCTGTCAGCTCAATCCAAATCTGTGACCTACCGGATTCTCAGCGACCCGCCCTGGATGGCATTCTTTAGCAATTGAGCCGTATTCGAGACACGCATCTTTTTCATCATATTTGCTCGATGGGCCTCGACGGTTTTGACGCTGATCTTCAGCCGACTGCCGATCTCTTTGTTCTTGAACCCCGCCCAGATCAACTCCAGAATTTCCTGTTCACGCGAGGTGAGGGACTCTGGACGTCTTGTGCGCGGCGGAGGCTCGAGGTTCATAAGAGACTTCCGAGGCCGTGGCTTGGCACTTCCTTTAGCCATGATGACAGGTTCTCCTTTGATCGGAATAGGTTTCAGGTATACTCGATATGATCAACCACCAGATCACAACTACATTATGGAACGGTTGGAGAAGAATGTAAATTCGGGTAGTTCGGCCCTAGTAGGGTTCCTGGGTAAGGGAAGAACTCTGAGCAATTATGCATGAGAGCCAGTCACTAATTTCGGCCTATTTCGTGGTCGGTCTCTTTGGCGCACTGGTCGGGAGCTTTCTGAACGTATGTATTTACCGGTTGCCGCGGCACGAATCCATCGCGTGGCCAGGCTCCCATTGCCTAAGGTGTTCACACCCTATTGCCTGGTATGACAACATTCCCATCGTCAGCTACGCGCTGCTGGGGGGCCGCTGCCGAAATTGTGCAATCCGAATCCCGTATCGCTATCCTGTGGTGGAAGCTCTAAATGCCTTGGGTTATGTCGGGATCGTCTGGGTGTTTGGGATCACCTGGTCGGCGGCTATATACGGGATACTCTATTCGACGCTCTTGGTGGTGGCTGGGACGGATCTGTCACATAAGATCATTCCCAATGTCATAACCTTCCCGGGGATTGCGGTTGGGCTCCTAAGTGCCGCGACGGTTCTCCCACTCGGATTCTTTGAGGGTTTACTGGGTATGCTCGTTGGTGGGGGTATCCTCTGGCTCCTAGCCTGGGCGAGTCCGTATCTTTTCGGCAAAGAAGGGATGGGTGGGGGAGACATCAAGCTCCTCGCAATGATCGGGGCCTTTCTTGGTTGGAAGCCAGCCCTGATGACCATCATGGTTGGTTCCTTCCTTGGGTCTCTGGTGGGAGTAGGTCTTATCGCGACTAAAGTGATACGTCGGGAGGACTATATTCCCTTCGGTCCCTTTCTCGTCTGTGGGGCTCTGGTCTCATTGTTCTTTGGCCAATCACTTCTGGATTGGTATCAAGGCTTATTGGCAGGATAATGGCTCCCATAGCCGATTCACAGCCTGTTCGATGTATCTCTTTCGATAAGAACTGTATCTAATCGTGCATGATACGATTCCGTCGGCATTTCCTCCTTCAATCAGCTGCCTCACCCTCTCTTAAAGCGCTGCAACCTACATAAAGCCCATATAAATCCATTCCTTATGGGAGAGTGAGTTCTACGGAATAGCTCCGGCCATAACTCACGGATGCCCGGTAGAAGAGCGGCACGCATTTTGACATAGATATATGTCAAATGAGTAGGACGTGGGCCATAGGTGAAAGTATGAAGCAGGATGGAAAATCATTGGCTGAACTGATGGTGGTCGCGGGGATACTGGCCCTGGTCTCTCTTCTGGCACTTCCCAACTACCTTGGACTCAATTCACGAACTCAACTCCGATGCGTCACGGAAGAAATTGCCTCCGATCTGCGTCTCGCGAGGCAGCTGGCCTTAACCAATCGAGATCGAGTTCGAATTGTCATTGATGCAGAAGACCAGCGGCTGGTCACACAGTTCGTCAATCAGAATACCACTCACCACGTGTATCACTATGGGGGAAATGGGCTCATCATTGAAGAACCGAGTGCAGGGTGGGACATTCTGTTCCACCCCAGCGGTCGCTCGGCTACAGCAACGACAATCCAGCTGAGGAATAGAGAGGGCCAGACCCAAACACTCACTGTGAGTATAACCGGTCGGGTATCGATCTTATGAATACTCCAACGAAAAACGACGGCTTTAGCCTGATTGAGGTCATGGTGGCGATGATGATCTCGGGAATTGCGTTGCTGGGAACACTGGGTGCGGTGGAGATCACGTCAAGGTACGTGCAGCAGGGTGGTCTAAGTAGCAAGGCGCTAGAGCTTGCTCAAGGGAAACTCGAAGCGAAGCGTTCCATTCGATGGTCATCTCTTCTCGAAGATGATCTGAATTATGACGGCATTCCCGACGCCGTCATGGTGGATGACGGTCAAGGGGCTGATGCCATTGCGGGGGATGGGATCTATACGGCCAGATACGAACGTGATGGAATCACGCTTATGTGGACCATTGAGGGAGACCGTGAGAAGCCGCTCAACGCCTCAGGCATCGCAGTCATCCGAGCTGTTGCATCGTACTCCGACCGAAGGGGTCAACGACGAGAGGTGCAAGTGGCGACCATCCGAGCGAATCCGAACTATGTGGGGCAACAATGATCTACGGGAACTCGGATAATTTTGTCGTCAGATGTCAATCAGGGGTCCGCAGTCTACTCAGCTCCGACGGTGTCTGTCTGAGTGAATTAATGATCAGCTTGGCAATCGGTGCTGTAGTGCTCGCAACGGCGTTGACCACCTTGAATATCGTCCAGACGCATGTCGGTAAGCAGCAACGCTCGCTGAATCAGCAGCAAGATCTTCGACTAGGGCTCGAAGTATTTGAACATGAAGTGCGACTCGCGACGGCCGACACAATTGTTACAGTGGCCCAGGATCAATTCCTATTTTACGCTAACCTCAGTGACCGCCGGACTGTCACGACGGCCGGGCTTCTTCCTGGACAAACCGTGCTGCCGGTCCTGGATGGTGGAGGATGGGGAGCAGGAAAAACGATCACTGTCTGTGGGCGGCATGGCTGCGAATCTCATCGGCTCGCCAATGCAGGGCAACGGTTTCAACTCACGCTCGCGGATCCGATCGAATCATCATTCCCCGAAGGCGCTTCCGTGCAAATCCTCAATCGAGTGGTCTACTACGTCAAGCGTCATGAAGCCGGCAACTGGAATCTGATGCGCATGGTCGATGGCGGCGCGAGCCTGCTGATTGGGGACCTCGACAAACTCCGGTTTTCGTACTGGAACGACATGGGGCAGGAAACGACCCAACCATCACTCGTGAGGCGTGTAATTTTAGACATCCATTCAGATCAACCCTTGCATCGAATGGTGCGGGAAGTGAGCATTCGCTCTTAGGAGGGGCACCCATTATGTCCTGTAGAAACGTCAGCGGCGATCAGCGAGGGATTGCACTTCTGGGGGCCATGGTGATTGTATTGGTCCTTTCTGCTCTCGCAACGACACTCTTAAACCTTAGTGGGCAAGAGGCCGTCAGTGCAAGCGCAGCAGGCCAACTGGCCGTCGCCCAACAACTTGGTGACGCATCTGCCGAGCTTGTTGTGGGGTGGTTTCATGACCCACAGCCCACGAGTGCGATACCGGCGATAGCTTCACTGCGTACCAGGACCAATCGTGATGCAGATGACGCACCTTCATTTTTTGATGCCACTGGTCGCTCACAATTTGTAGGGACGATTGACCAGCCTGATTTTCGCTTACAGATGGAGAACGAATCCGACAATCGACTACTGAATGATCCCGAAAGCGGACTGTTTCGTGCCATGCAACACCTTGGACGTGTAGAGGAGCTCAAAGTGTATGCTCCAACCGACCCAGGCCTTCTTTGTACCGTTGATACCACCATCGCAACCAACGCAATCCCTTCTGTCCGGCAATCAGTCCAAATGCAGTTGGGTGTCTTGGATCTACCATCACTGAAATCTGCCGTGCAAGTTGGCCGGGACTTAGGCCTGTTCCATCCTGGAGGAGAATCCCAAGTCAGCGTGCATTGGGGTGACCTAAAAGTCGGTGGAAGTCTTGTGCTCAACCAGGCAAAGGATCTCCCAAGGAAGAGCAGGCTCGCTCCCGTGACGGCGCTGAGCTATGACGAGATCAGTCAGCGAGAGGATCGGTGGATGGAGGCCTGGGTGGGGGGAGATGTGCAGGTGACCCAACCTTCCGTCGAGCCTCTCGCGGATGTCGCCACCAACCTTCATGTAAGTCAGCATCCTGTTCCTGGAGTACGTCTTGATGAATGGCCATACGATCAGCTGAAGCGAATGGCCAAACGGTTTGGTCGGTACTACGCGATCGATCGAGACGGTCTACTCTATCCCCAAGGGATTGTGGAGCCCGGCAAAGGCTTGTCCCCGGAGGTGGCATTGCGGTCGCAAGCTCCCGGTGATCAGTTGGGCCTGATCTTTATCGATACGCTCGACCAGATGCCACCACGTCCCGACAATCTTGGGGTTCTCAAGCTCAAGGCACCATACACTGAAGGTACGGTGGTGATGCAGGGGCATGTTGAATGGGCTCCTGGTGGGAGCGGTTCAGCTATCCCAGTACTTAGCCCCCCAACCCCTGATCAAAGCAACTCGCTCGCTCGAACTCCCCTTCACCTCTCAGGTATCAATTTTAACGGAGTGCTGTATGCGAGCGGTAGCATCACTCTCTCTGGAAGAGTTCGGCTCTACGGAGCGGTATTGGCAGAGGAGACGATTGCCCGATCAGATTCAGGCAGTTCGCTTGAGGTGTGGTACGACCACGACTTCGGTGAGGGATTGTTCCGGGGCTTGCCGGTAGTCTATCGCGCTCCCGGAACCTGGATGGCACGCTTCTGAGACAGAAATGAGAGAGTTACGTAAAACCAACTTCTTATTGGCGATGGAAAAGGATGAGCTAAAATGATTGCACAAGACCAGGCGATACGTCCCAGACGAACTGTTCTCTCTGGTGGAAACCTGAAAAAACACTCTATGGCGAAACAGCCTCGTAAGATGACGATGGAGCGCAGCCTCTTGGACTGCATCGCCTATCGTGGATTGATGAGTCAAGCTGATTTGGATGTTGCCATAGAGGAATCGTTATCACGTGAGGTCGATTTAGAAACGATCTTGCTAGAAAAGTACCGGGTGCCACGCGCCGCACTCGGGTCAGCACTCAGTGAGTTCTATCAATGTCCGTATGTTCCGTATGATGAACGGACCGTTATCGATCCAGATCTTCTCAAGAACTTAAGTCTCGACTATCTCAGAAGAAACTCCTGGCTTCCCTTGAAGCGACAGGGAACTGTTCTCGATGTGGTCATCAACGATCCGCACGATTTGGAAAAAGGCCTTGATATCCGGCGCGCCTTTCCCGGCATGACCGTTCGCTTTGCAGTTGGGCTTCGTCGCGATATCGAGCAATACCTGCTCGTTGCAACAGGGCAGGCTCATGGAGGCTCCATCACCGATATCCTTGGGGAACTCGTGGATGAGGCCGGCATTGAGCGGAATGTCGAGAGTGAGCCAGGAGAAATCGACGAAAACGACTCGGCCATTGTGCGCTTAGCCAACCAAGTTATCGCCGAAGCCTACCGACTTGGAGTGTCGGACGTCCATATCGAGCCCTACTCGGATCGCAAAGAAACAGCGGTTCGCTTTCGAGTCGACGGGACCTGCTTTACCTACATGCGCATTCCGGCCGTCTATCGGCGGGCCATTGTCTCGCGATTGAAAATCATGGCTAATCTGGACATTGCCGAGCGACGAAAACCTCAGGACGGGAAAATCCGCTACAAATTGGCCAAGGATCGGGAAATCGAACTGCGAGTGGCAACCTTGCCGACCGCCGGCAACAATGAGGATGTGGTCTTGCGCCTGTTGACCGCGAAGGAAATTATGCCTCTGGAGGCCATGGATTTTTCTTCGGACGTTCTTCAAACCGTCAAAGAACTCTCGGAACGTCCACATGGGATATTTCTCTGTGTAGGGCCTACTGGTTCAGGAAAAACCACCACGCTACACGCCGTGATGAGGCACATCAACACCGATGAACGGAAAATTTGGACGGCAGAAGACCCGATCGAAATCACGCAGGAAGGATTGAGACAGGTTCAGGTGCATCCCAAGATCGGTTTCACCTTTGCCTCGGCGATGCGCGCTTTCCTCAGAGCCGACCCGGACGTCATCATGATCGGGGAGATGCGTGACAAAGAAACCGCCGACATCGCTATAGAAGCGTCACTCACCGGTCATCTGGTGATGAGCACGCTTCATACCAACAGCGCGGTGGAAACCATCACCAGATTGCTGGACATGGGGTGCGACTCTTTTAACTTCGCCGATGCGATGTTGGGCATCCTTGCGATGCGCCTCTGTAAACGCCTTTGTCTCCACTGCCGGGAAAGCTATCATCCCACGCAGCAGGAATATGATGAGCTGGTGCAAGGTTATGGAGCTCGTTATTGGGAGAAGTTGAACATCACATACACCGAAGATTTCACCCTTTCCCGCGGAAAAGGTTGCGACGCCTGCAATCATAGTGGTTTTAAGGGACGGGTGGCTTTACACGAGCTTCTGGTGGAAACGGAAGATCTTAAGAACCTGATTCAAGGGAGAGCGCGAACCGCGGAGATTCTGAGCATGGCAATGCGAGACGGAATGGTTACCCTGTTACAAAATGGTATTCAGAAAGTGCTGAGAGGTATCACGACCTACCGCCAAGTTCGGGCGGTTGCGGTCAAGTAGCATCAGCATGAGAGAAACGATCTCATTTAAGGGGTCTGGTCCAAAACCAACACGAAAGCCGACAATTGTATTAATACGTCCGGTGAAATCCGAATAAACTCGATTCCACATCGAGGCCCTGAAATCCACCGCACACCGGCCAGCTCGATACGAACGGGTGTCTCTCCGTTCAAGAGGTCAATATCCAGTGACAGGTATGACCCTTTGCTGGGCAAGCACTCAGCTGTGAGGGCGCATCCATGAGCTGAAAGGTTCAAGATCGTTCCGTCAAACATGCCCTCAGTGCTTCCCAACGTACAAGGAAGCTGGACCGCATACCGTTGGACCTTGCGAAACTCTTGCTTCATTGCGTCATTCGATCCTGATGCGGGTCGGCCTTCCTTCAGCTCAGAGCGACAGTGAAACTTCCATTCTCGGCCATTCGCTCGCAGTCTCTCTATGATGGCACAATCTGTCATGCAGGTAAGCGTATCCTGCTGCACGAAACGGTACACCTCACGCGCCGAAAATTGTTGTTCCTGAGTACGAAAAATGGTCGATATCCATCAACGTCAAAGTCAAACCTACAGCGTTAAATCAAGAGGTTATAGGAAAGTGATCTCTATGGCAAAGAGGCATGTACCTTGCTCAACTTTGAGGCGTCATGAAGAATATGCCAATTCTAAGCCCAATAAGTTCGGACGAGAGAGGGTTTACGCTCGTAGAAATTGCCATTGTTGGGGCGATCCTCAGCATTGCGGCTGCGGTATCGGCTCCGAATTTCCTCCAGATGTACGCAAAGCATGAGCTGTATCAAGCCACCACGAGCCTTTACAACAGACTGATCCTCGCCCGTTCCTCAGCGATTAGCCGAAATGCCATGTTCACGACAACACCTTCCAGTGTACCTATGGGACTCGACGTAGTGGTAGTTAGAGATGCAACCGCGGGGCTAGAAACGGGGAGAGAAACCCTTCCGGAAAAAATCAGATTCATCACGGCACCACCTCCATCGACGCCGCCTCCAACGTTGCCGTTGCCCGTGTTGGGTTTCACTCCCCGAGGCTTGAGTACGGTGCCTTTAGCAACACAGACGATTCAACTGCAAAGTACGCGAGACCCGAATCTGATCTATACGATTTCACTGATGCCGTCGGGGAAGGTGACATGGTGTCGGCAGGCCATCAATCCATGCCTGGTCAATGAACGATCATGAGTAATTAATAAGGTAGGCAGATCATGAAGTCACACAATGAAAAGGGATTCACGTTAGCAGAAGTGATGATCTCCGCTGCAATCCTTGGTGTCGGAGTCATGGGCATGGCTGCCATGCAGGGCGTGTCGTTTTCAAAAAACGTAGATGCCAATGATTTGTCGATCGTCACCAATGTTGCGGCCGACATGATGGAGAGAATCCAAAGTAATCGCCGGTTCTCTTGGGCCTATAACAATTTGGACACGACGGGACCAGGGAACTGTTTAGCAGGTGGAATCCCAGCACCAGCCCCACCTATGCCTTTTTTCTCTGTTGCGCCATCGGTCTCTGCAACAAGAGGCATTCAAGGCGATTGTACCCAATGGCGAACGTTGGTCTTGGCCACCAACCTATTGAACGTGCGTGGCACTGTACAGGCTATACCGGTACTGCCACTCAGATCCGACTCTAGTGCTGTGCAGCTGACAGTACAGCTTCAGTGGAATGAACGTACTGGAGTGCAACGCACGCGCTCCGTAGCTTTTCGAACGGTGATCGAGCCGGAGTAGGGTCGATCAGCCCGTGAAAACGGAATGTGTAGGGGGCTCCCTATGAGACCATCTCTGAAATTGTGCGGCTGGAACCAGACAGGCTTTACGTTGGTGGAAATCATGGTGGCGACGATGATGACCGCCGCCATCGTTGCCGCAGGGTTCGGAGCACTCGTCGTCAGTCAGAAGACCACGCGCATTACCGGACAGGTTGGAAGTACCCAAGCGACAGCTCGAAATGCCTTGGATATGATCACGGCTGATTTGAAACTAGCTGGGTTCGGGATGCGTGGCCTGACAACCACCGTAGGAGGGTGCCACATCAACGGCACTCCATATGCGCTCGTGCCGGGTGATAACAATCCGCTTGGGGCGGATACTGGGCCGGATACCATCTCGATGGTTGTGCCGATGACCAATTCCATCACCGCAGTGGGACCGCTGTGGCAGGTCTTCGTTCCTGGGGCCCCTGGGATCATCGGCGGTGGAGGGCCGATCACGAGTATTCCCATGCCCGCCAATGCAACCACAGCGATGGGAAATGCTATCCCCGGTGGTGGGGCGGCATTACTCGGCATGCCGGTTTCAATCGGAGGCATGGCTGGCTCGACGATACAGGCCGTCAGTCCTGGAGCTCTCACATTGAATCCAGCCGTTCCCGCGCCTGCAGCTTTTGGGTCGGGAACGCAGGTGTATCTGCTCCAATGCATCACCTATCAAGTCATCCCACCATCCCCTCCCCCAGCTCCTCCAGGATCCGATCCCCTCAACCTATGTCAGGGAAATGCGCCCTGTCTTGTGCGTGGCGCTGTCCCTGCTGTGCTTGTCGGGCCTGGCGGTCCACCCAATTGCAACCAGGTGAATTCAGGCTGCATTCCCATCATGGACGGGGTCGAAGATCTTCAGCTGGCCTACGCCTGTGATGGCTGTGATCCGCGTGTCAATGGTGCCATTCCTGATTTGCAGCCGGATGACCTCAACCTGTCGAATCAGTTCGACCAGGCGGATTTCATCACGGACCGTAATTGGTTCGGCACGGCCGGGCCATACGGCTCCTTCATGACCCCAAGAACGATTCGGTTGGTGCAAGTGAACATCGTGGCCCGTCAGACCAGGGCTGATCAGGGGATGGGGGAAGCACAATCAACCCCCGTACACAGCGGGACGTTTCCTGTCATCAGTGATCACAATCATGCGACGGGACTCTTTGCGCTGGGAGACACTGCATCAGCGGCTCAACAATCGGCTTATTTCCAGTTTCGTCGACGGATTTTGACTCGAACCATCGAACTCCGCAACCAAAGGTTCTAATTATGATCATGTCGCAGGAAGTTCCGATTCAAAGCCAGGTGGCCCGCAACGAGCGAGGCACGTCCTTCATGACCGTGATGCTATTAATCCTCATCATTGGAGCTCTCGGAGTGGCTGCACTGACCATGACCGGGATGGAAAACTCCATGGCTGGAGCGATTCGCATGGTCGAAGAAGGGACTGACGCTGCAGAAGCCTGCGTGGGGTCGGCAGTCCGAGCGATTCGCTTGACGATTGATGATCCGGACATGGGCGGGCCAGCCGCCGTCCTTCTTGCTCCGCAGGGCCCGGTGCCCGCGTCCAATAAGACGGTGTTTAGTCAAGAAATCAACGGCACGCTTCGGAACAATTCGGACATCGCGGTTGGGGCAGGCAATGCGCCCAATCTTGTGATGAACGTCAACGGGTATGTGGTGAACGGAGACATTGACTTTCTCTATTCGAAACAACGAGTAGGCAGTAACCTCGCTGATTCAGATAAGAAGACTCGTGAAAATTATTATCGAGTCGACTGTACCGCGGCAAACGCAGCAACTGGAGCGACGAGTCGAGTGATTGTGACATTCGAGTGTCTGGACACGACCGGTGAAGGCTGTGTCAAGAGGAGCGCGAACGGTACCTAGTTGTAGGAGAGGATTATCATGCAGATCGACTCACTCAGAAAGATATCTATGAAGCGTGAGGCTGGGGCGATGAGTATGACAGCCCAACGGGGAGTAAGTGTCCTGGTCGCTATCTTGGTCATGATCTGTGGAGGTGCACAGCTGGCACATGCGCGTGATCCGATTCCCGCCCATATCGCGAGCGGGTTACAGGCTGGGGTCGTGACGTCGGTTGAGCCACGCTCCCTCTTCATCAACGGAAAAGAATACAGGGTAGACCCGGAGGTAGAAATTCGAGACCAGGAAGATAACGTGTTCCCGCCTGAGGTCATCAAACGCGGACTTGAGGTGAAATTTCGCCTCAAGAAGGGCGGCAGCAACACCATAGATTTTCTGATTGTCTACCTGCCGCAGTAGCATGAGCAAGAGGTAACACGAGTGAAGGACCATGGTGGTATCAGAGTGGAGGAGGTTGGGACCATGAAACGCAAGACACAGGCCCTCCCAGGAACCGTAGGGATCATAGTGGCGACCGGCCTCGCGTGGGCCTTGACCGCGTCAGCTCAGACGATGGACCAGTACACATCGGCTCCGCCCTTTGTCTCAGACCAGGTTGCTCCAAACATCATCATCCTGATGGACAATTCGGGAAGTATGAGGAATCGGGCTTGTGAGTCGACCAACTGCGGAACGTTGCCTGATGGTACCCCGTCGACGACCACCTCCTTTACGGCTACGACGCGTTATTCAGGGTTCGCCGATCCTATGCGTTGCTATGTGTGGGATGCGACCGATAACCGGTTCGAGCACGGTACGCTGGTAAAAGTAGCTCTTAACACCCCCTGTCCCACTACAGAATACGATGGAAACTTTATCAACTGGGCGACGTTCCGTCGATTTGATGCGGTGAAGAAGGCCATGAACGGGGGCCAATGCCATAATGGATTTAGCCAGAAACGTAATCCTGATTCCACCTGCAAACCGTATGGGACGCCGTTGTTGCCGACGGTGAGGGCTCAGAGTGGGAGCGGGCTCAATACGGAGACGACAGCGGCTGTACCCAAACCTAACGGTAGCAACGATGATCTCACTTATGTTGGGCGTATCCCGGCTGCGACGTATGCAGGGACACCGAACAACATATATATCCATATCGAAAGCGATGGCGACATGTGCATCGACGACGATAGCGGTACGAATTGTCCAGATAGTGGTGGTCTTTCAGAAACCGAGCTCAATCAAATTGCCTTTGCCATGTACAGCGAACCAACGGGTGTGATCCAGCAGATCGGTCCGCAGGCGAGGTTTGCCTTGGCGGTCTTCAACGATGATGGCAGCAACAACGGTGTCCGGATCTTGACCGGTGTTGGGAGTCGCCAGACGATCGACTTTGCCGGCTCGAGCGTTGAAACCTTCAATACGAATACGGCAGCGATGGTGGATGCGGTCGACGAAGCCTTTCCTGCCACCTGGACCCCTCTCGGTGAATCGCTCTACGAGGTGGCTCGGTATGTTGCTCAAATCAACTCTGCCTACTATCCAACCCAGTATGTCTACCCGATCGCATTCTCCGGTGGAACCTCGAACGGAGTCTCGTTTGGGAGTTCGGGGGTGGGGGGAATTGGTGGAACGGAGGTATCTGCGCTCACAGGGGCGGAAGCCTGCCCTCCTGGCTACATCAACAACGCCTGCGGGCGCGATCCGTTCTTCTACGGGAGCAACCATACTCCGGCCTGGGCCAGCAGCTCGACACAAGTGCGATGCTGCAAAACGTTCGTGATGATTTTCACAGACGGCGAACCGACTCTGGATCAAAATGTCCCTTCAAGCATTAACCAGTATGCTAATGCCAATGCACAACCTTATGCCGGAACCTATTGTACCGGAAACCGCGGTGTGCCGTTTGTTGATCCACCCGGAAGCACCTGTAACAATGATCCCTCAACTCCCAATAACGTCTTGCTGAAACAACATCGAACCGACTATGCGAGTAGCGGAAGCCATTATTTGGATGATGTGGCCTATTGGTCACACATCAACGACCTCCGTCCGTGCAATGGAACGGCGGATGGAACCATTCCTGTCCTGGGAGTGTCAGGCCATTGTCTACAGGGGTTACAGAACCTTACGATCTATACTTTTTACGCCTTCGGGAACATTTCCGGTCGTGAAATTTTGATGCACGCGGCGCAATTGGGAGGCTTCGAGGACACAAATGGCAACAAGCTTCCCGATCTTGTCAGTGAATGGGATAGTGTGAACAATAGAACCGGCGCTCCAGGCGCTGACGGGATTCCTGATACCTATTTCGAATCCTCGAACGTCGATGATTTGCAGGAGCGCTTGCTGGCCTCGTTGACTGCAATTTTGCGCAAGAGCGCATCGGGGACATCCATCTCGGTTTTGGCGACCTCAGCGACCGGTGAAGGGTCGATCTATCAAGCCTATTTCTTCACCAGTGACGTCGGTCAGGGTGGAGCGAACGTCAAGTGGACCGGGTATACCCATGCGTTGTTCGTCGATGGGTTCGGTAATTTCAGAGAAGACACGAATCAAGACGGGTCGTTGACATACGATCAAGATCTGATCGTCACGACTCGCTATGACAATAATCCCGCAAGTCCGACCTATCAGAAAGTACTCGTCGATAAGTTCGTCGACGCCAATGCTGATGGGGTGGCGGATAGTACGTCACCCACTTTTACCGGCGATCTGAAGTCGATCAAACCTATCTGGGAAGCTGGTAAAGAACTGGCTCTCGCGACCTCGGGGTCTCGTAAGATCCTCACGTGGGTCGACATCAATAACGACGGGATTGTCGATCCCACAGAACGGGTTGAGTTCAATACGGCCAATTGCCTTTTGCTCAAAGACTATCTGAGGTATTCAGTAGACACCTGCACTGGAAGCACTAATGCGACGAATTTGATCAACTTCATTCGCGGCGATGAAATCCCAGGATTGAGGACGAGGAAACTTGAAGTTCCGGTTGGGAGTGGAAACTATCAGGTCTGGAAACTAGGTGATCCCATCCACTCGACGCCGACGATCGTGGGTGCTCCCAAAGCACGCTACGATCTGGCGTTTGGAGATCCTACGTACACAGCATTCTACGCGAAATACCGAACCAGACGTCAGGTTGTTTATGTTGGGGCGAACGATGGGATGCTCCACGCCTTTAACGGAGGGTACTACCATAAGGGCGATGATCCTTCGACGGCCTCTACCGTGGAACATGGCTGGTATACCAAGAATCCGACGGACAATTCAAGTGGCCAAAATCTAGGTACAGAACTCTGGTCGTTCATTCCACAAGAATTGTTACCTCACCTCCAGTGGCTCGCCAGGACGGACTACACGCACGTGTACTATGTCGATCTGAAGCCGACGATTGCTGAGGCAAGGATCTTCACGCCGGATGCGGATCACCCTGGGGGCTGGGGAACTGTGTTAATCGGTGGATTCCGGATGGGCGGGAGCTGTGGAAACTGTGCCACTGGTTCAGGTGCGCCACCGATGACAGTGACGATCGGAGGAGTCCCTCGAACATTCTACAGCGCCTATTTTGCCTTGGATATCACGAACCCGGAGGTTGATCCAAAATTACTGTGGACGTTTAGTGACAGTGGCCTTGGGTTGACCACCAGTTATCCGGCTGTCGCTCGTATGAATCCGAAAACGGATAGCCTCATCGACCCGACTAATGAAAAGTGGTACGTGTTGTTTGGATCGGGACCGAACGGGTATCATGCTGATCTCACTGCTGCCTCAACCCAGACTGCAAAACTCTATACGGTTGATCTGAAAAACGGGCCAAAAGTAGCGGCAGGTGGTAGTTTGACAACCATGCCGATCGGTGTCTGGCAATCATTCATGGGGCATGTCGTCGCGGTCGATAAGGATTCGGACTGGAGGACAGACGTGGCCTATTCAGTCCGAACGATCCACGATGGAGCCCTTCCGTGGCGAGGCAAGCTCTATCGCCTCACCATGGGTTGTGCCACGGCACCCTGTGACCCAAATACATGGGGCATTTCCAACGGAGGTAATCGGACTCCGACGGAAGTGATAGATACGTTCAACGATCCGACATCGGGGGGGACGGTAGAAGTCGGACCCTCCGCGTCTGCTCCGGCTGTGACCCTGGACGATGCCGACAAGATGTGGGTCTTTTTTGGAACGGGTCGATATTTCAGCAACGCAGACAAGGTGGATAACACCATTCAACGCCTGTTCGGAATCAAGGACTCTGTATTGAGCAACACGTGTACTGAAACTTCCACAACGAGTTGTCACGATAACGACCTCGTGGATGTCACCAATGCGGTGATTTGTATCGTCTGTAGCGGGAGTACCAATCAGGTGACCGATCCGACCAATCCTGGCGTCACTAGTTTTAACGGGACTGGAACGACTTCGATGATTGGCCTGGTTGCCTCGAAGGATGGCTGGCGCGTCACGATGCCCGGGCCAGTTACTCTCACGGATCCGTTTACCTCGCTGACCACCAATTATTCTTCCGAACGGTCCGTAGTGAATCCGACTTTGGTGGCTGGAACGATCTTCTTCCCCACATTCGCTCCGACCAACGATTTTTGTGCGTCGGATGGAGCGAGCTACCTGTATGCCCTCTTCTACAAGACCGGAACGGCGTCGACCGCTCCCGTTATCGGCACGACGACCTCCGGCAGCAATACGACTGTGAATTCTAAGTCGTCTTTAGGGACCGGACTTGCATCAAGCGGAACGATCCATTGCGGGCAAGGCTGCAGTTATAACGTACAGATGTCGACTGGTGCCTTTACACAGGGAAACGTGAATCTCGAAGGCAACTACAGTCGCTATGTGAACTGGGTCCATCAGCGGGATTAGGAATATAGAGCCGCAAACTGGAGCTACGAGTCGACGAGGGCATGACGAACCGTAAAAGCAACGTTCTGAAGATCTGTCTGCTGCTGACGGGAACTACTCTCGGTGCTGCCTGCACGGGCGGTGAGATGACTGAAGGAACTGCTCCGGCCACCCGGTCTCCAAGTAATCGACCGCCGGTCGTCACCATGGCTGTGATTGTGAATACGCCGCTTTCTCAATCAGCTCCTGTTGCCGTCCAGATTCAGTCTGAGGATCCGGAACGAGAAGCGGTTTCCTTTCACTATCAATGGTATGTGGACAACGTACCCATTGCTGGTCAAACGAACGCGACGTTGCCGCCAGAATTTTTTAAGCGTGGGCAAACGGTTTTTGTGGAGATCATTCCGACAGACGGCACGAACAAGGGGCAGCCGTATCGAACGGTAGGCGTTGTCGTCGGAAATACTTCGCCAAGAATAACGGCGGTTTCACTCGTGCCCCAGACCGCCCGAGTCGGCGACAGGATAGAAGCACGAGTGGAGGCGAGTGACCCGGAGCATGACCGTGTCGATCTCATCTATAAATGGTATCGCAATGATACGGTGATCAAGGATGGGGAAGATTCGTTTCTCGACACAACCGGGTTCGCCGCTCCGGATAGGATCGCGGTTGAAGTGACGGCCAGTGATCCCGCTGGCTCTGCACATTCTTTGAAGTCCGACTCACTCACATTGGGTAATAGTGGCCCAACAATCGTATCAACTCCTCCCACGGCAGCTGTTCAAGGGCGCTTTGACTACTCGGTGAAAGCGGTTGATCCGGATGGCGATCCATTGACGTATTACCTGGAGATGGCTCCCCTCGGTATGACTATTAGCTCAGACACAGGACATATCGGGTGGCAGATCCAGAGCGATCAACAGGGAACATTTCACGTCAAAGTTGTCGCGAAAGACGGACATGGCGGTCTCGCAACACAGGAATTCGACTTGACGCTAACTGCGACAACCACACCTACTCCCCGTGGAGCCTGAAGGCGATCTCAGGATCTTGCACCTGCTTGTCTCGTCTTTTTCGTGTCTGCTACAATGCAACTAACTGATGTAGGATGGAGACCAACTACAGCTCGTGCGTAAGCTCAAATTACGAGAGGGCACCAACACCGCTGTCCTGTTCGGTCACCATGACCGACATCTCAAGTTGATCGAGGACGAGCTGGGCGTACGGCTTTCCGCACGTGGCGAAGAACTCACCTTGGACGGATTTCCCGAAGCCGTTCGCCAAGCTGAGCGAATCCTCCTCGAGCTCGCCTCCCTCACTAATGAGGGTTTTACGCTACAGGCCGACGATGTGACCCACGCGCTCGGTGCTTTACGCCGAACTCCCGAAGCACCGCTCAGAGATGTGCTCGGTAAGTCGGCCATGGTTGTCACCAAAAAACGCTTCGTCGGTCCCAAATCCCCGACTCAAAAGCTATATATTGAGGCGATCGAGCAACACGACATCGTCATCGCTATCGGCCCGGCCGGGACAGGGAAAACGTATCTGGCCATGGCCATGGCAGTGAGTGCTTTGATGAACAAGGAGGTGAGCCGGATCATTCTTGCCAGACCCGCAGTCGAAGCAGGCGAGAAACTCGGCTTCCTGCCAGGTGACATCTACGAAAAGGTGAATCCATATCTGCGTCCCCTCTATGACGCGCTGTTTGACATGATGGATATGGAAAGGGCCAATCGCCTGATCGAGAGGGGTGATATTGAGATTGCGCCTCTGGCGTTCATGCGTGGCAGAACATTGAACGATTCCTTTGTAATTCTCGATGAAGCACAAAACGCGACGGCCGAGCAGATGAAGATGTTTCTCACTAGGTTGGGATTCCATTCCAAGGTGGTGGTTACCGGCGATATTACGCAGGTAGATCTCCCCAATGACCGAGTTTCTGGCCTCATACAAGTGAAAGGGATTCTGCGTGATATTGAAGGGATAGCCTTCATCTACTTCGACGAGAAAGATGTTGTGAGGCATCGACTCGTTCAAGACATCATCAAGGCCTACGATCGCCATCAGGTGGTGAGTGATTCTGAATCGCCCTCGACTCGCGAACCGCTCTCAGCTCCGAAGCGTCAACCCTCGATTTCACGCAAGTCGACTCCAGCCGATTTGCCGCCTGTCGGCCACGCAGGACGTTCTCATTAATGACGGTGTATCTCAGGGTGGGTCTAGTGCGGCACACCGTCCGACGATCTTCCTTTAAGCATCTGGCTCAACGTATCTTGATGGCTGTGGGAGAGGAAAAGTCGGAATTGAGTGTGGAGTTAATAGGGGATGCTCGGATACGTCGATTGAATCGTCAGTATCGCAAACAGGATCGAGTGACTGATGTGTTGGCATTCCCGATACGAGAAGCCATCATGCCACAGGGCAAGTGCCTCGCGACGAATATGCTGGGGGATGTGGTCATCTCATTGCCGACCGCGGTTCGACAAGCTCGGGAGGGCGGACGATCGATTGACGTTGAACTGGCAACGTTGTTGATCCATGGCGTGCTTCATCTCTGTGGGTACGATCATGAGCGTGGTCCACATGAGGCGGTGAGAATGTCACGTCGTGAGCGGAAAGTTCTTGAGGTGATTTCTCCGGTGCCTCGATTGATCCGTTCTTCTCCTCAACCGCAAAGGAAGGTGTGCTGACGATGGGGTGGTTTCAACGACTCAGTGATGGGTTGGGCAAGACACGCAATGTCATGCAGCAGTCGGTTGATCGATTCCTTGGACGTACGCCAGACCAAGAGGTACTAGAAGAGCTTGAAGCCGCGTTACTTACTGCTGATCTTGGCGTTCGGGTCGTTGATCGGCTTATTCGACAGATCAACGAAGAAACACGGGGGGCTGATGCACAAACTCCAGAAGGGCTACAGAATGTGCTTAGTCGGTCACTCTACAGCATCCTGAAACCCGTCTCTGGCTCTACGATGGATCAGCTCATCAACGATGGCCCAAAACCGTTTGTTGTTTTAGTCGTCGGTGTCAATGGTGTTGGAAAAACAACGACGATTGCCAAGATAGCACAACGAATGAGACAGGCTGGACATCGGCCATTGCTCGTTGCCGGTGATACATTTCGGGCTGCTGCCATTGATCAACTGCAAGTCTGGGGAGATCGAATCGGCGCAGAAGTCATTCGTCAACGACACGGGGCCGATCCTGCGGCAGTCGCGTTTGATGGAATTGTTGCGGCTAAGGCCAGAAAAATCGACGCCGTCCTGATCGACACCGCCGGGCGGTTGCACACCAAGTCAAACCTTATGGACGAATTACGGAAAGTGAAGCGAGTGATCGGTCAGGAATTACCAGGGGCACCGCATGAAGTGTTGTTGGTCTTGGATGCCACGCTTGGACAGAACGCCTTGGGCCAAGCTCGGCAGTTCCACGAGGCGATGGTAGTCACAGGGCTTGCACTAACCAAACTGGACGGGACCGCACGGGGCGGCATTGTCGTGGCGATCGCCGATGAACTGAAGCTTCCCCTCCGTTTGATCGGTGTGGGAGAAGCGGCTGACGACTTGCAGGACTTCAATGCCGAGGCATTTGTGGCGGCTTTATTTGGACAACGAGTCTCTCCCCTATAAAACACGCATTTCCTTCTCTTATCCTGCATCTCATGCTATCCTTTTTCTGAAGGCGAGCGATGCTTCACAATGATATAGGATGTGCCGGGATGATCAAGCTCTTGATTGTAGACGATGACCAGATGAATTGTGATCTGTTACAGAACGTGTTCACCAGACAGGGATATTATGTCATCACGGCGACCAGTGGGCGAGAAGGACTTCGTCTATTTCGGACCGAGAGACCTCGCGTGACTCTCTTGGATTTGCGAATGCCGGAAATGGACGGACTCACGGTTCTGAAGGAAATCCGAGCCATCGACCCTCATGCGCCTGTGATCATCTTAGGGGGTGGAGCGACTGAAACTCAGGAGAATCAGGCACGAGCCATTCGCGCCACTGATTTTATCAGAAAAGGACTATCACTTGATGTTCTTGTCGAGGCTGTGAATCGAATCACGCAGTTGTCGGCTGCGCCGACAATCACCTCATTACCATCAGGAAACGAGTCATCTATTCAGCAGATTGATGAGTCGGTCCTAGTGGTCGATGATGAGTCTCTCGTATGCGATCTCCTCGTCCGATTCCTGAGTCTCCGAGGGTATCGGGCCCTCGGTGTTAAGGACGGGCACGAGGCACTTCAGGTCGTAGACGATGCACCGCCAGATGCAATCTTGCTCGACATGATCATGCCTGGGATGGCAGGGATCGATGTGCTTCGCGCTCTGCGTGAGAAAGAATATCCCGGCGGGATCATTATCATGACGGGGAGTCAGAACGAGGAATTGCTTGAAGAAGCCTGGGCCTTAGGACCTCAAGAAATTCTGCTGAAGCCGGTTGATCTCGATCGCCTTTTGACGGCGATCCAGCTTGTACTCGTTTGCCGCGAGTGTTAAAAGTTTTCTGATGTATATCAGAAAACGGATCACCGGGCCGTTCCACTTTGTTCTTCTCATAATCCTCCTTGCCCTCCTTCAGGACGCACGCGCCCTGCCTGTCAGCGGCGATGGCATTCTGGTCCACCACGATCTTTCGGTCGAGCTCACTCCGGTTACCCACGAGATGACAGCTGAGGACCGGATCGCACTGGAACTCGATGAGCAGGTTCGGTCCGTCAGCTTCACCCTTGCAAGGACGTTGCAGGTCGACTCAATTGCAGTGGAAGTACCATCGACGACGATCGGGCAAGAGAAGTTGAGCCGGCTCGCTTCCTTTACGACGGTCCAGAGTCTTGATTCTTCCGCACAGCGTATCATCGTTATGCTCCCCGAGGAGCATGGCCGCAAGCTGACGTTGGTCTGGGTCTACCGCGGGCTGATCAACGACCCTCCGCGAGAACCTCGCCACTTACGGTTTGTCACGCCGAGTGAAACTGCGGGACATATCGGGCCTGAAGGTGTGTATTTAAGCGGTGAAAGCCAATGGTACCCGGATATTGCAGATGCCTTCAGCACCTATCGGGTGACTGCCGCGATTCCGGAGGATTGGACCGTGGTTGGATCGGGCCGGAAAGTCTCTGAGACCGCAACGGCCGACATGATCTCGTCAACGTGGGTCGTTGGAGAAAGGACTGAAGCGTTCAGCCTCGTTGCCAACAAGTTCGTGGCCAAATCAAGAGAGTGGAGAGCCTCGACGGGGCAGCGGGTCGAACTTCAAACCTATTTTTTATCAGACAATGCCGCCCTGGCGGATGAGTACCTCGATGCGACCGCAGAATATCTCGACGCGTATGTTCGGATACTCGGCGAGTATCCGTTTGAGAAATTCGCTGTGGTAGAAAACTTTTTTGCGAGTGGTCTCGGCATGCCGTCCTTCACACTCCTCGGCAGCGGCAGCATTAGGCGGCACTATGTACAACCCTATGCGCTAGGTCACGAGATCGTACATTCGTGGATCGGAAACTCGGTGTTTAATCGAGATGGCCACGGCAACTGGGTTGAAGGACTGACGACCTACCTAACGAATTACTATTGGCATGAATTGGTTCAAGATGACCGCCAAGCCTTGGAGCAGCGACGCATGATGCTGCAAGGATTCAATCTGTACGTGAAACCCGAAGACGATTACCCGGTATCCCGGTTTGTGAGGAAGCATGACGAGAAGGATAATGCCATTGGGTATCAGAAGTCGGCCTTTGTGTTTCACCTTCTTCGACAGGAGATCGGAGACGAGGTATTTTGGAAAGGTCTCAAGACATTTGTCAGCCAACATCGCAATCGACCGGCGGATTGGGAATCGATCGAGCGAGTCTTTTCGCAGGAAAGTGGAAGGAGCTTACGGTGGTTTTTTGAGCAATGGGTCGAGCAGCCCGGAGCTCCCGTCGTCTCTATTGGGGATGCTAGTGCACGTAGGGTAGATGGGGATGGAAACCAAGAGGCTTGGCAGCTGACCATCCGGATTCAGCAGGGCGAGAAGCCGTATCGAATGGTTCTTCCCATCCACATCGAGATGGAGGACGCCACGGAAGTGAGATCGGTGGAGCTGGACCCTTCTCGCGTCAACATCGTTGAACTGATCCTGCCCAATAAGCCGTTATGGGTAGAACTCGACCCAGAGATGATGATTTTCCGCCGGTTGGCGAGGCAGCAACTGCCGCCAGTTCTGAACAGCTATGTCACGGATCCGCACAAGACGGTCATGCGCGCATTTTCCGACCCTGCCTCTCCGCTGGAGCAAATCGTGTCCCGTATTGAAGATCACGAGCTATCGGATTCCCAGAGGACAAAGGTGTTGGCTCTCAAAGGTCACGCGCTTCCTAGTGCCGGATCCGTTCTGGTACTTGCCGACGCAGGTCAAGCTAAATTTGTCCAATCGGTCGTGCAGGAGTCATGCGGAGATCGTATCACCATCAGGAATGCAGGATTCAGGATTGATGGACAGGTCTATGAAGGACCTAAGATGGCCGTGCTGTTTTCCTGCCACCGCGCGAACGTCCCAGGCAGTGTCATTACTGTTCTATATGGTGTGACAGCCGACTCGGTTGCGAAAGTGGCTCGGCTCCTGTTTTATTACGGGTGGCATAGTTATGTCGTTTTCCAGGACGGTGCCGTCAAGCAGCGAGAGATTTGGTCGGGGCAAGAAGATCCCATGGAGGTACAGATCGATGAGATGTCGTAAGATCGTCGGAGTCTGGCTGTTAGGGCTCTGTGTGTTGGTGAGTACTCCAGAATGTGGAATGACAGCCGACAGTCCGAAAAAAACTGTGTCTCCGGCTGGTTCTGCGGAACGTCACTTGGCTAATATTCGTCAACTGACATTTGGACGTCAGAATGCCGAAGCCTATTTCTCCTTCGACGGCACCAAACTTATTTTCCAATCGACCAATGACTGGTCGAAAGTTTCCGAGGCGAATCCGTTGAAACCGGCCGATGCCGGCCACGGTTGTTATCAGATGTATGTGATGGACCTGCAAAGCGTGACCACGCGCATGGTCAGCACCGGCATGGGAGCGACGACATGCGGCTACTTTTTCCCAGGTGATCGGCGGGTGCTCTATTCCTCCACGCATGGGGCCGGACCCCATTGCCCACCGAAACCGAAGCGGGATGGGGCGTATCGATGGGCACTCGACGACTATGATATTTACTCGGTACGCATCGATGGTCAACAACTCCAGCGGTTGACGGCGACACCAGGCTACGACGCGGAAGCGACGATCTCGCCAGATGGGAAAACCATCGTCTGGACGTCGGTGAAGGACGGAGATCTTGACCTGTACACGATGAATCTGGATGGCACGAATGTTCGACGCCTGACGGATGACCTGGGTTACGATGGAGGCGCGTTCTTTTCACCGGACAGTACACGCATTGTCTACCGTGCGGCTCACCCAACGGACCCAGCCGAAATCGCCAAGTACAAGGAACTGTTGGCACAACGACTGGTCGAGCCAGGTCAGCTGGAAATCTTCGTGATCAATGTGGATGGGTCAGGGAAAAGACAGGTCACATCAAACGGCGCATCGAATTTTTCGCCATACTTTCACCCCGACGGGAAACGGGTCATCTTCTCCTCGAACCTCGAAACGAGGGGAGAGGGAGGTCGCCCCAGTTTCCACTTGTACCTGGTGCGAGACGACGGGACGGGCACGGAGCGGATCACCACCGAAGGCCACTTCAATAGTTTCCCCATGTTTTCGCCGGACGGCAAGCGTCTCGTCTGGGTCTCGGATCGAAACGCCAAGGCCCCGGGCGAGTTCAACGTCTTCTTAGCGGACTGGATACCCTGAAGCATCTATTCGACCATGAGTGATTGGTGACCAGTTCCGGACATCCAGAAGTCTCTAATACGAATCACATCAGCCTAGGCGCGTCCTCTCCGTTATCTGTCAAAAAGGTTTCGTCCCTCATGGCGTTCGGCTGTTCCTGTGCAGCTGTGGTCATCAGCTGTCTCGGATTGGAACGATTTGATCTACCAGTTACGAAATATGTCCGATCGGTGACGGTGCATCTCCCTTGGGACCAGCTCACCATTCCGTGGATGGCGTTCACGAGCAATGCTGGAGACTGGATCGGCCAAGGGTGGCGTCTTGCTTCGGTGAGCATTCTGCTTCTTGCTCTCGCCTGGGCGTTTGAGAAGCAGGTGCTCAAGCTCGCGGCGATTGAGTCGTTAATCGCTCATGGAATTGCGGCCGTGTTCGCCAACGTTCTGAAACACCTCATTGGCAGGCCTCGCCCGAAGTTTGTGCACTCGGGGGACTGGCAGATGGCGATCTCCTGGACATCAGGACTGGATTCATTTCCGTCCGGGCACAGTACGGCCAGTTTTGCCGTTGCGACAGTACTGGCCAAGCGATTTCCTGCTTGGGGCCCGCTGTGTATAGGGCTCGCGGCATTCGTGGCGCTCAGTCGCGTCCTTCGCGGATCGCATTTCCCGACGGATGTGGTTGGAGGGGCGATCGTGGGTATTCTCAGTGGATCAATCGCTGCGGCCCCACTCGCAGCCTGGCGTACTTCAGTACAACAAGGATGTCGCCATGCAGCGATTGTATCCTCACTGGCCTTCGCCGTGCTCTGGACGTTGTCACACAAGATGGATGAGGGATTTGTGGGACTGCTGCTCATGGCATTGGGTGCAACCGCCGTCATGGCTGGTTTATGGGTGCGACGAACCTATTGGAGATTCCGGGAACGTTCAGGGGGAACCTGGCAATCGAAGACTTCCCTGTATCTGATTGCGTATGGGCTTGCTGCCATGACGACGTCCCCTCTGGTGCTCGCTGCAGTGGGGTTTGCCTGTTTGTCGTGTTGGCTCGCTACGACTAGTCAGGCTCAGGGAAGTCTGAAAGAATCGTCGAGGGTGTTCGTTGCGAAAGAAAGCGCTCTGCTTGGTGGTGTGGCTCTCGCGGCTCTGATCCTCATTGATGCACGTGGAGTGCTGCCCTTTCAGTAGGGTTTGGTGGGGAATGAATCAGTGCATCTGGCTTGCCGCCCTTCCCGGTCGGTAACGTTATCAAGAATTCTGATCCAACCCTAGTGCCCAAGTGACTTGAGCGATGTGGTCGAGGGAGCAGTGCTTGTAGTGTTGGGGATGTCGACCATCGGTTCATTAGCCAATAGGACATAGCCGTGCCGCTTGAGAATTGGTTGAAATTCATCCGCTTCTTTTGGCAACGCCTCCTGAACGGACTCCGGCAGCAGAATCATCGTACGGCCCTCATGACTCAAGGCTGTACGTAGTCGGTCGAGTTCATTGGACGGAATGAACAGCACCGTGCGTCTGGCATAGAAGGCAGTCGATGGTCTGGTTGTGCCGAACGCGATCAACTGGTCGGTCGGATTCAGATTCAGACCGGCAGCATAGGCCAATTCCTGCGGCGGTGCGATGGCATAACGATTGACACCGGGAACGACGGCGAGGATGGCGAGCAGAAAGACGCTCGCGAGGGCTGCACCGGCTACTCCAAAGGTAAGGTGGCGCTTTGTATCGTTTAGACCAAAATAGCCGATGAACCCCATGGCTGCCATGACGATGATCGCACCCAGATAAGGGCCGATCCCCAGGTCGAATTGGGTGGCGAGGGGGAACTCCTTAACCATCTTCCCGGAAAATTTGTGGAAGAGGTACGGGGCACTTGCAAACCCGATGGCGACCAGATAGCCGATACCCATCATGAAGTGAATCGATCCACGTAGTCCTTTGGCCGAAGAATCCTTCAGGCCGAAAGCCCAATAGGAAGTGGCGAGGAGCGCACAGGAGGGAAACAGCGGACCGATATAGTGTGGGAGGCGGGTGGAAGACAAGCTGAAAAAGATGAAGACCCCGATCACCCACAAACCTGCAAACCAATCCAATTCATGACCGGATCCTGCCGGCTCGCTCGTTCCAGGTGAGCCATTCCGTTCGTGTAGCAGAGCGGGGGCTTCCCGCCATGTGGCATAGGCGCGATAGAACGCGGCGGGCAAAAAGGCGCTCCAGGGGTAGAAGCCCAGAAGCAAAACGGGAAAATAAAACCACCATCCCACTCCATGCCCTTCCATCGGAGCGAGGAATCGTCCCACTGTGTGGACCTTGGCCTGGGAAGAGTACGCATCCCCATGGAGAAGAAACATCGCGGTATACCAGGGGCCGGCCAGGAGGACGAACAGCAAGGTACCGGCGATGGGAGCGCCTCGTTGCCAAAAGACCAGCCATTGCCGGGTGACGATGAGATAGAGCAAGGCGGTGATCATTGGGACGGCAAATCCCACCGGCCCCTTCGTCAAGGTCGCGAGGGCCATGCCGATGTAGAAGCCCCAGATCCAGTGGCGCCCGGCGCCTTGTTCATGGAGACCGAGCCAGAATCCATAGAGCGACAACGTGGTGAAGAAGATCAGCACGCTATCGGTGATGGCCATGCGTCCCAACGCCAGTATCTCAACATTCAATAGCAACATCAGCGCGCCCATCAGGCCGACGGTCGGGCCGCGAAGGCGGGAGAGAAACAAGTAGTGCATCGCGATCAGCCCCACGCCGAAGAATGCCGAGGGAGCGCGCGCGGCAAACTCGTTCACTCCGAACACATGGTACGACAGCGTCATCAGCCAATACACGAAGACCGGTTTCGCGACGCGCAGTTCGCCGTTGAAGGTTGGAGTGACAAGATCACCGGAAGCGAACATTTCACGGCCTGCTTCGGCGTTCCGGCCTTCGTCGCGATCGGTTAAACCCATACTGCCGAGCCCGACGAAAAAGAGGAGGCCGGACAGGAGCAGCAAGAGCAGCAGGTGGATAGAATGGGGTGAGCGGCGGTCCATGGTTCGGTGTCGTGATTATCCGTGAGGGAGGGAAGGAGTCGAGCGATAGGTCGTGGCTGGATCACTCATGCTTGCGGTCCCGGCGCGTTCTTCGCGCGACCCGTTCGATGAATCAGAACCAGATTTCGGAGATACACCACCGCTCCAACGGATTGTCCCGCAATAAACACCGGGTCCATTCGGTAAATCGCATACGTGAGCGTGATCAGTCCGCCGATGAGACTCATGTACCAGAAGGAGATGGGGACACGGCTCTCTGCTGTTCGCTCTGAGGCGATCCATTGAACCACCCAACGGCCGAAAAAGAGCCCCTGACCGAGGAAGCCGATACCGATCCAGATTGTCTCAGTACTCATGAGGTGTTGGGAAGGCGGACATCATCGTCGTCTTCTAAGGGCGAAGGGTACCATCAGGGTCGCATCGATTCACGACGCAGGCCCTCTGAATTTATACAGCAGCACGCGCTGCTGCATCCAACGTACGGCGATCAGATCGTACAGCGATTTGAACAAGCGGTTTCCCATCCCGTATTTGGAGACCCCATGAATGCGGGGATAATGCCGGACAGGCACCTCGGTCACTGTGAATCCATACATTAACGCCAGTGCCGGAAAGAATCGATGCATACCCTCAAAGAGCCGGATGCGCTCCAGTACTGGGCGCCGAAAGACCTTAAGAGGGCATCCCGTATCATGGACGCCGTCATGGGTGAAAACATTTCGGACACGGTTCGCAATCCGAGAGGAGATCATTTTTACGAAGCCGTCCTGTCGTTGTTGTCTCCATCCGCAAACCAAGTCGTATGAGCTTGTCAGAGGAAGCAGTTTCAAAATATCTTCACTATCCTGCTGAAGGTCGCCATCGATCTGGATAATGATGTCACTGCTTGACTGACGAAAGCCGGCATCCAGCGCACAGGTCTTGCCGTAGTTGCGATCAAAGTGGAAGACGCGGACGCATGCATGTTCACCAGCCAATCTGTCCAGTGCTTCACTGCTGCCGTCGCTGCTGCCGTCATCCACAAAGATAATCTCATACGAGCGCGACTGCGACGCCTCATGAGAATCCATGACTTTCAATAGGCTTGCGATGAGGGGGGATAAATTATCTCGTTCATCCTTGATAGGGATGATTACGGAGGCCCAAGGGCTGGAAGGCAGCGTCATCTTGCACAAAAGCTCCAGCAGTGGCCGGAGCGCATATTGATAAGAGCAGCATTCTAGCCGAAGGTCGAGGGTTGGTCAAACGACCGACAGTAATAGACCAGCGATGGGGTAAATGGTAAGACTACTTGTTCGAGGTCAAGACAGTGAAGCGCATGGTCCCCATGAGACTCATCTCGTTTACTTGCTCACCGGCATGAATCTCAACCTTGTACCGCCCAGGTTTCCAGCCGCTTGCAGGGGAAGACAATTTCAAATAGCCGCTCTCATCCTCCAAGGCGATGTGCATCGCGTCTTCAGCGATGATGGTGTTTGGATCGAGACCGGAAACTCGGTCGGGCCTGCACTGTCCGAAGACTTTGAACGCTTGGTAGTGTTGATGCAGAGAGAAGACAATATAAATGGCCCGGGTATCCTCAGAAAATTCTTGAGTCTGTCTGATCGGGACAATTTCATGAGTTCGGTGCCACCCCAGTTGTTCTTCAAACCCCTCAGCCATGACAATTGAACGGAACATGCCTTGCGGAGGGGCATCGAAATCATAGGCTGGAACCTCGCCTGACCGGTTCTGGAACTCAGACATCGGGACATTTTCGGTGATGGGCGGAGGTTCGGCCACACCAATCTGAGCAGCGGAAAACCACGCGACTAGGAGCGCCCAGGAACTCAATGATGGTCGGATTGTCATGACCGTCTGCTACACCTGTCGAGACGCACTGTCAATCAACCTGGCGAGTTGCCCATTGCGGCGTTTTCCAGCCATCTGTTAGGATTTCGTCTGCCGTAGGATTTCTTCATCAAACTATATACCGGTGGCCATAGAAGATGCTGCAAGACGCTGACGCCCTTCCTCAGCTCGTCGGAGACTATAAGCCGCTCGATCAGTGGCAGACACACCTCAACCAGCTTTTTTATGGGCTGCGTGGGGACCAACTCCGATCCTATTATCAAACATTTGCGTCGGCGGACTTCCGTTTGGCCCATGCGTTGGCAGCCGATTACTACGCACGCGTGACGAAGCGAGAGAAGGCGAAGAACCGTCAGCCGTCATCCTCTGATCGGCTGACAATTTTGGAACTAGGCCCAGGCAACGGCAACCTCGCTGCATGCTTCCTCAGCCATCTTAAGGCGTTCGATACACAGGGCCACGTCTATCCGCGTCTGCGCTATGTCTTGATTGATTGGGAACAACCGATGCTGGATGGGGCCTTGGCCCACTCAGACCTGGCGGCTCATCGGGATCATGTGGACATCCATTGTGGGTCTGTGGAGCATCTGGCGGGTGTGGCCGATGGAACGGTCGATCGAATCATGTGTAATGAACTGTGGAACGACCTGCCCACCAAACTGTTGGCAAAACACGGTGGAGAGGTCGAAGAAGAATATATTCGCCCCAACCTCAGCGAAGTCCTGCATGCGACCATTCAGGATTGGTCGGCATTCGTCCGCGCATTCCAAGCCAAGGACCTCGAGGTACTCAGGACCTTTCCGCCGTTTCTCGACGAATTGGTGTGGGAGAAGGAGTACCGAAAGGTCGAGTGGAAGGATGTGCCCTATCGGAAAACGATCGTGGAGTTTCTTCAACGCATCGACCAAGACGTGTTGGTGCCCGTGAATGTGGGAGCCTTTGCCACGCTCAAGGAGGCGAAACGGCTCCTAGCTCCAGAGGCCATTGGATTCAGCGCCTTCGATGCGGGGACTGGTGACATCAAGGTCTTGAACGATCCGGAGAAACCCTGTTACGGCCAGTTTGGGGGGCAATATAGCTTCATGATCAACTTCGCGCTGGTCGAGGCAGTGGCGAAACATCTAGGGCTAGCGGGGACGACCATCGAGCCGCAACGGGAGTTTGTGGGACGGTCGTTGAATACGAACGCGATCACGCTCATGGAGCTCTTCGCCACCCATCCGTCTGCGGGACCACGACTCCAACCATGGGAGCAAGACCGGCTTGTGCTGAAGACTATCCGAGCCTTGAACGAAACGTTCGAGAGCCCCTATCAACGGCGGCTAGAATTTCCCCTTGGCACGAACATGCCGCCGGAAGAGCGTGAGATCTTGGGTGCCATTCTGCGCTCGTTGAAAGACAGGGGTCTTCCTGACACTGTCGCGTACGTGACCGAGGAAGAACTCATCCGTGCGCAGAAAGATCTGGAAGACCTTGGATACGAGATCGATGTCATCAAGATGGCCTTGCAGGCCCCTCCCAGCCCCATCGAATATTGTCACTTTGCCTGTCGGTGAGTAAGGAGAACGCGATGAGTTCATTCGGTACCGGTATTGCCGGGCTCATCGGTGGCGTGGTGCTCATGATGGGCCTATTTGCTTTTTCCCAAAGGCGGTGGGTCGCCGGGTTAGTGTGGTTACTTGCCGGCATGGCGCTGATCGCCCTGTTGACGTTTCTGGACAAACCGGGATCCAATTCATTGGAACTTGGCAAGATACATGAAACCCACGGCTGAGTCGTCGAGGCCATATTCCTCAAGGAGTAACACCCACCTGAGTTCTGTCCCTAAACGCCAGGCGAAGAAGCGGACAGTAACAAGTTTTTTCACCGTAGGCACTAACCCGTCGGACTCAGTGGGGCGAGCAGCAGGGAACTCAAGGGGCTGGCGAGCAGCGGGGCGAGGATCAAACCGAACTGCGGGAAGTGATCCTGCAAAGACAAGAACAAACCATGGTCCTTGAGCCATTGTTCCGGCTCCGCCTTGGCCTCTTCGGAAGGGCTTCCCAGCAGTACAGCCTCGGCTCGCCGTGCTAGAACGAGGGCCGCAGGCAAGTACGTCGCCACCAGCATCAACGTAAACGTGACACCCCAAAACAACGTGATGGCGAGAGCTGTCCCAAGCACCGCCTCCTGCCCGGCTTTGTCGGCTACCAGCGCAGCAGGCCATCGCAGCCATGCGCCCATGTTTAGGATTCCGGAAACGAGAATTGCCGAGGTCGCAGTCAGCACTTCCTTCAACCGCTTCATCTGTGAGGCATAGAACTTGGGGTCGGGCGGAAGGCCTGAGAGTGGTGGTGCGAGAGTACTGCAGGCCGCCAGCAGTGCCACGACAGGGACAATCAAGGCTTGTACATTCACGGCGGACATCACCACCATGACATAGCGCAACAGATGTTCGCCGATCCGCTGTGGTCCGGCCTGGCGGAGGTTATCGTAGCTGAAGCCGAAGACGGCTCGGTAGAGTGTATGAGTTTCATCAAGCGCCCAGATAAATGTCACGCCGCTTAGAGCAAAGACCAGTCCAATGGCGGTGACCACTAGCAGTCGTGGTCGGGGATGACATTGGTAGATGATCATGGCGCAGAGAATAAAGGCATAGAGTCCGGCCACCAGTGCCAATACTACGGTGGTGAGCCAGATATACCGGGACTTGACCTCCACCAGAAAATGGGTGGCATTGAAAGACTGTTCAGAAGCCTCCGGGGTTGAATGCATGAGCCAGTTCGTGAGGGTATGAAAGTTGTCGACCGTGATATTTGAGCTGAACTCAAACAGGCCGCTCGCGAGCAGCAGGATAAACATCGGGGGGATGATGAGGAGCAAGAAGCGATAATCAGAAGCCGGTGAGGAAGGCGAAGGTGTCATAGCATCTAGAGGTCATCACCGCGTGACAAGAACGGAAGCATCCTAGCACAATTGTGTGAGGTGGACGAAGGAAGAACGGAAGACTCAAGAAGTTCGGTGGGCGAAGACGGCTTGTTGGGAAACTCAGACCAAGAAACGGACTCTCTCCGGTGAAATGATCGGCCGGCTTTATCCCTCTCCCGTCCCGAACTTCAATACCCCAATTCCACACCGACTATGACGCGGTCATTGTTACCGAATTGACCAAACAGGCCGTCTCGATCTCCGTAGAAAATGTCGGCCCCAACCCACGTCCTTAGGTTGTCTTGCCAGTCGTAGACAATCTTTGGTCGGACGAGTCCATCCCCATCATTGGTGTTGACGATCCACAACACTTCCGCTCGCAGGGTGTCGTTGAGAAAGTCCCGACGCGCGAGGAAGGTCAGGTTTGTATCGAGTGTATCGCGTACGAGCCCAGATGATGAACCGGTCACCCAGCTCTGAAAAAGCTGGGCGCTCAGGAAGGTATCCTCGATCCCGGTCCAGTCCAATCCAAGAACCCCCGATAGCTCGGAACGTTGGGTGACGCCGTCATGGTTTGATGGGTTCTTGGTGAGAAAGAATCGATCGGTAAAATAGCCCACTTCGCCTCGGACTACCCAGTCGCCAAACGCGTTGCTGAACGTACCGCCCACGACATGGGTCCGCTCATAACGCGGCTCTATGACCACGACCAGGCCGGTTGGCCTGGCCTCCAACCGTTGAGACAGCACGGGGAAATTGTCGTATTGATACAGATAGTTCAGTGAAATGTCCCAGCCTTTCCAGAAGGTCGAGAGCCGGAAGCCTGCGTCGGAATCAGTGAGGAACCTATCTGGGCGATCCACGTCTCGAATATCGGCCATGATGCCAGGAGGGGCGGATGGCACCAGCCGTGGCGAGCTGAAGGCGTATCTCGCACCGCGGTCGGGCAAAGCGTGATACGTGTGGTCGGGTATCCAGATGAATTGCGCATCCCAGTCCCCCCATGATCGTTCGATGTTGACGGTCCATAAAGGTATCCGTGATTTGTCGAAATCCTCCAGAATAAATTCTCGGAAAGACTGTGGGTTGACCACATCCAATACCTTCAGACCGTCGGCCTTTCCCCAGACCACCTGTTGCTTGCCTAGGGTGAGATAGGTCTCACCCCAGGCGCCTTGCAAATAGAACTCCCGCAACTCGACTTCGACTTCCTGTCGGAGCAGGCCCGGCTTGCTGACCGGGCCATAGGTGCTCCGGTCCACATCCCCAGGTCGAAGCCCATCCATGGTCTCGGTCCTCAGCCGACCAATCGTGGTCAGTTTCCAACCGTTATCGAAGCGACTCACGACCTCGGGAACCAGCGTCAATTCAGTCGACTGGAGTTCTCGTTCGTCAGTCCCGATAGCCAGACGTCCTCGGGCTGATCCCGAGAAGTCGAACTCCACCGCCGAGGCTTGGCCCGCGATCACCGCGCTCATCAGGAATGCCGCGAGCAATGTATGTTTGACCGCCGCCATGCGAACTCCCGCTACAGACCCCGCCGGATGGCGTTCTGTGTGAATAGGTCGTCTGAGACGCCTTGGGCATAGTCCACATCGCGGAAGGTGAAGATGGTGCGGTGCCCTGTCTTGTGGTTTTCGGCTTCAAGACGATGTTGGGTCCAGATGCCCTGTACCTGACGAATATCTTTGGAATGGATCGTCTTCAGCAGATTTCCGCGTGTATCCCAGAATCGGCTGCGACGCACCATCCAGATGGCATCATCGACACATTGTTCGATCCGCCCATAGCCAAGCTCTTTGGCCGTTTTCTCGTCGACGGGCAACGACTCGACCACATAGCAATGGTGACCATCCACCTGGTCCTCCCCGATGGTCTTGCGGGTGTAGTCCTCAAGGGAAACCTTGGTCTCCAGCTTGATGTCCTCATACGTGAAATCGGTCCCCAGAAAGTAGTCACCTCGGTCCGATGCGGAAATACGCCTGACCTTGCGCATAGCCGGCAGATACAGCCATTGATCGTCGTCGGCCTCGGCCTCCGGATAATCGTAGGTCAGGAACGCCGTATCCTTGACGTTCTTCGGTTGCAGATAAAAGATCACGCTGCGCTTTTCCTCTCCGTAGTATTTTCGGAACCCGCGCGTCTCACGCACGCGCACCTTATCGCGACGATCGATCATCTCCATGGTGAGCGCGCGCGACACGGCCTCGCCTTCATCCCGTGCATTGATCTGCTGCGCGATCTCGTCTCCGGTCGGCCATTCCGCGGCGCGCAGTTCGGTCGTGCCGGCTGCAAGTGCAATAACAAGTGCGACGCTCATGCTCTTGCGTAGATGTGCGACGTAGTTGTTCATGATTACCTCCATGGTTGTCAGTTCGCAGGTTGGGGTTGTAAAACGTGAGTGCTTGGATCGGGAACCTCTTGCTCGAGAAATCTGGGCCGGAACACTTTCACCAGAGCCGGCAGCAGGGTCATGCTGGTTAGGAAACTGGTGGCAATAGCGACGGCGACCAGCACGCCGAACTCATGCAGTACCACCACCTTACTGGTCGTCAGGACTCCGAACCCCAGCGCGAGGGCTGCAAAATTGAACAGCAAGGCTCGCCCGGTAGAGGGATATAGTTTGAGAATCGCGTCATCCACCGAATACCGCGCATCACGCAGAAGGGTCTGAAGCCGTTCGATGGTATGGATGGAGAAATCCACGCCCAGTCCAATCGCAATGGCGGCAAACATCGAGGTGCCGATGGACAGCCAGATGCCGCTGAGGCCCATCACGGCATAGATCATGAGGATGGTTGTGACCACCGGCAGAAGGGCCATGGTTCCGGCTACGGCAGATCGAAAACTGAACGTCGCCATCAACCAGACCAGTGCCAAGGAAATCGCGACGCTGCCGACATGACTCTCGCCCAGCCGCTTGATCCAGTGATAGTCGACATTTACCCGCCCGCTGAGATGGGCAGTCATGTCTTGGGTGTTGAATTGGGTTTCGCTATATCGTTGGGCAGCCTCAATGACCGGCTTTTCAATGGAATAGCGACCATCGTCCAGCCGAGCACGGACATTGGCGAGGCGATACTCATGATCGATCTCTTCTTGAAAGTCGGTCGGATCGCCGCTGGCGGAGTACAAGAGGAACTGCTGTGCGATGAGGTCGGGATCATCCGGCAGTCTGTAAAAGTCCGGTTGATCCTCATTCAAGGCCTTGTTCATCTGTTTCAGGTAGTCCACGATCGAGGTGGTTCCCTTGACATGTGGTTGGGTTTCCAGCCATCGCTGGAGGGCTTCGATGCGACGCAGATTGTCGGGTTTGTAAAGATCTTCCGGTTCAGGGGTCTCGATCATGATGTCCAGGTAGTGCGTCCCGTCGAACACCCGGTTCAAGGTGCTGTCTGCGACATAGAGCGGTTCTTCTTGATGGAAGACCCGTATCAGAGTCTCATCCAGGTGGAGTCGAAAAGCCCCGATGCTGCCGATCACAATGGCGATCAGTGCCGCCAGCACGAAGTGCCTGGGCGCCCGCACCACGACACGACCCAACCCATTCATCATTCGCCCGAACCCGTCAACCCTCGACGCTCCTTCGCTCGTCAGCCGCTGGTAGGCACGGCTTGGTTTCAGTCTCAGGAGGCTGAGTGCAGCCGGCACCACTGTGAGTGAGTACAGCCAAGCCACCCCTACGCCCAACAGGGCAAATAGGCCGAAGTACTGCATCGGTGGCATCAGGGAGGCACAGTACAAACCCAGGAAACCAGACATGGTGGTCAGGGAAGTGAGTGTCACAGGCCGCCACATGTGCAGCATGGTCCGGACGGTCAGGTCACGTGGGGTGTCGTCAGGATAGAGGGCGATTTCTTCGTAGTACTGACTGAGGATGTGAATCGAGTCCGCGACTGCGATCCCGATCAGTACTACGGGCAGAGCATTGGTGATCACGAAGAAACTGACATCCGCTGCTGCCATCAGGCCGAGTGCACTCGCTGCGGTTGCCGCAATCACCAAACCGGGCAAGAACGTGCCGCGAAGGGTGCGAAAGGCGACGAAACACACAAAGGTGATGATGATCCCGGCGATGGGGTTGAGGCGAAAGGCGTCGGCGTCGATATAGGCGCCCATGTAACCGGCCACCGCCCCCTCCCCCGCGACATGGAGTTGTTCCTCATCCTGGACGGGGGCCTTTTCAACGATATCGAGTAACTCCTCGTAGACCTGCTGTGCCTTAGACTGCTCATATAGCTCAGCGACGATCAGTGTTCCCTTGCCATCTCGCGAGACGAGACTCCCCAGGTAGAGAGGAAAGTCCATGACCGCCGTTCGGATCCTGTCGGCTGCTTCCTGGGATTGAGGCGGGGCTTCGAAAAACGGCTCGACCAGCATGCCGTCACTAGTCCCAATAATGTCGTTTTCCGTCGCGAGACTGGTGATGCGCTCCGGATCGATGTTCTCGACGGTCTCCAGACGCCGTGTCAGCCATTCCACGAGTTCCAGAGAGTGAGGAGTAAAAAGTCCGTTGGGTCCCTCATTGATCACGGCGATGACCATCGGGTCCTGCAATCCAAAAATGTCTTTGACTTTGTCTCGAAAAAGGAGAGCTGGATGGTCCGTTGGAATAAAGGCATCGGCCCGTGTGTCCTTTTGCAGGGCCGGAAGATAGCTCGCAAATCCAACGATCAGCAGGAGACCGAGCGCAATGACGGTTTTCGGCCAGGCCGTGATCGCGTGGAAAAATCGTCCGGGTCGGGTTTGAAGCAGAGAAGGGTTGGTCATGGTAACCTCCTATGAGTGTATATACACATATAAGCACCAAAAAATCACTTCACTCCTGCGGCACTCACCGCTGCTGCAAGATCGCCCAATAGCCGCTCAAGCCGGCCAGATCCAAGCATCTCCCTGATCCTGCGCTGCGCTTCCTTCCATAAAGGAAGGGCCTGCTCCAGTTGATCCAGCCCCTTGCTAGTGAGCCTCACCTCCCGCGAACGCTGGTCATCTTTCCCGGGCGACACCACGAGAAATCCATCCCGTTCCAGCGGTTTCAAGTTCCTCGTGAGCGTCGTACGGTCCATCACCAACGCTTCCGCCAAGGTTGAGATCCCGACTGGTTCGCAACGTCGAACCGCAACGAGCAACGTGAACTGCGTCGGCAATAGTCCACAGGGCCTCATCACCTCTTCATACAACTGCGTGACCGCTCGGGAGGCTTTCCGCAAATTCACCACGGTACAGGTCTGTGCGATTTCCCGGCATTGTTCTAAGTCGCAGGATCTATGAGGTCCGTTCATATTGAGTGTATTTACACCTATAACTGGACTCTGTCAAGAACTTTTTGTGAGTGCAGGATGCTTTCTGTATGCCGAACCAGCACCAACCGTCGCTTCGCTCGAACAAAGCGATCATCACGAAGGACAAATTACGACACATTGCACGGACTGAGGCCCGAGCTAGGTGTTCGCCTGGAAGGGAAAAGCTAGGCAATACGCATCTGATCAAGAGATGCTGGCACACTCTTGCCGCCGAGGTCGGGAATGATGCGGAGTTCAAGTATCGCGACGCCGGGAAGGTCGACATGGTGATCTTCTGTTTCGGAGGTCGACCCTTGGGGACTGAAGTTCCACTGTTGACGCACGATATCTTGGAAGGTTTTTCCTCCATCGTTCGACCACCGCAACACATATTCTTGCGTCCGCTCGGTTTCAGACTCCACGAAGTTCAGCCTGATCCGACGAACTCGTTGTGGAGACGAAAACAGCAGTCGGATCGTTTGCTTGCCCAATCCACCCGCTCGCCATCCAGACGTTCGATCGGGTAGCAATGCGCCTTCAATCGGATGAGCGGGATCTTCCGAGGTGACTTCGACGTCTGCCAGGCTGTCGAGATCCAACCAGTCAAGGTCGTCGGAGGCCGCTTGTTTTTGAATTGGATCAATGATTCGTTTACGCATCGCGGGACCTCCTGTTGTAGAGGTTGCAGGGATTACCGTTCCTTAAGCCGGCCGAGCGTACTTTCGACCGATCGCTCGAGTTTGTCCGCCGCTCCCCCTACCGCCAGCTCGACGGTAGAAGCCTGATGGGTGACGGCAATCGGCTGCAGGCCGGCTAATCTGGCCTCCAGTACACACCGAATGTCATCCCCCTTCGTCTTATGGCTGTTCGTATCGCTGAGATGCGCCTCGATCCGAGTAATCCGATCCTGAAATCGGCCGACCGCCGTCTCGACGCTGGTCTGCACAAGGGCGACGACCTCTTCCCGTCCGTGGATATTGTTGTCTGTATGAACGTGCACTTGCATCCGAGTACCTCCCTCACGTGAACTATGCTCAGCATGGATCTACTCGCCTGGCACGAAAAAAGTCAATCAAACAAAGCTACGGATGGAGTTCTTCTGCCATCAGGATAAAATGACCATGAGCCTATCCTATAAGGGGAACAGAGAAAACCACAGACAAACAGTTGCCGATGAAGATGTGGTGTTGGTCGAAGGACTTGACTTGGATATGACAAACGAATAAGATCCAGAAAAAATTGTTCCAAAAGGAAAACTAGGGTTCCGGCTTCCTTTAAAGAGGGAGTGGCTGGTCCAAGAGTTTTCGGTCTCGCATAGCGAGGCTCCACGGAGGGATAAAAGCCCGGGAGATCATGTACGCAGGTACATGGCCTTTTGGGAATTTATCCTTTCCAACCGGGAGCGTCGTTATGCATCATCATCCCAATTCCAAAGATCCCTACCCCGAACAGTCTGATCCCGCTGCCAAGGCCGGAGAAAAGGCTGTAATCTCGACGGAAAATCCGGATGCGGTCCCTTCCGTTCACGGTACGAGCCATCCCGAGACACTCCACCGCAGCCTGAGTCTGTGGAACAGCTTGACCATCGGGTTCGCCACCGTCTCGCCGGTGGCCGGATTGTACGCCATTATCGGTGTGCAGACCCTGGTCACAGGGGGCGGTTGGTTCTCCGCACTGGCGCTCTGTCTGGTGATGCAGCTACTGGTGGCGACTGTGTACGCCGAACTGTCCTCACAGATTCCGATCGCAGGAGGAGCCTATAAATGGGCAAGACAGCTTGGAGGGGCCACCACCGGCACGTATGCCGGAGCCATCTATGTCAGCTCCACGATCGCCATGCTGACTACGACCGCGTACACCGGCGGCGTCTGGTTGGCAATATTTTTCGGTTCAGGAGGCGGAACAGGCATCACCCTCGTGATCTGGGGCGCGGTCTTTATGCTTGTTTGCACAGTCCTCAATCTGATCCACGTCTCGGTCTTTAAGTTCCTTCTTTCTCTGGGCGTCTATGCGGAAATCGTCGGCTCGTTTGGTGTCGCCCTGCTGCTGTTCTTCTTTTTCCGGCAGCATGGATTTTCCGAACTGTTCGCCCATCTGGGAACGGGATCCGCCCCGAGCCAGACCGCGGCGTTTCTAGCGGCACTCGCGATTTCCGGTTGGGCATTTATCGGCTTCGATGCCTGCTCGACCATTGCCGAAGAAACATATGATCCTAAACGGATGGTGCCGCGTGCGATTTTTTTGTCCCTCTGCATGGTGGGCAGTGTGGTGCTCTTCAACTCCGCCGCCCTCACGTTGAGCTTTGACCGCGACACCTTACGCTTGACAAGCGCCGCGTCCGATCCTGTCACCCCGGTGATCGTCGACAACTTTGGTGCCTGGGCGGAGACGCCTTTTCTGGCGATCGTCATGATTGCGTTTCTGGCGTGTGGAGCCTCCATGGTCCGGTACACATCGCGAATCGTGTTTTCTATGGCTCGCGAGGGAAGTATGCCGGTCGTCTTGAGTCGAGTCACCACGGCCGGGGCTCCGCGGAATGCCGTCTTATTCACCGTGTTTCTCGCCACACTCGGCTTGCTCTTCGGTCTCAATGACGAGGCGGTTGCCACGGTCCTGGCGTTCGGCACGGGTGGCTTGTACGCCATGTTTGCAATGACCACGGGTGTGGGACTCTACACCCGTCTCACGGGACGCTGGGACCCCTCGCTAGGACAACTGAAGCTGGGTGTGTGGGGATTACTGATTAATACAGCGGCCTTTCTGTGGTCGGTGTTTGAATTAGTCAATATCGCATGGCCACGCCCCTATGCGACCTCACCCGACGCCCCTTGGTGGCAACTCTGGGCCGTGCCGCTCGTACTGGGCACTATACTCACGTTGACGACGCTGTATGTCCTTGTTGGCAGGAACGAGGCATCAGTCCATCCAGAAAAGGCTGAACAAAGTTAAGCGTGAAGGAAGGCACTGTGTGCAGTGGGCTGTAAAGAGCAAGTCATAGAGAGTCAGGATACATTCATTCGGTAGAAAGGAGCACTCATGGCAAAGAAGAGAACATATCAAGGCAAGGTTCCTCTCCATGACAAGTATGGGCCAGAGGCGAAATACGCTGTCGAGGCGGAGGCGCTGCTGCCAACGACAAAATATGAAGAAGAAGTCGCCCGAGGCCTAGAATTAGGCCTGTCTGGAGCTGATTCCATCAAAGATCGACGCATTCCCACCTTTAGCCGCGGAGAACTGCCGCACTTCGCCGGTATCAACACCTTTATCAAGGCACCCTATATTGAAGACGTTCGCAAGTGCGGCCAGTACGATGTGGCCATTCTCGGCGCGCCATTTGACGGCGGGACGACCTATCGGTCCGGCACCCGGTTCGGCCCCCAGGGCATCCGCAAGATTTCAGCCTTATACGGGACGTACAGTTTCGAGCTTGGCGTGGATCTGCGGGAATCCTTGTCCATCTGTGATGTCGGCGATGTCTTTACCATTCCCGGCAACATCGAAAAGACCTTCGATCAAGTCAGCAAGGGCGTGGGGCATGTCTATGCCAGCGGCGCGTTTCCCGTGGTCCTCGGTGGAGACCATTCGTTAGGTTTTGCAACAGTCCGGGGCGTGGCTCAGAATATGAACGGCAAGAAGCTGGGCATCCTGCACTTCGACCGGCATGTGGACACGCAGGAGACCGACCTCGATGAACGCATGCATACCACGCCCTGGTTCCACGCGACGAATATCCCTAATGTGCCCGCCAAGAATCTTGTGCAGATCGGCATCGGCGGCTGGCAATCGCCCAGACCGGGCGTGAAGTCCGGCCGTGAACGCCAAACGACGATCATGACCGTGACTGACTGTGTGGAAATGGGCATCGAGAATGCCGCGAAACAGGCTCTCGAGGTGGCGTTTGACGGCGTGGACGCGGTGTGGTTGAGCTTCGACGTCGATTGCTTGGACGCCGCCTTCGTGCCGGGCACCGGCTGGCCGGAACCGGGCGGCTTCCTGCCCCGTGAAGTGCTGAAGTTTCTCCAGATCATTGCGGACACGAAGCCGCTGGCGGGGATGGAGATCGTCGAGTGCTCGCCGCCCTACGACGCGGCGGAGATTACCAGCCTCATGGCCACGCGCGTTATCTGTGACGTCCTGGCCTGCCAGGTACGATCCGGCAACCTGCTCAACCGGAAGAAACGCTGAGCTGCGTTAATCAAGAGACGACGAAGCAGTTAATCGAAAAGCCATCGCTTAGCGGACAGCTTTATTCTGCACGCCGATGAAGAAATGGATCGCCAGGCTGCATCGCTCCGACAGAAAGTCAGCGATACATTGGGCAACCTGCTGGCGCATTTTGAGATTGCGATGCACCATGAGTTCATCATTAGTACTAACGTGTTTGACATGTCTTCCGGAACCTCGTCAAGGATCGAACTAGAACCTGTCTTAAGATTGAGCACTGATCTCTTCTCGCTCCCCGCATGGAGATTTCCCCAGCGAACGGAGTACGATGTTTCGAAGGACACCATTCTCCATTCAAAATGATTCGGAGCTAGGTTTCTACTCGCCACACCATCATCGTTGTTAGGCCAGCTCGCTGCGCATCTCCTCCGTTACGAATTGGATCTTCTACCGATGGTCCGCAGGAATTTGAATGCTAATGGCTCCGGCCAGCTCTCCAGCCCGGGCGCCTTCTCGCGGATAGCCAGAAATGTCCAGGATCCCCTTGGGGTTTCCGTGGCAGGCAAGGCAATCCTCCGAATAGTAGATCGGCATCATGGTTCTGAGTACTCCTCCGCCATCGACCCACTCGACGACCGGATCGGTCGAAGCCGACTGGCTCGCCAGCCGATTTAAGACCGTCTCTTCGTATGCATCCGGCGTATTTTTCAGGTTTCTCGGATTGAGCGTGGTTTGTTTGATCGTCGCGCGTGATCGGTTGGAAAACTTCCGTGCGGCCTGGCTGCCGAATGTGGCCGGGATAAAGTTCTTATAGCCGATCCCACGCTGATTGATCACGAACTGTGCATCCTCGACCACCTCTTTACTCGCCACAAGCAGGGTAGCCAAGAGCTCTTGAGCAAGAGTTGGTAGAGCCGGAGAAGGATGTCGCAAGTCAATGCGGGTCTGCCGGAAAAACTCGTCACTCACCAATTGTTCAAACACCTTAGGAGTAAATCCCTTATCGCCTTTTCCTGGATCGTTAATCAAGGATTGATGTCGGTCAACGATGAGACGTCCCGCATTGAGGAAGGTCGTCAGGAGTTGCGCGGTCTGTTCCATTTCCTTGGGCACGTCCTGTGTCCAGCCGATCTGGGGATGGAGAAGCAGCCAACTCAACCCTAGGAGCCGTAATACTTTCGACAAGACAGTCATGAATGCCTCGGTGTTCTCAGTGTTCTTCTGCCAACCGACACTGTCCCTGTTCATAATGGTCGGGCACCTGTGTGACTTCAAGCGGTAAGCCTTCAGCGGTGGCTCGTCTGGTGGGCGCGTATTCGACATCCATCCAGCGTGTGCGCATCTGGTTCAACCGTCCTGATTCTTCTAAACGAAAGAGCAAGTTGTTGAGAAACCATTGTAAGCGTCGATGTTCATCACTTGTGACGATCGACAGATCCGCCTGGGTCAGCATCACGGGGACGCCGTCAACGCGTGTCAGGAGGTGCCAATCGTCCCAGACTCGTTTCGTGACATACTCAAGAATCGACCGTTCGGACAGGATGACATCGATCGTAGGGTCTTTGGTTTCGATTGCCGCCGGAATCGAATCGCAGAGGACCAGGCGGATGTGCTGGAGGTTGGCCTGTGCATAGAGGTGAGCGGAGCGTTCCTTCTGAACCGCCACGGTCAAGCCAGTTAGGCCGTTCTGTATCGCTGTGAGCGTATCCCACTTCCCCTTCTGTATGGCAAACTGCGCCCGTACACGCTCTGCTACTTCTGGTTGTTGGATGATGGCGGCGACCCCGTCGCTGCGGAAATAGGGGGCCGAAAACCACAAGCCAGTCGGTCGTGTCCCAGGAACGACCCCGGTCACGGCCGAGACAAACAGATCGAGCTGCCCTTCGTTCATTTTGATGAACAGGTCAGGAAATCGAGTCACATGCAGGGTTGGCACAACGGAATTGGGCGTGCCGCAATAAGAAGACAACGCGTTGGCAACTTCGCGGATCAATTCAATATCCAGGCCCGTCACTCTGATCCCTTCGTCGGTGTAGACCGCAGGAAAGACGAACGGGCGAAACGGCTCTACCGCGATCCCGACGCGCAATCGTCCGCGAGCGCAGATAGATGAGAGTTCATCGCGGTTCAATGGATGAACCATGGTGATCGCGTCGTAGACCAACCCACAGCCCTGCAAGAAGGCCACTATCAATAGCAGCAGGATGCTGAGACTGCCGCGTGCATCGGTGGCGTGTCTCATGTCGCGAATCTGTTGCATAACGTTAGAGTCGAAAGCCGATCGTGAACAGCCACTGTTCCGACAGATCTGACTGACCCCTGAAATCGATTTCAAACCGCGTGTATTGAAGCCCCATATCGACTGACAGCCCATGGATCACCGGGAATCGTACCCCGACTTGCCCGCCGTAGAGATACCCGGGCGAATGTTCACCGCGTCCAGGAAGGGTCCCGCCCAGTGCGGCTCCAACGTATGGCACCGCTCGATTTTCCAGCGGTCCGAAGAGCACATGCCGGATGACTCGATTGATCGGCCAGGTTTTTGGAAAATCCAAAAAGTCGATGAAATTATTCCACCGGGGGTTGAGGTACAATGAATGTTGATCCGTGGTGAACGTCGGGGTGTGGTGGCTGTAGTACTGGTAGACCGTTCTCAGTTCAAGCGGTCCGTACTGAAGAGCGGTGAATCCTGCTTGAAGCATGAGGACCCGACGCGTTGGCGCAAACGTTCGGTGGTTGAAGGACACATCAAAATTAAAGGGCCGGAGCGGGAGAATGTTGAGTACGGCTTCCTGGGCAGCAGCCTTAGGCGGCAGCGCTAAGGCCAGGAGAAACATACCTATTAACAACCCGGAGATGTGCATCGTTAGGGACCACCTCAGTATAGGGATCTAGCGCCACTCATACCCGACGGTTTACAAACTCCTGGCATCTCCCCATCTCAGCCGTTGTGGAAATCCAAAACTTGGGGAAGCTCATTGCCGGTTGAATTCCGACAGAGATACCTAACGTCGCACAGAAATACCTACTCCAATACCAACCCATCGCCGTGCAATATCATGCAATATAAGGTGCCCACGAGCCCTGCCTCAACACGTTTTGACACGACATTATCCCTTTATTACCCTACCGGCCGACGTTGCCTGGTTGTTTCAGAAACGGGCCGACGATATGAGGAGGCCAAGCGAAATATTCGCGAAGCTATTCAGCAACCTCTTCACTCTCTACTAGCCCATCACTAACCAATTCCTACAGCGCTTCTCGTTGACTCGTAAGGAATCCATTTATATACTTATATTTTCACTGGAGGCGATCGTGATGAAAATTCTGATAGGCTTGCTCGTCCTCGTGGTGCTGCTGGTCGGAACTGTGCTCTCGCTTCCCTTCTTGGTCGACCTAAACAAGTATCAAGACCAATACAAACCGATTATCGAGGAAGCCCTCAATCGCGAGGTCCAGCTGAAAGATATCAGCTTGACGGTCTGGCCTAGGATCGGCGCGACTGTGGCAGGGTTCGCGGTGATGGACGATCCGTCGTTCGGCTCAGGTCCATTCGCGTCCCTCTCATCACTAGACGTGGGTGTGAAACTGATGCCTCTACTGAGCGGCCAAGTCGAGGTGGAAGAAGTCACCCTCCACAATCCTGTCATCACGGCGATCAAAAATCAGAAGGGTGTCCTAAACGTGTCGACGATCGGACGGAAAGGGGTCGCGGTACCGGAGACACCCTCGCGCGCGCCGATTCCGTCGGCCGAAGGACCGCTTAAAATTCTGGCACTGTTGGCTGTGGACCGGGTTTCAGTCGACGGCGGGAAACTGACCTACCGCGATCAATCGGCGGCCAAGCCGACAGAGTATGTGTTGCAGGATTTGGAAGTACTCCTTCGGGATGTTCGCCTTGGGCAGACGCCCAACTTACATTTTGCGTCCCTTGTTCAGCCCTACAACATGTCGGTGAAGCTCGACGGCACCTTCGGTCCACTGAAAGAAACGATGGACATTGAGGCTATCAATTTCCAGCTGGCCGTAGGGAAGACCGACTTTACGATTACCGGGAAAGCAGTTGACCATGATGCAACGGTCACGATCACCTCACCGGTGATCAACACCGCGAACCTTCCGGTCGCTCTCCCGCTGAAAAAGCCGGTCGATATCAAGAATTTTAAAATTGCAGCGGACGTGAAAGGACAGGAGGCGAAACTCAATGCCCTATCGTTTCAGCTATTCGATGGAGAAATCACGGGGCAGGGAAAATTGGTCGCTGGATCCGATGCGCCGCCTTTCAATGGGGGCGTTGTAATCAAGGGAGTACAGCTTGGTCCGGCACTCAATGCCGTGGCGGAGACACCGGTCGCTGTCAGTGGAACGGCCGGTGCCGATCTTTCAGTGCAGGGGCGTGGCTTCTCGATGCCCGACTTGACCAAAGCGCTGCAGGGAACCGGTCACATGGCCGTAAAGGATGGGAAGATTCAAGGGGTGAATATTCTCCAAGAAGTGGTATCGGCTCTGAAAGTGGCAGGAATTTCAATCGATGATCCCAACGCCACAGTCTTTTCGACGATCGAGACAGATCTCGCCATCAAGCAGGGGGTCATCAAGTTGCAGAATCTGTTGATGGATAGCCATGACTTTCAGGCCACCGGCGGCGGCACGATCGGATTCGACCAGCGACTGAACTTGATCGTAAATCTCAACATGTCGCAGGAGCTGAGCCAAAAGCTCTCCGGCGCCTCACCTGTCATTAAAATCGCGATGAAAGACGGCCGACTCAATCTCCCGCTCACGATCACCGGCACTGCGCAAGCACCAGCGTACGGAGTGGATGTGAAAGGCCTGACGGGAAAGGTGCAAGAGCAGGTCAAGAAGAAAGTCGAAGAAACCGTCGGAGGATTGCTCAAAGGCACGACCACACCAGAAGACCTCAAACGAGAGGGGCAGGAATTGCTCAAAGGACTGTTTGGACGATAGTAGCGGTTGGGAAGACCTACATGCTCAGTTCTCGTGAGGAGGGATAAAGATCTCCAAGAATCACCCTTGTTGAGTGTCAGTGCCGGTGCTAGGATGTAACTTCCTCAAGCTGTGACAGAAGGAACACTAACCAGTTCGGTCTAGCGGCAAGGCATCAGCGCTGAGGTCGAGGATGAGATGGAGATCATATCCATTAGATGGCCAGTCCTCACACGAGTTTGTGCGATGAGGTGAAGACATGAGTACATCAACCTACAAAGACCGGTCATCCCCTGTTCACGGAGACGCTACAGGAAAGCGCACGCATGAAGAAGAAATGCCCGCACTTGATGATCCATCGGCAAGCGGAAAACTGGACAAGATTCGTGACATTCTCTTCGGCGCGCAGGCCCGCGAGCATGACCGTCGGTTTGCACAGCTTGAACAACACTTGATTCGCGAAGCTACTGATCTCCGCAATGATCTGAAACGGCGCTTTGAGAATCTTGAGCTGTATATCAAAAAGGAAGTCGATGACTTAACGAACAGACTCACACAAGAGCAGGAGCTCCGCGGGGAGTCGGTCACGAAGCTGGCGCAGGAGCTGGGACAGTTGGCCACGACTCTGAATAACAAGGCTCGCGAACTGGAAAGTCAGTCCGTCCAATCGCAAACACACCTCATGCAGCAATTGACCGAACGCACTACAGAGCTGGCGAACGACGTGCGTGCTTGCCAGGCTGAAACGACCTCGGCTTTCAATCAAGCCGTCCATGAGCTTCGTGCCGAAAAGACGGATCGCTCCGCTCTTGCGGCTATTCTGATGGAGGCGTCCAAACGACTGTCCAAGGACGAGGGGCACGGGGCTTCGTCATGAGCTAGGTCAGTCTATGGACCTCGGACCCAACTCCCCGTGGTTGAGTCCAGCCAGTCGATGCGATTCGAAGGATTGCCTGCCTAGCTTGACAGAATGACGGCGTACGCCAATGTCTAGAGACCTTCGCAGACCTCTTTCCGAGTCCTCCAACCCAGAGAGCCGCATGTCTGTTCAAGAGGACTGGGCTCAGCTCCGCACCCTATTGCTGGCCCCTGAACAAACCCAACTCGACGATCTCCGTGAGCGATTGGACAAGCACCTTGTTCAACCTCGTGATGTCAGCAGAGTTCTCCCCGATGCGTTCGCCATTCGAGGCGAAGGAGACGAACAGTTGTCGACGGTTCTGACTCCTTATGTCGAAAACGGTTTCGTGGCGGCGGTGCGGAAATCGCCGAGAATGATCGTCGATGCCATCGCCCCGATCATGGGACCGGCCATCCGGCAGGCCATCGCGCGTGCCTTGCAGAGCATGACACAGTCTTTGAACCGCTCGTTGGATGAGAGTCTGTCCATCCGCGGGCTTCGCTGGCGATTGGAAGCCTGGCGGACGGGACGACCCTTCGCAGAGGTCGTGTTGGTTCATACCCTCCGCTATCGGGTTGAGCAAGTGTTCCTGATCCATCGGGAGACAGGACTCTTGTTGCATCACGTGGCGAGTGATGGGGCCATTGTGCAGGATCAGCACGTCGTTTCTGGTATGCTGACAGCCATTCAAAACTATGTACGGGATTCGTTTGGCGCCTCACCAGACCAGGCGCTTGACCAGGTTCAAGTCGGTGAATGGACGGTGTGGATCGAACAAGGGTCCCAAGCCTACTTGGCCTGTGTCATCCGAGGTACTCCCCCGGCAAGTCTCCGAGAAGATGTCCATGACGCGCTGGCTCACATCCATGCGTTGCACGCGAATGCATTGGCTGATTTTGCCGGGGATGCGACACCGTTTAAGGCCACACAGCCCTATCTGGAGAGTTGTTTACTAGCCCACTATGAATCGCCACAGAAACAGGGGTCCCTGAAACTATGGGTTCTGATCGGCCTCATCTTACTGGGAACGGTCTGGTGGGGATGGGTGGTCTACCAGACTCAGGTACGGTGGTCCAATCTCCTCGTCGGGTTGAGGGCAGAACCGGGCATCGTTATCACACAGGCAAGATCGACGTGGGGGGACTATCATATTGAGGGGCTGCGGGATCCGCTGGCAAAAGATCCAACGGCGCTGGTGAGTGAAGTCGGCCTCGATCCCACGACCGTGAAGGCAAGTTGGTCACCGTATTACGCGCTGGATGCTCCGCTTGTCCTGGCCAGGGCTCAATCAATGTTGCGGCCGCCGGAGACTGTAAAGTTCCACATCGATGGGGAAACCCTCATTGCCACCGGATCTGCCTTGGCCGACTGGGCAAGAGAGGCCAGACGGTCGGCGGTGTTCGTTCCTGGGCTCTCACAGTACCGTGACGGAGATCTTGTGACAGCCTCGATTCCAGGTCTCCTCGGCCGGGTCAATCGCACCGTGATTCGCTTTCGGTCCGGTTCGTCAGTCGTCGACCCGTCAGAGCGTGCGGTGCTGGATGTGGTAGCAACGGCGTTGCGAGAACTGAATCAAGCGGTGGCGCAATCGGACCAACGTGTGCGTCTCGAGATCTTAGGGTGGACCGATGCGACCGGTTCGCCGGCACGTAATCTTCAACTGAGCCAAGAACGAGCAGAAGCTGTGGTCGCTGTTCTCAGAGAGAAACAGCTTGATCAAGCCGCAACCGTGGTGACAGGCACCGTCAGGGCGTCGGACCAGCGTGGCTCGACGCAGGAAATGGGTAATCGGCGAGTTGCGACTCTGCGGGCTACTCTTACAGCTCCGGGGCAGGACTCTCAGACGGCTCATCCATGATCCAGAAAAAGATCTGTATGCTGGGCGGATTCGCCGTGGGCAAAACCAGTCTCGTGCGACGGTTCGTGAGCAACGTGTTTTCAGATCAGTATCAGACCACGATTGGTGTGACCGTGGAAAAGAAATGTGTCACAGTGGAGAGTCAGGAAGTCATGTTGTTGTTGTGGGATCTTTACGGGGAAGACGAGTTCCAGCATGTGCGCGACTCGTACCTTCGCGGTTCATCGGGGTACATCGTGGTGATGGATGGCACCCGAAAGGACACGTTGCAGATGGCTTTTGCCCTCCAACAGACCGCGGCGAACATGGTGGGACCGGTCCCATTCGTCTCGATCATCAATAAGGCAGATGTGCGCTCTGAGTGGGAAATCGACGAGCGCGCGATCGAACAACTCCGAGACAGGAGTTGGACCGTTCTCTTTGCTAGCGCCAAGCTTGGGCAAGGTGTCGACGAGTTGTTCCTGAACCTCGCTACCCAGATCGTGCAGAGATCTCCCCTCTCCAGCAAACACACATGAGCTCACGGCCGCTCCATCCCGTTCATTCCGACAAGCCACTGTTCAATCGTGTGCTTTCAGCTTTGGATATCGCGGTATTCGAATGCGACGAGAAGTCCGGAGAGTTTCGGTTGCAGGGGCTTGCACCTGAATGGTGGCATGCGCGCTTCGGTCCCGAACCACGAATGGTGTTGGACCTTGAACAATGGTCGCCATTCTTGAAGGACTACCTCGCTGCAGAGTATTCGGTCCGGAAATCAGAAACCGAGGTCGTGGAGAAGTCGGGGCCATGGACGGAAACGGATAGACAGGGTGGCACGATGACGTTCGAGGCCACGGTATTATTAATGGAATCCCGAACGATCGTGCTCATTGAATGCTTAGCAACCGGCTTTGAGCAGATGCGAGCTATTGTGCAACGGGCCCGAGAACGTGTGCTTGCCGAAACCATTGCCGCGAAGACTCATCGCAAAACCGAGACACGTCTGATCAATCAGCTCGAAGCCAGCGAACGCACCAAAGACGACGCACTGGCTCTGCTTCAGCACCTCGGGCTCGCAGTGCTTGTTCTCGATGATCATGGGCGCATCACCTTTGCGAGCGATTACGGGCTTGAATTGCTAGGCGTCGCGCCCGAGGAGGCACTCGGGCGTGAGTGGGAAGAGGTGTTTCCCCTTGAAGAGCAGGACCGTATGATGCTCCGCAAGCTGATCGAAGTTCCCTCAAACGGCCAGTCGGTCGGCCCGTTTGGTATCAGGAAACCCGATCCCTGTTGGATTGAACTGGATATTCGCCAAGATCCCCGACACCCGGAGCGGCGGATCCTGGTGATGAACGACCGCACGGAGCTCCATGCGCTTCGGCGTGTGCTGAACGAGCAGTCATCGTTTCATGATCTTGTAGGGAAAAGCCCCGCGATGCTTCGCGTGTATCAACTGGTCCGAGACGTGGCGTCGGTTGACACTACGGTGTTGATCGAAGGTGAGACGGGGACCGGAAAAGAATTGATCGCACGCGCCATCCATTCAGTCAGCGGAAGACGAAACAAGCCGTTCATTGCCGCCAATTGTGCCGGCTTGACCGATTCGATCCTCACGAGCCAGCTCTTCGGTCATAAGCGAGGGGCGTTTACCGGAGCCGTCAATGACCAACAGGGGTTGTTCGAAGCTGCGGACGGCGGAACCTTGTTTCTGGACGAAATCGGCGATATCCCGCCGCCGGTTCAAACGGCCCTCCTGCGGGTGCTGCAAGAGAAGGAAATTACCCGTTTGGGAGAAACCAGGCCACGCAAAGTGGATGTGCGTGTGTTGGCAGCCACGCACCATAATTTAGGCGAAGACGTCGTTCGCGGCTCCTTTCGTGCGGATCTTCTGTATCGGATCCGTGTCGCCAGGATACAACTTCCTCCGCTCAGAGAACGCCGAGAAGATATCTCGTTGCTCGCACAATCCTTTCTAGTGACCATCTGTACTGCTACCGGGAAGACCGTCGACAGGCTTCATCCGGAGGCGCTCCATCGACTGATGAGCTATGTCTGGCCCGGAAACGTACGTGAATTACGGAGTGCCATTGAATTTGCAGTGATCAGCTGCAAGGGAAGGGAAGTATCTGCCGGCGATCTTCCTCCGGAAATCGTGGGAGCCTCAGCCGTCCCAGGTCCCTCCGCTTGGGTCCCGCTGCCGGACCAGGACGAGAAGGCACGATTACTTGCCGCGCTCGCCGATGCCGGAGGCAATCGAACAGAGGCGGCTCGACGACTGGGAGTCAGCAGGGCCACGTTTTATCGGCGCCTCGTCGAACTCCATATTCAGCCTCGCTAGCTGGATCTACAGAATCAGTCTTATCCCTTTTCACCGATCGTTTTCGGAAGCGATTTGCCGCTTTTCTTTCCCGCGATCTCTCTCTTTGATCACAGTGCATTTTCGGGTGCTGCGACTGTCTCAGTCAAGCTAGTCACTGTCTCATGAGACAACGAGTTGTTTCAGAATGAGACAGCTCAGACGAGTCCCGTCATTCTCCGTTGCACAAGAACCTATTCATTATCGAAGGAATGGGAGTCTCGCCCGATCCGGCATGAGGTTTGATCCAGCAAGAGTTCCGTTGAGACACGATCAGGGTGATTGGGTGAGAGGGGAAGTCCTCCGGCTGCATTAGATTAGAGAGGCTCGAAACAATGACCACTCACGGACTACTCGTCGAAAATCATCAGGGACAGAACTTCCTCCTCACGACCGAGTCTTGTCCGAAGACGAAGACCCATCGGTTGGTCGTACTCCAACGCATCGACGATACATGGGAACCGGTGACGGGAAGACAGGCACAAACTTGCCGGGAATCGGTCATCGGTGCATTCGTCGATTTTTTTGTAGACATTTGCAGGGTCCTGAACTCCACCGGGACGGAATCGGAAGTGGTTTCCGGGAATACTCCGAGGTCTCGACCTTCTCGGATCAGGGCGACGTCTCCACCAAACCTTTGGACCAAACGATGATTGAAATGACGCATCAGCATCACTGGCCAATGGAATTGCTTGAGCAGGCCTCAGGTGGAGAGCCACAACCTCTTCTGGTGTGTCAGTACTGCGGATTTGTTCGGGACGATGAGCCGAGAAAACATAACCGAACAGCAGCTTGGATTGCGATGGCGGCCTATCGAAGGAAAAGTGCCGTGCAACTCAGAGACGTGCCGTTCGTTCACACATATTGTCCAACCTGCCTCCCACGAATTCAGGGAGCCCAATTAGGCCTCCAAGATCTCGCGACGACAGCACCCGTTGATACATCCATCAGGACGCCGTTGCGTGCATGGATCGACAGGGGATGGCGCACCCTCATCAACGGTATGGTCGAAAGGAAGGGTCGCCGATGAATGTAGATCTCTTAGCCGACCGGCCACCGATGGTAGCGGAACAGAGAGAAAGTCCAATCAATAGGAATCTTACGATGCGTGGTTCTCGGAGAGTGCGGAAAACAATACGTGTCTTGCTGATTGACGAATCCATGCTGACCTTGCATGGGCTCAAGGTCTTCGTGTCGAAGAGTCCTGACATCGAGGTTGCCGGTATCGCCACCACATGTGGTGAGGCACTGTCAGCCATACAGACCCACCGGCCCGATGTCGTCATGTTGGAAGTCGATGTGGGACGAATGAGCGGAATCGAACTGTGCAAGAAAATACGGGAAGACCATCCAAGTATCGGGGTACTCATTTTCACGGTTCATGATGATAAGGATCTTCTGCGGGCAGCGATCCTTGCCGGCGCTCTAAGGGTATCTCTTGAAGACCGCTGCGGCTGACGCCGTTACGAAGAGCATCGAAATCGTGGCGACCGGTCAAGCGATCTTGGATCAAGAATTGACTCAGCACGTGATCACGTGGGTGAGGAACAAAGGCTTCTCCGCAGCAGGAAGGGGGAAAAACAATCATTCGCGCGATGACCTTCGATTGCTGGCGTATGTCGCATCAGGTAAGACAAATAAGGAGATAGCCATAGAATTGGATGTGACGCCGACGGTCGTGGCAACGCGCCTGCAAAGAATCTACAAGCGCCTTAGAATATCCAGAAGATCCGAAGCGGCGCGCTACTATGTGCATCTTGAAAAGGGCTTGGATGCGTAAGGGGAATGTTTCTGGATCCAGCCTTGCCTGGTAGGCGAAACCTTGAAGACGGTCAGTGCCCTCCACCTCAGCCCATGGCCGTCTTCACGGCGGGAGGAGCTTAGTTGTGAGCATGGCTTCTCCCGCCCAGGCTGACTTGGCTGTTGCTGCGCTGCAGACACTGTGGAGATCCTCGATGCTGTTGATGCCTAAGGATCGTATTAACCCAATAATCTAGTTGCATGGTTGTATAAAAGTCGATATACAGCCTAAGGATGATTAGCTCTAGGTAAGTACGTATTCACATTGAGGAGGATAAATGAGGCAATCCATAGTGAACGTCGGGTTAGTCGTCGTACTTTCTCTGGCGTCTGCATCGGTGTGCGTGGCATTTCCGTTCGATGATCCGGACCCGGTACCCGTGCCGGAAGTTGCAGCGCACGATGTTGTCACTCTCAAAGACGGCAGCGTCATCCATGGAGAAGTGATCGAGATGGTCGGTGGCGTGCTGCAGATCAAGAGTGCCTTGGCCGACGACATGATCAAGGTTAAATGGGCGGAGGTGAGCAAGCTGGCGGTCTCCCATCCCATTCCTTTTCATTTAAAGGAGGGAACCGTGCTCGTCGGCACGGCTGAAGAGGGTGAGCCGGGCACGATGACCCTGAAAGCAGGGCCGACTGGCAGCACGATGAATGTCCCGATGGACGCTGTGACGAAGGTCAACCCTGTGGTTCAACCACCGGTCATCTATAGCGGGAGTCTGAACGCCGGCTACTCACAATCGACGGGTAACAGCCAACTCCGGAACGTCAGTTTACTCGCAGACTTTGTGGCACGGAGTGAGCAGCTCCGACTCACCCTACTCGGACGGTATGTCTACGGTGACAATGCAGGGAGCCTCAACGTTCGGAATGCCCGCGGCACGATCAAGTTGGACTTTTTTATCACCAAGCGTCTCTACTGGTTCGCGTCGGCCTATGTCGAGAACGATTTTCTTCAAAATTTGAAACTGAGAACGGCGATCGCCAGCGGACCGGGGTACCAATTCCTAGAGCGAGGAGACCTCACCGGTATTTTCAAGGATATGACCTTTTACGCCGAAGGCGGTCCGGCATATTTCAACGAGGATTACCGCGATAACAGCATCACAGACGACAAATCAAGTTTTCGCGGTCGTGTCGCGATGAAATGGGATTGGCCGCTCTTTGACGGTCGAATCACGTTGTATCACTACAATGAAATTTTCCCATCGATCGAAAACTTCTCAGACTTCTTCTTCACGATGGATAACGGGTTTCGGCTGAAGATCCTGGCTGGTCTCACGAGCGGTTTCCAGGTGACCACTCGCTATAACAATCGTCCGCCTGCTGGCACGGGCGACACGGATAATTTGTACTTGCTGACGCTGGGGTATGCGTTCGACACAACCAACAAACGGTAGAGGGGCCCATCGTAACCCCCTGACGGACATTACCAGAGGAGGAAAGCCATGTTGAAAGAATTCAAAGAATTCGCCATGAAGGGCAATGTCCTCGATATGGCGATCGGCGTCATCATCGGAGGCGCGTTTGGAAAGATCGTGTCGTCGATGGTCAGCGACGTCCTCATGCCGCCCATTGGGTTGCTGATGGGCAAGGTGGACTTCTCAAGTCTCTTTATCGACTTGTCCCAGACATCTCCTCCGTCGCTTGCCGCCGCGAAAGCTGCAGGTGCTCCCACGCTCAATTATGGCGTCTTTCTGCAGAGTCTGTTTGACTTCCTGATCATCGCCTTCGTCATCTTCATGCTGGTGAAGCAGGTGAATCGTTTTAAGAAGGAGGAACCACCGGCCGCACCACCTGCGCCACCGGAACCGACGAACGAAGAGAAACTACTGACGGAAATCAGGGATTTGCTCAAAGGGCGTCAATAGATAGAAGTAAACTTCAGGGGGCGGAAGTCAATCAGCGGGCCATGGCCTCGGATGTCTCACGGGGCACAACCATAGGAGGTTGCATGCGATTAGATAAAGGCATCATCTTGATGACAGGGCTGGTTGCCCTAATAGGGTGTTCTTCGTCCGGCACGCACTCTGGTTCATATATTAAGCAGCCAGACGTGTGCATTGACAAGAAATGGTACGGCTATCACTTAGGCAGCGGGTGTCCTTCCACCGCGGCAGCAGTGGCAGCTGATCCAGCTGCGGATCGCCTTGCGGCCCTTGAACGAGAGCGCAACCGATTGGCTGATGAACTGGAGGCGGCTCGGAAGGAAAACGCAGCCCTGCGCGACCGAGTGGCCGAGCTGGAGCGCCAGCTCGTCGAGCGTGATAGGGAACTGGCCGCACTTCGTTCTGGATCGGGTGACCACCATGCCCTTAAGAGCCAGCTTTTGGCGGCTCGGAGCGAGTTAGGTCAGTCACAGAGCGAGCAGGATCGGCTTGCTGCTGAGTTGTCCGCGGCGAATCAGCGGATCGCAGACCTTGAAGGCCAACTGGCGGGACGTGATCAAGAACTGGCCGGGCTACGCGGCGATCTCTCTGCCGAAATGGCAAAGCTGAAGGAGGCAGAGCGCGGCTTGATCCGAGCGCTTGGTCCCCAAATCAAGAAGGGAGATATCACCGTGGATCTCAATGATGAACGACTCCTGATCAATCTGGCGTCCGGTTATCTGTTTGCGTCTGGTGCCGATCAGCTGAAGCCTGCCGGGATCGATGCGCTCCAGCAAGTTGGGACGATCTTGAAGGATTATCCCGAATATAATGTCGCCGTGGATGGCCATACGGACAATGTGCCGATTCGCGGAGCGTTGAAAAACACGTTTCCCACCAACATGGAGTTATCAGAAGCCCGGGCGGCTCATGCTGCGAAAGCGTTAGAAGAAGGTGGCCTAGCCGCCGTGACCACCCATGGGTATGCAGACACCAAACCGAAGGCCTCGAATAAGACTGAGGCCGGTCGGGCCAAGAACCGGCGTGTCGAGGTGCGTGTGACCAAGTAGTGTTGTATAGGTGAGAATCCACCATGGGCCTTCCTCGTCAAGGGGAAGGCCCGTGGTATTGTGATCGAGGAGGGGGTTTGTTATGAAAACGAAAGCAATTCTACTTTGTGCGACTCTGGCGTTTCTCGGGACCGGTCTTGTCACTGCCACATGGGCGGTCGACATGGGTGCCATGAAGCAAAAGGTTGAGAAGGTAAAAGAGCAAGCCGGGAACGTGAAGAAAGAAGCCGGTGAGACCACACAGAGTGCCAAGGACATGAAGGCGAAGGACGCCATGAAGAACGCGGGCGAAACAAAGGACGAGGGGAAGAAACTCAAAGACGCTGCTATGGGCAAATAGCGTGGAGAGAGAGTCCTTCTTGTAGTGGTCGGCGCGTCACAGACGTGCCGGCCGTCTGCCTACCTCACGTACCCGACAACGTTCTCTTTCCTCACAAGAGACTCTCTGACAGCCCCATAAGGTCGAGGCCATGAGGGTTGCATGGATCCACTTCACTCTCTCATTGCTGTGCCAGGATGTCGAGGGTCTTTTCGTCAGGCTTGCCGTCGAAGTATTTGAGCAAGGCGTCTTTGAAGATGGCGTTGTCGGTGGCAGCAGTTAGAAACAAGGTCATGCAGGACCAGAATTTCAGGTTGTCGGGGTAGGGGAAGATCTCGTCAATGGTGCGACCTTCCACGTTCAGGACCAGCTGGGTACATTCTCGGAGTCTCTGACCTAAGACTGGGTGTTGCAGGTAGCTCTTGGCCTCGTCGAGCGAGGTGATGGCGAAATGCTGCGCCATGCTGCTGTGTCCCAGACCGGCGATCTGCGGAAAGATGAACCAGATCCAGTGACTGGACTTTCTCCCGGCTCGCAGCTCAGCGAGGACTGTGTCGTAGACTTGCTCTTGCGCGTCGCGAAAGCGATGAAGATTGTAAGCGGCACTCATAAACTATCCACAGTCCGGTATATTCTCCCCGGGACGACATCATACCTGGCAATGTTGGATCGCAAGGCCTGTAACTCTTTACTGGTTTCAAAATCTCATGGTAGCCCCCCGATTCAGGCCTCACGGCGCAAAGGGCGGAGCGTTCAGTCGGTTCTGGCCTAGCACGATGACGGTACAATGGTTCTGCGCGCGCGTAATGGCGTTGTAGAGCAGCCTCCGCAAATGCTCCGCGCTGCCTGTGGCGGTGTGCGGCCAAAGCACAATAATATTTGGAAATTCGCGGTTCTTGGCACGTTGGATCGTCATGGCGAGGTGGCCGCGCTGTTGCCGGAAGCCCAAACGCGCGTGGTTGCGGACAGATTCCCGCACGAAGGTGGTGATTTGAGCGGCGGTAAATTCCGCTTGCCCATGCGCCCTGCGTAGGCGGTCCATGCGGCTGATTACTTGTGCAACGGCGGTGTGTCTGGCCAACGGCGTCAGAAGTGCGCGCAGGTCAGCGCAAGAGGCTGTCGTCGGTAAGGTGATATTGGCCAGCAGAGCGTCGGCTTCTTCATTGTCGTGACGATCCCATACATGCGGATACGGCCCGAAGGCCGCGCCATTCTTGCGCGTCCAAGGCCTCGTCTGCACGGTCGTGAGCGCGGCGCGGATGATGGCGTTGCTCGAATCTGGCGTGAGAATAACCACTGGCCCTTGACGCTGAGCAATGTCGTTGGCAATCGACCATGCCAGAAGCGCGTGATTGTTTTTCTTCGCTGGCGCTTCGAGAAGCCGGAAGCCCGCGCCGTTCCATGTTGTCCTGCTGTCATAGATGCTGGTGGTCAGCACGGCTCTGATGTCGCGTTCTTCTCGTACGGCCAGGGCGGCGGCAAGCAAGCCTTGCTGTTGTGTACGCCGGGGCTGTGTGAGTCGGTGTGTCTGTCCAGCATTCTCCAACCAGCTGATGAGGGGCGCGGTGTCACGTCCGTCATGAAGGCACTGAAAGGCGTCCGCCGCCACCACGATTCGGCAGGATCGAGAAAGCCCCTGAAGGATACGCATACGATGCTTGTCGAGGTCCTGCGCTTCATCGACTAGAACCAGTGGGAAGCTTCTTGCCACCCATTGACTGACAGCTGCCAGTTCCAGAAGCGATGCGGCCAGACAGCACGGCCCGTCGAATTCATCCAACACTGCCGCCTGCATCTGCATCGCTGGTGTAATCAAACTCCTGCGCCGCGAGGCCAGCATTCGGGCGAACACGTCGAATGTCTGGCATTCAAAGCGCCTTCGGAAGATAGGATTCTCGCCAAGGCGTGCATCCAGACGACGGCGAGCGCCGTTCATGAAGGTGAGCGCCAAGATCTTGTGGCCTTCGGCTAGTGCCCAGTCTCGAACGAGTTCTCCCGCACAGCCCACGAGATTATGGGTCTTACCTGTGCCAGCCGCACCTTCGAAAAAGTCGAATGTCATGGAGATGACACGAACTGGAAGACGTGCATATCGGTGGTTGAGTCCGCTGGAATGCGACTAAAGAGCGGCGGGTTAGCGTTCACGGGGTCGCGAAGCACAGTGCACAAGGCATTGAGCAAGTGCGAGGCGCGCGTCCGGCACGCTTCATTGGCCATGAGGGTGATAGCAGCGTTCTCATGGGTTGGTGCGTAGGATTTCTGGGTGAACAGATGAGTGCTGAGCGCCGAAAGGTTGGCGAAGGGCGTTCCAAGTGCGGTCCCCAGAGCAGCCAGCATTGCAGCCTCATCCGCGGCCGCGATCCACGAAACCACATGCTCCATTGCCCAGTCATTCGGCCAGAAGACGACGCCGTGGGGAGGCGGGTTGCTTGTCTTCACCGAATCAAAATACCCCCGCCCGTCATCGTCACCATCCACCAGAATACAAGGCTGCGCATGGACGGCGCTGACAAAGGCAAACGTATCAGCGATCTTGGCGTCGATGGTCGGCACGATGCCAACGAAGGTGGAGAGAAGCTGCGTGTTCGTTTGCGTATCTTCCCAGCCTTGATGCTGCTCAAGAGCGGTTTGCAATGCCTCCAGCCACGCCACATCTGAAACCCCTTCGGGAATCAGCACGCATTCGTGCATGAGTGCGGCCACCAGCTTTTGCCGCCACGCATAGAGAAGATGTTGCTGGTGATTGGTTGGTTGCGCGGGCACAGTGTTTATAAGTGGTTTAGCGGTCAGTGTTCCGCCACGTGTCTCGATGAAGAGCGTGTCGGGGGCAGGAAACATGGCAGCCACGATAGGCGAATGGGTGGTGACAATCGTCTGATCGCAGAGTGCATTGAGCCGATTGACTAAACGCTTTTGCTGGGACGGCTGGATATGCAGCTCCGGTTCTTCGACGGCCATGACGAAGGACTGGTCCGTTTCCGCCCGCGCCTTGCCGAACTGCATCAACAGGAGAAGGCTTTGCAGAGAAATAAGTCCAGTGCCCTGCCGCTGTGAGGGGAGAGTCGGCCCAGTTCCTTGCGTAAAGTGCGGCACCACGTTTTCGAGAACAGAATCGCTGTCGGTAGCGGTCAGGCGCAATTGAAGTCTGGGGGCATTGGCCAGAAGAGCACTCAATTCCATGTTGACAGACGTGACGATATCAGTCAGGCCAGGCTGGGCTTCCAACCGCTCGTCTTCGGGTGGAGTCCAAAGGCGCTCGCGCTGCTTGCGCACTGCCTGCGCGGGTATGTCCCCACGCGTGGCAACCACGCGACGGAACAACTCCGAAGAGAAGGAAATCCAGCGATCCCATGTACGGGAGGCCGGGACCAGAAAGAAGCCTAGCTCCTGAAGAATCTTGGTATGGATGGTGCGTAGGTGTGCATCCTCTGCAAACGGATCACCCAGCGTAGCCTCGTCGTCCACGAAGAAGCGGATCGTTTCAGCCTCCAGTTCGTCCAGATCGAACCGTGCGGCAAAGCCAATTTGCACGGCTAGGTCTGTATGCTGCGCGTCGTGCGTGGCATTCAAGGCCTTGACGTTCGGATCGAGCCATTTCTCAACGCCGCGATCGGGGCTGAACCAAGCGGGATGATGCTGCGGATCGTTTTGGGGGAAGCCTGTTACCGTGGCGATGCATAGAATGCGCGAGGTCTCATTCGGTGCGCTGCCGTGAAAATCGTGCTCGGTGAGGCGTCGCACCAGACGGTCGCGCCCGAAGAGCAGCGCCAGTGCCTCGATAATTGTGGTTTTTCCGCTGTTGTTCGGGCCGACAAGAACCGAATGACGTCCTAGCGTGATATCTCCCGAATGAATGCCCCGGAAGCCGGAGATTTTCAGGCGGACGATGTGCATTCAGGCTCCCCCTTGGATCAGGTGGTATTATTTGTCGCTATTCTAGCATTCCCGCGGACTATCACAGCTGCCAAATGATTGGGTCTCGCCTTATGCATACCCCGGCATACCAAATCATCACCAATTTTGGCCGCCATGGAGAAATGGAAAAATAGCGGTTGAGAGAGGCCAGGTGTCGGAGAATTGGGGTCGTTGCTTGACTTGGCACCTCAGGGGCGCTGTTCGCTCAACAATATTGGTACTTGGATCGGATTAGGCTGCTGCCTTTTGACCCCTACTGGGAACAGCTCTTTATGAAATACGGATACGCCCGCGTCTCAACGACCCTTGACCGCCATGTCTGACCACAGCTCTGTTCGAAGAGATCATGATGCGACCGTCGTCATCACAACCACATTTGTAAGGAGGTCTACATGAGCAAGAAGGCAGTGTTTTACCACGCAGGGTGTCCTGTATGCGTTGATGCGGAGCAGAACGTCGCGAATGCGCTTGACCGCTCGCGCTACAACCTTGAGATCGTGCATTTGGGACAGCAGAAGGGCCGCATCACAGAGGCCGAGGCTGCGGGGGTCAAGTCCGTACCGGCCCTCGTGCTTGAGGGGCAGCCGTTTCATATTAACTTCGGAGCCGGACTCGACGCCCTGAAGTAATTTGATAGTGCGGCTCCACGCGCTTGCTAAAGCCTGTGGGGCCGCTCCCTCTCCCGTGGCGTTTCCTCTTGAAAATAGCTTTTTCACTCCTCCACATTCCGAACCCGACATGTTCTCCTGTTTCATAAGTCTATGTAGCAACTATGGCGTGACCTTGGCAGGAAACGGTCACGTAGAGGGAACTGAAAAACTGAATGAGTCCTGAGCTTAGTAAGGTTATGAGATGGCCGAGGTTGCGAGACGCTTATCCCGTTCAGCCGGTGGGGCTATGGAGGATGTATGAGTTGGAGCGAAACAAAGGGCTCGGGAGGCATTTACTGAAAAATCCGTCTCACTGTTAGGCTGTGGTCGTCAAACCATCCCACTGGTTAGACGCGTGTCAGCTTGGTTCGACGGCTGGATGACTTTGTCTTCCTCGACGCTTTGGAGACGAGGGGGGACTTCTCAGGGGATTGAATAGACGCGATAGCAAGATCGAAATCGAGAGCAGGCCAATAGAGGTGATGCGGTTGCGGCCATTCGACATTGAGGATCTCTTCTACCGAAGCGTCTTTGAACCAGGGAAAGGCTTTGAATGCCACAAAGATCTCTTGGTCGGCGAGCAAGAGCCAAAAGCCATGCCTCGAGATGTTGGTGACCTCAGCTCCCGAAATGTTCTTCCCAAGCGTTGCAGATTTCATCTTTGCGCTCCTCGATGATGGCGTTGGCCGAACGGAACTGTGTTGCAGACATTCCGAAATTTCGAGCGAGCTCAATTCTTGCCGTTAACCAGAACTTCGCTTTCCCGCTTACGGACTCGAGGCATGTAAGCTCAACTATATTGATCCCACGTATCGCACTGCTTGATCGACCAGAACACGGCTTCCTTGAGTTTCTTGAGCGTCACGTTTTCAGGATCTCGGATGGCCTGCAGCTTCCTATTGAGATCATACAGCGGCTCGATGGCCCGTTTATCTGGTATTCTTCCCAGCGACCACGCCACTTCGGTCAAGACGGTCCAATCGGTCTTTGGGTCTTGGAGCTTGGCCAACAAAGGCGGGACCACCGAGGCATCGCCCGCAATTCCTCCGATCTGTCCTAAGCTTTTGGCCGCGGCGGCCTGAATTTCCAGTTGAGGCGAGGTGTTCATCATCTCGACAAGCAGGGGAATCCCGTCTCTGCCGAGGTTTCCGATGGCAGCGAGCGCCTGCTTGGCAAGATCTCGGTCCTTCAGCACTTCCTTCAATTTCGGAAAGGCTTCGTCCGCTTGCATCTCGCCCAGCAGGGACATGATTTTGAGTTTGCCCGATTGGCTGGTCTCGGGGGAGTCGAGCAACGTGAGCAGCCGATCTGAGTGGCCCCACTCTGCTGCCAGGAGCAAAGGGAATTCATACTTCTCGAGCGCCTCCCGCAGCTTGGTCATGGCATAACTACCGGGGTCTGCGACTTGGGCCGCCTGTGCGGCGGCGACGGCATCTTCAAACTCTGTGCGCACTTCTTTCTGCCACTTGATCTTCATGCCCCCCAGCAGATAGGTGAGTTGGCAGGCTGGACCTTTCCACAGGCGGGCCGGCGCGTCAGGAAGGTCTGCGTCTCCCCCTGTTGCCGTTGTGCCTTCCCAGGTCTTGCGCTGCTCACATTTCACACGAAAGACGACATCATGAGGCGCGGCAGGATCCCGGATGGTCGCATACCCAACTTCGTGAAGACGCTGCGCGACGACATCGGTCAAGGGAACGGGATCTGCACCGCCTTGATCAGTGAGGGCGATCACGTCGACGAAAATAGTCTGGATCTTCTCCAGCTGAGCCCGTTGTTCTGGTGTGAAGTATTCCCGATAGGCCTGTGCGTAACTGTGAAACAGGCTGAGAACCAAATAGACCACCAATGCAGGTATGGTGCATCGAGTTCGCATGACCCACCTCCTTCGCACTTCTTCTTTCATCATCCAGTGCGAGTGACATTCTGAGGCATCAGATCACGATCTCCCGCTCGAAATTCAGTATACACTGACGAGGCAAAACAAGAACTCCACAGGCCATCAGCCATCGGCATCATATTGACAGTTTAGGGGTCCCAATGCTAACTTCCGCAGCTCTACTTCGTGACTCACACGAAACTTTCGGGTCTGCCCAAATAACAAGAGTGAGTAGAGAATAGTGAATAAGACAACAGTTGCGCGACGTTACGCACAGGCTCTCTTCGAGCTTCTCGATCAATCGAACATTGAAATAACCAGGAGCACCCTCGACGGCATTAGTCAGGCCATGACGGAATCAAACGAGCTGCGACACGTTGTGGCTTCACCAGCCTTCGGGGTGGATGAAAAGATTGCCGTTCTCACCGCGATTGGAGACAAACTCGGTTGTCCCCCCACCGGCAAAGCCTTTCTGGGCCAATTGGTGAGGAAAAACCGTGTCGGCTTTCTGCCGGAAATCGCTGATGCCTTCGGTAAGCTTGTTGACCAAGCCAAGGGGACACAACCGGTGACGGTTTCTTCTGCTGCGCCCCTTCCTGTCACAGAACAAGATCGTATTAAGGTGCGGCTACGCGAATCGCTGAAGCGCGACGTGGATGTGACGTTTCAGACCGATGCCAGTCATCTCGCCGGCTTGCGGATCTCAATCGGCAGCACGGTGGTCGATAGCACGGTTCGGGGCCGCTTGCGGGATTTGCAGGTTGCGTTGACGCGAGAATAAGGAGTTGTCATGCAGATTAGGGCGGAAGAAATCAGTGCCATTATCAAAGAAAAAATCAAGGGCTTCGACAAGCAGGTCGATGTCAAGGAAACAGGTTCTGTCATCCAGGTCGGGGACGGAATTGCCAAGGTCTACGGGCTGGACGGAGCCATGGCCGGTGAGATGCTCGAATTCCCCGGCGGTCTCTATGGGATCTCGCTGAACCTCGAAGAAGACAACGTCGGCGCCGTGCTGATGGGCCCCGATGTCGGGATCAAAGAAGGGGATCCAGTCAAGCGCACCGGTCGCATCGCGGAAATTCCAGTCGGCGAAGCGTTGGTCGGTCGTGTCGTGAACGCCATCGGTCAACCGATCGACGGGAAAGGTCCGATTACCTCCCCCCATTCCTCCCGCATCGAAGTCGTCGCGCCTGGCGTGAACACCCGCCAATCCGTCCGCGAACCACTACAGACGGGCATCAAGGCGATCGATGCCATGATCCCGATCGGTCGCGGCCAACGTGAATTGATCATCGGCGACCGACAGACCGGCAAGACGGCCATTGCGGTCGATACGATCATCAATCAAAGGGGCCTCGGCGTATTCTGCATTTACGTCGCGGTCGGTCAAAAACGGTCGACGGTCGCCCGCGTCGTGAAGACGCTCGAAGAAAACCATGCCATGGAATACAGCATGGTGGTGTCTGCCAGCGCCAGCGATCCGGCGCCGATGCAGTTCCTCGCTCCCTTTGCCGGAGCCGCCATCGGCGAATATTTCCGCGACAACGGGAAACACGCCTTGATCGTGTACGACGATCTGTCGAAGCACGCGGTGGCCTATCGCGAACTCTCGCTGTTACTCCGTCGTCCGCCCGGACGCGAAGCCTATCCAGGGGACGTGTTCTACCTGCACTCCCGCTTGCTCGAACGGGCCGCCAAACTGAGCGACAAGCTGGGCGGAGGCAGTCTCACCGCGCTCCCGATCATTGAGACGCAGGCCGGTGACGTCTCGGCCTACATCCCGACCAACGTCATTTCGATTACGGACGGCCAGATCTATCTGGGGAGCGATCTGTTTTATTCCGGGATTCGTCCCGCCATTAACGTCGGTCTGTCAGTCTCACGTGTCGGAGGATCCGCGCAGATCAAGACGATGAAACAAGTCGCCGGTACGCTCCGGCTCGACCTTGCGCAGTATCGTGAGATGGCAGCCTTCGCGCAGTTCGGCAGCGAACTCGACAAGGCCACACAGATGCAGCTGGCCCGTGGCGTGCGCATGGTGGAACTGCTCAAGCAGGGCCAGTACAAGCCGATGCCGGTGGCGGATCAGGTGCTCTCCATCTACGCGGGGACCCAGGGCTTCTTGGACGACGTGGCGGTCGATAAAGTGCAGCAGTTCGAAGCAGATCTGCTGCACTATATCCAACAGAACCATCCGGAGTTGAAGAAAGAAGTAACCACCATCGGGAAGATCGACGATAAAATCGGCGGTCGGCTGAAGGAGATTATCTCCACATTCAAGCAGAAGATGGGGTACGGGGGGAAAGGGTAAGCACAGGACCGAGTATCGAGGAATCAGGACTGAGACGACAGATCGTGAGCCGGGAAGGGCGACTTCAGTCCTCAACACTCAGGCCACAGGTCTAAAAGAATACAATGCCAAGTCTTCAATCACTACGCCGCAAAATTGCGGCGTTCAAGAACACACAGAAAATCACCAAAGCCATGAAGATGGTGGCCGCGGCGAAACTGAAACGGTCTCAAGATCGCATTCTGGCCGCTCGTCCCTATGCGCACAAGATGCGCGGGGTGTTGAGTAATTTGAGTCAACGGGTGAACCGGTCCTCTCATCCTCTGTTACAGAAACGCGAGGGGAAGAAGATCGAGGTGCTCGTCGTCACGAGTGATCGAGGGTTATGCGGCGGATTCAACGGCAACATCGTCCGCAAGAGCTCGGAGTTCCTCCGGCAGTGTGAGGCTCGAGGTCTGGAGGTCAATCTCAGTCTGGTCGGTCGTAAAAGTCGCGACTATTTTCGACGCCGGACCTGGCCCATCCGGCAGGAATGGACCGGGATATTCGACAAACTCAGTTTCGAACATGCGCTCGACATCGGGGCCGATCTGACGGATGGCTTTGTGAAAGGCACGTTCGACGAATTGTATGTCGTCTACAACGAGTTCAAGTCGGCGATTCAGCAGCGCGTGATCGTTGAAAAGCTGTTTCCTGTCGATGCGCAGGAGGAATTCGGATCCGCGCCGAATGGCGGCTTGAGCGGCGGGAGCTATTTGTATGAGCCTGATGAGGCCGCGCTGCTGAGCGAGCTGATCCCCAAGCACTTTCAAGTGCAGACCTACAGAATTTTGTTGGAATCAGCCGCCGCGGAGCATGGCGCCCGTATGGCCGCCATGGACGGTGCGACGCGCAATGCCGGCCAGCTCATCAAAAAAGTGACGCTTTATTATAACAAGACCAGACAAGCAGCGATTACGAAAGAACTGATGGATATCGTCGGCGGTGCCGAGGCACTCAAGTAGCCGACCCCGTTTCGTGGAAAGGAGCATCTCGTGGCTGCAACAGGCAAAGTCATTCAGGTCATCGGACCAGTCGTGGACGTCGAGTTCCCCCCAGGTCAACTGCCGAACATCTACAATGCGCTCAAGGTGTCCCAGGAAGAAGATAAGGCCGCTGGAAAGCCGGCCGTCCGGATCACATTGGAAGTCGCCCAGCATCTCGGCGAAAACCGTGTCCGTGGAGTCGCCATGTCGTCGACCGATGGTCTGACGCGCGGCATGGGTGTCCAGGATACCGGGGCTCCGATCTCCGTGCCGGTCGGGCGTGAGACCCTTGGCCGTCTCATTAACGTGCTCGGTGAACCGGTCGATGAAAAAGGACCGATCAAGTCAAAAAAGACCTATCCCATTCACAGACCCGCCCCAAGACTCGAGGATCAAGAAACCAAGACCGAGGTCCTCGAAACCGGCATTAAGGTCGTGGATCTGCTCGAACCGTACAGCAAGGGTGGGAAAGTCGGTCTCTTCGGCGGTGCCGGCGTCGGCAAGACCGTCATCATCATGGAGCTCATCAACAACATCGCCTTGCACCACGGAGGGTTTTCCGTGTTCGCGGGAGTCGGTGAGCGGACGCGTGAAGGGAACGATCTCTGGCATGAAATGCAAGAGTCGAAGGTTATCGATCCTGACGATTTTACGAAGTCAAAGGCCGCGCTTGTCTATGGTCAGATGAACGAGCCGCCTGGAGCGCGGCTCCGAGTGGCCTTGACCGGATTGGCCGTCGCCGAATTCTTCCGAGATGAAGAGAATCAAGACGTGTTGCTCTTCGTGGACAATATTTTCCGATTTACCCAAGCTGGTTCAGAGGTGTCCGCCTTGCTCGGTCGTATGCCGTCGGCCGTCGGATACCAGCCGAATCTTTCGACCGAAATGGGAGCCTTGCAAGAGCGTATCACTTCGACCAAGCGCGGCTCGATCACGTCTGTTCAGGCCGTCTACGTTCCTGCCGACGACTTGACGGATCCGGCGCCGGCCACGGCGTTTGCGCACTTGGACGCCACGACCGTGTTGTCTCGATCACTTGCAGAGCTTGGTATTTATCCGGCGGTCGATCCTTTGGACTCGACGTCGCGCATTTTGGACCCGCAGATCATCGGGGATGAACATTACAAGATCGCGCGTGGCGTACAATCCGTGCTTCAGCGCTATAAAGATCTCCAAGACATTATCGCCATTCTCGGTATGGACGAATTGTCCGAAGACGACAAAATGGCCGTGGCGCGTGCCAGGAAGATCCAGCGTTTTCTGTCGCAGCCGTTCCATGTGGCCGAAGCCTTCACCGGCGCGCCTGGGAAGTATGTCAAGCTCAAGGATACGGTCCGCAGCTTCAAGGAGATCCTTGACGGCAAATACGATCACCTGCCGGAACAGGCCTTCTACATGGTCGGTCCGATTGAAGAAGCAGTGGCTAAGGCTGAGAGAATGGGCGTGAAGGTGTAAACAGTAGTCGCCTGCTTTTGGTGAAGAAGAGGGAATAAAGGAATGCCAGGGACAATTCTGCTAGAGGTCGTTACACCAGAAAAATTGTTGCTGAGCCAACAGGTCGATGAGGTTATCGCACCTGGGTCGGAAGGAGAATTTGGTGTCCTTCCTGGGCATTGCCATTTCCTATCGACGCTCCGCATCGGCGAACTTCGCTACCGTATGGGCGATCAGACCAATTCGATGGCCGTTCTCTGGGGATTTGCCGAAGTGACACCGACCAAAGTTACGGTTATGGCCGAAATTGCAGAAAAGGCCGAAGATATTGATGTCGAACGAGCGACTACCAAGGTGGCAGAGGCAGAACGACGGCTCCAGGCGGGCGGCTTACCCTCGGAAGTGAAAGAAGCTCAGATTAGTCTTGAGAAGGCTCGCCTGCGCAAGAAGATCGCCGAGCGCGCGCGAAAGACCAGCCATGCCTAAGCCGGTTCGAATGCTCGGTACATATTCGTCCAGCCTAGTGACGTCCCTACGCCATGGCGCGAACGTTATTTCTTGTCTTCTCTCCCCTAACCGGCAGGGATGAAGGTCCCACGCCGGTCATGAGCTCGGACTGCTGAATTGCCCTTGTTCCAGAAGGTCCAGTTTTCTTCAGTGGGTGCTTCTCCTTCGACGCCGCTGATTTGGTTACTGCCCCAACTCAATACTGATCACGATTGCGCCCATCACATCGTTTAGCTTGAAGTCACGCTTTGGGCTATCAGGATGGGCATTGTGGCATCCGATGCACGCTTGGGTTACTGCCAAATCGGGATACACCGCTTCAAAATAACGGGTGTTTCCGACCTTTGTGACGCCAGTATAGGGACGGTCGGGTTGTATCAGAATGGTACCGAGCCCGATACTTTGAAGAGGGGTCGCCGCGACATTGCGCTTGTTGATCGGCCACAAGCTGATGAGCCGGTAGGTCATCCCTAGGCGCTTCTTACTCATGGACCGTCCGGATTCCATCAGGAATTGGGCCGGGAGGGGCAACGTACTCATTTCCTCCCAGTTTTCGGATGCGACGACGACGCCCTTCGTCTGCATGCGTTCTACGACATGCCTGGTATACACGTCTCGATCGGCTTCAATCACGGCATGAATGTAATCGGCGACCTTGTCGATCGGAAGATCAACCGATGAGGTCTGCGGCAAAGTACGAGCGGGCCATAGAGCCGTCGCGACCCCTATTGCAAAGACCAGTGCTGCTCCACACACTAATTTTTTGGAGGGTGTCATAGATACCTCCTTCTTGGATGGGCGGGTTGATCGGCTGAGCAGATGCACCTCGCGGATCTACGAACAATGATATTCGGCAATAGCAGGGATCTTGTGGAATGGTATGGACGAACCAAGAAACCGATGCTGATAAAAGCGTCTAGAAAGTAGAACCCATGGTGAGAAGGCAGCGAAGACATCTCCTCCGTCTCCTTGCCTTTAGGTACCAGCGTGGCTTAAAGGTCATACGATACCTCATCATACTCTCCGGCTACAGGCCGATCAACCACCGCACAGTTGACCGTGTTACATTCGCTTTCATCGGTCTTTCAATTTTCTTGAGAGTGTCTCATTCCCCCACACACGCCAATCGTCGATTGCTATTGACCAAGGCACTTTAGTAGCCTGTTTCGCCCATGATTACGGAATTTACCGTCACACTAGGAGAACAGCCGAAGCGGCTGGATGTCTTTCTCGTCAATCGAGAACGGGATATCTCAAGGTCGGCTCTCCAGCGACTGATCGAGTTAGGTCGGATCCGACTTAATGACCAAGTCGTGAAGCCAAGCCAGAAGATCAAGCCCGGCGATCGGATCACAATGGATGTACCGAAGCCGGAACCGCTCTCGATACGGGGTGAGGCGATTCCTCTCGATATTCTTTTTGAAGATGACTCCCTGCTCGTCTTAAACAAACCACCCGGGATTGTCGCTCATCCCGCGCCGGGAAACTGGACGGGTACGCTCGTCAACGCGCTTCTCCATCACTTTCAAACGTCGGGTGGAACAATTTCAACAATCGGCGGCAAGGAGCGGCCTGGGCTGGTTCATCGACTGGATAAAGAAACCTCCGGTATCATGGTAGTGACCAAGACCGATGTAGCGCATCGTGCGCTCGCTACACAATTTAAGCTGCATACCATCACGCGGGTGTATGAGGCAGTCGTCTGGGGTGTTCCGAAGAAAGGCCGGGGAGTGATCGAATTGGCGATCGGTCGGGATATCAAGGACCGGAAAAAGTTCTCCTCGAGAACGACGAGCCCGAAACAATCGTCAACGGAGTACGTGGTGGCGAAGCGATATGGTAAGCTGGCGGCCCATGTGTTGTTGTATCCACAAACCGGCCGTACTCACCAGCTTCGGGTTCATCTCTCCTCACTAGGACATCCTATTTTAGGAGATCACACCTATGGCGGGAGGCGAGTATGCACGATCGAAGATCTCACAATTCCCCGGGTGATGCTCCACGCCAGGACCCTTGGATTTATTCATCCCAGCACGGGCGTGCCGGAGGAATTTACCAGACCGGTGCCGGTCGATATGGAGATGGTGATGTCGGAACTTGAACAGCAAAAAATTCCAGGGGAAAATGCATCGAAAGCATAGATCCTCAACCTTCACGGCGCTAGGGGTGTATGCTGACCGCTGAGCTTCTTGATGTCATAGGAGGGTTAACGTCGCTCATCAAGATCTATGCGGCCAAACTCCCACCTGTTGTGCACTTGAATGCCGTACCATCTGGAGTGAAGCCTTCTCTGGAGGCGGTCGATGATTATGAAATCATCGTCTCTCGTGCCCGAAGCCAGAGTGCAGGAACTCCGTACAAGGGGCTGCATGAACCCTTGGTGTCATCGCTGGAAGCATTCGAGATCGGCCATCTCCTCGGCGCCATTCAACCGCTTCTCTCGGTATTGGATCATGTCGAACGAATGCACTCCGAGAAGGAAATCAAGGTTGGGCGGGTCGATGAACAACGACTGAGGGAGTACCGTGCCGCATTGCGCAAGGTGCTTCCGGGAAATCGCCCTGAATTGGATAACCCGACCCAAAGCATGCCGTGAACCCCTAAGGGATTTCAGCAGCAATGTTGGATTGAAGCCGTGGATGCCACGAATCGGACAAGACCAGAAAGGGGACGTAGATTGGGGCGCTCAATGTCCCATCTTAGGGCCTAATGCGTTCGATCCGGTCGTGACGAGTTTAAACCGCACGACAGCCCCACAATGTGGGCATTTGGCTCTGACAGTTTCATCGTCGAGGACCTCATACTCATCAGGTTTGAGCCACATGAGTTGAAAACACTTCGAACAGCTACGGACTTGCGTCGACATACGTTTCCTCGTACACTCCAGGGAAATTTTTGACAAATACTCTAATATAAGATGCCTTCCACCCTCAAGTCTGTCGTTACCTATTCCCATCGGACTCCGCCCGAAGCGTCTCAGCTCTTACGGCTGTTCCACCAGGCACCTTGGGCCAGGCATCGATCGCTCGAAGATGCTAAGGAGATGCTGCGCCATACCGACATTACTCTGTGCGCGTGGGACGGGGAACGACTGATCGGATTCGGGAGAGTTCTCACGGACTTCATCTACCGTGCAACGATTTGGGACGTCATCGTCGATAAGGCGTATCAGGGACAAGGCATTGGTACAGAAATCGTCAAGCGCATTCTCAACCACCCACGTTTGGGTCGGGTAGAACTTGTGTGGCTGTGTACCAGACGGCCGGGATTTTATGAAAAATTGGGTTTCACGTCCAAGGAACAGACGGGGATGGTCTGGAGTCGAACGAAAGCGAGTCGAAAGGAGTAAGATGCCGAATCAACGGGGTCCCGCACAGTCCGACGAAAACGAATGATGAGCAACTGTGAATCGAAGACAGGTTAGAAGTATATCTTTCCTCCAAAGAGAAACGCGAAGGAGGAGGCATTCCAGTCATCGTTCCGTCCGCCGGTACCGGTCGTATGACCGTCGTTTCGCTTATAGGCCCATTCCGCATTGAGGGCGAACTGTTCATTCAATCGATAGTCAGCCCCCCAGCCTAATCGCCAAGCAAAGGTATTACTCGGGCTAATACGAACGGCCGTGTCTTCACCGAAACTGTTGATGTTGACGCCGAAACTCATGTTCACATATGGGGTAATTCGGTCGAATTTCACAGGCCGCAGTTCCATCGTTGGAAGGACCGAGACGGTATCTTGATGGCCGAGATCTACATCAGGCCGTTCCAGGCTGACGCCATGTCGTTCCCACTCAACCATGAGCCCCACCAGGAACCAACGGTTGATACTATACAGTCCTTGAAAATTAACCATCGGTCCGATCGAGGTTGACGTGTTGTCAGAAAGCTGTTGCGTGAGGGGGGAAAATCCTACACGAGTTCCCAGAATCCACTTACCTGGTTCAGTTCCGCCGAATTCCTCAGCCAAAGCGCCGTGTGAAGCAGGAATGACCATAGTGGATGCGGCCAACATCATTCCGATGAGCCCGGCTCTAAACGTCTGCTTGCGCATAAGAGATCTCCTCTTGTATTAGGGGTATCGCGGTTCGTTCCAATCCTTTACGTTTCTACTATCGGAGGATTGAGATACCCGCCACTCAGAAGACGCGGACTACAACCAAGCAACAACTCCTCCCGTGCTTAGTAGGGACGCCCGTCACAGTGGAAAATAGAATTCCTGTCTGACGCAAACAAGGAGATCGGCATCCATACCTGCAAAGCATACGCAGTATATACCGGACATCGAACCAAAGGAAATCGTATGTGTGTTCAATAATGTGTCGATTCCGGTATCAACCCATGAACTGCAAGGCCTGGTGAACGAATCGGCAACAGCATAGGTGAGGTCGGAAGCGAGCAGGGTTAATGAACGTGAGACATCTGCGCTCTCTTCACGCGTTTTGGCGAGAAAAAGAGGGTAATAAAAAATATCGAGGTTGCCAAAAGAACAATGGCAGGACCGGAGGGAACATCCCACATCGCCGAAATGAGGACGCCCGCCACTGAGGTCGAGATGCCGATGGTTGCAGAATAGAGGGTCAGCGTCCTGAGGCTATGGGTCAGTTGATAGGCGGTCGAAGCCGGAATCAGGATCATGGCGAATACCAGAATTGCCCCGACGGTCTTTAAGGACACGACCACCGTCAAGGCGACCAAGGTCAAGAGGAGAAAGAACATCTGTCGTGCAGGAACACCGGAAGCCTCAGCCATTTCCTGATCAAAGGCGATGAAATAGAGTTCCTTAGAAAAAACCAGAATCAGGCCGAGCACCAGGAAACTCAGGGCTCCGATGATGTGGAGCTCATCTGGAGTGACTGATAGGACACTGCCAAACAGGTAACCGTACACTTCGGCGTTGTAGCTCTTCATCAATCCAATGAAGAGAATCCCCAGTGCCATCGTTGCGGTGTACAAGATTCCAATAGAGACGTCCAGTTTCATTCTCCCTTGTTCTTCCATCCACCCTGTAATCCACACTGTTGCAAGGCCGAACACTACGGCCAGCAACAACGGTGGCCATCCCATAAGGTAGCCTAGCGCCACACCGGCGAAGGCCGCATGCGACGTTCCAGCGCCAACAAACGCCAGCCCTCGTAGCACGACGAATACCCCGATGATCGAGCAGAGTCCACCCACCATCGCGGCGGCGAGGAGGGAGCGTTGCATGAAGTCGTAAGCTAAGAGGTCAAGCATGGTTCGGAATCACTGCTTAGTGGTGGTGATGGTGGTAATCCTCGACGATGACGAGGTCTTTCTCCGTAATGACAAGATCTTTGCCATAGACTTGTTGCAAGATGTCGGGCTTGAGTACCTCCAACGGGGGGCCGGCCGCAAAGAGTCTCGTCTTAAGAAGAACGAAGCGATCTACTTTTGATCGAATCATATTGATATCGTGAGTAATCAGGAGGATCGTGAGTTTGAGCTCGGCGTGCAGATGTTGGACCAGTTCTATCACATTATGTTGCGTGGTGATATCGAGCCCGGTTGTCGGTTCATCCAGTATGAGGACTTTGGGTTGCTGTGCCAGAGCTCTGGCGATAAATACCCGCTGTTGCTGTCCGCCGGAAAGTTGGCCAAGGGCGCTATCCTTATGTGCCGCCATTCCTACCTGGTCAAGCGCTTCGAGTGCGATGTCATGATCCTTCTTTCCCGGACGTTTGAACAAGCCCAGCGCGCCGTACCGACCCATCATCACCGTCTCAAGGACCGTGACCGGGAAATTCCGGTCCACGACCCCTTTCTGCGGAAGATAGCCGATCATTGCACGGTGATGGCAACGGAGTTCGTTGCAGGCACAGTCGAAGATATGAAGATGCCCTTCAACAGGAGCCAGCAACCCTAGGACGGCTCGACAGAGCGTTGTCTTACCTGATCCGTTCGGACCGATTACTCCCACAAACTCGCCTTCGTAAATGGTCAGCGAGATGTCGCTGAGAGCAATGAGGCCGGGAAATCCGAAGGAAGCACGGTCAAAACGGATGATCGGTTCTTGATGATCTGCCACGGGCCGAGGGCTCCTTCAAGCGGCGCAGAACCTATTCTGAACTGCAATTAGTTGGTTTCCAATGCGCCGGCCAATTGGAGCACATTATAACGAAGCATGTCGAGGTAGGTCTCCGTGCCAGGCAGGCCGCCCGGCATCGTCGTGAGGACCACGATGCGGGCCTTTGTTTCTCTCGAAAGGAGTTCTGGGAGCCGTTGACTTAGCTGTATCTCAGAGGCGATGACCCTGACGTTCTCTTTTCGGATCTTTTCAATGAGGGACTGGAGGTGGAGGGCTGAAGGCTCGGTGCCAGCTTGAATGTGAATCGTATCGACAATGTGGAGGTCGAAGCGCTTCGCCAGATACGGCCAGGCTGAATGGTGCGCAATGAAGCGGCGATCAGCCAGGAGCTGCGTGCGATCTGATAGTTCCTTCTGCAACTGATCCAATCGGTTGTGGTAGGCAGCCTGGTTAGCTTTGAATTCAGCTGCATGACCTGGGTCGACCTCGATGAGGGCATCAGTAATGTGTCGAAGGATAATCAAAGCATTCACCGGGTCCAGCCAAATATGTGGGTTCCCTTCCTGACCGGTCTCGTCTTCTCCACCATGATGATCTACATGCGCATCGCCACCATCGTGAATCAGTTCCACCCCATGGGAGGTTGTTACGACACGTAACGTTTTGCTACCGGCATTCCTCACCAGGGACGACACCCAGACCTCGAGTCCGAGCCCAACCTCAAACAACAACCGAGCCTTCCGTACAGCGACCAGATCGGTAGGTTTAGGGGAATAGGTGTGCTCGTTCTCGTAGCCGTTCAACAAAGACGTCACGCGCACATAGGGACCACCAACCTGCTCGGTCAAATCCTTCAGGATCGGAATCGTGACAACCACTGGGATGGGTTCACGGGCCTCTGCCTTGGCATCAAATGGTGGGAGGGAACAGGCCAGAAGGACAACAGCTAAAGCGCTAAATTTCCACAGGTAATTGGGCAAAAACATCGGCGGGGACCCTACCATCCAGGTTGTTCAGTGTCAACGACATCTGCAGTTGAGATATTTCTCATAGGCCCTGTCCATTCGACTCCTTGACCCATGGTGTGAGTTCCATTAGCGTAGCACACGCGTGGGCCTGTATGACTTCATGATGGAATGACGAAGGGATTCGGCAGATGAAAGTTGTGGGGTTGATGTCAGGAACGTCGGCTGACGGAGTCGATGCTGCACTCGTCTCCATCGCTCGTCGCAAAACCGGTCTTCACGTGGAGATGCTGGCGTTCCATTCACTTTCATACCCCCGATCGCTGCAACAACGAATTCTTTCTGCTTCGGTCTCGGGAACCGTATCGGATATTTGTCACCTGAATGCACTCCTTGGAGAATGGTTTGCCGACGCAGCGCTTGGCGTTATCCGATCAGCTGAATTGACTTCGGAGGACGTAGACTTGATCGGTTCGCACGGTCAGACCGTGCATCATCTTCCCGCAGGGATCAAAGATACGAACATCGGCTCCATACGCTCCACTCTGCAAATTGCCGAGCCGGCAGTGATCGCCGAACGGACGGGGATCACGACCGTCGCCAATTTCCGTCCACGCGACATAGCGGCCGGTGGCCAAGGTGCTCCGTTGACACCAGGGGTCCATGCATTGTTGTTTCGACATCCTCGCCGCTCCCGCCTTATCGTGAATCTCGGAGGCATCAGCAACGTCACCTATCTACCACGAGGAGTGGGAACTGAAGGCCTTGCCGCATTCGACACCGGGCCGGCCAATATGGTTCTGGATGGAATCATATCTCGCAAGACAAATGGGCTTTCCACCATGGACCGGGAAGGGCGTCTAGCGCTACGGGGCCAGGTTGATTCTCGGTTATTAGCAAAACTTCTCGCTCATCCATATCTCTCTCAGCCGCCACCCAAATCGACTGGGCGAGAGGCCTTCGGCTCAAAGATGCTTGATGAATTACTCAGCTGGCAACAAACACGCTCGATGCCGACAGAAGATCTCCTCGCCACGTGTAGCCGATGGACTGCCGAGGCCGTGGGTACAGCCAGACGTTGGATCAAAGGTAGGGTCGATGAAGTGATTGTCGGGGGAGGCGGAGTCCGGAACCGTGCCATCATGGGACAACTCACGGCGCTTTTTTCCCCCATTCCAGTCACGACATTTGAATCACATGGGTGGGATAGTAAAGCGCTTGAATCGGTAGCCTTCGCTGTTTTGGCATATCAGACCGTGACGGAACAAAGTGGGAACGTACCGTCAGTGACGGGCGCCGCCTTCCCGAGACTGTTGGGTTGCATTGTTCCCAGCGGGCCACGGTGGTATGAACGAGTGCGAGCAAGCAAGAGGAAAACGTAACAAGTCATGAAACTCGTTCTACTCATAGTTGTTCTCGCAGCAGTCGTCGTTGGCATTCGGTGGTTCAGGAGGAAACTGCGAGGAAGAAAGATGCGTACCTCCCCTTTCGTGATTCCTCCCGACGCCGTTATTAGTGCCGCTCCGTTGCTCACGGAAGATGAAATCGCGCTGTACAATCTGCTCCAACTGGTTGTCCAAGAGCGGTACCTCGTCCTTGCTCAAGTGCCTTTATGGTCTTTCGTGGCGGTTGATGCCGATTCTAATGCGCGCTCCCGCATCCTTCGCCAGATCGCACTGAAACGGGTCGATTTCGTCTTGATTCATCCTGGATCCCGCCGTGTCGAGTACGTCGTACAAATCGCACAGGCGGCTCCGAGACTTGATGAAGCAGAGAATCAGCGTATTATCGAATCGGTACTCAATACAGCCGGCATCAAGCTCATGAAGCTACAGTCGAAAAAAAGTTATTCTCTGCCGGATCTTACGGCTCGATTGGAATTAACCACGGACGAGTAATAAGAAAGCGGTCCCTGCCTGGCCATCGCTGCCCTTACTGTGATGGGAGACTCGTCTCATCGGTGCTCGCGGTAGCTTCAAGGGTTTTCCGAGCGACTTCTGCTTCCGGGCTATCTGGGTATTGCTCCACAACGCGGTCGAACATAAGTCGTGCTTTTTCGGGATCACCTAACTTGTCGTAAGTCTGGCCGAGTTTTAACGTGGAAGCCGCCACTTTAGGGCTGAGTGGGTAATTCGACACGACATCATAAAACGACGTTAACGCGTCCCGGTATCGCCTCATGCGATATTGACATTCTCCAATCCAGTATTGCGCATTGCCTGCCAGTGCTGACTGACCGTGAAGCTCAAGGAACAGCTGAAAACCTGCCATCGCTGCGGCGTAATCGCGGTGTTTAAATTCATCCATCACCCGATCATACAGTCGACGTGTCGAATCTTGGCGCTGCGTAGGGGCTGCGAATGACAGACTTGCGGAGGTGAGTATAAGCAGGAGTAAGACGATGGTGATCTTTTGCCGAACCATACCGTTCCTCCATCAGCTCAACAGTAATCGAAGTCCTGAGCCACGCAATGACTATGCCATGAGCTATGTTGGATCCTGAAACAAATCCATCGGGTAACAAGGTGTTCTGGAGGGACAGCACCTTCCAGACCAAGGGATGCTTCCTAAGCCTCCTCGGTGAGGATACACAATTGTACGACCAGGAGTTTCTCTATACCGTATTGGATGTGCCATGCTTTCGGTTAGTGTGTATCCGGAGTTGAGGGTAACTTTGTGGATTGTAAGTCGTTCGGAATGTGGAACTGAAAGGAGCTGCCACCCTGCTGCTTAGCGCGGTACATGGCGGCATCTGCATGCTTCAACAGCTCATCAACATCATGATCGTCGGTCGGGTAGACAGTAATTCCGATGCTGACCCCGATCAACGCCTGGTGGGTGTCGATCTGAAACGGCTGCGACAATGATTTCGTGATTCGTTCTGCCACCAGTGCGATATCCTCTTCACACATCAGACCTTCGAGTATGATGGTGAACTCATCTCCGCCCATGCGCGCCACAGTGTCCACTTCGCGCACACACTCGTGCAGCCGTTCTGCAACCAACTTCAAGAGCTGATCCCCGACATTGTGGCCCAAGGTGTCATTCACTGGTTTAAAGCGATCGAGATCGAGCAGCATAAGACCGAGAGGTTGCTGGAGTCGCTTGCTCCGAGCCATGGCTTGAACGAGACGATCTCTAAACAACGTACGGTTCACCAGGCCGGTTAATTGGTCATATTGGGCCAGGTAGGTCAAACGCTCTTCGGCCCGTTTGCGTTCAATGGCATACCGAATCGAACGGGCGAGCAGCTCCGATTGCCGTTCTCCCTTGATGAGATAATCCTGCGCCCCGTTCTGGACGGCCTGTAACGCAAGTGTTTGATCGTTGAGACCGCTCAGCACGATAATGGCAATCGTCGGGTTTGCGGCTTGCATTTGGCGCACAGTTGAAAGTCCATAACCATCCGGAAGCGAAAGATCCAAGAGAACTGCATCAAAGCGAGCACGGGCCAGATGCTTAAAAGCATCACTCAAACGGCTGACATGGGTAATCTCAAATTGCTCCAGACTCCATTCTGCCAGGATGTCCTGGGTGAGACGTGCATCGATGTCGTTGTCTTCAACCAATAGAACTTTGATCATTGCACGCTCATGGGACAATCGTTCACGCGCTCAACACCACGCAATGAGACCTGCAATAAGTATAGCCTAAGACGCACAGCCAACAAGCGAATCGCGGAAGAGCTCATATGAGATGGGACTACCTCATCGACTTCGTCCCAGACACAGCGGCAGGTACCTGAACTCCCTGCTTGGTTCTGGGTAACGGGAACGGACCAGTCGACTGGGATCACATCTCACGGTCTAGGCAATCAATAGATTGCTGATGTGCAACAGGAGTGAGATGGAGGAGGAAGCAATTTATGAGGAACTGCGACGAAACGTAGAAGGACTCTGTAGATAAATCCCGGTTGGCCCCTGCTCCGGTCCTATTCCTCCCTCACAGGCGTACCCGGGTTCAAAAGGCCATAAGAGCGAGCGGCCCGCGGCGTTTCCGCGTATATGGACATATCGTAATGTCACGCCCATACGCGCGGCATCATCCTTTACCATGGCGGTGCATGCACCCGGCGTAAATCCACGCCGTGAGATGAGAAGAGGTTCTCCAGAGGTTCCTACAATTGTAAACTCACTGGCGCAGCCCAGTATTCCCGTTGGAACCAAGAGCATAGCAATGAGAACTCTCATGCGTATTTGAGGTGTCATGGGAACTTGGGATCTTTAGAACAGCTAGGTCGACGATGAACCGACCATGGACACGTCAGACCATAACATGAAAACCGGCTCTTAATCGAGCGCGCCACAGGTATTGCTCGAACTCCCCGGCTACCCCCTAATAAGACGGCAATGTGTAAGACGGCAACGTGCAGAATATATCACAAGACGCGTGGGCTGATAGTGGTATGTCCTTTCCGGACAGGAAACTCCCTTCAGAAAGTAGCAGAGCGTTCAGGTAGAAGAAGCCAACCGGAAAGATTTGCCGTTCTTCCTGCAAAAAGGTCCATTCAGGTGTGACATATCCCTCCTCATCTCGTGATACGGAGCCGATTATAGGCGAGAGCTACTCTGGCACGAAAGTTGAGGAGTGCAATCTGGCCTTGTGTATGCTGCCGATAATGCTGGGGTAGTAGAGACGCTTGTTTCGTGGATGTAGGGGGTGCTGTTGGGAGATCTTTGGTTCCTTCTGGGTCAAGATGTGACGCTTATCGGCGGTCTTCAGAGTCCGATGGTGAGCGTGATCGGTGGCGCAGGAATCCTTGCCCTCTGTCTGTGGCAGAGCGTGGCACTCCTCAAAGGCCGATACGCGCTTCGACGGACCCTATCTAGATTCCACTCATCTGTCTTGCCTCTGGTCGTCGCACGCCAACGAGCTGCCAAGGATTGGCTTATTATTCCGAGTCGAGCCTCAAAACGACTGAGTCATAATGAAATACCGGAGACGCGACGTGACCTAGACGACCTCCAAGCTCTCGATCGTGTGTTTCGTGCTGAACCGGATCTAGCGAAGGAATGGTTATCCTACCGCAAAACATTGGCGGTGGAGCAGTCCGCATGGTTTGTTGAGCCGACGGTCCATAGCCAGCGATCGGCCACGGATTTCTTTTCCTTTGAAGTCCTCTGTACCGGTCAGATCAACATCCGCTTCTACAGGCAACTTCCTTCTTTCCTGACGGGGATAGGGTTGCTCTTCACCTTTATTGCGATTTTGATCGGGCTCAGTAAACTTCATGCGAACGGACCTCACATCGAAGGAATTCAAGGGCTTATTAACGGGCTGGCCGGAAAGTTCGTGACTTCCATCGTCGGCCTGGCCTGCGCCAATGCCTTCTCGCTTCTGGAAAACTCGGTATGGCACGGTCTAGAAGCGCAGCACCGAACCTGTCTATCTCTGTTGGATGAACTGTTCCCTCAGAAAGTGGCAGACAATCACACCCAGCCGTCCCAAATGCAGAGCGGAGCTTCTGATGCCGCGCTGAGCCCAATCAGAAATGATGGAACGATTCAGGTCGCTGAAGTCATACAACAACGTCTCAGCTCGACGGTTGCTGCCCTGACTTCCGCAAGCCAAGCTCTCACAACACTGAACTCGAGACAGTCCTCGATAAAGTTAGATGACCTCCCAGCTGAAATCGCTCATGAAGTTCAGCGTGCCTTGAAGCCGATCATGAAACCTGTGTTGGAGGCTATGCAGGAACTCACCCGCTCGATCAATAGCCGATCGACCTCGGTGCATCTCTCACAAGCTGAAATCGAAACCATGTTTCATGAGCTTAAAACTTACACACATAAGGCTGTCGATGACAAGGTACGGACTCGGGGGAACGGATGAAGTTGGGGTTTAGGCCAGGGCCGTATGAAGAGTCATCTGTCCTGACAAATGGGGTTGTGGATCTCATGACCTCACTAGCCGTGATCTTCATCCTGTTGTTCGCGGCGTATATCGCACGGATGGACAATGGGACCGCCGATCCGATTCCAAGCCGTTCGACTCCAGCAGAGATCGAGACAATAGGAGATATTCGTATTTCCACTCCGGAATCCAGAAAACCTAGCGTCCTCGCCTTAACTGTACCGGACGCCGCACTACAGTTTGACTTTGGGGAGAGCGCACTCTTGCCGTCCTCGGAGGCATTTCTGGAAGAGGCCATGCCTCGCTATGCGTCGATGATCTGTGGTCCCGGAGGAGAGGACGTCGAGGCTTTTATCATTGAGGGATACACCGACGATCTTGGCGGCGATGTGCATAACTTACGATTGAGTCAGGAACGATCCTTTGCAGTCTTGGCAAAAAGCCTGGAAGTCGTCCTAGGGCGAGTTCCCTGGGCCTACGAGTGCTTCTTACAAAAAGCCACGGCCAACGGGCGTGGGAGGCAACATCTGCTGCGAAATGAAACAGGGTATCTCGACCGTGAGAAAAGCCGGCGCGTCATGTTCAAAATTCATAAGCGCCCCGTGTACGGTATTGGGCACTAGGATTCACACAAATACAAGCAGGAGCTGGCGATAGGTAGGTGCATTGATTCGGATGTCACCAGCTGTATGCGTCAGAAGAGCTCATCTATTGCTAAGGAGGAGCGGGGAGGAGCGAACCATGGATACGATAGGTCAAGGCAATGAACTCATCAAGAGAAAGGCTTTCGGCTCGAATGGAAAGAGAGAAATGAAGTGCGGTCAACGCCGCCTCCACCTGCTTCTGATCGTACCCCTGATCCTTTAGTGAATTGACCATCGTCTTGCGGCGATGAGCAAAGGCTGCCCTCACGAATGTTGCGAGCTGGCCTCGGTCTTCTCTCGTCTGCTCCGTTCGATTCTTAACCCGCAGCAACACGACGGCCGAGTGAACATCCGGTCTAGGCCGGAAACATTGTGGCGAAACCTTGAACGCTTTGGTGATGTCCGCCGAGTATTGAGCCATAACGGACAAGACTCCGTAGAGTGAACTTCCCGACTTCGCGACCAAGCGGTCGGCGACTTCATTTTGGAGCATCAGCACGAGTCGAGGGATCCGATGGGCCTGCTCGAGCAGACGAAATAGAAGAGGAGTCGACAGATAATAGGGAAGATTCGCGACCACGATGGTACCGATCGGAAGCTGTTCGATCGGATACGTCATCGCGTCGCCAAGGACCAGTGTGAGATTCTGAAACTCCGATCGTCGCTCGGACACGTACGCATGGAGTCGAGGATCGACTTCAATGGCCGTGACATGACCAGCGGATCGACACAGCGCTTCCGTCAAGATACCACGACCTGGCCCAATTTCTAGCACGTGATCAGTCGGCGATAATTCGGCCAGCGCAATGATCTTGCGGACGATGTTAGGATCAATAAGAAAATTCTGTCCGAGGTGCTTCAGGGCTGCAGGGGGAGGCAAAACGCCCACCGTCAACTCCTGGACGGGTGTGACTGGGACAGTTGTTTGGCGAGTGTCTGTAACGGCAAACGGTAACAATCTACGAGATCGGTAAACTCTTCGACCAAATCGTTCGTGAACGAGGGCCCTGGCTGGATACCGGCGAACGTGGTGGCCTGTTCATGGCCGACCGCGTTCGAGATGAGCGTAGTGGTATGTGCCTTCCATTTCATGATGCGTTCAGTCCCGGCCACGGTGTTCAGATCTTGAAGGGTTTGACTCGCCAATGCCTCCAATTCCTTGAGCTGCTGGAGCACGATGTCGAGGCCAGCCGGTGCGTCAGGCGACATGTCTGGACGATCCCTTCCGGACATGCTCTTGTCTAGCCTTGAGCTGCGCAATACTCGCAGCTAACTTCATGGCCTCCATGAGACTTCCTGCATCGGCGATTCCTTTTGCCACAATATCAAAAGCAGTTCCATGGTCGACCGAGGTTCGTATGATGGGCAGCCCCACGGTTAGATTCACACAGGTGCCAAACGCAACGAGTTTCAGCGGAATCAAGCCTTGATCATGGTAAAGAGCGACGATGCCGTCGTACCGGCCTTTCGCGGCTTGTCCAAACAACGTATCAGCTGGCAGAGGATCGCTTGCCAGAATGCCCCGCTGTTGGGCAGCCCGTGCGGCTGGAAGCACGATGCGGGCTTCTTCATCGCCGAACAAGCCATGTTCCCCCGCATGGGGATTGAGAGCTGCCACGCCGATTTTTGGTCGTCTGATTCTAAACAAGGTCGTCAGTGCCAGTTGAGCCAAACGAATCGCTTTTTCGATCTTCGCTTGGGTGAGCGTCGATGGGAGCTCTCTGATCGCGACATGAGTCGTGACGAACATGATCCGTAATGGTCCGCCCACGATCATCATGCCGGACTCATTCGTCTGAGTCAGATCTGTCAATAATTCAGTGTGCCCTGGGTAATGACAGCCGGCCATATTGATGGCTTCTTTATTGATGGGAGCTGTTACCATCGCATCGATGCAACCCAGTTGAGCCAATTGGACGGCTTTCTTGATGAAGGTGACTGATGCCGCGCCTGTCTCAGGAGCTGCGAGGCCAGGCTTGAACCGCCTCAAAGGGGTGTCCAGCGGGTCCAATACGGTGATTGTTCCTCTACGAGGGATTGAGGATGCATGAGCATCAACACGACGTATGTTCAGCCTGAGTCTCAGAGATTTGACCGTTCGTTCCATCACCGGAAACGAGCCGATCACGATCGATCGGCAAACGTTCTGCACCCGAGGTTGTGCCAGAGCTTTCGCGATGACTTCGGGGCCGATGCCGGCCGGATCTCCCATCGTGATTCCCAGCAAGGGGAGTGGTGGTGACGATGATTGCCTTCGGGATAATAACGACTTAGTTGGCATAGAGATGTAGGATATAACCGATATAGAATACGACCCCTGCAGCGAGCAGCCACGGGCGCCACCGGCCTCCGATCAGGATCTGCAACAGACACAGCCCTGCTGCTTGCACCGCCAAGACCATGCTCGTCAATGCGGACTGTGCAATCACCCATTCGGTGCCGATCAATCCCAAAGAAACAGGCAAGGTTCCTTGAAATACCATGGCCCCCGTCACATTTGCCACGGCGAGGCGGTCTTTTTTTCGGTATAACCAGAGAAAGCTATTGGACATCTCCGGCAACTCGGTGGCGAGGGGTGCGATGAGCAGGGCCAAAATCAACGGGGACATCGCGAACAGGCCGGCCATCGATTCTGCAGCCATGACAAACAAATGGGCGCCCAATATCAATCCCCCTAAACCCAAGGATGCTTGAAGCCCGATCATGGGGTAGGACGGTATGTCGGCGGCCTTGTCGAAAATGAGTGGCTCCAATTCGCTCCCCTCTTCTGTATCCGTCGGAGTAAATTTGACCTTCATGTAGTAAATGTACAGACAGACTAATAGGCCGGCGGCGATGAGATGGATCAGTCTGGAGGGACTGAACGCGCAACCAAGCGCTATCAGATACCCAAACATGAAAAACGTGAGGTCCGTCATGACCTCTTTGTAATTCAGCTGAAAACGAGCCGTTCGCTTACCGGCTCGAGCATAGAGCACTAGCAGAACCGCCAAAATAGGCAGCACCAGCGTGCTCAGCATGAAGGGAGCGCCGAGGATGGCGCCCAATCCGACTTCGATCTCCTCCTGACTTTCGCCAAAGAAAATGGCGATGATCGGGATTGAAGTTTCGGGCAAGGTGGTCCCGATCGCCGCAAAGATACTGCCGACGGCGCCTTCGGAAATACCCAATCGTTTGCCAAGCCATTCGATGCCATTGGTAAACAGTGCGCATCCACCGAGGGTGACGGCAATGGAGACGAGGAAGAGCAGTACGTATAGCAGGACGGTCATGCCCGGCCTCGCTTAGCGGCTGGTTTGTTCTTGTGGAAACCCCGTCGATAGGCCGCCATTGCTTCTTCCATGATAGTCTTGAGTGGTCGCCCCGTTCCTTTCGCGATCTTCTTGCAATCGAGATACTCAGGCGAGGCCTTCGCCCATCCTGCACCGATATCGGCAACCTTCATCCGAACCGTTCCACCAGGAATCGTGACGGACACAAACTTCCGGGGAAGGACGTGACGAGTCATCTCCTGAAGCCGTACTCCGAGCGTAGAGGTCTCCTGAAAGAGGATTTCAAGGATGGCATCGATCCGCTCTTGTCTGGCGAGACAGCTCAAGACGACTCCGGGTCGGCTTTTCTTCATCACGATGGGGATGAGTGCAACGTCCATGGCTCCAACCTCAAATAATCGTTCCATGACATGCTCATAGGTCTGAGGATTCAGGTCGTCGAGATTTGTTTCGATCTGCACCACCTGTTCCGTCTGGCGCACCTCAAGGGCAGACTCATCTTGTAAAAACACCCGCAGAGCGTTCGGCCAATCCTTGAGATCTCGATCGCCGGCTCCATAACCCACCGTAACACTCTTCATCGTCGGCAGAGACACAAACTCCGATGCTAGTGTTCGCACTAGGGCTACGCCGGTCGGGGTGGCCAGCTCGCAGCGGGGCCCCTCGGAGTAAATCGGTATCCCCTTCGCCAGGGCTGCGACTGCCGGTCCCGGAACTGGCAGGAGCCCGTGGGAACTCTTTATGGAACCAGAGCCGACGTTGATGGCTGAGGAGGTGACTCTGGTCACGTTCAAGAGATAGCAACCCAGAATCCCGCCGACGACATCAATAAAGGAATCCACCACTCCCACTTCATGAAAGTGAACATCCTTGAGAGCAACTCGATGAGCGAGACCTTCTGCCGCTGCCAGGCGGTCGAACACTGACCGGCTGCGTTCCTTGACCGGGCCTGGGAGTGTGCTGGCAGATAGAATCTGGCGAATGCGAGCGAGAGTCAGCGGGTGCTGAAATCCGTTTTGAATGATCACGTCGACTTTTATTGCGGGGAGCGAACCCCGATGCACCTCACGTTTTTGTAGCCGGTAACCCTTGAGTTTCAAGGATTGAAGGCCGGTGACCAATTCGCTCCAAGACAACCCGGCGCTTACTAAAGCGCCCAAGACCATGTCCCCGCTGACTCCTGAGAAACAATCAAAATGCAGATGCCGGCCCACTACATCCCTCGCTGGGTGCAGGAAAATGACCGCACATCTTACCGAAGGCGCCGGAGAACGGCAATCATTGTTCATTAGTTGAAGCTTCGTTGACAGCCGAGAGATGCTGTGTTATCCCCCTAACAATGCAGCTGTGTTGTGACGACCGGTCCTCTCGCAGAATTCTCTTGGGTCATGCACGATGACAGGTATCGGGTCGTCCTCATGGTCTATGCGCAGTGTCGGCCGTCGGGGGTTTCTCCTCTGGCTGCTCTGCCTGTGCGGATCTTTGACGCTGCTCGTTCCGGAAGAGAGCCATTCCCGAGTCAAGTCAAAGGCCAGGCGGTCTCGGAAACCACGGGCTGAACCGGAACTCAAGATCGTCGAACTCGCCGTTGCGCCGAAGCCGTATACGGTCGGTAACGGACCTCTCCAATTCTCGGTGACGGTTCAGCTTCCAAAGAAGATGAGCGGAGACTTCATTCTAGAAGTCAGCTCGCTCATCAGCTCTCCTTCCAAGAGTTCGGTGAGATTTTTGACGCATCGGCAGCCTGTCCAGATTTCTCCGAACTCGGAGAAAGGAACGGAACGACAAAAGGTTTCGATCGAGCTTGTCTGGGATGGTCAAGATCAACGCAAGCAGCTTGCCGTCGTGGGGACCTATTCGTATGAAGTTCGGACGAAACTATTGTTAAACGGAGAGAAGGGGCTCCGGACGGTGATGGTCGGTTGGCCGAAGCGCGGAACATTACACGTGCAGTGGCCCACGGTGGGGTCCCTCGCGCCTACGACTCCGACCCCAATAAATTGATTCGATGCGCAAGACAAGCTGCACCGAATCCGTTGTCGATATTCATCACCCCAACGCCTGCCGCACAGGAATTGAGCATCGTCAACAGAGCGGCCACTCCGCCGAAACTTGCCCCGTATCCCCGGCTGGTTGGAACGGCGATCACCGGACACTGTACTAGACCACCCACGACACTCGGCAGGACCCCATCCATCCCCGCGACCACGATCACCACACGGGCTTCAAACAGCCGTTCTTTTCGACCAAGCAGCCGGTGAATGCCGGCGACGCCGACGTCATACAGTTGCTCGACTCGACTTCCCATGACCTCCGCCGTGACTCTGGCCTCTTCGGCCACGGGGAGATCCGCCGTGCCGGCCGTGACGACGAGGATGTGGCCACGTGGCTTCGATTTAGACGGGTGGACTGCGACAAGACGCGCATCGGGATAGTAGCGTGCGCGCCGGTTGAGTTTGCAAATGGCGCGCGCCACGGCTGGCTCGGCGCGAGTGGCAAGAAAAGGACCTTGTTTCTTGAAGAGCGCTCGTGCGATCGCCACTACCTGTGCCGTGCTTTTCCCCTCACACAAGACGACTTCGGGAAACCCCTGTCGTAATGATCGATGGTGATCGAGGGAGGCAAATCCAAGATCTTCATATGGCAAGGACCGCAACCGTTCGAGCGCCTGCTCAATAGAAAGCCGTCCTTGACGGACCTCTTGGAGTAATCGTTCAAGCCCTTCTGGATTCATCTCTACCCTTTCTCAGGTTTTGCGTCGCGTTCCATTAAATCACTGACTGCCTTTCGACAGGATTTCTTGTCGTCCAGCACGGCGTTGATCTCTTGAATGATCGGCATGTCGACCTGGTAGCGGCTGGCCAACGTGAGCGCCGCGCGAGCCGTTCGAACGCCCTCGGCGACAGCCTGCATGCCGGCCAGGATGGTCTCAAGCCGCTCTCCTCTGCCGAGTTGCACGCCGACGGCATGGTTGCGGCTGAGCGCGCCTGTGCAAGTCAGCACGAGATCTCCGACACCGGACAATCCGTAGAACGTGCGTGGATCGGCGCCCATCGCCACTCCGAGCCGAATGGTTTCTGCTAGGCCTCGAGTAATGAGTGCCGCGCGGGCATTGAGGCCAAGGTTCAGGCCGTCGATCACGCCGGCGGCCAGCGCCATCACGTTTTTCAGTGCTCCGCCGAGTTGTACGCCGATGACATCTGTATCGGCATACACGCGAAAGGCAGACGTCATTAAGACTTCTTGAAAGCTTCGTACCAGTGCGTGATCGGAGCCCGCTAAACAGACGGCCGAAGGGCAGCCTTCGGCCAACTCTGATGCGAAACTGGGGCCGGAAAGGACCATGAGTGAACGATGCATCGATCTTGGCAACTCATCTTCCATGACCTGAGTCATCAATTTGGCTGATTCCTCTTCGATCCCCTTCGTGGCGCACACTACCGGTTGTGAATCAACCAGGCTGGGCGCAAGTTCCCGCAACACAGAGCGAGTGGCATGCGAAGGAACAGCGAAGATAAGGCCTTGGCAGGCGTGAATGGCTTCTACGAGTGACGAAGTCGCGGCCAAGCTTGGAGGGAGGGTGACGCCTTTCAGATAGACGGAATTTTCACGAGACGTGTTAATGGACTCGACGACGGTTTGTTCGTAAGCCCAGAGACGAACGGCCAACCCCTTCTCGGCCAAGTGCTTGGCCAGAGCTGTGCCCCAAGCTCCAGCCCCAATCACGCCGATTGTGTTGATCGTGGTTGACATAAGAAGTCAGCCTTGTCGCCAAGTTATCACCATTCATTCAGAACGGCGGATTATAGGAAGGCCCCGAAGACCCTGTCAACGAATGGAAGGTGGTTGGCCGTGTCCTATCCGAGAAGGCGACATACGGCACATCCTTTGCTGTGCCTAAGAATGATGGGGAATGCGCATTGACAGATGTTCGAGAAGATTAGGCGAGAGTCGAGATGAAATCTTTTTTGACCGAGAGATTTCCGTGAATAAGGCACGAAGAACCATACGCTATCTCACGATGTGCTGTGCTGTTTTCCCACTCTTGTCCTTTGGCCTGGCCGTCGACGCACGTGCGGAAACGTACATCGGCGGTCAAATCGGAACCACCTTTTTCGGCGACAACAACAAACTTGCAAGGGGCGATCTCACGGATTTTTCGCCGGCCGGATCTATGTCAGGCCGCGACCTGGCAACTTCTCCGGTGTTTGGGGGAAAGATCGGTCATTATTTTCAGCGTGCACGGTGGCTGGGCCTGGAACTGGAGGCCTCTTATACGACCCCGCACATTGAGCAGCAACCCACACGATTCACTGTGCTCCCTGGATCCGTCTTGATTTGAAGGGACACAGAGCTCAGCGCAAGTGGGCTTGAATATCAAACTAGGTGGGGAATACTTCTTTGCTCGACATATCTCTGGATTTGGGGAAGTCCGGTATAACTAGGTCAAGCTCAACTTTGATACCACCGATGTGGCCTTGGGCTTTCAGGCTATCTACAATCCAGTCACCTTTTCCTTCGGAGTCGGTTATCACTTCTAGCTTCTGAACTCCAACCTCTAGTATCTTTAGGGTCATACCATGTCGTTCGATTGCGTCCCGGAAATTCTCGACGATGCAAGTCTGTCCTGCCTGTAGCCGATCTCAACCGCAGATCAATCGGTTCTGCGTGCAATGTGGTGGGCGACTCGATGGGCGAAGCACCGATTTGTCCGCGTTGCCCTCGGATCGTTCAGCTCCAGAACAACTCAATATCAACGTCCTCTACGGAATGGTTGTTCTACTGATCCTTGCCATCCTATTTCCTCCGTGGGAGACCCCGCCGGATCAGCAGCCGGAATTTTTAGGCATGTCGTTCATCCTCTCTCCTCCCACGCCGGAGGCCGTCGTCAGCCGCATGCTGCTGACGATCGAGCTTGTCACGATCGCGATTGCCGGGATGTATGGCGCGTTCCTCTTCAGAAGCAAGTCTTGAATCAGATTAATCCAGCGCCAACGTGAGGCACTTGGCGGCCCCGCCGGATTTCATGAACTCATCGAGGTGAACGGCATGGGTGTCATAGCCTCGGTCGTGAAGCCAGGTTTGTGTGGTGGGACTTCCTACAGGAAGGACAACATGTTTTTCGACACAGACGGCATTGCAGGCGAACCGCAGCGCTTCATCTTCAGGAACGGCGAAACGGAGCTCCTCAGTAATCCGTTCGGCAATGGCTGCCTGGCCGTAGGCATCGAATGCGGCTGGGAAATAGAGAAGTTCCCCTCCTGATAGCGGACATAAGCAGGTATCCAGATGATAGAAACGGCTGTCAACGAGTTCGAGAGGGATGATTTCTCGGTGAAACCGTTTACTCAAGACCTGGTAAACGCGAATATTGGATCGCTGTCGATAGCCACCGAACCAATAGTCAGGGAAGCCTAATAGATCACCGGCGCCCTCAAAATAGAGGTCTTCCTCTAAAATCATGACGTCATAGCCTTGAGCTCGAAACCACCCCTCAAAATGCACTTCCTCGCGCTGTCGTTCGGGGTATCGGAAGCGGCTGACGACGGCTGTTTGTCCGATCACGACGCCGGCATTGGCGGTAAAGACGAGATCGGGTAACCCAGGAACGGGTGTCATCCGTTCAAGCGCCACATGCAAATCCTGCTCGAAGACGTTCATCAGTTCATGCCACTGCTGCACCGCCTGTTCGTGGTCCACTCGATTGCAGAGCCGCATCCAGGGATTGATCTCGTACTCGATGCCAAAAAAATCAGGAGGACAGACCAGGAGTCGGCTCATGTCGGCCTCCCCAAGGCTCGGGCAACTTCGGTCAGGAACGAGGCCGCATCCATGACGAGACCGACTGCCTGAAAGCTCCCTCGATCGGCTAGTTTCGTCGGCACCGACGGGTTGACGTCCACGCAGACCGTAGGAACGGTCGCCGGGAGAAGATTTCCGGTCGCGACGGAGTGTAATGTCGAGGCGACGAGCAGGGCCAGCCCAACGCCGGGAATCTGAGCCCGCATGGCGCGTTGTGCCAAGACGGAATCCGTAATCACTCCAGGCAAGGGACCATCGTCACGAATCGTCCCCGACATCACCACCGGCACCCCTTGCCGGACACTAGCCGCCATGATGCCGTGCTTGATCACTCCGGAGGTCACCGCGGCTTCAATGCTGCCGACCGCGCGGATCAGGTTGATGGTCCGCAAGTGATGTTCATGCCCGTGCGGAACTGTACGTCCGGCACTGAGCCCATACCCGAGGGATGTTCCATAGAGATCGGCTTCCATGTCATGGGCAGCCAGGGCGTTGCCGCAGAAGAGAACGTGAATAAATCCCTGTTCAATCAGCCAGGTCAGCGTCTCTCGCCCACCGGAATGGATGATCGCTGGTCCACCGGCGAGCAAAACCCTAGAACCTGACTGCCCTTGGCGATGTTGCTCCCTGAGGTGACGCATCCGAGTGGCGATATCGGCAATCACATGGCCATGGGGTCGTTCTGCGGACACTTGCGATTCCATGAAGCCGAAGACGTCTGGCTCAGATGGACGTGGGAGTGGAGTGACACGCACCCCTTTTCGACCGACAACGATCTGATCCCCCTCACGAACCTCACCCATTGGGATCGTGTGGGCAGTTGAACGCTGGTCGTCCACGCGGATGGCCAGGTCCATTTCCATTCGATCCACTTCCAGCCATCGTTCGTTGATGCGGATTTGAGTGGGGAGATGTGTGGTGGCATAAAAGTCTTCTGGGAGGACTCCATCGGCCGGCGCCGGCTTAGTCCGGCAGTCAGCCTCATCTTCCACTGAGGCTCCGTGCGGTTGAATCGCCTTGAGGATGTCGTTTAAGAGCGCCTTCGATGTCGCTCGGATCACGATGCGAACACGAGATGGTTCTGCTCGTGTCTTGCCGATCTGCACGTCCTCAAGGTCGAAGGTTCCCCCCATCATCAGGATGAGATCCAACACCTTGGGCAACAGTAAGGAATCGATGATGTGCCCTTGGAGAACGACACGATCCTGGTGGTGATTCATGGTCGACTCACTGGCTGTGAGTCTATTCTACCACCAGGATTGCGTAGCAGAAGAACAAGAGGATAAGGAACTACGGATGAGTAGGAAGTACCTTCATCAGCTCCCGCAACACGCTGGTGGCGTAGGCCCCGGGGGGCAGGCTGAAGGAGAGAGTAAGAACATCATCGGACAGTGACCATTCCAGTTCAGCGAGGGGGATGCGAAGCGCTCTGCGCTCCCCGCGGAACCCACAGGCCTTTGCAGCAGCAACGAGGGCTTCTTTGGTGGTGCCCGCGTCCGCAATAACCGCTTCCTCGATTCGTCCTGGTTCACCACATGCCCAGGACACGCGTGAACCAAAGAGGATCCCTGTCGGACTAATTTCGAACCGGTCTGCGCGTGGCTGCTCCTTCTCAGCATCCTCGACCTGGAAGCAGGCCCCATTCTCAGATTTCATGGCCCAGTCACCAACGAAGAGTCGATCGATCTGATCGATCCGCTTTGCCAACATCCGATTGAACAAGAACGACTGATAGGCGTTGAGGTACCAGATTCGCTGAGCTCGATTCATCCTTTCCCGCCGCTGTGCATCGTGGAGGAGCGCAGCGCCGACTTCGTAGTTGCCACCATTCTTCCCTTGCCGTTGAGGGCCGAAGTAATTGGGTGCCCCGCGGGTGCTCAATTGTTGGAGAATGGCCGGCACGGATTCAGCCGCGTGATCGGCCACGTTGCGAATAGTCAAACGAAAGTGATTGCCGGCGTGATGGCCGGTTCGGAGACGATTACGATGACGTCCCAGGATCTCGAGACTCAGGATCCTGTCGTCGATCTTGATCCCTGACAGTCGTTCCGATGGGATTCCTTGCAACGACACCATCTGTGTGGTGACGGCTCGCGCATCCTTCAGCCCAGCGACTCCGATGGCCTGAGCCTTGATGCCCAATGAAGAGGAGAGTCGGCGCACGAGATCCGGCGTAGACAGGCCACGTTTGGTGATCGAGACGTAGAGATGTTCACCCTCTCCGCAGGGAAGATAGAGCGGCCGTTCTTCCACGTGAAAGTCCTCGGGGACCGTGCGGATTCGTCCGCCGATTCCAGGGATGTCGGCGGTGAGAAAGGGGTCGATTGAGGAGTTCACATCTGTCCTCTCACTATCATGACGGCTGCCCGTCAAAATGTGTTGAGAAATCTGACGGGAAACGAGCCCATGGTATACTTTTCCATCCTATGCTGAAACGATCAGACCAATCGCGGGTTGGGGAATGAGCACAAGGCGGAGGGTGTCATGGCCTGACCATCTGCGATCATTCGTCGGCTATTGCTTGAGCGAACCTCTCTATCGGGTGTTCAGTCTCGTTCCACATTGGGAATGGGGTTTATCCAATCATGAAGTCTCCATCTTAACCCACGGACACCCTATTCTCGCCGGTCGTCGTGCCGTCCATCTCACCGACCTGCACCTTGACCGATATACCCCGCGACATGACGAGATTGTCACCACTGTGGAGCAGCTCCGTCCAGATTGGATTTTCATTACAGGAGATCTGCTCAACGTACCGGAAGGGCTGCCGCATCTCTTTCGCTTTCTCGAACACCTGCGTGCCATCGCACCTGTGTACATGACATTAGGCAATCACGACCATTACAGCGGGGTGCAGGTGGCAGAGTATGCCGAACTGGCCGATCGACACAAGATCACACTCCTCGTCAATCAAAGTGTGATTGTCTCAACAGGAAATGGAGAGCTGGTGATTGTCGGTGTCGATGATCCCTCTCTCCATCGAGCCGATCTTGGATGCATCCCGACTCGTGCCGACCAGCGATTTACGTTGCTGCTGGCGCATGCGCCGAACATCCTCGACCATGTGGAAGACCATCACGCCCTTGACTTGATCCTGTGTGGACATAGCCATGGCGGGCAGTGGAGAGTGCCGGGGATTCCCACCTTTTGGCTTCCTCCTGGATGCAATGGCCGCGTGGCTGGTTGGCACGAATCCGGTCCGCACAGGTTGTATGTCAACCGCGGGTTGGGTTGGTCATTCCTGCCATTTCGCTTCAACTGTCGGCCTGAAATTGCAGTAATTGAGTGGGTGCAAGAATAGGCCAACCCCAAGCCGCTTAGCTCCTCGCTATAGATGTAAGCCGCCGATGCCGAGATCGTACGAAGATGCCAGTGCCTCATTTCGAACCCCGCACCATTGTGAAGTCATGATGATTTCTCACCGGGAAAGGGGTAAGCTGGTACGCGGTCAGGACATGAACAGGTCTATCTTTGTGAAAAGACCACCGAGGAGAAATGATAATGAAAGCAGCAGATGCAACAGCCGAAGTCTTCCTCACCGCCTTTGAGGCGCTGCCGAGATCCCAACGGGAAGTAGTCCTGCAACATCTCTTTGCCAACCCGGCGCTAAAGGAGGATTTGATCGATGTGGCGCGATGGTACGAACGCCGATCGGAACGGGCGTTGCCATACGAGCAGGTGCGACAGAAACTGAAGAAGACCGGCCGACTGTGACCTATCGGTTGGTGATCAAGCCATCCGCCAGTAAGGAACTGGAACGGCTGGATGATCAGATGCTGCGACGGATCGACGCCGCCATACTCAAATTGATGGATAATCCACATCAGCAAGGGATGAAGAAGCTGACGGGGGTTCCCTTGTATCGAATCCGCGTAGGTTCTTATCGAGTGGTCTGCGAAATCGACGAGGTACGCAAACAAGTCATCGTGATAACAATCGGCCACCGTCGCGAGGTCTATCGTCGATGATCAAAACCGTTGAACTGTCGGCCTGAGATTGCCGTGATTGAGTGGATTCAGGAATAGACCGAGACGCAAGCTACATAGGCAGCCTGCGCGCTTGATGGGAAAATGTGGAAGGCGAGGCTATTCTTCATTGGCCTGTAGCGACTGGATGGCTTCTTCATAAAACGTCTTCTTATCGATCCCCCACGCTTCGACGACTTGCAAGGCATTGCGAGCATATTCTTGCGCAGCAGGTAACCCCTCAACGAATGGGATGGCGGCAACGAGTGCCTCACGGGCGTGCACCAGTGATCGTTCTCGATCCGACAACGCTTTCAGATAGAAAGTGCTCAGGTTCGTCTCCGTCATCGCGAGATCAGGCAAATAGGTCTGGGGGTTGGCGTCGGCCAAGCGGCGCCGGATCCTCAGGGCTTCCTCATAGAGAGGCAAGGCGGTATTGAATTGATTGTGCTCTTGAAGGAAATAAGCGTACGCAAACGTATTCTCAATCGTATGCGCCGCCTTGAGGGATTGCTCGAAGTATGCGATGGTCGTTCCAAACCGGTTGGGTAAGGTGAAGTCGATGGCGGTCAGTCGCGCCAGGATAAGGTACTCATGAGCCTTATCCATGCGAAGGGCCTGAATCTCGGCTTGTTGCTGTTGCAGCTCCTCCTCTCTCTCAGTAGCAAGGCGTCCAGTTCCCTGCCCATCTGCTCGGCATCCAAGACGGCCCTGGCCGCCGCATAATCGCCGGTGGCAAAGTGCTGTTGCGCCAGATTTAACCGCTCGGTGTTGATGGGGAGTTTGGTGAAGGTCTCGGCCAGGCGAATGACCTCTTTTTTTAAGTCATCGAGCTTCTTGTGAATCTCGTTCCGTTCTTCGCTGATGGTCAGCAGCTCGGCCTTGAAATCCTCATCGTCTGGATATCTCTCGATTTTCTGCTGTGTCTTGTCAAACCGTACATCGAGTTCATCCGATTGCTTCTTTAGATCCTGGTATGGCGCGCCATAGAAGTAGTTGGTGACCTTGTGTCCGTTCACCAGGACATCGCCGCCCTCGGTGGTAACCGTGGAGCCGACGATGGCATTCTGGACGTTTTCGAGTTGTGTCTCTGCCATGGGCGCTATTTCTTAGGGGAGTTGCGGTCGCCGATGATGAAATCGCCGCCGCCGGTGTGGACGGAGGTACCCGCCACCACATTTTTGCTGTGGCTGATTTGGATCGATGCAGCGGGTGGGTTGTCTTTATCCCATTTGAACTCGATAAATCCGGTGTCGGCCAATTTGTCCAGCTGCCGGCCGAATTTGAGTTGCAAGTCTTCCAGGTTTTTGTAGACCGTATAGAAATGCCCAAGCGCACTCAATTTCTTTTTGAATTGCAGAAGCGAGAGTACATCATCATTCAATGCACCCGTTGAAATCGGCGCGTCCTTGAAATAGGTGAAGATAAACGGCTTGTTGGTCGCCTTGAACTGCCCGAAGGCGGTCTCAAACTCTTCTTCGGTGTATTTCCCCACCTTAGTAAAGAACAGAATTACGAAGAGATCGCAGTTGCGAATGGCTTGATTGTACTCGTCCTGCAGCCGGGTCTGAGACACCGCATCAAGAAAGTCCTCCCAGATCACGAGTTCGAGAAACACGCCTTTATCCACCCATGCCTTGTTCTTACGATTGATAAATATTTCAAATTGACGCCGATCGTCCTCCAATTCCGATGAGGAGGCAGGAAGATCTTCTGCTTGTTCATGTGACACCTCAGGGTGGCTGCTTGCGTTGTTCCTGCTGCCCATCCGAGTGCTGGTGATGTGTAAGTAAAATCAGTGAGTACTATTTTCGGCCGATTCAATGATGCCGTCAAGGGTCACTGCTGGGCGCGTGGTGATGATGGGGGGCGATGACCTTGTGCCTCACTCTCGCATCCGTTCCAACGCCTCTGTCGCCCGACTTCGGACGGTTTGGTCCCAGTCCTGTTCAATGATGGACCTCAGTCGTTCTGTGGCAAGGTGAGACGGCTGCTGCAGGGTAGGAGGGTGCGGAGCGACTAGGCCGAAACGCGAAGCGGGTCGAGCACTTCGAGGAATGGAAAGCGATGAAAATCAGTGTCCCGAGTATAAATGCGCCGGATGCCGTGTTCTCGCATTACAATGGCCGTATGTGTGTCGTGAAGAAGATTCCCTCGAATATCGTTGATCTCCCGCAGGGTAGACTCTAGGACCTCGGCATGTCTAGGTCCCTCTGCAAGGACGGTGAAACTGGGAGATGCCATCACACTCTCAAGAAATTCCCACACCGCGGTTACGGCGAGCGGCTTACGAAATACTCTCGGATGGGATGCCACGCGCAACACCTCATAGAAAATCCCCCACGTCGTGTACCACGGAGTGGGTTGAGATCGCCATCGCTCGAGGAGAGTCCGGCAGCGAGTATGTTCGTCGCACGTCCGGTTGAGCCCGTAGACGAAGACGTTCGCATCAACGGCGAACATCACCGGCCTTCCATCGCTTGGTACAGGGCCTCGCGATCTGAGATATCTACCAGTGCGCCACCAAGATTATGGCTCGGCAAAGGGGGGAGCTTTGACTGTTTGGAGGGAGGCCTGTCGAGGAATTGGCGAAGGGCGGACTCTAGTAGCTCTGAAATGGTCAGCCCCTGACGAGCGGCCTCGGCTTTCAGTCGCTTCATAATCGTGTCGTTCACGACGAGGGTAGTTTTCATATGGAAAACCATACGCCTGGTAAGGTTCTCTGTCAAGGCTCTGGTTTGACCATTGCCTACCTCGTGAATCGCGGCAACCTGATTTCTCTAGCCAGCGTGACGGTTCCGCTTCAACCTGTTCCACGATACCTGTGACATTTACTGGCTCATCCGTTCCAATGCTTCCCTCGCCCGGCTTCGAACGGTTTGGTCCCAGTCATGCTCCATGACAGTCTTCAGCCGCTCACGTGCTTCGGTTGCCCGTAATCGTCCCAACCCCAAAGCGGCGCAGGAACGCACGTAGGCATGGTCGTCTTCAAGGGCCTTGAGCAACAGCGGCACTACTGACAGATCTTGCAACGCACCCAGGTGACTGGCAGCCATTCCCCTGATCCGGTGCTGTTTATCGTCCAAGGCACGCTGCAAGGTAGTGGTAAACAGTTCCTTCAAGGCTGGAACGGCCGAATCCAATCCCTCAATTTGGTATTCATTGTTTTCCAGCAGGGCAAAGGCGAGATCAAGCCTCTTCTCCTGGACAGCGGCTCGTTCAAACAGTGCCAGAAGGCGTGTTCGTTCCTTCGATTTGGCTCGGCGGCGACGGAAGGTGTTGATCGGAATCAACAACAGGAGTGCTATCACTAAACCGATCGCTGTCATCGGCACGGCTTGATCGACGATATAGTCTTGTGCCTCGATCGACAGCCGTTTCCAGATCCACACTGCGGCGACGATGAAGACTAGCAGGACGACAAGCCACGCCGGGTTGATCTCTCCCCGTTGGTGGTGAATCAGTTTGCTCATGAATGGTGGATCATACGAACGCGACCGAGGAGTCGTCAATGAATCAACGCCGCTCCGCTTAGCGGTCATCTCTCCTGTCAAAACTGGGCTTACCCATATGTCTGCTGCATAGGTGCATAATTGACTTGCGACTGCTGCCATAGCCATACTCAAATCACGATCGTCGTTGGGGAAACTCGTAAGAATTATGGACCATCATCCGCAGAACAGCACCATACAACGTGTCATGGTAGGCACCGACCGTTCTAAAACGGCGGATCATGCTGTCCTCTGGGCCGCTCAATTTGCTGAACGATACAGCGCAGAGCTGTACGTCGTGCAGGTCATCCATCCGCAACACCCATCCACCACAGAGTTCGGGGCGGCCGAACAAACACGGGCAGCCGCTGCCAATGACGAACTAAGAAATTTCGTCAGGCAGATCGCCGGAGAGCGGGGACATGCCTTCGTCGTCATTGATAGTGATCCAGCATCGGCAATCCTGAGCACCGCGGAGCAGGAAGCAGTCGATATCCTGGTGGTCGGAAATTCCGGGATGGCCGGCAGGAAGCAATTCTTACTCGGTAATGTGCCCAACCGCATCAGTCACAATTCCCGCTGCACCGTCGTTATCGTGAATACCGAATCGATGGGAGTTGGACCCAGTTCGGAACCTCTGCGCGTTCGCCAACCACAGGATGAATCTCAAGTCACAGAGCCCCATCTAGGAGCACGAGCCGTGCACATCGCCACCGTGATGGCGAAGCATGGTCTGAAAGAACTGTTTAGCCGGCCGGATGCATCTGATCCGTCCATTCGTCGACAACAAGCGAAGCGTCTACGGGCCGCACTGGAAGAGTTGGGTCCGACCTTCTCGAAGCTCGGACAGGTGTTGTCGACCCGTCCCGATCTGCTTCCTGTGGAATACATCGAAGAACTCGCGATGTTGCAGAGTCACGTTCCACCCATGCCCGAGAGCGAAGTCGTTCGTGTTGCTGAGCAAGAATTGGGGGTGCCGTGGGAGGACGTATTTGAATCGATTGACCCCAAACCGCTCGCTGCCGGGACCATTGCGCAGGTCCACCGGGCCACGCTCGAAACCGGTGACCGAGTGGTCATCAAAGTCCAACGACCCACGGCGCGAGCCGAAATCGAACAAGATCTTGGCTTGCTTGAAATATTTGCGCAGAAGGTCGGGCAACGTCCCGCTCTCAATCAAGTGGTGAATATGGAGGCCGTGTTCAAGCACCTGTCCACGTCGCTCCATCGGGAACTGGACTTTCATCAAGAAATCGAAAATATCGGCCTGATGCACACGGTCCTCGCGGACTATGATCACCTCGCCGTACCCTCCGTGCACCACAAGCTGTCGACATCGCGACTGTTGGTGATGGAGGAGATCCAAGGTGTGCCGATCACACGGGCCCCGGAGGGTCCGGAGCGTATCGAAGCCGCCCGCCAGCTCCTGGAAAGTTACTACAAACAGATCATGGTCGACGGTTTCTTCCATGCCGATCCCCACCCGGGTAATCTCATGTGGTGGAAGGACCGCATCTACATTCTCGATTTCGGGATGGTAGGCGCCGTAGATGCCGACTTACGTGAACATCTCTTGCTGTTGCTGATGGCCCTGTGGAAGGAGGACGTGGACTTTCTCAGTGATGTCACGCTGATGATGACAGGTTCTCTCGATCGCAGTGATCTGGACGTGCCTCGGTTTAAAAGTGAAATCGGCGAAGTCATGGCGAAATACCGCAAGGCGGCTCTGGCCGAGATGCAGATCGGGCCGCTCCTCCAAGAAATGAGCGCGATCGGGTTCCGCCATGGTGTTCCACTGCCGGCGTCGTTGACGCTCGCGGCCAAGGCGCTCGCACAAGTACAACTGGCAACAGCGGATCTGGATCCAAAGCTCGATCCGTATGAAGTGGCAGGCAAGTTCTTGATGCGCTTGACCGTCAAGCGCATGGGCGCTGCACTCGATCCCAAAACTCTGGTGTATCAGTCACAGAAGTTGAAAGTGCGAGCTGAACGGGTGGTCGAGGCCATCGAGCACCTAATCGGTGCTCGACCAGGTCAGAAGCTTGTCGTCAATTTTCGGGCTAATTCGCTCGAGGAGATGATGCGCCATACAGGGCGGCGTCTGACATTGGGTCTGACCGCTGCCGCAAGTACTCTTGCCAGCGGGCTCACGGCCACGTCGGCAATTGTCGCCGACTGGATACCGGTTACGTTCGGCATCGTGGCCGCTCTCCTGACCGCTGGATTGGTTCTTGACCTGATACGCGGGCGATGAAGACGAGTCGTTCTATGAGCCGGTGGTTGGTGAATATCAAAGTTTCACGCCGTCGCTCTTGATCGAACGGAGAATCACTTTCTCAAGCAGATAAGCAATCACCGACATCCCGAGAGAAATGACCCAATGCTCTAATCGCCGTACAAGAGGATGATAGACGGACTTTGTCGAATTACTCGGCATAGAAAGATTATCAATGACGGCCTCGCCGTCTGCAATAGAGAATTGATCCATCTCGTGCGCTTCCTCGATCCGCCGATAACTCTTCATCATGGACCCTGTTGATTATGGATGACCGCGTGTCAGCTTGGCTAGAGAGCTTTGGCCTTGAGGTCTATCGGGAATCATTTCAGCAGAATGCCATTACCTGGGACGTCCTGTCCGAACTGAATGATGACGATTTGGCGTCGCTGGGTGTATTGCTGGGCCATCGGAAAAAGCTGTTGCGCGCCATCGCACAACTGTCACAAAGCGGTGAGGGTGAAAGTGCGAAACCTTCACCTTCTCCAACCGGCCAGGAAATAAAGCCGTTCCCTTCCGATCGAGATCGAGCCGAACGTCGCCAATTGACGATCATGTTTTGTGATCTGGTGGGTTCGACGGCGCTGGCTGGTCAGTTGGATCCTGAAGACCTCCAAACGGCCATCCGACGTTTTCTCGACACCTGTAGCCAAGCGATCAGCCGATTCAATGGCTATATCGCAAAATACATGGGTGATGGGCTGTTGGTGTATTTCGGATACCCCCATGCCTACGAACACGATGCGGAGCGAGCGGTCCATGCCGGACTGGCCGTGTTGGATTTGGTAAAGGCCCTTCCCAGCGAGGATCCCGTCCATCAGGGGGTTGACATTGCGGCACGAATTGGGATCGCAACCGGACAGGTCATCGTGGGGGAAGTTCTAGGACAAGACACGGCTAGGGAACGGTCCGTGTTTGGGGAAACTCCGAATCTGGCCGCCCGTCTGCAGTCCCTCGCGGCGCCCAATCAAATGGTCGTTGACTCTGCGACGAAGCGCCTGGTCGGAAGTGAGTTCGAGTTTGCGGATCGAGGCAGCGTTTCTCTCAAGGGATTCGAAACGCCGGTCCAGGTTTGGCAGGTTCTGAGCATCAAGCATTCGGCCAGCCGGTTCGAGTCGTATCGATCCAGTCGATTGACGAATTTCATAGGAAGAGAGCACGAAATGGCGCTTCTCTTGGGTCGCTGGCGTGAAGCTGTCGGCGGTGAAGGGCAGGTGGTGATCCTTTGCGGTGAAGCCGGCATCGGCAAGTCGCGAATTGTCCGTGGTCTGCGCGACCGACTTGTCGCGGAGCGTTACGAGACCATTCTATTTCAATGTTCGCCGTATCATACGAATACAGCACTGTATCCAGCCATCACCTATCTCCGACAGGCAGCTGGCCTGACTGGGCAGGACAGTCCGACCATGCAGCTGCAGAAGCTCGATGCACTCGCAATCCACAGAGGCATCGAGGACCAGACGACGGTAGCATTGCTGGCAGACCTGCTCTCGATCCATGGGGATGTCCGGCATCCGCCGCTGAATGCGTCATCTGAAAAACGGAAGGAAATGACTCTTGAAGCGCTCGTGCACCAACTCCACGGGCTGGCGGATCGTTGTCCGACATTCTTCATTGTGGAAGATGCCCATTGGCTTGATCCAACGACCATGGACCTCCTGACAAGGATTATTGACCGCATCCAGCCGATGCGGGTGTTATTGACAATCACTTTTCGGCCTGACTTTAAACCGGTTTGGGCGGATTATAGTCACATCACGTTTCTGACGCTGAGTCGGCTGCCTCGTCGACATAGCGCCGAACTTCTCGCATCGATGACCGGAGGAAAAGCGCTTCCGCCCGAAGTGCAACACACAATTCTGGCCAAGACCGACGGTGTCCCTCTTTATCTCGAAGAGTTGACGAAAAGCCTGCTCGAATCCGGATTGCTGGCTGAGGCAAAGGATTCATTCAGCCTGAAGGGACCCATAAAGGAATTGTCCATTCCGGACTCTCTGCAAGCCTTGCTGATGGAACGGATAGACCGATTGGGTCCTGCCAAGGAAATTGTCCAAACGGGAGCCACGATCGGGCGGGAGTTTGGTTATGAGCTGTTACGGCAGACCGTTGATGTTACCGAGGGTGAGTTGAACCATGCGCTCCACCTACTGAGTGCATCAGGGCTTATTTTTCAGGAGGGCGAGATTCCTGCCGCCAAGTACCTCTTTAAACACGCCCTTATCCAAGACGCTGCCTATAGTACGCTGTCGAAAAAATCACGCCGAGTCCTACATGCCCGTATTGCGAAAACGCTGGAGACTGGGTTCGCAGAACGTGTCAAGGCAGAACCGGAGTTGCTGGCGTATCACTATGAGCAGGCTGGGGCGATTAACGAGGCTGTTCAGTATTGGCACCTTGCCGCTCGCAGAGATGTGGTGCAATCAGCGGATGCGGAAGCACTCAGCCATTTTAATCGGACGTTAGATTTGCTTGAGACTCTACCAACAAGCCAAGAGCGTCATGCTCTGGAACTGGAACTCCTGATTGCACGTGGTGCTCCCTTGCTGAGATTAAAAGGGTATGCCTCCGATGAAATAGAGCACAATTATCTCAGGGCCAGAAATCTCGCGCAGGAGAATCCTCGTTCCGAGCAATATTTTCTCTCTCTGTGGGGATTATGGGTGTTCCATCTGGTCAGAGGGCCTCTCGCCAAGGCGTGCACGCTGGCTGAAAGTCTCCTCTCGTGGGCAAGCCGGCAGCAAAACCCGGATTTACTGATTCGAGCTCACGAAAGTGTGGGCTCAACCTATTCCTTCCTTAGTCGGTTCAGCGAAGCCAGGACACATTTATATGAAGCAAAGTCACTGTATGATCCACAAAGACATTGCACGCAAGTCTTACCCTATACCCAAGATCCTGGGATCACCGCAAGAATCATACTGGCGAGAACATTATGGATAGAGGGAGAAGTTGATGAGGTCGAAACGCTGGTAGAAGAGGCCATCGCTATGGCAAGGAAATTGGAACACCCGTTCACATTGGCATTTACTTTGGCGACCGCTTCATGGATCTATTCCACTCTCCGTGACACGAATAGAACCCTGAGACTGACCGAGGAAGCAATTAGGCTTTCCACTAAGCATTCGTTTGAGGTGCCTTTGGCATGGGCAATGTCCTTTCAAGGCTGGGCTCTAGCCGAACAGGGAAAAGAAAACGGTTTGCAAAGGTTATTAGAAGGACTCTCGGCTGCACAAAGAGCAAAAGCGAGTCTCAACCATACCTATACCTTGGCTCTTTTAGCTGAGATTCATTTACGGAGCCAACGTGTCGCGGAAGGTTTGATTGCAATTCAGCAGGCACAGGAACTTGCCGCAACTCAGGGAGAGCTGTGCTGGCAGGCAGAACTGCTTCGGCTGAAAGGTGAACTCTTACTCGCGCAATCAGACCGATCGGTTATTGCAGCAGAGCAATGCTTTTCTCAAGCTTTGACTATCGCTCAGGACCAACATGCAACAATGTTAGAACTTCGGGCTGCAACCAGTATGGCGAAGCTCTTGCGAAAACAGAGCAAACCAGATAGTGCTAGAAGCATCTTAGACTCTGTCCTCTCCAGGTTTAGCGGACAAGGTGTCAACCCTGACTTGATTGAAGCTCAAGAACTTTTTGAGCAACTGAACGTGACCTCTTAATCTACGGCTGACGAGTTCAACCTATGCGCCTGACCATTCTCGGTTCTGGAACCAACGTCCATCCCACCCGTGCTGCGGCCGGGTATCTGGTGCGCACGGATCGACACATTCTGCTCGATTTCGGTCCCCGCACCTTGATGAACTTGATCAAGACCGGGATAAACCGGCACCGGATCACGCACATTCTGTTCTCGCATTTTCACGCGGACCACTTCTCCGACTTCATCACTTTCTTTTTCGATGCGGTGATCTATGCCAAATACGGAGGCGGTCATCGTCCAGGGATGACGCTGATTGGCCCAAGGGGCACGATTCGACTCTTACAGTCGATCATGAAGAGTTTCCCCAGCTTTTCCCCTGCACCGTTCCGAGTCTCCTTCAGGGAAGTAACAGATAGACCATTCAGGATCGGAGACACTCGCGTGGTGCCCAAGCCCGTGGTGCACGTTCCCGATCTCTCCAGCGTCGGTTATCGGATTGAGTACCGAGGGAAGTCGCTCGTGTACTCAGGAGATACCCAATATTGTGACGAGGTGATTGGGCTGTGTAAGGATGCCGGCCTTGCCGTACTCGATTGCTCGTTTCCGGCCAACCGCCCGGGCCCGGCCCATCTCCACGCCGGACAATGCGGTCAGGTGGCGAAGGAGGCGGGTGTGGGACAACTCGTCCTCTCGCATTTCTACCCGATTGCGGATCGCTATGATGTGAAGGCACAGGCGGCGGAAGAATATCGAGGAAAGATCTGGAAGGGGAAAGATCTTCTGACGATTAAGCTTTAGCAGATTGCTGGAGAACCTTCTGAATGCGCTGGAATTGAACCGGTCAGTAGGTCAAAAATATCAGACAAGTGGCATCCTACAGACTGTTCAAAAAGGCTGTCCAGCAAGGCCGCAGCGAGCAAAGAGGCGAGGCGTACGCTTCGGTACGTTGAGCCTCTGAGTGATGTGAGAACGCAGCTGGCGGACTTTTTCAGCAGTCTGTTACAGCCCTTCTTCGCGAGGAGCCCCACCTAGGATTTCGATAAACTTGGTCAAACGCTCGGTCTTGATCGAGTCCCCGGCCTTGGAATAGATCGCCAGGAGGTTTTTGACCATGCGAGAGAGAATGGCCAGGACCGGACTTTTCTGAAGGTACTTGTCGTCGAAGCCGTAGCCAGCTTCCGTGAGAAACCGGGCACAGTTTTTTTCGGTCAGTAAGGCGCCGCCGTTGAAACAATCAATGAAAATCTTGTATCGATCAGACTCATACTTCACTAGAAAATGCCCCGGCATGCCGATGCCGAACACCGGAAGCCCTAAACGCTGTCCGAGGAAGAGGTAGACAGCAGACAAACTGATCGGAATACCGACACGCCGATCCATGACGCAGTTGAGGTAGCTGTTCTCGACTTCGTAGTAATTTTTGGTATTCCCTTTAAACCCTTGTTCGGTGAACAGGTACCGATTCAACGCATTGACGGCTTCTTCACCGGACGCTCGACAGCCGATCCTGGCTCGAACCTCGTCTGCCATCGTGTTCAACTGATCACGATAGCGAGCCACTTCCAACGTCGGGTAGGCGTAACGAGCGATGAGAAACGCGCCAGTTTCCAGGCAGACAGACTCGTTCGCACGGGTTACCATGCTCGTCAACTCATCTTCCAGCTTTCCTCCACGGATCTCCTCAAGCACGGACGCGATCCGGTCCCCCATTTCGGGCTGCTCGATTTCCGCTTCCTGGAGAAGAGGGACCGCCGAGGGACCGATGTCGATGAGCCTTCCGCTGATGGTTCGAACGATCTTGTCGTCCTCATCGGACAACAGCCGAATGAGCGCCCGAATTTGACTTTCTGAAATCATGGCGTCTGGAGTTTTCTGCCGCTTCGTCAGGCACTAAGTACACGACAACGGCTTACTTCCATCATCCGATGGATTATGGGTGACGTCAAGCGAACGCTTCTTCCATGCGGTCAGCCCATCGCGCGACGGAACGCCTTGGCTCCTCCGTACAGACAGAGGGCATCAAAGACCAACATGACGACAATTACCATTCCCACGTGAGGTAACGCCTCACTCCATCCGGACAGGATGAGCGGGCGTACGGCATCGATCGCCCAGGTCATCGGATTGAACTGAGCCAAGAAACTCATCCATCCGGGCATGGCGGTCAGCGGGACCAACGCCGAGCTGAGAAAAATCATCGGGAGCGAGAGAAACCCCAACACCGAGAAGAAGTCGCCGTGGCTTTTCACGGAAAAGGCCATCGCCATGGAAATGGCGGTCAGTCCGACGCCGAACATCATTCCGATCAATAGGATCATCGCCACACCGAGGATGCCTGTTGCGGGATGCACACCGAAGAGATAGGACACGCCGAGAATGACGAGGACCTGCATCGACGTAATCGCCATGACGAAGATAAATCGACTCAAAATGACGGACGTTCGATGAATCGGGGTAGACATCAAACGCTCGAGGAACCCGTTTTCTTTGTCGAACAGCAGATCGACGCCGCCTGCTAGGCCGTTGTTTAAGACGGTCATCACGACGACCCCGGCTGCCAGAAAGCTGATATAGTTCGGCGCCTGCATGACTTGTGTATCCGCTGCTCGCTGGAACAGATTTCCGAAGAAAATGAGCCAAAACAGCATGGGTTGCACGAGGGTGAACAGCATGCTGAATTTTTCACGGCTCAGCCGTCGGACCCACCGCATCGTCAAAGCACTAATTTCCTGCCAATAATGCTCCACGGGACTCCTTTATGCCGATTCGGTTTCGGGTATGGACTCGGTGATGGCCCGGCCTGTATGGGCGATGAACACATCGTCCAAGCGCGGGCGGTTGTACTGAATGAACTCGATACTACACCCCAATCGATTAGCCGATTCAAGGATGGTGGGTAAGGCCTTCTCGGGTGATTCGACCCGGATGTCTAAGCCCTTCGTGGTCGCTCGGACAGACTTAATGGCCGGACGCCCTTTCAAATCAGTCTCGAGTGCCGGTATCCGGTCGACCTCTTTGAGGGTCAAGGAGACGATGTCTCCGCCGAGCGCGATCTTGAGTTCAACCGGCGACCCCATCGTCTTAATTTTGCCACCGTCAATAATGGCCAGTCGATCGCACAGCTGATCAGCCTCATCTAGGTAATTGGTCGTCATCACGACCGTCATGCCGCGAGCCTTGAGCATCCGGACGTATTCCCAAATCCGGAGTCGACTCTGGACGTCGAGCCCCAATGTCGGTTCATCGAGAAACAAGATTTTTGGATCGGGCAACAACCCGCAGGCAATGTCGAGCTTGCGTTTCATCCCGCCGGAATAGGTCTTGGCCGGCCGGTCGGCATGGGCCTCTAACTCGACCAGTGTGAGCAACTCGCCGATGCGTTTGGCCGCTTCGTCCTTCGACAGATGGTACAAAGCGCCCAGTAATTGAAGGTGCTCGCGCCCGGTCAGGAATCGATCGATCGCCCGTTCCTGCGGTACATACCCGATCACGGTCCGCACCTTGTCCGCCTCGCGCACCGAGTCATGGCCCATGATGGTGGCCGTGCCCGATGTCGGATGCAACAGGGTGATCAGTGTGCGAAGCGTCGTGCTCTTGCCGGCACCGTTCGGTCCCAGCAAGCCAAAAATTTCTCCTGTGTAGACCTGAAACGACAAATCATCGACTGCTTTATGGGTATCGTACGTTTTGCACAAACGGCTGACGTCGATCGCGACGGTCCGATCCATGGTTTATTCCCAGTCCTTTGCGCTGCGATGCTCGTGCAGCATGAATTGCACCACATCGTTCAACCGACGGGCCCGCTGGTGCAATCCGTCGGCTTCCAGCAAAAATTGTTTCTCTAGCGGTGTACAGTCCAAATAGGTGGAGAGTGTGTTGACGAGTACTTCATCACTGACTTCTTCACGGAAAAACCCCTGCCAGGCCGCGCTATCCTCCCTGGCTTGGAGATATCGTCCGAGCACCTCGATCAGCGAGCGTCTGACACCGGTGGACAATCCTTCTTTCGATTGCATGGGTGTCACACGAATGGTTGCTTCACGGTAGGGCTTCTCAAAGTGTTCTTCAAGGATCTCACACCGTTCGAGACCTTGGAGCAAAATATTCGAACGGCCATCGGGTAGAGGTTGTACGCTCACGATCCGTCCGATGCAGAGTGCGGGGTAAATAGCTGGATTCTCATAGTAATCCGGCTCCCATCCTTCTTTCAGCAGAGCCATGGCGATACATTGACCGCCTATGGTCACGTCGGCCACCATCCGGCGGTACCGTGGTTCAAACACGTGGAGGGGGAGATAGGTCTTCGGAAAAAAGACGACGTTCGGTAACGGGAACACCGGAAGGCGGTTTGGAATGATGAAGGCATCCTCGTACTTGGCCGGACCTGTGTTTGATGGCCCACCCTCCCGATCAATCAACATAACTCACGATAGCTGAGGCGCGTGAAAATTGTCAACGATGGTGCCGACCGGTGATTTCCTCGGAGCCGTGAAACCCCGCTCACAGACGGGTGATTTGTTCGTATGCAGACACGCGTGCTATAAACAGCCCGAGGCATCCGGCTCTTAAGGTGCCATTCTGAGTGGAATCATGAGGAGGAGCGAATGATCCGAGGTGTTCGACTCGCCGTTCTAGCCACGGCTGCGCTCGCCGTCGACTTTGCCGTGGCATCCGACACCAATCCTCCTTCGTCAACGTTTCAACCGGCGACCGCCGGGTATCGGTACGAATTTCCAAGGGACCACGGCTCGCATCCGAGCTACCGGACCGAGTGGTGGTACTACACCGGCCATCTCCGGTCGAAAACAGGACGATCGTTCGGCTTCGAGCTGACCTTTTTTCGTCGTGGGGTTTCGCCGGAGGACATTAAGACCCTGCCCTCGAAATGGTCGTTGCACCACATCTATCTGGCGCATTTCGCCGTGACCGATATCACCGGAAAGCGATTCCATTTTTCGGAAAAACTCAGCCGGGAAGGGTTGGGGAAGGCGGGAGCCGATGAATCGCGGCTTCGCGTGTGGATCGATAAGTGGCGCGCCGAGGCTGAGCCGGATTCTGCCGGAGTGCATACCCTCGTTGCCCACGATGAGACACATAGCCTTGCCCTCAGGCTCGAACCAGCCAAGCCTCCGGTTGCGCATGGCGCTGCGGGCATCAGCCAAAAAGGTAAGGATGTGAGCCAAGCCTCGCACTACTATTCGTTTACCAGGCTCTCGACCACAGGCCGCCTGACGATCGATGGCGAACAGTTTGAAGTATCCGGAACAAGCTGGATGGACCATGAATTCGGATCTGGCCCACTCGGGGACGATCAAGTCGGCTGGGATTGGTTCAGCATCCAATTGGAGGACAACACTGAGCTTATGCTCTATCGGATGCGACTGAAAGATGGATCCTACGATCTTGCGTCCAGTGGGACGGTTATATCATCGGATGGAAGCCCGCAACATCTCGAGGTGACGGACTTTCAGATCGAGTCGACGGCAACCTGGACCAGCCCTGAGAGCAAGGCCATCTATCCGGCGAGGTGGCGCTTGAAATTCCCGTCACTCGACCTTGTGCTGGATGTCGTTCCGCTCCTCGCCGATCAGGAATTGCATACCTCCCGCAGCACCATGGTGTCTTATTGGGAGGGCGCGGTGGCGGTGACTGGGACCAAGCGAGGTCAGCCTGTAGAAGGCCAAGGCTACGTCGAGCTGACCGGGTACACCGAGCGCCTGAAGCTGTAGGGACCGAACAGTTCGTGAAAGGTTCTGCGGCCGCTCGGATAGGACATCTCGGTGCGGCCGCAGGCACCAGTAGGGTTTGTTAGGCGTCGGCCTTGATCGTGGTGCTGGGACCGTTGGTCTTGACCGACGTGATACCGGCGTCACGACCAGCCGCTGACGCATACATCTGGCTTTTGCCGATTACCTGATGATTGGCTGCCTTGAGCGTGAAGAAGAACCGGCCGTCTGACGCATCCTTCCGCTCGTAGCGATCATCACTTGGGCTGTTCTTCTGGACCGATGCGACGCCATTTTCAGCCGAGGCCTTGCTCTCGTACTGCTCGCTCGTCAGAATCACCTCAGAATTGGCCGCCTTGAGGACAAACCAGTACTGACCTTTGTCGTTGTTTTTTAGTTCGAACCAGCCAGCCATGAAAGCCTCCTTTGGTTGGATTGTGAAGTTGCACCGAAGCAGATGGGCGCGTTCACTCGAAGCGCGTCGATCATTCACGTGGTGCACCGTGTTCTTACGACGCGTACCGATCGAGTCGATGGGGTGAAATGGTACGTCGATACCGTTCCTGAACTCAAGCGCCGCTCATTCATTATTTCATCGGCTATCCCTCACACGGCCTGGGTGAAAACAGCGGCTCATACAAACTGTCATCGTCGTATGACTATGCGATCAACTCGCGCGCCTCAACGTGTATGCAGCGGCGCGAACGGATGATCTCAATCACAAGACGCCCACTATGAGACCGACTCCCACCAGAATCAACAGACCCGAGACCACTAACTGGACCGACCTGAACGTAACCTTCTGGAGCACCTTCGCGCCGACGTAGGCACCGGTAAAGGCTGATGTGCAGGCCGCAGTGACCAGTGGCCAGTTAATGGCCGCACCCTGAGCCGAAATACCTGCCCCGTAGATCACCATGCGGGCGATATCGACCAGAACTGCGAGCACGACCCCCGTGGCGACAAACGCTTCCTTCTCAAGACCCGCTTTAATCAAGAACATGCTGCGGAAGGCGCCTTGGTGACCGGAGAGCCCACCGAAGAACCCGCTGATGACGCCGCCAAGCGGAAGCCATTTGCGATCAAGCGCCGTCTTAGAAAAGGTTGGGGAAAGTTCCAAGGTAACGAAGGAAATAATGAGCACACCGATGACGAACTTGAGTGCTGATACTTGCCGAGCACTCCCAAAGGCCTGGTATTCATAAATCGGGTTGAGTTCGCCCAGATACGTCAGCAAGACCGCTCCCACAAAGGCTGCCGCAATCGCCGGTAGTCCAAACTTCATCAACACAGAGGAGTCAGCCTTTCGTCCGAGCAACCCAATCTTGAAGAGGTTGTTGGCCAGATGGACCATAGCCGTCATCGCAATCGCCAATTCTAGGGGAAAGAAGAGGGCCACCACCGGCATCAGCAGGGTGCCGAGTCCGAATCCAGAGAACAGCGTGAGGGCGGAAGCCAGCAACGATGCTATGCAGATGATGAATAAGTCCACGGTAAGTCTCCGAAAGAACAGATGAGTATATTGGCAGATTATAGAATGGTTCAGGACCCTGATGCGTAATGGCCCATAGCGGAGAACGTGGTATCCATCATTTGCCAAGGCCGCGGTTATATGAAGACGAAGGCCGAGCGGAACTGTCTCGGCGAAGTGAAAGTCTTGTGCGTGGCTGATTAGCGTCAATGGTGTGAAGAGACGGGAAGAATCGTTTCAATAAGTCAATACGCACACCTGACCCTAGACTGCGTACCTATCAAGATCCTTGAATGTAATCCTGTCTGGAACATTCCTCGATGATGCCACCAGAGCTAGCGGTTAGTTAGACAGATGTAGCCCCGCCACCTTTGGTGAAATCGTTTTCAGCTTGTCTCGGAGATCTTTGCACCGTTCAAGTAATTGCGCTTCGCTCATGCCAAGCCAATGCTTGTCACGGAGCATTTCAAAAAAGAATTTGGCCGATTCATAAATTCCCAGGATGCTGTACTCAGCTTGTTGAATAAAGGAAATGTCATCCCACTTATCGAGGGTGTCCATGGAAATGTCGTCGAGGGGGATAAATTGCATTCCGATCAGGAACGAATAGAAGGCCGTCGGGTCCTTGGCAAGTTCCATGATCAATTGACTGTTTGAGATAACCTGCGGAGAATCATAGCTGAGATCATCCGCCAAGAACTTTAAGAGCCATTCCCTCGCTTTTTCATCTGTAAGGTTTTTATTGATGAGATCGCGAAATGATTCCAGATCGGCTCCAAAGGTCGTGATAGTAAAATCAGCGAGCTCTTTGAGCCGACGGATTGTACTTGGGTACACCATTTTAGGTGCGATTGTTTCCATCACCGCATTAATTGCCTGCTCGAACTGATCAAGCTCCCGTTCCAGAGCTCCACGCATTTCATCGAGAGAGCGCGACTGTATGTGATCAACTTGCTTCCACGCGCGAGGAAGCATTGCATGGCCATCAATTTCAAGGAGCTCTTTGAGGAGCTTCGCCGCCAGAGTGCCATATCCACGAACATGCTCTTCTGGAATTGTGATCCCATTGCCTTCGTGATAAAGATGGTTTCTGACATTGTGGTAGAAACGAATGTGATGCAATTCGTTATCGGGAATTCTCCCGGGTGCAGCAGCTTCGATTCCTTTTGTCAGGTCATGAAACTTTCCATTGGCATATTGCTTTAGGTCCGAATATCCCTTCGCTGAGCCGGAGATCTTAGCCGGGAGCCCCAGAAACGTTCGAAGCGCGGTTTCCACGCATACATCAATTAAGAGGAAAGAAATACGACGACCTGCCTCATCGGGGCTAGCGTAGGCGGTTATTGCAAATTGGAACAATTCCCTTGGACCACGTTGCCAGGGATGGATATCTATCATCTGATGCCTCTGCCTAAAGGATAGAGCTAATAAAGCGGCGCGTTACTTCAGAAAAAGAGAGTAGGGGTCAGAGGACAATTGAGTGGTAAATCGCACACGAAAAAGGTACGACTCGGCTTTGATCTCCCGTACCCCGTCCAGGACTTCCTGCCACACATCGCGCTGGGCCTCGAAATTAGAAAGTGCTTTGCCGGTCAGCTTTTTGCTCATTTCGAAATACCTCGCCAAGTCGGATCTCTCATCGTCGAAAACGGATAGGGCTATATTGGCGCGAGGGTCAACTATTCCATGAACGTAGACATAATTGAACTGTAGGCCTCTGACGTGTAAAAGGCAAGATTGCGGCCTGTGGGGCGACCGCAACGTGGCGGGGAATCAATATCGGTTGATTGTGAAGATCAATTATCCGTACCGAGTGGTGTACATTCGATTCATCGGCACACACGTCGAGTATGATGCGATCGATGTGACAAGCATCTAGCATGGGAGGAGTTGCCATGACCATTGGTCCAATCAAGACGGCCCGAGACTATGACCGGGCGTTAGGTCGCATTGAACAACTGATGGATGCGAAACCAGGCACGAAGGCCGGTGATGAGCTGGACGTACTCACGACGCTTGTCGAAGCGTATGAAGCGAAACATCACGCGATTTGTCCTCCAGACCCGGTCGACGCGATCACATTTCGGATGGATCAACTCGGCATGACGCGGAGGGATTTGGAGAGTCTTCTTGGTGGGCGGGGGCGCGTGTCAGAAATCCTTACAAGGAGGCGTAATCTCTCGCTCGAGATGATTCGTCGACTTCACCGCAAGTTGCGCATTCCTCTAGAGAGTCTTATAGGTACCGCAGCATAGCTACTCTTCTATTCCGGCAACATTGTCGCTTAGATCTCCTCTCTTGACTCGCCTCCAATCCCTATGGTTAGGTCCCGCTCCACGATGATGTTGCCTCGCGCTGCCCGTACATTGGTTTCTCTCACGCTTCTGATCTCCGCGCTTGCCTGCCAGAAGGAGAGCGAGTCCATCGTCTCGATCGCGCTGCATCCCACCAACGCGAATATCCTCTATGTGGCCACGAACGATGCCGTCTACAAGTCGCGGGATGGCGGTGGAACCTGGGAGAGATTTCCAAGCTTTAGCGCCCGGCGGGTGACGACGCTGGCGATTGATCCTGTGCTGCCGGCCACGATCTATGCAGGCACAATGGGGGACGCGGTCTACAAAAGCCCAGATGGTGGGCAACGGTGGCTACCGCATAATGTCGGATTGAAAGAACATGTGTCGTTCGTGAACCAGTTCGTCTTTCACCCGGCGCTGAACGAAACGATCTATATCGCAACAACTGTCGGGGCCTATTACTCAAAGGATGCAGGCCGCGAGTGGGAAGAACGGATGAACGGGATGAAGGAAGTCCACATCGTGACCTCCATCGCCATCAATCTGAAAGACCCCACAATCCTGTATGGCGGCACGACAGGCGGAGTCTATCGCTCAGATGATGGGGCGATGTCGTGGAAGCGGATCAATACCGGGCTCATTCCCGAGAGTGAACTGATGGCGTCCATGGCGTTGGGGGTCAATGCCATGGAAATCGATCGGACGAATCCCGACGTCGTGTATGCCGGGACCACAAAAGGGCTCTTTCGTACCGAGAATAAGGGCGAGACATGGGACCGAATCGGACAATCCCTAGCCGATCCCTTCATCAGCAGCCTGCTCCTCCATCCCACGGATCCATCCGTGATCTATGTCGGTGGCCCAGCCGGGGTCTGGAAAAGCGTCGACAGTGGAACAACCTGGAAAGCGGCGAAGCAGGGCATTGCCACGATGAACATTCGCGCCCTAGCCATGAATCCAAGGAACTCGCAGCTTCTGTATGCCGGAACGAATGGGAGTGGGCTCTATCGCTCGACCGATGCCGGCGCGACCTGGGCGGCGGTGCCGCTCAAAGCCGCGCCGGCTACGCGTCAATAACCGGCTTTGGAACCGGTACTTCCGTGCCGATAGCGACTGCTATAGGACAGCATCTTATCGGACATGGCTTTCCACTCATCGGCCGTCATCAGTTCCTTCATCTTGAATCGGAGGGAAAGGACTTTGGCCGAGCTCTCTGTCCGTTGAATGGTCGCCTCGTTGAGGATTTTTGAAAATTCGGCCGGCTCCGCCGTATAGCTGGTGTTGAGCGTATAGAGTTGCCGGTGGTAGTTTCGTTCCTGTTCTCGGCTGGCCTTCAGTTCGTTGATGATCTCACCGACGAGTGCGTTGACCTCTTTTGCCTTATTCGGATCCTGTACGGTCCGATTGATAAGCCCCTCCATGTCTTGCTGACCCTTCTGCCAATAGGCGTCGCTCTTGCTTGCTCCCATGCCGTGGTGATGATGGTGGTATGAGGAACACCCGACTACAACGACCATCCCCATTGCCACAAGCAGCCCATTAACCATCCGATTCATACAGCCCTCCCTGAAAAAGTTGTGACCTGGTTCCTTCTTACCGTATCATTGTCCTGACTATCATGCCAGAAGTCTTACCGACCACACCTGATGAGTTCCATGCGCTTAAAACGGAGTTTCGCTACCACCTCGAAACGTTCTATGCGGGACTCAAGCTGGCTCCGCCGTACGAAAGCGTGGAAAAAGCGGTTCGCACATTGACGACCATGGTCCATGGGTTGCCGATCGAAGAACAAACCAGAATCCTGACCGATCCGGCCTTGCGCTGGCGGCAGTTCCAACGCGCGTTTGAGGCCTCAGGCCTTGCGAAGAAGCATCGTGGGATCATCGCCGGCCTGGCGCGGAATCGATCTACAGTAAGTTTGCCTGCCGAATACGACCACTTCTTGGAGTTTTTTCGAATCGAGGGTCGTGATCAGAGCGAACGTTAGGAAGAGACGGGACTCGAGAGCGTCTCGCGCAACTCCTCATAGACCTTCATCAGCCGAGTGTCTTCCAGGCGATAGGAAAGAGCGAGCGTGACGAGCCCGAAGGCCAGGACAAGACCCGCCAGCCCGATAATGCCAAGTCCAACCAACGCACCTCCCAGCGAAGCGAACCCACCTTCCATGGCATACTGAACGACGAAGGTCAGTGATCCGATGGACACGAGCGCAAACCACATGAATGTGATCAGTGTCGATGACCATGGGATACGTTTCACACACAGTGCGCCCAACGCCTGGTCGTGGGGGGAAAGGTGAATCAGGCCCTTCACCGGCCAGGCTGTGCGGAACCGCCTGGAGAAGAATCGATACTGAGGACGAATCGCGATCTGCGATAACTCCGGGTAAAACCAGGCGACTCCGTGGGGAAGGATCAACACCCCGTTGGGAGTGAACCGTTCACGCACCAAACCGAGCTCCGTACCTGGCCACTGATCCGAACGATTCGCCACCCGGCAGCCATACCGAACGGCGTCCGGGGTCAGTCGGATGAAATATATCCAATCGCCGACGACCAACCCGACGAATAAGGCAGTGGCGAAGAGGCCGGCTAGGATCATGACCGTAGCTATCCCATAGGAACGGAACGCGAATCAAGGTTGCCAAATCGCGAGACCATTCGTGTCCCATAATCAAAGAATCGGACGAAGATACCAATTTCCAAGTCGGTCAAGGAAGCTGTTGACTCACGAAGAGAAGTTTGGCTAGAGTACGGCGGGCGACGTTCCGGGCGGGTCTTGCATCACTGGGGTTTCCCGCCAGAATTTATTCCTACGTCTACACATCGCGAATTGATTGTCTACACTCCGCAGCAAAGCTGCACGCAGCGAGTGGGTTGTCTGGCGTTTGGAGGAGAGCATGGATCCCATCAAAATTGAGCGTGTCTACACGACGTACGCAGGCTTTTACGACAAGGTGTTTGGGAAAGTCTTTCATGAAGGGCGTGAATCAGCCATTCGGAATCTGAACGTGCAACCGAATGAGCATGTCTTGGAAGTGGGTGTAGGGACAGGATTGGCTCTCCCCATGTATCCAAGTCATTGCCGTATCGTTGGGATCGACCTCTCAGACGGCATGCTGGCCAAGGCGAAAGAGAAGGCTGAAGCGCTCTGCCTCAATCATGTCGAGCTTCATCGCATGGATGCGGGCGCGATGGAATTTGAGGACGACAGCTTCGATACGGTGGTTGCGGCGTATGTCGTCACGGCGGTTCCGGATTATCGAAAGGTCGTGAATGAGATGATTCGGGTCTGTCGCCCAGGCGGTCGAATCATCATGCTGAATCACTTCAGCAACGGAAACAAAGTGATCGCAGCGGTGGAAAAAGTCATCTCACCATTGACCAAACACTTGGGTTGGCGCACGGACCTCTCGCTCAATACCGTGTTGGAAGGCACATCGTTGCATGTGGCGCGGAAGCAGAGTGTGAATCCATTACGGTTTTGGGCGTTAGTGGAGTGTGTGAACGGAAAAACTAGGAAAACGAACGGAAACGGCGCCGGCCACGGCATCCCTGGTTATGTGAATGGTAACGGTGACGCCGGTTTTTCAGCGGGGAATGGGAAGGAACAGTATTCCCCGGAACACGTGCACTGACTTGCAGTTCCTCGGCTCTCGCGTCTTACCGACCATGTCGTGACTGGGATTCCCGTGCGAGCCACTTCTCCCACTCGCGGCCTGGGATGATCGTCGTGCCGACCAGGCAGTCACCAGGGAATTGTCGGGTGATATGGTCGGCCAGAACTTCGAGAATGCGACTCATCTGTTGGTTCTGATCCCCGAACACCCGCAGCATCAATCCGAAGCCATGCCGTTCCAAGGGGCCATAGGCCATCACATGCATCATATTGTCCGCGCCGGCCAGGGAATCGCCGACTGGAATCAGATCGCCTTCCCATTGCACCGCGGGATGGGTTGCCATGTTCCGCTTCGTCTCTCGCCAGGTGCAAGGCAGGCCGGCCTGGTCTAGCTCGCCTAACAACCAGTCGACGGTGGGGCCTTGGGCGGTCCGACCTTGGAAAATCCAACGAGCGAGTTCTGCGACCTGCCGGGCGGTCACGAACGGAGCGGCGACTTCCTCCAGATGGGCCTCATCACACACGACGTACAGCTCGCCTTGCGGATCGAACCAGAACCGCAATTTCCCCGCGCTTAACTCCGTCTGGATGATGCCGAGAGACGAACAATCGGCTCCATCTTGCTCGAACACCGAAAAATCCGTCACCCCCGTCATCGTGAGCGTGGCAACGCGAACCAGTCCTCGAACCTCGTAGCGAATGGTCACGGCGATTGTCGTCCCGGCCGGCACCTCCCGCCCGGACCCTTCGTCAAAAAGCCGACGCTTGGAGATCCGTACGTCGGTGACATAGCCTGAACGGAACCCGCCGGTATGGCCGATCAACCAGCGCAGGTCGTCAGCATTCTGGATGACGTACGTCATAAGGTCGATTGTAGCGTAGGTCTGGGCGCACTGCTACCTCTGCGAATGTCCCCAAACCGAGAGCACCGGAGGACGTCGGGGACGGAGTGGGGTCGTGATCTCACAGAAACCCTGCCGAGCGAGGCCGACCTTCTTACAGAGGGAGGCTGCGAGAGTCGCCTCTTCCCGACCCTGGTTGATCATGACAAACCGGCCGTGGGGCTGAAGGTTACGAGCGATCCGTGAAAATAAGGCGTGGGGCGCAAACACGGAGAGCGGCAGTCGCCAGGCCAACACGGGATCGGGCGTCACGAAGGGGTACCACGCCGTCACGATGTCAGCCGGACGTTCGTAGCACGCATAGTCGCCGACGATAAACTGCGCGTTCGGCAGGTGTCGGATATACCCTTGTGCATAGTCGAGACGACTGTACCCATTCATGTAGATCCGGTGTCCCTCGATCTCGATGCCCAGTAGCTCGGTTGGTCGGAAGAAGGTGTGCAAGACGGGCGCGTACCAAAAATTGCTGGAACCGATATCCTGGACGACTCCGCCTCTTGAACGCGGAAGTCGCAGCCCCGACCAGGCCTGTTCCAGAATCTCAAGGTAATCGTACTGCTTCAGTGCGGTCAAGGGTCGAGCATACTCTTCGAATCGCACGCCAAAGCACTGCTGAAGTCGTTCTATCCGTTCTCGGACGATCCCGCTCAGCTTCTCCAATTGTCCGGAGGAGCGTTCACGATAGGTCCCACGTGACCAGGCCAACCCTTGACTCAGGCGAAACCAGAATGCGTGATAGTGGGAAGCCAGCCGCTGCCGAATCGAATAAGACGTGGTGCTGTCCGAAGGAATCGTTGATAAGGATCGCGCCCGATCTTGAGCGCCTACATTCGGCTCGACGACTGAATTGTGCTCAACGACTGAGATGGACATATGCCTTAATCGGCAGATTCAGGGAAGGCCTAAAGGGGAGGCGGCACAAAACACGGGTAAGGATCAGCTGGAGAGGGCCTGTAGGAACATGTCTGGTTGTTCAGGGGTCAGCAACCAGGGGCGATCATGCTGGCGTTCAATCCACACGAAGCGATCGGTGCGAGAGACGTACATGTGTACGATGCCATGCCGTTTGGTCCATAGCCAACCGAACCCTCCACCGAGCCCTCCTGCGCCCACTCTCATGCTCCAGCCGATTTCTTGTTTCAACTCTTCTCGGTCGAGAAGCCGAACAGTGGAGATGGTTTCACGAGGAATCTCTTGACGCTTCAGCGGCCAGACGATGTCCAAAGACTTGTCGGTCACCACAAAGGAGCTGGGGCGAAAACGGAGCCAAACCCATACATACAGGGCCAGCACGATTGAACATGGAACCACATGAATCCGAATCCCACTCATTGCGGCCACCAGAAAACCGAACGGAAGCATCAGGAGCACGATCGTGATAGAGAGAATGATCGAGGACATCGGAGCAAGGCGGAACGTCTTTGTAGTTGCCCGGCCGTCCATCGGTGATTGTGTGCATGCACAACTGAGTCAGCAGGCATCAACAAGCAGCTGCTGATAGACTGCCAGGTCGCTTGGGGAGTAGCAACAAAAGATCACTTCTCTGATCGAGGGATAGGCCTCAACAGAGTTACGAACAGTGGTCACGGCAACTTGGGCGGCGAGATTGATTGGGTAACCGTAGATACCGGTACTGATGCTTGGGAAGGCTACTGTGGCGATCCCATTGCCAGCGGCCAGCTCGAGACAGCGGTGATAACAAGAGACGAGCTGGGTCGGTTCGCCCTTGTTCCCCGCCCTTCCAAACCGGCCCGACCGTATGGATCACATACCGAGCCGCTAAGCGATGGCCTTTCGTCAGCTTTGCATCGCCGGTTGGACAACGGCTAAGCAGGCGACATTCCTCCGCCAATTCTGGTCCCGCTGCACGGTGAATGGCTCCGCACACCCCACTGCCTGGTAGCAGAGAGGCATTGGCCGCATTGACGATAGCGTCAACCACGAGTGTTGTGATGTCGGCACAGACAGCATGAAGCGATGCAGACATCGTTCTTCAGCCTGCGTAAGCGGGAGCCTGACTGAATCGTAGCGTCAGTCCGTCCATCCGTTCTGGATCGATCGTGATTCCGTCACGCTCAGTTGCAATCGCCCATCGTTTATCAATGAGCTTCCGGGCGGTTGATTGGAGATCGGCACAGGAAAACTCAAGGCCCAGTAATCGGTTGCTCTTCCCGGTATGAAATCGAAGGGGTGGTCCCAAGCTGAATGCATGAATCGAATGTGTGTTCAGGTCCGGACGATCAAGGAGTCTTCTCCACGCTTCGATATTGGTAGAAATTTCAACATCGACTGCGGCAACCTCGGTAATGCTGTACGGGCCGCCCTGTCGTGTGCGTTGCCAGTCGGCAGTTAACTCTGCAAGGCGTTCTGGATGGCGATCGACATGATATTCGCACGTGAAGACCATAGATTCGCTCAGCAGCTTTACAAATGCCTGGGAGCCGGTTTCAGTTCTGGCTATCCAGGTGCTCAAGGTCGACAGAGCACGACCAATTCGCGTGTCTCCACCCAGCCGACGCCCCAGCCAAAATAATGTGTTCGGTGAACCATCGAGCAAGTCGCGCAAGAAGGTGAGCGTGGCCTTCGCTTCGATGAGTCCTTCGTAATGTATTGTGACGGGCGGTGTGTGGAGCACATCTCGATCCACTAACGTCTTCACGATTTCCCAGGTTGGTCCACTTGGCGCAAAGCCGAGTCCGTAGAGCCTGGTTCCAGGCAAGCCAAGCCCCGCGAAGCGACCGATCTCGATGGTCATATTGCCTGCACGCAGACCACCTGACACCAGCGGGCCATAGTCGCTGATCGGCCACACGACCGGCAGTCCGAATTCATTGCGAAACCGAGCGAAGACACGCTCCAGGTCTTGTGTATGGATAAGGACATGATCGATACCACGAATGATCGACGGTGACGCACTCTGCCTCTGCTTGCTGGTCCTTTTCGCAGTGGGAACAGCCACAGCTACCTCCTAGCGAATGCCTGGTACGGCTGTCGAGGTTTTCTGACGAGAATGATGGGCCCTCAGGCATTCAGCCGTTGGCGCAATCGAACGGCTCATCCTGTACCGTGTTTAGGATACCGTGCTCAGGGTAAGAGAATGAAGGGGGCTGTGCGGTCACTATATTGAAGATCTTCTGCCTTTTCTTCAGGGCCTGTCGTCGGCTATGGTACAGAGAGTACCCTTTGAGGGTTCTAGAGAATGGGCAACCATTGTGGCTAGAAGACAATGGTGTCCGAGGGGTGAGGTGGGCAGCTAAAGAGGGTGTGTTTTTGAGGAAATAACCATGCGTGCCGTGTGTCTCCAACATGTTCCCTTTGAAGGCCCAGGTGCTTTTCGTGCGGCGCTTGCCGAACGGGGTGTTCCCCTAGAACAATATCTGGTTCCGCAGGACGGCGTACCCAAAGACGCCGGTGATCTTCTAATCGTGATGGGTGGACCGATGTCGGTGAACGATTCAGATACATGGATCACCGAGGAGACCGAATTCATTAGATCGGCGCTGCTGGCGGGGAAGCCCGTGATCGGGGTCTGCCTCGGCAGCCAGTTGATGGCCAGAGCACTCGGTGCGAAGGTATGGCCAGGCAGGGCATTAGAAATCGGCATGACACCGGTTCGTATCACGGGTGTGGGAAGACAAGATCCGGTGTTTGGAACGGCCCCTGATATCTTCTCCGTCTTTGAATGGCACGGGGAAATTTTCGACCTGCCCCAGGGTTGTGTTGCTCTGGTGGAGTCCGAGATGGCACCGCTCCAGGCATTCCGGTATGGCGATCATGCCTATGGCCTCCTCTTTCATCTAGAAATGGAGGAGGGTGGTATCGATTCGCTGTGCCGCGAATGTACATCCGATCTGTTCAAAGCGGGTCTTACTGCTTCCCATGTGAAGGCGACGGCCATGCCCCATCTTCACCAGTCGCACATCATGGCCGATTGCCTGATCCATCACCTTCTGCCATCTGCACGTTGATTACCACTACATTCATGAAGTAGGCTTACTACCTTCGTCCACGAGTCCGAACGTCATCATGGCGAAAGTTTATGCCCGCTGTCTTGACTTGAGTACATGGCAACCTTCTGACTGTAGGACGAGCTCATTTAAGAAAGGAGTTTGATCCACCATGGCCGGTTTTCCGATTGAAGTCGCGACGCGTATCAAGACCTTACCACCCTATCTCTTTGCGGCTATCGACAAGATGAAGCAGGAGGCAATTGCCCGAGGGGTCGACATCATCAATCTCGGGATAGGCGATCCCGATTTGCCGACGCCGAAGGCGATCATTGAAAGCTTAGCGAAAGCGGCACAAGATCCCAAACATCACCAATATCCTTCGTATGAAGGCATGATGTCGCTCAGGAAAGCGGTGGCAGGGTGGTACAAGCGGCGGTTCAATGTGACGCTCGATCCAGCGGACGAGGTTCTGACGCTGATCGGCTCCAAAGAAGGAATCGGGCACATTCATCTCGCGTTTGTCGACCCAGGGGACATTGTTCTGGTGCCCAGCCCAGGCTATCCGGTCTATCCAGTCGGAACCAGTTTTTCCGGCGGCACCGCCCACTTCATGCCGTTGACCAAAGCCAACGGCTTTCTCCCGGATTTGAGTGCGATTCCGAAGGACGTGGCCAAGAAGGCCAAGCTGATGTGGCTCAATTCGCCGAACAATCCTACGTCGGTGATCATGACGAAGGACTACTTCAAGCGGGCCATTGAGTTTGCGCAGGATCATCAGATTATCATCTGCCACGACGCGGCCTATTCGGAAATCTATTATGACGGCAAGCGGCCGGTGAGTTTTATGGAAGTGGAAGGCGCCAAGGACGTCGGTGTGGAATTTCATTCGCTCTCCAAGACCTACAACATGACCGGTTGGCGAATCGGGTTTGTTGTCGGGAACAAGGCGGTTCTGGCCGCCCTCGGTAAGGTGAAAAGTCAGTTGGACTCCGGAGTGTTCGAAGCGGTGCAGGAGGCCGGCATCACCGCCCTCGGGCTGGACGATTCTGTGACCGACGGCATCCGGAAGGTTTACCAAGAGCGTCGAGACACGATCGTCCCGGGGCTCAAAAAGCTGGGGCTCGAAGTCGATGCACCTCCCGCCGCATTCTATATCTGGGTGACGGTGCCGAAGGGCTATACCTCGACGTCCTTTACCGCGCATTTGCTGGAAAAGGCCGGCATTGTGACGACGCCCGGCAACGGCTTCGGCGGGCCGGGCGAAGGCTATGTTCGCATGACGGTCTGTACGACCAAAGAGCGGCTCGCGGAAGCGGTGGAGCGAATCAAGAAGACAGGGTTTTGACCAGATCGTTCGTGAAGCGTCGTTCGCACAATGCTCCTTCGTCTTGACGATTCACGAATAACGTTTCACGAGGTACGCACATGGCGGAGACTGTCTTCATTGGGTTCGGGTCCAACGCTGGCGATCGAGTTGATTGTTGCGATCGGGCCGTGACGCTACTCAGTTTGCTTCCCCATTCACGGCTCACGGGAGTTTCGCTCTTGTATGAAACGGAACCGGTTCGAGGCAAAACCGATTTAGGAGATGGGTGGTTTCTCAACGGGGTGGTACAGATTGAAACTGATATCACACCCCAAAGCCTCCTTGCGATACTTCAGGAAATTGAGCGATCGCTCGGACGAGATGGGGACAACCGTTCTGGGCCACGGACGATCGATCTCGACATTCTTTTCTACGGTGAGCGCGTCATCAAGGAACCAGGGTTGACCATCCCACACCCTCGCCTCCATGACCGCCGGTTCGTTCTCATGCCGCTCAATGAATTGGATCCTCTTTGGGTCCATCCCGTGCTTCAGCAATCGGTCGCACGATTATTGGAGCAGGTGAAGGACCAAGCTCAGGTGCAGCTACTCTTTCCTCAACCGTCCACGAGATATGGCTCTCGTCCTACTTGCAGTTCATCGCCTCGCTCATGAAGATCATCCGTTCACCGAGTGCCATGACTGCCTGGAGTCAGGCGCTTCGGCGGAAAGGTGTACGGATTGGGCTGGTGCCCACGATGGGGGCCTTGCACGATGGGCATCGCTCCCTCATTCGAGCGGCCCGTTTGCGATGCGACATGCTCGTGGTCAGCATCTTCGTCAATCCCACGCAATTTGGCCCTCGTGAAGACCTCACCAAGTACCCACGCCCTATTTCGTGCGATCGAGCTCTTTGCAGAAAGGAAGGGGTGGATGTTTGTTTTGAACCGACTGCAGAGGCCATGTATCCTGAAGGATTTCAAACGATCGTCACGCTTCCTACGATTGCGCGTCGGTGGGAAGGGGAAGTGCGCCCGCATCATTTTTCCGGTGTGGCCACTGTTGTGACCAAACTCTTCGGAATGGTCCAACCTCAGATCGCGTTCTTTGGACAGAAAGATTTTCAACAAACCGCGCTTGTCCGACAACTGGCCACGGATCTCAATCTTGGTGTGACCATTGTCGTGCAACCGACGGTGCGGGAGAAAGACGGTCTGGCGATGAGTTCGCGCAATGCCTATTTGTCGTCTGTTGACCGAGTTCGAGCCGTGACCTTGTACCGAAGCCTACAGGCAGGCGCTGACGTAATCCGAAAAGGCGTTGGTGATGGGAAGGCAGTACAGGAGGCGATGTATCAGGTCATCAAAACCGAACCGAGCATGACGATCGACTATCTGGCAGTGTGTGATCCGCGCACGCTCGAACCACTTTCTGCTGTCACCTCGCGAACGGTCTTGCTCGGAGCGGTGCGCCTCGGGCCTATTCGACTGATCGATAATCTACTGGTGACAGCTCCCCGACGACGCTTCGAGCACACACGGCAGGACTAAGAAAAGAAATTCTGGTGAAGGTTTTGTCCCACTAGCAAGCTGAGAATGACTTGGCTGAGGCGGTTCTTATCGGCCGTCACCATTTCAAGGAAACTGAGACCCATTGATCCTGGCCTTGACGAGCACACCATGGCCGTTTCAATCTTGATTGGTTCTTCATCGGAAGCCGGTTTGATGACCAATTCGACGAACGTTCCCTGAGGCAACGTTGCTGCGGTCTCGAGCGTACAGCCCCCCATGGATATGTCTGTCACACGATTAGTCATTTGCGCGGAATTGTCTGCGAGGAGGTTGGCGCGGAACGACACAGGCAATCGCTTATATTCCCGGCGGTCAGTTGCTGAAGGGGAGGAAACGGCCTGGGTTCTGAAGACTCGGAAGCGTGTGGTACAGAGCTGACAACGAAACGGAAATACCCTGAAGCGATTAAAGATCCGTTCCATAATGCCTTCATCATGGATCCTTTGAACGAAGGGGGTCCCGCAACTTGGACAGTGTAGGTCTCTCATGAGCTCTCGGAAAAACCTGTAGCTGTGTCATGCGTTGATAGCGCCGGTGTCAATAGGTGGTCTTGTTGAGCCTCCAAGATCGGGGCGATAGCAGCGGGCGAATAGGTTGGGGGTTTCACCCATTTCCCGTCTGCTCTTTTGTAGCCACCCACTTTACTCAGATTGGACCGGTGGACTTCCTGGAACACCGGTTCCATATCGATTCCATAGGACACCGCCGTCCCATAGGTGACGTAGAGCAGGTCTGCTATTTCCTTCGCAACCGCAGCAAGATTGTCAGTGGCCATCGCCTCCTTCAATTCATCGAACTCTTCCTGGATGAGACGGACGCGAAGCTGCTTCGTCCCGTCCTTCAGGTCGGTCGGAACGGTTCGTACCAGAATGTCGAATTTGCCATGAAATGCTTCAACCATGGTCTGTTCGTTCGTCATGCGCGCTCCTTCAGTCACTATCAAAGGACAATGTTTTCTGGGGAACGACCTCCGTCGGCTCAAGCGTAAGAATCTCGCGATCAGAGGACACTCCCAATTCTTTGAAACGCCGTGCAGCCGGGAGAATTCTGGTCTCGAGGGAGCCCACAGCGCGGTTATAGGCAGACACGCTTTTCCCCAGGGCCTGCCCCACATCGTTCATATGTCCCGCCAACACGGCTATCCGTTCGTACAGTTCTTTGCCTAATCGACCCGCTTCTTCCGCGTGGGCGGTCATTTGCTCTTGTCGCCATCCATAGGCCACGGCACGCAGTAGTGCGACTAATGTTGCCGGAGTCGCCAGCACGATTCCGTGGGCGAACCCTTCTTCTATCAGCCGAGGATCCTGGTCCAATGCGGCACCGAGGTACTGTTCGCCGGGAAGAAACAAGACAACAAACTCAGGGGAATGGTCGAACTGCGTCCAGTAGGCTTTCAGAGAAAGTTCGTCCATGCGACTCTTCACTTGATCCGCATGGCGACGTAAGGCCTCGGCCTGCTGGACATCATTCTGTGCTTCGTGGGCGTCCAGATAGGCCGAGAGAACGGTTTTCGCATCAACGATAATTTGACGCCCGCCGGGAAGCCGAACCACCATATCCGGTCGAAACCGGGTCTCCTCGTTGGTGACAGACGGTTGTTCGATGAAATCACAGTGTTGCACCATTCCAGCAAGTTCGGCGACTCGTTTTAAGGTCAACTCTCCCCATTGACCTCGCACGGTCGGAGCTCGCAGGGCTTTGACTAGGTTCCCGGTTTCCTGCTGCAATCTCTGCTGGGACTCGGCCAATGATTTCAAATGCTGATCCAGCCCGCCGTAAGCCGACTGTCGTGACTGTTCCAGCAGACGAAGCTGCTCATCGTACCGTTGCAGTGTGTCGTGGAGCGGACGGACCAACGCGTCGATGGCCTGTTGGCGTTGGATCAAGTCTCCGTCTGCCTTGACATGAAGACTTTCGAATGTCACAGCGGCAAGTTTCAAGAACGCCTCATTGTTTTGTTTCAGTGCCTCGCCTGAGAGGGCTTGGAACGTCCCAACAAGTTCTGTACGCGTCTGGTTGAGCAGGGTCTTCTGTTCCCCGAGTTGCCGTGCCGATTCTTCCATCCGAGTTTCAGCCAGCACTCGGGCTTGCTGAGTCTGGGATAATTCCTCACGAAGCAATAGGGCCGCAGTCCGTTCGAGTTCCAATTGCTTTCTGACTTCGTCGGCCGTTGCCTCAGCGCGCTGGGCGTGAGAACGCAAGCGCCCTGTGATCCAGAGTCCTACCACTAAACCACCGAGGAACAGTCCAATCCCAAAGCCCACAGCTAGGGGAATTCCATCGGTTAAGTGTGTATAAAACTCAAAAAATTGAGGAGGCACAGAACTCCTATATATAGGGTGTCAAAACAGCATTTTAAGGCAGAGTACGCAAGGTATTGAGAAAGGTCAAGGAGCAGAAGACCCAGATCAAATAGCTCTAGCCATTACCCGGTGATGGCGCTGGCCAGATACGAATGGTCCCTGACCCAGCGTCAAGCTTGACTTGTAGTCCATCAGCAAGCTGTGCCATCGCGCATCCCACATTCGCGATGGTTGGCAATCCATATTCACGAGCGATGATGGCTCCATGCGACAACGTTCCACCCATTTCCGCGATCAGCCCCCCGGCAATTCCAAAGAGCGGCGCCAGGCCTGGATCGATAACCGGCACCACGAGAATGTCGCCCGGTGCCACTTTACTCCAATCCATGACCGATCGGATCATCCGTACCGGACCAATCACGGATCCAGCGCTGATTGGCATGCCGGTGAGCTGATCGGATTTATCGGCCTGAGTGGACATCCGAATTTGTTCAGTCAAGGATTCCCAGTCCCGAATAGTATCGGGGACCGAGGCAGCTGCATTGTGCTCTCGTTCCAAGCGGCGCTCGCGGACAATAGCGTTCCAGTTTGTGGTGTTTACCGTGAGGAGATCGTTTCGTTCGTCGATTGATAGGAAAAAGATGTCCTCGCGCTCATCCAGTCGACTCTGTGCGACTAAGAGCTCACCGAGACGCATCAAGAGGGTACGGATGGCGGTTGAGTAATGCATCAAATGGTGTCGATTTGCTTCTCGCAGTGCGAAGAACCGCCCCAGCCTTCTATAGCACCATGAAAAAGCTAGCCATCGATCGACACGCCAGCCAATCCGCTTCTTGATTTGCTCGAGCGCGGCGACTCTACTCTGTTCTTGGCGCGCTAGAACTGCCTGATGAGAAGGGGAAGTCGAGAGGAGTTGGGTGCGGAGAATCGTAAAAATTGCTTCCGGATTATCTGCCAGCCGCGGCGACATGACATCTGATTCGCCGACCCCTCGATGGCCATAGTCATCCAAATAGGCGTGGAAGGCACGAAGGAATTGTGTGTCGGCAAGCACGGAACGAAACGTCGAAGGCTTCCATGATTCTGCTGTGAAAAATGACCTTACAATCGGCTCTTCTCGCGCGATGTCGGTGAGCTCAGCGAGACGGAGAATCTGCTGTGCGCTGATGACGGTCCCCTGTCCTTGCAGTGCGGCGTTCAAGAGCTCTCGCCAATCTGGGCCCAGCCAGCGAGGAAGGGTGCGGTTGAACATTTCTAAACACTGACCGACTCCTCCAGCAATTCCGAACGTGACCTCTCGGCTCTCCAGCCAGGGGCCCAGCGCGTCCAACCTTGGGACCAATTCATCAATTGAAAAATGCCGCACGCGAGCATGACTATAGGTTGCAGCCAATTCCTTCATTTCTTGGAACAGGCGAGGCCCGGTACGTTCAACCCGACGCATCTCCTGCCTCATCAACCATCCGGCCCGCATAAAGGCAGCGCCGCTGAGTGGCTGAACCGGAGGTGCGTTTACCAGCGGTTCGCCTCCCATCTGTTCGGCGTTCAATAATGGGTCTCCGTGGAGCTGAGCAACCAACAGATGGAACAGGGTCACGTTCAGATAGGGCCGCCCCTTCAGGATGCGGACGGATGTGAGTCCGTCAGGGATACGGCATCCTAATCTCCGATAGTGAGCCAGGATGTAACGGTCCATAAACTGCTCCAGGAACGAAAGGCTCAATGGGCTTGGTAGTTCCGGCAACGTCTCCTTGAAATTCGTTCGCGACCATTCACAGTCATCGTTGGAGAGGGTCGATGAGGGACGGATGTTTGTAATTGGTCTGGCTTGGACCAGCCAAAGCTGGTCGGCGTCATAGGCCCACTCAAAATCCGTGGGCTGACCCAAGGCCAGCTCCATCTGTTTGGCTGTCTTTGCAAGGGAAAAGAGCTGAGAATCTGTTAGTGATGAAGCGTGTTGAGGCTGCTCCACAATCCGATCAATGCATAGTCCTTCAGGTGAGACCGAGAGCCGTTGGGACTTCTGGGTCAGGACTCGTGTATGAACGGCGAGTGGTTGCCCATCATCGGCGACTTTCACGACGTATTGATCCGGAGTAATCGTACCGTCGACCAATGGTGCGGCAAGTCCAGGGATCGCATTAATCATCACCTGATTCCTTCGGCCAGTCACGGGATGGATAGAGTACCCCACTCCAGCAGTCTGGGCGGCGACCATCGGTTGAATGAGTACGGCCATTCTTGGAGGTGCGTGGAATTTCTGCCGAACCATGTAGCCAACGACACGTTCTTCCCATACGGAGATCCAGAGGTCCTTAATGGCCCCCTCGATCTCCGGCAGGGGCAGGCCAAGGTGGGTGCGGTAGAGGCCGGCGAAGCTGGTGTGGGGCGTCTCCTCGTTCGTGGCGGAAGAACGAACAGCCCACCGCACATTTGGAGGCTGGCTCAATGTTTCCAGCGCTGCCAGACATTGACCGGCCAGTTGTGAAATATCGATCCCTTTGATCTGATTCCGATAGCTGCTCAAGGTTGAGCGCCGTTCAATCTCAGGTAGTCGGCCAATCGCAGGCCATAGGTCGAAATCTTGAATCCCAGCAGTACGTAAAGCCTGCCCGTAGGCTTCTGTCGTGATACACAGCCCAGGCGGAACGGAGAACCCGGTCGCAATAAGCCGTGCTAGACCGACGGCTTTTCCTCCAGCGAGGTTCACATCGATACACTGAGACAGTGGAAGGACAAGCGGAGGCACCATGGGAATCGATAGTAACTAGAGAAGGAGCAGGAGGTAAAGGTCGTTCACGTTTGTCCCAGTGGGGCCCGTATAAATATGACATCCGAGCGTCTTGAGGGCGGGGTAGGTGTCATGTCGATTCACGGAAGAACGGAGGTTGATGTTGAGTCTCTTGGCTCGCGCGATGGTTTTTCCGTTCACGATCGCGCCTGCTGCGTCGGTAGGCCCGTCAGTTCCGTCACTCCCGAGTGCGACAACCCAGGTATTTGGAAGACCTGCAATCTCACATGCGGCGGCGGCAGCGAATTCCTGAGCACGTCCGCCGCTCCCCTTCCCTGTGACCGTCACGGTCGTCTCACCTCCTGCTACCACGCAGCAGGGGCGCTTCACCATCGTGTGCCCATCGGCATTTGCTTTTGCAATAGAGGTCAATTGTCTTGCAGCCAAACGCGCTTCCCCAAAGACTGGAGTCGAAAACAGGATAGTGCGGAGGTTCAGGCTGCCAGCGGTACGCGAGACAGCCTCCAGCATGAATCGATTGGTTCCAATGATCTGATGGTGCACCGAACGCACTCGTCGCGAACCGGGCTTAAGGGTTTCAGGCACGGTCCCCTTCTGGCCGAGCTCCAAATAGCGCCGGACTGCAGTAGGCACGGCTCTCCAAATTCTGTAACGCTTCAACACGTTCGCTGCGTCGGCAAACGTGGAGAGGTCGGCAACGGTGGGTCCGGAGCCGATGGAGCCCAGATCATCGCCGATAACGTCTGAGAGAATAAGCGTGACAATTTTTGCGTGAGTGGATGTTGCGAGCCCACCGCCTTTGATCACCGAGAGATGTTTCCTGACCACGTTGATCTCGTTGATCGTCGCCCCGCTTCGGAGTAGCAGTCGCGTCGTACGTTGTTTATCAGTCAAGGTTACGCCAGGTACTGGGGCCGGCAATAAACTTGACGCCCCCCCGGACAATAGAACGAAGAGGAGGTCCCGAGGGCCTAGGTCTGTGACCAGGCGCAGGAGCTGTTGAGTCGCATGAACTCCGGATCGATCAGGAATCGGATGGCTGGCTTCACGAATGGCGATCCGCTTGGTCGGGAGTGTATGCCCAGTCTTCACGATGACCAGTCCATCTGCCACTCTTCTGCCGAGCACCTTTTCTAGTGCTTGCGCCATCCTAGCTGAAGCCTTTCCTGCGCCGACGGCGATCACTCGGTCGGTGCATGAGAGATCGTAGATCCTTCGACCAACGCGCAATGATTCTCCCTGAAGCGAGACACTTTTGAGCAGAGCACGATAGGGATCTGCTGCATCCAATCCTGCGGTGATTAATTGGCGAACGAGCGAACGAGCAGAGGAGGGGGGGAGGCGGAGCTTCATGAGGGTGACGGCTATGGCGTCTTCTCTTGCTTAAAACAACGACTCGGACAGGTTTGACGAGGTACCCGAATCTGATAGTTGCCTCGAGGGAGCATATCCTTCTTGAATTCAGGATTCAACATTTTAAGCTCGAGTAGATAGGTGCCGAATTCTTCCGCGATTGAAGTCAGTGCACGCTGAGGCTCTTTCACGTTCACTGTGATGGTCTCGGTCTCGAGCGGTACATAGAGGTCCTTCTTGGTCAATCCGAGATATTTCTCAGGTTGAGAATAGATTTCCTTGGCGGCGATGATCCGCGGGACATAGCGCATGGTCTCGCGCGGTCCGTGCATTTTCCAATAGTCCTTAATTTTCTGCGCTTTGAGCAACTTGCGAATCCGTTCCTCACCGGCGTTGTATGATGCCATAGCTAAGAACCAATCGTTGTTCTGGTACTCCTTGAGATGCCTGAGGTATTTCACGGCCGCCTCGGTCGACATTTCCAGGTTCCGACGCTCATCGCGGACGGCGTCGCTCTTGAGTCGATAGCGTCGGCCGGTGGAGGGGATGAATTGCCAAGGGCCCGAGGCTTTGGCTTTGGAATAGGCGGCGGAGATACATTTACTCTCAACCAATAGCATGTACTTAAGATCATCGGGCAAGCCGGCATCAGCCAACTGTCTTTCAGCGGGGGGGAAACAGCGTCCGGTGCGTTTGGCGAGGATGATGCTTTCGCCTTGGTCCTCTAAGAATTGATAGAACTCGTATTCAATCCTCTCCCGTACTTGCCAGTTATCCAAGGGAACGCTGAGTCCTGCGAAGGTAATCTTGTCGGGGAGTTTAAAGGAACTGAGAAAGAATCGCTCTCCTTCGCGCTTGATCTCCGGAAGAATGACCAGACGGTCATCGGAGTCGGATTGCGGGTCAAGCTGATCCAGTATAAGCAGCTCCTTCTCGGCTTCTGATTTGTGGCCTTTTGCATCTTCGATGTTCGATGCGGCCAGGGCCGACGCCTGTATCAAGAGGGTAGTGAAGACGGCTCCGATTACAGAAGACACAACCTGAGTCCCACGAGTCCTCATTCGCACACTCCTCGTTTACTTTCGAAAACAATTCTATGGCAAATGCGTGGTTATGCTATCAGCTGACCCACATGCCAGCAAGAAGAATAGGGTTCTCATTCATGGTAGACTGCGACTCGCATGGAAACGTTGAAAATTCTAAACGGGTCGATCTGTGATTGCACGGCCTGTCCTCGCTTGGTCCACTATAGGGAAACCATCGCGCGAGACAAACGGAAGCAATATCGCGAATGGACCTATTGGGGGCGTCCTGTTCCAGGATTTGGCGATCCGCACGCCCGGCTCTATGTGCTTGGGCTAGCGCCTGCAGCCCATGGAGGCAATCGGACGGGGCGGGTGTTCACCGGCGATCGTAGCGGAGATTGGCTATATGAAGCGTTGCACCGATATGGATTTGCTAATCAGGCTTCATCGACCCATCGAGGTGATGGTTTAGCGTTAACGGACTGCTATATCGGAGCTACAGTACGCTGCGCTCCACCTAGCAATAAACCGTTGCCGGATGAATTTGAACGGTGCAACCGATTTCTTCAGGAAGAGATACGTCTCCTAAAGAATCATCGCGTGGTGATTGCACTGGGAAAGATCGGATTCGATCACTATCTCAAAACCTGCCGTGCGCAGGGCAACAACATTGCTGCGCCGATCCCGAAATTCGGACACGGGGTTGTCTATCGCTTACCCTGGGGCGTAACACTGCTGGGCTCCTATCATCCCAGCCAGCAGAACACGTTTACCGGGAAATTATCGCGCTCGATGTTTCATACGGTGTTTCGGAAGGCCAGGAAAGCTCTCCAAGACCATTGAGCGGGTGGTCTTGTGATTTCTTCCAAGAGTATTCTCACAACTCTGCGGGGAGCACCGGTCAACTTACCCTTCCTGCATTTCCAAGCTGAGCCACTCGTGCCCGAGCCTCTCGCTCGGCTAGAGGCAAAGCTACCACCGTTAAATCACGGTTGTCATTACTGCTGTCCCTTAGCTTTCCAGTCTTCGAGGAACCTTTTCAAGCCTGCATCGGTCAACGGATGCTTAAATAGGGCCTGGAACACGCTGTAAGGCATTGTGCAGATATGGCCGCCTGCCAATGCTGCATCGACCACGTGCTGCGGATGGCGGACGCTTGCGACCAATACCAAGGTCTTGTAGTCATAGTTCTTGTAAATCGTCAGGATCTGTCGAATGAGTTCCATCCCGCTTGAGCTGATGTCGTCGAGCCGGCCGATAAAGGGCGAGACACACCAGGCACCAGCCTTGGCCGCCAGCAGTGCCTGAGTGGGAGAGAAACAGAGGGTCACATTCACTTTAATTCCTTCTGACGCTAATCGCTTTGTCGCCTTGAGACCTTCAGGAATGAGCGGACATTTGACCACGATATTCTTATGAATTTCAGCGAGCTCCTTTCCCTCCTTCACCATCGCATCTGCTTCCACGCTCACGACCTCGGCACTGATGGGACCATCCACGATTTTACAGACTTCTTGGAGCATTTCTCTGAAGCTCCGGCCTTCCTTGACTACAAGAGAAGGGTTCGTTGTCACACCGTCCAGCAATCCAAAGCTTGCGGCTTCGTGAATTTCTTTTACATTCGCTGTATCGAGGTAGATTTTCATAGCTGGTCCTTTCGCCGGAAGAAGAAGTTCTACTTATACCGTATCGGTCATTTTATGAAGAACTCAACATTACTGCAACATATCGACCAGAATGTTTGACAGGTGGTCGAGTCAAGGATAAGATTTTCTCGGTCGGGCCCTATTCCATCTTTTTATGGAGAAATAAGATGCGGCATTCCCCCTGGGCGCTATTGTTCTGCTTCGCACTTACAGCCTGCATCAGCAATAACCCATACTTGGAAGCCTCCCTCAAGCCAGCTGAGCTCCAGGGAAAGGATAAGGCCTGGTTCGAGAAGAACTGGGGTGCCCCGGACGGCAAAGCTTCCCGTTTTTTTGGCGGTGAAACCTGGACGTATTATCGCATTGCAGGGGGAAAATCTGGCCCACCGCTCTTTAACTTCACCCCGAATCAATGTCAAATCACATTAAAATTTGGCAAAGATGAGAAAATGTCCGATTACTCCTATTCAGGTTGTTAGCTGAAGTACATGACTTAAAAGAGAGGTCCCTTCACTCCGTCCGACATCTTCGTCACGATTTTCTACCCTGGGTGTTGGCTCCGAAACGTCACCGCGCACTCTTTGCTACAGAAACAATAGGTCCGTCCTCCCATTTCTTCGATCACCGCAATCCGTTTTGGCACGAAGGTATGACAGACCGGGTCCTCAATCATTTGATCCTGATTTTCATCCCGTCCCGCATCACTAGTTGACATACCCCGATCATCCCTAGTGGGACTAATAAAGCCACGAAACATTTGTCGCAGCAGGAAGTAAAGAACGATCAGCAGAAAAATGATAAGGAACAATCTATACATAGGGGGCTCTCCGAAGGAGGACCACAATCCTATGAAAGAGCTCTGAGCCTGTCAAGCCGAGCGCCAATATTTCATCTTGAGTTGTTGCTGCGAGACGTGTACAAACGACCCATAAGTGTGGAGACGATTGGGACTCTTGATAGTGCCATCCAGTACTTCAGGAGGATTGGTTTCAGGTTCTTAGGATGCTAGGATGATGTCTATGAAGACATGTGACAAATGCCATGGAGCGATGTTGCCGGAACGAGCGGTGGATTTGGATGCAGGATTGGCGATTACCGTGTTTGCCTGTTTGAACTGTGGCCGTCGGAAAGCAGCGGATCAGGAACCTCGGCCAATTACAGCTCGACACTAGTCCTCTCCTGTGGGATTCCAAATCTTAGCCTACTGATTAACGGCGCATGGTGCGGCTAGTACCCAGGGGGCGCTGTCGCCTGGGGATGAACACTCTGGCCCATTTCCTTCCTCGGATGGATGAGGTCTGCCTCAACAATTGTGGTCTTCGAGCAGAATCAGACTGGTACTATAATTGAGCAACAATCCCAAGCCCGATCTCGGTTCGTTAGTAGACGAAGGAGCCTGAATCAACCTTGTTGCTGAGGCATGTTCCAGGTCTGCTCGAAGAATAATCAGGAGCTTGACAACAGGCCTTACCGCAGAGGTCCGGTAGGCACTGGGATGAGCGTAGGGCCGGACAGCCGTCTGCAGAAACGGTTGGATTGAAACAACGGTTAGCGCAGACCGAGCACATCCATCATGTCGTACAAACCTGGCGGCTGCCGGACGATCCATTTTGCAGCACGGAGAGCACCTTGCGCAAAAGTATCACGGCTGCTTGCACGGTGGGTCACTTCGATTCGTTCTCCCATACCGCCGAACAGGATGGTGTGGTCACCGACGATATCGCCAGCGCGAACGGTTTGGATACCGATCTCTCCTTTGACTCGTTCACCGATCATTCCCTTGCGAGCGAAGACCCCGACCTGGCTCAAATCGCGGTTGACAGAGCGGGCAAGAACTTCGGCAATTTGAAGGGCGGTGCCGCTCGGTGCGTCCTTCTTTAACCGGTGGTGAGCTTCGATTACCTCAATGTCGTAATCCTCGCCAAGCGTGCGAGCCATTTCTCCAATGATCTTACGGATCAAGTTAATCCCAACGCTCATATTCGGAGCAAATACACACGGAATCTGCTGGGCCAACGATGTGAGCTCTTCCAGCTGAACTGGCGAAAATCCGGTTGTTCCAACCACGATTGCCCGCCGATGGCGAACGACTGTTCGCATATGTTCGAGTGTCGGCTCTGGTGCGGAAAAGTCGATCAGCACCTCCCCTTGTTCCATCAACGACGAGAGATTGTCCGTGATTGAAACGCCGGCGTGCCCTGATCCGGTCAATTCGCCGGCATCATTGCCCAACGACGGATGGCCTTTGCTCTCCAACGCTCCAGCCAGCATCAGCATAGGAGAATCCTTGATCAGTGACACCAAACGGCATCCCATTCGCCCGGCCGCTCCCGCAACAATGGTCTTGGTCATCATGTCCTACACCCTACTACGCGTGGTTATATCAACGCCGCTTCTTTGAGGACGCGAATCAATTTCTCGCGTGTGTCCTGTGCCATTGGGCAGAGCGGCAGGCGCAATTCTGGATCAATCTTGCCCATGAGGCCCAAGGCTTCCTTGACGGGGATGGGATTGGTTTCATAGAACAGTGCCGCAAAAAGTGGGGAAAGCTTGAAATGAAGACGACGAGCTTCTTCAACCCTTTCCTCGGCAAAGGCTTTGACAAGATCGGCCATTTCAGCGGGCATGATGTTCGCCGTTACGGTAATCACGCCCTTCCCTCCCACCGCCATCATTGGTAAGGTGAGAGAATCATCTCCAGCCAGCACTGTAAGGCGGTCGCCGCACATCTGTACAATATCTGAAGCTTGTTGGACGGACCCGCTTCCCTCTTTGACACCGATAATCGTCTGAACCGTGGAAAGTCGAGCAATCGTTGCCGGAAGCATGTTAACTCCGGTGCGACCAGGAATATTGTAGAGGACGAGTGGCAACTCAACTGCTTCCGCAACAGCCTTGTAATGGCGATACAGACCTTCCTGGGTAGGCTTATTGTAATAGGGGGTAATCAACAAGGCTCCATCAACGCCTGCCTTCTTTGCATGTCGAGTGAGTGCAATGGCCTCTTCCGTGCTGTTTGAACCAGTTCCTGCGATGACCGGTACCCTGCGGCGGACGACCTCAACCGTCAGCCCAATGACCCGGTTGTGCTCGTCGTGAGAAAGGGTGGCGGACTCTCCCGTTGTCCCGCAGGGGACAATGCCGCTCGTGCCTTTGGCAATCTGCCATTCGATCAGCTCGGCTAACACCCGTTCGTCGACTTGTCCTTGTCTGAACGGTGTAACAATAGCAACAAGGGATCCGGTAAACATGCTTACTCCATAGCGCTCAGGAAGGATGGCATCTGCTCACCCTGGATAAGGTCCTCGTACCGCTCTCGTTCACGAATCACGTGGAATTCTCCTCCTCTCACAAGCACTTCCGGAACCCGAGGCCGGGAGTTGTAATTTGATGCCATGACGAAGCCGTAGGCTCCCGCGCTCATGACCGCCAGTAACTCCCCGGGCTTCACGACCGGTAGAGATCGATCTTTAGCCAGGAAATCTCCCGACTCGCAGACCGGGCCAACGATATCCACGGTTTGTCTTGCCCGTCGACCGGCTTCCTCGTTCACGGGGCGGACCTCGTGGTAGGCCTCATACAGACTTGGCCGAATGAGATCGTTCATGGCGGCGTCGACGATGACAAAACTCTTTGTCTCTCCCTCTTTCAGGTACATAGCCTTTGTGACAAGGATACCGGCATTCCCGACGATCACGCGTCCAGGTTCCATGACGAGGGTTATCTTCAATCCCTGTACGAGCGGTAAGATTGCGTTGGATAGATCTTGTGGTAACGGCGGCTTTTCATCCGAATAGGTGATGCCAAGGCCGCCTCCGATATTGAGATAGCGGATGTTCAAGCCTCTTTCTTGTAAGGTCTCGATGAGCGATACGACCTTCTTCAAGGCGGCCGTAAAAGGGGTCACATCCGTAAGCTGAGATCCGATATGGGCATGGACACCCACCACTTCGATATGATTCATCGAAGCAGCGAGAACAAAGCCGTCCACCGCTCGCTCTGCTGCAATTCCGAACTTGCTCTTTTTGAGACCAGTTGAAATGTAGGGATGCGTTTTCGGATCAATGTCGGGGTTGATCCGAAGCGCGATACGAGCTTTTTTGCCCAATTCGGCGGCGACCTGATTGATAGCATGCAGCTCGGCCGACGATTCAACGTTAAACATCAGGATGTCGGCGTTCAGCGCATCACGAATTTCACCGGGAGTCTTGCCGACTCCGGCAAACACGATTTTGGATGCGGGGACACCGGCCTTCAAAGCTCGGTACAACTCTCCTCCTGACACAATATCCACCCCGCTGCCTTCCCTGGCCATCAGTCGCAGAATCGCGAGATTGGAGTTCGCCTTCATGGCAAAGGCGATGACGTGCGGAATGTTCTTGAACGCGCTATCGTACGCATGGAAATGTCGGATAAGTGTCTCATGGCTGTAGATGTAGCAGGGGGTACCAAGTTCTTTAGCTATCCTGCTGACTGGCACCTGCTCACAGTATAACTCTCCGTGGTGATATTCGAAACTATGCATGGTGCCGTTCCTCAATAAAAGAATGTAAGTCGATCGAACAAAATACGTTCATCGGGTTCCGACTGGATGTGAGGGTGGAAGGTCGAAATCGTGTCCGTCTAAAGACGAATCGGGCCCCAGTGGTTCTCCCGCTTCACGCTCTGCCTCAAGTGCCTGCTGTCGCTTCTGTTTCTCCACTGTTACGGCGACACCCACATATTCTGGAGCCACCGGAGACCCCACCGCCCCGCAAGATAGCGTCAGACCGGCCGATACAATAATTACGAGAGTTCTCATGATAAGAGTTGTTCAAGCTCCTTAATCCGCCGTTCTACTCGAGCTTTGGCCGTTCCGCCGATTTGTCCCTTCTGATCGATCGCCGCTGCGGCGGTCAGTCGAGCGAACACGCTCTTATCTATTCGGTCACAGAATTGCCGCATCTCCTCCAATGACAACTCGTTCACCTCACGTCCCTGATCCAGGGCGGCTCGAACGATGCGCCCAGTGATGCCATGGGCTTCGCGAAAAGGTATGCCATGCAGGACTAAGTAGTCCGCCAATTCTGTGGCAAGCAGACCGCCTCCCTGTAACGCCCGCTCCATTACCTCTCGGTTGACTTCCAGCTGGCGCATCAGCTCGGTCATGACTCGGACAGAGGATTGCACCGTATCGAGGGCATCAAACAACGCCGGCTTGTCTTCCTGTAAGTCTCGATTATAACTTAACGGCAGGGCTTTGAGCGTTGTCAGCAAACTGACCAAGTGGCCATACACCCGTCCGGTTTTTCCTCGAACGAGTTCCGGGACATCCGGATTCTTTTTCTGCGGCATCATGCTGCTACCGGTGCAAAAGCCGTCAGGGAGGTCAATGAACTGAAATTCCTGCGATGCCCATACGATCAACTCTTCACTGAGTCGTGAGAGATGCATCATCACAATGGAAAGCGCCGAGGCTGCTTCGATCATGAAGTCTCGGTCAGAGACCGCGTCCATGCTGTTTGCGGTAATGGTGGGGAAATCCAATAAGGTCGCGGTGTACCGTCGATTTACTGGATAGTTCGTCCCAGCCAAGGCGCCGGAACCCAGCGGCATGACATTGAGCCTGCCTCTCGCGTCACGCAGTCGACCTTTGTCACGCTCAAACATTTCCACGTAGGCCAACAAATGGTGGGCGAACAGCACCGGTTGCGCTCGTTGGAGGTGAGTATACCCAGGCATGATGATGTCACGGTTCGCGCTGGCTTTCATCACCAGCGCTCGCTGGAGATCGATCAGTTGCTCATGCAGCTGGTTCAGCTGCCTGCGCAAGTACAGCCGAATGTCCAATGCAACTTGATCGTTTCGACTGCGCCCTGTGTGAAGTTTTCCGCCTAATGGGCCGATGACCTCGGTTAATCGCCGTTCGATCGCCATGTGAATGTCTTCATCCTGAGGGAGGAAGGAAAATTGTCCACGATCCAGTTCTCGTTTCACCGATTCCAGGCCACGGATGATCTTACGTGTCTCTGAGGCTGAAAGCACGTGCGCCTTCTCGAGCGTTTTGCAATGGGCAATGCTTCCGGCAATGTCATCAGTATAGAGCCTGAAGTCGACCGTCACCGACCTGGTAAAGGCCTCCACTAATTGGTTGGTCTTTTCACGGAACCGACCCTCCCAAGCCTTGCCTCCCTCAGCAGCATTCGGACGGCGCCTACCTTTGGTCATCAACGCGATGCCTTCTTTCTTTGGGCACGGATCTTGAGCCGTAATGCGTTCAAGCGGATAAAACCTTCCGCATCTTTCTGGTTATAGACATCGTCTTCCTCGAAGGTCGCAATATCGAGTCGATAGAGCGACTGTTTCGACTTACGGCCTGCCAATGTGCAACTCCCCTTGTAGAGCTTCACGCGCGCCGTGCCGTTCACGTCTTTCTGAGCCTGATCGATCGCCGCTTGGATCATTTCTCGCTCTGGGCTGAACCAATAGCCGTTGTAGATCAGGTCGGCGAACCGAGGAATCAAGCTGTCTCGGAGGTGGAGGACTTCACGATCCATAGTCAAGGATTCAAGCCCCCGATGGGCGACATGCAGAATGGTCCCTCCCGGTGTTTCATACACTCCTCGCGATTTCATTCCGACATACCGGTTTTCAACCAGGTCGACCCGCCCGATGCCGTGCGTACCTCCCAGTCTGTTGAGATGGGCGAGCAGTGCCGCAGGGCTCATCTTCTTCCCATCGACCGCGATGGGATTGCCTCCTTGATATTCGATCTCGACTTCACACGGTTTATCCGGTGCCTTCTCAGGAGAAACGGTCAGTTGGAATATCTCCTCGGGCGGGGATTCCCAAGGATCCTCAAGAATGCCGCCCTCATAGCTGATATGAAACAGATTCGGATCGGTGCTGTAAGGTTTGGCCTTGGTCGCGGTCACAGGAATCTCACGACGTTCGGCATACTCGATCAGTTCCCGTCGCGAACGCATGGTCCATTCTCGCCATGGCGCAATGATCTTCAGGCCTGGCGCGAGCGCCATGTAGGTGAGTTCGAAACGAACCTGATCATTGCCTTTTCCCGTTGCCCCGTGCGAGACCGCCTCCGCTCCTTCTTTCAGCGCGATCTCGGCTTGTCGGCGCGCGATCAGCGGGCGGGCGATCGAAGTGCCAAGCAGATAACAGCCTTCATACAGGGCATTCCCTCGCAGCATTGGAAAGACATAGTCTTTGACGAAGGTCTCACGAAGATCTTCGACATAGACCTTCTTCACGCCGAGGGATTGAGCCTTGGCCTTGACGGCTTTCAGATCTTCTCCTTGCCCGAGATCGGCACAAAACGCGATAATCTCGGCGTGATACGTTTCTTGCAGCCACTTCAGAATGACGGAGGTATCCAGTCCGCCGGAATAGGCGAGCACGATTTTCTTCATGGGCTTTGGTTTCATTCGAGAATTCCTACCGTACGCTTTTCTTTCGGCTGAGCAACTGGCCCAAGATAGCCTTTTGCATATGGAGCCGATTTTCAGCCTGGTCAATAGTCACCGACTGAGGACCATCCAGCACATCGGCGGTAATCTCTTCCCCACGATGGGCCGGCAAACAATGCATCACGATGGCATCAGACTTCGCCCGTTGCAGGAGTCGACTATTCAACTGGTATGGGGCCAGGGTCCGTAATCGTCTGGTTTGTTCTCGCTCGCGACCCATACTGATCCAGACGTCCGTATACACCACGTCTGCTTCTTTGACCGCCACCTGGGGGTTCTCCAGCACTTCGACAGCGGCGCCGGTGGCTTGTCCTTCCACTCTGGCACGATCGATTACCCGTTGATCGGGTTGATAGCCGGACGGGCATCCGATGACCACCCGCATGCCCATCTTTGCTCCCGCTTCGATAAGCGAATTGGCGACGTTATTCCCATCCCCGATGTATGCCAATTTGATTCCCTTCAGCCGGCCTTTGATTTCGTGAATCGTCAGTAAATCGGATAAGGCCTGACAGGGATGGCTGTGGTCGGTCAGCCCATTAATGACCGGCATGGTGGCTTCTGCCGCCCACTCTTCAACGATCGAATGGTCGTAAGTCCGAATCACGATGCCGTCCAAGTAACGGGAGAGAACCCGCGCCGTGTCCGAGATCGTCTCCCCGCGCGACAGTTGGATATCCCCCATGGGAAGCACCAGCGCATGGCCGCCCAACTGATTCATTCCCGCCTCAAATGACACGCGAGTCCTCGTCGATGGTTTTTGGAACAGAAGCCCAAGGGTTTTGCCAACCAGCAATCGATGTGGTCTGCCCAGGCGCTGTTTTTTCTTGAGTGAGGCCGCTAACTGCAGCAAGTCCAGAATCTGCTTGCGCGGCATCGTAGCGACGTCAAGGAGATCCTTGGTGTAGCGGGCGGCACTGACTCTGTGTTGGACTGGTTGTGCCATCAGTGATGTGAGTCTTTTCCGGCTGTCCGACGCTGATTCAACAGGGTACTCAGCAACTCAAGGAGCTTATCGATCTCCTGCTGTGAAACGATCAAGGGCGGGACGAAGCGCAGCACGCGCTCAGTCGCGGCGTTGATCAATACCCCACGGGCAAGGGCATCCGCGACCAACGTTTTGGCGTCGGTGTCCAACTCCATGCCTTGCAAGAGGCCAAGTCCCCGGATATCCGTGACGATCCGATAGCGGTCCTTGCAGTCGGTGAGTCCCTTGGCCAAGTATTCCCCCATACGCTTCGCGTGGTCCAGAACGCGCCCTTCGAGTAGCACTCGGCAGACAGCCAGCGCTGCAGCGCAAGCCAAAGGATTGCCTCCGAATGTCGACGCATGGGCTCCTGGTGTAAAGGCTGAGGCGACTGATTTGGTCGCCAGGCAGGCCCCGATGGGCACTCCACCGGCCAGCCCTTTGGCCAAGGTCATGATGTCCGGCTTCACCCCCAGCTGTTCGTAGGCGAAGAAGGTGCCGGTTCTTCCGATGCCGGTCTGAATTTCATCGAAAATCAGAAGGATGTCCTTCTGCGTACAGAATTCCCGCAGGCGTCTCAGGTAATCACGATCGGCGACGTACACGCCGCCTTCCGCCTGAATGGGCTCGAGCATGATGGCGGCGGTCTGGTCATTGACCATGGATTCAAGCGCACTGAAATCATTGAACGGCGCGTAGGCAAAACCGGGCATCAAAGGCTCAAAGCCTTTTTGAACCTTGTCCTGGCCCGTGGCCGTGAGCATGCCCAAGGTACGGCCATGGAACGAGTTCTTCATCGTAATCACTTCGAACCGTTTGGCTCCATGTCGCTCATGCCCATAGCGTCGTGCGAGCTTGATCGCCGCTTCATTCGCTTCGGCGCCGCTGTTGCAGAAGAACACACGGTCGGCAAACGAGTGGTCGACGAGGAGACGCGCCAGCCTCACCTGGGGTTCGGTGTAATAGAGGTTCGAGGTGTGAATCAGCTGTGCCGCCTGGCGTTGAATGGCCTGAACAAGGTCGGGATGACCATGTCCTAATACGTTGACGGCGATCCCACCGACAAAATCGAGGTATTCTCGTCCCTCCAGGTCGTAGACCTTGGCGCCTCGTCCTCTGACGATGGAGATCGGTTGCCGACTATACGTCTGCATCAGGTATGTGGCGGCATCATCTTTCAGTTCTTCGGTCGGCATGATGACAGATCCTCTCAGAAAGACAGGAAAACTAGCATAGGGTCAAGCACAAGAGCAACAAGTAGCGGGCCAGGGGAGGTTGTTTTGGAGAATGCCGATGCTCTAAATTTGTAGGCCTTCAAAGAGGACCAAGAGATAGACCCAACAGTCCACACTCAAGTATGGTAAGGTGAATTTTTATGACGGCCTGTAGCCAGTGCCACCAACAGAATCCTGACGACGCCAACTTCTGCCATCAGTGTGGAACCAAGTTGGCTGAAGCCACGGCTGCCACTGAGCCGGTCATGGCCGATTCCGCCGCTCGACCGATTCACGATGAGGAGACGCTCTGGCGCCAATTCATCGGCCCCAATGCCGACCACTATTTGGTCGTGTTCAAGAAATTCTCGTCGAACGGTCAACCACGGTTCGCCCTCTCGTGGAACTGGCCGGCCTTTCTCTATATTTCGTTCCTCTGGTTCCTCTACCGCAAGATGTATCTCCATGCGTTCGTCTATGCCGTCGGTCCGATGGTTTCCACATACTTTACGGGAGACTTCTCTGCCGGTATCGTCTGGAGCATCATGGCGGGGGCTACGGGCAACTATCTCTACTATTGGCATTGTCGTGAGCATATCGCCGAAATCAAGAAGGTAGGGGGGGGAGTAGATGAAGCGGGACAAGTGGCAGTACTGAAAGAATCGGGTGGGGTACAACCTTATGTCATTTGGGTCGGGGTCTTCTTCTACATCATCTTCTTGGCTACGCTGACGAAGATGGTTCAAGAGGGTCCTCCCGATCTCGATCGACCGACCGAGGAAATCGGCCGTAGTCGGGGCGCCAGTGTGATGTGAGCAAGTTACTTTCTTTTCTTGGTCCAGGTTGGACCTTTCTGTTCGAGTGAGGAGATTGAATGATGGCCCGGTTAGTCTTGCTTCGTCATGGTGAGTCGCAGTGGAACTTGGAAAACCGCTTTACGGGGTGGGTGGATGTCCCACTCTCTCCGAAAGGGATTGAGGAGGCCAGGCAGGCAGGTGAAAAGCTCCGAGGGTTTACGTTCGATCGGGCCTTCACGTCGGTGCTCAGTCGTGCGAATGAGACGTTGCGAATCGTGTTGGAGACTCTTGGGCAGCCGGCGATTCCCATCGAGAAGGACAAGGCACTGAACGAACGGATGTACGGGGATCTCCAGGGGTTGAACAAGGCAGAGACGGCCGAGAAGTATGGCGATGCGCAGGTGAAAATTTGGCGGAGAAGCTATGATGTCAAACCGCCCGGTGGGGAAAGTCTCAAAGACACTGCCGAGCGCGCCTTGCCCTATTACGAGAAGATCATCAAACCGTTTTTGTTAAAAGGAGAAACCATCATCATTGCGGCGCACGGCAACAGCTTGCGTGCCTTGGTCATGGAGCTCGATCAATTGTCGAAAGAAGAAGTCTTGGAGCTGAATATTCCGACCGGGGCGCCGCTCCTCTACGAATTCGATGAGAGCGGCAAGGTCCTGTCACACCGGTATCTGTGAGTCTGAACTCTGCTTGCTTGTTGCCTGATCGCTAGAACGCCTCGTCGAGCAACCTGCCATATTCGGAAGCCGGCGCATAGTCGATGAGCAGCACCAAGAGGTTTGGCCGGTCATCCGAGGAAATGAAGCCTTGATCTTCGATGAGAGATGCGGTTTCTGCGCAAATACCGGCGGGACTAATCCTTTCCTGATCGACGAGACGGGCGTAGTGTTCCCGTCGTTCATTGAGCTCAGGTTGATACGTGTCCCAGGTGCCTTGCCCGAAAGTCCTTGATTCCCACCAGACCTTCCGGATGGATTCGAATAATTGCTCTATGATGGCCGCCCGATACTTGGTCGGGATATGCGCATCGACGGCGGCTAGGATCCAGTAGAGATTCAGCGACAGAATTTCACGCGCAATGTATTGGGCGCTGGAGTCCGATGTCTCAATGCCGTACTCCTCGAGTTGTGAGGCGGTAACGGGTTTCGGCATGGTGTTGAACAGCGCATCGGCGGCTTCTGCGGGGGTCATGCGATCATTTCTCCTGGTTTACACGAAATAGCAAGTCTTGGCGTACGCTCCGGCATCGACATGGATGAGAATTGAGGGCAAGCGGCAGGGTCCGACGAGATAGACCTGACCAGGTCGGCCGATTTCACCACCGACCCAGTCTGGCCTGTATGACTTAACGGTTGATGATCTTTTGAACCGCCTTCTTTTGTTGGCCAGGCTTGTTCACCACTTGCTCTACCTTTTTACCCTTACCTGCAGAAGCTGACCAGGGGGTGACGATGATCTCGACCCGTCGGTTCTTGCTCCGGCCTTCGGCGGTCTTGTTGCTGGCAATGGGCTTTGTGGCGGCATACCCGACGGTCTTGATCCGGTCGGCACCCAACCCGCTGTGGATCAGGGTTTGGCTGGCATGTTGGGCCCGTGCCCGAGAGAGCTCCAGATTGTCGCGGAACGGTCTCCGGTTGTCGCTCCGGACCGGGATGCTGTCAGTGTGCCCAGCGACTTCGATACGTTGATTGCGGAACTGTTGTAAGGCGGCACCGATTCGCTCAAGCAACGACGTCCCTGTTGCGGTCATGGTGGCGTCCCCTTGTGCGAATACTTCACCGGAGGCCAAGGCAAGGGTCAATTTATTTCCCCGTTGCCGAAGCGCCACACTGCCTCGCTTGAGCTCATTCCGAAGGACGCTCGCCAGATTCTCGCTGACTTTGCCGAGATCGACTGGTCCAGCTTGGCCGGGCACAGCACCCTTGTTGGAGGCGGCCTGGTCGCCATCCTTCGGCAGGCTCCGACCGAGGCTCGCCAGCAATTGCTTCGCCTGGGTGAGTTGGGTGTTCCGCTCGATCAGTTCACGGTCCAGATCCGCCAGGGTATGGGTCATCTTATCGAGATTGGATTTGGTCGTCTGCAACTCTTGCTCTTTTTCAGCCAGGCGTTGCGTCGCGTCACCGAGTTGTTCGTTGGCGACGATCACCTCTCGCTCGATGTCGATCACGTGCTGTTTGGCGTGTTCGAGATTGCTTTTCGTCCGATTCAAATCTTGTGACAGTTGTTGGTGCGTGTCACGTTGCGCGCAGATTCCGGAGAGTTCCTGTTCCTTCTGAGTGAGTTGTGCTTCCAACGTGTCCGCGCGGGTTTTTTCGATCGTGACCTGACTCGCCGCTGCTGTGGTCTTGTCACGCAGATCGGCCAATTCCTGCTCCTTCGCCGCGAGCTGTTCTTGGAGTTGAGCCAACCGTTCCCGCTCCCGTTCTGCTTCCAAGAGTTGGCCCTGGGGACTGTCGACTGTGAGAGAGGTAGAAGTCATGGGGGCAGTTGCAGAAGAGGTGTGGGTATCAGCGCTGTCCTCGTCATGGACCAGATAGAGGTGCGAACCATCGAAGTTGCTCGGTTGAGCCTGCTGAGTACCGGCCGGAGTCCGGAGCCCGGCAGCCAAGCTCGATTCCTGTCCATTCACCGTAAAGGTGAAGAGAAACGCAAAGGCGACGAACCTCGTGATCATGTCTCACCTCCTTACTGGATGATTGGGTGGCAGCGACTCCACGATCGCCTCAAGAACTGTGACAGTTGAACGTTGGGGAACGAATGTTCAGGCGCGTGCTCAAATTCAGAATGGAATCCGAACAGGCGACTTGAAGCCTATCGTATACGCCGTCTAGGAAAACGATGCAACTGGGGATTTGATTGTGGTTCCAGCTGGGGGTGATAGGGCGTGCCGCCAGAATGGTTCACAGGCCCCTCTCCGTACTAGGAAAGTCTCTCTATAAAGTTACTTCGAGGCTGAATCCATTCGGATACTCTGAATCGAAATCGATTCATCCAGTGGAACATTTTCTTTCAAGGTGACTGCACAATCAATTGGAATTCAGGCCATTCACGCAGATTTCTATGCGGCTTGTTCCTTGCTAAGAGGATCCACCATGGAAAGAGTTTCGTAGTGGTAACACATGCTAGAAAGCGTGAATAGCTCTAGATAGCGCATTTGGACGACACCAGGTGAGATCATATTTGCGTGTTCAACTGGGAGTCCATTGAACTCCTGGTGTGCTAGTAACGACCAGGCCTCGGAATAGTCGGTGTAATAAGTGTTCAAGCGGAGAGTAAGCGAGGGGGGCCTATGATCACAATCAAGAGCCAGTTCCTCCAGCTGGCGTTGTCGGCGATCATGTTTTTGTTTGTTATTGGTGTGCTTTCGATGATCTGGCCCGGCATCATTGCCCTGCTTCTAGGGGTACTCCTGCTGCTCCAATCTTTCAGCGCCGAACAAGAGATCACGGCACTGTCGTGGACCGAGATCGATAATTTCGCGATCGCTCTCGCCTTGATTCGGCGATCCGATCTTCCGACGATTCTCTCGTGACCGATTCGAGCGGTGCCTTCGTATGCCGAGCGGACTCCGCTGGGAAGGGATGAGCTCCGCAATGATCAATGAGCGCCGACACGGAGGCTCGGCTCCACGAGACGGTCACGGTGGACGAGGCAAGGGTCCGAGCAGGCGCCGGATTTGTTGGTCACGTGAGCATCGCTCTTCGCGGTTGTCGCGCGGCGTGAACCGATTCGTTACGAACCGTGAGGAATGATGAGGGTTAAGTCAGTAGTCATGCCTGACACAAACATCAACAACTAAGGATTTTCGTGACGATCGTGCCTCTAGCTAAATAGGTCAGGGCCATGCTGTGAGAATGATTCGGTTGGTTGGGGAAAGTGATGGGGATGAGTAAATGTTGGCGTGATCCGGCGTTCCGTCCCACCACGAGTGGCGTGGAGAGACAGGACTCGTGCTCTCTGTGCTTTGCATCAGGCCGTCACAAGTGATACGTTTGCTACCCTAAGGAACGTCCTGGGAGGGTGACGTGCCGGCCGGATCTACGCAGACCTACGCCGTCTTCGTCAGTTATGCCCATGCGGATAACAAGAAATCGTTAGAGTCGGCGGCGCAGTATGGCTGGGTGACCACGCTCGCCCACAACCTCAACACCGGCCCAGGCCACTTACGCAAGAACATCTTCATCAACCACCGACTCAAGCCGGGCGATGCCTTCAGCGACGACCTCGTTACAACCGTTGGGAACAGCACCTTGCTGCTGCTCCTGCTCTCGCAGAACTACATCGACTCCACGTGGTGCGGGAAGGAGCTGGACCATTTCATCCGCACCCATGCGAACGATCCAGACAAACCGGCGAATGTCTTCGTCGTCGAGCTATTCCCATTCGAGACCTTTACCAAGGTCCCGGTCAATGTTCAGCATCTCCGCAAGCGGCTCATCCATGCTCAGTTCTGGCACAAACCGGCCGATGCCTCGGTGCCGCTGCTGGCCGGCGACCCTTCTCCCAAAGAGAGTGGTCCAGAGGGAGAGCGTCGGTATTGGCGTGCGCTGCTCGAATTAAGAAACGCGATCGACTCGCGACTGCGCGCCCTGCGCGGCGACCAGCCCTCGTTATCTATTACCAGAGGGACAGCAGTTGCGCCAGCTATAACCCCGCTGCAGCGTGCCAAGCCGCCGTTGGGAACAATCCTACTCGCCGCTACAACGGACGACCTTGTTCCGGAGCGCAGTGCCGTCAAGGCTGCGTTGGAGCCGGAAGGGGTTGTGGTCCTGCCGGAGGGAGATTACGTCGGCCTGACGCCGGAGGAGTTCGCAACCGAGTTCTCGCACGACCTCACCCGGAGCGAGCTGTTCGTGCAACTGCTCTCGCCCATCGTCGGCCGCACAGGCAGGGGGTTCGCCGCGCCGTTGCCCCAGCTCCAGTTCGACCGGGCCATCGCCGTCAAATTGCCGATCATGCAATGGTGCGAACGGTTGCCTGGCCCTGATGACATCGCCGATCCCGGGCATGCCACGTTGTTCAATACCGAGTATCTACGTGCGACCAACCGGCCATCGTTCGAACACGAAATCCTTGCGCGGCTGCGAGCGATGAAACAAGCAGCGGAGGCCGCACACGCGACAACATCGACAGAACCGGCGCCGGTCGCAGCCAAGAAACTGATCTTCATCGACGACCTCGCCGGCGAACCCGCTCTCAACGAAAGGCTTCGCGCCATTCTGCAGGGCGCGAATTGCAGCGTCCGCAGCCTGCCGCAACAGGCACCCCTGGGCAACAATGGGATCGACATTGCCCAAGTGCTCAAACCCTGCCACGCGGGCATTACCGTGTTCGCGGATAGTGACAAGAGGGTCACGGTCTATAATCGGCTGATCTTCTTCCTCAACCAGATCGCGGAGTCCCGCCTTCCGCTGGTGCGTTGGGGCGTCTATGTCACGCCGGGGACGGCTGGGTGTGACCTCGGGCTCGCATCGGATGAGTTGATCGCCATCGACGAGCAACGGCTGACGGACTTTGTGAGGGATCTGTAGTAATGAAGCGCATCACCCTCAGCCTGCAATCGCCCTATGTTGGCCTTCGCCCGTTCGGCGAACGCGAGGCCCTGCTCTTTTTCGGGCGCGACCAGCATACGCGGGAGCTGCTGACGAAGCTCGAAGGGAAGCAGCGCTTCATCGCGGTGCTCGGCGCATCGGGCACCGGCAAGTCGTCATTGGTGCGGGCCGGCATGGTGCCGGCGCTCCATCGAGGGGCACTCGCCTCCGCCGGTTACAACTGGAACGTCTGCATCTTCAAGCCAGGCGATGCGCCTCTCACCAATCTGGCACAAGCGCTGACGGAGCATTCAGCTTGGCGGGACAGCGAAGACCGTGTCGATGCGATTGGCTCATTGAGTGCCGCGCTGGCCATGAGCCCGTTGGCACTCACCGAGCTGTACCGACAGAAAGCCGACGTGTTCGCCGGCCAGGCGCTGCTGTTGGTCGTGGATCAATTCGAAGAGATCTTCCGCTATCGGCAGAGGAACCCCGACGAAGCCGAATCGTTCATTAACCTCTTGCTTCGCTCCGCCTCCGAGGACGTGCCGATCTACGTCGTGATGACGATGCGGTCCGATTTTCTCGGTCACTGCGTGGCCTTCCTTGGGCTCCCCGAGGCCATCAATCGCGGCATCTATCTCACGCCACGATTGGGGCCGGACCAGCTCAAGTCGATCGTTGCTTCACCGCTCGCGCTGGTGGGTGGCGAGATCGATCCGGTGTTGGTGAACCGGCTCGTCAACACACTGAGCGGCGAGGATGAGCTCCCGATCATGGAGCATGCATTACTGCGCATGTGGAACCGGGCTCACGACGCCGGACGTGCCTTGATCGAGACGGAGGATTTCGATGCAGTCTGTGCTTCTCGCAATGAGCGATCGAGCCAGCCTTGGCTGGCCCATGCGATCGACAATCATGCCTCCGAAATCTACGACCGGCTTTCGGCACAGCAGCAGCGCATCGCTCGACGGGTATTTCTCGCACTCGTCGAACGGCGCGATGGTCGAGAAGTGCGTCGGCCGCAGACGGTGAAGCAGCTGGTCGACGTGGTCGGTGAACAGGAACGAGACAACCTGCTGGCTGTAATCGAGGCCTTTAATGCCGAGGAGGTCGGCTTTCTCCTGCCTCCCGTGGGGACATCGGTTGAGGATGACAGGATGATCGACATCAGCCACGAGAGCCTCTTCCGCCAGTGGCATCAATTCCGGCGATGGTTGGAAGAGGAAGAGGCGGATGTCGCCGAGTTGAGGGAATGGCAGCAGCGTACAGCCAGACAGATTGAAGGTGGCACGTGGCTCGATGCATACGATGGTGAGCGCGCTGATCGTTGGCGTAAGCGTATTAAGGAACACGGGAATCCAGGAGTCTGGGTGAAACGCTACCGCGGGCCTGTCCACTATAAAGAGGTGAACCAGTACATCGAGGAGAGCCTTGTACGTGTGCAGCAAGCCAAGGCTGAGAAAGAACGGCAGGAGCATGAGGCCAAAGCAGCGGAAACCAAGCGGCTGGAACTTGAAGCACAGTTGCAGCGAGAAACAGCTGAGCGTGCTGAAGCTGAACGGGTTCAGGCCGAGAAAGAGAAGGAGCAGGCGCAGGCCTATGCAGAATCGAGTCGTCGGAAGACCCGTATCGCTATAGTACTCGGTACGATAGCAGTTCTGTTTTTCCTCGTTGCGGTTGCAGCTGCTTGGCGGGCCAATCAAGAGAAAATGCGCGCCGAGTCTGGTGAACTTGTTGCGAGAGCTGAAAACCTTGCCAAAGACTTCCCCGATCAGAGTGCCTTGCTGACGCTGGCTGCCTGGCAGATTAGTCCAATCGCCAAAGCCGAGGCCCTCATACGTGTTGCGATCGGCTACTACTCCACCCAGCACGTTCTGCGTGGGCATGAGGACCGGGTCATGAGCGCGCAGTTTGCCCCTGATGGGAAGACGGTGGTGACGGCGAGTGGAGATCAGACCGCGCGACTGTGGGACATGGCGAGCGGCAAGGCGTTACAGGTCTTACGTGGGCATGAGGGCGAGGTCTGGAGTGCACAATTTTCCCCTGATGAGAAGATGGTGGTGACGGCGAGCTTGGACAAGACGGCGCGGCTGTGGCGCTGCAAGGTCTGCCGCCCGGTCGATGAGCTTGCAGCTGATCTGCGGAAAACCATCGGAAGGGACCTAACCGACGAAGAGCGGCTCCGGTACGGTGTGCCGGAAGAGTTATTTGCTACAAAGTAAACAGCTCTCATGAACCTCCGTGCTGGGAGATCCACGGTCTATTCGTTCCGTCGGCTGAAAATTAGGTAATTTTTGGCTTCGGATTGACATCATGACATTACCAACGGCGATCTTGACACCAACGTCTTCATCTATCTGCGCGGTTCTCGAAACCGTTCAAACTCCGCTGAATCCATTCCTTCAACTCTAGGCTACTGAAATAGTGAGTCATTCTTGACTACTGCGGTAACGGCGAGCGCTATCGCCCGTTTCCATCGAGGCTGCCGAGCAGCACGGCGCGGCCACAGTGATCGAGCCAGGATTGAATGGGGCGCCACAGGTTTGCAATGGTGCTCACCTGCTAGGTTTCAAGAGAGGCAGGCATGTCTACAATATCCTCCCCCTGGTGAGCAGTTTGACCGACACTCCCAACCTCTGAGCTTCTGAGGCAAGTCGGCGGTCGGATCTTACGATTGGTGCTTCAGGGGATCAAAATTGACGCACTCAGAGCTCTTCGCTATCGCGGATTCAATGACGAGAAGACGGTCGCTTCTCTTCGAGGGGCGACCGCGGCACGCCGGCAAGGACAGCCGGCGTGCCATGCCCTTTCGCCCATTTCTATTGCGACTCAATCCTGAATATGTGCCACGTGAATATCATCAACAGGATGATCGCGGCGTTTAACGAGCCGTAGATAGTCAGCATTGCTATATCCTCAAACATGGTAGTCTTCTCCTTCTTATTTGTATGATCGTAAATGATTGCATATACCGAAGATCGGAGGCGCCGCCGATCTTATGGCTGTCACTTCTGGTCGTGCAGCAACTTGTGTGCCATCTACGTGCTTCGTTTGTCATATCGTTCGACCGACCATAAGTTGTGGGAAAACCTCGGTAGCGCTGATTGTGAGAATGTTTTTGGCCTTCTCCAGAGAAGCGACGATCAACGCGAGTGGATCTGATAGATACAATTGGCCGTATCAGTTTCGATACAAGGAAGCAGCGATTTGAGAGGAGATCTTAGTGAGTGAGATGGGGGAGTCGGTAATAAAACCCAACGAGCCTCACTTCCAGCCTATGGCCTCACAGCGGCAGCGCGCATAGAAGGCGTCCGGGTTGTTACCCCAGTCGAGGAGAGTCTTTCGCATTGTGGTGAGGTCGGACTCGGTGGCCCATTGTTCTGTGTGGATCAGTCGGCGATGTTCTTCGAGAAAGACCTCGGCCCAATAACGGCTGAACCCAGCCGTCATACTTGGGGTGCCGAAGGTGTCGCAGGAAGCCGACCCAGCGGTGTTTCGGAATCCAACTTCTCGCAGTAGCTGCCGCTGTTTGCGTCCGAACCGAGCATCGCCTCCGTTGCGGTCAATGATCCGCCCGGCCAGCTTCCAAAACCGATCGAGGTCCTCGTGGGCAGGATGATAGACATCGCCCTCGACGTCTGAGTCGCGAATCCCGATCAGGCCACCTGGCTTGAGGACGCGCCAAAGCTCCCGGAGAGCCCTCATCGGTTCGGCTAGATGATAGAGGACCGCGTGGGCCAAGACCGCATCAAAGGTCGCATCTGCGTACGGCAGGCAATAGACACTGGCATGGTGAAATTCAACATTGGCGACCCCACTCCGCTGAGCCTCCTGACGACCCATGTCCAGCTGGCTCTCCTCGATATCTACGCCTACAACTCGTCCCTGCGGGACGAGCGATGCAAGTGTGACGCTGATCCCTCCTGGCCCGCAGCCACAATCTAAGATGTGCATGTCAGATTTGAGGTGAGGCACGAAAAATGCGGCATCACGAGCTGCCGTTCGTCGTGATAGGCCAAACAAGACCAGGGGATCGTATCCGGCGGAATAGACTTCGTGTTGCTCTAACGAAGGTCGACTAGCGGGCTTGGCGTTTGGGGGCCTCAGTGAATCTAGATAGGAAGGGAACTGATAATCCTCGAGTGCCGCGTCAAGACGAGCGCAGAGTTGCTTGAACAACCGAGTCCCACGCTCGCTGGAAAAATCGAGCATTCCACCAGCAACGATCAACGTGGCCAAGGGAGCACCCAGTCCGGCTTGCAAATCCTGGCGGAGGTCCTGGGCAGAATACCCTTGAACTCGGTTGGCTACCAACGTCTTGTAGTAGGACGCGATGAGAGATTCCTCAAAACTGCGGCGTTGTTCGATCGAGAGGGACCCCGACAGAAAATAGGCCAAATCGCGTGGGCCCCGAGAGCGTCGTGCCACTTGCCAATCGAAGACGGTCACGGCGCGATCGTCCCCTGTACCGGTAAAGGCTAAATTGTCGGCACGGAAGTCACCGTGGGTGAGGGTTTGTGGGCCGGTTGAACTCCGTTTAAAGTATTCTGGTAGTACGTGGCCAAACTGTTCTGCAGCCTGAAGAAGGCTTGATGTCACCACCTCAGCGCATCGTTGTTCGAATCGTGGCAGCATGGCCCGATAGATGCCGACCCTGGTCTCCGCTTCATCGGTCAAGGCACGGAGCCATGATAATTCTTTGAGTACAGGAGAGTCCCAGAAATGCGCATGGAGCAGTCCGAGCTGGCCAACGGCAAGCTGAGCGTCCGTGGGAGAACAGCCGGCAAGATTGTCGCCGAATTCAGCCTGGTGGAGATCCTCCAGGAGTAGGAGGCACGCGCTCGTGCGCGCATCATAGAGGTCGAAGTAGGGACGGGGTACGGTCAACGGAAATCTAGCCAGCGGCGCAAGGTCTCGGTAAAAACCGGCCTCAGTTTCATAGATGCCCACCCGGCGTAGTTGCTCCCTGATCCCTGGATCCGCTGATGAGAGTTTTGCAAAGAGCGTGAGCGGAGCCGCGGGCTCATGCTCGCTGTACGTGATCTGGAGGCGTGCTGTTTGTCCGACGAATCCGCTTCCCGCAGCGATCGGAATAACGTTGATGGACTCGACCGCGGCACGGTGCAGCAGGCCGGCGCGACGCAAAACATCAGTCAGCCACTCGGTGCTGATAGAATCCGGCGTGTGCGGTATTGAAAGCGGGTCATTCAGCATGGCGATGGAGAGTACCATAGCCTTGTGACAAAATGGACAAGTCTCTGTGGCGTGCAGAGTACATCGGGCGACGAACCGCATAGATCCGAGTGGCTTGCAACTCCACCATCCCGTACTATCTCAAGTCACCGCATTGTCCCGCCACCCCATTATCAAATTGGATACAGTTCGTTATCTGTAAAGATACGGCCATGTGGCCCTAGCGAGTTCGCTGAATCATTGCGTCAATAATAATACTAATAAATACATATACTTACCATAGTGCTTGTACTGGCATGCGGATTGCTTTATGCGGATAGCAAGTGATCAGACAGGCTATGAACTATGGCGTATGTAGAGCCTGAAGCTTTCGATGCAATGTATGAATACGTCAGTCGTGGGACCTCGGATCCATCACGAGGTTGCAGCAGGAGGCTCCACACCCACGAAATCTCAACCTGATGGAAAAAAGAAAGGAAGGGTTTCACCATGCACGAAATGACCAGCTTAACTATCTGGTTCGCATTGTATGTTGCGGGGGCCATCTTGACCATGCTCATGCCGAGAATTTTCCCCGACGCACCTGGAAAGGTGGAAGAGCGGGACAACGTGGTGCAGATGTCTGCTTACGAAAAGCTCGAAGGGGGTAGCATGTTGATGGTCTACGGTGACAAAGCGGCATAAACGGCGGAAGTCGCCTGGAGGTCGATAATGGATGACCGAAAGAATTCGGATACCCCCATAGCACTTCTGTGGGCCTGGGGCTGACAGCAGCTGCATAATGACTGCTGTCAGCCTCAGGCGATCTCTCGACGAAGACTCCTCGGATCGCAAACATGATCAGATTGCACACCAAGGGCGATCGCTTCCTGACGAAAAACGAACACCCCAATGGTTCTTATAACGTACGGCTCTGAATCAGTTCAGATACACTGCTTATCCAAATAGATACGTATCTTGGCAAGAACTGAAGGGCTCTCGGCACTCTAGATTTTCTTAACTAATTGCCGTTGATAGCCTTGTGCCGACAAGCATGATCGGCACAAAGTTTGCGTTTGCTCAATACCCAAGATGATTATCTGCTTCTGTTTGGATGGGAGATCGTTGATGCTGTGCAGCCTATTATAGGTATAGGCTGATCTAGGGGGAGGTCACATGTCAGGGAAAAACATCGTGCTGTGTTCAGACGGAACGGGCAATACGGCGATCAAGGCACGGGGGACGAACGTCTTCAAACTTTACGAAGCGGTCGATATCCAAGGACATAAGTTCGATCCGAGCTTAACTCCTCAAGTGGCTTTCTATGACGATGGGGTTGGTACGTCGCGGTTGGCTCCGATGAAACTTATCGGTGGGGCGTTCGGGTACGGATTCGGCAAGAACGTGAGAGATCTCTACACTGAGCTGGCTCATGTCTACGAGCCGGGTGACCACATCTACCTGTTCGGGTTTAGTCGAGGAGCCTATACCGTCCGGGCCCTGTCGGGTCTCATCCAGTACTGTGGGATTGTCGATGTCAAAAAAGTTGGGTACGAGTCACTCAAGAACTGTGTCGAGGACTGTTGGACTGCCTTTCGGCGGGAAGCGTTCAAACGTGTGTCGGAGAGCCAGCGGCGCGAAGGCCAACCAACCGCCGACTACAGTCGTGAGGATCGAGAGCGGCGGGAACGGTTCTGCGCGGTCATGGACGATAGACACGTGCCGGATGGAGCCGTCACCATTGATTTTGTCGGAGTCTGGGACACGGTCGGAGCGGTCGGCATGCCGTTTGAGGAATTGCGGTATCTGTTCAATTGGATCTATCCCATGCGGTTTTCCGAACTGACTCCTAGCAGTCGGATCACACGTGCCTGTCACGCGCTCTCAATCGACGATGATCGCCGAACGTTTCATCCAGAATTGTGGAATGAGAAGGGTATTCGTGCGACGCAGGTCGATCAGGTGTGGTTTGCCGGTGTCCATTCCAATGTGGGTGGTGGCTATGTGAAGCACGGCATGTCGTTGGTGGCCTTGGATTGGATGATGGCAGAAGCGGAGCGCTGCGGATTGCGTTTTATCGCGGCAGATCGTGACTATGTCCGCACGCACCACGATGTGCACGACGAACTCTACGATGCTCGGGCCGGATTGGGTGCTTACTATCGCTGGGAACCACGCGATATTGTCAAGCTGTGTCGAGACCACAATATCACCCATCCCAAGATCCACATCAGCGTGTTTGAACGGATTGCCAACGGCACGGGCTGCTATGCGCCTCTAAACCTCCCTTCTCAGTGCCGGGTTGTTCGGACAAACGACCACTGTTCGTGGCCGTCGGACGCGACGATGCGGGCTCTTGACCATGCGGTCGTGACGCCTGAAAAGAACCCCGCGGTTTCCCTTCGCAATGGGTCTTTGCTCGAAAGCATTCGCAGAACCGTGCAAAGTGGAAAAATGTCGTACTACACATTGGTGGCGGCTACCATTCCCGCTCTCGGATGGTGGTATTCCTTGCCGCCGTTCCCGCAGGTTACGCGTGCCATTGAGTCATGGTGTCCATACCCCAATCTTGTCATCGGTGGCCTGTACGCCTGCGTCGGCGGCCTGGTCTGGTGGTGGGCCAAGCGAGTCGACGACCGGATGGAGTCCGTCGCGCAGAATCATTGGCAACGCCATCGTGAAGCGCTCCGGAAGGTCTTGGCGGACAGCCGGAGAAAACCGGCATCACAACCTACCGACAAGGGCATCCTGAAGGAAACACTTGCTGGCTGAGCAACCGGGAATGACGCCGAAGTCGTAAGATGAGCGCCCACGAAGAGGAAAGAGAAACGAATCTTCTCACGGATGGCCGATCCTCAAAACCAGCGGCGAGCAAAGGCCTTCCCGCTCTCTCTCCTGCAAGGGCGGTTTAGAGATCCTGAATAGACTGGAAGCGTATGGGCCGGTCCTGTTCAAAGTGCCACCGAACGAGCCGTTCAACGGACACAAAGTAGCGTTCCGGCAGATTTTTGAACCGGCGCCGACATTCCGCAAGTGCTTGCTCTGTAGTAGAAAATGGTTCGATCACGGACCGTAGATGGCCATAATAGTCCCTGAGTTTTAGTTCAGCGGTTCGCACATGGCTTAGATCCCCAGCAATGACCTGTGCTGCCTTGGTCTGGTCCCCACCAGTTTCGACCAGTGTCTGAAAGCAAAGTCCCTTCAAACGCTGCGTGACCGTACTGCGATCCCATTTAAGCGCGGTGGCTGTGCGTTGCATGTCGAACTGGTGCTCTCTGAGGCATGCGAGCACTGCTTCATCGCCGGCTGACTCAGGGGGAAGCGGTCTTGTATGTTCTGAAACGTGCGGAGGCCTTTCGCGAAGCCGGAGCGAATCCTTGGTCAACAGAGGGTCATCGTGCAGCGTGACGGCCCGTTCCAAACAATGACGGAGTTCCCGGACATTCCCTTTCCACTCATGCTCAACCAGTGCATGAAGCGCGTCTTTTGTGAGTTCAGGGACTGGCTTCCCCATTGCGTCGGCGATCTGGCGAAGGAAGAGAGCCGCAAGAAGTGGGATGTCTCCGGGACGCTGACGGAGTGGTGGAAGGTGGAAGACAAGGCCTGTGAGTCTGAAGTAGAGATCCTCCCGAAACCATCCTTCCCAAACCCCTCTCTGCAGGTCGCGATTGGTTGCGGCCACAATGCGAACATCGACTATTGTTTGCGTCGTGGCCCCCACACGGTAGAACGTCTTGTCTTGGAGTACCCGCAACAACTTACTCTGATGATCCATCCGGAGGTCTCCGATTTCATCCAGAAAGATCGTGCCATGGTCGGCGAGGCCAAAGTACCCGCGGCGGTCAGCGGTCGCTCCGGTAAAACTCCCCTTCATGTGCCCAAACAGTTCACTTTCGAAAAGCTCCGGGGAAATCGCAGCCATATTAACCGGGATGAATGTTCTGGCTGATCGGGGACTCAACTGATGAACGGCTCGAGCGAAGAGTTCCTTGCCGGTTCCCGGCTCTCCGAGCAGAAGAACTGACAAGGGAGACTTAGCCCCTTTTATGAGTTCGTGAAAAAGCCGAAGTAGCGACCGATCCTGTGTAATGATTCCAAACCGGCGAGCTTCGGTTTGGATCCGGTCAAGCTCCGTGTCGGTGATCTTGTGTGAGCCCAGCGCTGCTGCTCGGAGATCGGCCAGTTGTCGTTCCAATTGCTCCAGCTGCCCGCGTGCTTCCTGTTCTTGCTGGTGAGCCTCGACAATCTGGAGTCGCAGTGCCTCCATTGTTGTACCCACCTCTTTCTGTTGGCCGGCTGAATGGGCGATGGTGGCTTTCGCAGCTGCCAAATCTTCCTGAAGCGCTTCCGCTCGGTCCTCGCGCATGATCAAGGCTTCGCGAACGGCAACGGACTCTTCCTGGAGCTGGAGCATGTCACGTTCGAGCAACATCAGGCGCTGGCTCGCCGTCAGACTCACCAGTGCAGTGGAACCCATGAAGGCAAGCAGGGAAGCTGTCAGTGGGAACGCCACGGGTAGTACGAGAGAGGCCAGGCTCAGACTCGTGGCGGTGCATGCTCCATACAACAGCACGATACCGGCTGCGAGCAGGAAGCCGGTTCTCCCGCGAAACCGTAAGAAGATCCATGCCACGAGTGATCCCAGTACGGTTGTGATGACAAGATGGGTTGTCACACTGAAAGACGCGATCGAGTCGCGGTTGAGCAAGGCATTGAGAAAGTGCAGATGGACGGTTATGCGGTCGACGACCCCTCCGGAGGCCAACACACGAGTTTCTGAACTGGTCGGGTCTGCACGGATGACAACCACCCTGTCCTTGAACCACGAGGCGAGTTGTTGCTCATCCCGCTGCTGGATTTGTTCCCAAACTGACGATAACCGGATGGGCTGGAGAGCCGCGAATGACCCATCACCGGCCAGATTCACCAAAGCAGTCGTCCGAGCGTGATCGAGAGAAAAGGGCACCGATGAGGCGTTCTGTCGTTGGAATAGCTCGAACAGTGCCGCTGCGAAGGCCGGGATTGCTTGGGCCCCAATCTTGATGGAAGGTGAAAGGTGACGAGAAACGTGATCACTGTCGCGCTCGACGTCAAGGTGAGTGGAGATCGCAGCATCGGGTTGAAGCAGGGAATCGGACTCGTGCACGAGCACGACGGGTGAGGCCGTGCGAAGGGCCTCAAGGAGGAGGGCATCGCTTGCGGCTCCACCGACCTGGCTCGGGCTTGCGCGGTCCAAGCGATGGTCGATGCCGATCGCTGCGGCACCGGCTTCATGTATCGCAACAATGAGCTGAGCGAGAATGGCACGGTCCCAGCGGCCAGATCCGAATCGTTCTTCACTGGCGGGATCGCGAGCCACGATGGTCAACGACGGGCTCACGGCTATGCTGTGTCGGTGGAGAAGCCAGGTATCGAAGACGGCATAATCCAGAGCTGTAAAGGTTGCAGGCGACGAGTACCACAACAGTGCCGAAATAACGGTGGTTCCCAAGCCGATACCCAAGCTTTGGAGCGGAATCGAGGAAATCAGGAAACGTAAAAGTGTCGTTGGGCCACGCATGCGACTAGCGAACGCCTAGTTCCTTGAGGATCGCCTGGGCTTCTTTCTTCGGGAGGCCAGTGAGGACCGACTTTGCTTTTTGAAGGTCAATATCAACGCCAAGTCCTGTTGCATAAATCCGGGCAAGAAGTTGTTTGGCTGAGGTGAACCCGTCCGCTGCGGTCGTTTCGAAACAAGTCAGAATTCTCCTGTCGAACGGCTTCAGGTAGGGGGTCGCTCCGGATTCATAGAGGGTAGCCAGTAGAGTGTGAGCCTCTTCGCTCAGCGCGACGCCTTCCTTTAACAGTGCCCAAATCGCGTCTTCTCCGCGTCCCTGTGCGAGGAGGGCTTTCCCCAACGATTGCCGATCACTAACGCGACTCATGTCCGGGTAGTCGTTCCAGAGGAGGGTGCGGTAGGCCTGGAAGCCCTTGAGCAGCTCCGCTCGCTGCAGGGTGGTCAATCCAGGAGCAAGGGTCTGACGCCGCAATTTCGATAATGAGAGGAAGGATGTTTGTTCACCGAGCTCCACAGCTTGCATCCACCAGTAAATCGCCAGTCCAAGGTTTTTCTCCACACCCTGCCCGTCTTTGTAGGCATTACCAAGGAACAGTCTGGCTTGCGGGACACCTCCTCGTGCCGCCGTTTCAAGATGTGGGATGGCCTCGCGCATCTGTCCTGTGACCCTGAGCAGGAGTCCGAGATGGTGATGTGCATCCAAAAACTGTGGGCGTAGTTCGAGTGCTCGACGATAGGACTGGATGGCGGAGCCCACTTCGCCGAGTGAGTAGTGAACGTTTCCCAAACTGTAGTGTGCTGGGGAGAGATGTGGTTCTAGCCGCAGGGCCTCTTTCAGAGCGGAGACGGCTGCATGCCAGTCTTGCTTTGCAGAGAGCAAGAGGCCGAGCTGGAGATGCGCACGTCCATCATCTGGTTGCAGCCTGATGACAGCGCGACATTCCTCGATGGCGGCCTCCAGCTCGCCCAGGCGCATCAGCGTGTCGGCGAGCTGGAGGCGGTACTCGGGGACATTCGGCAAGAGTCGGATTGCCCGCCGTAAGGCTCCAAGCTCCGTCACCGCATCGGGTCGATCTGGGGCCTCTAATTCTGAGGTTGTCTGGTTGGGGTCGGACGTGTCTTCGTGTAGCGGGGGATCATGCTCTCCCGTTGAATGTGCGGGGCTAAGCGATGGAGAGAAAAAAAGCGCAGCGACTGTGAAGGGCAAAAGCATCAATCCGAAACGCATGAGAACGGATCATCCTCTGGGTCGATAATTATGAAGAACGTGGCCAGAATTATACCATCCGATTGATATACCGCATGAGTGGGCTCATAGCGAGCCATACCAGGAAACCGTACGGCAGTGGGAATTGTGCTTTTTGGGCAAGCTGTGAGGGGTTAGAGTGCTCGATGTTGCATGTCTACGCTACAGGGCTGGCCACAACCTCTTCGATGATATCAGCAGCTCGGCTCACCCCGCCCGCACGGCGAATCGCCTCTTGTAGGCGCAAAGCATTCTTTTTATAGGATCCTTCCATTAACACCTGGTTGATCGCCTTGCGCAGTCTTTCGACACTCACCTTACTGAGCGGGACCACCTCTCCAGCTCCTGTCCACGCGATCCGAGCCGCGACACCTGGTTGATCGTTGGAAATTGGGATGGCTACAATCGGCACGCCATTGGTTAACGATTCCAACGTTGTGTTCATCCCCGCATGGCTAATGGTAAGAGAGGCCTTTTGTAGCAATTCTAATTGAGGCGCATACCCGACGACGACAGGCTTTCCGGGTAAGTCCGGCAACAAGTCAGGGCTATGTCCTCCACCGAGGGAGATGACCAACTGCCCATCGAGTTCCCTGCACGCCTCAGCAATCATTCGAAACACCCACAGAAGCCGGTTTTGGATCGTTCCTAACGACGCGTAAACCAACGGGTGCCCGGTTAATTGTTCATAGGGAAAAGGAACTGATGGTCGATTCCCTGAGTAATGATAGGGTCCGGTGAAATGAAAACATTTCGGCAACTGTTGTCTGGGAAACTCTAACTCAGCCGGTTGTTGGCTAATCTGAGCCAGTTGAGAATAATCGTCATTCGGGTTGTTTGAAGGAGGTAACGACCATTGCCGGCGATAGGAGTTGATCACCTTTCGTATCGGTTTCGCAGCCTGAGTCAGAAGTTTGTAGCCAAATCGGTTGCGTAACATGCCCCACCACGAAGGGTCATAATTCCAGGCTGTGTTAAAGGGTGGCACCGCGATTTCACGATGGAGCACGACCGCACTGCACACGGTAATGAAGGGAATGCGCAAGTGTTGAGCAACTGTTCCTCCTGCGGAAGAGGCTTGATCGACCAGCAGTGCGTTGATGCCGGCTCTTTGAATGACCTCCGGGGCATCCCGCAGATAGGTTTCAGCCTGCTTTGCGACCCAGTGGATCGTATATTGCAATGCCTTCAACCCACTCAGGTTTCCCAGGTGGGCAAACAGGTCGCGGGTGGCTCCTTGCGGAAAGTCAGCTTCCCCAATGGCCAGAAATTCCAATCCTGCGGCGAGAGTTGGCGTCTGGGTGTCGAGGATACCCAATAACGTGACGCGATGACCGCGCCGTTTCAGTTCCTGTCCCAACGGGAGCATCGTGTGAAGGTGGCCGGTAGAGGAGGGACAGATGAGACCAAAGTGAGTCATAAGATTTCCTTGTTAGCAAGCGGGGTGTGCCAATCAGTATAGGGCCACAAGATGGCCCCGCATGAGTCAGACTGCATAGTCGACTCCTTCATCGGTATCTCTCGATAATCTACCCACGTGCTTCAACGCCGTTAGGAACCAGTATGGTGTAGCGTTTGGCATTGCCGCAGGTCAGCTGGACGATTCCCATAGGCGACCCACACGCTCGATGCGACAGTGATAGCAACCGCTTGTCTTGCCGTCAATGTTGTACCAGTGATGGACCCCTCCCACCGCCTCACAGTCTGAGCCTTTCTCAGCTACGCCGAGTTTGATCAGGAACCACGGTATGCGTTGCCGGAACCAGGTTCGCCTCGCGTACGGATGTTCAGGGTCCATCATGTTCTTCACAATCATGCTTCAGCCAAATAGTAAATGCCCGGACCGGAAGGGTATGTAGCACAACCTGCATGCTACGATGTGATTTTTGCCGGTGTTCAATCACTTGTCAATCTTCCCCCAACCGTCCCGTGTCGTGTTAGGCAGATTTGCAAAACGGTTGAACAATAGGATCTGTAGGAGAGGGACTGAAGGCTAGCGGGTCTTCCGAAGAGGCTGGGCGATGCGGTTGATGGCGTCTTGAAGAATGGATCCTGCGAGCTGGACCAGATCATGTGGCACCCGCCAGACTGGTTCCAATGGCGCTGGATCGTTTCCAAGGCGTGGAATCACATGCCAATGGATATGAGGGAACTGATTGCCCAGGAGTTCATAGTTGATCTTCTTGGCCTGATAGATTTCCGCCAAGACTTTGGCCACGTCGTTAATCTCCTCGATCAGTCGGGAACGTTCGGTGGGTGTCAGATGGAATAACTCCGTGGCGTGGTGCTGAAAGACAACAACCGTCCACCCAGGGAAGAATTGGTCGTCATGGAGGTAGGTCTTGGACAGTCCGAGATCCGCGATGAAGTGGTCTTGTCTCGGCCAGGTCCCGAGACAGGCTTTGCAGGTCGGATCGTTCACGGCTTATGAGCCTTCTTCCATTCTTCCTCCGTCAAGACTCCCTTCTTGATCAGCAGCTGAATGAGGGTATCGAACGTTTTCTGATTCGCGGCTGGTGGCGAATTCTTGGTTGGAGACGTGGTTATAGGCGAGGACTCCGTGTGTTTTGTGTCTGGAGGAGGTCGTTTCTTTCCCAGCACCTTGAATAAGGGAGTGAATACCGCAACATAGTCGCGATTTCTCATCCGGACGGCGGCCGGGGGACTCACGGCCTGTGGAAGGAGATCCGGTACACTCCCGGTCGGGATGTGGAAGAAGGGCTTGCCGTCTTCGGTGTGACCGTCGTGGTCCAGAATGTCGAACCGTTTCAAGAAGGATTCGCCTGTGAGGCCTTCTCGGTCTTCGCCGGCTAGGTTGGTGATCTTGTCGAGTACGAGTACCAGGGAATCGGCAGCAAGAGCATCCGGTGACAGGTTCCTCACACTCACGTCGTAGCGATATTCGCTGGTGAAGTTGTCACGGCCCTTCAATGTGACGGTCACATAGGTTTTTCCCGTTAAATCTGTCAGCTGATCGAGGGAGCCGGCGAGCGTGCTCGTTGGACTGATGAAGATCGCAGTCACAGTGATCAGATAACAAGGTCTTAGCCAAGTTTGCATGAACGCCTTGCTCACGGTCACGACACGGACTGAGCATAGCAAAGTTGACGGAATTCGGCGAGCAATCGGCATGAGGTTCCTTGACACCTCATTTCGACCGACGATATTCTCCCGCTGGTTGCAGCAGGCCACGCAGGGATCTTTATCTATGATCATGTCAGATCGTCCTCGGGTGAAGTCGTCGAGAATCTCGCGCTCGCTGATCAACGAGCTCATGAAGTTCTATGACTATCCCCATCCGCATCACCCCAAACGAACAATTCGCGGTTATGATCGACCGCATGCCCTGCGAACAGCGAGGATGTGTGTGGCTGTCGCGAACCGCTTAGGGCATCCTCGCGATCGGGTGCAGCTCTATCACGTTGCCTGTCTGCTGCACGATCTGGGCCGTGCCGGACTCGATCGGAAACTCTTTGGAACCATTTGGTCTTGGGCGAAGCAACGTGGTGTTCCAACAAGGCCGCGTGAATGGCGTGCCATTCACCCACGGACCACCTATGGACGAGAGACGGAAGCCTTCGTTTCCCTCTATCGCCGGGATCTTGAAGCCGCTGGCGTGTCCATGAATGCGTGGGCTGTCGAACAGATCGAAATGCGCCTTGGTTATGCTCGCCGTCTTGCCCGACGATTGCGGGCTGTGCGACCTACGCTGAAAAAGCTTGGTGTTGGGTGGGAGCCTTGGATGCAACAGGTGATGTTGTATTACTATTACCCGGAACGGCTGGCCAAGGCCAAAAGCTGGGTAAAACAGCTGGCGGAAATCCTCGTCGCTTGTGAGCAGTTTGAAGCCTATAGCAATCGACGACGGGGGAAGGATTACTATGCTCGTAAGAAAGAAAGTTTACCGGAGGCCTTTGCCTATCTCGAGAAGCTGGAACAAGAGGGTATCCTTAGCAGCGCAGTATTGAACGCTGTACGGTTGCTGTCGGCTGAAGGTGCGTTCGATACCATGCTGATGGAAGCACGAGGCGAGCCGATGACGCGAAGAGACCGCCGCTATCTTCGTCACTTCAAGGACGGAAGCATCTAATGGCCGTCCGAACCATTCCCTTGACGATCCGCATGGCAGGTGGAACGGACATTGAGAACATTACACAATCCGTGGCCGAGGCCGTCGCGGCGTCGAACCTTCGAGACGGAATTGTGACGGTGTTCGTGAAACATACGACCGCGTCGATCATGATTATCGAGGATGAACCTGGGATTCGCGCCGACACCAGAACGTTCTGGGATCGAGTCATTCCGTCCGATCCCCGTTGGCAGCATAACACCCTTAATCCCGGAGAAGACAACGGTCATAGCCACCTGCGGGGACAGCTCCAAGGACCCTCGCTCACCATTCCCTTTTCTGCAGGCTCCCTTCTCCTAGGAACGTGGCAACAAGTCGTCCTGGTCGATTTCGACACCCGTTCACGAACGCGTGAATGTATCGTGCAGGTTCTGGGTGAATAAGCATATACGATTGGTCATTCTCCTCCTGCTGTTCAGTGCCACGGTTTCGCTGCTGGCCGCTACGTCGGGCGAGTGGGGCAAACCCCTTGGGGCTGTCTATGATGGCCCGGAGGGCAAGCCTCGTCCCGTGACTCCGGCACCGACAGAATTGGGACCTGACGAACGGGCGACCACCGCCGTCTTTGAGCGCGCGACGAAATCGGTCGTCTTCATTGCGAACACAGCCATACAGCGAGATTTCTGGTCGCTCGATATCATGGAAGTGCCCCAAGGATCGGGGTCGGGTTTCATCTGGAACCAGCAGGGCCATATTGTCACGAACTTTCACGTCATTTACGGTGCCAACTCCATCAAGGTGACATTGGGGGATCGTACCGAGTACCAGGCTAAAGTGGTTGGTGCCGATCCCGATCACGATCTGGCGGTGCTGCAAATTCAGGCGCCCGACGGTCAACTGGAGCCGTTGGCAATCGGTTCTTCTCATGACTTGCGTGTGGGACAAAAGGTGCTCGCGATCGGAAACCCCTTCGGGCTTGACCATACGTTGACGACGGGAGTCGTGAGCGCGTTAGGGAGGACGATTAAGTCGATGTCCAACCGCACGATTGAAGGCGCGATCCAAACCGACGCGGCGATCAATCCTGGAAACTCCGGTGGTCCCTTGCTCGACAGTGCCGGACGGTTGATCGGTGTGAATACGCAAATCGTGAGTCCAAGCGGTGCCTATGCAGGAATTGGATTCGCCGTTCCCGTCGATACCGTGAACCGTATTGTTCCGGAACTCATCAAGCATGGGAAGCTCATTCGTCCCGGCCTGGGTGTCTCGCTTGTTCCCGATGCGATGGCGAAACGGTGGGGAATTAAAGGTCTGATCATCGGTAAAGTGACCAAGGGTGGGCCGGCTGATCGTGCAGGCCTGAGGGGGGCGCGCGAAACCATGGCCGGCCGGATCCAGCTTGGCGACATCATCCTGTCGGTTTCCGGGAAACCAGTGACTACGGTCGACGATCTAATGGACGTGATGGAGGAACACAAAGTCGGTGATCGCGTGAGCGTGGAGGTCCTCCGTGGAAAGCGCCAGGAAAAAGTAGCGGTCACCCTTCAGGCCGTGAATTAGCACAACGGCAATTGAAGACATGCGTATGGTAGGATCATTCGGAGTAGCAGTTTCGTGGAGGATTCATGAGTGATCACAGAACTTCCGGTCCTGGTGAGCCTACTGGTCAGGGCGATGCCGCCTTGCCAAAAACAGGAACCGATCCGCTTGAATTGATCGAACAATGTTTGGCGTCCTTCCCCGAGGGTGATCCTCGTCAGAAATTGCTCTATAAGTTGCGTCATGCGGTCCTGTTGTCTCAGGCCGCATCTCAGCAACGCGAGCTAGAATTCAAAAAAGTCAGTGACGTGGTCGCCAAGCTGACGGCGCCGGCCAATCGCATCGGCACCTTGCTCGATCTCCCAGGTGAAGGGTTCGCCCGTATTATAGTCGGAGGTGCCGAGTATTACGCCAACGTGGACCCTCGTGTGGCTGAACCTGATCTCAAGATTGGAACGCAGATTCTCGTCAATGAAGCTTATGCGGTGATTAAGACCTTGGGCTACGATCGAAACGGGCCCATTTTGAAACTGGCTGAGGCGATGCCCGACGGGCGATTACGGTTTGAACAGGACATGGGTCGACAATCCTTGGTCTTGCAGCGATCGACCGATTTGATCGGAGTGGATCTCAAGGCAGGCGACGAAATTCGAATCGATCCGAGCCATCGTGTGGCCATCGAAAAACTGGGAGATCGTAAAGCCAGCCGGCATGCTCTCGAGGAAACGCCGACGGTGACCTGGGAGCAGATCGGTGGACAGAGCGAAGCGATCGCCGCCATCCGAAAGGCGATTGAATATCCGCTGCTGCATGCGCAGACTTTTGAGCGGTTCAAGTTTTCACAGCCGAAAGGCTTTTTGCTCTACGGCCCACCGGGGTGCGGGAAGACGCTCATCGGGCAAGCGGCAGCGGGGAGTCTTTCCAAGTTGGTGAGCGAATCCAATCAAGCGCAATCCTCGGGCGAGGACAAGCGCCCGCCGGTGACGAGCGGAGCGTTCCTTCATGTGAAGGGGCCGGAAATCCTGAATATGTGGCTCGGCGAATCGGAACGGATCGTTCGCGATCTCTTTGGCCAGGCTCGCACGAGGCGCAAGAACGGCGCCCTCCCGTTCATCTTTATCGACGAAGCCGAGTCGATTCTGGGAACCCGACGGGCCATGCGATCCTTCAATATTTCAAACACGCTCGTGCCGATGTTTTGCAGCGAAATGGACGGCATCGAATCGCTGCATGATGTGGTGATTATTCTGGCATCCAACCGACCTGACTTGATCGATCCGGCGGTGCTGCGTCCTGGTCGTATCGACCGTAAGATCAAAGTAAGTCGGCCGAACAAAGAAGCGGCGGCCCAGATTCTCAAGGTGTACTTGACGGAGGACCTGCCGCTGGACTCAGGGTTTGTCAAGGAGCGGGGTGGGGAGCACACACACACGGTGGCGTCGCTCGTCGAAGAGGTCATCGAGTCCATCTTCCAGCGAACGATGGATAATCGGCTGCTCTCGATCAGGCTGAGGAGCGGGCAAACCAAGGTCCTCTACCGCGGCGATCTTGTGAGTGGTGCCATCTTGGCGTCGATCGTTCAACGTGCAAAAGAAAAGGCGATCGACCGAACGATTCAGTCCGGCCAACCGGCAGGATTATTGGCCGGTGACTTGCTCGATAGTGTCTCTGAGGAGTTCAGAGAGGGTGAGATGTTACCACCTGACGATGCGGCAGAAGAATGGCTCAAGCTCCTGGATCATCACCCTGAACAGGTGGTTGGAGTCTCTTCGTTCCGGCGTGGCCGCCAAACGGAGGAGCGGATCCTGAACCAAATTATTTGACGATGCGACATGTAAAAGGTGAAACGCTGCTTGACTTGGTACTGCAGACGAGAGTAACCGCCGGTTCACGTTTCCCTTTTCACTTTTAAGAAACTATGCGCCTGTTTGGAATCGAAACTGAGTACGGGATCACGAGGGACGACGTACCGGAGGTTGATCCGGTCGTCGAATCGATGGAATTGGTGCGGGCTCATCTGGAAGCCTCCTTTGAACGGCGTTGGGATTATGCCGGCGAGGATCCGCATGAAGATGCCCGTGGGTTTCGTGTTTCGGGTTTGCAGCAGGATAGAGAGGAAGACGAGTTCGCAAAGCGCGATGCCCATCGCCCATTTTCCTTCCATGAAATGAAAAGCGATCTTGTGTTGCCCAATGGTGCCCGCTTTTACAATGACCACACCCATCCGGAATATTCCACACCCGAGTGTCGGACACTCAGAGACCTGGTGGCTCAGGATCGCGCGGGCGAGCGCATCCTCCTGCGTGCCGCCCAGCGGCGCAATAAGGTGCTGGGTGGAGATCATGTCCGACTTTACAAGAACAACACGGATTTCCACGGACACAGTTACGGGTGTCATGACAACTATCTCGTGGCGCGGTCCATTCCCTTTCCCAATCTCGTGGCTGGACTCGTACCGTTCCTGGTGAGCCGTCAGGTTATTGCCGGTGCGGGGAAGGTCGGGACTGAAGCCCAGGAGTCGGGGCATGTTCCAGGACGGTATCAGCTCTCTCAGCGCGCCGACTTTATGGAGGTGGAGTTGGGCGTCGATACCATGCACAACCGACCGATTCTCAACACGAGAGATGAGCCTCACGCGGATCGTAAGAAATATCGCCGCCTCCATCTCATCGTCGGTGATGCGAACATGTGTGAATATGCGACGGCGATCAAGGTCGGGTCGACACGGCTGGTTCTGGACCTGATCGAGCGTGGTGCCGCGCCGGATTTGGAACTCGATCAACCGGTGACCGCTGTGAAGCAGTTGTCGCGAGACCCAGACCTCAAAACGGTCGTCAAGCTTGTGAATGGGCGTAAACTTTCAGCTGTGGATATCCAGGAATCGTATTGCGAAGCAGCGAGCCGGATGCTTTCGGGTACCGATGAGGAGACCGATTGGTTATTGAGAGAATGGTCCGAGACCTTGAGCCTGTTGTCACGTGACCGCTCACGGTTAGTCGGGAAATTGGATTGGGTCACCAAACAGTGGCTACTCGAGAGCTTCATGCGGGAAGAACGGATCGGTTGGGATGATCCTTGGTTGGCCAGCTTGGATTTGGAGTATCACAATATAGATCCCGAACAAGGACTTTACCTGGGACTGGAAGTCGAAGGAAAAGCATGGCGGATGATCACCGACGAAGCGATCGAAGAGGCTATAAGGAACGGTCCAAGAGATACTCGTGGCGGATTGCGGGGACTCTGTGTGCAGCGTTTTCCTGATCAGATTAAATCGATCCAGTGGGAGCGGCTTCAATTCGCAGGCGGGCTGCGCTCTCGGAATCTGGACATGGGGGATCTCTTCGATCCGCAAGAAGTGCGACGATGTGCACAGATCTTCCAAGGAGCCAGTTCACCGACTGAGGCGCTGGCAGCGTGGAGCCACAGAAAGGATAGGGCGATATGAAACAGAGTACCATGCCGGAACGACGTGAAGGACCAGTCGATCCCATGCCGAAGTCGCCCCACCCCGAAGAGGGAGGCGGGCCACGGCGCCAGGAAACTGGATCGCCGGACAAAGATAGCCTCATGAAACGGATGCGCAAAGTCGATCCGAAACAAGCAGAACGGTATCGGCAACGGACAGGAGAGTGAGGATAGCTACTGAGTCACGGTCTGTGCTCACCGAACGCGTGCCCTCAGAAGAGCCTCGTTCGATGCGCGCAGGAAACCCTGACTGCGGCAGCCATCTTCGGGATGAAAGAAGAAGGGTGTGAGGCAAGAGATAATGGGCATGCAGGGCGATTTTTACCAGCTGTTGAAAGAACAAGGATATGTGTTGGGCGTGTCGGGGCAGTCTGGAGCGGATCAGCAATTGACAACCGCGACCACGATCCTCGCGTTCAAGTACTTCGACGGTGTGCTGGTCGCAGGTGATCGTCGCGCGACAGCCGGCAATCTGGTGATGTATGACCGCACCGACAAGGTGTTGGAGATCGACCGGCACAGCGTCATGGCGATCGCCGGAGTGCCGGCCACGGCCTATGAAATGGCGCGCATCCTCGAACATTCTTTCAAGTACTACCGGCGAACACAACTGCAGGAACTCAGTTTTGAGGGGAAGTTGCGAGCGCTTTCGAAGCTGCTGAAGGAAAATGTTCCTGCAGCCTTGGCCGGCACTGGGGCCGTGGCACCGATTTTTGCCGGCTACGATCCCGAGCATGATGCAGCCAAGATCTATTTTTATGACATCCTCGGTGCGGAGTTCGAAGGGGTGGAATACGCGGTATCCGGGTCCGGCTCACCGACCATTCGCGGCATCCTTCATTATGTGAACACCTGGGGAGAACAGCCACTGAGCGAGATGCCTGAGGAACAGGCGACTGTTCAGGCATTGCGGCTGTTGACCAGTGCTGCGGAGTTCGACAGTGCGACGGGCGGAGTCAATCGCGATGCCAATCTTTATCCGGTCGTGAAGTTCATCACTGCTGCCGGGGTGAGGACGATGCCGGATCCACAGTTGCGGTCGCTGTTCGAAATGAATGTTTCTCGAGGTCTGTAAGGATCATTCAGAGATGTATGAAGAGCCGTATCGGTGGATCGAAGCGATAGGAAATCGTCGACAGTATCTCGATGACCAGTTTCGGCAAGGGAGTCCGGTCATCGGAATCGCGTGCGACGCAGGCATTCTGCTCATGACGATGAGTAAGGGGACGCCCAAGTTGTATGAAATTTACGACCGCCTTGCCTTGGGTGGGATGGGGCATCCGGCTGATCTGGAAAAGCTGCGCTTCAACCTCTTAGAAATGGCGCACGTGGAAGGATTTAATCGCTCGCCGTCTGATGTGACAGGAACCCGCATGGTGAAGTATGGCATTGCGCCGGTGATTAAACAGGCGTTCGAAGAGGTGTTCAAAGCCCCCTTCATCGTGAAGATCTTGTTAGCCGAGTTGGGCCAGAAAGCCGGGAAAGATCGTTTCTTAACGATCAACTTTGATGGCACCTTCGAAGAGAAGAGTCAGTGCGCGGTACTGGCGGCTTCAGCAGCGATCGAACAGGAGATGATGGTGTATTTGCGGCAACAGCCCGTGGTCTCTTTAGAACAAGCTGTCAATGCGGCGGTTTGTTCCTGGGCTGTCGGAGATCGGGCACAACGCCAGGCACTCGAGGAATCCAGAGATCAGCCTGAAGGTCAGGATGCCGCAGCTCGTCTTGCGAGCGATCCTGATCTGCTCCATGAGCATGTTCGTCAATGTCTGAACGACATGACGATCGAATGTGCCCTACTTGATCGTCACATGCCGAGTGCCTCGAAATATCGCACGCTTGAGCCTGATGAGCTGGGGCGATCGCTACCCAACGATCTCGGTCGTCCAACCACCTAATCTGATGCTAAATCGTATTTTCGGCCTTGAAACTGAATATGGGTTATTGATTCACGAAGATCGGCCCGACCATTCGCCGACTTGGTTTGCCCATCAGATCCGTGACCATCTGTTCCATGTTCAGCGGCGTGGCGTGCTCGATCTCCACCATAGAGGGCACGATGAACCTCCTGGGAATGGAGGATTTCTCACGAATGCCGGCAGAGTCTATCTTGACATGGGACATCTGGAGTATGCCTCGCCCGAATGTCATTCGCTCACCGATATCGTGGCGTCAGACCGTGCGGGGGATCGTTTGCTGCAGCAAGCGATCGAGGACCTTGGCTTCTCCGATCAGGTGTCCCTGATCAAAAACAACATCGATCACGAAACAGATGCGACGTTCGGTTCGCATGAGAATTACCTTGTGTCCCGTCGGTTTCCGTTTTCGCGGCGAGGCATGGCCCCGCTGGTGGCCCATCTTGTGACTCGACAGATTTTCACCGGCTCTGGGCGCGTCGGTTCTGCCGGCCCGCAGGATGCTTGGATTCAGATGGATCGGTTGATCATTCCGCGGGCTGCCCTGAGCGCCGGCGCGGTGACAAGCCTGCCCTTTCAAATCTCTCAACGAGCCGATTTTATCGTGAACGATTTCTTCGAATGGGTACAGCACAATCGGGCAATTGTGAATACGAGAGACGAACCGTTGGCCGACCCTAATCAATACCGGCGGATTCATCTGCTGCTGGGTGATTCCAACATGACGGAATATGCGACCGCGCTGAAGTTAGGGACGACCGGACTGGTGCTGCAACTCATCGAGGAAGGTCATGCACCTCAAGAATTGGAAATCGATGAACCGGTAGAAGCGCTCCAGGAGATTTCGCAGGACCAAGAGCGACAGTGGTTGGTTCAACTCCGTTCACAGAAGACGATATCGGCACTGGACGTTCAGGAACAGTTTCTCGATTCGGCGATGCAGTATTGTCAAGGACAGGACGAAGAAACAGATTGGGTGCTTACGCAATGGGAAGCCGTGCTTCGGGATTTGCGCGGGGACTATCAGAAGCTCGTCGGTCGTGTGGATTGGGCATCTAAGCTTTGGCTATTGGAATGCTTTCGAGAGGCTGAACGTCTTGACTGGCACGATCCTATGCTAAAGAGTTTGGATCTGGAGTATCACAACCTGAATCAAGCTAAGGGGCTGTTCTATGGGCTCTTGGAAGAGGGTCGTGCCCCGCGAGTGACAACGGATACTTTGATCGGACTCGCCATGAACCAGGCACCTAAGAACACCAGGGCTTATGGACGGAGCGAACTCGTCAAGCATCTGCTCGGTTCCTGGTCTGGTATCGATTCTGATCAATTCGCAGAGTCAGAACGATTGTTTCCTCCCTATGTCATCAATTGGTCGATTTTCCAAGTGCGCGGCCGGGCCCCGTTTCCCATGCCGGATCCATTCAAAACCTACGTCGAAGATGTTCGCACCCACCTTCAGAACGTGATCGCCTAGATCGCTCGAATTCAGAAGAGCGCGTTTCTTATCAAGTAATGCAGAGCAGAAGCTCCTCTTCGGGGGGCATCCGCAGCAGCTTTGCTAAATTCCTCCCCGCAAGAAATCCACGATCCGGTTCTCAGCCCAGTAGGAGTCTTCTCCGTTTCGGCTCTGATGGAAAAAGCCGCAGTGCCCTCCGTAACGGGGGGCCACCAGAACGATCCGTGGATGCTGTTGGATTTTCGCGCCCGTGAACATGGAGTACGGAATGAACGGGTCATCCTGTGCGGTAATGATCAGGGTAGGAACGGCGATCGTGTGGAGCACGTGGCGCGCGCCAGCCCGATTATAGTAGTCGGTGCCGTCGCGATAACCACCGTCCCTTGCGGTATACCGGTCGTCAAACTCGCTGATGGTGGTGATCCGATCGAGTATCGAGAGATCCCATTTGTCCGGGAAGAGAACTGCTTTTCGTTGGAGACGAGATTTCAATCTGGTCAGGAAGTGCCGGTGGTAAATCCAGTTGTGAGGTTCTTCGAGTGCACGGGCGCAGACTGTTGGGTCGATGTTCGGGCAGACAGCGGCCACTCCAGCGAGAGCCGGCTCACTCCGCCCGATTTCGCCGGCAGCCTTCAAAACAAGGTTCCCACCCATGGAATATCCAACCAGCCAGATCCGGTTGAGACCATCGCTTTGAATCAGCTCGGTGACGATGGCGCGATAGTCTTCGCTCAGGCCACTGTTATAGAGCGTCGGGGAAAGATGTTCGGTCCCCCCGCATGTACGTTGATTCATCCGGATAATGTTGAACCCGATCCGATAGGCCTTTGCGGCGATGCCTCGCATGTAGCGCGATTCGCTACAACCTTCGAGACCATGAACCAAGATCGCTGTGGGTGATGCGTGGCGATCCACTTGCCAGTGGCAGTACCCTTTCAATTGCGTATGGCGGGCGACGGTGAACAACCGTTCTTCCTCTGGCATTCCGGCCAGTGACGTATCTCTAGGCCAGTAACGAGGTACAAGGGTCATGAGATGCGCGTTGTGGAGAGGAAAGGGAGGGGTAAAGGATGAGGCCAGGTTATTCATTGTGCGATCGATCATAGGAGTCGGTATGGTAGGGTGTGGCTATTCACGGTAAGGGTGTTATGAGAAACCTGTCTGTTCATTCCATTGAGTTGTCACAGGGACGAGATCAGAAGCATAGTCATATCACTATTTTAATGGAGGAAACATGCTGACGGCTATCGGGGATGTGATGAGGCGCTGCTATGAGAGGAGATGGATTACGACGAGAGACGGCAATATCAGCATGAAGAAACGTGAAGGGAAGTACCTCTATATTACCCCATCCGGTTGGCGGAAGACGATCGTTCATCCGGAGCATGTGATAAGACTTGAGATTGTCCTTGATCCGTTGACAGGCTTGAAGATTCCCAAAGTGGGTGTTGAGCAGAAACCCTCAGGTGAATTGTGGATGCACTGGAATCTGCAACGGGATTCAAAGAAAACAAGAACCGTCGTACACGTGCATGCCACACATGTCGTGGCTGCGATCTATGCCGGAATTGACCTACAGGCTATCAGTGCGGAGTTTCCAGAAATCTCGCGCTATACGAGAGTAGGGCCTACTGTTCCGGCCTTGCCGGCGTTGTCCCGTCAGTTGGCGGATGTCACGGCGGCGTGTTTGGGAGTTCGCGAAGATGGGATGCTCGCGTTCGATATCGTCGGGCAAGCGAATCACGGAGTTTGTGCCGTGGCCATGGATCCCTGGGCAGCCTATGAGCATATCGAGCGGCTCGATCATATCTGTGAAATTGTCTTAAAAAGTGGAGTTGGTGCGCGGAGAGTAGGCTAAGAGGCCCTTCTACGGATGAGTTTCACATGCACTGACCTAGCCGGGATTGTACATTAGGCGAGGGATCTTTGATAAGCTGGCTCCCCGGGCAGGACTCGAACCTGCGACCAGCCGGTTAACAGCCGGCTGCTCTACCAACTGAGCTACCGGGGAACTAGGGTTTATGTGAAAGAGGAAGGTATTCTAGCAAAACTTTTTATGGAATAGGGAAGTTTTTAAACATCAAAATCGTCCGTTTCATCCTCGTCTGAAGTAGCGTCTGTATTGCCTTTTGCCATTGCGGCATAATGTTTGGCCCAGGTCAGATAGAGGTTCCCGCTGTCCCTCATCGTGTCCGCGGCTTTGACGAGCCTTTCGGCTAGGTCAGGGTCTTTGCCCGTTGCGTGGATAAATGCCGCCTGTCGTTCGATGGCGATGGGGTACTGGTTAATCAAGCCGGCAATATCAGCCAACAGTTCGTCGAGGGTGTTATCTTCGCTGTCCATCTTGCGGCTCCTTGATCGCAGTAAAAAGCCCCATAGCGCCAGCGCCATGGGGCTTTTTCAACTTCCAGTCCGACTGGCTAGCCTTGATAGGCTTGACCCAGCTCAGCCGATTCACCCTTCTTGGTCATCAGTTGTCCCGTAGCGCTGACAGCCTGCATGCTGATGGCAAAATGCTTGGCTGCATCACAAACGATCACACAGAGCTCGCAACCCTTGCAGCGATCAATCGTGACTTCCGCGACCATCTTACTGGTATTCAAGTCCAGGCAGTTCGCCTCTGGGCAATACATGATGCAGAGACGGCACCCCTTCTTGGCGGTGCACTTTTCATCGATGACTTGTGCAACATTATACATGCAACGTCATTCCTTCTCTTAAGCAGCGACAGCTGGATTTCCGACTCGTAGTTCAACCTTGTTCTTGTCAGCCCATTCGCTGGCAATTTCGTACGCAGCTTTCACGGTGGCCAAGTTCTTGGCCAACAGCATTTCCTTCTTAGCAAATTTCTTCTTGATGGCTTCGTCAAGTGAGGCAGTTCCTCCTGAGGCCACAAACTTCTTTCCAAAGCGTTCCTGGAGGGCTCCGTCGAGGGCTTCCATCGAGACACATTTGGTGATGCCTGACACAGAGCCGATCATCGCCATATTCGTCGATAGCTCAGTACTAGCCACTTCAATGGCCAACTCGGTGCCTGCGATATAGAAGACGGCCACATTCAACTCTTTGAGCCGCTCCACATCCTCCTCGGACAACAACGGTTGGGCGGAGTTGATAATGACCACACCGCCTTCTTTCACCCCAGAATAAAATGGCATAGTGTAACTCTTCCCCATGGTGATGACCTGGGGATGAAAAACTTGAATGACATCGGGAAACACCAACTCGCCGCGGTCGTAGATTCGCTCAATACCGATCCGACAGTAACTCTCAGCTGGTGCCATACGCTTTTCGGCACCGAAGAATGGGTTAGAAATAGAGAACTTACCATCCCGGTTGGCAGCCATGGCCAAGACGTGTGCGGCCGTAACCGCACCCTGGCCTCCTAAGCCTGACATCCGGATATTCAATCGTCTTTTTATCATGTCGAACCTCCGGTCTGATTACGCTGATGCTTGGCCAGCCAGCTGCTTGGCGGCAGCCTTTCGTTCCTTGTCCTTCGCTGCCAATTCGGCAAGCAATTGCTTGGCAGGTTCGCTGACGTATTCTTTATAAGCGAACCGTTCAGTCGGCTTTTCCGAATCGCGCATTTCTTGTAGGCCTTCCATGCTGTTCTTGCCGATCTCCAAGATACAGGGTGTGTACAACTGTAGGTAGGTTGGCCCAATTTCACGAGCAATATGCACGGCGTTACGGATGACCTTTTCGACCAGCGATGGTTTGCTGACCGTGCAGTTCACGACGTAGTGGCAGCCGGACTCGCGGGCGATTTCAGGCAACCGCACTTTCTCGAACATCTTTCCGACTGGTGCCATCTTCGCGACGAAGCCTTTCTGCATGAGTCCGCTTTCTTGGCCCCCGGTGTTGGCGTACAGCTCATTGTCGAAACAAATGGTCGTGAATTTTTCCTGACGGAACCAGGCCTGAAGGGTCATGTCAAGTCCGATGTCTACAGTCGCACCGTCTCCGGCTAGGACCACGACATCCTTTGTCCGGTCCGGGAAGCGGACACTCAAAGCACGTTTCAGACCGGACGCGATGGCGTTCTGGTTACCGAAAAGGGAGTGGATATTATGGACAGCGACCATCGGGAAGACCAAGCTTGTACAGCCGGTTGAACCGACCATCACGGTATCTTCTGGGTTCGGGAGAGAAGCGAGAATGTATCGGAAGGCCATCGACTCTGGGCAGCCAGCGCACAGCGAGTGTTGCTCGATGAGCTCTTTCGATGTTCCGATGTCTTTCCAGCCCCGATCCTCCTTGCCATACGTGGAGCTCTTGACGAGGTCTTGATAGTCTGAGGGCATGATGTCGAAAAGATCTTCAGAAATTTTTATTTTTTCTTTGCTCATATAAATCTCCTCAAAGTCGCTCATGGGAGCGACCAGGTTCGAGTTGTATATATACTATTCAGCTTCCGCGACCAGCCATGACAAAAGATTTGCGCAGTCCTAGTGTCGTTTTGATCTCGTTGACAATGATCTCCGGTGGCATGGTCATGCCTCCGCACACATGTGGGCCGGCGTGTACGCGCTCATGGTTTGGAATGGTAGCCTTGATTTCTTTGGCCAGCCAACCTGTTACGTTAAACTCCGGTACGAAAATATGCTTGGCATTCTTCGTGGCTTCCCGGATCTCTTCTTCCGGCCAGGGACGAAGGGTTTTCACTTTTACAAGGCCGCAACTCACGCCTTCGTCTTCTAGGAGACGGATGGCTTCTCGCCCCTGAGACACGGCCGTGCCCGAGGCCACGATCATAATGTCAGCGTTGGTATTTTCGGTGTCGATCAAGCCATCCAGCCACTTGATCGAATGTTTGCGTGAGCGTTCGACGGCGGCCCAAATTTCCTGCTGCCAACTGGCGTGGGTGGCGTAGCTGATGTAGTTGCTTTTCATGACGAAGGGATCGCGCATCATGCGAACCGGGGGACATTCCATATCCATACAGGGAACAGGTGAGCGGTATGGATCGTAGGGCGGCAGACACATATCCGCCGGTGTCAGATTCACGACGTCCTTTGTGTGGGTGACGAAGAATCCGTCGCAACAGAGCGCGAGCGGTAAGTGCACATCCGGCTCTTCCGACACCATGTAGCCTTTGAGAATCCAATCGAAGAAGTCTTGGGCGGTTTCCGCATGCCACACCAGCATGCCGGTGTTCAGCAGATACGCGATCTCAAGGGTGTCTGGTTGAATCGACAGAGGCGAATTGATCCCACGGCAGGTAACAATCATTTGGATCGGCAACCGCGCACCTGCCCACATCGGGAAGTTTTCCATCGCACGCATGGTGCCTGGCCCGGCCGTAGTCGTGAACACGCGAGCACCTCCAAATGCGGCACCGGCACATTGCGACATGACCGCGAATTCGCTTTCGCCTCGGAAGTAGTCGCCGATATAGCCTTCGGCAAAGAGTTCGCCGATCAAGGCGGCAGCTTCGCTCTGGGGTGTGATGGGATAGGCGATCATCACATCGCAGCTCGCCCGTCGGAGTGCTTCCTTGATGACCTCACTGCCTGTAAAAAACGATGCAGTGCGCGGGGCATCGTTCATCATTTTCCAGGTATCGGTAAAAGTCTGTCCCTTTTTGTTCTGTGTTCCGATGACCGAGCGTGTATCTGCCATGGACTAGCTCCTTTCACTCTATTCGGAATCTCAAACGACTAGTTTGAGGCTCCACTCTTGGCTGATGTCAGCCGTGGTTGGACCGTCCCTTTCAATTTTCTCACCCAATCGGCCAATTTCATAATCTTTTCCACTGATGCGTCGCGAAACGAGAGCATTGCGTCTTCATGGCCGGCCTGGGCGCACATTGCGATCGTATAGCAGGAAGTTCCACCTCTAATGATTTTTAGCGAGAGGTTTGCCTGGTGGCAATGCACACCAACGAACATGCAACAGTCGATCTTGTTGTGCCAAATGGTCAAATTTGGGTGGTTCGGATTGATTTCGATTTCAGGGTCGATCTTTGGATACTTCGGCCGGTAATCAGGCATCGGGATCAACATGGGGTTTTGTCCAGGCTGAACGCATTCTTTTAGCGTGTTGTAAAGCTGCCGAATTGCGGAGGCCTTCTTGGCAGCTTTTTCATTCCAAGCCCACAAGACGAGAGGACCAGGGAAGATAGTCGGGACTTTGGCCATCAGGAATTGCTTGGCCGCCTCTTCGTAGGCCTTTTCTTCCGAAGCGATCACGCCGTTAATATGGGCTTCCCCAGGGTTCGGCAATCGAATCCCCATGCTTGCGGCGGCTGGTGGGAGAAAGTGTTCCGGTCCTGGGAGCACGCGATAGTCACTCATCACAATATCCTACACTCCGAGAAAATTAAGGTTAATGAAAACGCAATCATCTTCGGTACTTTAAGGTGTTTCCCTGTTGTTCCGCAACACCTCAGAAGGCCCACCTTGAGGAACTTTCGGGCCAAGGTCTTACGGAGAGCTTAGGCCCTTTGTCCCCACACCAGAATTGTGACGTTGTGCGGCGTACCTAACAAAGCCCTTCGCATTATAGGTATCGCTCTTTTGGATTGTCAAATCAGTCGCTGAACTTCTCGATGGATGGTTGCCCGCCACAACAGCTGGGAAGAAATCGAAAGTGAAGCAATGAATCGTGATGAGGAAACAGATCAGGGCAGTTGTTCGCAGGCCTCTGCCGAACCGAGCATGCACGCATGTTCGTAATCGTCTTTGGCCAAGCGCCCCTGGAGCTGGTCTTGGTACAGTTTCGCTCGAGCCAGGAGGGCAGGTCCATCCGCAGGGTCAGCTCGCAGGATTGCGCTGAGATCGTCGATCGCCAGAATCGGTTGCCTCAATGTCTTATAGACCGCGCTTCTCAGAAAATAGGCTTCTTTCTGATAGGGAACCCAACTGTCCGGAACGAAGGGAGGCAAGCACTTTTTCAAGGTTGTAAGCGCGGAGTTCCACTGTTTCAGCTCGATGAGCTTACGGGCCTCAGCGGTATAGAGAGTGATGAGGCGGTGACGGGCGAGATCGAAGAAAGGATTAAATTCAAGGGCCTGTTCGAAAAAGTGGGCTGCTTGTTCAGCGCGATTCAGCCACGCGTTGACGTCGCCTTGCCCAAGAAGTACCCATGTGTTGTGGGGATCCATGAGGAGGGCGCGGTCGAAATCCATTCGTGCATTATCGACATACTCGGAGTATTCGCTGGGTCTGGATCGATTCGAGTACGCGGCGGATGCGAGTCTAAGATAGGTCTGACCTCGTATGATCAGAGGCTCGACAGCATGGGGGTCTATCACGGCAGCCTGTGAGACCAAGTCAAGTTTCTTGGGAAGATGTTGGGTTGACATCGCTTTCTCGACCAACTTCTCAGCTTGTTCACGGGCCTTATGGGTGCGACTGACCGGCTCAATATAAAGCGTTCGCACTCCAGGACGATCGGACCTGAGCTCTTCAAGTTGACTTTTTAGCTCCGCATTCTCCTTTTGGAGACGGCGAAAGTGGTCAGCCAGTCGTTGCTCGGCCTGCCATCGCTGGATTGCTGCTTGAAGATGGTCCAGATCGATAACGGCGCGAATACGGACGTAAAAGCTCGGTCGATCATTCAAGAAGGAACGACGTGTTTCTAGGATTTCGGTTCTGGTGATCGCTGCTGCAATTGTCCGCACTTCCAGCGAACTTGCTTGGATGCTGGTGCCCGCTTCGGACCGTTCAAGATCGTGGAAAGTCGATTCGATGTACAGTCCCGCCTCCTCAACGGCCCTCCGTTGCGCCCGTTGAAGTACTCGTTCTTCGGCAATGGCAAGTGTGTCACCATCTCCCATCACATAGTTCCCCTCCGCCACGACCGTAGTTTCAGAAGCGCTGACTGGATGGCCTAATCCAAGGAGTAAGACGGCGAAGGTAGCTAAGATGCCTAGGAAAATAGGCCTCAGATTCATGGTTAAACTATACCGCTTGGTTGCGGGTTGGACAATGATGCGAAAGACGGGCAGCTGAGGGAGCCTTTCTGACGAGGGTGCGGGATGGCGTTGTGACGTTACCGAGCCTTGGGTAAAACCTGCATAAATGGATGGATTTCTATCCGATCGAAGACGCCATGAATTGTGTATGGGTCGTTTCGGGCGAATTCTTCTGCTTCTTTCTGAGTTTCAAACTCTAGCACCAGCAAGCTTCCGGCTTTGTCGGTAAGAGGGCCAGCAAGGACGACTCGTCCTTGCCTGTCTAATGATTCGAGATTACTTAAATGAGCCGAACGATGAACCTTCCGCTTGGCTTCCCCGTCCGGGCCGTCATAACCGATGATCACAAACTTCATGTCTATAAATAACTCTAACGCAGGTTATGTGTGGTTATCTGTGCCGATTGTCTATGGCGATAGACGTGGCTAGGTAGGCTCTTCTTCGATCGGGCAACGATCTTTATAGCCACTTGTGACTTCGTGCCACCAACGAACTTCGCTCTCCCCAAGTTTCCAGCAGAGATACACGACGCGTCCATCGCGGATATGCGGGAAATCACACAGTCCAAGGTCGATATCCTTCACGACAACTCCCAGCTCATGGATAGCGTGGAGGTTGGTGCTGATGTCTTGGAGGCTTTTCACATAGCGTGCGCCAACTGCGGTCCCACCTCCGAGAGAGGCATTCGCGGAAGCTTTGCCGACTTCCTCTCGGGTTCGTATCAGTATGGTCTTACATCCCTGGATAGTCGACAAGTGTGACTGGAGCTGTGGAATGAGCTGGTTTGCCTCGAACAGAGAAAAGACGCGGTCCGGACTGGTTTCGTTTTCGTCGCGTGCCATTGTGATGATTATGGGTGATACCTGCCATTTGTCTAACACATTTCAGCGTCGCCGAACAACACAAGGATTATCAAGGATTATACGGACCGTCGTCACCGAAGGACAGCCGATTGTGTGATGAGGTACAAATTCAGGTCGCCAGTTGACAACCGGGTGCTGCCTGGGTATCATTAGCGTAGCATCGTGAGTGATCTTTAGGATACGCTGATTCTCTCCATCGAATAATTCAAGTCCGGAACCTACTCTCGAACTAAACCTGGTAGCAGTGAGAATGAGGTTGAATGTAGTGAGCCAACCAAAGGCTTTCCTAGGACTGTAGGCAGCAGAAGAATCCGAGACGATACTATTTTTCTACATAAGATCTTAATGTAACCAACTTCCATAAGCCTTTCCAACCTAACGGATCAGGATCTAAGCTCATCATCTACGGTAATATTACGTTTCGTATGGTCACTCAGCCCGAGCGAATTATTCTAAACAGAAACCGAGCCAAAACTCGAGAGGAGTCGTATGTCAGTAGCTAAGGGGGAAGTAATGCATCTCGCAGAATTGAAGCAGAAGTCTATTGCAGACCTGAATGATGTGGCTCGGGAACTGAAAATAGAAGGCGCCGCCAATTTACGTAAGCAAGAGCTCATCTTCGCGATCCTCCAAGCTCAAACCGAGAAAAACGGGTCCGTCTATGGAGAGGGAGTGCTCGAAACTCTTCCTGATGGATTCGGATTCCTCCGCGCGCCGGACTCCAATTATCTGCCGGGTCCCGACGACATCTACATCTCTCCCTCACAGATTCGGCGGTTTAACCTCCGTACGGGCGACATCGTGTCGGGCCAAATCCGTCCTCCCAAAGAAAGTGAACGGTATTTTGCGCTCCTCAAGGTTGAAAAGGTCAACTACGAAGATCCTGAGGTGGCGCGGGACAAAATTCTATTTGATAACCTCACTCCGTTATATCCCGAAGAGCGACTTAATCTGGAATTTGATCGCGAGGAGTATTGTACCCGTGTGATGGATTTGACGACTCCGATCGGTAAGGGCCAACGGGGGTTAATCGTGGCGGCTCCACGTACCGGGAAGACGATGTTGTTGCAGGCGATTGCCCGAGCCATCCTGAAAAATCATCAAGAAGTGACGCTTATTGTGTTGCTCATTGATGAACGTCCGGAAGAAGTCACCGACTGGCAGCGACAGGTGAAGGCGGAAGTGATCAGTTCGACCTTTGATGAACCGGCCCAGCGACATGCCCAAGTCGCTGAAATGGTGCTTGAGAAAGCCAAGCGGCTGGTTGAACACAAAAAGGACGTCGTCATCCTGCTGGACAGCATCACACGCCTGGCTCGCGCCTATAACACGATTGCACCGCCGAGCGGGAAGGTGCTCTCGGGGGGGCTCGATTCCAACGCCTTGCAGCGGCCGAAACGCTTCTTCGGCGCAGCTCGAAACATTGAAAACGGTGGGAGCTTGACCATTATGGCGACCGCATTGGTGGACACCGGTAGCCGAATGGACGATGTGATCTTCGAAGAATTCAAAGGGACCGGGAATATGGAGGTTCACCTGGATCGTCGCCTCGCTGATAAGCGCCTCTTCCCGGCCATTGACATCAGCCAATCCGGAACGAGAAAAGAAGAATTGCTGGTAGATAAGGACCGGCTAAACAAGATGTGGATTCTCCGCAAGGTACTCAGCCCCTTGGGGACCATGGAGGCGATGGAATTTCTCATGGACAAGATTAGCGGTACCAAGAACAACCAGGAGTTCCTGCAATCGATGAATCGATAGACATGCCTTGTGTCTTGTGCGTCCTTCAGGTAAAGTGTCGTCCCTTAGGGATATGGGCTAGACCGTTCGTCATTCTTCGGTAAGGAGTCGTAGGTTATGCAGAAAGGCATACATCCAGTCTATCGGGAAGCCACCGTCCACTGCGCGTGCGGAAATTCGTTCAAGACTCGGACGACCATCGGCAATATTAGCGTGGATATCTGTTCGAATTGCCATCCATTCTTCACCGGTACGCAAAAGATTGTCGACACAGAGGGACGGGTCGAACGCTTTAAGAAAAAGTACGCGAAGAAGGGTAAGTAGCGCGCTACAAGGGCTTAAGAGAGACCCTGCTTCGTGTTTGAAGCAGGGTCTCTTTTTTTGTGACCGCTCGATGTGGAGGGCGACCGCGTGGAAGCCGTGTTACTAAAGAAGTGGGAGAGTCTTACCTCGAGGTTCCACGAGCTGACTGATCAGCTCATGGATCCGTCTGTCGTCAACCAACCGAATCTGTTGCACAAGCTAAGTAAGGAGCGCACTGACTTGGAGCCAGCTGCCAAACTGTTTGAGATGTATTGTGACTATGCGAAACAGCTCGACGACGCGAGGCAGATTCTTGCCGATCCCTCGGCCGGGGAGGAATTACACAAGCTGGCGGCGGACGAAGAATCTCAGATGGAACGGCAACGGGCTGACATCGAGGAGCGAGTCAGGGAATTTTTGATCCCCAAGGACCCGCGAAACGAAAAAAGCCTGGTGCTCGAAATCCGAGCCGGGACCGGTGGGGATGAAGCGGGGCTGTTTGCTGGTGAACTATTTCGGTTGTACGGTAAGTACGCGGAAAAGAAAGGGCTTAAAGTCGATACGGTTGAGGCATCTGAAACCGGCATTGGGGGGTATAAGAACATCGTCGCATTAATTGAAGGCAAAGGAGCCTATGGTCATTTTAAGTATGAAGCGGGTGTGCATCGAGTTCAACGGGTTCCTGTTACGGAAGCGAGTGGTCGCGTTCACACCTCTACGGTTACGGTGGCGGTCATGCCGGAAGTCGATGAAGTGGACGTTCACATCGATCCAAAAGACTTACGGATCGACACTTTTTGCTCGTCCGGCGCCGGCGGGCAGAGCGTGAACACCACCTATTCGGCCGTTCGCATCACGCATCTTCCGACCGGTGTGGTGGTGACCTGTCAGGATGAGCGGTCTCAACTGAAGAACCGGACGAAAGCCATGCGGACTTTGCGTGCGAGGATTGTGGAGGCAGAACGGGAAAAGCAAGAAGCAGAAATAGCTCAGAACAGGAAGTCACAGGTCGGAAGCGGGGAACGGAGCGAGAAAATTCGGACCTATAACTTCCCACAAAACAGGGTGACGGATCACCGCGTCGGCGTGACTCTCCACAAGCTGGAATTGGTCATGGAAGGCCACATGGATGAAATTGTCCAGGCTTTGAAGGCTCAGCAGCAACAGGCGGAAACAGCGAAGGTGTAGTCACTGATGACCTCCATCGTGGAAGATCCTAAAACCATCGGTGAACTCGTCGTCTGGGCGCGCCGGTCCTTGGATGCTGCCGGAACGGCGAATGTTGCCCAAGAGGCCTTGTGGTTGCTGGCCTCCGCTCTTGAAATGGAACATTATGCGTTGGCCAGCCGAACTGAGCAACCAGTCAGCGTTGAACAGTTGGCACGTGCGAAAGCGTTGGTCTTGCGGCGGGCGGCGCGAGAGCCAGTACAGTACATCTTGGGGACCCAGGAGTTTTGTGGACTCGACTTTGCGGTGAACTCCTCCGTGTTAATTCCTCGACCGGAGACAGAACTGTTGGTTCACGCGGTTCTCAAGGAGGGAGGGCTGGCAGAAGGTGCGACGCTGGTCGATGTGGGAACCGGGTCTGGGTGCATAGCTGTGACGCTTGCGACCATCCTCGACGGCGTTAAAATTATAGCGGTAGACTGTTCCGCCGAAGCGCTCGAGGTCGCAAAAAGCAATGCTGACAGACACGGAGTGGGAGAAAAGATCGAGTGGATCGAGGGAGATCTCGCAGCTCCTCTGCGAGACCGAAACCTCATCGGAGCCGTTGATGTCATCGTCTCGAATCCTCCATATATCGCCGAGGGAGAATGGGAACAACTCCAGCCCGAAGTGCGAGATTTTGAACCCCGAGTAACCTTGGTAGCCGGGCAAAAAGGGACTGAGTTCCATGAACGATTGTTCCGTGACTGCAAGGAGTTCTTGATCCCTGATGGGCTGCTAGTGATGGAAATCGGTCAAGGACAGCTTCCTCTCGTGCAGCAGGCCGCAGGCCAGGTCGGAGGCTACACAGGACTGCAAACCGTCAAGGACGAAGCCGGTATCGAACGTGTCCTGATCGCCCGGCGAGCCAGTTCGGTATCTAGACATGGATGAGATCCTTATCAATGGCGGGAAGCGGCTATGTGGTGAAGTCCGCATCAGCGGCGCCAAGAATTCGGCGCTTCCCATCTTGGCCTCGACTATTCTCGGGAATGGGGAATGTGTCATCACCAATGTTCCGAGGGTCGTTGATGTCTTGACGATGGGAAAACTCCTGGGAATTCTGGGAGCCAAGGTGTCGCATGAAGGCAATCGCGTGGTCATCGAAGCTGGCACGATCGAATCCACTGAAGCCCCCTACGATCTAGTCAAGACCATGCGGGCATCCGTGTTAGTGTTGGGACCATTGCTGGCGCGTTGGGGGCAAGCCAAAGTTTCGCTTCCTGGCGGTTGTGCGATTGGCTCCCGGCCTGTCAATCTTCATCTGGCAGGATTGGCCAAATTGGGGGCCGATATCTCAATAGACCATGGCTATATCACAGCCAAGGCGACCAGGCTCAAAGGTGGACGCATTTATTGTGACACGCCGACAGTGACCGGCACGGAAAATCTCATGATGGCTGCGTCACTTGCTGAGGGGACGACGGTGCTGGAAAACGCAGCCAAGGAGCCCGAGATCCTGGACTTGGCCGATTTTCTTATCAAGCGAGGTGCCAGAATTCATGGGGCGGGAACGGATGTCATTACGGTTGAGGGGGTACGAGAACTGCATGGTGGAGACCACGAAGTGATCCCGGATCGCATCGAGGCAGGCACCTATCTGGCGGCGGCTGCGATCACGCGGGGCGATGTGACGGCGACTCATTGTCGCCCAAGTCATCTTGAAGCGGTGCTGATGAAATTACGCGAGGCCGGTGCCGAGATTCATGAGGAGAAAGACTCCGTGCGCTTGACCATGCCGAACAACTTGCGGGGAACAGACGTGAGGACCTTGCCGTTCCCTGGATTTCCCACTGACATGCAGGCCCAAATGGCTGCGTTGATGAGTCTGGCCGAAGGCACCAGCGTGGTCACCGAAACCGTGTTTGAGAGTCGGTTTATGCATGTGGAAGAATTGAGACGGATGGGAGCAAACATCCGCGTGGAAGGCAACCGGCTTGTGGTGACCGGATGTAAGAAGCTTACCGGGGCTCCGGTCATGGCCTCCGATTTGCGTGCGAGCGCTGGCTTGATCGTGGCGGGGTTGGCGGCAGAGGGAACCACGCAAGTCCAGCGCGTCTATCATCTTGATCGGGGCTATGAGCGGATCGAGGAAAAACTCGGGGCGTTAGGAGCGCAGATTCGGCGCAGCCCGGCGGGATCAAGTCATTAGGACCATGCCATGTTGACGATCGCGCTATCCAAGGGGAAGCTCATCGATTCAGCGCTCGAGCTGTTCCGGCGCGCCGGCTATAAAATTACCGGACTGTCGGGGGATAGCCGACGACTGATCTTTGTCAGTCGCGAGAATGAGATGACTTTCCTCATCGTTCGTCCCAGCGATGTCCCGACCTATGTAGAGTATGGGGGTGCAGATGCCGGAATCGTCGGGAAAGACGTTTTAATGGAGCAGGAAAGTGATGTATACGAACCATTGGATTTAGGGTTCGGAGCGTGTAGAATCTCGGTCGCCGCGCTCCAGGGCGAGGGATCGAATGATTGCCTATCCTCCAAGGTGCGGATCGCGACCAAATATCCTCGGATCACGGAACGGTACTTTAATAGGCGTGGAGTTCCGGTAGAAATTGTCAAACTGTATGGCTCGATCGAGTTGGCGCCGGTCGTGGGACTGGCGGATCGGATTGTCGATCTAGTCGAGACCGGCAGCACACTCAAGGCTCATGACCTCGTCGAAGTGGAAGTGATTGCCAAGTCGTCAGCACGGTTCATTGTCAACCGGGCGAGCTTTCGCCTGAAGCAGGAACCGATGATGGCGTTGATTCGAAAGCTTCGAAGTGCAGTGAAAGGCCAGGGTGTTGAGTCTGGTAATGGTCGTCCGTTGACGACTGGGAGTCGCAAGAAGAGAGTCGCTCACTGATGAAAATTGTCACACAAGCAGATCGCAGCTTTGTCCCATCGCTGAGAAAAGCTGCGCTTCGAGGGCGCACGACGGGGGCTGCGGTGGAAAAAACCGTGCGGACAATCCTCCAGGCGGTTGAGCGCGGGGGCGACAAAGCGGTTCTCCGCTACTCCAAGCAGTTCGACAAGATCACGCTGAAACCGGAAGCCTTGCGCGTGACGGCCGATGAGATCAGGAACGCCTATTTTCACATCAGAAAAGACGAAGGCGATGCACTGCGTTTCGCCGCCCAACGGATTACGTCTTTTCATGAGCGACAGCGAACCAAGACATGGATGTATCAGGACGGGGATGTCACATTAGGACAGGTCGTGGGGACGGTCGACGCGGTTGGGGTCTATGTGCCCGGAGGGAAAGCCGTTTACCCATCATCTGTGCTGATGTGCGCGATCCCGGCCAAAGTTGCGGGTGTCCCTCGAATCGTGATGGTCACGCCGCCACAGAAGGATAGGATCAACCCGTATTTGCTGGTCGCGGCTGATATTGCCGGGGTCACCGAGATTTATCGGATCGGTGGCGTTCAAGCAGTGGCGGCACTCGCATATGGCACGAAGACGATCGACCGGGTCGATAAGATTGTCGGGCCGGGAAATATCTACGTGGCGACGGCGAAACGGTTGCTGTACGGCATCGTCGGCATCGACATGGTCGCCGGTCCCAGTGAATTACTGGTGGTGGCGGACGACGACGCCAAGCCGGCCCATGTGGCTGCGGACCTGCTCTGCGAAGCCGAACATGACGAAGACGCGCAGGTGTTCCTCGTCACAACATCTGAGCGTTTGGCAAAAGATGTCTCCAAGCTGATCGAAAGTCAGCTGAAGGGACTCCAAAGAGAAAAAATCGCTTCGAAATCGATCGCGCGCCATGCTATGGCATTTGTCGTCCCCACTCTGGATGAAGCCATCGCAGTAGCGAATGAAATCGCGGCAGAGCACTTGACGCTTTCGGTGGACAACCCCTTCGACTATTTGGAGAAAATTCGTCATGCAGGGGCCCTGTTCCTGGGACGCTACACGCCACCCTCAGTCGCTGATTATGTCGCAGGACCGAATCATGTCTTGCCTACGGGAGGAACCGCCCGGTTCTTTTCCCCACTGTCGGTGAACGACTATGTGAAGGTCAGCAACATCGTGCACTACACGAAACAAGAACTGGCCAAGGTGAAAGACCCGCTGACTCGCCTCGCACAGATCGAAGGTTTTGATGCGCATGCCAAGTCGGCCCAGAGTAGATTCTCATGAAGAGGAACGGTTCTGCCCCACGGCAAGCGAACATCCACAGAGCCACCAAAGAAACTGACATCCGTGTCGAGTGGGCTTTGGACGGCGTTGGGAAGGGAAAGATCGATACCGGCATCCGTTTCTTCGACCATATGCTGGAGCTTCTCGCGAAGCACGGGTTCTTTGACCTCACCGTGCAGGCTAAAGGTGACCTCGACATCGACGAACATCACACCGTAGAAGATGTCGGGATTGTCATGGGGAAGGCGCTGCATCAGGCGTTGGGTGAAAAAGCGGGCATCAAGCGATTTGGGTTTGCCTCCGCCCCACTGGATGAGACGCTAGCGCAGGTTACAGTCGATCTCAGTGGGCGCCCCTTTCTCGTCTACAACGTGGCACTCCCCGACCGGAAGATCAAAGCCTTCGATCTCGGTCTATTCGAAGACTTCTTCCAAGCGTTCGTGACCCACGGCGGGTTGAATCTGCATGTGAACCTCCTCTATGGCCGCAATCCCCACCACATCATGGAAGCCATCTTCAAAGCGCTTGCTAAGGCGCTGGATCAAGCCACGATGATGGAAGAGCGGCTGGCGGGGAAGGTGCTCTCGACGAAGGGGATGTTGTAAGGTCCCCTGGGTTCTTTTTCCTCTTCTGCTTGTTCGCAAATCCATTCCAGTAAAGTCTTCTTTCGAAACATAAGACTTCCGTGCAATTTGAATAGATTGCTGGCGCGTTTAGCATCGCAGTCTTAAAATCGGCGATGTAGATGGGAGCATGTGCCGGTGATCAAACGATGAGACCACGCAATCTGCGTGGAAGGCAGATGGGTATAGCGTGCAGCACCGAAGAAATAAGTCGATGCTCATGCCTGACCCTAAAGCAAGAAGTTTGATGAATCTTAGTGATCCCCGTCCCGTCATGACCGACGAAGTGTGCAATATCGTGAATGGCACAGTGAATCTGAGCAGCTCGAAAGGAAGATGAGATGAACGAGGCAGTTCGAAAATTGTTTAATGAAGGCCTCGGCGATTCGCGTATTCGGTCGGTCTCTTGGCGAGAAGATGATCTCGTAATTGAACTCGCACTGCCTCCAGGACATGCCTAGGAGCCTAGCCTTTTTTTAAGAGGTCAAGAGGCAAGCAATGTAAAAGTCGATTTGGATTTTGGGAGTTATATTGGAAGCCCTCTGTTGTTCGAAGCGAAAGCTGAGCCTATAGGTACTACGGGATGGTTGATTCGATTTGAGTTCGGAGCTGCGCCTGATGGGGAAATTAGTTTCTGGTGCACTGACCTCGTTTTAGAGGAATAGCGAGAGAATAGAGATAGACAATTTTCGGACTACGCTGACTGGATCCGGTGTCAGGTATTGCGTCTCGCTTTTCGTCTAGCTACGTGCACGTCTTTATTGTGGTCGCAGAGAATGTGCGGAAATCATCCAGCTGTTTGGTGATGATGGAATGGACGACTTCAAGATTAGGGTGGGTGTATTCGTGAATGGCCACGTTGCGGAAGCCAACCATCCGTTGCATGCGCTGAGCCAGGTCGGCTGGAAGAATGCCAGCGGTTTGCAGTAGAGAGAAAGCATCGCGACTGTCTTGTGGTACCCCAAGCTTCCGTTGGCTCACCACGTACATGGCAAGATCGATGGCCGTTTCACAGGCGCGCTGAAGATTGAGAATGATGGCATCCTGCTTCGTCTGATTGGCGACAAGGTTCTGTATGTCTCCTGCGTATTCCTCTTGGATGCGCCGAAGGCATCGCTCGATGCTGGCGGCCTTGTTCACGATCACGTCGTCAGCCATAGACCAACCCGCTCTCGCTGATTCTCTTTAGAATGTCGCGACGTTCCTCATTGAGCCTGGCATAGTCCGAGTAGGCGTACATTTCAAACTCTCGACGGGCTTGCTCATCCTGACTAGCCAAACAGGTACCGGTGGAGAGGATCTGCATTCGCATGACCGTTGACGCCGAGCGAAGATCAACAAGGTCGACGTCACGATGCAATTGGATAGCTAGATCCTGGGCTAATTCAAACCGCCGTAGTTCTGGCAAGGCTTCTTGCGTGAGAATGGCGAGATCAATGTCGCTATCAGGTCGAACAGCACCACGCTCCGCTGATCCAAATCGATATAAGGCAATGAGGCTTGGGACAGTCTTTTTGATGTATGCAGTTAATGATGAGTCGTTCATAGCTGCCGATCGTGTTTTGATTGGCTCAGGCTACTGGTTCGGTCAGATCCTGTCAATCGAAAGGCCTGGACCGACGCTGTGAAGATTGCCAGTGGCAGGAAGCGTCCAGTTGCGGTATTGTTACAGCTTCCTCAGTGCGGACGACAACCATGATTGCCATCATTGATTATGGAATGGGGAATTTGCGCAGTGTCTCCAAGGCCTTTGATGCAGTGGGACACCAGGCGATTGTGACCCGTGATACAGCCTCGATTGGGAATGCCAGCCATGTGGTGTTGCCTGGTGTCGGGGCCTTCGGCGACTGTATGGCGAATTTGAAACAGTATGGCTTGATCGAACCCATCAGAACCGCAATTCAATCGGGTAAACCATTTTTGGGGATTTGTCTTGGGTTTCAACTGCTGTTCACGGAAAGCGAAGAATTCGGCAGGCACGAGGGACTCGACATTTTTCCTGGAAAAGTGCGAGCCTTTTCCAGAGATCAAGACCTGAAGGTTCCTCACATGGGGTGGAATCAAGCGAGCCTCCAAACGTCTTGCCCACTGTTTGATGGCATCGCGGACGGCGCCAATTGGTACTTCGTCCACTCATTTTTTGTGGATCCTCATGACAAGCGGATTACAGCCACGATGACGACCTACGGGGTACCGTTCACGTCGAGTATCTGGAAGGACAATGTGGTGGCCTGCCAGTTCCATCCGGAGAAAAGTCAAACGGTCGGGTTGCAACTCATCAAGAATTTTGGAGCCTGGAAGTGAAGAGGCCTGGCACATGTTCCCAAATAGCTTGGGTATTCAGTGCTCTGGTGATCGCAAGCCTTGCGACAGGATGTAGCGGAGCAAAAGTGGTGACAAAGTCGGCTCCTGAGCTCTCTCGATACCAAGTTCGCTCGATTGCCCTCCTACCGTTTACATCGATTGTGACACCTCAAGCCCGAGATCATGAAGATTTCTTTCTTCCGGTTCCTGACAGTGTCCGTCGGTCCGCTATCTCTATGGGGGTTCCGCCCGAAGCGGACTCTTTGCCAAAGAAGACTCTGGCGGTCCCGGGCTATGCGGCGGAAAAAGTGACGGAGTTGTTCTGGGGGCGTCTTCAAGATTGGAAAGGCGTTCGTGTCTTAGCTCCTGGTGAATCGGCTCGCGTCACGTTGGGAAATAGCGAGAGGCTAGAAAAGACGCCGGAACAAGCCGCCGCTCAAGCCGCCAAGCGACTGAATGTGGATGCCGCATTGCTGGGGCTTGTCTCAGCGTACCGGGAGCGCGTCGGTAGTCGACTGGGAGCCGATCCTCCGGCATCTGTCGGATTCCAAGTCAGTGTAGTGGCGGCGGACGGGCAAGTGCTCTGGGTCGGGAGATATTATGAGCGGCAGCGGCCCATGACCGAAGACCTGATCGGGTTCTTGCAACGATGGGCGTTTGTGACAGCGGGGGAACTGGCAGAATACGGTGTGGACGAAGTGTTGAAGGAATTTCCGTTCGGGAGGGGGGGAGAGCAATAACTTGTTAGTCATTCCTGCCATCGATGTAAAAGATGGGCGCTGTGTGAGGCTGCGCCAAGGCGATATGGCTGCCGAGACTATCTATGCTGACGATGTGACGGAGGTCGCACGAAAGTGGGAACAGAGCGGAGCCAGTCTGATCCACATTGTTGATTTGAACGGCGCGGTCGACGGGGAACCTAGGAATTTGCCGGAGATCCAGGCCATCCGCAAATCGATCAACGCATCTATTCAGGTCGGTGGGGGCATCCGGAGCCTAGAAACGGTTCGGCAGTATCTGTACGCCGGTGTATCGCGTGTGGTGCTCGGCACTGCTGCCCTCACGAATCGGACGTTTCTCGAAGAAGCTTGTCGAGAATTTCCCAAGCGGGTCCTTCTAGGGCTCGATGCCCGAGATGGGCGAGTGGCGGTCAAAGGCTGGACGTCGGTGTCGGAGGTCAAGGCGATCGATCTTTTGAAAGAGCTCTCGGGCTGTTTGATCGGAGCGGTGATCTACACCGACATTGCGCGAGACGGGATGCTCAGTGGGCCTAATCTGTCGGCCTTAAAGGATATTGTGGAATGTTCGCCATTTCCGGTGATTGCTTCGGGCGGTATCACCAGCCTGGAGGATCTGCGAGCCGTGCGATCGCTGGGGCCTCGGATCGAAGGGGCGATTGTCGGGAAAGCACTGTACGATGGCAAGCTAGACTATCCGACGGCAATAGCCGCCGTACACTCTCACTCTTCTGGCGCCCACCATGCTGACTAAACGGATCATTCCATGTCTGGACGTGAAAGAAGGCCGCGTGGTCAAAGGCGTCAGTTTCGTCAATCTTCGCGATGCCGGTGATCCGGTTGAAGCGGCCGTGGGGTATGATCGTGAAGGAGCGGATGAACTGTGTTTTCTCGATATCACGGCCTCGCATGAAAACCGGAAGACGATCATTGATGTGGTCGAGCGGACGGCGGCCCGAGTCTTTATGCCGGTAACGGTCGGTGGTGGTGTGGGGGCGCTCGATGATATTCGAGCCTTATTGAATGCCGGGGCCGATAAAGTGAGCATCAATACGGCAGCCGTCCGCAGACCTGAGTTCGTCAAAGAGGCAGCGCAACGATTCGGCACACAATGCATCGTCGTGGCGATCGATGCCAAACGCACAACAGCCGACCGGTGGGAGGTCTTCACGCATGGCGGCCGCACTGCAACCGGAGTTGACGTCGTCGAGTGGGCCGCACGGATGGAACAGTACGGTGCCGGGGAGGTCCTATTGACCAGCATGGATCAAGATGGCCGGCAGACGGGATATGACTTGGATCTCACCGCGACCGTGTCAGGGGCACTGTCGATTCCGGTGATTGCGTCGGGGGGAGTCGGAACACTGGCGCATCTGTATGATGGTTTCGTGAAGGGAAAGGCCGATGCGGTCTTGGCCGCGTCTATCTTCCATTTTCGCACCTATACGATCGCCCAGGCCAAGTCGTACTTGTGGGACTGTGGTGTACCAGTCCGAATGGATGTGCTTTCTGGGGTTGCGTGAGATGACGAACCTGGCTACGACCAACACACTCAAATTCGACGGGCAGGGTCTGCTGCCGACCGTCATTCAGGATTGGCTTGATAGCACGGTGCTGATGCTTGGGTACATGAACAAAGAGGCGCTCGCCAAAACCCTTGCCACAAAGAGGGTCCATTTTTGGAGTCGGTCTCGGAATATGTTATGGGAAAAGGGCGAAACATCCGGTCATACTCTTCAGGTCAAAGAGCTCTTCATTGACTGTGACAACGACACGATTCTCGTGAAGGCGCAACCTGTCGGACCGACCTGCCACACAGGAGCACGAGCCTGCTTCATTTCCAGGCTGGATGAACAGGGTCAACCCGTTCCGTTGAATTCCGAAGACGCGCATGGGGGAATCCTTGAAAGTGTTCTTCGTACAATTCGGGATCGCCGTTCTGCTCCACAGCCTGGTTCCTATACCTCCAAGTTGTTCGAGGAGGGGCATGACAAGATTCTGAAGAAAGTAGCGGAAGAGGCTGGAGAGGTCTTGTTAGCGTCCAAGGGAGGCAAGAAAGAGGAAGTCGTCTACGAAGTGGCCGATTTGTTCTTTCACACACTCATGGTGCTTGGGTATCACGACCTTTCGCTACAAGATATTTATGGGGAACTGGGAAGACGATTTGGGAAATCGGGTTTGAGGTCTGAATAGGAGACACCGGCGTATCTTCGATGAACACTGGTCGATCTGATCCTGAAAGTGCTCAGCATACATCGTCTTGAAAACCGCTTCATGAGGTCACCATGAGCGATTGTCTTTTTTGTAAGATCGTAGAGAAGAAGATTCCAGCGAAGCTCGTTCAGGAAGACGAGCACACGGTCGCCTTTGACGACATCAATCCTCAGGCGCCTGTCCATACGCTGGTCATCCCTAAACGACATGTTACAGCCGTTCAAGACTTGGGGTTGGAGGATGAAGCGTTGCTCGCGAGGTTGCTGATGAGCTGCACGAAGGTGGCAGCCCTGAAAGGTTTACAGAGCTCCGGCTATCGGGTCGTGACGAATACCGGGCGAGATGCAGGACAAACGGTCTTCCATCTTCATTTTCATGTGATGGGTGGCCGGCACATGACCTGGCCTCCTGGGTGACAAAGTTCCGCAATTGACAGATTTTTATCTTGTCTGGTAACCTGTACGGTCAACTCTTCCAACAACATAACACTGACTCGTCCGGTCATGCGAGTTGTGACTCCAGGAGCCAAGACTCTCGTGGGCCATGGTTTGATTTCCGACGATACGATCGAACGCATTAAGGGCCGGGTGGATATTGCTGATATCGTGAGCCAACACGTCTCTTTGAGTAAGACCGGGCAGAATCTCAAGGGATTGTGCCCCTTTCATCACGAAAAGACCCCGTCGTTTACGGTGAGTCCCTCGAAACAGATCTTTCACTGTTTCGGCTGCGGCGCCGGCGGCAATGTGTTTGCATTTCTTTCACGCCTGACCGGGGCAAGTTTTCCGGAAGTGGTGCGCGATCTTGGGCAGACGGTCGGGATCGAAGTCGAGGAGAGAGCCTCCAACTCCAGTCCTCAATCAGTCATGGCACAGACAGTAGAGCGCATGAATCAAGCGGCAACCGCTTGGTTTCAAGCGAACCTGCGCGACGAGCGAACCGGATTCGAAGCGCGTGAGTACCTCGCTCATCGTGGGGTCGAATCGCGCATGGTCGACCGATTTGGAATCGGAGTGGCGCCGGCCGAATGGGATGGGTTGCTACGGGCGCTCACCAAGAAGGGATTTTCACACAGTGAACTTGCGGCAGCCGGGTTGGTGATTGCGCGAACCAACAAGTCGGGATTCTACGACCGGTTCCGTGCCCGAGTGATGTTCACGATCACGGACCTGAGAAAGCGTGTGGTGGGGTTCGGCGGTCGTGTGTTGGGCGATGGAACACCTAAGTACCTGAACTCGTCCGACACGGTGCTCTTTAACAAGAGTCAAACACTGTTTGCGCTCGATCATGCGAGGGAAGCGATTGCCAAGACGAAGACGGTCATCGTGGTTGAGGGCTATTTCGATGCCATCGCGCTTCATCAGGCAGGGCTGACGCATACGGTGGCAACCTTGGGAACTGCCCTCACATCTGACCATGTGCATACGCTCCGGCGGTTTGCGTCAAACGTCGTGTTGCTGTTCGACCCCGATGCTGCCGGAGTGCGAGCCGCGCTGCGAAGCTTGGATTTGTTTGTGAACAGTGGACTAGGGGTCAAGGTTGTGACATTACCGGCGGGGGAAGATCCGGATACGTATGTTCGAAAAGAAGGCCCTGAGGCATTCGCCCGTTTGGAGGGTCAGGCTCCAAGTTTGTTGGACTTCGCGCTCGAACAGAGCCTCAACGCGACGGAGGTAAGTACGATCGAGGGGCGAATCCGCAGCGTGGATGAGGTGCTGCGTATCTTACAAAAGAGCGAACATCCGATCGAGCGGGAAGAGCGTCTCAAAGTCGTGGCGGAGCGGCTCGGCATCAATCAAGCCCGCCTGATTGAACGATATCCTATCCTGGCCCAGGAGCACAGGCGGGATTCTGGAAGGCCGCGACAAGCGGTTGCGGGTACTCCCATGGAAACTCTGTTTAAGGGTGCGCCTGAGGAACGAGACCTCGTCGTCCTTCTGTTGCGGGGCATGCTCTCGGCGGCCGATGTAAGGCGTCTCCAACCGGAGCAATTTTCAATCGGAGGATGTCGTAGGCTGGTCGAACTAGCACTGGCTCAGGTAGATCGTGACGGTCGCATTCGGGTCCAGCCCCTACTGGATCGGTCGATGGACGATCCAGAGTGTGGTGACCTCGCGACTGAATTGTCACTTCGCGATGATCACTTCGATGACGAATCAGCGCATGCGAAGGCCTGCTTGGATCGTTTGGATCGCAAGCGATCAGACCAAACAATGCGGGAGCTCATTACAAGAATGAAAGCAGCTGAACGAGAAGGTCGTACGGACGAAGTGGGTGCGCTCAACGTCCAGATCAATGCAATACGAATGCGGAAAGCCGGGGTGCCGACCGCCGGTATCGTTTCACTGGTGAAGGAGTAGTCATGCCGAAACAAGAATTGCTCGGTGAGGTCAAGAAGCTGATTTCGATCGGAAAGGAAAAAGGCTTTCTAACCTACGACGAGCTGAATAACACCTTGCCTGCCGAAGTGGTGTCCTCAGACCAGTTTGGCAGCATTATGGCCATATTTGGTGAGATGGACATCGAAATCGTTGAGACCACCGATGGGGAACGAGTGCAAAAGCGATCGGATGGAGAGGTCGGCGAGGATGCGGAAGAGGTTGAGTCTGACGCTGAGGACGATAACGACAAAGCGATCGATCTGACCCCCGGCGCACTTAGCCGGACGGACGACCCGGTGCGGTTGTACCTCAAGGAAATGGGGAGCGTGGCGCTCCTCAGCCGCGAAGGCGAGATCGAAATTGCCAAGAGGATTGAAGAGGGCAAGAACGATATTGCCTCGGTGATCTACGGCATGCCGATGACCATTGAATTCGTCTTGGCGCTCCGGGACCAGCTCAAAATCGGCAAGATCGATGTACGCGAAATCGTACCGATTCAAGAGACCGAAGAAGATTTCGAGGAGGAGCAGCAGCAACCGGTTGAGCGGGATTACGAGGAACTGCGAGTCAAAACGTTAGACGCGCTGAACTCCGTCCGGAAAGTCTCATTGGCGCTGAAAGGGCTTGCCGATAAGGGGCGACATCTCGGCAATGATCCGGTTAAGCAAAAGAAGTTCAAGAAACAGTTCGATGCCATTCGCCAGCAAGTGGTGAATAAGATTGAATCGGTGAATCTCCATGGGGTGTTAAAAGACCGCATGGTGCAGCGTGTCCGCGAACTGGCTCTCCAGATCAGAGCGGCGGAGCGTGAAGCGGTCAGCTGCCAACGGCGCATCGGAGTTGCTGGAGAGGCGGGGGCTGAGCTGCTGAGACGGATGTGCCGGAGCCGCCAGGACTTCTTGGCGGTCAAACGAAAGACCGGTGTCTCCGAAGAAGCCTTGACCGAGATTCGCCGAGCCTATCAAGCCGCCAAGGCGAAGGTGCGTCAACTTGAAGCGGAAGAAGCCCTCGTTCCGGCGGAAGAAATCAAGGATGCGGTCAAGCATCTCGATATTGCCGAAGAAAAGGTGAAGCGTGGGAAGGCGGAACTGGTCGAAGCGAATTTGCGGCTCGTGGTCAGCATCGCCAAGAAATATACAAACCGAGGCCTTCAGTTCCTCGATCTGATTCAGGAGGGTAACATCGGTCTCATGAAGGCGGTGGACAAATTCGAGTACAAGCGTGGGTACAAATTCAGCACGTACGCCACCTGGTGGATCAGACAAGCGATCACACGGGCGATTGCGGATCAAGCGCGCACCATTCGCATTCCGGTCCACATGATTGAGACCATCAACAAGCTCATTCGGACGTCGAGGCATCTAGTGCAGAAGCTAGGGCGAGAACCGCTTCCCGAAGAGATCGCCGAGCGCATGGATCTGCCGTTGGACAAGGTCCGAAAAATCTTGAAGATCGCCCGGGAGCCGATCTCGCTTGAAACTCCGATCGGTGAAGAAGAAGACAGTCACTTGGGAGATTTCATCGAAGACAAGAAGGCCGTGTCTCCGTTGGAGGCGGCGATTCGGTACGATTTGCAACGCCAGATCAACAGCGCCCTGGAAACGCTGACGCCTCGTGAGGAGAAGGTGTTGCGCAAGCGGTTCGGTATCGGTGAAGCGACGGACCATACGTTGGAAGAGGTGGGACAGGATTTCGAAGTGACACGTGAGCGTATCAGGCAGATCGAAGCCAAAGCGCTCAGAAAACTCCGGCATCCAAGCCGCAGCAAGAAGCTTCGGAGCTTTGTCGAAAGTTTATAAGTGTCATAGGTCGAGCGACGTGATTTGACTCCACTCGAAGGGTCGGCCTAGAATCGCAACTCGTATGGAGACGACCGGCAGGGCTGAGGTCGACGGCCGCCGTTAGGTACCTGGCGCTCATCCAGCCGTCAGCTTGAGCTCGCCCATTCTGATCGGGCCCATAGCTCAGGTGGTTAGAGCGGCTGACTCATAATCAGCTGGTCCTAGGTTCAAGTCCTAGTGGGCCCACCAACCGGGCGGGTTTCTCCCCCTTCAATGCACCGGCATTGATGGAAAGGGTACGGTGAATCAGAAGCTTTCCCCACTTATTGAGTTGCAAAAGCTCGATCTCCGGATCATGGAGATCAGTGAAACTCGCCGAAAAATTCCGGAGCGTCTCCATGCGGCTGAATCGCCGCTTCGCGAAGCGGTCCAAATCTTGACCGATACAAAGGCCGCTGTCGACACCGCCGTCAAAGAACGGCGCGCACACGAGAAGGATCTTGAGGCGCATGAAGCCCACACCGAGAAAATGAAATCACATGCGGCGAGTCTGAAGACGAACAAGGAATATCAGGCCCATCTGTTCGAGTTGGAGTTGGCCAACAAAAAACGAGGAGACTTTGAAGAAAAGATTCTGCTGTCGATGGACAAGGTCGACCAGCTTCAGCAGGTTGCCAAAGAGTTTCAAGACAAGAAGGATGCGTTAGAGAAGGCCTTTACACAAGAGAAGCAAGGATTAGAGACACAGGATAAGGAGCTGGCGAATGAACTGGCACAACTCGAGGCTCAGTATCGGGAGGCATCTACGAAGATTGAGAAGAGCCTACTCGATCGGTACAACCAAGTGAAAGCTTCGCGAAAGGATCAGCCTCTTGCTGCGGTGCGCGACGGCATGTGCGGCGGGTGCCGCCTCCAAATCCCACCACAGCTCATCGCGCAGGTCAAGCGCTCCGATGATCTGCATGTCTGTCCCTATTGCCGGCGAATGTTGTACTGGGAAGGAGAACCAGTTACAGAAGTTTCCTCGGTCCCTGGAATTAAGCCATCAGATCTTGAAGTTGGGGAGTCGCTTTAAGGCGGCGTGAAAAATCTTTGCCTAGCGGTCTTGTCTAGCCCATCAAACAGCTGACCAAGTGAGCTGGAGACTAATCAGACTCAAATAGATTGAGTTCCGCCTCAGGATCAATTCTGATACGGAGGTACCCAATACGATACGAGGACCGGTTATGGTAACCCCTTCGCTGTCAGGGGCCTAGCCATCGGACGTTACAAGTGAGTGGGTTTAGGCAGTCCGGCCAGCACCGCCTTCGTGGTTTTAAAATGTAATTTCGCCACGGATCCAAGCCGGTCTCGCCCGTGTTTCTTAATGATCATCTTCGCGGCTAGTTCAACAGCGGGCGAAGCCCCTTTAGGCAGAGTCGTACCAACTTCGCCGGACAGTCGCATCAAGCGCAAGAGAAACTCCGCGCGAGCTACGATAGAGGCAGCGGCGACGGCCAGGTCGGATTCCGCCTTGGTTCGTTGTTCGAGCACAATTGTCCGTCCTTTTTCTTGTAAGGCATTCAAGATCAGCCGCTCGTCCCCGAATTGATCTGAGATCGCCCGTTTGCACATCACGCCCCGCTCTAGCAGATTCTCCAGTGCTTTCGCATGGCCCCAGGCGAGCAAGCGATTCAGATTCTTAATCTTCGCGTAAAGGTCGTTATATTTCTGTGCCCCGATGGCAATCACGCTGTGTGGGCAGATGGTCTTAATGTCTGGGGCTAGTTCCAGTACTCGTCCGTCGGACAGTTTCTTGCTGTCTCGGACCGCCATGAGTCGCAGCTCGCTTTGGGTCGTGGCATCCACGAAGACGGCTGCGATGACAAGCGGGCCGAAGTAGTCACCCTTCCCTGATTCGTCGATGCCGATGCGCTCTGTCGCGTGAGATGGTTGTGCCGTCATCTAAAGCGTGGGATCCTCTGGAAAGTTTTCATAGGGGCGCGGTAATCTACCAACCAGATCAATAACGGTCAATCCATCCGGATATACCGATAGCTTGCAGCTTGCTCTGACTGGAGGATCGACGATGTGTACGTGGCGATCGACGCAAACAGCGTTAGTGCTCTGTCTGCTCACGATGGCGGTGAGCGTGGCAGGATGTGAGACAAATCCCTATACTGGTCGCAAGCAGTTATTGATGACGTCAATCGGGCAAGAAATGCAGATGGGGACTCAGGCGTACAATCAGGTTAAGAGCGACCCCAAGATGCGCGCTTCGCAAGATCTTCGTGAGGTTGAACCGGTCAAGCGGGTCGCGGCCCGGATTGTTGAGGCGGCAAAACGGTCGAAGTATGCGGAAATGGCCAAGCAGTTTCAGTGGGAAGTGACGGTGATCAAAGACGATAAAACAGCGAACGCCTTTGCCTTGCCTGGTGGCAAGATGGCGGTCTACACCGGCATTTTCCCGATGGCTAAGACGGAAGCTGGGTTAGCGGCGGTGATGGGGCACGAAGTCGTGCATGCGCTGGCTCGACATGGGGCGGAGCGGATGAGTCAAGGGCAAGTAGCCAATACGGTCCTTCAAGTTGCCGGCGCAGCGATCGGGTTGAGCGGCGGCAATCCGATGCTGGGTCAGGCAACCATGGCAGCCCTTGGGGCGGGAGCACAGGTCGGCGTGCTGCTTCCATTCAGTCGAAAGCACGAATCAGAAGCAGACTACGTCGGTATTCTGTTGGCGGCCGATGCTGGGTATGACCCTCGCGAGGCTGTGGCGCTTTGGGAACGGATGGGACAGGCGACAGGCGGAGGTGGACCGTCGGAATTCCTGTCGACCCACCCGAGCCACGACACTCGCATCGAACAACTGAAAGAGTGGATGCCTGAGGCGATGGCGATTTATCAGAAGAGGACTCAGATGCCTGCCAAGCCTTTACCAGAAGTCGGGGAAAACTGAGGGGTTTTGATTTCAACACGGATTTATCAGTCCGCTTGTGACCGACCAGGCTCATTCTTTATACTGAAGAAGCGTGGGTGGAAGATTGGATGGTCGCTCGGTGCCTAGGGCATCGGGAGGAAAGTCCGGACTCCACGGGCAGGGCGCTGGGTAATTCCCAGGCGGAGCAATCCGACACCAGCACCACAGAAATCAAACCGCCGATGGCCAAGGCGATGGGATCCCATCTGGTCGCTGCGGCTCAGGTAAGGGTGAAACGGTGGGGTAAGAGCCCACCGCGGTGGTGGCGACATCATCGGCACGGTAAGCGTCGCCCGGTGCAAGGCCAAATAGGAAGACATGTGTCGGATTCTTTATGAGTCCTGCACACCGGCTGGCCCGGTCGAGGTCTTCGGGTAGGTCGCTTGAGGTTCGAGGTAACTCGAATCCCAGAGAAATGATCATCCAGGCAAAGGGGGAAACTTCTTTGCGGGACAGAATCCGGCTTATAGATCTTCCGCTCACGCTCTCTTGGACATCAATGCTTTTCTGAACGACTTCTAGGCTATTTCCCTGGTGCTATACGTCGGCGTATTGACGGGCTCAGAATAGGGATGCTAGGATTCTGAATCTTTCCCCTTGATTTCACAGACATTTCTGCATGATGATGCGTCCTTCGCCGGGCGTGTCCTCTGAAGTCCATCTGAGACGAGGAGATCCGATCACGCAGTGAGAGGGAGGGTTGTCATGAAACTCACCGGTGCTGAAATCTTTATCGAATGCCTGAAGCGTGAGGGGGTGAAAACCGTCTTTGCGCTGCCAGGCGGAGTCGTTTTGAAGATTTTCGATACGCTCCATCAGCAGAAGGATGTTGAAGTCATTTTAACGCGTCATGAGCAGGGCGCCGGCCATATGGCGGAGGGGTATGCCAAAGCCACGGGGAAAGCCGGTGTATGCCTGGTCACGTCCGGTCCAGGCATGACCAATGTCATTACAGCGTTGGCCGATGCGTATATGGATTCCGTCCCCCTGGTCTGTTTCAGCGGCCAAGTCCCCACTAGTTTGATCGGAAACGACGCGTTTCAGGAAGCCGACAACGTCGGGTTGAGTCGCCCTTGTACGAAATACAATTTTCTCGTCAAAGACGTGAACGATCTGGCCGGTACGATCAAAGAGGCGTTTTATATTGCGACCACTGGGCGTCCAGGTCCGGTGCTCGTCGACATCCCGAAAGACGTGTCGATGGCCAAAGCGGAGTTCACCTATCCGAACGCGGTCTCCATCCGCGGCTACAACCCGACCTATGACGGAAATAAATGGCAGATAAAGCAAGCCGCCGAAGCCATCATGAAGGCCAAGAAGCCTATTCTCTACGTCGGCGGTGGTGTCGTCTTCTCCGGAGCTTCACAGGAACTGCTTGAATTGGCTGAGATGACGCAGATCCCCGTGGATATGACCCTGATGGGGCTGGGCGTGTTTCCGGGAGAACACCCGCTCTCCATGGGGATGCTCGGAATGCACGGGACCTATCAGGCCAATATGGCCATGCATTACTCCGATCTGGTTATTGCGATTGGTGCACGGTTTGACGACCGAGTGACGGGGAAAGTGTCGGAATTCTGTCCCCACGCGAAAGTGATTCATGTCGATATCGACCCGACATCCATTCGGAAGAACATCCACGTGGACATTCCCATCGTCGGGGACTGTAAGACTGTGCTCTGTGAGTTGAACCAGATCTTACGCGCGACTGTCAACGGCGAGCAAAAAGACCTTCGGAAGCCGTGGTGGGATCAAATCAAAGAATGGCAACAGGCTCACCCTCTGACCTATCAACAGGAAAAGGATGGGCCGATCAAGCCGCAGCAGGTCGTCAAACGGTTGTACGAACTGACGAAAGACCGCGATCCAATTGTTGCAACCGACGTCGGGCAACACCAAATGTGGGCAGCACAGTATTTCAAGCTGGCGAAACCGAACCGATGGTTGACCTCGGGGGGCCTCGGGACGATGGGGTTTGGATTCCCTGCTGCCATGGGCGCGCAGGCCGCGTTCCGGGATCGGCTGGTCCTCTGTATTGCCGGAGACGGCAGTGTCCAGATGAATATGCAGGAAATGGCGACGGCTGTGGTGAGCAAGTTGCCGGTGAAGATCATCATTCTGAACAATGGATTTCACGGCATGGTCCGGCAATGGCAAGACCTGTTTTACGAAGGTCGGTATGCGTCCAGCTATCTGGATACGACTCCCGATTTTGTCAAGCTGGCGGAAGCCTACGGCGCGGTGGGATTACGTGTCAAAAAGGTTGGGGATCTCGATGCGGTGTTGAGGGAGGCTTTATCGACGGACAAACCCGTGATCGTCGATGTGCCGACCTATCCCTATGAAAATTGCTATCCGATGATCCCAGCCGGTGGATGCAATCATGAAATGATTCTCGAAGATCCACCGGAATTAAAGAAGAAGCAGTCAGGCTCCACGAAAATGACGCCAGAAGATAAGGATACGGTGCTCACAGCATAGAGGAAGTGGTGAGCGAGACGCGCTCGGGGCTGAGTGGTCGGACTTGGCTCTCCGTACTCGAGTCTCAACACGCAACAAGATGGAACACATCATTTCTGTGACGGTTGAAAATAAGTTCGGGGTTCTGTCGCGAGTGGCCGGGTTATTCAGCGGGCGAGGGTTTAACATCGAGAGTTTGTCGGTTGCCCCGACGCTCGACCCCTCGATGTCTCAGATGACCATCGTCACGTCGGGTGATGAGCGGATCATTGAACAGATTGTGAAGCAGCTGAACAAGCTTATCGATGTGATCAAGGTGGTGGATCTAAACGAAACAGAGTTCGTCTCAAGGGAAACTGCGATCATCAAGGTCCATACGAAGGACCAGGATCGAGCTGAGGCACTCAGGATCGTGGACATCTTTCGGGCGAATGTGATCGATTCAACGCCGACGACCTACACGATCGAAGTCTCCGGGGATCCCAAAAAGATTGAGGCGATCATTAACCTGCTCCTGCCTCTTGGAATCAAGGATTTGGTCCGCACCGGCCGAGTGGCTGTAGCTCGTGAACCGGTCCGATCCGCAGCCGTGCAAGCGAAGAAAGTGGCTCGCGAGTAGCGCTATTCGAGAAGAGTGACGGTTTGTTATATACTGATACGATGAGGGAAAGGGTGTTCCATGAAAATCTACTACGATAAGGATGCCGATCTTCAGCAGATTCGAAACAAGAAGGTGGCCGTGATCGGTTACGGAAGTCAGGGGCACGCGCATGCGTTGAACATGAAAGAAAGCGGTGTCACCGTTGCAATTGGGCTGCGTGAAGGAGCGTCTTGGAAAAAGGCAGAGCAGAGCGGACTCAAGGTCATGCCGGTCGCTGATGCGGTGAAGGCCTCAGATGTCGTGATGATTCTGGCGCCGGATGAAGCGCAAGCTTCCATCTATCGGCAAGACGTCGAACCCAATCTGAAGCCTGGATCCTATTTGGCATTTGGGCATGGGTTCAATATTCACTTTGGGCAGATCGTGCCGCCGGCCTCCATCAATGTGTTCATGGTGGCGCCTAAAGGGCCTGGGCATTTGGTGCGTTCGGAGTATACAAAGGGCAGCGGCGTTCCATGTCTGCTTGCCGTCCATCAGGATCCCAGCGGCACCACGAAGCAGGTTGGTTTAGCCTACGCAAGTGCGATCGGTGGGGGGCGAGCCGGCGTCATTGAAACGAATTTTCGAGAAGAGACCGAGACCGATCTCTTTGGAGAGCAGGCAGTGCTTTGCGGCGGGCTGACCTCGTTGATTCAGGCGGGCTATGAGACCTTGGTCGAAGCCGGTTACTCACCGGAAATGGCCTATTTCGAATGTTTGCACGAGGTGAAGCTCATCGTGGACCTCATTTATCAAGGTGGGATTGCCAACATGCGCTACTCGATCAGCACGACGGCGAAGTATGGCGATGTTACCCGAGGCCCGCGCGTCGTCACGGAACAGACTAAGCAGGAAATGAAGAAGATTCTCGATGAGATTCAGAGCGGGCGGTTCGCGAAAGAGTGGGTCCTTGAAAATCAGGCCAACCGTCCTGTCTACAATGCGCTGCTCGCAAAGGGGGAAGCGCATCCCATCGAGGCGGTCGGATCTCAACTGCGGGCGATGATGCCGTGGCTTAAGAAGGATCAGCTGGTCGATAAAACCAAGAACTAGGGATGGTGAAACCGACTGCCAGCTTTGTTCTCGCATCGTTCAAAGGCTCAACGTACAATGGACCCGTACGCCTCGGCTTTTCACTCGCTGCGGCCTTGCTGGTCAGTCCGTTTGAACATCCCTCATAAGAGTGAGGCAATTGCGTGGCAGATCGTGCTGTCGGTATCCCATTCGCCAAAGAAGGAATTCCCTTCATCGCAGCGCCGGCTGGCGTTACACTACTGGCTGGTTGGTTGGGTTGGACTGCCTTCGCGTTTCTCGGAGGCATTGCGACTCTCTTCTCGGCGTGGTTCTTCCGGAATCCAGCCAGGGTTGTGCCGCAAGGCCCAAACCTGGTCGTGGCTCCCGGCGATGGAAAAGTGATCGCCATCGAGGAAGAGTTCGAGCCGAGGTATTTGAAAGAGCGTTGTATCAGGCTGACGATCTTTTTGAATGTCTTCAATGTCCATATCAATCGGATGCCCTGTGATGGGCTTATCGAAGATGTACAGTATCAGCCGGGTTTGTTCATGGTGGCCAGCAAGCCTGAGGCCACGTTGAGGAATGAACAGAATGCCGTGATGATCAAGACCCATGAAGGCATCAAGGTGTTATGTGTACAAGTGGCAGGCCTGATCGCTCGGCGCATCGTGTCTTGGGTTTCACCACGGGACCAGGCAATCCGAGGTGAACGGTACGGGCTGATCCGATTTGGATCCAGGATGGACACCTTTCTGCCGATCGGCACCAACGTTCGTGTGGCGATCGGCGACCATGTGAAAGGCGGGGAAACGATTGTGGGGGAATTGCCATGAAAACGGCAGGCTTTAAGAATTCGTTCGGGAAAGAAGGAAAGCGGCGAAAAGCGGCCATGCACCTCATCCCGAATCTCTTCACAACCGGCAACCTGTTTTGCGGAGTGTATGCCATTCTGTCCGTCTTCAACGCCAACTACCTGGAAGCGGCGATTGCGATTCTCGTCGCGATGATTTTCGATGTGCTTGACGGGAAGTCGGCGCGTTTAACCAATAGTACGAGTCAATTTGGTCTTGAGTATGACTCGTTGTCTGATGTGGTTTCGTTCGGTGTTGCACCAGGCCTGTTGATCTATTCTTGGGCATTGAGCGGGCAGGGGACGTTTGGCGTGGCGGTGATGTTTGCCTACGTGGCGATGGGTGCCGTGCGGTTGGCGCGCTTCAACTCGACGGTCGCGTTGGCAGACGGAAAATATTTTACCGGCTTGGCCATTCCGGCCGCTGCCGGCGTGGTGGCTTCCCTGGTGGTGTTTGATCATTACATTCTCAAGATGGGAGCGGAATCCAAGCCCATCGTGGTCTTGATCATGACCTTGATGCTGGCGTTCTTGATGGTCAGCACCATCAAGTATCGCAGCTTCAAAGAGTTGAAGTTTAAGGGCCACCGGCAGATCACCTATCTTGTGTGGGGGATTCTCGCGTTGATGATGGTGGCAGCTCTACCGGCCGTCATGTTGTTTGTCATTTTCGCTGGATATGCGCTGATGGGGCCAGTCGAAAAGTTGTTTTGGTTGGTGGCTCCGTCTGCAGGGAAAAAGAACGTTGGAAAAGTCGACCCATCGCCAATGGAGACACGATCGTAACCGGGAATATCCGGAGGATTCTCAAATCCTCGAACGGCTAAGACGAGGAGTAGTAGGCGAACGATCTAGAAGCAGGGTATGCTGTACCCGTGAGAGAGCTGGTGGGTGGTGCGAACCAGCCTAGATTCCGCCGAACTCGCCTCCGAGCCGAATCTCTGAACAGCGAGTAGGAGATTCCGCCTTGCCTCCGTAAGGGGCCTAAGGAAGGGCCTGAACAACCAATTCTAGTTTCAGGCCGAATCAGGGTGGTACCACGGAGCGCCGGTCAAGCCTTCGTCCCTGGATCTCATGGGATGAAGGCTTTTGTTTTTGCAAGCTGCTGAAAAAGCCATCCCGCTGCGTTCTCAGTCGTTCGAACCCCTCAACGTACCAAACGCGTACGCCTCGGGGTCCTCACTCCTTACGGCCTTGCCGGAAGGACTTTTTGAGCAGCTTGTACCGGAGGTCACACATGGCACGCATGATCAGAATTTTCGATACGACATTGCGAGATGGCGAGCAATCGCCGGGCGCCAGCATGAACGTGGAGGAAAAGGTCATGGTGGCCAAACAGCTGGCGAGGCTCGGTGTCGATATCATCGAAGCAGGATTCGCGTACAGTTCGCCCGGTGATTTCGAGGCGGTCCGACGGATTGCTCAGGAAGTGGAAGGGCCGACGATCTGCAGCCTTGCACGCGCGCGTCAGGAGGATATTGATCGGGCCTGGGAGGCGTTACAAGGGGCTCCGAAGGTGCGGATCCACACGTTCTTGTCGACTTCCGACATCCACCTCAAACACCAATTTCGGATGACTCGAGAGCAGGCGAAACAGCGTGCCGTGGAGATGGTCCAGCGAGCTCGAGGGTATGTCGACGACGTTGAGTTTTCCCCGATGGATGCCAGCCGGTCGGATCCGTCCTTTCTCTATGAAGTCATCGAGGCGGTCATTGCCGCGGGGGCAGGCACCATCAACATTCCCGACACGGTGGGGTATGCAGTGCCCCAGGAATTCGGCGCGCTGATCAAGGGGATTTGCGATAGAGTTCCCAATTCCAAGAAGGCAGTGATTTCTGTCCATTGTCACAACGATCTCGGTGTCGCAGTGGCGAACAGCTTGGCGGCTATCATCAATGGAGCTGGTCAAGTCGAGTGTACGATTAATGGGATTGGAGAACGGGCAGGCAATACGTCGTTGGAAGAAATAGTGATGGGTCTCCGGACCAGGACGGACTTCTATCAGGCCGATACAGGGGTCAAGACAGAAGAGATTGCAAAAACAAGTCGCTTGGTGAGCAAGATCACAGGCATGGTCGTGCAGCCGAATAAGGCGATCGTGGGGGCCAACGCCTTTGCCCATACCTCGGGCATTCACCAAGACGGCTTGCTCAAAGACAAGACGACATATGAAATCATGAGACCGGAATCCATCGGGTTGGTTGAGAGCCAGATGGTGATGGGAAAGCTCTCTGGTCGGCACGCATTTCGTCAGCGATTGGAAGAGTTGGGATATAAGCTCAGCGATGAAGAGGTCAACCATGCCTTCGAACGATTCAAGAAACTGGCCGATCAAAAGAAGGAGATTTTTGAGGAAGACCTCGAGGTCATCGTCTCCGAAGAGTTGTCGAAGATGGCGGACCGGATCACATTGACGGCACTACGCGTCTCGAGCGGCACCAACCAGGTTCCTACCGCCACCGTCGAACTGGAGCTCGACGGCAAAGCCATGGTGCAAACCGGCACAGGCGACGGACCGGTGGATGCGGTCTACCGCACGATTGCGGCAATCACGCAGACCAAGAGCAAATTGCTGATGTATGTCGTGAAAGCGATCACAGGCGGTACCGATGCGCAGGGGGAAGTTTCGGTACGGGTTCAAGAAGATGGCCGGACAGTCACCGGTCACGGAGCCGATACGGATATCATCACCGCCTCTGCTCGAGCCTATCTGAACGCCTTGAATAAGCTCGCCTACCTCGCGACCAAACAAGCCCAAGGCGAGCAGAAGGTGAACTTGATTTGACGAGGATACGCACGGTACAGTTTTCTATTCTAGGACAGAAGGGCATACTCGGAAGGAGACTGGGCCGTGTGGAAGGTTGCGCTGGGGGACCGGCCGGAGTTTTTAGCCGGCGACCATACGCGGTTACGAGAGATCTTTCATCCCGCCAAGTGCCCGCTTGACCTGGGGTATAGTCTTGCCCACGGAAAGCTGAGTCCGGGGCAACGGTCCAAACGACATGTCTTGAAGTCTTCCGAGGTCTACTATTTTATTGCCGGCCAGGGGCGATTCACGATCAATGACCAGGTCGCGCTGATCGAAGCCGGAACCACGTTGTACGTTCACCCTGGAGGGGAGCAATCTCTCGAAAACACCGGAGCAGTCGATATTGAATTCTTGTGTCTCGTGGATCCCGCTTGGCGAGAGGAAGACGAAACGGTATTGGAATAGGCCGCAGGCGGATCGAACGATCGAAAGGAGAAGCAGTGAAGGCCAAGATCGCAGTGTTAGCCGGCGACGGAGTCGGGCGTGAAATTGTTCCCGAAGCTGTAAAAGTCCTCAAGGTGATCGCAGAGAAATACGGACACACCTTCGACTTTGCGACTGCTGATATCGGCGGGCAGGCGATCGATAAATTCGGTGTGCCTTTGCCGAACGATACCTTGACGCTTGCCAAACAAAGTGACGCAGTCTTATTAGGCGCAGTCGGGGGGCCGCGGTGGGAAAGTTTGGAATACAGTCTCAGGCCGGAACGGGCGCTCTTGGGAATTCGTGAAGCCTTAGGCCTCTATGCCAATCTGAGGCCGGCGAAGGTGTATTCAAATCTTGTGGATGCCTCCACCTTGAAGCGCGAGGTCGTCGAAGGAATCGATATCCTCGTCATTCGCGAACTCACTGGTGGAATCTACTTCGGCAAACCCAAAGGTATTGAAACCCTGCCGAACGGTCAAGAGCGGGGGATCAATACGGAAGTCTATTCCACCGACGAAGTTCGCCGGATCGCCAAGGTGGCGTTCGAAGCGGCCAGAAAACGACGCAAGAAAGTGACGTCCGTCGATAAGGCCAATGTGTTGGAGTCCTCTGAGCTGTGGCGCAAGGTCGTCATTGAGGTCCATGCGTCCTATCCGGATGTTGAGTTGGGCCATATCTATGTCGATAATGCCGCCATGCAACTGGTCAGAAATCCACGGCAATTCGATGTGTTGCTGTGCAACAACATGTTCGGAGACATTCTCAGCGATGAGGCGGCGATGCTCACCGGATCGATCGGGATGCTGCCGTCAGCCAGCATCGGGGCCAAAGTTGGTCTATTCGAACCGATCCATGGGAGCGCACCGGACATCGCAGGCAGAAACATCGCCAACCCCATTGCCACCATCGCGTCGGCCGCCATGATGTTGTCATACGCCTTTCAACTTGAAAAGGAAGCCGAAGCCATCGAGCGAGCCATCGTCAAAGCGCTTGACCTCGGCTACCGCACCAAAGATATCCAGAGCCCAGGGGCACAGATCGTCGGGACTGTCGAGATGGGTGAGACGATCGTTAAGAACCTCAACGAGTGATTGGTGTCGAGCTATGGCAGCCATCCTTTCCACATGGACCATCAGTACATTGGCCGGGAACGGAACATCCAGCTATTCGGGAGAGGGTGGATCTGCGGCGATGGCGTGCCTGAATGAACCGAAAGGGGTCACGCTCGATCGTCATGGAAATGTGTATGTGGCGGATTCTGAGAATCACGTCATTCGCAAGATTGATCGAACGACCGGGATCATCTCGACGATTGCAGGTGCGCCGGTGCACGAACGTGAGGAGATGATGGTCCGCACCACTTCAGAAGTGACCGAGGTGGATCCTCTTGCCGATGACGATCTCGCAGGGGGACGCACGTCATCATACACCCAATACGCGGATTTGAGTGGAACGGTCAGGTATTGGACGAATAGAACCTCTTCCTCTAAGCGATATGCAGGAGATGGGGGACCGGCGGTCCAGGCCCGTCTCAATTTCCCGACTGCGGTGGCCGTGGATCGAGAAGGGAATGTCTATATTGCCGATACCATGAATCATCGGGTCAGGGTAGTCGAGGCGGCGACCGGCGTGATATCAACGTTGGCTGGGACCGGCCAGGCAGGATTCTCCGGTGATGGGGGAGCCGTCTATCAAGCAACTCTCAACGAGCCAGCAGCTCTAGTTCTAGACGAGACACACAAGCTCTACATTGCCGATCAAAACAACCATCGCATACGGGTGGTAGACCTGAAAACCGGCAGGATTCAAACCATCGCTGGAACTGGTGTTGCGACGTACGATGGAGACGGGCAGCCAGCAGTTAATGCAGCGCTAGCGGGGCCAAGTGGATTGGCTCTGGCAGATGACCGGCTGTATATAGCCGATACCTTCAACGGCCGAATCCGATGCGTTCAACTCTCGTCAGGACAGATTTCTACGGCAGCGGGTGATGGGGCAGCTTACCGGTATGAGTCCCCGTCCGACCCTCCGTCGTCGAGTCTCTCACGTCCGACAGGAATCGTGATCACTCATGACGGGGATCTTGTCCTGACCGATTCAGATAATCACCTCATTCGAAAATGGGATTGGGATTCTGGAACGGCCTTCCGTGTGGCAGGGAACGGTGGTCCCTCGTATTCGGGTGATCGCGGCCCTGCCAAAGAAGCCGGACTCTGCTACCCCTTCGGCATCGCCGTCGATCGCGATGGATCACTGTTGGTGGCCGACACATTTAATCATCGTATTCGCCTGCTGGCATTGGATTAGGAACGTCATGATCAAGAAAAAACCTGGATATACGGTGGCGATTCTTGGTGCGACCGGCGCGGTCGGAAAGGAAACGCTCGAGATCTTGGAAGAACGCAAGTTTCCGCTCATGAGTCTGAGACTCTTCGCATCCAAGCGATCGGCCGGGGAGGTCATGACCTGTCAGGACAAGGAGTGGAAGGTTGAGGAATTGAACGATTCTTCGTCCTTTGAGGGGGTGGATGTCGCGTTCATCTCCGCGACCGATGCCATCAGCCGAGAATATGGCCAACGTTTGGGTGCGGCTGGTATTGCCGTGATCGACGACAGCGCCGTATTTCGTATGGATGATGGGGTTCCTTTGGTGGTCCCGGAGGTGAATGCCTCCGCATTGCATGATATGCCTCGGGGAATCGTCTCCATTCCGAACTGTACGACCACGCCGTTGGTCATGGCCCTTAAGCCGCTCCACGACGCCGTTGGAGTAAAGCGCGTGGTGGTGACAACGTTTCAGTCCGTTTCAGGAACCGGTGCTGCGGCCATGGATGAACTGATGGACCAGACGAAGGATTTGCTGGCGTTCCGAGACGTGACAGCCAAAGTCTATCCCTACCAAATTGCGTTTAATCTCTTACCGCACATCGGTTCGTTCGGCGAGGGAGGCGACTGCTCGGAAGAAGTGAAAATCGCGAAAGAAACGAGGAAGATTCTCGGTGCTGCAAACCTTCGGGTTACCGCGACGACTGTGCGAGTGCCCGTGCTTCGTTGCCACTCCGAAGCGATCAACGTGGAATTGGAACGCCCGCTGAAAGCCAATGAGGCGCGTGCCGCACTGGCAACCATGCCGGGCGTGATTGTGTACGACGATCCGGCCAAGAAGCTGTATCCCATGCCGCTCGATGCGACCGGGAAGGACGAGGTCTACATCGGCCGGGTCCGGGAGGATGAGTCGATCGCAAACGGTCTCAATCTGTGGGTTGTCTCCGATAATCTCCGAAAAGGCGCAGCACTGAATGCCATTCAGATTGCGGAATGCTTACTGAACAGCTAGCATCGCGAACCATGTCATGGTAGCGGTGAGGCACTCGTTCAGGCGGGATGAAAGTTGATGCCGGAATGGGAGACTTTTGGAAAAATCTTGATCGGAGTCGGCCTTGGTATTGTGGTGCTTGGCCTTTTCTTCCTCTTCACAGACCGCATTCCCGGGTTTGGAAACCTTTTCGGGTGGTTCGGCAAACTTCCAGGTGACATTTCTATCAAACGGGAAAATTTTAGCTTCTACTTCCCCATCGGAACCAGTATTGCCCTCAGCATTCTTCTCAGTTTGCTATTCTATTTCATAGGATGGTTCTTTCGCAGATGATCACAACCAGGTTTTGGGCTCTTGTCCTTGGGCTAGGGTTTTGCCTTGACTTCATGGCGATGCCGGAGGCAGAAGCGGCGTCAACGATTCGTGTTTTGCTGGCGCGGGATATTCAACAGCTGGAAATCTCGAGTAGTCAGACCGTTTTGGTGATGGATGATCAGCATGAAGCCAGGTACTATCGGACGGTCGTACGGATCGAGATGCGAGGTCGGGCGATGCTCCTGAACGGAACGCCGGTGGTGACCGATCGGCTTATGTTGAAGGCGGCAAGTCACGACTTAGATCTTTGGTTCACCCGAAAAGGGAACCGGACCCTGAATCACGCGAGTGACGAGAAAGACGCGTTGCAAGTCAGTGGCGCGATCCAACTCCTCAGGAAAGGAAAGAGTCTGCTCGTCGTCAATCACGTTGACCTGGAAGAATATGTGAAGGGTGTGGTGCCAGCGGAGGTCAATGCCACCTGGCATCTTGAGATGCTGAAAGTTCAGGCAGTCGCTGCGCGGACGTATGCCCTGTATCAACAGATGCTGAGCACCGCTCGAAACTATGACGTGGTGGCCGGGATACAAGATCAGGTCTATCGTGGGCGACAAGGCATTGATGCGCGTGTCGCACTGGCAGTGGAGTCTACCCGTGGACTGGTTGTGACATACCAGGGGGCTCCCATCTATGCTGCATTTTCCTCTACGGCGGCGGGCGTGACAGAAGATGCCCTGAATGTATGGTCGAAGGACCTGCCCTACTTGAAAGGGGTCGAGTGCCCGTTTGATGTGGAGTCTCCGTTCTACCAATGGAAAGTGTCCCTAAAGCTGGAGATGCTGGAGAAGAAACTAAGGAAGCAGGGATTTTCCCTTGGCCCGATCAGAGCGATCTCCTCCCTTACCCACAGCCGTGCGGGACGAGTGGCGACGCTCGGGATTATGCATTCCGATGGCGAGCTCATTATCCGGGGGGAGGATCTCCGTAAGGCGGTCGGGTATACGGTCGTGCCGAGCACACAGTTTACGATCAAATTGATTGGCGAGGACCTCATCCTTTCCGGATACGGAGCCGGTCATGCGGTCGGGCTCTGTCAGTGGGGAGCAAAAGAGCTGGCAGAGTTGGGGTACTCGTTCGCGAGCATTCTAAGGTACTACTACCCTGGGACAGAACTTCAAGACGTGTCTTTGACTCAGGCCCCTCCCGTTCCAGTCACCATGGTCCCGCCATCATAATGCAACTGTCCGATTTCGACTTTCCATTTGACCCATCGCTGATCGCGGTGGAACCGATTGTGCCGCGCGATCGTGCGCGACTGCTGACCCTCAACCGAGAGAAGCATCAACTATCCCATCGTCATGTCGCTGATCTTCCGCATCTGTTGAAACAGGGCGATCTCCTCGTCGTGAACGACACCAAAGTCCTCGCTGCACGAGTACCGGGAATCAAGAGACCAACTGGGAAACCGGTCGAGGTGTTGTTTGTGAGGGAACAGACTGTGGGCCGGTGGGAAATTATGATCAAAGGTACGTTCCGAGTCGGCCAGGTTATCGAGTTCGGTGGACATGCCCGCGCGACGATCGTTAAGCGGGAGGCGACGGGAACTGAGGTGGATATGGAATGCCCGATGCCTGTCGATGCATTTCTTGAAGAACATGGATCGATGCCGCTCCCTCCGTACATCAAGCGTGCGCCGATTCAGGAAGATCATCAGTGGTATCAAACCGTGTTTGCCAAACACGGCGGGGCGATTGCTGCCCCGACGGCGGGGCTTCATTTTACCGAAGAGCTGTTTCGAGGATTGCGCGAAGCTGGAATCAATATGGCCACTGTAACGCTGCATGTTGGGCCTGGCACGTTCAAGCCGGTGACGGCGGAACAGATTGAAGATCACCAGATGGGTTCAGAAAGATTCACGATCGGCGAAGAGGCTGCAAGAGCAATCCAGGAAACCAAACGAACCGGTGGCCGTGTGGTGGCTGTCGGGACCACGGTTGTCCGTACGCTTGAAACCGTCATGAAGGAAAAGGGGGAGATCGTAGCGATGTCCGGCGAAAGCCGGCTCTTTATCACACCAGGGTTTCAGTTCGAGATCATCGATGCGCTTATGACGAACTTCCATCTCCCTCGAACCACATTACTCATGCTGGTCTCAGCCTTCGCTGGAATTGATCATGTTCGCAAGGCTTATGAAGAGGCCGTTAAAGAGCGCTATCGTTTCTACAGCTACGGCGACGCGATGATGATCGGTTAGTCTCCTGCTAGGCATTACTGATGGAAAGCAACAACAATTTCACAACAGTTCCCGGCGGATGGTGATCGGCAGTTTGGCCTTCATGGATTGCTGGAATGAGACCAGGGCCCGTTGCTGCTTCTGCAACAGCATATCATCCAACACTCGCTGTCTGGATTCGGCCCCCTTGGTCGGGTCAGAATCCGGAGGTCTTGCCATGAGAGTCTGTCCTTCTTCAATCTCGGCAGGAGTGAGCGCAACGGAATCCCGCACAATCATTCGGGCTTTATTCGCCAAGACTTCTTGGTGCTGGATCGCTTCGAAGGCAGCCGGTGTTAAATGATTAGCGGCAAGGATACGTTTGTAGAGCTCGGGGTCGAAGGCACCGTTTTTCTGAAAAACCTCAGTTTGCATGATCAGTTCGCGCAGATCCGCATCGGAGACGCGCACACCCATTTCTTCGGCAGCGATAATCCACACGCGGCTGTCGACGAGTTGTCCGACCACAAAGTCTTTAAACTCCTCTTCCTTGAACTCGCTTGTGACATTCTCTTTGTAGATGCGACGCATATTTTCGTACGTGCGCTTGAACTCATCCATGGAAACGGTTTGTGCTCCGACTTTAGCGACAGGGCCCCCGGCGTCTTCGCCGAATCCCCACCAGCCCATTGTAATCACGAAGGCAGCTGCCAAGATAATCATGATGGACTTAAGTAACCAGGGGTAGTTATGAGCGGCATCGCGCATGGTCTTGATCATCTGGATCCTCGTCTTGGTGAAAGAAATAGTCTACTGATTAGCGGAGTGGAAGGCAAGAGAGATGGTTCCCCATTGCGCTGGAAGGCAAAACGGTGAGTACTCAGTGGTCGTGCACACAAACGCTATCTGTTGGGAAGGTCACGTACTGGTCCAGAATGGCCAGACAAAGACATTTAGTAAAAAAGATTCGGTCTTTATTTGTGCAAGATGGTGCGTTTTGTTATAATTTGCGACATATTACAAGGAGATCCCTTGGCAGGGGAGGGGCCAACCTCGACGTCGCAGGAATCACGAGTCTATCCGAAGGCCCATGTCCTGAATCGATTCATCGCGAAGTTGATCGATCTGTTCATCGTGGTCGCCGCGGGCGAAATCGCTTCTCCGGTCGGCTTTCTTTCCGGTCTGGCCTACATCTTGATTGCCGATGGGTTTGCAGGCGGAAAAAGTATCGGCAAACGGTTGGTGGGTTTACAAACGATACGATTGGATAGTCGAGACACAGCGGGTTTCCGAGAATCGATCATTCGGAACCTGCCCCTCGGGGGCGCACAGATCGCATACGCGGTTCCGTACGTCGGATGGCTCGTATCTCTGGCTATTTTGGCGTTCGAGAGTTTTTTGATCATCGGGAATGAGCAGGGTCGTCGATTGGGCGATGAAGTAGCCAGGACGCAGGTATTGGATTCCGGGCAGCTCGCCGTTCCGGACTAGGTAAGACATTCATCAAGCACACCGGCTGGATAGCAGCTCGTCTGGCCAAGATGAAGGGAGAGATGCCGTGGGGTTCCCTGGAGACATGTTCGGTTGGTTCTCCGACGACCTGGCTATTGATTTAGGCACCGCGACCACCCTCGTGTATGTCCACGGAAAGGGGATCGTCCTCAACGAGCCCTCCGTTGTCGCGGTGGAGAAGAAAAGCGAAAAGGTACTGGCCGTCGGAGCTGACGCAAAGAAAATGCTCGGACGGACGCCGGGGAATATCGTCGCAGTTCGGCCGATGAAAGAAGGTGTGATCGCCGACTTCGAGATGGCTGAGCAGATGCTCAAGCATTTCATCCGGAAAGCACACAATCGGAGTGCGTTTGTCCGTCCCCGGATCATAATCGGGGTGCCTTCCCGCATCACGCAGGTGGAACAACGGGCGGTGCGCGATTCCGCGGAATTGGCCGGGGCCAGAGAAGTCTATCTGATCGAAGAGCCTGTCGCAGCGGCGATTGGGTCAGGCCTGCCGATCACGGAGCCGTCGGGCAACATGGTCGTTGATGTGGGAGGCGGAACGACGGACATTGCCGTCATTTCCCTAGGCGGGATCGTATACAGCGAATCCGTAAAGGTTGCCGGTGATCGTATGGACGAAGCGATCATGAATTACATCAAGAAGAAATACAACCTATTGATCGGCGAACATATGGCGGAGCGCATCAAGTTCGAAATCGGTTCCGCCTATCCGTTCGAAGAGCGGAAAACCATGATGATCAAGGGACGCGATTTGATTTCCGGTATCCCGAGGACGCTGGTCATCGACGACGCCGAGGTTCGCGAGGCGCTGCAGGAACCGATTGGGACGATCGTGAATGCCATTAAGATTGCACTCGAAAACACCCCGCCTGAACTGGCTGGGGATATCATCGATCGTGGGATCGTCTTAACGGGAGGCGGTTCGCTCCTCAAGGGGATGGATACACGATTCCGCGAAGAAACGAACTTGCCGATCATTACGGTGGACGATCCGCTCACCTCCGTGGTGTTGGGTGTGGGTAAGATTTTAGACGAGCTGGATCTCCTTCGGAAAGTATCGGTTATGTCGCAAGCAAACAATCTTCGGTAAGATGCCATCCCTCATGCGGATGGCCAATTTCCGCCTCTCCTACAACGCCCGGCGTGTGGCTCTCGCGCTTGCCGTCATTCTGGTCCTTGGTTTTCTCCTGTTACCCGCCCAACTCCAAAGTGTGTTTCAAGCAGTCGGGAGTCCATTCGGGTGGATCATCAGCTGGCCTTTGCAAGCCGTTGCTGGCGTCCATGATCGAGTTGCCGGTGTATGGGGTCAGTACGTGGCGCTTCAAGGGGTTGAAGAAGACAACAGGCAGTTGAGAAGAGAGCTGGATCTTCTCAAGGAGCAAAATGCGCAGCTGCGAGAATCGGCAGTGGCAACGGAGCGACTCGCGGCACTGTTGGAGTTCAAACAACAGGCGCTGCCGACTCTGATCGCTGCTCAAGTGATCGGCAGAGATACCGGCAATTGGTACAAGACGATCATTCTGAACAAGGGTACGTCGGATGGTTTGCAGTCGGATCAAGGCGTCATTACACCGGCTGGAGTGGTCGGCCGGATCGTGAAGACGACGTCTTCAACCTCGGTGGTGTTGCTCCTGACGGATCCCAACAATGCGATCGCCGGATTGATTCAGCGCACGAGAGACGAAGGAATCGTTGGAGGAACTACGCACGGAACGGCCCAACTCAAGTACATACCGTTGTTGTCCGACGCGAGGCCCGGTGATCGTGTCGTCACGTCAGGATTGGTCGGAGGCTTCCCACGTGGTCTGTCAGTCGGCACGATCACGCGAATCGATAAAGAGGACGAAGCGTTGTTTCAATCCGCAGAACTTGTTCCTGAGGTTGACCCGAATCACGTGGAAGAGGTGCTCGTCATCCTTCCGACCTTCTTTCCCACAGAGGGCGAACGTCTGGGGGCTCCGAAGACAAGGCGATGAAAACGCTGATCTACATCGCGCTTATCGCCGGGATTGTGTCGAGTCAATCGGTGTTGCTGCCCCATGTGAGCCTATGGGGGGTGAAACCGGATCTCGGATTTGTAGCGATATGCCTCATTGGACTGTTTGGAGGGGAACTTGAGGGATTGCTGGTTGGTCTAGCCTTAGGATGGGCGCTGAGTCTATTTTCCGCTCAAGATATCCTTTCAGCGGCCATGATCAAGGGAGGCGTTGGATTTATCGCAGGGCTCGCCGGTCGGCAGGTGGCCTATCTGAGTCCCCCCTTGCTGGTAGTAGGGCTATTCGCCATCTCTTGCCTTGTTGGCCTCCTCACCCCAGTTGCGTTACGGCTTAACGCACAACAAGATGTCTGGTGGGCCTTGCGGACCATCGTGCTGCCTCAAGCCGCTCTTGATGCGATCATCGGTGGGTCTGTCTACTGGCTAATCAGCAGGTATTTTAGTCTTGAGCAGTGGGTCTCAGAATATCGGATCTAGGATCTCCGCCATGTTGTCGACGAATTATCCCGAGACAGAGTTTGGCGATCTCCACCGTAGGCTGTTTGCGCTGCGTGTAGGGCTGCTGCTGGTGGTCGGGCTACTCGGTGTTCGCCTCTGGCATTTGCAAATCCTTGAAGGACCGTATTATCGGGATTTATCAGAAAACAATCGGACTCGGCAGGTTTTGCTTGAGCCGGCTCGGGGCCTCATCTATGACCGAAACGGCGTCCTTCTCGCGAATAATGTGTCAAGTTTCAGCCTTTACGTGACTCTGGAAGATGTGAAAGATCGTGAGGTTTTGATTCAACAGCTCAGCGATTTATTGGGCTTGGATCCAACTCTCGTGAAAAACAAATTGGCGACCAAGGGTAGCAAGCTCCTCCCTCGCAAAATCAAAGACCGAATGACTCTGCGTGATGCCACACTCGTGGAATCCCGACGCCTCGATATGCCCGGCGTGATGATTCAGGTCGAGTCGCAACGCAACTATCCAGGCGGTCTGATCGCATCACACCTCCTGGGCTATGTCGGGGAAATTTCGGCGGATCAGCTTGAAAAGTCAGAATTTGATGATCTTCACCAAGGCAGCATTGTGGGGCAATACGGCATTGAAAAATCGTATGATCGGCATATGCGCGGCATGGCTGGTCGGAAGAATGTGGAAGTCGATGCGCTGGGTCATGAAAAGAAATCGTCAGTGGTCGAAAAACCTCAGGCGGGGAACGATCTCTATCTCACCATCGACGCACGACTCCAGAAGCTGGCCGAGGAACTCCTGGGTGAAGAGCTGGGCGCCATCATCGCGCTCGATCCGAACAACGGTGACATTCTCGCCATGGCCAGTCGGCCTGCCTTTGATCCCAACGTGCTGTCGAGAGAACTCACCGCGAAACAGTGGGTCGAAATCGTGCAGGACGAAGGGCGTCCGCTGAATAATCGTGCTTCACAAGGGCAGTATCCTCCAGGCTCTACCTTCAAGATTCCAATGGCCGTCGCCGCCTTGGAAACCAAGACCATGTCACCGTCCAGTACCGTTCATTGTACCGGTGGATATCAGTTCGGCAAACGCCGGTACCGAGATTGGAAGGCCGGTGGGCATGGGTATGTCGATCTCCACGAGGCATTGGTCCATTCCTGCGACGTCTACTTCTACTCGATCGGTCAGCGCATGGGTATCGATGTGATCGCGGAGTTTGGAAAAGATTTTGGGCTTGGGCGGCCCACGGGTGTGGAGTTGCCCTCGGAACGATCCGGCATCATGCCAACTCCGGCATGGAAACAAAAGGTCAAGCGTGAGCAATGGTTACCGGGCGAGACCATTTCGGCGTCCATCGGACAGGGTTTTGTGACAGTGACACCGTTGCAGATGGCGAACATGATCGCCACCGTGGCCAACGACGGGGTCAATTATCGTCCTCGTCTGGTGCAAGCGGTCATGGATCGAGCGACGGGGAATCTTCAAGAATTGCCGGCCGTTCCCCGCGGGAAAATCAATGCCAAACCCGAAACGTTCCGTATCATCAAGGATGCATTGGCTGAGGTGGTCACGAAGGGAACTGCGACGAGAGCGAAGTCATCCATTGTGACTATCGGCGGGAAGACCGGAACGGCTCAGGTGGCGGCTCTCCGACCAGGACGAGAGGAAGATATTCCAAAGAAATTCCGCGATCACGCCTGGTTCGTGGCCTTTGCGCCCCTGGAATCCCCGAGGATCGCAGTGGTCGTGTTGGCTGAACATATGGGACATGGGGGGGCTGCGGCGGCGCCCCTCGCGAAAGAAGTCATTGAGTTGTACATGAAACTGACTCAAGAGGCTCCTGCCGTTATACCGGACATGTCCGGTGAGGGTCAGCAGGATGGAGGGGGGCCTTCAAGCAGGCATGATTGATCGATTGACAGAGCATCGCGGTCTCGACAGTTTCGATCTTCGCTATGTCGGCCTCATGCTGGCTATTCTGGGGATCGGCGTGCTGTCCATCTACAGTGTCACGCAGGGACAGCAGAGCGGGAACACCCCCTTCTATCTCAAGCAGTTGATGTGGATCGGCTTAGGTGCGGCGGCCTTTCTGATCATGTGGGCGTCGGATTATCACGATCTGGCGCGGTTTGCGTACCCAGCCTACGCGTTTATCCTTCTGATGCTGGTCTTCGTCCTGTTCGAAGGACGAACAAGCAAAGGGGCACAACGATGGATCGCGATGGGGCCCTTGAGCTTCCAACCCTCTGAGTTTGCCAAGCTCATCCTCGTGTTGGTCTTGGCGCACTATTATTCAAAGGCACCTCGTGTGGGATGGCTGCAGCGTGTCATCGTGCCGGGACTCTTGGTGTTGCCTGGCCTTCTCCTTATCCTGAAGCAACCTGATCTTGGGAGTGGACTGAGCTTTGTCGCCGTCTACGCAGCCATGCTCCTCATGGTGGGCGTGCGGTCGCAAGCCATTGGATTTATTCTCTTATTTGGGATCATGCTGTTCCCATTTGCCTGGGAAGGGGTCTGGGGGTCCTTGCATGATTATCAGCGACAGCGCATTATGGCGTTCGTCGACCCAGGGTACGACCCTGGTGGAAAGGGCTACCATGCCCTTCAATCAAAGATTGCCATCGGTTCGGGAGAGCTTCTGGGCAAAGGACTCCATGGTGGGACGCAGAGCCAACTCAAGTTTTTGCCGGAAGGGCATACCGATTTCGTGTTTGCCGTTTTCGCGGAAGAATGGGGATTTCTGGGTGTCATGGTCCTCTTAGGGTTGTTTGTGGGGTTGATCTGGCTCTCGTTGGAAATTGCGTCCAAAGCGAAAGATCAGCTTGGTGCATTACTCGCTGCTGGAATCGTGGCGATGCTCTGTTTTTGTGTCGTGGTCAATATCGGCATGACGGCTGGAATGTTTCCGATCGTCGGCATCCCCCTGCCCTTGGTGAGTTACGGTGGAAGTGCCACGATCATGACCATGGCATCATTGGGCTTGTTGTTGAACGTCAAACGAAAGCGACTGAGCCTGTTTTATTGAATAAACACCGAACGACCAGGGCCAAGGGCATCTGTCTTTCGGAGGAAATACTACCGAAAACCCACGGAACCAGGGGTGGCATGAACTCAGGACCTGGGCATAAGCTCGCGTCCATCGTCTCCCCGATCCTCCGCAGGTTTTCAAATCAAAGGAGTCAGTATGGGAGTTGAGATTGCGATCACAGTCGCGCGAGAAGAAACTCGCGTGGCGGTCCTCGATGGCGGGGTGGTCACCGATTTATTTGGAGACCGTGCCAAGCACAAGGATTTTGTCGGAAATATTTATAAGGGACGAGTTGCCAAAGTCCTGCCTGGGATGCAAGCCGCGTTTGTGGATATCGGTCTGGAAAAAGCCGCGTTTATGCACGTTTCCGATCTGTTGGCGGATGCAGAACCGTGCGACATGCTGGTTGAAGACGAGGAAGACGACAAAGATTCGGAGATGCTCAGGCCCAAGCGTCAGAGCGCCAAGCCGATCGAACAGCTGCTGAGTGAGGGGCAGGAGTTGATGGTGCAGATCTCGAAGGGGCCGATCGGCACCAAGGGATCCCGAGTCACGACCTATGTTTCGCTACCGGGACGCTACCTCGTCTTCATGCCGAACGTCGATCATATCGGCGTGTCGCGGCGTATTCCGCGTGACGAGGAACGGGCCAGGTTGAAGGAGATTATGCGCCGTGTTCGGCGCCAGGGCTGTGGGTATATCGTCCGGACCGTCAGCGAGGGTGTCAAAGAGGACGAGCTGAAGTCCGACGTCGATTTTCTGCACGTCCTCTGGCAGGACGTCTTGACGAAACGGGAGCAGCTACCCGCTCCCGCCTTGCTGCATTCGGATTTGAGCCTCAGCTTCCGAGTGGTAAGGGATCTGTTTGGAAAGAAGGTTGATCGGCTCTGGATCGATTCGCGAGAGGAATACGAGGCCATTCGGGGGTTTGTCCAGCGCTTTTCTCCAGAACAAACGGCACGGATTCATTTTTACGACAAGGATGAGTCGCTGTTCGATCATCTGGGGGTCGAGCAGGAAATAGCGCGCGCATTGAGTCGGAAGGTATGGCTCAAGTCGGGCGGCCATCTGGTCATCGATCATACCGAAGCCATGACCGTGATCGACGTCAATACAGGGCGTTTTGTGGGGAAACGCGATCAAGAAGAAACCATCGTGCGCAATAACCTCGAAGCGGCAAAGGAAGTTGCCTATCAGCTCAAATTGCGTGGAATCGGTGGGATCATCATTGTCGACTTCATCGACATGGAGCGTGAAAAAAATCGGGATCGCGTTTACCATGCTCTGGTGGATGCCATGGCGGCCGATAAGGCGAGGACGAGGATCTCTAGAATCTCGGATCTTGGGTTGATCGAGATTTCTCGTGAGCGTGTTCGAGAAGATCTCTTGCGCTCGTTGTCAGAGCCCTGTCGCTATTGTGATGGGCGCGGATATACGAAGTCTCCAACCACCGTGGCTTACGAAATCTTCCGTGAGATCAGACGGATTGAACCTGCGTCAGATCAACAGCGGATTGTTGTGGGAGCCCATCCAACGGTGGCTGACTTACTCCAAGATGAAGAACGTCATGGCATCGAGGTGTTGGAACGGGATTGTTCGGCGAAGATCATCGTCACTCCGGATAGCCAGTTGCATCTTGAGCAGTACGATCTGGTCGTTCTCTAGCATTGCGCCGTATCCGCTGTCCTTCCCCATCGGGAGCGTAGTTGATCGTAGGGCCCCCTCCGGCTGAGGCGACTCCTCACTCAACATACTTCAGCGAGACCAAGATGAACGAAGCAGCATTGACATCATGGCTCATGCTCCAAGCGATCGATGGGGTTGGAGATCGCACGCTTGTCAAACTGATTCAAGCGTTTGGCTCAACCGACGCCGCTCTTGCGGCGACCACGGACGAGTTACTGCATGCCGGCTGTTGCCCGGAGTTGGCCGAATCCATACGGCGCGGTCCTGATACAAACATCCGGCAGCAGATTGATCGCCAGGTGAAAAGCATCAAACGCCTCAAAATCCAAACCCATTCTCGTCTCAGGGCCATTCCTGATCCGCCGCCCCTGCTGTACATGAGTGGCATGGTCACTCCGCAAGATGATGTTGCCGTGGCCATTGTGGGCGGACGACGAGCGACGGCTTCCGGCAGGATCCTTACGGAGGAAATCGCCAAAGAGCTGTCGGAGCGTGGAGTGACGATCGTCAGCGGCCTAGCGCGAGGCATCGATGCAGCCGCGCATCGAGGGGCCCTAACAGGAAAGGGGCGTACGATTGCTGTGCTGGGGTGCGGCATCGACCGAACGTATCCTTCGGAACACCACGCGCTACGCCGGAGTATTGAGTTGCATGGTGCCGTCATCTCGGAATTGCCGATCGGCGCGGCTCCTCACGGTCATCACTTTCCACGAAGGAATCGGATCATCAGCGGACTTTCATTGGGTGTGTTGGTAGCGGAAGCCACAACCAACAGCGGCTCACTCATTACGGCAAAGTTGGCATTGGAACATGGTCGGGAAGTATTTGCGGTGCCTGGTTCAATTAAGGAGGACGCTTGCCGGGGTTCGAATCGCCTCATTAAGGAGGGGGCTAAGCTGATTGAAGGGGCACAAGATATTCTTGATGAGGTGCTCCCTCAAATCGATGGCCGTCAACGGGCGATGATGAGACTCGATGCCTCACCATCCGAAGAGCAATCGCCGCTAAAACGGGAAGACCTCTTGGTGTACGAAGCGCTCTCCTACGAAGCGCAATCGGTGGATGCGATAATTGAACGCACGGGATTGAGCGCAGCACACGTGTCGGCGATTCTGCTGTCGTTGGAGCTGGATGGTCGAGTCCGTCAACTGCCGGGTCAACAATACATTCGTCAGTGATCGGGGGCTGAAGGTCTTCCGGTTCCTAACAGCGGTCAATCGTCACCGACTGCCATTCTAGTTGCACGAATCTCGAAGATTTGGTACGGATGATAGAATTCATCAGCAGTAGACGGAGCACGCATGGCAAAATCGTTGATTATCGTTGAGTCGCCGACGAAGGCCAGAACCATCACGAAATATCTGGGCCGTGGGTATACCGTGATGGCGTCGGTCGGCCATATCAAAGACCTCCCGACAAGCAAGTTAGGCGTTGATCTGGAAAACGATTTCGAACCTCAGTACGTCACGATCAAGGGAAAGTCGAAGGTGTTGGCCGAAATCAAAAAGAAGGCCGAAGACGCGGACAAGGTCTTTCTGGCACCGGATCCCGATCGTGAAGGGGAAGCGATCGCCTGGCACCTTGAGCAGGAGCTACTCGGAAAATCAAAAAAGAAAAAGAAGGACACCAAAATCTTCAGAGTTCTGTTCAATGAGATTACGGAATCCGCGATCAAGCGGGCGTTACAAGCTCCCGGCGAAATCGACATGAAGTTGGTGAATGCCCAGCAGGCCCGGCGAGTCTTGGATCGTATCGTTGGGTATCAAGGCAGTCAGTTGCTCTGGAATAAAGTCCGTCGTGGACTCAGTATGGGGCGTGTGCAGTCAGTTGCCATGCGGTTGATCTGTGAACGCGAGGCGGAGCGGGATGCCTTCCGGGCGGAAGAGTACTGGTCGATTACGGCGCTGCTGACTGGGGCCAATCCCCCGGCATTTGATGCCAAACTTCACAATATCAACGGCGAAGAGGCGTCGATCGAGAACGGCGAGCAGGCCAGTCGCATCGTCGCTGATATTCAAGGGAAGCCATTTGTAGTCCAGTCGATCGAACGACGAGAGAAAAAGCGGAACCCAGTCGCCCCATTCATCACGAGTCGTCTTCAGCAGGAAGCGGCGAGAAAGCTCCACTTTTCACCGAAGAAGACGATGACGCTGGCACAGCAGCTCTACGAAGGGATAGAGATCGGTGCCGAAGGTGCAACCGGTTTGATTACCTACATGAGAACCGACTCGCCCCGGATTTCGAACGAAGCGATGGCTGATGCGCGCGAGGTGATTCAATCACGATTCGGGGCGAACTATCTTCCTGGGGCGCCGAATGTCTACAAGACATCGAAAGCCGCACAGGAAGCCCATGAGGCGATCCGTCCGACGTCCGCTGCACGTGACCCTGAATCGATCCGTCAATACTTGGATCATGATCAGTACAATCTCTACAAATTGATTTGGAATCGATTTATCGCTTCGCAAATGGTGCCGGCGATCTTGGATGTAACGAGGATCGATTCAACACCGATCGGAACGAATGAGCGATATCTATTCCGCTCGACGGGAACCATAGTGAAATTCCCCGGACACACCATTGTTTACATGGAAGGGGTCGACAAAGAAGCGCCGTCGCAGAAGCCGAAAGCCGATCAGGAAGCGGATGACGACGAGCGTCAGCTCCCGGCGTTGTCAGAAGGAGAACAGTTGCGGTTGGTCGAGCAGGAAGGCCAGACGGTTCCCGGGATGTTGTCCAAGCAACATTTCACGCAGCCGCCTCCTCGATACAACGAGGCGCTGCTGATCAAGGAGCTGGAAGAAAAAGGGATCGGGCGCCCCTCGACCTACGCCGCGATCATCTCCACGATCCAAGATCGCAAGTACGTGGAAAAGACCGAAGGGCGATTAGTGCCGACCGAAACCGGGAAGACCGTCAATGAGTTCTTGCTCAAAGGGTTTCCTGAACTCGTCAACGTCGATTTCACGTCTCAGCTTGAAGAACAGTTGGACCAAGTGGAAGAGGGGAATAAACAGTGGGTCGTGGCCGTGCGTGATTTCTATACGCCGTTCACGAAAGAAATGGAACGGGCGAAGACGATTCCCGGTCCCAAAGATACGGTCGAGCCACCGACCGACATTCCTTGCGAGAAGTGTGGTCGGATGATGGAGATCAAGTGGGGGCGGAACGGAAAATTCCTCGCGTGTCCCGCGTACAAAGATGATCCTCCCTGCAAGAACACACAAAACTTCGAGCGGCTGCCGGATGGGACGATCAAAATCGTCCCGAAAGAGGAAATTACCACCGATCAGGTCTGTGACAAGTGTGGGAGCCGGATGGTGGTGAAGACCGGCCGTTTCGGCAAGTTCATCGCCTGTAGTGCCTATCCGCAGTGCAAGACGACGAAACCGTTGTCCTTGGGTGTCAAATGTCCCCAACCGGACTGCGGGGGTGATCTCGTGCAGAAGCGGACCAAGAAAGGCCGCTCCTTCTTCGCCTGCAGCAACTATCCCAAGTGCGAGTATGCATTGTGGGACCGCCCCGTTCCGAAGGCCTGCCCAACCTGCCAAGCGCCCTTTCTTGTCGAAAAAATCAGCAAGCAAGACGGCCGAAGTGTCCAGTGCCGCAATCAGGACTGCGGTTACCGCGAAGCGGGGTGATGAGCCTCTTCCCCATCCATTGATCTCCCAAGAGCCTATTCAGCCAGAACCACGGTCTCACCTCTCATGCAGTCATGCTTCATCATGCACACCTATGTATACTGCCCTCAGGCCTTGGCATTGTGGTGAGCCGATCAACACATCATGGCGATTGTCTGGCCTGCAAAGAAACAGAATATGAGTCGGACGTGCACCGTCATGCTCCTCTGTGCCGGTTTGGTGGGACTGCCATCGGCCGCGGCTGAAGAACTATCTTCTACGAGGATTGGGAAACACACTGTTGGCTTGGTGGTCGGGGGAATGGTACCGGTGAAACTGATGGATACGCAATCGTCCAACCTCAACGGAGTGGCCGTCCATCCATCGTGGCAAACCGTATTGACCGATCCGATCGGCGATGGCTGGTGGCGTGGTGCAGTTGCGCTCGGGGTTGAGGCGGCGTTCTTGGGGATTGCTGAACCGACCAGCGCCTATGCTATTGGCTTCACGCCCAAACTCAGCTATACGTTCACCTCATTCGGCCGGCTGAGGCCTTATGTCGAGGGTGGTGGTGGGCCGCTCTGGACGAATTTCGACGGTCGTATTCCAGAACAGGGGTCGGATTTCAATTTTCTGGTCTGGGGCGGGATGGGCGCAAGCTGGGATATGACCGCACAATGGTCGTTGACCGCGGGGCTTCGCTTCAGCCACATTTCCAACGCGGACACTGATCGTCCGAACGGTGGGCTCAATTACCTGCTTCCGTTTGTCGGAGTCTCTGCAAAGCTTTTCTGAGCGAAGGTCCCAAGGGCCCCCGTGATCCGCCGATCCTCGGGGAACTAACTATTCACAGACGCACAGTGACGGCCTTCACCTCGGTGTAGAGCTCCAGTGCATCGTGGCCCATTTCACGGCCCCAGCCTGATTGTTTGTAGCCGCCGAACGGAAGGGCCGCGTCAAAGATGTTATAGCAGTTGATCCACACTGATCCCGCGCGCAGCTGGGCGGCAATGCGGTGAGCCTTGCCGACATCGCGGGTCCAGACCGCAGCGGCCAGGCCATAAATGGAGTCGTTCGCGGCCGGAAGCACCTCCTCTAGGTCGGTGAAAGGCACCGCGCAGACCACCGGACCGAAGATTTCCTCCTGCATAACTTTCATCTTCTGGGTGGTATCGACCAGCACGGTAGGCTCTACAAAATAACCTTTGTCGCCGAATTTCTTTCCGCCCACCACTGCTTTGGCCCCTTCTGAAAAGCCAGACTCCAGATAGCTGAGCACTCGCCGCTGCTGTTCATCGGATACGAGGGGTCCCATCTGTGTGGCGAGATCCATGCCTGGTCCGACCTTGATCTTCTTTGCATCCTCGGCCACTCCCTCGACCACCTTGTCGAAAATACCCTTTTCCACGAAGAGGCGCGATCCGGCGCAGCAGCACTGGCCTTGGTTGAAAAAAATTGCGCTAGAGACTCCAGGAATGCTTGCCGAGACGTCGGCATCTTTACAGACGATGTTGGGCGATTTGCCTCCGAGCTCGAGCGATATTTTTTTTAAGTTTCCTGCAGCTGCACCAAGAATAAGCTTCCCGACTTCAGTAGATCCTGTAAAAGCGACCTTGTCGACATCAGGATGAGCGGCCAACGCTGCACCGGCCGTTTCTCCGTAGCCTGGGACGATATTAATCACCCCATCAGGGAATCCTGCTTCACAGATAAGCTCACCGAGTCGTAAGGCGGAGAGCGGGGTCTGCTCAGCAGGTTTCAGCACGACGGTGCATCCCGCAGCCAGAGCCGGGCCTAGCTTCCAGGCCCCCATGAGGAGCGGAAAATTCCATGGGATGATTTGTGCCACGACGCCGACCGGCTCGCGTAACGTATACGCCAGGTATTGGGCACCGGGTGTGTAGGGTACGGAGATGGGGATGGTGTTCCCTTCGATTTTTGTCGCCCATCCAGCCATGTAGCGAAAGTGGTCGATGGCCAACGGCACGTCTGCTACCCGGGCTACCTCCACCGGCTTTCCATTATCGAGCGATTCCAACTGAGCAAATTCGTCAAGATGGGTTTCGAGCAAGTCTGCGAGCTTCCAGATGAGCCGTCCACGTTCCGAGACCGTGAGCTTGCGCCACGGGCCATTCTCGAACGCATTGCGTGCAGCTGACACCGCTCGGTCCACGTCGGGCTGTGTGCCTTCGGCCACGCGAGCCAGCACCTCGCCGGTCGCCGGATTGTACGTCGGGAACGTCTTCCCGGAAGCGGCGTCGACCCATCGGCCGCCGATTAACATCTTCCTGGGTGCACCCACAAAGGTTCTTACTTGGTCATGCATCGGAAGTTCAGCTGTCGTGGTAGCCATGGCAACCCTCCTTGGCAGGTTCAGGCAGCGATTGACTTAGATTCAGGGCATGAGGAATGGAGCAATTTCATTATACATGAACGGACTGTGGCAAGTGAGGGCTTTGTTATTCACCGACTCCGTCAATTTCGGCCTGTCATGATTGAGTCGGGTGTTGTCACTCACACGGTGAACCGCTGCATGGGGCAAAGTCTGGTAGGATGCGTCGGCGATGAGCTATCAACCAGCCATGCCAGCACCACGTCGAGCCGCGGTCCTCTTCATTCTTGTCACGGTGTTCCTCGACATGTTGTCGTTCGGCATCATCATTCCGGTGTTGCCGAAACTCGTCGAGGAATTCTTCTCAGGCGATACGGCGCAGGCAGCCGTGCTCTATGGGCTGATGGGGACGGCCTGGGCCTTCATGCAGTTCTTTTGCTCGCCGATCCAGGGAGCTCTGTCGGACCGGTTCGGCCGACGGCCGGTCGTCCTGCTCTCTAACTTTGGGTTAGGCCTCGACTACATCGTGATGGCGCTCGCGCCGAACGTCGTCTGGCTCGTCGTCGGCCGCATCATCTCCGGGATGGCCTCCTCCAGCTTCAGCACCGCCGGCGCCTACATCGCCGACGTCACACCACCGGCGCAGCGAGCAGCGGCATTCGGCAAGATCGGGATGGTCTTTGGCCTCGGCTTCATCCTCGGTCCTGCCTTGGGTGGCTGGCTCGGCGCGATCGATCCTCGTCTGCCGTTCTGGGGCGCGGCAGCGCTGAGCCTCCTGAATTCCTGTTACGGATACTTCGTGCTCCCGGAATCCCTGCCACCTGACAAGCGAACGCCCTTCGCGTGGGCGCGGGCCAACCCCGTCGGTTCGCTTGTGCTCTTGCGCTCACACCATGAACTTGTCGGTCTCGCAACCGTCGCGTTTCTCGGCTACTTGGCCCATACGGTGCTCCCGAGTGTGTCGGTCCTCTACATGGGTTATCGCTACGGGTGGGGACCGGCCAGCGTCGGGTTGGTGATGGCGGGTGTCGGTACCGCCGCGATGATTGTGCAAGGCGGCCTGATCGGGCCGATCACCAACCGGTTCGGCGAGCGCAGGGCCATGTTGATAGGGCTGCTCTGTGGGTCAGTCGGCTTTTCCGTCTATGGCCTCGCGCCGGAAGGCTGGATCTTCTGCCTTGGCATTCCGGTGATGGCTTTCTGGGGACTGGTCAGTCCCGCAAACCAGGCGCTCATGACGCGCCGCGTCAGCAGTTCCGAACAAGGCCAGCTGCAAGGCGCCATCGCTGGCATCAACGGAATGACCGGCCTGATCGGACCGACGCTCTTCACCCAGACCTTCGCCTTCTTCATCCGGTCCAGTTCTGATCTCAGTACGGAGCACTCGGATCTCAGCATGTCAGGGGAATTTCCAGGCGCGCCCTTCGTCCTCGCCTCACTACTGCTCCTCAGCGCCGCGGCGATCGCATGGCGGACGACGAAGGCCTGAGGGTCGTAGATGAGCTGCATCCGCTGGTTCTCGGTGAAACGCGTATGGTGTGGTTGTGATAGGTAAAGGCTCCGGCTCCTTATCTGCTAAATTGATATACTTCCCTTAGCCTTACCTCTGGCTACAGTGGACCTTAATGTAGGTCTATGCCTTGATGCGATTTCTGCTTGATACGAACATCCTCATCCCGCTCGAAGACTCGCAGATACCGCTCCGAGATAGTCTGGCTAATTTTGTCCGATTATCTAATCAACATGGCCATCAGCTCGTCTACCATCCTGCAACTGTCGACGACATCCAGCGTGACACCAGCATAGACCGTCGGGTCAAAACGCTTCAACGTCTCAAGCAGTACGTCTGTCTGGAGTCGCGTCCCGATTGTCCTTGGAACACAGCTGGAACGGATCAGAATGATGCTGCCGACAATGAGATTTTGTATGCGCTTCATTGTGATGCAGTGCATGCCTTAGTCACAGAAGATCGCGGTATTCACGATAAGGCTCGAACTCGCGGACTATACGGACGGGTTTACACGATACAGACTGCAGAGGACTGGCTACAGCGTCTCCACGAGCCTCGGACTGTTGTTCTGCCAAATATTGAAGAAGTGGAGCTGTACTCACTCACTCCAGAATTACCGATGCCATTTTTTGATAGCCTTCGGGCAAGCTATACCGGATTCGACGATTGGTTCAGAACCAAGGCTCGCGAGGGGCGAAGGGCGTGGGTGATGCGACAACCCCAAGGACAACTTGGGGCACTCTGCGTGTTTGCACATCAGCACCGTGAACAAATCACCGAGGATGGTCGAAAGCTGCGAGGTGCTGGACTTAAGCTCTGCACATTCAAAGTTGACGCTCCTGTTCGAGGTCGCAAGATAGGAGAGTTGTTCCTTAAGGCTGCGTTTCGCCATGCTACCGCTAATAGTCTCGAGGAGATCTTCGTACATGGTGATGATCAAGATCACTTTCTCTTTGGGCTATTGGAGGACTTTGGGTTTTCATACATAGGTCTGCATCCTGGTTCTAGTGGGCGCGATGCCGTTTATCTGAAGGAACATCCCACCAACCCTCCAACTAGTTTATTGAACCCCTTTGACTATCTACGGCAATACTTTCCGCATTTTCGGCATGATGAAGCCGTTAACAAATTCATCGTTCCAATTAAATCTAAATACCATGACATCTTGTTTCCTGATTATCCGTTTGGGAAAAACATGCAGCTCGGCTTATTCAAATCTGAGAATCAGGCTGGGAATGCTATTAAGCTTGCCTACCTCTGCCATGCTCCGACTAAGGTGATGTCTCCAGGGGATGTCGCGCTCTTTTATCGATCAGGCGATCAGTCTGCCGTGACGAGCCTAGGTGTGGTAGAAAGCTATGAAACTTCCAGTGATGCAGGTGTTGTCGCTCGCAACGTTAAACGGCGCACCGTCTATTCTATGGAAGAAATAGGTGAAATAGTAAAGCGGCCTACAAGAGTGATGCTCTTCAGACTGGCGAGACACCTCCAGCAACCACTCGATCTTAGATGGTTGAAAGCGAATGGGATTACGAAAGGAGCACCGCAAAGCATTATGCAGATTACCACTGATGCATTCGAAAAGGTTTTTACCAATGGACAGTAGCGCCGCATTGATTTCCATACAGCCGGAGTACGCCACGAAGATTCTGGCGGGAAAGAAAAAGCTAGAATTCAGACGGCGATGGACTGCCCGAACGGTGACGACCCTGGTTATCTATGCCACGGCTCCTGTCCAACTCATCGTTGGTTTTGCAACAGTAGCAGCAGTCACTCAGGGCACGCCCACTCAGTTATGGCAATTAGCAAGACGGTGTGACGGGGGAATCACTAAACCAAGGCTATTCGAATATTTGAAGAATAGTCCAACTGCGGTTGCGATTGAACTTGCCAAAATCACCCGCCTGCCTGGTGGGATCGATCCATGGCGTTGCCTAGGTCCCGATTTCCGCCCACCTCAATCCTTCAGATACCTCAACCAAAACGAATTAGCCCAGATCACCTCGGCTCGGAGGCGATAGCGTGGGCGTAATCTTTGTAGGTGGGGTACATGGCGTGGGAAAAGGAACACAATGTCAGCTGCTTTCCGAAAGCACTGGCATCCCATGGTTTTCTGCAAGCTCGATCATCAAAACAGAAAATCAATCAGCGATTGCAACAGACACGAAAGCGGTGGCAGACCCAAGCGGAAACCAAAACCTGTTGCTTCGTGGCGTTCTCCGGGTGCTATCTACCGATGTGACCATCCTTTTAGATGGGCACTTTACAATTCTTAACGCTAGCCGTTCTGCCGTGCGTATCGACGTTGAGATATTTGCACAACTCCAGTTGCAAGGGATTGTTGTCCTCAAAGATACCCCATCCCAAATTTGTGATCGATTATTTCAGAGAGATAAACGTAAGTGGGACATAGAAAAAGTCAGTTTGCAACAAGCGGCAGAGATTGGCCATGCGCAGATGGTGGCAACAAGGTTGGACATCCCCATCCACCTCGTTGATGCGTTTGATGAGAGCGGCTTCCTCAAGGCAGTTAATGCGATGCTCAACTAGGGAAGCAAAAGATAAGGGGGCGGATACCTGTCTTAGGTTCCGCTGAATGGGAAAAAATTCAGTGAGCGCTACGTTCTAGGACGCTGCGAGGACTCCGGCAATACAACCGGTCAACAACGTTGCCAAAAAGGCGGTCCACAACGCGCGTAGTCCCAGGAGCGAGATGTCTTTTGCCCGATGCGGCACCAAAGCGGAAATGCCGCCAACAAAGATGCCCATGCTCGCCACGTGCACGAATCCACAGAGGGCATAGGTCATGGCGGTGAGGGACCGGGGAGAGAGCGGCGGAGGAGACGCGGTCTGCACAGCGGCCAATTTGAAATAGGCTGTAACTTCTGTCTCGATAAACCGTGACCCCAACAAGTCCGCGCCGATCTGCCATTCCTCGGGACGGAGGCCGAGGAGAATGGCGAATGGCCAGGTGAGCCAGGCGAGGATCCGTGTGACGGAGAGAGGGACGTCACCGATCGTAGGAAGCTGTGCCAGTGCCAAGTCGACCAGCGCTTCCAATCCCAGAAACACGATCAACAATGCGGCAATGCCGACCGCCATTTTCATTCCCTGCCCCGCCCCCTCAATCAAGGCGACAATGAAGTTGGAAGGTGGCGGGTTCGCGTCACGGTCGGATACAGGCGATGGGTTATGGTCGGTTGGAACGGCAGGCACGCCGCCCAGCGTGACGGGCTGTCCATCTTCGGGACATGTAAGTTTACTGATGAGCACCGCACAGGGAATTGAGATCATCGATGCCGAAATTAAGTGCCCGGCGATCTGAGGCACCACATGCTGGAGCGCCGACACATAAATGACCATAACGGTGCTTGCCACCGTTGCCATCATGCACGTGAGCACCAAGAGGAGTTCCGACCGTGTCATGGCCGCAAGGTAGGGACGGACGATCAAGCCTGCCTCAATGCCGACAAAGATATTCGCTGCGCCGGACAGAGACTCGGCGCCTGATAAGCCCATGGTCCGGTAGAAGAGTCGTGCAAACAGACGCACGATCGCTTGCATGACGCCCACATAGTAGAGACCTGCCATCAATGCTGAAAAGAACACGACGGCCGGCAGCGCTTGCGCCGCTAGGATAAAACCAATCGAAACCGTCCCATCCGGCAAGGTCTGGCCGGGACTCAGTGCAAGAGGCCCAAGCAGAAATACCGTGCCCTTTTGTGAGGCGGTGAGCACGGCGACCACGATCTCGTTGATCATGCTCCAGAGCCAGTGGGAGCCCGGAAACCAAAAGGACAGGAGACCGAGTCCCCAGGCCAACGCTGCGCTGCCCCCAATGGTTGTCCAGTTCAGCCGACTGCGACTCCCTGTCACCCACGCTAGCCAGGCAATTGTGACGAAACCGGCACCGGCCAGCAGGCGATATGGCCATTCCTCCACGAGCAGGTCCTCCTTCCGATAAAAACCCGCGGAGGCTACGCCGAGAGCAGGCTGTCGTCAAGCGATAAAGGAGGTGCTCGATTGCAGAGTGGGGGTTCTTATTTTGTGAGTCTGGCATGTGGCCTATCATCGTGTCCGCTGTCTCGTAGTAGCTGAGCGTTCGTCCGCTTGTGCGGTGATCACTCGATGTGAGGACTTCATCGAGCCTCACGGGATTCTTTTCGCCAGTCCTGAATCAGATCTGATACGATCCCGACCCACCAATCGAGAGATATCTGAGTGGTACGTAATCGGTCTTCCTCTTGCTTGGTAGGGTGGCAGAGGTGTTGGAGTAGCAGCAAATGGATGGACATAGCCCAGAAAAACAGACTGACTCTACAGAGAGCACTAGTCTAATCGCCCGGTGGCAACGTATCCCGCTCTATGCACGGATCGTGATCGCCCTGGTGTTTGGCGTTCTGACGGGCTTGCTGATGGGCAGCGACGCCGCTGTGCTGGCTGTGCCGGGGAAGCTCGTCTTGCGCCTCCTCGGGGCGCTCGCACCGGCGTTGATTCTCGCGGCGATCGAACCAGGCTAGAGTCCGGTCGTGCCCTCCAATCCCTGCGCTCCTGTACTAACTAAATCTCCACGACCACGCTAATTTCGACGACCGACTCGACAGGCAGATAAGAAACGAACTCACGTGGTAAGAGTTCCACCTTGTGAGGCGTCTTGACGTATTGGTGTCTTGCCTTCGCTCTTATTGGAGGAAAGACAAGAATAAGGAATAAGCCGCGTACCATGCACTCACGAGCAGTTGCCTCACAAGATCTGTGAATGGTTGCCTGCGCCAATGGTGGTTTGTCGACGCGCCATTGCAGCACTTTACGTTCTCGTGATAATGTAAAGCGGCATCAAGGAGGTGCACCGTGGCGGTTCAGAAGCTCAGCAGTAAGAATCAAATTGTCATTCCGAAAGAGGCTCGGCAAGCGATGGGCGTCAAGGGCGGCGATGAATTACTGGTGGTTGTGAAGGATGACCTAACACTGATCATGCCGAAGCCCAAACGGTATGCCAAAGCCTTACAGGGGCTGGCGAAAGGAACCTATCCCACAGGCTACCTGAAGCGAGAACGTCAGTCGTGGTAGGGGTTTCCTTATCTCAAGGCCTGCCTGCCCAACACCAACGCATCGGTCTCGATACAAACGTCTTCATCTATTTCCTGGAAGACCATCCACGATATGGAGCGTGGTGCGCATCCTTGTTCAATCTGATCGAGCGGGGGCAGAATGCCGTGGTGACTTCAACGGTGACACTGCTGGAATTATTGGTTCAACCCTATCGGGATCACAGAGATGAATTGGCACAAAAGATCTTTGCCCTGACCAGTACATATCCCAAGATTGAGTGGGTGCCGCTGACAATGAATCTAGCTGATCGGGCGGCCGAGTTGCGTGCCCGCTACCGCCTCAGCACGCCTGACGCCATTCAGTTGGCGACTGCCATTGGGCACAAAGCCGTGCGCTTCTATGGTAACGATCGTGGCCTCCGGCGAGTCAAGGAAATCGAGTGCATCCTCGTGGAGGACCTCATCTAGTCCCACCACATTGTTTCGATAGCCCGGAAGTAGATCTGATAGGATCTTCAACCTCGTCGTCATTGCCATCGGAACATTTTGCAGCCGGTTTATATGTGCGCTGCGTCAGAAACGGGGGAAGACCGGAGTGACAGCCTGTGAATGATAATGTGTCGGGAAAAACGACGATCTCTGTTCCATCCACAGGTTTAATTGCTCGATGGCAAAGTATTCCGCTCTATGTACGCATCGTCATCGCCTTGGTTCTCGGCGTTGTGACGGGATTGCTGCTCGGCAGCGACGCTACTGTCCTGGCGGTGCCGGGGAAACTGGTGTTGCGCCTCCTCGGTGCGTTGGCGCCAGCGCTCATCCTTGCGGCGATTGTGCATACGTTCATGACAACGAATCTTGGTGGGCCACTGGCGATACGCCTTCCATGGTTGTTGCTCCTAAATACGCTGGTTGCAATCACGGTCGGACTGACCGTTGCCAACATTATTCAGCCTGGAGATGGGGCGGGCATCACCCCGCCAGCAGCTCATGAAGAAGCCACGCACAGCGCCAATTCACTCACTCTTTTTCTTGAGAATGTACCCAAGAGCCTCCTTGGGCCACTCGGCGACGATGGGAAGGTGATCGGCGTGATCTTCATCGCCGTGGCGTTTGGCATGGCGCTCCGCAAGGAACGAGAGCGGCCGCTTGGGACAGTCGGCCATCTTGTCGAACTCTTTCTGGAATCGTTAATCAGGATCTTACACTGGATCATCGCGCTCGTGCCGTTTGCGGTCTTTGGGATTGTAGCCAGCATCATTGGGACCGAGGGGTTTGCCCAGTTCAAAGCCCTTGGGATCTTTGTTCTGTGTGTGCTGCTCGCGCTCACGATTCAGGTTGGCTATTACTTGCTCCGTATCCGCTTTGGGTCGTGGGTGCGCCCGATTGATTTGCTCAGTGGAGGACGCGATGCGTTAGTCATGGCCTTTTCCACGGCCAGCTCGACGGCGACCATGCCCGTCACCTACGCCGCGCTCAAAGATCGAGTGGGTCTGCGTGAGCAGTCAGCGAGCATGGGGGCGCTGGTCGGGGCGAATTTCAACAATGATGGAACGGCTCTTTATGAAGCCATGGCCGCGCTCTTCATCGCGCAGATGATCGGGATGGATCTCACTGTCCAGCAGCAACTGATGGTCGTGGTCACGAGCATTGTTGCATCGGTCGGGGCCGCCGGGATTCCTGAAGCAGGTCTTGTCACCATGACCATGGTCTTTACGGCAGTCGGCCTGCCGGTTGAGTACATCTCCGTCTTGTTGACGGTGGACTGGTTTCTTGACCGCTGCCGCACCGCGATCAACGTGATGGGGGACATGAATGTGAGCTGTCTCCTAGACGGCAAACAGAAGGAGAGTGCATAGTACTGGGATCGGTTGGTCCAGGAGGATTGCCTGGGTCTGGGTTATGCCGCTTTGGCAGGCCTCCAGCGAAGGCCGACGTTCAGGAGTTCTTGTAGCAGATCCTTGTACTGGTAGCCCACCTTCTTTGCCGAGTCGGCGAAATCTTCATCCTCCGCGATCTGTGGATTGGGGTTGGCCTCCAGGACGTAGAGCCGCCCTTCGGCATCCATGCGCATGTCGATCCGGGCATACCCGCTCAAGCCGAGCGCTCGATAGACGCGCTTCGCCAGGCCCTGGATTTCCTGTGTTTTGTGATCTGCTAAATCGTCAGCCTCTTTTGAGATGATTCCATATTTGACCTGATACTTTCGGCTCCATTTAACGCGCTCGGTGGCGATGCGCTTGGCGTCATCAGGCAGCTTGTCCATGATGAGTTCCCAAACCGGCAGCACTTGCAGTTGACCGTTCCCGATGATCCCCACGTAGAACTCGCGGCCTTCGATATATTGCTCGATCAGTGCCGCGCTACCTACGTGGTTGTGGACGAAGGCGACTCGATCGGCGAGCTTCTCGTCGTCCGTGACGATCGAGGCTTGGGAGATTCCCAGCGACGCTTCTTCAGTGACTGATTTGACGATCAAGGGGAATGTCAAAGATTTTGGCCGTTTCACCGTGCGGCCTTGAGACACTTCGATGAATTCCGGGTAGGGGATCTTGTGGAAAGCCAGCACTTTCTTGGTCAGGACCTTGTCACGAGCCAGCATGAGCCCACGTGGATTGGATCCGGTGTACGGCAGGTGTAGAAGCTCAAGGTATGACACGACATGCTGATCATAGACCGCCACGCCGTCGAACTCCTCCAGAAGGTTGAAGGCGATGTCGGGTTTCCACTGCTCAATCGCCGACTGGATGACACCGAGGTCGCTCTTGACCCCGAGCGGGTATACCTCATGCCCCAGCTTCTTGAGAGTCGAGACGACATCGTATTCCGTCCGCCATGCGGCGCTTTTAGCATCATGCCCGGTGACGTCTTCAGGCGGAACCAAATCTTCATGCATGAGGACAAGGACACACAGTCGCTTCATAGGGCCACCCGATGGCGCCCGCTCCGTAAGAAGTTCATCGTGTGAACGGTCAAGAGGATGGTGAAATCCAGCTTGGCCTGCTCCTCCGCGACCGGGACCCTGAGATCCAGCTCTCGGCACCGTCGGATCATATCTTCCAACACCTGGTCGATAGTGTATTGGTACTCACCGGTCCAACTCGCGACCTTTCGGCGCACTTCACGGCGAAAGCGATTGAGAAAGCCGGCGGCACTTGGTTTGCCTGCATGGTTCGGCAGGGCGGAAAAGAGTCGTTTGAGATCCGGGTCATACTGCAATTGCCGGTCGATACCGTAATGCCTTCGTTTGCGGTCATAATGTTCGCGTAGAGTTTTCTTCAGATTCGTGAGGGAATCGACCTCTTCTTGCGTCGTGACGCAGGGTGAGACCCCACGGAGTTCCTTCATCACGCCGTCGACATATTTGAGCTTCTTGAGCACGGGCCAGCCTCGATAGCGTTCTTCCCAGAGCGAATCGGAGGTCAACCAGACGGCAAAGGTTTCGGCGAAATCCTCGTCCGGGTGGCTTTGCGCATACCACAAATCCAAGTGACGGACGAAACTTCTGCTATAGGGACGTGGTGAGTAATACCTCGGATACCGTTGAGATGACTTGCCAAAAATCCCCTGACGTGTTTTGCGGCGACGAAGCTTATAGGCGTTTTCAATGGCATGCCCCGTTTCATGGCGGAGGATGCGCAAACACCATTCTCTGGTCCCGCCTTCAACTTCCAACATTTGCGCAAGCTCAAGTTTCGCAAGCCGGGGATGGGCGAGATAGAAGGGAATGGCAATACCAGGTACCCCGTCCGGCGTGAACCATTCGTTGGAAAGCCAGAAGTGTGGACGAAACAATAACTCCCGTTGTTCCAGTTCCCGGATCAATTCGGCGATGGGTTGTTCGAGGAATCCACCGGTGAGTCCTACATGAAGGTCGCACATGGGGAGATCCAATAATGCCTCATCCTGCCAGGATGCCCAATGGGGTTCGTCTTGGCCGATGACCGGAGTCTTGAGCACGTCGACAACCGCACGATCCATGATCGGCACGTCCCTCATCAATATCGACTACATATAGAAAATATAGCAGGTGCAAGAATCCTGCTTGCAGGTTATCGGTGCATAGGAAAGTGGGGAAGGGGGAGGGAAAGAGGGCAAAAATGATTCAGACCATCCTAGTGGACTGACATCATGCCTTGTTTTTGGAGAAGTCAGGGAGCCTCGGCATCAGCTCAGGCACGGCTTCCCAAATGTGGTCGATGACGGACTCAATATAGGCCCGCGCCTCGATGATATCGCGTTCCCAGTCAGGGAGCGCCTCATGCAGATCCAGAATCGGGGTTTCCTTACCGAACGACACTTCGTTGAAGAGCGGAACCTTCAAACTGAACCGTTTTTCAATAAACTCACGATGTCCCAAGCCCATCGCAATGATGATGTCGTGCTGTTTGACCAGTTGTTTGGTCAACAGACGTGGTGTATGTGCGGAGGGGTCGATCCCCTTTTTGATGAGTCGGTTCGAAATGACCGGGTGAATCGTCCCTGGCTTGGCGTCGATCCCGGCCGATCCCACCCGATAGGTCGATTGCGCACCGAGTTGCGCGCGCAGCGCATATTCAGCCGCCACGCTCCGGAAGACATTGCCCGTACAGACAAACAGAATCGAGTGCCCCTTGGATCGGTCGTTCACTTTCCTCCAAACTAGCATGTCGACAGCATGATCACGAAGCGGCTACAATCCCGGGATGCTTGTCCCTATTCGGTCGGCATCTCCGTCTAAACTAGACGAAGACACAGAGAAGATGCAAACACGCCTCTGCCGGCTGGTCGGTCAGGCCATTGCGGACTTTCGCCTCATCGAAGACGGGGACAAGGTGATGGTCTGCCTTTCAGGCGGGAAAGACAGTTATGGGCTATTGGATATCCTGCTTGTTTTGCAGCGCCGGGCCCCCATTCGGTTCGACCTGGTGGCCGTCAATCTCGACCAACGGCAGCCGGGCTTCCCTGAGCAGGTGCTTCCTGAGTACCTGGAAAGCCGTGGAATCCCCTTCCATATCGAAGCACGCGACACCTATTCGATCGTGAAAAGGTTGATCCCCGAGGGACAGACGACCTGCTCGCTCTGTTCACGGCTGCGACGGGGACATCTCTATCGAATCGCCACGGAGCTCGACGCCACAAAGATCGCGTTAGGCCATCACCGCGACGATATCATCGAAACCCTATTCCTCAATCTGTTCTATACGGGCAAGTTGAAGGCTATTCCGCCCAAGCTGCGTTCAAAAGATGGACGCCATATCGTCATCCGCCCGCTGGCATCCGTCAAAGAAAGCGATCTGGCACGATACGCTGAGCTACGAGGGTTTCCAATCATTCCCTGTGATCTCTGCGGGTCACAAGAGGATTTGAAACGGAAAAAAGTGAAGGCCATGCTTCGGGAGTGGGAACGAGACTCGCCGGGGTCTTCCGACAGCGCCGCGGCGGCGTTGACCAACGTGGCGCCATCGCTTTTGATGGATCAACGACTCTTTGATTTCAAATCACTACAATCGATAGGAGGTTCTCAGGACGAAGGCGACGCCTGGCTGGATCAAGACCCAAACCCTTACACGGTCTAAGGTGACTCCCCGCTCTATGTAGGCGAATCCCCCCTGTACCATCACACCCCAATACAGACTGAACATCGAGCTTCTGGACAGAATAGATTGATGAAGAATTCTTCATGGTGTTTTCGTACGCGCTTCACATTTCGAGGGTAACCTGTTTCGGAAAGAACGGGGGGTGGCGGTTGATGACTGCGAAGTTCTTCCTGATTCTAAGGAAGGTAGGTGGCAGAGTGATGGATGGTGAGTCAGTACCATATTGCGCAATGGGGTGTGTTGTTGTCGCCTTGGCCTTGTCGGTTGGCTGTAGGCAAGAAGCCAGTTCGATGCCGGTGCAAGAAGTGCTTCACGTAGAAGTCGTGACGGTCCAGACGCAAACGATTCCCGATGAACCGGAGTTCATCGGCCAGGCCGAGGCGTCTCGTCCGGTGGAGCTCCGTTCCCAAGTGACGGGCATTTTGAAGGCCGTGCTCTATCCGGAAGGGCGCGACGTAAAAAAAGGAGAACGCCTCTATCAGATCGATCCGATTCCGTTCAAAGCGGCCGTCGCGTCAGCGAAGGCCAAAATTGCGCAGGCGGAGGCGCGTGTCGTCCAGGCCAGGCAAAACTCAGCTCGAGTCGAGCCCCTGCTCATCGAGCAGGCAGTGAGCCAGAAGGATGTCGACGATGCCGTGGCGGAAGAATTGGCGGCAAACGCCGCACTCGAAGGAGCCCGGGCCGATTGGATCAAGGCTCAGTTTGATCTGGACAACACGCTCATCACGGCGCCTATCAGCGGAATGATCGAGCGTAGTCGTTACTATGAAGGACGGTTAGTGTCCGCTCAGACCGACCTGCTGACGATGATCCATCGCGTCGATCCAATGTATGTGGTTGTAAACGTGCCGGAGACGTTCATCTTGAAACGGAGACGGGATATTGAAACGATGAGGATTTCTCATCCCGGAGATGACCAAGTCCGTGCCAGGCTCATCCTGATGGATGGGACGGCCTATGTCCATGAAGGTGCGCTCGATCTGTTGGAGCCTGGGTTGAGAACAGAAACGAGTGCCCGTCCAATCAGAATCACATTTCCCAATCCACAGCGAACTCTACTGCCCGGACAGTTTGTAAAGGTGCGATTCATTGGTGATACCAAGACCGACGCGATTCTTGTTCCTCAACGAGCCCTGTTGCAGGGGCCTCAAGGGCCCGTCGTGTACGTGGTTGATCAGGACGAGAAGATCCAAATGCGAAGCGTTGTGGCCTCGGATTGGAAAAAGGAGCAGTGGCTTATCGATCAAGGGCTGAAAGACGGTGATCGCGTGGTGGTGAATGGGACGTTGAAGAGCGCTCCCGGCACGCCGGTCAAGGCGGTTCCCTGGAATCCGACGAGTGTACCGGCAACAGAATCGGTTTCCACCATATCGCAATCTTGAACGGAGAGAGTTTGTGAAGTTAGACGTATTCATCGACCGTCCGATTCTTGCCTCCGTGGTGTCGGTGGTGATCGTCGTCATGGGTCTCCTGGCGCTCCAATTTCTGCCGGTTGCCCAATTCCCGGAGATCAATCCACCCGTCGTGCAGATTGAAGCCGACTATCCCGGCGCCAGCGCGGAAGTCGCAGCCGAAGCGGTAGCCAGGCCGATTGAGGTGATGCTCCCCGGCATCGATAATCTTGTTTATTTTGAGTCGACCAGCAGTAACGACGGTCATATCAGCATGGAGTTAACGTTTGAGGTCGGCACCAATCCGGATATTGCCCAGGTGCAAACGCAGAACCGCGTCAAACTCGCGGAGCCTCAGCTGCCGACCGAAGTGATCCGGCAAGGCGTGTCAGTGAAGAAGGCGACTCGGAACCTTCTCGCCGTCTTTGTGCTGAAGTCCACCGACCCCCAACACGACGCAGTCTTCCTGTCGAACTATGCCACGCGTCGGGTGGTCGATGATCTCAAACGTGTGAAGGGCGTCGGCGATGCCTGGGTATTTGGACAGTCGAATTACAGCATGCGGATCATTCTTGATCCGTTGCGTATGGCGAAGCTGGGGCTCGTCCCAAGCGACATCGCGGCCACTATTCGAGAACAGAATCGTGACTACCCAGCGGGGACGATTGGGAGGGAGCCGGCACCGAAGGGGACCGAGCTGACAATCCCGATCATTACGAAGGGCCGATTGACGGAAGAGACGGATTTCGAGGAGTTGATCGTGCGCGCTCTTCCGGATGGCTCGCTGGTCCGCCTCAAGGACGTCGCGCGGATCGAAGTGGGGGCTCAATCGTATGCATTGGAAGCCCGTTGGAACAGCAAGCCGACCACGTTCATCCTCCTGTTCTTGTCGCCCGGCGCCAACGCGCTGGAAATGATACGCGGTGCACGAGCCAAGATGGACGAACTGGCCACCGCGTTTCCAGCCGGGGTGTCCTACGACATTCCTTACGACACCACTCAGTTTATCGAAGTCTCGATCAGAGAAGTGGTGAAGACTTTGGCTGAGGCCATGGTCCTGGTGGTGTTGGTCGTCTATCTTTTCCTTGAGAGTTGGCGTGCGACGACTATTCCCATGGTGGCCGTACCGGTCTCGTTGATCGGGACCTTTATCGGGCTCTATGCGCTCGGTTTTTCCATCAACACGATTACGTTGTTCGGGATGGTGTTGGCGATCGGCATCGTGGTCGACGATGCGATCGTGGTCGTGGAGAACGTCGAGCGCCATATGCGGGAAGACCGGTTGTCGGCGAAAGATGCGGCCAAACGGGCGATGAACGAGGTGACTGCCCCCATCATCGCGATCGTGTTGGTGCTGGTCTCCGTCTTCGCCCCCGTGGGCTTTGTCGGTGGGATTACCGGGGCTCTGTATAAGCAGTTCGCTGCCACGATTGCCATTTCGGTCACCGTGTCAGGATTCGTGGCCTTGACCCTGAGCCCCGCTCTCTGCGCCGCGGTGCTCAGACCGCAGCATGGTGAACGGAACGGGTTCTGGGTGCTGTTTAACCGGTTGTTCGGGCGAACCCAGCGTGGGTACACGAATGCGGTGGCCGTGATCTTATCCAGACCGATACGGGTGATGGCGGTCTTCGGTGTGTTGGTCGTCGTTTCCTTCGGACTGATCCAATCGTTGCCGAAGAGCTTTGTGCCAGAAGATGACCAAGGGTATTTCATCGTCGTCGCACAGTTGCCGGATGGTGCGTCGAAACAACGGACCGATGCGGTGCTCGAAAAAATCGAACGAGTTTTTCAGGCGAACCCGGTGGTCAATTCAACGGATGCCCTCTCAGGCCAAAACTTTGTGTTCGGGACCAGAGGACCGAACTCTGCGACGATGTTTGTGCCTCTGATTCCCTGGGATGAACGGCCGGAGCCGCAGAACCATGCGAAAGCGATGGTCGGTGCCGCCTATCGCGCGTTCGAGCAGATTCCTGAAGCGCTTCTGTTGGCATTCAATGCTCCGGCGATCGAGGGCGTCGGCGCGGCAGGCGGCTTCTCAGCACAGTTGCAGGATCCCACCGGCGATGATTTCAAGCGGTTTGCGGAGGCGGCCCAGCAGTTTGTTGAACGGGCGCAAAAAGAGCCGGCGATCGGCCAGGTGGGGACGAATTTCCGTGTGTCATCGCCTCGAGTGTATACGCATGTGAATCGGGAGCGGGCGAAGGCGTTAGGCATACCGATCTCGGATATCTTTGACACCCTGCAAGCGTACTTCGGAAATTTTTACATCAATGATTTCATCAAGTTTGGTCGTGTGTATCACGTGCAGACCGAAGCGGAGGCGGAGTATCGAGCGACACCCCAAGACTTGTCGAGGATCTATGTGCGTGCTTCGAGTGCTCAGGGAGCCAAGATGATTCCACTCGATACGGTGGTGACGGCGGAGTATCAAAGCGGGCCGGATCCGGTGAAGCACTTCAATGGATATAACACGGCCCTGGTGCTGGGTGCTGCCGCCCCTGGCTACAGCTCCGGTCAGGCGCTCGAAGCCTTGGACCGAGTGGCGAAAGACGTGTTGGTTCCACAAGGGTATGGGATCGATTGGAGCGGCCTGTCGTTTCAGGAACGACGGGTAGGGGGGCAGTCCAACCTCGTGTTCGTCGTCGGCCTCCTGATGGTGTTCTTAGTGTTGGCGGCGCAGTTCGAAAGTTGGGTCGTCCCCTTCGCGGTGATTCTGGCCGTCCCATTTGGAATTTTTGGGGCGCTCAGCGCGGTATGGATACGTGGCTTCGAGAACGATATCTATTTCCAGATCGGATTGGTGACGTTGATCGGCCTGACCGCCAAGAACGCGATCCTGATCGTCGAGTTCGCCAATGCCCGATATGAAGCAGGACGTCCGTTGATCGACGCAGCGATCGAAGCCGCTCGATTGCGGTTTCGACCGATCATCATGACCTCGATGGCCTTTATTCTCGGCATGGTTCCCTTGGTTGTGGCCAGGGGTGCAGGAGCGGCAAGCCGCCAGTCGATCGGGACCGGTGTCATGGGCGGTATGTTGGCCGCGACGTTCCTGGCGATCTTTTTTGTTCCCCTCTTCTATGTGTTGTTACGAAGGTTGGTTCGACGCACGGATTCATCGAGGGAGAACATGGCCTGATCGATGATGTGCTGAATCTGATCTATGGCGGCAATTATGAAGATTTCTTCATGAACTTCTAATGCATCCTTCATCTTTAGGGGGGTATGCTTTGTATAGGTATCGGGGAAGGGGGTGAGCATCGATGACGACGGTGTTTCTCGCCATGGTTGCGCTGAGTGTCGCAACTGGAATGACATACGGTGTGGCATCGAGGGGAAGTATGGTCGCACTCTTGCAAAAGGTTTCGAATCATCGGGTCATCGGACTGTGCGCGCTTCTTATAGCCCTGATGCCCGGATTTGCCTATGCCCATGGAAAAGTCACGATCGAGGAAGATAGTTGTGTCCGACGAGTCGGTGGTAACCTCGTCCATTTCAATGCGTATCAACCGCAACATGCGGCCAACGCGCAGTACTGTACTGAAATTCCTGGAGAGGGCGAGACCTTTTTGGTCGTGGACCTCGTGGATGCTGCGTTGCGGAACACAGCGGTAGGACTGCGGGTGGTGCGAGGCCTCAACGAAACCGCGGAAGACCAGACGGTGGCCTATTGGCCTCCGGCGATCCATCCGGATGGCGTGGTGAGAGGTGAAACCACGTTGGGGAAAGGGCTCTACACGCTGATTATTACCCCGGACGGGTTGAGTTCGTCGTCCTATATATTGCGGGTGCAGCAGGTCGACTATGCACAAGTTGCACGGAAATCGATTGGGCCGTTGGCCATTCTGCTTCTTCTCATGTTGATCGGGTATGAATTCTCAAAATCCAATCGATTTAAGAACTGGCGGGTCTCCGGACCCGCATAAACGATTCGGTGAATGCGGAGGTTGGTTTAAACAAGGAGGGATAGACCATGGCCAGTCAAGAGCGCGGGTACGACATTTCACAGTGGTATGACTCGCGACCAGCGAAGATCGGCTGGTTTGCGATGTTGGCGATCGGGGTGTTTTGGGTGGTGTACCAACGGACGTTCGGGTACTCCCACGGGTTGGACTCGATGACGCCGGAGTTCGACACGGTGTGGATGGGGCTGTGGCGGTTTAACATCGTGGCCAACGCCATCTTCTTTGCCGTGTCGGTGGGGTGGATTTGGGTGACGCGGGATCGCAACTTAGCGAACCTGGACCCGAAGCTCGAGCTGAAGCGGTATTTTTATTTCATGGGGTGGTTGGTGTGCTACATCTGGGGCGTGTACTACGCGGGGAGCTACACGCTGGAGCAGGATGCGGCGTGGCACCAAGTGATCATCCGGGATACGAGCTTCACGGCGAGCCACATTGTGGCGTTCTACGGGACGTTCCCGCTGTACATCACGTGCGGCGTGTCGAGCTACCTGTATGCGCAGACGCGGTTGCCGTTGTACAACCAGGCGACGTCGTTTCCGTTGGTGGCGGCGGTGGTGGGGCCGATGTTCATTCTGCCGAACGTGGGGCTCAACGAGTGGGGCCATGCGTTCTGGTTTGTGGATGAGCTGTTTGCGGCGCCGTTGCATTGGGGCTTTGTGACGCTGGGCTGGTGCGGGTTGTTCGGGGCCGGCGGGGGCGTGGCGGCGCAGATCGTGAGCCGCATGTCGAACCTGGCGGACGTGATCTGGAACAATGCGCCGAAGAGCATCCTGGATCCGTTCCCCAGCCAGGTGAACCCCAACGCCAAGGCAGGGTACTAAGCTGGAGTTGGTAGTCGTGTGAGGATGTGGCCCGGAACTACGACAAGTGGTTCCGGGCCCGTGTCGTGTCTGTCTACGGTAGCGTCATCGAGAGGGATTCTTGCAAGTTATTAGGACACGAAGGAATGAGGTTGATTGTGGGGAAAGCCGCTTCCTGTCCTTGCTCGTGTGAGTTTCATTTGATATGAGAGGGGTGGCGGTGGAAGCATGAAGACACGTCGAATGACCAAAAAAAGATATCGCCCGAAGCCAGGAACGAGCCATGCCCGCCACGCTGCCGACGCGGCTCGGCTGGAAAGGCTGAAGAGTTCTTCACGTAGGTCTGTCTACAGCCTTTCAGATCTCCCGTCGATTTCCTTGCAGTTCGAAGTCAGGCGACCGCCATCGAGGAATGGCCAGGACGCGTCGAAAGAAGCCTCTTCGCGATTTGAAGCAGCCTATACACTCTTCAGGCAGAGACATCCCAACAGTGTTCCTATTACCGGACGGCAAATCCCTCCGACGGACTGCTCTCCTCTTGAGTATGTCGAATGGGCCATCTGGAAGGCCAGGGAGCGATGGAGTGACGCGACATGGGATAACTGGTTTTTGGGTTTCTATGAAAACCTGGTCAAATCCGAGTCGCTCAAGGAAGTGTGCCAGGATCAATGTCAATCCACTGACGCCGCCTATGCACTACTCGGACTCCTGCTGTGGGATACCGACCGATCCGAGATTACAAAGCCGACGGGAGAACACATCGATGAGGGAGGGGGGCGTAATATCTGCCAGGAACAAGCACAGGAAGCCCTGTGGGCAATGTTAGACGCCGATGCAAGGCAATTGCTCAAGATCCAAGAGTTCGTGAAGGGCTTAACGTTCGACTATACGTTGGAGGTGAACGAAGCCTCTACACCAGCTGTCGAACAGAAGCGGCATCATCGGAAGACACTCACCGAAATTATCGACGGTTTCATGGCTGCCTTGGCCGAAGAAGCTAAACGCAAGGCACAAGCCTATTATGGCACTCCTAAACAGAGCGCTGCACAGCCAGAGGTTGGCCTTGCATCCCGAGACATGTTCTGTGCCTTGGTGAGCCACTTTGTTAAAGAGGCATTCAGAGGGGAGGACCATATTGGTCCAACCATCCTTATCATTAAGGACTTTGCCCCTGGTCTGCTGAAGGACAACCACGCTGAACCCATGAAAGTGGGCAATGCATTTGTTCAGCGGCTTGAGACCTTTCGAAAGAAGAGCGGTGTGATCAAGGAGTTCAACGCGCTCGTCGCTCTCTACAAGACACAGCGCTCCTTCCCATCCATCATGAAGACCTTTCAGCCTGAATAGATATACGCGAAGAAGCTCCGGCATTCTTGGCTATGGGTGGCTCAGTGATGCCGTATTACCGGCACAGATCACCGATCGGCGTGCCCGACTTGGCTCACCTGAGAGCCGAGACGATCTGCCCCTTCTGAGAATGTTGACTGGTTCATCGTTCCCCTCCTTTCGTCAAAAACAGCTTCAGCTGTCGTCTTGCTTCAGTCCTAGAGCGCCGTCGTTTTAAGGGGCGCCATGTTGCAGTTCTGACGAGTCTTGCCTAGATCGCGTCGAGGGTTCGGTGAAGATGCCAATACCACTTTTCGTTCTCCCCATCCAGGAGAAAAAGGAAAAGATGAGCCAAAGTCCGCCATGGCAAAGACATCTCCAGAAGAAATTCTGGAAAAGTATAAAGAGAATCCAGGGAAGAAACAGCGCATTGTTCTGCTAGAAGACATCAACTGACAAGTCACCGACATTTATTATTATGATGGTCGATCGCTCGATGAGTTCAGTAAAGTCTTGAAGCAGTGCTCAGAGCATTTCTACAGCATGCATGCCGCGCTCAGGATGGGAATTTGTAAGGGCGCATAACAGCCCTCCCATCCGCCTGTTCATCGAACAATTCGGCATTATTCCACACAACACCAGAAATGTGGTGAGCGATGCTCGCCGAAGCGAATGCCTCTTCAAGGATATTGTACACAAAACATTATCGGGTCCGGGTCGCTGAATCAAGGCGGCGATGAATCAGGGATGCGAGGGAGAGAAGGTCTTCAGCATCGGCTTTGTTCATTGCCCACAGGATACGGGCTTCATGGGCGGTCGTGTTCCTGAACATCCCGAATGTTCCCTTCACCAAGTTCACAAAACCACGTTGCTCGCTCCTTTGGCTCTCAGTGGAGAGGGAATTGATTGCCAGGAGGGGTGAGTCCCCTGCGAGCGTCTTGTCTACTAAAGTTGCCATATCGTCCGTTAACCCGGTTTTTGATCTGATTTTGTCGGCGATGCTCTTTGTGGTTTCAAGCACGGCGTGAAAATAGTTGTCTGCGACTAATTCCGCTCGACAGAAGCTTAGAACGTCTCCATGAACGCCGCGTGTTGTGAGGTCAGCCCGCAATTCTTCGGCTCGGCGGCTCGCTTCAGTCAGCGTCTGTGCCTGCGTAACACTGGAGAGCTTCCCGGCTACATCAATGGCCAGCCCTGAAAACGCCAAGGCGCGATTCACATTCGTCCTTAGTGGTTCAAATCGCGCGGGCTGTCTCGCGTACCGCTCTGGTTTCATTGCTTGTCGAATAAATTCCAGTATCGCTCTCCGATTGCCGCTCTTATTCTGACGTTCTATAAACGCATTATGAAGGCGCTTCCATTTGGTCATTGTCGGATCAGGATCTTTCATCCTCAACAATGACAGAATGTGTCCAATTTCTGATCCTGATAAGCCCGCAGACGTGTCGGCGAGGGCAGCCACAATGGCTTCCACCTCGCTCTGAGAAAAGACATGCTCCATTGGTAAAAGAATGTATCGTGATTGGGATCGGGGAAGCAATTCTACATTCATCGCCGTGAGCATCGTTGTCGATGAAGATGAAGAATGCCTGGCCGCGCTCCGATGCCTTACGATTTGTCTAAGCACATTGCTTGTGGTGCGAGTTTCTGGCAGACAAGCCCGGTCCTCTTGCTACAACCGCTGGTATTCTCAATAAGGTTGAAGGGAAAAGCAGAAGGTAGGGTTTGGTTGCGGGGAGAGGATTTGAACCTCTGACCTTTGGGTTATGAGCCCAACGAGCTACCAGGCTGCTCCACCCCGCGGGTGGATGCTAACAAAGCGCTGAACAGCAAGTCAAGTTTCGGTACGACACGATTGCTTTCTCATAACCACGATGCTAAAGCCAGGGCATGCGTATCGTCTTCATGGGCACGCCGGAATTTGCCGTGCCGTCGTTAGAAGCCCTGCTGAAGTCCGACGATCAGGTCGTGGGCATCGTCACGCAGCCGGACAGACCGAAGGGCCGAGGACAACAACTGACGTTCTCGCCGGTCAAGCTCATCGCGCAGCGCGAAGGTATCCCGATCCTCCAACCGGTGAAGATGAAGGCGCCGGAGTTTCTTGAGCCGTTGGCTGCATGGGAGCCGGATCTGATTGCGGTCACGGCTTTTGGACGTATACTGCATCCGGGCATCCTGTCTTTACCGCCCAGAGGCTGTGTGAACGTGCATGGCTCGCTGTTGCCGAAATATCGGGGCGCCGCTCCGGTCCAATGGGCCGTCGTCAACGGCGAAACCGAGACCGGTATCACGACGATGCTGATGGACGAAGGCATGGATACCGGTCCCATGCTGCTCCAAGAGAGGCTCGCGATTATGCCGGACGATACGGCTGGGACGTTGGCGCCTCGTCTCGCGGAGCTGGGTGGGCGATTGCTGGTTGAGACGATCGCACAATTGAAAGCCGGGACGTTGACGCCCGAAAAACAAGACGACGGGCAGGCCACCCTGGCGCCGCTCTTGAAAAAGGAAGACGGTCTGATCGATTGGACGATGAAGGCCACATCACTCGCCGATCGAGTGCGAGGGCTTTCTCCCTGGCCGGGGGCCTATACGTTTTTCGGTGAGGAACGTTGGAACATCTGGAAGGTGGTCTCGACGAGTGGGACGACGACCGACAAGCCGGGAACGATCGTTGCCGTGGACAAGCAGTCCATTCTGGTGGCGACCGGCGAGGGCATGCTCGATCTACGAGAAATCCAGACCGCGAGTTCGAAACGCATGCCCGTCAGCCAGTTTCTGTCTGGGCATAAAGTCGTCGCCGGCATGCGACTAGGTGTGCAGGATACGTGATCCGGGCACGTTACCTCTGAAAGATAGTGCACCGACTTTCTGGCGATATCAGACGACTACGGCCTACTGAATTTCTGTGTCAGTATCATCACCACGATCTCTTGCACTTCGTATCCTTCTCGCAAGCCAACGGGCTGACCGTCCGCTCGACGAACTGATCGAGCGGCAAGCTTCCCAGATTACCCAATCTCGCGATCGCGCGCTGATCATGGAATTGGTGTACGGTGTCTTGCGGCGCCAGGAACCGATCGATTGGCGACTCGGCGCCATTCTTTCCAAGCCCCTTCACAGGCTTCCCAGCATCGTCCAGATGGTGCTTCGGCTCGGTGCGTATCAAATACTATTCCTGGATCGCATTCCCCCTTCTGCAGCGGTGAATCAGGCGGTTGAGCTAGCCAAGGCTTCGGAAAAACAGCTTGGGCGTGATTGGAGTGGGTTGGTGAACGGGGTCTTACGCAATCTGATCCGTATGCCGGTACCATCTCTTCCCGATCCGGTGGCTCATCCAGCAGAATGGCTTTCACTGACGTACAGCGTCCCTCTGTGGTTGGTGGAGCGCTGGTTGGAGCGAATGGGGATGCAGCAAGCGGAATCGGCCTGCCGGGCAACCAGCACCGTTCCAGGTCTGACCGTGCGGGTGAATCGTTGTCGGCTGATGCGGGAAGAGTTTCTGAAGCACCTGCAAGAGGCTGGAATTCCTGCCTGCCCGACAGTAGTGAGCCCTATAGGAGTTGTGGTGGAGAAAGGACAAGACGTCACCTCCTTGCTGGGGTTCACGGTAGGGGATTTTTATGTCGAAGATGAAGCGGCCCAACTCATTGCTCCCATTCTTGACGCGCAACCACATGAACGAATCTTGGATGCCTGTGCAGCCCCAGGTGGTAAGGCGACTCATCTTGCGGAGCTCATGGGCGATCGCGGAATGATCGTCGCCGTTGATCAGAAGGCCTCTCGGTTGGACCTCGTGCGACAGAATTGTCTCAGGCTGGGGATCCGAAGCATTGTGCCGATGGTCGGAGATGTGAGAACGCCTGCCCAATGGACCAGGCTGTTGACTGGGGGCGCCGATCCATCTGATATCCCGACTTCATTCGACCGGATTCTTGTCGATGCACCCTGCAGCGGGCTTGGTGTGTTGCGTCGCCATCCTGAGGCGAAAGGACGGCGATCTGATTTGTCGTTTACCCGGCATCAAAAACTCCAAGAGCACATCCTTGAGTCAGTCGCTCGTATCTTGCGACCAGGGGGGGTGCTGGTCTATAGTACGTGCTCTACGGAAACTGAGGAAACTGAAGAGGTTGTGAGTCGGTTTTGTGAAGCTTCACCGGGATGGACGCGCGAATCTGTGGCTCCCTGGCTTCCGCCTGCTGCACTTCAATTTGTGACCGCGCGAGGGGCCCTCTCGACTCTGTGCAATAGTTTTGGAATGGATGGATTTTACGCCGTTCGTTTACGGAAGAACGAGTGATGCCTCATCCGATTTACATCGCGCCGTCGATCCTCTCCGCCGACTTTGCCAGGTTGGCAGACGAAGTCGCCGCCGTTGAACGGGCCGGCGCCGATATGCTGCATGTGGACGTTATGGACGGCCACTTCGTGCCGAATTTGACGGTGGGGCCGCCGATCGTCGAAAGCCTCAAAAAAGTCACGAAACTGCCGCTCGATGTGCATCTCATGATCACCAACGCGGACGCGTTCATTCCGGAGTTTGCCGAAGCCGGTGCCGATTATCTGACAGTTCATGTCGAGGCCTGCCCGCATCTCCATCGGACGATTCAGTCGATTAAAGAACGTGGAGTGAAAGCAGGCGTGACGCTCAATCCTGCCACGCCCATCTCGTCGCTTCAGGAAATCTGGGGCGATGTTGATTTGGTCTTGATCATGTCGGTAAATCCGGGTTTCGGCGGCCAGACATTTATTCCATCCGTGCTCAAGAAAATTGTCGAGGCACGGACCCAGTTGGATCGAGTCAACAGCCAGGCGCTGCTTGAAGTGGACGGCGGCGTGAAGGTGGACAATACACGGGAGATCGTGGCGGCCGGTGCGACGACGCTCGTCGCAGGGTCAGCGATCTTTTCACAGCGCGACTATACGGCCACGATCGCCGCCATACGGACAGCCGCCGAAACAGTCGTTCAACCGGCGCCTCGCGCAGCGGTCAATCGATAGGCCATTCAGGGTGGACATTTCCTCCGCAGCCATCGACAGCCTTCATCCTCTCGAAATAAAAGTCCTGACAACCTTGGGCGCGCACCAACCGGAAACGGTTATGGACAGCGAACAGTTGGCGTCTGCCGCCGAGTTGGAACCTTCGCAGTTCAGTATGGCGGTCGAGTGGCTTCTGGCTAAAGGCTTGCTCACGATCCAGGCGGAAACCGTGACGCCGGTCGTGTCCCTGACGAAAGTCGGTGAGGAGTATTACCGGAGCGTATCCCCCATTGAACGCGTGCTCGAGGCCGCCCGTGAGGCAGCCGGGACGGGAAAGCGACTGACCATCCCCGACCTTCAATCGCAAGATGGCCTCGATCCCTCCGACGTCAGCAAAGCGGTTGGGCGACTGAAGAAGGAGGGGGTGTTGCTGATCGTTCAGGGAGGATGCATCGAAACGACCGGACGTCCGAGCCCGACGGTTGAGGCGCTTCGGCTGCTGTTACAGCAGCTGCATGACTCCTCGGGCGAGCTGGAGAAGTTTTCGGAAGAGCACCGACACGTCATCGAAGATTACGCGGTCAAACGGGGAAATGCCGAGGAACCATTCCGGGTAGACGAGCGAGTGACACGCGCGTTCATGCTGTCTCCGTCCGGAGCCAGCGCCGCTGCGCAGCTGATGAAACAGGGGGTAATCGAAGAAGTCTCGCGGGTGACTCCGGAGATGTTAAAGGACGGCAGTTGGCGCCAGAAACGATTTCGAAAATACACCATCAGCCTGCGGGCGCCACGCATTGGAACCGGGAAGAAGCATCCGTATCGGGAATTTCTGGATACCGTCAAGACGAAGCTCGTGAGCATGGGGTTCCAGGAAATGCGCGGGCCGTTGGTGGAAACCGAATTTTGGAATATGGACGCGCTGTTCATGCCGCAGTTTCATCCGGCCCGCGACATTCACGATGTGTATTTTGTGAAGCATCCCACCCATGCGTCCGCTATGGATGAGTCGGTGTTGTCGTATGTCGCCCAGGTGCATCAACATGGGGCTCGAACGGGATCCACAGGCTGGGGCTACTCGTTTGATGCCACGCGCGCCAAGCGATTGGTGTTGCGAAGTCAAGGGACGGCCGTGTCGGCGAGAACGCTGGCGGCCTCGCCGAGCAACCCTGGGAAGTATTTTTCGATCGCGCGCTGTTTCCGCTATGATCAAGTCGATGCGACCCATGCGACGGATTTTTTCCAGGTGGAAGGCATTGTGCTTGGAGAAGACATTAACTTCAGGACGTTACTCGGACTGCTGAATCTGTTTGCGCGGGAGGTCGCGCAAGCAAAAGAGGTGAAGTTCTTGCCCGCCTATTTCCCATTCACCGAGCCTTCCGTCGAACTGCACGTGCGTCATCCTCGGTTAGGGTGGATGGAACTCGGCGGCGCGGGACTGTTCCGTCCGGAAGTCACCTTGCCGCTCGGAGTCACCGTTCCGGTGATTGCCTGGGGGCTGGGGCTCGACCGGATGGCGATGGTCGCGCTGGGGATCCATGATATCCGAGAGCTCTTCACGGACAACTTGGAAATGATCCGTACCACGAGGGGATCTTTCTAGCGGACGCCATGCCCACGATTACGATCTATAAAGACGATATCCAGTCCCTCCTCAACGATGCGCAGTCTGCGAACCAGACCCTGTCCATCGAAGAGCTGGAAGCGTGGCTGATGCTCGTGAAGGGAGAATTGAAGGGCTATATCCCTGAAACCGGAGAGTTGCGAATCGAGCTTCAAGACAGCAACCGGCCTGATTTGTGGTGCTGCGAGGGGATCGCGCGACAAATCCGCATCAAGCAGCGGGGACAGTTCTCGCCTTATCCGTTTGTATCAGGAAAGTCCAAATCCAAGATGCGGATCATCGTGAAACCAGGGTTGGAGCAGGTTCGTCCCTATGTAGCCGCGTGCGCCGCCCGAGGTTATCGAGTCACGACCGAAGGACTGGCGCAGTTGATTCAAACGCAAGAAAAATTGGCGGAGATATTCGGCCACAAGCGCAAGACCGTGTCCATAGGGATTTATCAGCTGCCCAAGATCATGTTCCCGGTCACCTACGAGCTTGTGAAGCCCGACGAGGCACAGTTTACCCCATTGGGCATGGAGACGGTCATGACCCTGTCGGAGATTCTCATGGTGCATCCGAAGGGATTGGAGTATGGAGCGATCCTCGCCGGAGCAGGGCAGGTGCCGATCCTCCGTGATGCAGCCGATCAACCGCTCTCCCTCCCCCCGATCATCAATAGCAGAGAAATCGGCGAAGTCCGGGTTGGTGACGACCAGCTGTTCGTTGAAGTGACGGGCACGGATCTCTCCATGGTCGTCTTGACCCTGAACATTTTTGCATCCAATCTTGCCGACCGCGGGGCCATCATTGAGCCGGTCGACGTTCAGTATCCGGTGAACACGCCTCTGGGGAAGCGAGTGAAAACGCCTCTGGATCTTGGAAAGTCCAAAACGATTCAGATCGACACGATCGAACAGGCGCTGGGTCAGGAACTGGGTGCGAAGACCGTTGCGCGAGCTCTCGAAACGTATGGGTACCAGGTGTCGCCTGGAAAGGGATCCGTCAAGGTCAAACTGCCTCTCTATCGGCAGGATCTGATGCATACGATGGACGTGGTTGAAGATGTGGCCATGAGTCTTGGGTATGCCGAATTCACTCCGGTCATGCCGGCGCAGTTTACCGTGGGGGGCTTATCCGATATTGAACAAGTCTCTGATCGGGCTCGGGAACTGATGGTGGGTCTAGGCTTTCAAGAGATCATTTCCAACATTCTGGGCTCGCCCGAGAGTTATTCTGGTCGTATGCGGCTCGATGAGACGGAATGGGGGCGCATGGTCGAGGTCGACAATGTCATGTCCTTGAGCTTCTCCTGTCTTCGGCAATGGATCCTGCCGTCTCTGTTGCGTGTCGAGTCTGCTTCGAGTCGAGCATTCTATCCACACCGTCTCTTCGAGGCCGGCGACGTGGCGATTCCTGATGCCACACATGAGTTGGGTTCTCGGACCGACACGGTTTTGGGAGCCCTGATCGCCCATGCCTCGGCGCATTTCTCGGAAATTCACTCATGCCTCGATGTGCTGTTTTACTACCTCGGGAAAGAATACAGTCTTGAGACGATTCAACATCCGTCTTTTCTGGAAGGCCGCGCCGGGCAGATCGTCGTGGCCGGCAAACCCGTCGGCGTCATCGGCGAACTCCATCCGGAAGTCCTCGAACGCTGGCAGATTGCCATGCCGGTCGTCGCGTTCAATGTGAACCTGTCTCAACTCACTGAGTTGGCTTAAATCTCAGGTTTCGTACCAAGCGGGGCGAAAGGTTGCTGACCAATGCTCATGCGGAAACAGATACGCCATGCATTCGTCCTGTGTGTCAAGGATGATGGTTGCGATGATCTGGAGAAAAGAAAAGTGTATCGAGTCATCCCTGACAAGAAAGCGGACAAAGACGGATATATTCGAGTGGTCGATGAATCGGGCGAGGACTATCTCTATCCTGTATCCTATTTTGTTCGCGTCCAATTGCCCCACAAAGCTGAGCAGGTTATCGCAGCTGCAGGATGAGACGGAGTGTTGTTATCGGCGGACATCAGCCTTAAGTCCTCGAACGCTGGTGAATCGCCAGTTCTGTGCAACGCCCCGGCTCAGTAGCAGCGCGCAGAGCCGTCTGCTGCAACCGGTTGTTAGGCGCTCCTTTAACATGTCTACCGCTCATCGCGCTTGGTTCCGCCAACGCTTCACGATCGCGTCCACGTTGAGGTCGGTGGGGCCATCCTTCCAGTTCTTATAAAAATCAACATCATCGCTGTTGGGGGTAGGGTTTGGTCTATCAAACTGAAGACGTGTGGGCAGCGGAACCGCCTCGCCCAGCACGAGGGCTTCACCTCGACCCAACCCTGCGAGTACGCTGACCAAGTCCCCTTCACTCTCCGGCACGAGGCTGCGCACATAGCCTTGATCGTCAGGGTTCGTGATGCGCAGGCAAATAAATGTGCCGCACTGGGCGAGAACTGTTTCGGAGACCTCGTGGGGTCGCTGGCTCACGATAGCAAGACCGACCCCGTACTTGCGTCCTTCCTTCGCGATCCGCTCCATTGACTTGCGGGATCCCGCGAACTGACTCTCGCTCGCGCGAGGGATGTACGCATGGGCTTCCTCACACATCAAGAGTAGCGGAAACTCGCGGTACTGTGGGTTCCAATAGTTAAACTCAAAAGCCAAGCGGCCGATCTGCGCCGCGACGGTGGGCCGAACGTCGAAGGGGACTGAGGATAGGTCTATCACTGTGACGGCGGCTTTCTGCGAGCCAAGTCCGACGAAATCCCGTAACATTCCAACTAGTGAAGCGGAGTTCGTTCGCACCTTCGGTTTCAAAAGAAAGTCGTATCGCACATCGTTCATACGGCTTTCAAGGCGGACAAGGAAGCGGTCGAAGTCACCGAACATATCTCCCTGCTTGAGTCCCTTCGCCCCTTGGACCATCTCAGTATTCTTGGCGCGCACGGCCTCCACAAGTTCGTCGAGGGAGAAGAACACAGGGGTATCAACGGTTACTCGATTCAAGCTCAGCGGTGTCTTCTCTTTCTCACGAAGTTGTCGAAGCTTGTCACGGAAGTAAGCAGTCTGGTTGTGTGCCGCTTGCTCGGTGCGGTCAATCAACAGATCGCAGAGTTCCGCGTAGGTCATCAGCCAGTACGGAATCTCCATGTCTCTGGCGTCCACATGGCGCACGATTGTGTCGGGAAAAGCATAATGACGGTTGCCGTCCTCACGCTTCCAACAATACTCCCCGTGCAAGTCCAGAATGATGATGTGAGCATGCGGCATAATCAAAACCGCACGCTGGACGAGCGCGGCGACCGTCCATGACTTTCCAGACCCCGTCTGACCAAGAATGGCAAAGTGTCGCCCGAATAGATTGGAAGGGTCAAGGCAGACCTTGAGCGACGGGTGCGTCGCAACCGTGCCCACCGAGAAACCCTTAGACTGGAAGCGGTCGAACATCTTGGCGATGTCAGCTGGCCCAATCGCATGGACCTCGGCACCTGTGGTCGGATATTGTCCGACACCTCGCTCAAACTGCCCATCAGCTTTGATTGAACCGATCGGGGTCAGGCGCGCGATCCGTTTCGCAAAGGGGAGTCGTGCGGTATCTTCGCCTGGGGTCTCGATAGTCGGCGTGGCAAGTGCCTCCTGTTCGGTCATCCGAGTAACGACGGCAATGATGTGGACCGCGTTCTGACGGATTGCAACGTAGGAGCCAAGCTGGCCGACCGCGATGTCTTCATCACCAATTGTGACGGTGGGTGAATGCCCCTGTTCGTCTTCGACAAGCGTCGCCGTGAGCAGACTGCCCTGAACGTCGACGATGTATCCGATCACTGCGTTGGTTGAGGTGAACATTTGTTAGACCTCCTTCGCGAGACGCTCGAAACTCCAGAGATCGGCATGACCCGCCCCGACCTGCCCCTTGAGAGCGCAGCGATTCTCGGTAACGACAATCGCGTTAGTTTTCGTACACCATCTAGCCCAGACAGAATCGGCGAGGACCTGCGCGAATATCAAGACCGTGAAGTCTGTTCTTGCCAAAGCGGAATCGATGATCACGTTTATGTGCTCATCTGCAAAACCGTATCCGATGCAGACAAGTCGGTTGAGCGGAGCGGCGTTGTGGCCAAGGCAACCGCGAAATGCAGACCAGAGCGCGGAATACGGCCGATTCATGGTTTCCTCCGCCTTCCTACGCTGAGGTGGGATCATCAGTCGCTTTGTGCTTGCGGGCGGCCCCGCGCCGAACCCGCACCTCCGAACACCATTCGTTGGGCACTCATACCACCCGATCGAACCATGAAGCTTTAGCAGGTGGATGGGCTTCACAGTCTCTTCAAATTGCCTGCCCTTGTGTGATCCACGAATGCGCCCAATACGCTCCTCAAACACGGCAGGGTCGAAATAGCAATGTTCGGCCCCCAAGAACCCATCAATCAGGCGTACTCGCACCATCGCCGCAGCTTGCTCGATCAACGGGTCATAGTTGAGGCTGAACACTTTGACGGATGGGTCGGCGCGTTGCGAGATCCGGCGAACAAACTCCCCATGCAGGTTCAACGGTGGAGACATCGGCATGAACAGGTCAGCGATCGCGCTCGTTACCAAGTGGCGATAGGGTGTGTCGTTCGCTCCTCCATCGTCAAGCAGGTCCAGGGCATGCTCAATACCCTTGGCCCCGCTGTCGAGTTTGTCTTGGATGTCCTTGCGCTTCGCCGCGTCTGCGATGCTGTCCTTGATCTTATCCCATAATTGAAACGCGAGTGGGTAACCATTGTTGTTGAGATACGACGAGCCTGCGCCGAGTAGGTAGCCGACACGCTGCGACTTGAGTTGCTGGGTAACCTTCGCCTCGAGTTCAGCCGTGAAATTGGACGTGGTGCTCATTAGTTCATGCGCGTAACCATGTTTAGGTCGATCCGCATGGGAGCCAGATCCACCAGTTCCTGAGCAGCAACGTTTTGCTATGGTTCACGAACAATACGACATAACCCTTGTCATTTCAATAAACCGCAAATTTATCATGGGACTTCATGCGTATTGGCATAAGAGCTTTCCTGAAGGGGTTCACATCCCACCCAGGGGGCTGAGGCACCGACCAGCTTTCACAATAGAAGCCATGTGGATGGCCAATTGCCGTTTTGATGTTGCGATTCCTAACAACTCCTGGATCAACAGAATGTCAGAGGTATTTTCAAGCAGGTGCTTCGCAAACAAAGGACGGAATGCTGATGACTGGTTGGCAGTTTATGCTCAGCTCCCATACGGTTGAGGTGAGCTGGAGGATGTTCTGTCAGCCCTTGGACCGACAACTGGATGGAGCGAAAGGAGAAAGGTGTGGATCTTGATCAAAGAACAAAGCGAGAGCAACGATTCGTCACTCCCGCTTCACCTTTACCGCTGTTGTTTGAGTGGCTTAAGCCGCTGCCGGCGCCATGTGCTGCTTGGCGAGGCCGACCAGCTGGGTAAAGCCCTCGGCGTCTTTAATCGCCATGTCGGAGAGGACTTTTCGGTCCAAGGTGACATTGGCCTTCTTCAGGGCGTTGATGAACCGTCCATAGCTCAGGCCCTGGCTGTTCATCGCAGCGAACACCTTTATGACGCTATGTTTAATGACTGGAATGATTTGAATTCATGAAAGAGGCCGGGCTGAACCCTGGCCTTTCACATCCTTCGGACTTCTTCTTTGAAGGATTTGAGGAGGGAAATGATGAGGATGATGATGACGAAGACGAAAGGAAAGGCTGCTAGAATGGCGCCGGTTTGGAGTCCTTTGAGGCCACCTGACCACAAGAGAATCGCTGCAGAGAGGGATTGGATAACGCCCCAGGTGAATTTTATACGATTGGGTGGGTGGAGGCTGCCGTTGGTCGTGAGCGTCCCCAGCACGAAGGTGGCGGAATCGGCGGACGTGATGAAAAAGGTGCCGATCAAAAAGATGGCAATAAGCGACATGATCGTACCCATGGGGTACTGCTCCAAGACTGTGAAGAGCAAGACCTCTATGCCTTGTTTGTCCATCACGGCTTTCAGAGGCACGTCCTGGAAGAGCTCTAACGCAATTCCGGTTCCGCCAAAGACGGTAAACCAAAAGGCACAAAAGAGTGATGGGACAAGCAGCACGCCCAGCACGAATTGGCGTACAGTTCGGCCTTTGGAGATTCTTGCGATGAAGGTGCCCACAAAAGGGCCCCACGCAATCCACCAGGCCCAATAAAAGAGGGTCCAATCATGAATCCAGGTGGAGTCCTGGAAGGGCGCGAGATTGAGGCTCATGGTTGGGAGGTTTTGGAGATAATGTCCAATGGTTGACGGAAAGACCTCCATGATGAAATGGGTGGGCCCAAAAAGTAGGAGAAAGAAGAGTAACGACAGGGCCAAGACCATATTGAGATTGCTGAGGTATTTGATGCCGCGATGGAGGCCCGTTTTGGCTGAGAGCATAAAGAGCGCCGTCACGATGGCGATCAAAATTAATTGAGTCGTGAGTGAATTCGACGTGCCAAACACATACGAGAGTCCTCCGCTGATCTGCACCGCACCAAACCCCAGGGAAGTGGCCACCCCGAAGACGGTGGCAAAGACGGCAATCACGTCCACGGCGGTTCCCAGTGGTCCGGTCGCATGCCTGCCCAACACCGATTGGCAGCCCAAGCTAAATAGCCCCGGCATACCTTTTCGAAATTGGAAATAGGCGAGCGCCATGCCCATCATTGTGTAGATACCCCACGGGTGCAGTCCCCAATGAAAGAACGAATATTGGAGCGCCAGACGAGCAGCCTGCGGGGTTCCTCCTTCTCCGATGGGCGGGTCATGAAAATGGGATGTGGGTTCGGCGACACCCCAAAACACAAGACCGATACCCATACCGGCGCAAAACAGCATGGCAAACCACGTGAGGAGGTTGAATTCAGGCTTGGCCCCGTCTGGCCCAAGTGGAATATCTCCCCATCGGGAAAAGATTAGGCAGAGGGCGCAAATCAGAAAGCTGGATGCCGCTAACACATACAGCCAACCAAACGAATCCAGAAGGGACGTTTGGAGGGCGCCGGTGACCTTCGCCAAATGATCTGGCGCGAGACCTCCCCACAGAAGGAAGGAAAAGGCCAGGGTGCACGAAATATTGAAAACAGAAGTGGTGGATTTTAGTGGGTTCATGAAGCGATGGGGTGTAGAGAAAGCGCTTAGCCCTACCATAATTAACCGCAGTGAACAAGAAAAATACCATGGAAGCCCTTTGGTCGAGAAATGATCCATCATTTTGTATTGAGAATAGGCAGAGGGGAGTTGTTGCGAAAAAGTAGGCAATTCCCAAGTTATTCTAAGGCTATTGCTTCGTGTGGCGCTGTCATTTTAACGTTTGTGACTTAAAAGGGTTGCTCTTTATGGGGTAAAAGGTTTAAGCTTGATATCTTTGGCAAACAATCTGGCCTACCAAACGCTCGCCAGAGGAAGTTCAGAGGGGCTCCAGAACTTCCGATAGTGTGATAAGTAATAGCCTTGCTTCACCGAAGCCACCAGAAAGTGGCGAATCGGTCTTGGGTCAGTTTGAATCAGCCAGTGGTATCACGCCCACACAGTCTATCCTGATCTCCTCCGCAATCTGGAGATCTTGGTCGCCGCACCAGACTGCACCGGGCACTTGACGGCATGACACCAGACCAGGTGTACATATGACAACCTGCCTGCACGGCTCACCGCCGCATAGGCAACACACGCGAGTCACCACTTAATGACAAGAACATGCTGTCCAACCAATCAGGTCCATCGCTTTCGGAGGGCCTTTTTATGTCCTGATTTTAAGATTCGGCGTATACTTTTCTTTTGCCTTTCCCAATAAACATAACGTTGCCATGTACTTACTCAGCCTTCCCGGAGGATGGTGAGAGCAGCGGTCGTTTAGGAGGTTAGTCCATGAGTAGAAAACAAGCATATGGCGATAATCCTATCGCTAAACGACAAACGGATTTGTACAAAGAGGAGTATGTCCATAGTTTTGTCCAAAAATGGGACGAACTCATTGATTGGGGAGCTCGGGCCTCGAGCGAAGGGGACTTTTTTATCAGGCTTTTGAAAGAGCGTGGAGTTCGGTCCGTGTTGGATGTGGCGACCGGAACGGGGTTTCATTCGGTTCGGCTTTTGCGGGCTGGGTTCAACGTTACCAGTGCGGATGGCAGTCCGGAAATGTTAGCGAAAGCCTTTGAAAATGCTCGGCGAGCTGGCTTTATCATGCAGACGATTCATGCTGATTGGCGGTGGCTAAACAGAGATATTCACAATAAATATGATGCCGTGATTTGCCTGGGTAATTCTCTGACCCATCTTTTTTCCGAGCAAGATCGGCGAAAAGCCTTGGCCGAGTTTTACGCCGTCTTGAGACATGACGGGGTACTCATTCTAGATCAACGTAATTACGATGGCATTTTAGACGATGGGTTTAAATCGAAGCATATCTATTACTATTGCGGGGATAATGTCAGCGCTGAGCCTGAGTATGTGGATGAAGGGCTGACCAGATTTCGCTATACGTTTCCTGATGAAGAGGTTTTTCATTTGAATATGTTTCCCCTGCGGAAAGAATACACTCGTCGGCTTATGAACGAAGTGGGTTTTCAGCAGGTGAAAACCTATGCCGATTTCCAGGAAACGCATAAGGTTGAGGCTCCAGACTTTTATGTGCATGTGGCGGAAAAACTCTACAAAAATGAGGAACGTGCAACGAGGATTGTAGGCAATTCTGGGAATCAGACCTATTCGCCTGCTGTGGCTACGGCCCGGGAATATTACAACAGCTCTGATGCGGACCGATTTTATGCCACGATTTGGGGTGGTGAAGATATTCATATTGGACTCTACCAATCTGACAAGGATTCAATATTCGATGCTAGCCGACGGACGGTGGAAAGGATGGCCTCTTCCGTGAAGAATCTTGATTCGAAGACCCGTGTGTTGGATCTCGGATCGGGATATGGAGGCTCAGCCCGCTATCTTATGAAGGAATATGGTTGCCAGGTAGGTTGTCTGAATTTGAGTGAAATCCAAAACAGACGCAATCGAGAACTCAATCAGAAAGCAGGCATTAGTTTGGCGATTAATGTCATTGATGGCAGCTTTGAAGAGATTCCGCTCCCTGATGGGAGTGTCGATTTGGTGTGGTCTCAGGATGCCATTTTGCATAGCGGAGATCGGGAAAGAGTTTTTGAAGAAGTGTCTCGAGTGTTGGCCAAGGGCGGACAGTTCATATTCACCGATCCGATGCAAAGCGCCAAATGTCCAAAAGATGTGTTGCAACCGATCCTCGATCGTATTCATTTGGATTCCCTAGGATCGCTTGAGTATTATCAACAATTGGCCAAAAAACTTGGATGGAAAGAAGTCGGGATTATGGATTTGTCCAAGAATTTACCAGCCCACTATGCCCGGGTCTTGCAAGAACTTGTCGCGCAACACCACACCCTCGTTCGTGTGTGTGCAGAAGAATATTTGGCCAATATGAAAGTGGGATTACAGCACTGGGTTGATGCCGGCATGGCCGGGCATTTGACCTGGGGTATCTTACACTTTCAAAAAGACTAGACCGTTTGCCCCTCTTAGTAAAAACCAAGAAGCAGGCCGGATTCAGGTTCGAATGTACGTCTCGAATCGTGCGATGGGGGCGGATCTTGCATTGCACATCAGGAAACACCGAACTGAGCTGACCACCGCAATGTCGAAACTATCAATGCTTTGCCAGAGGTCGGCGCTGGCGGCATGTCGGGCTTGTGTGTATGCATGAGAAAAAAGGAGCCGACCTGCACTCCTACACACGCCTCTCACTGGTATCTGTGGGCCGGGAAGATAATTAGCCCTTGCGTGAACGGGTTAAGGGGAGTAGATGGTGAACGGAAATCAACAGGGGAAATAACAGTGCGTTATTTCCCCTCTCTCCGTTTGATGCTGAGTTGTGAGAACTTATGCCGTAGCCGGAACGTGTTGTTTGGCGAGGTCGCACAACTTTTCAAATCCCGCCGAATCTTTGATCGCCATATCGGAGAGGACCTTGCGGTCCAACGCCACATTCGCCTTCTTGAGGGCGTTGATGAATCGCCCATAGCTCAGGCCCTGTGCTCGAACGGCTGCGCTGATGCGCGCGATCCACAATTGACGGAAGTCCCGCTTGCGATTCTTTCGACCGGTGTAGGCGTAGGTCAATCCCTTGTCTACGCTCTCCGTGGCGGATCTAAACAGCCGGCTCTTTGCGCCGTACTGGCCTGACGCCAACTTAATCCGCTTCTTCCGTCGGGCTCTCGTTTTTGGTCCACCTTTTGCGCGAGGCATGATTCATTACTCCTTTGGGTCCTGAAAGTCACAACATCAACACGATTGTCGTCTATGCGTATGGCAGGAGCCGATTCAAGGTAGAAACCACCGTTGGATCCACCACTGCGGTTCCGCTCAAGCGGCGCTTCCGGTCGTGCCGCTTGCTTGTCAGGATGTGCCGCTTGCCTGCCTTGCGTCGCACAATCTTGCCGCTTCCTGTTTTTTTGAATCGCTTGCTCGTTCCGGAATGCGTCTTAACCTTCATCGCAAACTTCCTTTGGTTGATGGATAGCCTCGAATCAGACGTCAATGTTTTGGGGCCACGATCATGATTAAACTGCGTCCCTCCATGCGGGGAGCATACTCGATCGTGCCGGATTGCGCCAATTGTTCAATCACCGAATTCATCACGGCACGACCCATTTCCTGATTGGCCATTTCTCGCCCACGATAGGTGAGGGTGACCTTGGTTTTATTCCCTTCCTCCAAAAAGGCTTTCATTTGCCGAACCTTGATCTCAAGGTCATGCTTGTCCGTCCGTGGGCGAAGTTTGATTTCCTTCACCTGGGTAGACTTTTGATGACGTCGGCTCTGATGCTCCTTTTTACTAAGCTCATACTTGTATTTCCCGTAGTCCATAATCCGGCAGACCGGCGGGGCGGACGTGGGAGCCACTTCCACTAAATCATAGCCGTTCTCTTGAGCCTGACGAAACGCATCTGGAGTCGGGAGGATACCGAGTTGTTCTCCTTCCGGTCCGATCACACGAACTTCCCGCACTCGGATCTCACGGTTCACGCGCAATTTGGGGACGATAGGCCACCTCTTTCTAGTGTGTGAGTTGAAGTTCTCGCTGGGTCTGTTTGGTCTCGGTTTGTAGGAGAGCCACGACCTCATCCAGCGTCATTGTTCCTAAGTTAGAGCCGCTTCGACCACGTACGGAGAGCGTCCCACTCTCAACTTCGCGTTTCCCTGCGACCAACATGAAGGGGACTTTCGCTTTCTCCGCCTCCCGAATCTTGAACCCGATCTTTTCGTTCCGCAGGTCGGCTTCGGCACGGAAACCTGCTGTCTTCAGTCGCGTGGCTGCAGCAGCGACGTACTTCTCCTGCTGATCGGTAATACTTATCACCACGGCCTGAACCGGCGCGAGCCACGTCGGGAATGCGCCACCATAATGTTCGATCAAAATTCCAAAGAACCGCTCGATGGAGCCCATGAGGGCGCGATGGATCATAATCGGACGATGGGCCTTGCCATCTTCTCCAATATAACTTAATTCAAACCGCTCTGGGTTGTTAAAGTCCACCTGCACTGTAGAGCATTGCCAGGACCGACCCAAGGCATCCTTGATCTTGATATCGATCTTCGGGCCATAGAACGCGCCGCCCCCGGGGTCGAGATGGAATGAGAGGTTGCGACTTTTCAGTGCCGCTTCCAATGCGCTTGTCGCCAATGTCCAATGCTCATCACCTCCCACCGACTCTTTGGGTCTTGTCGACAGGAACACTTCGAACTCTTGGAAGCCGAACGTTTGCAACACGAAAAACGTAAAGTCCAATACCCGGCTGACCTCGGCCTCCATCTGATCCGGGCGACAGAAGAGGTGGGCATCATCCTGCGTGAATCCGCGTACCCGCATCAGCCCATGCAAGACGCCGGTCCGTTCATAGCGGTACACGGTTCCAAGCTCGCCGTAGCGGATAGGGAGGTCTCGATAGCTTCGGAGATGAGACTGATAGATCATGATGTGGTACGGACAATTCATCGGCTTCAGCTGGTACTCGCTCCCTTCCAGCTTCATCGCTGGAAACATATTGTCACGGTAATAGTCGACATGCCCGCTGGTTTTCCACAGATCGAGGCGAGCGGTATGGGGTGAGTACACCAAGTCGTAGCCATCGCGAATATGCTGTTCTCGCCAGAAGTTTTCAATCAACAAACGCACGGCCGCGCCCTTGGGATGCCAGAGCACTAACCCGGGACCGATGTCGTCCTGAATGCTGATCAAGTCCAACTCTTTGCCGACTTTTCTGTGGTCGCGTCGCTTGATCTCTTCCAGCCTGGCGAGATAGGCATCTACCTCAGCCTTGGTTGGGAAGGAGGTGCCATAGATGCGCTGCAACATAGGGTTGCGTTCATCGCCACGCCAGTAGGCTCCGGCGGCATTGAGCAATTTAATTGCACCGACCGAACCTGTTGCTGGGAGATGAGGCCCACGGCAGAGATCGACGAAATCGCCTTGTGTATAGGCGGTGATCGGTTCTCCATCGGGAAAACCTTGAATGAGTTCAACCTTGTACTGTTCGCCTCTGGCCTGAAAAAAATCGATGGCCTCTTGTTTGGAAAATTCTCTCCGTGTAATCGTGAGATTCCGTGCGATGATCTCAGAGGCACGCGCTTCTATCTTTTCAAGGTCCTCAGGCGTAAAGGGGCGGTCGTACGCGAAGTCATAATAAAAACTGTCTTCTAGTGCTGGACCGATCGTGAGCTGGGCAGTCGGAAACAGCTCTTTCACAGCCTGAGCCATAATATGGGTACTGCTGTGACGGTAGACTTCCCGACCCTCGACGCTATTAAACTGAAGTGGTTCAACGGTCGAACTACCGGAAAGAGGCTGCGACAGATCGACCACCGTCCCATCGACCTTGGCTGCCAGAACATCCTGACTCGCAAGCCCCAAGGCAGACAGGGCAGCTCCTACCGTTTCGCCAGCCGGTATGTCTGCGGTTGGGCCGTCTTTGACCGAGATCTTCATTCTAAGGGACTAATTTCCACCGCACCAAAAATAAACAAAGGCACTGCGCCTCCGAGAGGCAAGCCAGTGCCTCAGATTCATGGTAGGCGCGGACGGTCTTGAACCGTCGACCTCTACCGTGTCAAGGTAGCGCTCTCCCCCTGAGCTACGCGCCTATACGCAAGGGAGGCATGCTAATATAGCCTCAGGGACACTGTCAAGAAAACGAAACAGAAGACAGCACGCCTTCAGTGGTCTGAAAGAGTGACTCTCCCTTCATTCTATTGCAGGCACTCTGTAGGAGAAGACGATTACTTTACTGCCGAACGCAGCTCTTTTCCGGCTGAGAATTTAGGTACTTTGGCAGCCGGAATTCGGAGCGATTCCCCGGTTCTTGGGTTTCTTCCCATCCGGGATTTTCGCTTGGAGATCGTAAACGTGCCGAAATTGACAAGGGAGACTCGTTGCCCCTTCTTGAGGGAGGACGTCACCGCTCCGGTAAACGCTTCAAGGGCAGTTCCTGCCGCAACTTTGGTGATTCCTGCCGAAGCGGCCATCTTCGCAATCAACTCTTCCTTGGTCATAATATCCCTCCTCCTTGAGTGTTGAGAGAAAATGTGAACGGTGAGTTCAGAGGCACTTCGTGACACAAGAACCTACGCACTACGACCCGCCCTTCGCTTTGGTTCGTTTCAAGGGAATGTGTAGATCGACGATCTTTTTTCGTAGCGTATTCCGATTCAGCCCTAGAAGCTCAGCTGCGCGTATTTGGTTGCCTCGCGTCTCCTTTAAGGCAGACGTGATGAGAGGGCGCTCTACGGCAGCAAGGAGGATCGGGTGCAGATTCCTTGCCGATCCGTTCCTCATGCCTTTTACAAATTCTCCCATCTTAACCTCCAAGTAACTCTCTAACGAGCCATCGCGGGCTGTATTCGGCTGGAGGGGGCTCGGTGTATTCATCACCTGGATCATCTTCAGTGTCTTTCTCAAGACAGCGCGCGAACCTTTGATGAACAAGGTGCGAGAAGGGACCAGATAGTGTTCGGGCTCGATCGTCTGTTCTCGACCCGTGCGTGATTCCACGACCACAATATCAAAGCTGTGCTTGGGTGATTCTTTCTGAAGGGCTGCCGTATCTCGATCGACGGTAACCGAAGCATCCTCAAAGGTTTGCCTAACTTGTTTCTGTATCGTTGCATCAGTTGTAAGCAAGAGAATGTTGTATGCGGATGACGGCGCTGGCATGAAGGCACCACAGGAAGAAGAGCTCGGATTATTGCTTAGGGCATACGCGATGTCAATCGGAATTATGTCTCTAGTCGGCTGTCAAACAGCTCCATTCGTTCATGCCGTTGTAGGCCAGGGCTTACGATAAACAGCCTGATCTTGGCTAATGGCGGCGATCAGGCTTTGGTACCAGGACTGTATGAATGCTGAACACTTGAGGCGCAGATGGAGGGAATGCCAGGTAGATCTCATCAGACTTGACAGATGCGATGAGAGGGGAGTATTAGTAACCATTCAATTCCTACCGGAATAATAAAGAATGAAAGTATCGAAGCGAACGACCTATGGAATTATGGCGGCTGTTGATCTGGCGATCAATGCGAAGGAATCTCCTATTCAAGCGAGAGCCATCGCCAGGCGACAGGGGATTCCGATTCGTTTTCTTGAACAAGTCCTCCATGCGTTAAAAAATGCGGATGTCATACAAAGCCATCGAGGAGCCCAAGGGGGCTATCTCTTATCCCGCGAACCGGCACTCATCTCGATCGCGGATATACTCGAAGCCCTGGAGGGGCCTCTCTTCCACCGAGCCGCTGTCCATCAGGGAACGCGTGATCGACTCACTAAGCCCGAACTTCTTAGTGACGTCTGGGAGCAAGTACAACAAGCTGAACGGAAGGTGCTCGAGCACATTACGGTCGAACAGTTAGCGACACATCAACGCACTCTTGAGGCCAAACAAAATCCGATGTACCACATTTGACACGAACGTTTCTTTCCAGGAGCCAAGGAGCTAGCGATGAGCCAGATCGAATCCATTACTATCCCCAAGATCAAGACCCATGCGATCCCACCAGCCATCCAGGAGGAAATCGAAACTTTTGAAACCGAGGCACTCAGGACCCTGGCTGGGGAAATTTCTACCGATCTATTCAAGCCGTTCCGCCTGCAATACGGCATTTATGGCCAGCGTCAGCCCGGCGTGCAAATGGTACGCGTCAAGATTCCCTTCGGCGGTATCACGGCGAATCAGCTTCGCCGGCTGGCCGAACTCGCTGATCGCTACGCCACGGGTGTCGGCCATGTCACGACGAGACAAGATATCCAGATGCACTTTGTGGAACTGAAAGATGTGCCGACCATCATGCGAGGCTTGGCGGAAGTCGGGCTGACGACCAGAGAGGCCTGTGCCAACACCGTGCGGAATGTGACGGCCTGCCATTTGGCAGGTGTGTGCCAAGGGGAAGTGTTCGATGTCACTCCGTACGCGAAGACCGTGGCCTATCATCTCCTGCGGAATCCGTTGAACCAAAGTTTGCCTCGGAAATTCAAGATCGCTTTCTCAGGTTGCGCGCATGACTGCGCCCTGACCCCGATCCATGATATCGGCTTGCTGGCAGTAAAGCGGGCCGACGGGGTGGTTGGCTTCCGCATGGTGGCAGGTGGTGGGTTAGGCTCGGCTCCGCGAATCGCCCAACTGCTTCGGGAATTCACCCCGATGGAGGAACTGATCCCCAGCATTGAGGCCGTGATTAAGGTTTTCGATACCCTGGGGAACAGAAAAAATCGTAACAAAGCCCGTATGAAGTTCGTGATTGACAAGCTGGGCTTTGAAGAATTTAAGCGCCGATGGGAAGCCGCCTATGCAGCGATGGGTCATACTCTTCCCCAGAACGGGTCGTTGACACTCCTGCCGCATCAGGACGAGCCGACCCCGCTCATCATGCCAACGCGGAATGGTGCAGCACATGGAAACGGCAACGGTGCCCCCGCAATTGGTCGCGAAACGCCCTATGAGATGTGGAAACGAACCAATGTGGTGAAACAAAAACAGGAAGGCTATGTCACGGCTGCCATCAAGCTCTTCATGGGAGATTTGACCGTTGAGCAGATGCTGTTTGTGGCGGATCTTGCCGACCGCTATTCGAACGGCAATCTTCGCACCACCATCAACCAGAACATGGTGATCCGATGGATTCCCGCTGACCTGGTCCAGCAGCTTTATGAGGATCTGGCCTCACAGGGGTTGGCCGATCCTGGCGCGGAACTGGTCGAGGACATTATCGCCTGCCCAGGCACTGATACCTGTGGCCTCGGTATAACCTCATCTAAGGGGCTCGCGCGGGCGTTGGCCGAAGTCTTTCCCGCCGGGCGGGTGCCCGAAGATCTGGCTGGGGTCGATGTCAAAATCAGCGGTTGTCACAACTCTTGCGCGCAACACCACATTTCTACGATCGGGCTGCATGGAGTTGGGAAGCGCCTGGGCGAGCATATCGCGCCACACTACGAATTGCATCTCGGTGGCTCGGTCAACGGTACGGCCAAGATCGGCCAGATGACGGTGAAGTTGCCTGCCAAGGCGGTTCCGGCGGCGATCTCCCATCTAATTGATGTGTACCGGCGTGATCGCCAACCGAATGAAAACTTGCCGAAGTTCATCGCCAGAATGGGCAAGAGCAAGCTGAAGGATGAGTTGATTCCCTACACGATCGTACCCTCATTTGAAGAGGACTCGACGTTCTACTACGACTGGGAAGGCGAAGAGGAGTTTATTCTTGAAGATCTCGGCCCCGGTGAATGTGCCGGCGGTGCGCTCGAGATGATCGAAAATGGCATCCTGGAGGCAGATCAAGAGCTCTATCAAGCCAAGCTATTAGTCGAGAAACATCAATATTCCGTGTCGGTGAACAAATCATATCGAGCTGTATTGGCCGCGGCCAAGGCGTTACTGGTGACTGAAGGGCTGGAACCGTCGACGGACTCCGAGACGTTTCTTGAGTTCGACAGTCGAATCGCCCAGAAGGGCATTGTGCCGTCTTCGTATCTGGACCTGAGCGCAAAGGTCGGCGATCTGGGTCCGAAGGAAACGTCAGGGGAATCAGCACGTGAGAAGATGGTGTTTGCCAAGGGATTTGTCGATGCTTGCCGGACGGCAACGGATCAGATGGGGAAGGATCTCAAGCTCTCGGCAGTGAAGGAAGAACCACTTCCGGTTGCGCCTGCACCAGTCGAAACTAAACCAGCCGCTCCAGCTCCCACCGGTGCCCCAGTCTATGATTTGCGAGGTGTGGCCTGTCCCATGAACTATGTGAAAACGAAGTTGAAGCTCGAAATGATGGACGCAGGTGAGAAGCTGGAAGTCTGGCTGGACGCGGGCGAGCCGATCAAGAATGTGCCCATGAGCCTGAAGAATGACGGGCATAAGGTATTGATCCAGGAGGCGCTGGAGCCAGAAGCGTCGCATTATCGGATCTTGGTGGAAAAGGTTGAAGGGTAGAAAATCTGGTCGCCATGGCAGCAAAGGATCGATCAGAACTCACCGAAGAGCTCAAAGCCTGGGGTGTCTCGTTTGAAACGAAGCAGCCTCAGGACGTGGTCGCGGCGGCCATTGAGCGCTATCGAGGAAAGATTGTGTTGGCCTGCAGCTTCGGGGCGGAGGATGTTGTGCTGGTCGACATGGTACATCGCATCGATTCGTCTGTGCCGTTGTTCTATCTCGATACCGAGTTTTTGTTTCCGGAAACCTATGTCACGCGGGATCGAGTGATCGAGCGGTATGGCCTCAAGCCGGCACAGGTCGTCCAGATGAAATCGCTGCTGACGCCGCAACAACAGGCGACAGACTATGGCGATGCCTTGTGGTCACGGGAACCAGATCGCTGCTGCCAGCTGCGCAAGGTTGAGCCATTAACGAGGGTGTTGCGAGGATACGAGGCGTGGATCACAGGAATCAGGCGCGATCAGGCACCGTCACGCGCGAATGCCGGGATCTTGGAATGGGATCAGAAATTCGAGCTAGTGAAAATTAATCCGCTGGCTAGATGGAGTTGGAACGATGTCTGGACCTACATCAAGGTCTATGAAGTTCCCTACAACCCGTTGCATGACCAGAACTATCCCAGCATTGGATGCACCCACTGCACCACTCCCGTGGCTCCAGGTGAGGATTCGCGGGCCGGTCGCTGGAAGAATTTCGCTAAAACCGAGTGCGGACTCCATAAGTCGTAACATGCCGATTCTAGACATCCTTGCCAAGATTGCCAAAGGGCCAAAGGCCTCCAAGGACCTCACCTGGGATGAGTGCAAGCAGGCGATGAAGGCCTTGATTGAAGGAGAGGCTAGTCCGGCGCAGGTCGGCGCCTTTCTCATTGCCATGCGATTCAAGACTGAGTCGGTGACTGAATTGGCGGCCCTCACGGCTGCCGCCCGGCAGTACGTCCCTCCGCTTGCCGTCTCGCGAGGCCTGGCATTGGTCGATGTCCCGAGCTATGCCGGGAAGCAAGACACGTTTCACGCAATCATTGCCGCGTCCATCGTCGCCGTGGCGGCCGGCGCTGCGGTTCTGATGCACGGCTACGATGGCATTCCTGGCCGGCCTGGAAGCGCTGGGGTCCTGAAAGCGTTGGGCATCCCGGTTGATGCCGATCCCAAAATGGTGACGGAGGACGTGAATCGAAAGGGGTTTGGATACTTGGACATCGGACTGTATCATCCACCTGTCTTCCGATTTTTGGAGATGCGTCAAGCGTTTGGTGTCAGAAACGTCTTCCATCCTATCGCCAGACTGCTCAATCCGGCGCGAGCCTCAGTGCAAGTCGTCGGGTTATCCCATCCACCGCATTTTGAAAAAACCGCGGAAGTGTTGCGCATTCTGGGTTGTCCACGGGCGTTGGTGATTCGCGGAGTCGAAGGCGATCCGGAGCTCTCTGCCTCGATGGAGACTCGGGTGCTCGAATTGCGTGATGAACGTATTACGCCGCTTGGCGTGTCGCCAAAAGATTTTAAGCTGACGTGTATTCCATCGAGAGAAATGGCAGGGTTTCCACCAGACCTGCGAGATAAAGAAGCCGATTTGCTTCGTCGAATTCTTCAGAATCAGGCGCAAGGTGGTCCAAGAGAATGGGTGCTCATGAACGCGGCGATGCTGCTCTACGCCGCAGGCAAAGGGGCGTCGTTGGCTGCAAGTTTTCCTGCTGTACGCGCAGCTCTTGAGGGTGGAGCGGCGGCTCGCAAGCTGGATGAATTGGCGCGCACGTCGGTGGCAGCGTAGGGCTAAAGGACAGGGCAGAAGGAATAGAGTCATGAAACATCTCCGGCAACTTGAAGATCAAAGCGTCTATATCTTTCGAGAAGCCTATAAACACTTCGACAATCTCGCCATGCTCTGGTCGATGGGGAAGGATTCGACCGTATTGCTCTGGTTGGCTCGTAAGGCGTTCTTTGGGCATGTGCCGTTTCCGCTCCTCCATGTCGATACGAGTTACAAGATCCCGGCGATGATTGAGTACCGTGATCGGCTGGCGCGAGAATGGCGGTTAAATCTGGTCGTCGGCCAGAACAAGGAAGCCTTGGCGGCCGGCATGAATCACGAGATGGGCCGCGTGGTCTGTTGTACCGCCTTGAAAACGAACGGCCTCAAGCAACTCTTAGAAAACAAGGGATACACCGGCATTATCCTAGGCGTCCGGGCCGACGAAGAGGGGACCAGGGCCAAGGAACGCTACTTCTCTCCACGGGATAAACACGGCGACTGGGATTTTCGGGATCAGCCGCCTGAGCTGTGGGATCAATACAAGACGACGTTCCCGCCGGGTACCCATATTCGTATTCATCCATTGCTGGATTGGACCGAGATTAATATTTGGGAGTACATCAAACTAGAAAACATTCCCTTTATCGACTTGTACCTCGATAGAGGCGATGGTACCCGCTATCGCAGCCTGGGCTGTGCGCCCTGTACCACACCGATCAAATCGACCGCGAAGAACGTCGATGACATCATTGAAGAGCTGCGCCATACCACGGTGGCTGAACGGTCTGGTCGAGCGCAGGACGAAGGGAGAGGGATGGAGTTACTGCGTAAAGACGGTTACATGTAAGCAGAATGCTGAAACGAGCATGTAGCTTCGTTCTCGGATCGAAACAATCCTCAACGTACCCCAGAGGGTACGCCTCCGGTTGTTTCTCACCTGCGGCCTCGCTGGCATGCCCGTTTGAGCATTCTGCATGGTGAAAGAACATGACAACAACTGCAACAAAACCATCTGAAAACCTGAATATCGTGATCGTTGGCCATGTAGATCATGGCAAGTCTACGCTGCTGGGCCGGCTCTATGCCGATACTGGGTCGCTGCCCGACGGTAAATTGGAAAAAGTTCAGGCGATCTGCAAACAGCAGGGGAAAGAGTTCGAATACGCCTTTCTCTTCGATGCCTTCCTCGAGGAACAGGAGCAGGGAATCACGATCGATACGGCCCGCACGTTTTTCATGTGGAAGGGTCGCCAATACATCATCATTGATGCGCCGGGCCACAAGGAATTCCTCAAGAACATGATATCCGGCGCCGCGCGTGCCGAAGCGGCCTTGCTCTTGATCGATGCGCTGGAAGGCGTCAAGGAACAGTCAAAGAAACACGGCTATCTCTTGTCTCTCCTAGGTGTGAGGCAGTTTGCGGTCGTGGTCAATAAGATGGATCTGGTCGGGTACCGGCAGGACGTGTTCGACGGGATTGAAAAGGAGTATCGGGAGTTTCTTGGACGGTTCAAAGCCGTACCGTCACAATTTATTCCGGTCAGCGCCAAGCTCGGCGACAACATCGCGAATCGTAGCGGGCAGATGTCGTGGTACGGTGGTCCGACCGTCCTGGAGACGCTCGGTGGGTTCAGCAAAGAAACGGCCCGTTCGGAACAACCGCTGCGACTGCCTGTGCAGGATGTGTATAAGTTCGATGCTCGTCGCATCATCACCGGTCGCATTGCAGCCGGGCGGCTCAAGGTGGGCGATCACCTCGTCTTCTCGCCCTCGAACAAACGGGCCAACATCCGGACCGTGGAGGCCTTCAATATTGAGCCACAACCGACAGAAGGTCAGGCGGGACAATCGATCGGTGTGACGCTCGACGAGCAGATTTTTGTGGAGCGTGGTGAAATCGCCTCGCGGCAAGACGCTCTTCCCCAGGTCTCCACGGCCTTTCGGGCCAACGTGTTTTGGCTGGGAAAGAGGCCGCTGGAAAAGGGGCGGAAATATCTCTTGCGCGTGGCGACCAAAGAGGTGGACTGCGAAGTAGCCTCGATCCATCGAATCATCGATACGATGGATCTTACCCAGCAACAGGGCAGCGGCGCAGTCAGTAAGAACCAAGTGGCCGAATTAACTTTGCGTACGAAAGCACCGATCGCATTCGACCTCTCGGCATCGTTTGAGGCCACGGGGCGGTTTGTGCTGGTGGACGAATATGATATTGCGGGCGGCGGCATCATCACCGAACTCGTCCACGACGATCAGGAGTTTCTCCGCGAAGAAGCCAGGCGCCGCGACTTTGCCTGGGTCAAAGGCGAAGTCACGGTTGAGGACCGAGCGCAACAGTATGGCCATCGTGCAGCCGTTGTCTTGATTACCGGCGGTCGGCACACCGGCAAATCCTTCTTGGCCAGAAAACTCGAAGGCCGTCTGGTGGCGGATGGACGTCACGCCTATCTCTTGGATGGAGAAAATCTCCGGCGCGGCCTTGATGCGGACCTGACCGAAGAAGAGCGGGGGCAGACGACAGAAATGACGCGACGCTATGGCGAAGTGGCGCGCCTGCTCACCGATACGGGCCTCATTGTAGTCTCCACGACCAATCCCTTCGGCCTGGCCTATCGCGAAGCCTCTGAAGCAATTAGAACTCTTGTGCATCCCGCACCGGTCGTCGCCGTGCACATGAGCAAGATCGAAGAAGAGCCGCCGCCGAATACCGATGTCGTTCTCGCCGGTCCCACGGATTTTGACGCTGCTACCGCTCGAGTCCTCGATGAGCTCAAGCGCCGTGGTGTTCTGGCCCAGGCCATTGGAGCCAAGCCGGTCTTTCAGTATTCGATCTAAAGCAGCGGGTGAGAGGCCATCTGGGGTGTGGGTGGGCTGACGTTTGCGCTGCGCTCCCCATGACCATTAGGCAGGAGCACGATGATTCGCGCCGTTGTCTATCAGGGACTGTGTCAGGCGAGTAAGGCGAAGACGTGGTCGTTCATGCAGAACCGCCGACCATCTTGACTGCTGGTGGCGAAGAACGGGATTGGCGAATGGTCACAAGTCAGCCTGCTATGTTGTTCTGAGTGGTCAGAATTTGAATACCAGCTTCCGTAAAATCACAATCGCCGTTGGAACCGCCGCCCCAAGTCCTGCCCACTGCGCCTTCTGGTTCCAGGCCAAGTCTTCTTTCCGCCGCCGTTCGGCGTCGAGCTGCTCTTGGAGCGCAGCGTTTTGTTCTTGCAGCAGTTCACTTTCCTGTTTTCGGTTCTCGTTGAGCCCTTCCAGCGTTTCCACATAGGCTTTCTGTTTCTCAAACATGTCCTTATACTCAGCCAACAACTTTCCCGACTCGTTCAGAAGCTGCTTGTTCTGCTTGACCTCGGCCAGCACCTTGACGAACTGATCACGAGGTACCGCGACGACTTTTTCTTCGGCCTGGGCAACGGCAGGAAGTAGGAGTAGGGTAAGCAACAGGTAGATCATGGTCTTCGTTCCTCCACCTTGACATACCGATTCACGTTTTCTAGTGGTTGAATCAACGCCTTCACGATGAACAGCGTGACAAGCTACGATGTTCAGAGAATTTCCAGCCATAGGATAGAAACCGATATCGCTCATCGGCATTCCCTCACCTCGACATCGACTCCCAACGTTTCCTTCGCCAGCTTGACCAACCCCGCATCCGTCTCAGCCTGCTTCAGCACTGCCTGCTTAATGATCGGCGTCTGCACTTTCATGGCCTCCAAGACCTGCTCGTACTCAGCCAATTGTTTATGCCGCAGCCCAAGCTCGCGTGTCTGAGTTGCGGCCAGCTCGTCCTTTTCCTTAATGACCTCCTGGAGCTGCGTGATCTGCTGCCGGAGCTGACCATTTTGGTGGCGGAGTTGGCCGTTCTGCTGGAGGAGCTGGCCATTTTTGTCCTGGAGCTGTTCATTCTGTTCGTTGAGCTGGCTGTTCTGTGCGTAGAGCTCTTGGTTCCTCTGCTCCAGTCCCGAGACGCTCTCTAGCGAGGCCAGGTCAACGGCAGCTTCAACCGGCTGCGGCTCCATCAGGTTCGTCTCGCTCTGCCAGGACCATATGACCGCCTGCCCGGTGAAGAATATGACCACCACGGCGGCGAGGCTATAGGCCACGACATGGGATTTGAGATGGTTCAGCATGGATTAACCTCTTAGCTGCAAATTCTCACCAAATACCACCATGAACAATCACTCAGGCATTTAGTAGTTCTATCCAGCACCGACATCTTCTAATAGGGCCAAATGACCCTTACATTCCTCACAGCATTGTTATCCTCTTAATAGTCATTACTATCGTGGCCTAGTGCACCGGAAAATGCAAGCGCTTCCGCTGGGAATTCACCTAGAGGCGCTGACATAGACTAGCGATATCGCCCTAATTGGCCCCACGCATCGTGGGGCTGCTATAAGTGGTATCATTGAGGACCTAAAGCCCTGTGGCCTCCTGGTCGAGGTGACGGGGCGAAGTCGGTATTCCAGCACTCCAGCTAAGGTCTAAATGACCGATCCAATCAGACACGCACGAGTTGCTGGGGTGGTTTGCTACGTTGGCGCATGTCCTTTGAGGGTACCACCGAATTCAACAACGCGCGATTTTTTCCATTCACGAATGCTACCTGAATTTGAGAGCATGTCCAGATGGTTTTTCATGGGCCAGACTCCATCATGCAGATTGCAGCGTTTGCGGTTTGGTCATGTATCCGAGGGGTCGCCCACCTGTGGAAGTTCTAGGATAGAGGACGGACCCCTTGACGGCTTTGCCTACACGCAATATTCTGCTTCGGCATGCTCCGTTGCTCTCTTTAGGCGAAGGTGACCGTCATGCAAGGCAAAGACCCGTTCTTGATACTCCTCGGGTTATTCATCCTTGGTTCGACATTCTTCTTCTGTGGTAAAGGGTCGGTGACGTCATCTCCTCCGGATGCATTGGAGCACCCGGCGGAAGTTCCTTCACCGGCTCCAAACAACATTGAGCCGCCGCCATCTCCTCCACCAGTGGCGCGGGTATCTGCCCCGGCGGTGTTGAAAAAAAAGATCGATGACCTGTTGAGAGAAAATACGATTCAATTCCGAATCAACAGCGCGACCCTTCTGCCGGATGGGAAAGCCATATTAAACCGCGTGGCCACAATTTTACATGAGGACCCAACGGTGGCCTTTGAAGTCGGCGGCCATACGGACAACGTTGGGCTGGAGCATGCGAATTGGGTGCTTTCGGAACAGCGTGCCAAGACTGTCGTCGAGTATCTGATCTCACAAGGAATCGCAGCCGAACGGCTGACCCCCAAAGGGTACGGAGCGTCGCGCCCGATCGTTGAAAATGCCACCGATGAGCGGCACTGGCAAAACCGAAGAATCGAATTTTCCATCGGAACCAAGGGAGCGCAGCCATGATGTCTGCGCACTGGACATGCTGGCTCTGGACGGTGGTGGGAGCTGGTCTTCTTGGGTGGGGGGTCAAGGGTATGGTGCTGGGGACAGTGATGGATGACAAGCGTCGTGAGATGGAACGCCTCACGAATAAGGTCGCCATGCTCACCAAGCTCGCCAATCAACCGCCAGAGGTTCGAACCGTTGAAAAGCGGGTGGAGGTGCCGGTCGAACGGGTGGTGATGAAACGTGTGGAGGTACCAGTGGAAAAAGTCGTCGAGCGGCCGGTCGACAATCCAGAGCACCTGGCCCGAATCAAGGCGTTGGAAGGCGAGGTCGCCATGATTGCCGGACTGTTTACGCAGATCGCTCAGCTCAAGCCTTTTTCTTCACAGGCTGGGGAGAGGCATATCGAAGGGCGGGTGGTGGTGCCGGTCGACAATCCGGAGCAGCTGGAGCGGATCAAGGCGTTAGAAGGCGAGGTGGCCGTGATTGCCGAGCTTCGTGCGCAGATCGCTGAACTCCAAGCCGCTTCTTCACCGGCCGGGGAGAAGGTCGTCGAGCCGCGTATCGAGTCTCCCGCTGAACAGAATGGGGAGATGCCAATCGACAAGATGAGTGAACACACGGAGGACTTGGATCGTGCCGGTGCCGTGGTGCCGTCGGGTGAGGGACCAGCGGTCGATGAGTCGCCTGATGATCTGAAGCAGATCCGCGGAATCGGGCCGGGGTTAGAGCGGTTTCTCCACAAGCGAGGCGTCTTCTGGTTCCGTCAGGTGGCAACCTGGAGCCACAAGGACATCGATAAATTCGAGTTTCTCTTGCCCAACTTTGGGGGGCGGATCCAACGGGAAAACTGGGTGCGCAGCGCGAAGGTCGAATATTACAAGAAGTATAAACAGTGGCTGGGTGACGATGAGCCTTCGAGTGAGAGCCTCGAGCTTTCCGAGCAGGTCGCTGAGGTCCAAGCCGCGTCTTCACCAGTTGGGGAAAAGGCCGTCGAGCCGCGCATCGAGTCTCCCGCTGAACAGAATGGGGAGATGAGTGAGCACACGGGAGGCCTCGACCAGGCCAGTGCCGCAGAGCCGTCGGGTGAGGGGCAAGCGGTCGGCGAGTCGTCCGATGATCTGAAACAAATCCGCGGGGTCGGGCCGGGGTTAGAGCGGTTTCTCCACAAGCGAGGCGTCTTCTGGTTCAGCCAGGTGGCGACATGGAGCCAGGCGGATATCGAAAAATTTGAGTTCCTCTTACCCAACTTTGGGGGGCGCATCCAACGAGAAAACTGGGTGCGCAGCGCACAGGTCGAGCACTACAAGAAGTATCAGCAGTGGCTCGGCGACGAACAGCCTCCAAGTACGGCGCCGGAGACGCGCTAAGATTACTATTAATTATGAACGCAAGGCGAAGAGGCTGAGCCTACCGTTGCAGGTTTTGATTCAATCATCGACGAATTGCAATGCCTGGAGCGTTTTCGCCAAGGCCATCTGGGCGAAGATGGTATTTGAGTACTCGGTCTAGTCACGCATCTGTCTGAATATTATCCCGTCTGATACTCTGCTCTGCTATCCCGCCTTTCTCGTGCTTCTCTTGTCTCACCCCACAATCACGCATTTGCTACGGCGTGATCTGTGACGATGGTAGGATACTCCGAGCGGGGCCTCACCCACCTTCTTCATGGCCTCGAGCGCGTCAAGATGCACAGGACAACATCCGACCCAAAGTGTTCCGAGAATATTGAAAGTCAAGCAATGATCCCCATATGACCAGAAGGGGTTAGGAAGCTGAGGCTTCAACAGGAGAGACCATCCTGTGACTCAATTAGGTTGGCAGAATGTTCTCTCTCGGGCGCTTGTCGAGGTCTTACTTGCGCTGACCGTTCTGTTAATTGCTTTTATTGTCTGGCTGCTCCTGAGAAAATTTGGACTCTTTAGTGAATCTTTTGTTGAATCGTGGTCACGTTGGGATCGATGGTCGCAGTCCTTATCGCATAGTGTCTTAATATGGCTGCTGGTAGTGGTGGCCTTAGCTCTATTCGTAATCTGGGACTCCCGATGAAGTAGTGGAGGGTGAATAGCAACGAGACGGCCAACTTAGCCGCGGAACTACTATCACGGCGTTCGTACCCGACATCGGTTGCTCAACCATTTGCAGACTCCTGATGCCCAGGTGAATACCCTCCCTCAATCCTCACATTCCAGTCCGTTTGACTCCCTGAAAATCCTTGTGATAGCGTAGGTTATCGGAAAGCTTGCGGAGCGACTGGAACAGGAGTCTTTATGAAATTTGTCTGTCTCAATTGCGAAACATACATGAGCCTCGAGAAGGTGGAGAAGCCGGAGGAGGGATCGCTCGGAGTCTTTTTTGCCTGCCCCTCTTGTAGTGCGAAGTTTTCGATGGTGACCAATTCCGGCGAAACGAACATGATGAATGCCCTGGGGTTGAAGCTGAGTCCGAAGGCCGCGCCAGCCGCCTCCATGGAAGGCTTGCAGGCTTTGGGAGGAAACGGCCAAACCGCTCCGGCTATGAAGAAACAAGCGGCCCCTGAGCCGGTAGTTTCCGCCACTGCCGCCTCACCGGCCAAGGCTCCTGAAAAGGCGAGCGGCTGTCCCTTTTCGGCGATGGTCGCCGAGATGGGGTTGACGAACTCTGGTAAGCCAGCCAATGGCGGACCCTCTGAGTTCACTTGGACTCCCGATGCCAAGGAGAAGCTCGATCGCCTTCCAGCCTTCGTGAAACCGATGGTCCAGAGCAGCGTCGAGGGGTATGCGCGCAAGCAGGGATTCACCAAGATTACGCTGCAAGTGATGGACGATTCCAAGAACTATTCGCCAGAAGGCATGACCTGGTCGCGTGAGGCAGAACAACGGCTTGAGAATATTCCGGACTTCATCCGGCCGATGGCTCGCAAAGAAGTCGAACGTATGGCCAAGGAACGCGGAGCCTCAACCATCACGGCGCAGGTGATGGACGAGGCCAAAGACAAGTTCATGAAATTCATGTAAGCGAATCGAATCATAGCGGACGATGGAAAGGCCCATCCAGCCGTCTGGTGGATGGGCCTTTTCACGACCTGCGACAGTTGTGCAGCGGTTCCCGTATCCTGTATGAAGTGGTGCATTTTCCTGCTGTCTGTTCTGGTGTTCGTGGGCGTGATCGTTCCATGGCTGCCGGACTCACGCGCACAGCCGGCCTCTGAGCATCATCAAGCTTCCGATGCGAGCAATACAACTCCGAACTTTCACGGTGGACATGACCGTGACGGTTGGGAGGGATCGGCCGAAGGGAAGGCCTATTCGGAGTTTAATCATCATCTCGCCGGCTCCTTCGACACCCTCTTGGGGCTCGCTGAGTTAGGCAATGCGCTCCAGTACCCGCTTCCCTTATGGACCCGACTCGTTTTGCCTGCTGCTCTCGGCACCATGGGGGTGTATCTATTCATCTGGAGCGACCACGATGGGTGGCCGATCGGTACCCTGAGCTTTGTAGAGTCGTTTTTCGGAGGGAATCAGGAGATCGTCGAGCACAAATTCTACGCGGTACTCGCCCTACTCATGGCCGTCGTTGAGGCACTGCGTCGGACGGGTAGGCTTCCCCACCCGGCGTGGGCGGCGCCCTTGATTTTCTCCATTCTGATCGCCGGGGTGCTGTTGTTTGTTCATTCGCATGGCGATTACCCCGATACTGCTAAGATCGAGTTTCACCATGCCCTGTTAGGGACTGTCAGCGTGGCTGCGGCATTCTCTAAGGGGATGGCCTCCTGGTTCCCTGGTACATCTCCCCTCACGGTGAAGCGATGGGATGTTGCCTGGGCGGCCTCCGTGATCCTCTTTGGCCTTCTCCTTCTCGTTTATTCTGAATAACGGTGAATGGTCCATGTCCCGGTGTCATTTGACACTCTTTGAAGGCCTGTGCTACCTCTACAGACTCTCCATCATCATAGGCACACGACACAGCTCTAACCAGCCGAGAGGGTCAGGCGGGATAGAGGAGGACGTATATGGGTGGACATAGTCATTGGGCGACCATTAAACGGCACAAAGGGGCTCAGGATGCCAAGCGCGGGAAGATTTTTACCCGCATCATCAGAGAGTTGACGATCGCAGCTCGTGGAGGTGGTGATCCCGACGGCAATCCCCGGCTTCGCCTGGCGATTGCGAAGGCCAAAGAAGCAAATATGCCTGGCGATACGATGAAAAAGGCGATTCAGCGTGGGACGGGTGATCTGCCTGGCGTGTCCTATGAAGAGTTTACACTCGAAGGGTATGGACCAGGTGGGACGGCCTTACTCTTGGAGATCACCAGCGATAATCGGAATCGAACCGTGGCCGAAGTCCGCAGCCTCTTCACCAAGAATAACGGCAACATGGCCGAGGCCGGTGCCGTTGCCTGGCAGTTTCAAAAGAAGGGGTTGCTAACGCTCGAGCCGGGGAAGGTCGACGAGGACACGTTGCTATCGCTGGTATTGGATGCCGGTGCTGAGGACGTCAAGACCGGTGAAAAATCCATCGAGGTCATTACCGGTCCACAGGAATTTGAAGCCGTCAAAAAGGCCCTGGCGGATGCCAAAATCGACACGACGCTTGCCGAACTGACATACCTTCCACAAAATACCATCAGGCTGGAAGAAAAATCTGCCGAACAGATGCTGAAGTTGATGGAAGTCATGGACGAGCACGATGATGTTCAGAAGGTCCACGCCAACTTTGATATCCCGGATGAGGTGATGGAGAAGGTTGCCGCCACTACGGCGGGATAACTCTAGCGGACCACCATGGCCCTTGCCTTTGGATAGCGAAACGAGATGATCGCCTTTCTCACGGGGCGGTTGGCATTCAAGGCACCCACCCACCTCACGCTTGATGTGCAGGGGGTCGGGTACGAAGTTCATATTCCCCTCAGCACCTATTACGCCCTCCCGAACCTCGGCGACGTCACTGCCTTGAATATTCATACGCATCTTCGTGAGGATGCGATCCAGCTGTTCGGTTTTCTCTCACAAAGTGAAAAGGAGTCATTTTTGTTGCTGACCAGCGTGTCGGGCATCGGCCCAAGGCTCGCCCTGAGCGTGCTGTCCAGCTTGTCGATCGTCGATCTGGTTCATGCCATTCGAATTGAGGACGTCGATAAGCTGGCCACCGTTCCCGGTATCGGGAAGAAATCGGCCGGTCGGATTGCGCTAGAACTGAAGGATAAGGTTGACAAGATTCACGGTGCTTATCCCCAGGCCACCGCTGCAGAGGCATCTGGCACGGATGGACCCTATGAGGACGCGCTTTCCGCTCTGATAAACTTAGGCTATCGCGCCCAAGACGTCAAAGATGCTTTGAAGCGTGTGATGAAGGCCACGGAAGGCTCTCTAGCGTTGAAAGAGCTCATACGCGAAGGCCTCAAGGAACTTTCAAGGGGGTAAGCATGATGCCATTGAACGTCGGGAATATTACTAGACCTTTCATGTGTGTTTTGGCCGTCGCAGGGGCGGTCGGGATCACAACTCCGGAAGTCAGTCCTGCGGAGGAGGCTTCCCAACCCAAGAGCATCAGAATGACTTGCGGGAAATGTCCGGACGGATATGCCACCACCGGTGTGACGCAGTCTCCCGAGATTTGCAAAGAGGAGGATCCGACGCTGGTGCAATGTGTGCCGTTGGGGGCCAATATGCTGGCGGTCTGCGGCTCATGTCCTGAGGGGTATGCCGAAATCGGAAGTTCTTCGGTCCCCGCTCGTTGTGGAAACAACGATGGCGGTCGGCTGAGTCAGTGTCAGTCGCGTCAGATGGAAACCAGTTTGCCCGATCCCAGGCAAGGGTTTAAGACCTGTCCTCCAGATTGCGGTAGTACGGCTAGGCCTGGACAGGGTACGCTGCCACCTCCCCCAAAGTATCAGCAGATTCAAGAGACCAAAGAATGATGTGTGTGATGTCATGACCGATCGGCTGGTGACCAGTCGCGCCACGGACGAAGAACGAGGCTTGGAGAATGTACTCAGGCCTCAAACGCTCGACGAGTATGTCGGCCAGGAGAAAATGAAGGAGTCGCTTCGGATTTGTATTGAAGCGGCCAAACAACGGGGAGAGGCGCTTGACCATGCGATCTTTTACGGCCCTCCCGGCCTTGGGAAGACGACCATCGCGCATATTATTGCCAGGGAGATGGGGGCAACCTTGCGATCGACCTCCGGGTTAGTCCTCGCCCATGCAGGCGATCTCGCGGCAATTCTGACTAATCTCCAAGCGCATGATGTGCTCTTTATCGATGAGATTCACCGGTTGCCCGCGTCGGTTGAAGAAGCGTTGTATCCTGCGATGGAAGACTTTCAACTGGATTTAGTGATTGGACAAGGTCCTGCTGCGAGGACGGTAAAGCTTGATCTTCCACCCTTTACGTTGGTGGGAGCGACGACGAGGGCTGGGTCGCTCACCTCACCTCTCCGAGATCGATTTGGGTTGGTGCATCGGCTGGAATTCTATGGGCCGGTCGAGTTAGAAGCGATCGTGGTGAGGTCTGCCGCTGTGCTTGCTGTCGGGATCGATCGCGACGGGTCGGCAGAGATCGCGCATCGCGCGCGGGGAACTCCGCGGATCGTCAATCGGCTCATCAAGCGCATTAGAGACTATGCCCAGGTCAAGGCGGATGGACAAATCACCAAGCAGGTCGCGCAAGAAGGGCTGGCTTGGTTGGGGATCGATGAAGCCGGCTTTGATGACATGGATCGCAAGATTCTCTTGACCATCATGGAAAAGTTCAACGGGGGTCCGGTCGGTGTCGATTCTCTGGCAGCAACGGTTCAAGAAGATAGGGGCACAATCGAAGACGTGTACGAACCCTATCTCATCCAAGCCGGTTTCCTCGATCGGACCGGTCGAGGCCGCCAGGTCACTCGGTTAGCTTACGACTATTTCAAACGGTCCTCACCGTTCCTGATGTAAACAAGAAGTCCAACCTTACTGAAAAGCCTCCGATATCCCAGCCCCATCCTTGCAATAGTTTCCATCGTTCCTGTAGAATCCAACACTTGTCTGTGCGGGACCCCCTTCCCTCGCGGGGATGAAACAAATCCTCCCGGATCCGGTGCCCGAGGCTAGGATCACCATGCCAAGAGACATGCTGGAATACCGTAAGGAAATCGACAGGATCGATGATGAGATCCTTCGTTTACTCAACGAACGGTCGAAAAGCGTGATCGAGATCGGCAAGATCAAAAAGGAAAAGGATGCCGAAGCCAATCTCCACACTGCGGGTCGAGAGGCTGAAATTGTTGATCGGTTAACCAAGCTCAATACCGGACCATTCCCCAGCGAAGCCATTCAGTCCGTGTATCGAGAAATCATGTCGGCTTCTCTCTCACTGGAGTCGCCTCAGAAGGTGGCCTATTTAGGACCACGGGCGACGTTTACGCACATGGCCAGCATGCAGAAATTCGGATCGTCCGTTCAATATGTGCCTGTTCACAGCATCAAGGAAGTGTTCAGCGAGGTCGAGCGAGGCCGGGCCAACTTCGGAGTGGTGCCGATCGAAAACACGACAGAAGGCGTCGTGAATCACACGCTGGACATGTTTATTGATTCCAACTTGTTGATCTATGGAGAAATTCTCCAGGAGGTCTCCCATCATCTCTTGTCCAAGTCGGGGTTGATGGAGGACGTGAAGAAGATCTATTCTCATCCGCATGCCCTTGCACAATGCCGGAACTGGCTCGAGACAAATCTCCGGCACGTTCCGGCGGTCGAAGTCGCAAGCACGGCTCGGGCAGCCGAACTCTGTATCGATGAGCCCGCGTCTGCGGCTATTGCATCGGAGTTGGCTGGGCAGCTTTATGGGCTCAAAGTCATTAAGTCCCGTATTGAGGATAATCTGAACAATTTCACTCGCTTTCTGGTTCTCTCGCAGAGGCCGTCGGAACGGACCGGCAAGGATAAAACGTCATTGATGTTATCGGTGAAAGATAAAGTGGGTGCGCTCTATGACCTGCTCCGTCCGTTTGCCTCCCATGGAATTAACATGACCAAGATTGAATCCCGACCGTCTCAACGAAAGGCCTGGGAATACATCTTCTTCGTGGATGTCGAGGGGCATATCAATGAGGAACGGGTCAGCAGGGCCGTGGAAGAAGTCAAGGGGCGTTGTCTTTTCATGAAAACGCTCGGGTCGTACTCCGTTCACGCCTGATTATGGGATTACAGGTCCACCCAGATATCCAGTCGCTAAGTCCGTATGTTCCGGGAAAACCCGTCGAAGAGCTTCAACGGGAACTCGGTCTTACCCGCGTCGTCAAATTAGCCTCTAATGAGAATCCATTGGGACCATCGCCAAAGGCGATGACAGCGTTGAGCGGTGCGCAGACTGCGCTGCACCGATATCCCGACGGTGGGGGAACGCAACTGCGTCAGGCGATTGCGGATCGTTGGAAAGTGGCTGAAGACCAGGTCATTCTAGGAAATGGCTCTGATGAAATTCTTGGCCTTTTGGCCAGAACGTTTCTGAATCCAGGTGATGAAGCCATCATGGCTGATCACACCTTCGTGATCTACAAGATGGAAGTCACCACTGTCCATGGCAAATCGGTAGTTGTGCCTCTTGTTGATTGGATACACGACCTCGAGTCGATGGCACGAGCCATCACCCCTCGAACGAAGTTGCTGTTTCTCTGTAATCCCAACAATCCCACTGGGACGATGGTATCGGCCGAAGCCGTGGATCAGCTTATGGCTCGAGTGTCGGACGATGTCATTGTCGTGTTCGATGAGGCCTACTTTGAGTATGTTCGTAGTCCCCGATTTCCCGATGCGATGGCGTATGTGAAACAGGGGCGGAACGCGATCGTGCTACGAACATTTTCCAAGATCTATGGGCTTGCGGGATTGCGAATCGGTTATGGGGTGAGCACATCGGAGATCATCGGCTACTTGAATCGGGTTCGCCCACCGTTTAACGCCAACAGTTTGGCCCAGACAGCCGCTTTCGCGGCGTTGGGGGACGATGAACATGTGGCCAAGAGCCGGGTGAGTAACGCAGCCGGCATGGAGCAGCTGGAACAGGGACTGCGTGCATTGGGTGTGACTCCGATCCCGAGCGAGACGAATTTTCTCTATTTTGATGCCAAGCGGGATGGCCGATCGGCATTTGACGCCCTGCTGCGAGAAGGAATTATTGTGCGGCATATTCAGGGAACCATGCTTCGCGTCACCATCGGTCTGGCCGACGAAAACGCCGCCTTCCTCCAGGCATTTAAGAAAGTTTTGGATGGAGCAAGGTAGCCACTAGTGAGGAAATTATGATCATCGTGTTGAAACCGGAAGCTTCGGAAAGTGAGGTCGATCACATTATCGATCGGCTGCGTGATTTGGGCCTGAAATCTCAAATCTCCACCGGGCAGGAACGTACCATCATCGGCGTGATCGGCGACGATCGAATCCTGCATAACCAGCCGTTGACGGCACTTCCAGGTGTCGAAAGTGTTCTGCCGATCCTCGCGCCCTGGAAACTGGTGAGCCGTGAGTTTAAGAAAGACGTGACTACTATCGACGTCGGTGGAGTCAAGATCGGAGCTAAAAAATTGGCCATTATGGCCGGGCCCTGTGCGGTCGAGCGCCTTGAACTCACGATGGGGATTGCCCACGAGGTGAAGGCTGCCGGGGCGTCGATTCTTCGCGGCGGGGCCTATAAGCCCAGGACGTCACCCTATTCGTTCCAGGGTTTGGGTCGGGAAGGACTCGATTATTTGGTCGAAGCGAGAAAACAGACGGGATTACCGGTCGTGAGTGAAATTTTGGACACGAGGGACATCGAGCTCTTTCTCGAGAAGGCGGACATCATCCAGATCGGCGCTCGAAACATGCAGAACTTTGAGCTCCTCAAGGAGGTCGGCGCGTATGACAAGCCGGTGCTCCTGAAGCGGGGTCTGTCGGCGACCATTAAAGAGTTTCTTTTGTCGGCTGAGTACATCATGTCGCGCGGAAACCAGAATGTCATGTTGTGCGAGCGGGGCATCCGCACATTCGAAACGCAATATCGCAATACGCTGGATCTTGCCGCCATTCCTACCTTGAAAGAGCTCTCGCATCTGCCTGTTATTGTCGACCCCAGTCATGCCACCGGAAAGTGGGATCTTGTCGCTCCGATGTCAAAAGCTGCAGTTGCAGCCGGGGCCGATGGGCTCCTGATCGAAGTGCATTCGAATCCAGAGTGCGCCTTGTGCGACGGAGAAGAGTCGATCAAACCTTCCAAGTTCAAATCTCTCATGGGTGACCTCAGAAATATTGCGAAAGCTGTGGGGAGAGAGCTTTAAAGCACGATGGCCATTCATTTCAGACAGGTCGTGATCATTGGCGTGGGGTTGATCGGTGGATCGCTCGGCATGATCATCCGGCGACAGGGACTGGCCGATCAGGTGGTCGGGGTCGGACGGCGCATTGAAAATCTCAAAACGGCTGTGACATTAGGTGCCATCGATCGATATGTGGCCGATCCTCACGAGGCGGTGCGTGAGGCGGATTTGGTCGTGTTGGCGATGCCTGTCGATACCTATGAGCGTCACCTCCAGGAGTGGGCGCATTGCCTGAGCGCAGGTGCGATAGTCAGTGATGTTGGGAGTGTGAAGGGAACGTTGGTCGAACGGTCGGAGTCGGCGATGCCATCGGGTGTGCACTTTGTCGGTGCCCATCCGATTGCAGGGAAAGAAAAGACTGGAGTCGCTGCCGGATCAGATCAGTTGTTCAAAGGTGCACGCTGTATCTTGACGCCGACGAAACGAACCGATCCCACTGCCCTGGGTCGGGTGAGACAATTGTGGGAAGAAACCGGTTCGATCGTCTTGACGATGGATCCCCATGTGCACGACCAAATCCTTGGGGGGGTTAGCCACTTACCGCATGTGGCGGCATTTGCCCTCATGAATGCCTTAGCGGACCTACGTGATCAACAGGTTCCTTCCCTCGATCTCGCCGGGCATTCCGGTGGGGGGTTACGGGACACTACGAGGATTGCTGCAAGCTCTCCAGAAATGTGGCGAGACATTTTTCTCTGGAATCGAGACAATGTGGTGGCCTATATCGACAGATACACGAGGGTCTTGGAAGAGTTGAAACAACAGATCAAGGCCGGAGATGCAGTCGGTATCGAGAAGTCGCTTGAACGGGCGAAAGGGGAGCGGGAAAAATTGAATACCGCTTTACCGAGTCATTCATGACATTCTTGACGATTACGCCAGGTAAATCACTTAGGGGGACGATCACGGTTCCCGGTGACAAGTCACTCACACATCGAGCCATTATCCTCACGGCGCTTGCCGAAGGGACGAGCACGATCTCGGACTACTGCCAGGGTGAAGATTGCCTGAACACGATGAAGGCCTTTCAGAGTCTTGGGATTCCGATCACACACACCCCAGCGCAATTGACGATTTGCGGGAAGGGATTCTGGGGGTTGGCTGAACCGAACGCCCCGATTGATTGTGGGAATTCCGGAACGGGTATTCGACTATTGACCGGTCTCTTGGCTGGGCAGGACTTTTTTTCGGTCCTCACAGGTGATGAGTCGATCAGACGGCGTCCGATGGGACGGGTTGTCAAGCCGCTGCGCGAAATGGGAGCGGTCATTGGGGGCCGCAAGGGTGGAGAACTGGCTCCGCTGGCGATTACCGGCTCAGGGCTTCACGGGATCGCCTACACGTCTCCAGTGGCGAGCGCGCAAATCAAGTCGTCGCTCCTTCTTGCCGGACTTTATGCGGACGGGAAGACCCGCTACAAGGAGCCAAGTTTGTCTCGCGATCATACGGAACGGATGTTCCAGTACTTTGGAATTCCTCTCACGAGAGAAGAAGGAACCCTGATTCTGCAAGGGCGGCCGTCAGTCGGATGGCAGGGTGTCCACGTAACGATCCCCGGGGATTTCTCCGCCGCGGCGTTTTTCATCGTCGGCGCAACGATCGTTCCAGGTTCCGATGTCACCATTCACCATGTTGGAATGAATCCCACTAGGACCGGTTTGATAGACGTTATGAAAAAGATGGGGGCTGATATCGAGGTGCTGGGTCTGCGAGAAGAGGCAGGCGAGCCGGTCGGGGATCTTCATGTAAAGTCTGCTCCGCTCAAGGGCACCACGATTGGCCCTGAACTCATTCCGAAAACCATCGATGAATTTCCCGTGCTGTGCGTGGCTGCAGCTGTGGCGGATGGAGATACTGTGATTTCAGGAGCCGAAGAACTGAGGGTTAAAGAGAGTGATCGGATCGCGACGATAAGCAGCGAACTGCGAGCTATGGGGGCACGGATAGAGGAGCGACCGGATGGAATGTTCATCCGTGGGTTAGGACAAGGTGGAGACAATGGGCGCCTCAAGGCGGCCAGCTCGGCGCAGAGCCATGGGGACCATCGGGTCGCCATGTCTCTTGCGATCGGTGGCCTTACCGCGGAACAAAGCATGACGATTGCCGACACAAGTTGTGTAGACACGTCGTTCCCCAATTTTGAAAGAGCGCTTGCTCAACTCGTGGGGGTCCGATAAGGCGGTTCTGCGGCGTGAATAGACAGGTGATTCGTGATCGTTGCGATTGATGGGCCGGCTGGGGTGGGTAAGAGTACGGTGGCCAAATTATTGGCGGCTCGCTTAGGGTGTCTCTATCTGGATACGGGGGCGCTGTACCGTGCCGTCGCGTGGAAAATTTTACGATCAGGCGTACAGCCGACGGACCATGAACAGGTGGTGAAGCTGTTGCCGTCTACTTCGCTTCACATGGAATTTCAGAATGGGGCCGTGCAAGTGTTGATCGATGGCATTGATGTCACAGGGGATCTCCGTACCCCTGAGGTGACCGCAACGGCGTCCATCGTATCGGCCATTCCGGGAGTCCGCGAATGGTTGTTGCCCATCCAGCGTCAAATCGGCCAGCGAGGTTCGGTGGTTGCCGAAGGGCGAGATATCGGCACGAAGGTATTTCCTGCCACGCCATACAAATTCTTTTTGGATGCAGATGCCAGCGTGCGAGTGGAGAGGCGGCATCGTGAACTCGTCGCTGCTGGTCGTGGAGGAGTGATTGAGACGACTTCTCAGGATCTATCGGACCGAGATCGTCGTGATCGCACTCGTCCGATCGATCCCCTGGTTCCCGCACCTGACGCCCGGCTAATTGATACTTCTCTGCTCAGTCCTGAGCAGGTGGTCGAACAAATGATGGCAGCAGTGTCGACTGAGTTGTGAGTGGGATCGTCTACGGATTCTTGTGGGTGTTGGCCAGGGCCATCGGATGGTTGTGCTTCCGGTATCGAGTTGAAGGGCAGGTTCCTCGCACCGGAGGATTGCTGATTGCCGCGAATCATGCCAGCTACCTTGATATACCTCTGCTTGGATGCGGGCTGAATCGAAGGGCCTGGTATTTGGGACGGAATGACTTGTTCCCGATCCCCGTGTTGAGCGGGATATTGCAGGCATTGGGCTGGATCCCGGTGCGACTCGGTCGCCTCGATCGGGAGGCGTTTGGAAAGGCGATTAACCTGATTCGAGCTGGAAAAGTCGTGGTTATTTTCCCTGAAGGCAGACGCAGTCATGATGGCCATCTGCGGGAGCCAAAAGCGGGGATTGGAGTTATCGTGTCGCAGACAGGGTGTCCGGTTGTACCGGCATATTTGAAGGGGACGTTTGATGTCCTCCCGCCGGGCGCTTCCTGGCCGCGGTTGCGTCCGGTGACGGTACGATTTGGGGATCCTATTCAGTTTGAAGTCGAGAAACAACAAGAGAGGGCAGCCACCAAACAGTTTTATCAACACGTCAGCCGGACGGTGATCGAGCAGATTGCAGCCTTAGGTCAGGTTCCCGTTCCCAAAGGCAAGGACAATCTGGATGTAGGCACGTCGAACAGGCAGACTGCCGATGCTCACAATGCTGAGTGAGATCGGCAATTTCACCATCAGCACCCGACGGCAGTCGGAAGAGTAGGACGTTCATTATGGGGACGGTATCCAATAGCAGTGATGCTCAGCTAGACCGCGATGCATTGGCCGCATTGTACGAGGAAACCTTCCGGAATTTGGAGGAAGGTACGATTACCGAGGGTCGTGTGGTGGCCCAGACCAAGGACAAGGTCGTGGTCGATATCGGGTACAAATCTGAGGGCATGATCCCTCGTGATCATTTTTCGTCCGAGGAGCTTGAAAACCTCAAGATTGGTGATCGGCTTCAAGTCTACATCGAGGAATGTGAAGATGCGGACGGCAATCTCGTGCTTTCCAAGGAAAAAGCGGACAAGATGAAGATTTGGGAAGAACTCGAGAAGCTCTATAAAGATGAAAAGAGTATTGAGGGAAAGATAGTTTCACGTATCAAGGGCGGCATGATGGTCGATATCGGCGTCAAAGCGTTCCTGCCAGGCTCGCAGATTGATTTGCACCCTGTCCGAGATCTGGATGGTCTTGTTGGAAAGACCTTTCCCCTGAAAATCATCAAGATCAACCATCGGCGAGGGAACGTCGTGGTCTCGCGTCGGGTGCTGCTCGAGGAAACGCGTGATAAAAAGCGGCAGACGACGTTGGCCACCCTGAAGGAAGGTCAGTTGATTCAAGGGACGGTCAAGAACATCACCGATTATGGGTCATTCATTGACCTCGGTGGTATCGATGGGTTGCTGCATATCACCGACATGTCTTGGGGACGAGTGGGCCATCCCTCGGAACTGTTTACCGTGGGGGACAAGGTTGAAGTGACCGTCTTGAAATACGATCGAGAGACGGGTCGCATTTCTTTAGGGCTCAAGCAAAAGACCGCAGATCCTTGGACGAATGTGGCCGGTAAATATCCTATCGGCACAAGAGTTCGCGGTCGTGTGGTCAGCCTGACGGATTACGGAGCATTTGTAGAGCTCGAGCCGGGTGTAGAGGGATTGGTGCATGTGTCGGAAATGTCATGGACGCACGAAGTTCGACACCCATCGCGGATTGTCGCGGTCGGTGATCAAGTCGAAGCGGCGGTGCTGAATGTCGATCCGGCCAGCCGAAAAATTTCATTGGGGATGAAACAAACAGCGCCCAATCCATGGGACATGATCGAAAGCAAGTATCCGATTGGGACGCGCATCGAAGGTAAGGTGAAGAGTTTGACTGATTTCGGTGCCTTTGTGGGACTCGAAGAGGGTATCGATGGCCTCATCCATATTTCCGACATGTCATGGACAAAGCATATCAAGCATCCTTCAGAACTCTTCAAAAAAGGGCAAAAAGTTGAAGCGGTGGTGTTACGGATCGATAAAGAGAAAGAACGGCTGTCGCTCGGCTACAAGCAATTGGCGCGAGATCCCTGGGATGAGGCGATCCCAGCGCGATATCATGTCGGTGACTCAGTGGCTGGTACGGTGGCAAAGGTTGCCGACTTTGGGATTTTCATCGAACTCGATGGCGAGGTTGAGGGATTGATTCATATGAGCGAATCCGGGCTAGAACCCTCCGCGAAGCTCGAAGAAAAGTTTAAGTTGCAAGACGGTGTCACGGCGAAGATAATCAAAGTCGATCGAGAAGAACGCAAGATCGCCCTCAGCCTTCGAGACCATCAGCTTGATTGGGAGCGCAAGCAGGTTGAGGACTATCACTCATCCCAAGGGGAGCTTGATCAAAGCCTTGGTCGTGCCGCGAAGCAGAGCCGGAAACGAGCACAATCGGAAGATCAAGATTAGCTGGGACTTGTCAACCGAAACAGGTTGTGAGTAATGGTGGATGATCTCGCACAAGCCGAACGTCCTCAAAAACGCCACCTGTTCCGCAAAGTCGTGTGGTTATTTGCGGCGGTGATGGGGACCGTGGTCTTGATGAATCTCTTTTTCCCGGATATCGATTTTTCCACGGAGGATCGTATTGCCTTGATTCGGATCGAGGGCGTGATCGTGGATTCACAGGCCACGGTCGGAGAGATCAAGCGATTTAGTGAGAATCCATCAGTCAAGGCGATCGTGCTTCGTATTGATACGCCTGGCGGCGGTGTGGTCCCGTCGCAAGAGATTTATGACGCGGTCAAACGGGTGCGAAACAAAACCAATAAGGCGGTCATTGCCTCCATGGGGAGTGTTGCCGCATCGGGAGGGTATTATATCGCAGCCGCAACGGATCGAATCGTGGCGAATCCAGGGACCCTTACAGGGAGTATCGGTGTCATCATGGAAACAGCCAACCTGGAAGGCTTGCTAAAGAAAATTGGGGTCGAGGGGGTTATCATCAAAAGTGGAAAGTACAAGGACGTGGGCTCTCCTTTGCGAAAGATGAGTGCAGAAGAAAGAGGGTTGCTCCAAGCCGTGATGGATGACGTCCATAAGCAGTTTATCGAGGCCGTCGCCGAAGGTCGGTCGATGGAACTCCGTGCGGCGCAAGTGTTGGCGGATGGCCGTATCTTCACTGGTCGTCAAGCGAAGGAAGCGAAGTTGGTCGACGAACTGGGGGATCTGGAGGATGCCATTCAGTTGGCTGCGGAGGTGGTTGGGATTGAGGGAGAACCCAAAGTTGTCGAACCTCGGCGACGGTTTTCTCTTCGGGAATTCCTCGATTCTAAGCTCGGCATGATGTGGCCGAAGCTGGATGGTCAGCCAGGAGTCAGTTTGAAATACCTCATGGCTTTTTAGTCGGGCGAAGACTAAGGCAGGGGCAGTTTTCATCCTAGCGGAGGGAGAGTGGACATGACCAAAGCGCAGATCATCGAGCGAGTCTCTGAGCAAGTCACCACTTTGACGAAGCGGCAAGCAGAAGTGGTCGTCAACACGATTTTTGATTGCGTGCGGGACTCACTGAAAAACGGAGACAAAACCGAGATTCGAGGGTTCGGCAGCTTTCGTCTACGGGCTCGGCGGATGAAAGAGGGACGAAACCCAAAGACCGGAGAGACTGTGGCAGTACCCGCCAAGCGTGTTCCATTTTTCAAGGCGGGAAAAGAGTTAAAAGAATTACTCAATCAGTAAGGAAAGTAACTCATTTGGAAGAGGACTCACGCTGATGTCGGATTCACAGGAGTCTGCAGCAACGGAAATTCGTTGGACTGAAGGTGCGCTTAAGCGCATGGAGCGCGCCCCTATTTTCCTGCGGGGCATGGTTCGCCGTCTAGCCGAGAAGAAGGCACGAGAACTTGGCTATGAAGCGATAACGGAAGAAATTCTTGAACAGTTTAAAGGCCAAATGATGGGACGTATGGGAGGTGAGGCTGGAATGGCATCTGCCGTCGAAGAGATGGTTGATGGCCGCCTTCCATGGACTGCAGCGGCGAAAGATCGGTTGGCCACGGTCCCTGAATTCATGCGCGCAATGATCAAGCAGATCGCAGAGGAGGTTGCGAAAGAGCGGGGACATCTCGAGGTGAACGTCGAATTGTTCGAGAGGGTTGAAGCGCTTGGTGACCTTCAGGAAGCTGTCGGGCCTCCTCTGGTATGGACCGAAGAGGCGCTCGCACTACTCGGAGAGAAAGTGAAGCAATCGCCTCCCATTGCTCTAGATTTTGTGACAGATATGCTGAGGCGTGACACCGAAGATCTTGCAAGGGAACGGCACCTGACTCGCATTGACGAGTCGGCCCTGCAGGACTTGTGGAATGCGCCTCAAGCACAAGTTGCTTGGTCTGATGAAGCGTGGAAACGGCTCCAGACATCTCCTGATTTCGTGCGCAGTGGAATCAGAAAAGCCGCCGAGCGGCGCGCTCGCAAGCTGGGGTTGAAGGAGATTGATTCCGACCATCTGACGACGTTTCGAAACCAGGCCATGATGAAAGCCGTCAAGCGGATCCGTTCCTTCGGCTATCAGGAACTGACCTTTGATGCCTTTCAGACAGCGCTCCAGAAAACAAAGCGCCTACAGGGCAACGATCAGGCAGAAAAACGCCTTCAGGAAATTCGAGGTCACTTTGCCGACCCTTCGACCAAGAAGCCAGAAGGGGGGACGTTGGGAGCTGAACTAATGGATCGTTTTCGCAAGTACCTCAAAGGCGAAGGACCCCTCTGATCGTACGCCCCTGTTGTGACCCTTCCATTCGACTCTTTATCGAGAGGCGCTCCAACTCTGGACCGAATTTTAGTGGCTTGCAGCCTGCTGGGGCCAGAATTTGTGTCGAATCTGAGGAAGCGGTTCGTTGTCAAAGTTGGGAATATCGTAAAGACAACGATCGATCGTACCGACTTCATCCTCGGTCAATCCGAGCGTCACTTTCTTCTTCCAAAACTGATCGAGCGTAAAGTAGTCGCCAGACTTTGGTTTTTCGGCCAGTAGCTCCTGCATCTTCTTGAATCCAGGCGTGTCGACGCCTGGCACTCGCCCTTTATTCCTCTCGAGACACCAGTAGAGTACTTCTGCGATTCCGTACATGGTAATGTCAACGTTCACAATATTGCTCATGATCCTCCTCCAGAAAAACAACGCCGTATCATAGCGCAAGCAGTGACTGAAATTCAAAGCCTCATGCAACGTCTTCGTCCGTTGCGAGGGAGAAGGTTGCGTTTGTATACTGTGCACCTGGATTGAACTGCTCTTACTCTCGTGCTCCAAAGGACTCCGGATTGGGATACGTACCAAACTTCATGAAAGAACCGGCTTGTTCGGTCGACCTCATTGCCTGCGTCACGTCACTGTGCTTTATTTTTGGTGGCGGTCTGTGGTCTTGTTCGAAGACCGAGCCCTATACCCCTCCGGACCCCTTTTATTATTTTGCTAGTTATAAAGTCGGGAAGAATCCGACCAGCGTTACCAGTGGAGACTTCAACCAGGATTCATTCACAGATCTCGTCACCACAAATATCTCAAGTAATACTATCTCGATACTATTGGGCAACGGTGACGGCACCTTTAAGGATCAAATTCAGCTCCATGTCTGTCAGGAGCCGCGCACCCTTGCGATGGGTGACTTCAATGAGGATGGGCATGACGATGTCGCCCTGGCATGCTCAGGTGGTGATGAAATCGCACTGCTCTTAGGTCACGGGAACGGGAGGTTCAAAGAAGGTCAACGATATCCCGTCCATCGAACACCGATCGCTCTGGCAACCGACGACATCAATGGTGATGGGCATGCTGATCTTGTGGTGGCGTTGCGAAACGACAAGATCAAAGTATTTCTCGGGAATGGAGCCGGTGAATTTCGTCACGGTGTGCAGTATGAATATGGAGATACGCCGACATCGGTGGCCTTGGCCGATCTCAATGCCGATGGAAAACAGGACTTGGTTGTAACCAATGGTGGACCCATGTCGAATGCCGTCTCCATTTGGCTCGGCAACGGAGACGGTTCATTTCGAGACCCCAAGGATTACCGGACTGGGCATCGTCCGCTCGGCGTGAGTTTTGCGGACTTTAACAACGATCATCATAGCGATCTCTTGGTCATTAATGGTGAAAAAGACTGCTTCACGACGTTCCTCGGCAATGGCAATGCGACATTTCGACCGGGTAAAGATTCCGGTGCGGACGCGGGTCCAAATTTCGGCCTGGCGCGAGACTTCAATGGCGATGATCTAGTGGACGTAGCCATCGTGAACCTTCAGTCAAATGATCTATCCATTGTGTTTGGGAAAGGCGATGGGACCTTTCATTACCCGCCTAGAAACTACCGAACCAAGGCTGGCCCGTTTGCGCTGTCCTTCTTTCGGGTGACAACTGCCGGCCTGGAGGAACCAGGCCTGGCGATCGCCGACAATGGAAGCGGGACTGTCTCCATTTTTCTCCACAAAGGGCTGAAGGCGGTTATAAAGGCGCAGGCACAGGATTAGACAGGAAAGGATCGCCGACTATTCTTGACAGCCTGGGGGGCCTTCGCTAGATTTGCTGTGGGGCACAGCCGAATATTGTTGATAGGCTTAAGGATGGCGCTTCGTTCATTCGCATGGTGGTTCATGATTGGGGCCCTGATGACTCTTTCCGTCTTGATGGTGCAGGGCGGAGTGCGAGATTTGTGGGAAGGGACCCAACCTGCTGGAGGTACGAACGTATTTGTGTATTTCGGTACGACATTGATTGGCGGGGGCTTATTGGCCGGATGTGTCGCATTAATCATGAACCGTCTGCGGTAGCCTGGAGAGAGTGAGACATGTATGCAGTGTTTGAAGTGCAGAGGTTTCATGATGGTGGAACGCCACTATACCCTCATCAACAGGAGAATCTACGCTCGATGCCTCAATTGTGGGTTTTGGATTGACCTGGCGGATCTCCTCCGGTTTTTTCACAAGGTTATCGATAGCGGACGAAAAGGCGATAAGGTGGGGGAGTCCTTCACCTTCTAAGTGCTAAGCGATAGGTGGTTGGTAGTGGGACGGAAGGACTGTTGGCCTAGTCGTCGTCTGCCGGGGTGCCGGTTTGGGTTCCAGCTTGGTCTCCTTACGATCTTCTCCATCACGCTGTGTGGTCTGCCTGTCCTTCCAGTTTGGGGAAAAGAGATTGTTTCCAAAGGGATGGCCAGTCCCTCCGTCTCCTACGTACCCAAAGCGCTTCATTGGAAACGGATCCCTGCCCACAGTATTCTCCTGAAAGAGTTGAAGTCTGGACGGGTGCTCTATCAACACCACGTCGGAAAACGTCTCTCGCCTGCCAGTCTGACCAAGATTATGTCGGCTCTCATTATTCTTGAAAATGGGCAGCTCGATGATCTGGTCACGGTCAGTAAGAATGCGGCCCGTGCTCCTAAGACTCACCTTCGACTGAAAGTTGGAGAGGTGTATCGACTAAATGATTTGCTGAAGGCAATGATGATGGTTTCTGCCAATGATGCGTGTCTGGCGGCGATAGAACATGTGGGTGGAAATGAAGGGCGGTTCGTCGAGTTGATGAATGATAAGGCGACTACTCTCGGGTTGCACGACACCCATTTTAGTAACGGTTGTGGCTTTGATGGCTCGGAGCACTACTCGACGGCAGAAGACCTTGCGAAGCTAAGCGAAGTAGCAATGAGGAACACGGTATTTCGTGAGGTTGTAAGAAAAGAACGAGAGATCATCACGCCACTGACCGGGTACCGCATCTACGTACTTCGCAATACGAATCGCCTCCTCGGTCGCATTCCTGGTGTGGAGGGAGTGAAGACGGGGTTCACCTCAAAAGCTGGCCGATGCTTGATTGCCAAAGTGTCTCAAAACGAGACCGACTTACTGCTCGTCATCCTGAACTCCAACCGCAGGTGGACTACCGCAAAGAGCTTGATCGATTACGGCTTGCGTCTGACGAATACCAATCAATAAACGGCGTTATTTGATACCTAGGCCCGACGAAGATCCCTCCTGCATAAACAATTCCGGTTAGACGGTTGTGAAGTAGCCGGATACCTCTCATACTTCATTGCCGGCAGCCGTAGCGTGGCCGATGAAGAACTGTAGGGAGGGACTAGTGGGGTTGGGCGAACTCGATATTGACATCCTTCCCGAGATAATTCACTTGGAAGCCCTGTTTATCATAAGCCAGAATGGCACCCATGACGTTTTCGTCGCCGTACTCCTCCTGTCCTAGCAACTTTCGAATCTCTTCGGGGCTCTCGCTAGTAAGAACGTGCCGGAAGACGCCTCTCGTTTTGAAAGCGAATCGATTGTTGATGAAGAGTAAGTCGACCTTGCCGTCCTGGATTCGGACTCCCGCCATTGGCCCGGTTGGTTTCCGTTGGTCGAGAAGAAAGATGAACGTGGCTTCCTGTTCCGCCCGAATGCCGGAAATTTCCTCGTTCACGAGGGACTCGACGGCCTTGTTTTCTGAGTCGCCAAGCTTGACACCGAAGAGCGAGACGTCAACACTCGAAATACTCTTTGGTTCGGTTACATCAGTTTGACTCAATTCATATGGCTCGGCGTGAACCGAGGACCACGAGATAAAGAGGCCCACAAAGGCCACGACTACAGTCCGAAGGAAATTCTTCGTCATAAGCGTCCGTCGTTCTCTCAGAGAGAATCAATGATCTATTCGAGTTGTCATTTGCGAGATAGATTTGAAAAGCGTGGATCATTCTAGCTAATGAAGTCCGGAATCCGCAAGGAAGGGCCGCAGATAGTCGAAGGATTTCCGTCTGGAATGCTGAGGCAGATCGAAGCGGCCGACCACTTAGGGCGATGACTGTACGTTGAGCAATAGTTCGCCCAGCTTGTGAAGACGACGAAAGTAGGGCAGGCAATCGGCCTCCAGCTCTGCCGTCAAATCATCTAGATCGCGTAGGCAATCTTTCACGATGCCAAGCCGTTGACTGTCGAGACCATCAGAGCTCTCAAGGTAGTACACGACACAGCCACTGATGACCGTATCGAGTGTCATTAATTGCCCCTCGTGCGGGCTTGAGAACCGAGGCCAACCGGTGGAACGGTGCTGTTCCCACGCTGTTTCGATCAAGCGTCGTGTCATGAGAAGCTCCTTCGTCCTGCCAACGAACATCACCCTAGCGTAGAAGTCAGTCGTGAGGCAAGAATCAGTGGCCGTAATGAAAACCGAGTGGGCTTCGAACGGATCAGCAATTTATGGGTACAACCCACGCTGGAGATGGGCTTGAGCGACCTGGTCGATCCCACCCATGAGCGCCGCCATCCGCATTGAAACCTGGTGTTCTGTTGAGAAATGCAGTGTGCGGTGAAAAGCGGAGGTGATGATGGCCTGCAGACGATTTTGAATATCGGTCGCGCTCCAGAAAAACCGCTGAAGATCCTGAACCCATTCGAAATATGAGACAATGACTCCGCCGGAATTTGCGAGAATATCAGGAATCACAAATATCCCTTTCTCCGCGAGAATGCGATCAGCCTCGAGTGTCGTCGGTCCGTTGGCGCCTTCGGAGAGGATTCGGCACTTCAGGGAATTCGCGTTGTGATCCGTGATCTGCTCGGATAGGGCAGCGGGAATGAGCACGGTGCACTCCAATTGAAGTAATTCCTCGTTCGTGATTATGTCTCCAAGTCTCGTTTCATGGAGTGGCTGACTGGGGCCACGACGGAGAAGACGTACAATGTCCAACCCCTTTTCGTTGTAGATGCCTCCGTGCACATCGCTCACGGCGATCACGCGTGCACCTTGCTGCTGCATGATGCGAGCGGTGTGCGAGCCGACGTTCCCAAACCCTTGAATTGCGACGGTCGCGTTCTCCAACGACAGCTTCAAGTGACGTAGAGCTTCCAGTGTGACATACACGACACCTCGCCCCGTCGCTTCTTCACGACCCAGACTGCCACCGAGAGCGAGCGGTTTCCCGGTTACAACGCCGGGCACGGCATAGCCGACTTGCTGACTGTAGGTGTCCATCATCCACGCCATGACTTGGGCATCGGTACCCACATCTGGGGCCGGCACGTCCTTATCTGGTCCGATCAGGGGGAATATTTCTGCGATGTAGCGCCTGGTCAAACGTTGTAATTCACCGGAGGACAGCCGCTTGGGGGCGACTTGGACCCCGCCCTTCGCCCCCCCATACGGCAAGCCTGCTAATGCACATTTCCATGTCATCCACATGGCCAGGGCTGCCACTTCGCCAAGATTCACATCGGGGTGGTACCGCACTCCACCTTTAGAGGGTCCGCGTGATGAATCATGTTGCACCCTGTATCCCGTAAAGACTTCGACATGCCCATCGTCCATGAGGACGGGAAGACTGACGGCGAGCGAGCGCTGTGGGAGCTTCAGGCGTTCACGGAGGTTGGAGTCCAGGTGCATAGCCTCCGCGGCCTGATCAAATTGCGAGACTGCTAAGCGAAAGGTCGGCGTCAAAAGTTCCTGCATAGAGCTCCTTCAAGGTCGGCTTGTGCGTATTCCTGTCCTTGCGAGTCTGACCGGCGTAGGGCGTCTGAAGAAAATACCGTCGCGAAGGTTTGAGCAAGTTGCTGCTTGATTATTTCGACAGGGACAGCTCCTTGAGAAACATCCGTCATGGATGTGACAGAGCAATCGGGAAATCCGCATGGGTGAATATGACGGAACGGAGTCAAGTCAAGGTCCACGTTCAGGGATATCCCGTGTAGCGTCACGCCTTGTTGGATTCGCACGCCAACGAAACCGATCTTCTTCGGCTCCGGCTGCATGACCCACACACCAGGTTTGCCAACGAGACGAACGCCTGTGATAGTCCAGCGCTCAAGTACGCGAATGAGGAGCTCCTCAAGTAACCACACGAATTGCCTGGCACCCGTGGCGTACCGAATGAGTTTCAGGATTGGATAGAGTACGACCTGTCCGGGACCATGATAGGTGACGGACCCACCACGGTTCACATGGAGGAGTTCCGTTCCGTTCTCACACAAGGCTGCTTTATTCCCTCCCCAGTCTGCTAGCCGAGTCCTACGTCCTAGCGTATAGACAGGCGAGTGTTCAAGAATCAACAGGGTGTCCGCCTGGCGATCGAGGAGTCGTTCGTGGTGTAAGCGTGACTGCAGGTCCCACGCTGTGAGATACGGGACAGGGTCGGAAAATGTATACACGAGAGTATCGTGAAGGCGAAGAGAGTCACAGGATGGGAGTGTCGTGATATTGGGACCGATCTGGTAGCTTCTAGAGACAGGTTGATCCATGAGAGATATGAACCGCCGGGAAACGTCCACCGTCATTAATCGCAGCTGCGAAACGGAGCCATAGGCTCCGTACGGGGGATGTCATTGTTACACAACTCGCTGGATAGAGGAAAGTCGAGGTCCGAGGGAGCACGAGCCCCTCGGACCTGACAGGGCGTAGACTCTTATTTGATCGCGGCGAAGAGCTCCTTGATCGCAGGAGTCTTGAGTTTCTTGAGCGCCTTCGCTTCAATCTGGCGGATACGCTCGCGTGTGACGGACAAGCTTTGGCCAACCTGCTCAAGGGTGCTGGCTTCGTCGTAGCCGATGCCAAATCGGAGCCTGATAACAGTTTGCTCTCGCGGCGTCAGGGTGCTGAGGATCCGGTCCAGCTGTTGAGTCAGCTCACCTCGGTGCACATGGGCGTCCGGTGACACGGCCTGCTGGTCCGGAATCATATCTCCGAATTGAGTATCTCCATCGCCGATCGGGGTCTCTAGTGCCACCGGTTCCTGAAACGCCTGTACGGTTTCACGGAGCCGTTCCGGCCTCATGCGTAATACATGCGCCACTTCGTCAAGCCGGGCCGGTCGTCCAAACTGCTGCCCCAGTCTCCGCATCACCCGGAGGATTCGATGTGAGGCCTCGGTTTGGTGGACCGGAATGCGAATCGTTCTTGCTTGATCCGCGAGCGCCCGAGTGATGCCTTGTCGAATCCACCACGTCGCATACGTACTGAATTTGAATCCTTTCCGATACTGGTATCGCTCAGCTGCCTTCATGAGTCCGATATTGCCTTCTTGTACGAGATCCAGCAGGGTCAATCCCCTTCCCGTGTAGTGTTTCGCGACATCGACCACTAGGCGCAGGTTGCACCGTACGAGTTCGTCTTTGCCTTGTTCCAGCACAGCTCTGGCGGATCGGATTTCATGCAGTACTGCTCTCAGCAGCTTAGTGGTGCTGGTTGGAAGTTTCGCATCCGGTTCTGACGATCCCACAGCGTCCATCAACAGTTCCTCTGCATTGTCGAGAGCAGTAGCTGAAAATCCGCTCAAACGCCTGACCATTTGAAGCGCCTTCACGGTTTCTGCAAACGATGGCGTCCGTTTGGATTTTAGAATAGCTCGCGCGGCCTGACGCAACGCAACGCGGATACGGCGCGTCCCATGGTCGACCCGCTTCGCGATGGCCGTCTCTTCTTCTCGAGTCAGGAGACCGCGCTTCCCAAACGAACGAAAATACAAAGCCTCCAGCAGGAACGGGCTTGTTCCCTGGACGGCCCGCATGGCAGCCTGACTCTTCTCATCCGCAATCGACTCTTCAGCCTCCGCACGCCCGATCATGCCGAGCATGCCGCTTGCCTTGGCGTCATCGGCATCCACATCGGGGACGAACGTCTTCTGTATGTCTATGTCCTCAGCGACCCGAAGTTCATCTTTCATCGTGTCACCCTTTGTATGATTTGGTTAAACATCTCCCCTTCCTTTAGAGCCAATTTCGATCGAAAAGATTCGACTCAGTACGACCATTATCGATGATTCTACGAAGCAAAACGGATGCTGGGCGGAAGATGAGAAGCAGTATGAGGAATCGTCTCGAAATATCAGAAAGATTAGAGGGAATTAATGAGGAACTTTAGAGAAAACTGTCGCACTTATGCGGCATCTCTGTGTGATTGACGCCAATCATCCAACAGAAATACCACACTATTTTGAAAAGAACCCCTTCATGAAAGGCGCAAGTGTATCGACCGGGATGGGGAAGATCGTGGTCGAATTCTTCTCTCCCGCAACCTCGACCAGTGTTTGGAGATATCGTAATTGAAGTGCCGCAGGATTCTGACTGATCACGTTTGCCGCTTCAGCAAGTTTCTGCGCCGCCTGAAACTCACCTTCGGCATGAATGATTTTTGCCCGCCGTTCTCGCTCTGCTTCAGCTTGCCGAGCGATCGCTCGTTGCATGTCTTGAGGGATATCCACATTTTTCACCTCGACGGCAGCGACCTTGACCCCCCAGGGCTCGGTCTGCTGGTCGATGATGCGCTGTAGCTCCGCGTTGATATCGTCGCGTTTTGCCAGCAAGTCGTCGAGTTGGCTTTGACCAAGGACACTGCGAAGAGTCGTTTGAGCTACCTGGGAGGTGGAATAGAGATAATCTTGTACGGCGAGCACGGCTCGCTGGGGATCAACCACTCTAAGGAAAATGACGGCGTTCACCTTGACGGAGATGTTGTCTCGGGTGATGACATCCTGCGACGGAACTTCCATCGTGACGGTTTGGAGATTCACGCGGACCATTTGCTGAAGAACCGGGATGACCAATCTGATTCCCGGCCCTTTCACGGTTTGGAACTTGCCCAGGACGAACACCACAAGACGCTCGTATTCCATCACTCGTTTGAAGCTGGCATACAACAACATACCCAATAGGACTACTGGCAACAGGAGTGACATGATGGCTCCTTCTCTCCGGTCAGCTTGATTTGTGAGTGGGGGCCACATTCAGTGTCAGCCCCTCGATTGATATCACCTCTGCGGTCTCACCTTGCCGAATGGGAGTTTGGCTGACGGCTTCCCAGATCTCTCCCTGTACGGTTATATGACCACGTGGATTCAGATCTGTCTTCGCGATTCCGATTGATCCGATCATTCCCTCCGCTCCGGTGATCGGCTTCCCCCGGGCGCCCTTGACGGCCATCCAGGCCACGACCCCGACCAGGGCGCCGACTGCCATGACAGTGGGCAACAAGAATGAAAGGGATACCTGCATAAAAGGTGCGTCGCTCTTGATGAGGAACAGACCGCCCAGCGTCATGGCCGTTACGCCTCCCAAAGCGAGCAATCCGTAGCTTGTGACGGAGATTTCAAGCAGGAGGAACACGACCCCGAGTATCACCAGGAGTGCGCCTGCATAGTTCACGGGCAAAGATTGGAGAGAATAGAACGCCAGAATCAAGCTGATGGCCCCAATGATGCCGGGAAGGATCGCTCCGGGGCTATAGAGCTCAGCCATAATCCCGATCGTTCCAATGGACATCAGCAGATAGGCAATGTTGGGATCACTCAGGGTTTTGAGCAACTCAAGACGCGTACCCATGGGAAACTCTTTGAGAGTAGGGGGATCGCTTGATAACGTGACTGGTCCATGAGGGAGAACAATCTTTCTCCCCTGCAGATGTTTCAGCAGGCCGGGAATGTCTTCGGCGACCAGATCGATGATGTTGAGCTTCAAAGCTTCTTGTTCTGTCACCGACACACTCTTCCGGACTGCACTCTCGGCCCAGGACACATTTCGGCCACGCTGTTCCGCGAGGCTCTTGATATAGGCAACCGAGTCGTTTTCGACCTTTTCCTTCATGGTGTTGTCCATCTCGCCGCCGCCCATCGCCACAGGATGCGCCGCTCCAATGTTGGTGCCCGGTGCCATGGCGGCGACATGAGCCGCCATAGTGATAAAAACGCCTGCTGAGGCAGCACGCCCTCCCGAGGGCGAGACAAACACAATCACTGGAAGAGGGGAGCCGGTAATATCTTTGATCATTAGCCGCATGGAGGTATCCAAGCCTCCAGGGGTGTCGAGTTTCAAGATCAAGGCTTCGGCTCCGGAAGACTGCGCGAAGTCGAGCGCATCATGCAGGTATTCCGCCGCGACGGGGTTGATGACCCCTTCATAATTGGCGATGACAAGCTCTTTCGCGTGAACGGAGTAACTCAGGAACGCTGGGCAGACCGCCAAGGCCAGTCCTACGGCCGCCTTGGAGAGGACAGTAATTAGCGACGTGCTCGTTTCTTGATCATCATCAGTCATCGTGAAAAATATCAATGATGCGAGGATCTTACGGCCCACTTGGTACCCTGTCAAGGAATAGCACTTGGTTGCAAACCAAGGAACGAACCTCCTAGAATGCCACCCATGTCCAGGTTGTCCAGCGGAGAACGGATTCATCTCGTCGATCACAAAAGACGGCAATACGCCCTCACGCTCAAAGCGGGAGAGACGTACCAGTTCAGTGGCCAAAAGATCGCACACGATACCCTCATCGGTCGTCCTGATGGGGCTATCGTAACACTTTCTGGTGGCAAGAAGATGGTGGCCCTTCGACCGACGTTTGGGGACTATGTACTCAAAATGCCTAGAGGAGCGCAGGTCCTCTACCCCAAAGATCTCGCGATCATACCGATGTGGGCCGATATCTATCCGGGAGCTCGAGTATTCGAGGCCGGTACCGGATCTGGCGCGTTGACCATAGCGCTCCTGCGTGCGGTCGGTCCAGCCGGCCTGGTGGTGACCTATGAAGTCAGAGATGACTTTGCGCTCACGGCAGCGGCAAATATTTCACGGTACATCAATCAAGCCAACTTAATGTCGTTCAGAAAAAACGCCTATGAGGGCATCGATCTTTTGGACGACAGGGTCCCTTTTGACCGTGTGGTACTTGATCTCCCCGAACCCTGGCAGGTTGTTCCTCATGCGACTGCAGTGCTTCGTTCCGGCGGGATCTATTTGAGTTTTGTGCCTACGGTGCCTCAAGTCATGCGCACAGTAGAGGCGCTCGAGCGAGCCACGGTGTTCGGAATGATCGAGACTTTTGAGACCTTGCTGCGAACGTGGACGGTGCAGGGGCGTAGCGTACGACCGGATCATCGTATGGTTGCGCATTCCGGTTTCATCACCGTCGCGCGCAAGGTAGAGCCAGGGGTTCTTGGACCAATGCCTGAAGCAGAAGATCGTGGTGATGGGGATTTAGCCGGGACTGATGAAATAGAAGAGGACCTGCATTCATGAAACGACTAGAGGGGAAAGTTACAGTAGTGACGGGGGGAAATGCGGGGATCGGTGAGGCGATCGCAAAGCGTTTCGCCGATGAAGGCGCATCAGTTGTGATTACCGGGCGTCGGCAACAGGAATTGGATCACGTTGTGAATGTTATCCGACTCCACAAGGGAACCGTTCTTGGTGTTGCCGGATCCATAACAGATGAAGCTCACGTGCAGGATATTATCCGTCGCACGCTCGATAGTTTTGGAAAAATTGATGTGCTGGTCAATAATGCCGGGATCGGGGCCTTTGGAAAGCGGCTTCATGAGACTGATGATGCGACCTGGGCGAACGTGCTCGACGTCAACGTGACCGGGGTGTTCCGCATGACGCGAGCAGTGATTCCTCAGATGATGAAGCAGGGGCGCGGGGCCATTATCAATATTTCCTCAATCGCCAGTTTAGTGGGCCTGTCTGGTTTAGCCGCCTACACGGCATCCAAGGGGGCGTTGGATGCCTTCACTCGGGCCGTGGCAGTCGAATATGCTCAGGAAGGGATTCGATGTAATGTGGTGAATCCTGGCCTCATCGATACACCCATGGCTGCTTCCCTGATGGCCAATCCAGACATGCTCCAGTCCATCCTTGCACAATATGCGATCCGCCGTCCGGGGAAGCCGGAGGAGGTAGCGAACCTGATTCTCTATCTTGCCTCCGATGAATCGGCTTGGGTTACCGGAACGACGTTCCCTATTGATGGAGGTATGACCGTCTGTAAGGGGTAACGGTTTTTCCGATCCATCGACCTGTCTGCATAGAACGATGAATATCGATACACAGACGAAATTTTGCGGGGTGATTGGAAATCCGGTCGGGCATTCTCTTTCGCCTGCCATTCACAATGCCGCGTTTCGCAAACTGGGGCTTAATTTTGTCTATCTCGCTTGGCAGGTCGAAGCTATCGGTGATGCGCTGAAGGGATTTCGCGCGCTAGGGAACTTCCGCGGAGCGAGCGTGACGATTCCTCACAAGGTAGCAGCGATTCCGTTTCTTGATCATGTGGAAGAGACGGCTCAGCGAATCGGGGCGATCAACACCATTGTTTCCGAAAATGGCACCCTCAAGGGATATAATACGGACGCCACCGGTGCCTTACGAGCATTAAGAGAAGGGGGAGTGGTATTTAACGGTCAGAATGTCATGCTGATCGGATCTGGCGGGAGCGGCACGCGCCATCGCATTTGCACTCACGGCGGACTCATCCCTAGCCAAGTTGACAGTATTGGGAATTGACGATGGTGAGCGGACGTCATTGGCCAAGGAGCTTCGCTCACAGGCAGCTTCGACTGTCGAAGATTTTCATCTTGATCAGTCCTCGCTTCGCAAGATCTTGCCTGACACGAACGTGTTGATCCATTCCACGCCTGTCGGGATGTCCCCGAAAGTCGATGCCAGCTGTGTTCCTGCTTCACTTCTGCATCGTGCTCTCACCGTGATGGATATTGTCTACAACCCACTCGAAACACAATTGCTGAAGGATGCCAAAGCTGTGGGTTGCAAAACGATTCCCGGATTAGAGATGTTTCTCCATCAAGCGGTTGCTCAGTTTGAACTTTGGACCAATCAGAAGGCTCCGGTTGATACCATGCGCGGAGTCTTGGAATCTCATTTCCGATGAATGTGGTGTTGATCGGGTATCGAGGGACGGGGAAGAGTAGTGTGGGGAAGGTTTTGGCGGCACGGCTTGATCGTTCTCTTCTGTCGACGGATGCGGAAGTCGTGAAATTAGTAGGGCAAGCCATTCCTTCAATCGTTGAACAACATGGATGGGAATATTTTCGTGATCTGGAGTCCAGGGTTTGTCAGGAATTGGCTGGTCAAAATGGACTGATCATCGATACAGGTGGTGGTGCCATCCTTCGATCACAGAATATTGAGGTGTTTAAGCAGACAGGAAGATTGTTCTGGCTGACTGCCTCGGTCGAGACTATTGCCAAGCGAATTGGGTCGGATACTCAAAGACCCTCTCTCACAGGAACCAAGTCGTTTATTGATGAAATTCAAGATGTTCTTCAGGACCGACTGCCAAAGTATCAGGCGGCGGCCGACTACGTGATAGAGACGGAAGGACGATCTCTCTCTCAAGTCGCCGATGAGATTCTGGCGCAGCTGTAACTGTTTCGATTCCCTCCCCCTCAACCTTGACAAGTCTCGCCCTAACATGATCATGTAGCTCCGCTGCGCCCGTAGCTCAGTTGGATAGAGCGCCGGGCTTCGAACCCGTAGGTCGCAGGTTCAAGTCCTGCCGGGCGCACCATTGTTTCAACGAGTTAGCAGAATTCCCCGCCTCGACACCATGTGCTGGTTGCGCGGGGGTTGCAGATCCAATCCCATCCCACCGCGGTTTCACCGGTTCATCCAACCGATCGACAGCCTGCCGATTCCCTCCCGGGATCAGGTGCCCATACAGATCAACCGTAATCGCGATCGAGCTGTGCCCCATCTGTTCCTTCACGTAGACCGGGCTCTCGCCTTGCTGGAGCAACAAACTCGCGAAGGTGTGGCGGAGGTCATGGAATCGGATCTTTCGCAGCCCTGAGACCCGGAGAAGACTATAGAAGGCCCGATGCCGCAGGTTGTCTCCGTCCAGCAAGCCACCTGTTTCACTACAGAACACCCAGACAGGGACACCCGGCCATCGGTTGGCCGAGGATTCGAGCTGCCGTTCGGTATGGAGGTCGGCCAGCGCTTGGGTCAACTCACGAGACATATCGACGCGCCTGACTTCCCCACTTTTCGGGCTTGTGACTTTGCCGTGGGTGTAGTTGCGCTGAACGAGCAAGAACCGGCTATGGAAGTCGAGGTCGCCCCACTGGAGGGCGAGGAGTTCGCCAAGGCGGAGACCAGTGCGCACGGCACAGAGAAAGAGCGGGTAGTACCGTGATGCATGACGCTGGGCCGTCGCAAGGAAGATCGAGACTTCTTCGCGGGTGAAGGGGTTCACCCGCCGGCGCTTCGAGACTTTCGGAAGGAACTTTCCAGGTTTGAGCGCCACGTTGAAAGAGATCAAGCCGTCCTCGATGGCCTGGCTCAGAAGGCTGCTGAGTACGCGGACGTTATTCTGAACGGTTTTGGAGGAGAGCCCTTGGTTGAGTTGCTCGCTCGCCATGCCGCGAACCTTATCTCGCGTAATGTCCGCCAAGAAGGTCGGCCCGAGTTCGGGGAGGATCCACTGATTGAGGCGCTTCTTGTAGTCATCGTACGTCGTATGTTTGCGGACCTGTTTGATGTGATCCAACCACGTGGCCGCATAGCTCTGCAAGGTCATGGTGGAGTGAGCACCTTCGAACGCCATCTGACCAAGCGCCAACCTTGCCTGAATTTGTTGCGCGACCTGCTTGGCAGCCTTCTTTCCGGGCTCACCAGTACCAATCCGTTTGGCCTTGCGCGTACCGCGGTGGTTGATAAAAACCCACCAAGCCCCTTTCCACAGTCGAATCTTGACGCCCATCGTGCGCATAGGGTCTGTGTTTCCTCCTCCGTTGTCAAGCCACCCGCTTTGACGGTCGAAATTGTGCCAGAACGGATTCGACGACGTGGTTCAATCCGTCAGCCGGAACGACGACCCTAAAGGCAGATATCCACTTGTCGAACTCTTCTCGTTTTACTAGGATCTTGCCCGCGATTCGGTAGTGCGGCAGGGGATGAGTACGGTGGCCCAGCCAATTTCGGAGCCATCGGACAGAGCAACTGGAGTAGGCCGCCAGCGCCTTAAGGTCAAGATAGCTGGGCTCATTGAAAGACAGCAAAATCACTGTTGTAGGCCTCGAATGTGTTGCACTGAAGAACAAATCTCAACAGACGACGCAAAAGTATATGGTTGCGAACACGTCTCCAGCACCTTTGAGAATCTGTATGAGATTGTCGCGGTCTAATAATCGTCTGACACAGACGATCGTGTAATCGTTCAAAGAAAGAGGGAACTACTGCGAATTGTAGACGTGTGTCAGGTGTCGCATATTTGTCTCTCAATAACTGCACCACTTTTTCATGCTTTAAGTGATTCAAGACCGCTTCGACTCCACTTTGACTTAATGTATAGGCTGTGTCATTTTCATGAGTTGTGTGCCCTTAGAGTTAGAGTCAAATCTGAATAGATCATACGTACAGACAAGCTTTTTCCACTTGACTATGACTATTTGACTCAGCCCCTTGCTATCAAATGTTTGTTAACCGAATATAGACTTTTGTGAACAATAGAACTTGGCGCAGTAAAGTTTTGGGACTCATCTTGCCTCTCTGACCCTATGGTTCCGATTAGGCCAGAGTTCTTTCTAAAAAACATTCAACCACGCACTTTCCATATGCTTCGCCTCGTTCTCTCACCTTGTTTACCTCTTAGCGTTGGGACGTTTACTCGCTGGTGCTCGTAGCCAAGCTTGGTCAATTCGACCTTCAACCTTTGGGAACTGATCTTCTCGTTCAATCGGACTACCAGGAATTGTCGGAAGCCTTCGGCCGGGATAAATGTTTCGTTTTTGATCCGGAATGGCTGGTAAAGGGCGGCCGCCTTTTCCCAGCGGTCTTCGCTATTTACTCCACTTTCCCCCAAGTACATTTCGATCCAATATTCATAGGAGTCTCTCTTGGTAGCGGACATGACGTCGATTTCCTGCACCGAGCGAAAGAGTTGAGAGACAAACGTATCCCACACTCCCTGCTTAAACTTTGAAATCAGAATATTAGTGTGATCTAGAATGAGGCGACGAAAACGCCTCTGACATTCAAGGTCATCGATGCGGTGTACATCGATTTTCCGTTCGTTGATGACAAGCTGATAGAAATTGTCCTGTCCACGGTATTTTAAAAACCTGGTTATCTCCACGTTGATCATTCGAGATAGCACTGCTAGGTTTTCTGCCGGATCTGCAATGATGCTTTCAGGGATCAGCTTCCCGGCTTTCAGATCATCCACCGCCTGCTTACGCCTATCTTCGTCTCTACCGCTGAGGGCCTTCGAAAGCGTTCGTGCATAGTAATCCTTCCGAAGCTTGAGACCGTCGTTGTGCTTTCGGCGGTGCGCAATGAGGAGATTCACAATTTCTTGCGCGTCCCACTCTGCCGAAAACGCCCGTGTCGCGAGGCTCAGGTCATACGAGCTGGCGGATTGATCCTGGAGATCCACACGGTTGTGCAGCCAGGACAGCCGAAACTTGATATCTAATTCCATGAGCGCGGCAAACTTCTCTGCGGGCGGCTCGGCCTTCGGCGAAAGCTCAAACTGCCACGTAATATCGGGTAGCTGCTCATTCTGTGGAGTTTGCTGCAGGAGATACGGCTCAATTTCAGATACGTTATACAGCGCGGTTTCGGTTACAGAGAGGAGCTTCGTCTTGAGTGGGGTGCCTTTCCGATTCCATAGGCCCGGGAGTCGCATGACGCGAGGGAGATCCCCTACCGAATCAGTGGCCCACCCTCGCGTCGCGGCGTGTGCTCGTAAGGTATCCGACCATCCACTTGTCAGCCGATGCGCAGCGTCACGATCCTCCGCAGTTTCTAAAATCCACGGCTCCCGGAAGACCCACCACGCATGGAGCCCATGGCCTGTGTGCACGATCATGGTAGGGGGGAGGCCCATTGCCTGGATAAGCGCGACGGCGTCGTCCTGCATGGGAGGGAGGTTCGGTTTTTTGTGCTCCGTCCCGTAATCGATATCGAGCCAGAGCCCAGGAATGGCTGTCACGTCCTCACTGCCACCACGAAGAGTAGCACCGAGATTCGCCCCACGCGTGCCGCAGCCAATGTAAACGTCTTCCTTCTCCGCCCACCTCTGTAGCATCGTCAAAGTTTCTTCCTTAAATTCCTGTACCCATGAACTGCGCTTAGAGGGAATCCCCCAAAAAAGCACCCACTGGCCGTCGGGAATTACCGGCCAGACGGCACTCAGGAATTTGGAAAGATCATCGGTATGAATTGACATCATCGTAGTGAGTTCCAATTCTCCGAAGCACGCCCTTCATCACTTTCGCTATTGTCCCTACTCTTTGGCCAAACGTTCCAAAACGAATTGATGGACATCTGCGCTACGAAAGATTCGTCGGCCACTCAGGGTGCGGAGTGCTGGCAGATGGCCATGCCGCTCAAGGGCTCGCACATTGTCTGTCGTGCATCCGAGGAGCTTCGCAACGTCGCAAGTGGCTAAAAGTTGGTCGTCATGCATGTAAGCCTCCATATCGCATTCCTGGTTGAATGAAAGGCTCATAGCATGCCTAAAGACGGTACACGACCACCTTTGGTGGTACGAAAGGTGGCGAGCTGCTAAAGCTTAGGAGAGAAGTTCACGCGTTACTGGCGTGAATGTGGCAGGACCCGTTTCAAGAGATAATCTGTGCTGAGCCCATGAAGATGAGCAATAACTGAAGCGCTCAGCTTGGAGAGAGAGGTGCTTTTGTCGATACTTTTTAGCATTTTCCCTCGTGTGTCACCGTCGAGGTCCGATTGCGGATGCCAACAGGTCACACCTTTCACCCTAGCTATCATTGCCGGTAGGTGCTCACGCCCCCAGGTTGCTCGCCGAGCCCGATTGGCACGAGTTCCTCCGGGATAGCAATGATCGCGTCCGTATGTACGCAGCAGCTTATCCTGATGCCGAAGTACAAGAGGATGGCAGGTGCGCTTGCCGAAGGCTCGACGGAATTCCTTGAAAAGCTTCTTTACGTCGTTGTTCAAAGACGACGCCGGTTCCTCAAGCATGAAGGCGAGTATGCGTTGAATGTCTCCTATATCTTTCGGCGCTGTGATTAACTCATGTAACTCCACGTACTCCTTCCGTGCTAGCACACCTGAAAAGACATGCAATGCCACCGCCGTATTCTTGTCATGATCGGTCAATTGATCTAATGCCACCCTGAAAAGTGCCTCGCCCGTCGAGGGTTTGAGGGGAAATCCCGGTGGTCCCATTATGACAGCCATCAGGAGCGCCTCAATAGCTTGGCGTCTCGCATGATTCAAGGAAAGCGAGCTAATTGGTGCGGACAGCAAACCCCTTGGTGGTGATTGTTTCGGTTTTACATTTGAGACCAAGGATTTGTGGGAGCGACGTTTTGGCATAGTACCTCCGGTGGGTGGGTGCGAGAAGGACGCACAACGGCCGAGTCGCTGAGCCAACCGTTCACGAGACGGCCTTGGTCGGCTAAACCAACACCATATCATTCGATCATCTGAACAATTATGGGTGCGGTTTTCGTTCCCTTTTCAAAATCGCACGGATAGTTTGAGGGCTCCACGTTGAGCCTGTTTTAGTTGGGACACCCCGTTGGCTGAGCGCAGTTGCAATTCGGCGTGTGCCAAGCCCTGCGGTCTTCAGAGCAAGTATAGTTCGAAGTCCTTCCTGTTCCTGTGGGTTCGGTAGGAGGTTTTGTCCGTCGAGGGCCAAGTTATAGCCGTAGGGGAGTCGGCCGCTGATCCGCTTGCCTTCGCTGCGCATGTGAGACAAGGCCCCCTTGGTGCGTTCGGCCACCTGATCCCGTTCAAATTCAGCAAGGACTGCGAGCATCCGAAACACCATCTTGCCAGCGGCCGTCGTGGTGTCAATTCGTTCAGACAGGCTCACGAGATCTGCCCCGTGCCTGGCCAGTCGTTCGCTGATGGCAATGGCATCTTTTGTTGAGCGGGCAAGTCGGCTCAGACTGTAGACGATCAAGGCGGCCTTGTGTTTACAGGTCTCTGAAAGAGCAGCTTGGAGGGCTGGTCTGTTGTCTGCTCGGCACCCTGACAGGCCGGCATCCACCTGGACCCCGATGAGGACATACCCGTTAGCTTCGCACCACGCCTTGATCCTGCCTCGCTGAGCGTCGAGGCTCACCCCGTCTGTAGCCTGACCATCCGTGCTGACCCTGGCGTAGCCGATCGCCTTCATGGCTCAATTCCTGTCATTTCCGTGTGCAATAACCGCACGGTCATTGCACACGCATGTTGTACATGCAAGCATGCTAGCACTATATAGCTAGAAGGTCAAGCGAGTTTGACTCACAAGCACTTCTTGCCTATGCTAGCAACTATGCCGACCTTACCGAAGCCAGACGATGATGCTGCCGTTCTCTTTGTTCGGGGAGTGCCGCGAGAGCTTCTCAACAAGCTGAAGGGGGCCGCCGCACTCCAGGGGAAGACTCTGGCGGAATATGTTCAGCAAATGTGCCAGGCTCACATCGAAGAGCTAGAAAAGAAGGGGATTCTCCCAAAGTCCAAGTAGTTCCCGGAAGTCCTAGCTTCTCCATGGCGGTGTCGTCCTCCTCTCAGGCTAAGCATCTCAGCCGGTTGGGTTTGGCCACCCGCGAGGATACACCGCCTTCATCTCATTTACACACCTACTGCTTATACCTCATTGCAAGCGCACCCGCGGCCAGGGCTCTTTGGATAGCCAGTCGAAGAAAGTTATGGTAATTGGCTTTGCACGGGCACCGAAGCGATTAAATTAGCGGGAGGGGGTGCAGAAGTCTTTGGCAGGGAATGATCCCCTATTGTCTTCGCGCCATTCTGCGGAGGCCCATCAGGTGACTTGAGAACCTTGGCCGTCAGCGTACGTTCACCTGCACCAGCCCAAATTTTCCCAAGGCCTGACACGGGCATGATTGGGGGTACTTGGGGGTGCTCATTGGGCAAGATTTTGATTTTGTCCTCGGCAAGGATCGCAGCAGTCAGGCCGGAAGGTCCAATCGTGGCAGAAAGAACGGGAGGGCGATGATGGTGGTTCCACTCATGGATTATCACAATTGGCGCCTGAATTAGAATGAAGACAAAGATCAATACCATCATGAGCAGAGAGAACCTTGTGTCTTATCGGCCTCTGTTAGGCAAAATGGCGAAACCGTCCGTTACAATCCTCTTGTCTCGGCCTCTTGCAGCGGATCTTGGTCCGTTTCAAACGCTCGGTGAAGAGAGAGCACCTCGGAGACCGACTCCTGCTCTAGGCCGAAACCGTTTGCGGGGAGGACCACAGCAGAATGTCCTCGATGTCGATCGCATCCAACGATTCCTTGACCAACAGCGCCTCGGCCAGCGCAGTCAAGCCGGACATGTGTTCCGTCAAGACTTGCTTGGCACGTTCATAATTTTCGGTGACAAACTGCTTGATCTCGGAATCGATCTCCTTCGCCACTCGTTCACTGAGGTCTCTTTTGGCGGTCCAATCCCGGCCTAGGAATACGGAGTCGTTTTTCTGCCCGAACGTCAAGGGCCCTAATTTCTCGCTCATTCCCCACTCACAGACCATCTTGCGAGCCAGATCCGTCGCCTGATTCAAATCGTTCCCCGCACCCGTCGTCACATGCTTGAACACGAGTTCTTCTGCCACTCGCCCCCCCATCAGGACAGCCAGCCGATTACACAGAAATTCTTTCGTGTAACTATGCCGATCTTCGGTCGGCAATTGCATCGTGACACCCAGTGCTCGTCCTCGTGGAATAATGGTCACTTTATGCACGGGATCCGTCCCGGGCAAGAGCTTCGCCATCAGCGCGTGTCCCGCCTCATGAAAGGCCGTGACCCGTTTCTCCTCCTCGGTCAGAATCATGCTCTTCCGTTCAGCCCCCATGATAATCTTATCTTTCGCCATTTCGAAATCGACCGTGTCTACCTCGGTCTTGTTTTGACGAGCCGCCCACAATGCCGCCTCGTTGACCAGATTCTCCAGATCGGCTCCTGAAAATCCAGGTGTCCCGCGGGCTATCTTGTCTAATTCCACGTTCGCCGCTACCGGCACCTTTTTCGTATGGACCTTAAGGATCTCAGCCCGACCATGGAGGTCTGGTCGATCGACGACGACTTGACGATCGAACCGGCCAGGGCGCAGTAACGCAGGATCGAGGACGTCCGGCCGATTGGTCGCCGCGACCAAGATCACGCCTTCCGTCGTATCAAAGCCGTCCATCTCGACGAGCAACTGATTCAATGTTTGCTCCCGCTCGTCATGGCCTCCGCCCAGCCCGGCTCCGCGCAAACGACCAACTGCATCGATCTCATCAATGAAGATGATGCACGGCGCATGTTTCTTGCCCTGTTCAAACAGGTCGCGCACCCGCGATGCCCCAACCCCGACAAACATCTCCACAAAATCCGACCCGCTGATACTGAAGAACGGAACACCGGCCTCGCCCGCGACGGCCTTCGCCAACAGAGTCTTCCCAGTGCCTGGTGGGCCGACCACCAAGACCCCTTTCGGAATACGGCCGCCGAGCGTTTGGAACTTGCGCGGATCTTTCAAGAACTCAACGATCTCCTGCACGTCATTCTTCGCCTCATCGACACCAGCCACATCGGCAAAGGTGACCTTCTTGTGCTCCTCCGTCAGCATCTTCGCCCGGCTTTTCCCGAACGATAAGGCACCATTCCCGCCAGATTGCATCCGCCGCATGAAGAAGATGAACAGCCCGAGAAAGAGAATGAAGGGACCCCATGTGTACAGAAATGTGACGTACCACGGGCTCTCGCCGGACGGTTTCACCTCGATTTGGACCCCCTTCTCCCGCAACACCGTGATCAGGTCGGGATCATCTGCCGCATAGGTGTGAATTCTCGTACTATCTTTCAAGACCGCACTGATATGATGACCCCGCATGACGACCTTGACCACCGAGCCCTGTTCCACCTTTGCGATGAAATCACTGAAATAGACCTCCTCTTCAGGTGCATGCGTCGGAACGGAAAACATATTGAACAACAAGACTATGAACAGAGCAATCATGCCCCATAGGAGTAAGTTTTTCATTCTGGTATTCATGGCTTCCCCCTACCTCGATCGAACCAGGCAGCCTACGGCGTAGCCCCTCCCTTTCGAGGTATCGTGGCCCTCGCAATTCCTCACCGCTCTCGTTCTCCAAATCTCAGTTGGCGTACTGTTATCCACTATCCCGATATGCCAGCTTCCCGCCTTCCTTCATTGCTCAACTGACCACCCTTCTGCCTCTCCGCAACGCCGGCCTCACGCAGTCTCACGACATATTGAGCGTTCAGGCTTTCCCTCCAGACAATTTAGCCTTATCTGCATGCGCTAACTCCGCATATGCAAACACATCGTGCACTTTGGTCGTCCGATCTCTGTCATCCGTCAGGTAGAAGTAGGAGGTGCAGAAGAACTTCCCAAACTGCCACCACAGGATGTACATCAATGACGATGCGAATGCGGAGAAGAAGGCTGAGATCATGGTGCTGTGTCCGCCGAATGTCCGCAATGATCCGACTTCGATCATCCGGATGTATTCAGGTGTTCCCGTTCGGACATACATAAAGCCCATATAGTCTGCCCATGAGAGCAAGGCCCCATCAACGACGAGGGGCGTATGGCTATAGGCAAAGATGGGCCAGTTGGAAGGATAGAACAGCGCCGCGTACATCCACGCTCCGATCACTGCCGTCAATGTCCAGTTCCTGGTCAGCAGGAGTACGATGTCAAGAACCAACGCACTCGGAATCAGCGTGGCAGGCATGACGAAATTGGGAGGATAATTGGACCACCACCACCAGGACGTATAGACGGCGACCCATTTCCCAAATCCTAGAGCCAAGATACAGAGCGTAGCTCCAAATGGCTGTCGATAGTTAACCCAATTGTAGTACTGAAGAGCTGCGCAGAAGGTAATCGTCGTGACTGGTGTCACGATCGGCCACCATTGCCGATCTTTCCAATCGAGCCAAAAATCCCAGTCTCCGCACAGCAGAGCGGTATGCATGTGAAAAGTCCCGACGATGGTCACGAACAAAATCGGGATAAAGTAAATGTAGTCGATGTGCCTGGACATTGCGACGCCTTCGGGCGGCAATTTCGAGGCCTTAATAATCTCATCAGTTTTAAACATAACTGAACTCCTCCGTCATTCCAGCCGGCCCAAGGTGGCCCGACGCTCACTGTTCGGAACGCCGAAGCCACCCTGTACTGCCGACTAGTTAGTCATTTGGACTACTCGCCGTTCCTCTTAGTAGCCGGACTTAGCACCTGGGGCGATCTGGCTGGGGACCTGGCTGGGGAACGGATCCAGGATGCTCTTCGGCGCATTGTTCCAGATCACGTCCGCCAGGTTCGACATGCGGCTCACGATCTGCGCCGCCACGCCCCCGCCGGCCCCGAACAACCCGCACCAGCCCAGCGTCACAAAGCCCCAATGCAACGGCGCCGCAAACAGCTCATCCACAAACCAGAACGCATGGCCCCACTCGTTGAGCCCCACGTTCGGCAGAATGAACATCGGCCCCACCACCGCCGCTACCAACGGAAACGACGTCGCCTGGTTGTACAGCGGCAACCGCGTCTGCGCATACAGGTAGCTCGACACGCCGCACGTGATGTACAGCGGGAACGTCCCGTAGAACGCCACAATGTGGCTCGCCGTGAAGCTCGTATCCCGGATGATCACTTGGTGCCACGCCGCATCCTGCTCCAGGGTGTAGCTCCCCGCGTAGTACACGCCCCAGATGTAGCAGGCCAACCACCCCATGAAATAAAAATACCGCTTCAGCTCCAGCTTCGGGTCCAGGTTCGCCAAGTTGCGATCCCGCGTCACCCAAATCCACCCCACCGACACGGCAAAGAAGATGGCGTTGGCGACGATGTTAAACCGCCACAGCCCCATCCACACCGTGTCGAACTCCGGCGTCATGGAGTCGAGCCCGTGGGAGTACCCGAACGTCCGTTGGTACACCACCCAAAACACCCCGATCGCCAACATCGCAAACCAGCCGATCTTCGCTGGTCGCGAGTCATACCACTGTGAAACGTCATAGCCTTTCTCGTTTGATGCTGCCATGGCGAAACCTCCTTGATTAGAATGATGAACCACCGTTTTCAACCTGCACCGGCGCAACGGTAGATAGCCGTGAGGGCTCCAACTGCGATACCCAATAACCACCCCATCTTGTATAACTTTGCATCCACAGCCTTCGCTTCTGAAATGCCATACCGCCCCTCCTTGGTGGCTTCATGAGCAAATGCTGCCATGGGTCACCTCCTTGTTGAATTGTGAACCACCGTGCCATGCTCACACCTTATCGATTTGATTCGTTGAGCGGTACTAGGGAGATGCCTCAGATCGAGCAGGAACTTCACTGAGCGGAAGCTGTTCCGCTGACCATACGGCGCTTCGATCTCCGCCGACCGATCCCACCTACATCACAACGGCTTTCGAAGGTTTGCGGCGATCGCGTATGAAACAGAAAATACATCGTGTAGGGACCGTTCGTCCTCCATGAGCGTGGGCTGCGATCACCGAAAGAGCACCGGCTGGCGACACCCCCGCATGCGAGGAAGAGTGTCGGACATACAAAACGTCTGAATGACTCCAGGAACATCCTCTCTCCTGAATAAGTTAACGAAACATGTGATTACTTACAGAACGCGTTTATACACAGCGCTTTAAGTTCGGCGGGAGGCCCACCAACTACGGACACGCTGCGATTTCGACAGTTCATACACGACTATCGTGAGCACCGGCAGTACGATCAAGATTTTTGCTATCGTACTTGTCAGCGACGAATAGTCGGTCATTTGTACGCGGAGCGGATAAGACGTAGAGCTCAATCCCTCTGCCAGAACGACTACCTGATAGGAGCCATTCTCCAACAGGGCTTCGCCCCTGACTACTCCGTCCGGGTGGGTCACAGGAGACCAGGATGCCACGATCTGATCTTCCGCTCCCTCGTGTAATCCCCTCACAATCCGTACCCCCACAGGTATTTCGCGCAGCCCGGGATCGATAAGGTCCACGACCAGAAAGGTCTCGCCCTGCGCAGGAATATCCGTGCAGTATTGGGCCGTTGCGTCGTATTGCGGCTGGTAGGCGTTGAAATGCACCATATGGCCCCCCATCCGGTGCATACAGTGGTCATCGTTCAATTCCACACTTCCATGCCCTGCAGCGAGGCCAGGATAGAGGCTGGCCATCACGATGATAAGCGGGATGGCTCGATGTATGTCCGTCACCATGCTCCACACTCCTTTCGGGAGAAACTGTACCGCCCAGGGGCATAGGCTTTATGCCTGCACCACCGTTGATGGCGGGTTAGTGACAACTTTACCGTTGATAAGACATTGCGCGATACTAGGGAGGTGCCTCAAATTTATACGGAAAATCACGAGGTCGAGCCTGGCTGGGACTGGACACAATTGGGCCACGTAGAACGTTATTCGGCAGGGATAAGCCCGTGGGTGAGCGCGTACTTTGTCAACTCGGCCGTCGTATGGAGATCAAGCTGTTCCATCAGTTTCGACTTATGGTACTCGACCGTCTTGGTGGAGATTCGGAGCGTGGCCGCGATTTCTTTGACCGCGAGCCCTTCCGCTACCAATTGGAGGATCTCCCGTTGACGAGCCGATAATTGGTTACTTCGGACAATGGGCGGATGGGTGCCTCCAATCGCGGCATGAACCATATCTTTTGCGACGAGGGAGGTCACGTAGTAGTTACCCTGGGTCACGGCATGGATTGCCTGCACGAGCTCGGAGCCGGCGGAACGTTTGAGGAGATAGCCGGACGCGCCGGCCTTGAAGGCTTGACTCACATAGGCTTGGTCGGCGTGCATGGTAATGAAGATTAGCTTGGCCTGAGGCACCCGCTTCCGCAATTGGCGGGCGGCATCCACCCCATTCAGATGCGGCATGGAGATATCGAGAGCGATCACGTCAGGATGGAGTCGTTCCGCGGCCTCGATCAGGGCGCGCCCGTCTTCGACGGCTCCGACCACCTCACAATATTCCTCCAATAACTTCTTGAACCCTTCCAACACCAGCGCGTGATCGTCCGCCAACAGGACACGTGGCTTCATCACGTCCACCCTATCGTTTCAAGCGGCACCCAGGCGCAGACACGTGTTCCAGCTCCTGGTACAGACTGGATGTCGAGAGTCCCACCGACGAGAGCCACTCGCTCCTTCATGCTCACGAAACCGAGGCCTTCGTGTTTATCATCCTGGCGGGTCTGATCGAATCCCACACCATTGTCGCTGACCTGAAGCTGAAGGCCGTCACGTAAACGGGCGAGTTCGATCCGTACTTGTTTTGCTTTGGCGTGACGAGAAACATTCCTCAAACTCTCTTGCGCAAGGCGATACAAGCAGGTTGCGACTTCTTGTGGGAGTGGTTTCGGTGTGTCGCAGTCGATAAACTCCCCCCTCACAGTCGTTCGAGCTGTGAAGTCATCAAGAAGCCGTTGCAGTGCAATTGAAAGCCCCAAATCGTCGAGAACGGACGGATGAAGTTGGTGAGCCAGATGGCGGACATCGTCGGATAGCTCATTAACTCGATCCTCAATGGCCCGCACGGTTCTGACAACATCAATAGGGGCTGTCGAAAGCGTCTGTTCTAAGGCTTCGATGTCGACTGCCAGGAGTGCCAATCGTTGATTGATGTCATCGTGCAAGTCACGCGAGATGCGCTGTCGTTCTTCTTCTTGCACGCGAAGGAGTTGTGAGGTGAGCTGGCGTAAATCCCGACGGCTGGCTTCGAGCGACTGTTCGGTACGCTTCCGCTCCGACACTTCCGCCACAAGCGATTCGTTTACGGCCGCGAGTTCCGACGTCCGCGCCTGTAATCCTGTGTTCAACCGTTTCAGTTCCCTGTCTCGTTCAAGGTGCGCCATAAAATACCAGACCGGAATGGCAACCAGTGCCATACTCAGCAAGCGAGTGGCTAGGGGCACCCACGGTCGGGTGTCGGAGGCACCGCCTTTCAGAACGCTCGGGCCTTCCACCAGAACTGCCTCGATGTTGAGTGCGTCAGCGGGGACGGTGGTAGGCGAGGAGCGTAACGCAACGGGCACAGGACCACTCAATGCAATCTCTCTAGCCGCTCTCCACTCATCGTGATGACCGGAGGAAGTGAGTAGCAGAACGACCATTAGTAGAGAAATAGAGACGCTGGTAGCGGCACGCACCCTTCGGTCACCAATATACATTGGTCTTACCCCACAGGAACTATTATCTTCCGCAAAAGATACCTACTGCAAGGGGCCGCATTGTTGCCGTAAGAATCCGACTGTCCAGAGTAAGCTCGGGACATGGGTACATGAACATGTATCATGTTGGCGGCGAAGCTTGCGGCCCTAGGGCTCTCAACCTCCAACATCGTGAGACGATCGAGGTGTGGCTAAAAGCCATCCGAATCGAAGGGCTGTCACATTTCTGGATCAATATGCCCACCGGCAGCAAACGTGCGGAATTTTACGGTAAGCACTCAGCATTGGGGCATCTTCCCGTAAGAATTCGCGCGAACACGGCGATCTTGCCCTGATCCTCGTAAATCTGGCGCTCAATTCCTGCGCACAACCAGATGTGTGTGCTATGTTTTCTCAGTGAGCAAGGTGCAGCCCTTTCCGTGCGCTCAATTCAACGCGTACTCACCGGACTCGTACGCTGCAGTCCTATCACGCGCGTGCCTGTATCGGCTCACACGACTCCCCACACATTCGCCCAGGCCTTTTCACATGCCATCCGGACAAGCTCGTTGATCTTGCGGCGCTATTAGGTCACGAGTTGCTCGATACGACGGTCATGTATATGCTGCCTGCTCAGGAAGGGATGGCCGAGGATCTCGACACGAGCGGGCTGAATGCTGATCGATGACCCTCCCGACATCGCCGTCCGCGATGCGCTGCGCGCGGGGACCCTCTCTTTGCCCCGCAGCTGCCATCACGTGTCCTTTTCCTATCTGATTTACCGCGACGAGCGCTGGGAGCGAGAACGAGAGGGCACCTACGAGCAGTTGGCGCTCTTCAGCGAAGGGGATAAGGTGGTTGCCCAGCTGACGAAAGAATTTGAGTACGTGGCCCGCACGAGGCACGCTACGTCCTCGACGGTCTGCTTGAGAACAACACCATTCTCCGCGTACGTGAGCACATCACCGACACACATGGGTTCACGGAACACGTCTTCGCACTCTTGTGTTTACTGGAATACTCATTCATGCCGAGGCTGCGGGATCTGACTGACCAACAGCTCTACAAGCCTGTGCGAGGAATGACGTACGGATGCCTTGACCGCCTAGTGCCCCACACCGCCGAGATGGGGTTGATTCACAATGGGACACCTTGGCGCGGGTCGCGGCCTCACTGCAAAACCGAACGGCGCCGACCAATGTCATCATCCAACGGCTCGCAACTGCTTCGTCTTCAGACCGCTTGGCGAGGACCCTCTCTGCCCTGGGGCAGATCGTGAAATCGATCTTCATTCCCCGCTATCTCGATGACGAACAGATGCGGAATATGGTGCAGCTTCAGCTCAACCATGGCGAGCATCGTTATGATCTCACGCGCCGTTGCCTCTTCTTCGCCAACCACGGCGAGTTCCGCACAGGTGATATGGGCGAAATCATGAACAAGGCGAGCTGCCTGAGCCTCCTGTCGAACGCGGTGCTCGTCTGGAATACCGAACGCGGATCGCTGAGATTGTTGAGCGTCTAGGACGCCTGGCGAAGAGATTCTGGACAGCGATATGGCCGGGGCTCTCCCCTTGTCCGGACGCATACTATTCCCACCGGAACCTATTCCTTCGACCCAGAAATGTCGGGAGTCAACAGTGCGCACAATACGCTACCGTAACTTTTCACACACTTGCTGCCGGTGGGCCTAGATGGACGACGGATCCGCGCATTGGAGACTCGAATAGGAATGTCGTCTCAGCTCGCGTAGGCCACGGCCAATCTTGCGCCGGATAAGCGTGCGCAGTGTGACACCGTTTGCGTAGCCGACTTGCGCGGCAATCTCGTCAATACTCCTGGTGCTTGTCTGGAGAAGGTGGACCGCACGCTCGACGCGAAGGTCCTGAAAGTAGGCTAAGGGGGACTTCCCCACCACGGATTGTAGACGACGGGTCAGCGTGCGTGGGCTTGTACTGACGGCGCGAGCCGCGTCATCGAGGGAGAACCCATCAGCCAGCCGGCGACGTGCCCACTGCTCAAACCGCTCAACACAGGGATCTGTGTGCGCAAGGTGGTCGGGAATGGCAAACGCGGCCTGTGATGGCCGTGGGTCCACGACGAGGTAGCGAGCCGTCAGTGTGGCCAGTGCCGGGCTGCGACGACGTATGATCCATAAGGCCAGGTCGAGATGTGCCAGCGCCGCGCCGGCAGTGACCAAGCGTGAGGCCGGAACGATCATCCGCGACTCGTCGAGCACGACATCCGGATACCGCTCACGGAAGAACGGGGCGAGCCACCAGGACGTCGTGGCCTGATGCCCATTGAGGAGCGATGAGCCCGCAAGGACAAATGTGCTTGTGCAGGCCGCTCCGACGAGTGTGCCGGCGGCGGACCACTCGCGCAGCAGGGCCTGCGCGTCTGCCGTGTCTCGCCGTTCCAGTGCCACGCCTAATGTCTCCGGCATTTTCGCGCCAATGGCAGGGACCAGGACCACATCGGGACGTACAAGCCGTGTCGTGGATCGTACCGGAACCGACAGCCCTTGGCTGGTGCGCACGCGAGGTCGGACGCCGATGATCGCCACCTCGAAGCGTATCGGCGATGCCCCAGTAGAGTCCGCCAGTGCGTTCGCCGTGCTGAAGGTATCGAGCAAGGTCGCCAAGCCGGTGTCGAAGACGTCATGCAGCGTCAGGATGTGAATACGCACGGCGAGAACTGTATCATAATTGTCATTCTTGCCACTAGTTAGTTATTGAAGGCAGAGCTAGAATGCACACACTTATGACCCACAAATTCAGAAAGGAAGGCACAGCATGGTACGAGTTGGATTGTTGGTGCGATTGCACGCGAAACCCGGAAAGGAAGCCGAGGTCGCCAGCTTTCTTGAAAGTGGACTGGCCTTAGCCAATCAGGAGGCTGCGACGGTGGTCTGGTTTGCGTTGCGGTTGGGCCCGGCGACATTCGGCATCTTCGATGCATTTGCCGATGAGTCTGGACGAAAAGCGCATTTGGCTGGGCAAATTGCGGCGGCCCTGATGGCTAAGGCTGCAGACCTCTTGGCCGAACCACCGACGATCGAACAGGTGGATGTGCTTGCCGCAAAGATCACGCCATGAAAGAGTCGCGATGCCTAGCTCGACAACGAACAGGTCTGTAGGGAGTCCTTTCTGGTGTCGAAACGTTTTACAAAGGAGGTAGAACCATGAAATGCAATGTGGGTGGAGTTGAACGGCCGATCCGAATCGGAATCGGGATTGTGAGTATCTTGATCGGTTTTTTTGCCGATCTTTCGACAGGTATGGCAGGTGCGGCTCTTGCTGTGGGGGCCATACTGCTGCTTACTGGAGCGGTGGGGTTTTGCCCGCTGTTCATGTTGTTCGGAATCAGCACCTGCTCTCCATCGTCCGGGATGCAGAAGTGAGGTCATGTCTATGAACCAGTCGGTCATTGCACACCCCTCCGTCGTCACAAGCCCGTTCGCTCGTCACAAATCCAAAACCCCTCTCAGGTCCCTTCTTCGATAGGATGGCCGTTCAGACTATGAAACCTGTAGCCTACACGCATGGCCGTCAGACAGTCTTCTGGACGATGGAAAGCTCTGTTGTGCGGGGTTGTTTGGGCCTATGGGATCAGCTTTGTCGCTGGGCTGGTATTCTACGCCATCGGCCTCACGCCCGAGGCTGATCAGGTCCTCTACCCGCTTCTCGCGTTCCTCGCCGGAGCTCTTGGGGTTGCCGTTGCCTTGCGCGTGATAGGCGCCATGGGACTCGCTCAGCTGGTGGCCCTGGGAGTTGAGCTCTGGTTCCTCAACTTGATCGGCGTCTTCGTCGGTGCACAGACGCTGACCGAATGGTTTGCGAGTAGCGTGTTTATCGCAGCGACCGTGGGGATGGGCCGCGTGTTATTGGGCAATAGCATCCTGCCTCTCCCAGCTGCAGGCAGCGCGGCGAATATGCAGAACCGGTAACCATGATCATGCCTCGCTGGTCTGCAGCACATCGGTCAACGCTTGCCTCGTCAACGGCGCATTCCGCTCTGCGCGATTATTGCCTCTGATCTTTGCGTTCGGGCGAAACTCAGCTGGACTTGGGATTTGTTGACTAGGACAGTATGATCAACGTGAGATCTTCAGGACCCTCCTATCCGTTCTGTTCCCCCTGCTCCTCTTCTCTCCTTCTGTTGAAGCTGCTGGCTTCCCCTTCACCGGCAAAGTCGTGGCGGTCCTCGACGGTGATACTATCGAAGTCCTGCATCACGGCCAAGCCGAACGGATTCGCTTGAAGGGCATTGACTGCCCAGAAAAGAAGCAGCCCTTCGGCCAGAAGGCCAAACAATTCACCTCTTCCCTTGGCTTCAGGAAGACGGTCACCGTCGTGCCCAGTGAGAAGGGCCGATACGGGCACACCATCGGTGATGTGTTCCTGCCCAATGGGGTCAATCTGAGTTATGAGCTGGTCAAAGCGGGCTTGGCGTGGTGGTATCACAAATACTCAGACGATGCTCTGCTCGCAACCTTGGAACTGGAGGCGCAGGTAGCTAAACGAGGGCTGTGGATCAATCCTCACCCTATTCCGCCATGGGAATATCGGCATCCCAAGAAGAACAAGCGAAAGAACGGGGGCACTTCTAAGCCACTCGTTGGAGCTAAGTAAGTGGACTGCAGTGACGCCTCAGCACTTCGAGATACGGTAGTCTCACAAACCCACGATTCAGTTTCTTCGTCGCTGGTCGTTTTGTAAGCTTCCTCGTCAAGGAGACACTTCGAAAGGAGAAGTTCTCGCTTTTTGATGAGTCCGATACGTGGCCGATGGCAGTCTATTTACTACTCAGCAGGCTAAGAAGTTGGGGCTGCCTTGGTTGCATTTGTTTCCGGGCGAACACTGGTCCGAAGAACACCAGTTGTCTCACGAACGACATCAGATTCAGCGTTAAGCGTGATAGGTCCCTGTGCTGGTTCTTTTACGGCGACCTTCTGCCTCCAATACGTCGGACGGGCCTCAGGGCATCAAGTCAAAGTCTTGGATGACATCGCCTCCTGACAGGTCTGCATGAACGGACTGAGTCGCGTATCCCTCCGCGGCCCCCCGCACGACATACTGGCCGGCAATCCCGCCCTGCGGGGTCAAGGAAATGGGCAACGCGGCACTATACTGCCCGAGGGAAGGAGCAGCGGTGGGCAGAGGCAAAGCGTAGCTGGAGTCGCCCGCCGGGGTTCCTTCGACCAAACTGGCAGGTTGTGTCTTCACGGTGATGGTGGGACCCGTTCCGAATGTCTGCCGGGCGGACATGATCACGGTGGGATCGTCCGTACCAGGGACTAACGTCACGGTCCCGCTTACGGTATGCACGGCAGAGGGGTCAAGCGCGAGAGGCATGCCTTGCACGCTGACATGCGTGATGCTGGTGCTTGTCGGCACCGGCACCGCGGCAATCACCGCCGTCGCTCGATCATCCGCCGTGATCACGACGTCGTACGGCATCCCGGCATCAAGATGGGCGAGGAAGAATTGGCCGGTCGTGGCGTTCGGCATGGTCGCCCGCACGAGTTCTCCGTTCTGTTGGGCAGAGACCGTGGCATGGTGAACATTGACTCCGTTCACAAACAGCGCGGGATCGAGGAACCCTTGGATGCCATTGAGGGCAAAGGGAATGACCTTGATCACCGGTTTCAGCTTGTACTTCCCGCTCCCCGTGTGCACGATGGAATGGCAGGCATCAAAGTCCAGCAAGAGATCCACCCGTTGCCCCGCACTCACGGTGAACGAATGAACCAACTTGATGCCACTCTGTATCGCGCTCGGAGTCTCGAGCGGGATCTCCGTTCCTGGTTGGCTGGAGCGCACCACGGAATTCGCAAGGGGGGTCACCGTGTTTGAGACCAAGTCCAGACGGAGTTGCGTGTAGTGACCCGCGACCAGCGGGGTCTGTCCGAGGTGGATCAAGGCAAAATTTGGTTGCGTGGGATCATTGAGGTCGAGCAGATTAATTTTTTGTGGGGGGTCAAGCGTGATCGTGGTCCAGCCTGCGGCGTTCCCGTTAGCCGTACTGCTTTGATGGACCCGGACCTTGTCGACGGTGACGTTCACGGCGTCGAACCCACACGCCGGGGCGTCAGTGAGCGACACACTCAATGTGCCGGACTGGGCACCAGCGCCTCCTTCACCGTCACTCCCACACCCAGCGAGCACGCCTGCCAACAGGAGGCCGAAGAGAACGGTGAACGGGTGTCTCCACGTCAAAGAACGGAGAGTGAAGTTCATGGTGGAACGACTCCTTGTGTGATCAGTAATTGGATGCACTCGGCCCCTGTACCCCCACACCAGTGATCAGGGCACGGGAACGCGTCCTGCCAACCGAGTCCACGATTTCAACCTCTGGGAACAAATACCAGTCATGCTGTCGCCCCAGCTCCCTGAAACATGCTGTCTCGCACACGGGCTGAGGGGAGTGATGGGCACCGGTTTTTCTCACGACAGAGGAGCACCTCCGTGTTCTTCATCGACAATATGGCGCATTGTGGGGTCACAAGAGCCCTTCGACAACTCCGCTTTCGTAGGGGCAGCAGGTGCAAATCACCGATTAACAGGGTCTAGGCTAGGCTTAGGGAATCAGGGCAAGTTTATTTGAAGTGGCAGTTCCAAGTGCAATTAGGGTGAGTACAGGGGCGCGTGCGCATACATGTCCAGAGGCCTCACAAAGTTGAGACATTTGCAAGGGCGGGTCTATCATCGGCGCTATTGGCTGGCACAATGGCCCATCGGCAACGGTTAGGCTAGAAAGAAAAAGTTTTCCATTCAGCGATATGGAGAACGTGGAGCGTTCCAGCGGGCACTACGTGCGAGCCGAGAAGCGCGAAAGCGACCTGCCCGGATAGCCTAGCCTCAGTGGGTATCTAACCCATCTACCAGTGCTTGAATTGTGGTTGGTGCGTTGCCCTCGGCTCGGTTGTTCACGAGGACATACGCCTTCTTTACCTGCTGGATGGATTGTTGAATGAGTGCGATCGTGTCTTTCCGCATCTCTGGTAATTCCCCCACGATCTTGTTGTAGGGTTCGGCTCGTTTCTTCGCGGCCTCATAGGAAATCTTCAAGGGCGTCAACAACCGAAGCACAGTAAACGGAGCCGTGAAGGTTTCCTCCATGCGCTTGTGTTGGTCTGCCAAGGGTGGCATATACGACCAGTGATTGTAGACGTGAGCCACGCCATGGCTCTCCAAAACTTGGCGGTAGACAGGACCAAGTAACCCAGCGTTCCGAATCTCAACCGCGTATCTGAACTCCTTCGGGAGCTGGCTAAAGAATGTCTCCAGCTTTGAGCAGAACTCCTCCACCGAGAGGCCATGCCGTTGGAACTCGAACAGGAACGGCCCGGTGTGTGGCTCAAATTTGGCTTCTCGAAGGGGCGTGAGCACCAGATCCTGAAATAGCTGCGCATCAAGGAAACGCGGGTTCGGTTGGCCTGCATGGGCTCCATAGCGAGCATGCTTGGCAAAGGTAGGAATCGTGATCGACTCCCAGACTTTGAAACACATCTCAAAGGCTTCGGGGATCTGCCTCAGGTAATGGCGGAGCTGATTCGTGGTGGGTAGTCGATAAAACGTTGCATCATTACCGACCGTCCTGAAGAGGGGCTGTCGGTTGTAGAGATACTGGCAATACTCGCCTAAGCATTCTCGGGCAAATGTGGTCTTGGCGTACTGCTTCAGATAGATCTGGCCTTGCCAGCCTTCATAGGTCCAGGTGGAGGTCCCGAATCGGACCAATGATGAAAGCGGCATAGACCGGGCATTGTACAGAAAACGAAAAGCGAGAGAAATCGTGAGAAGGTAGGGTCAGGCTACACACTTTCACGTGGAACCAACCGCATGTCCCTAAGGAGACCGCCGAAGGGATAAATGAGGGCCTCCATTCGAGTCTTCCTCCTGTCCCAGTGCTCCGTGATTGCTTGCAGCGCATATTGAACGGCCAGCTTCCGGGCTTCGGCTTCGTTGCGGGCGGGATAGCTATATGGAGAGCCATACCCATACTCAACGATTGTGTAGAGGGTCCAGTAGATCTTGCTCTGGCTGACTGGTGTTAACAGGATGACTTGATAGCCGAATGCGGGACGGTTGTAGTGTTGGATGTCTGAATTGATGATACGGTCTTGAAGCTTGTTCATGAACCAATGGTTATATTGGGTATTCACGAAAGGTCAAGATAGAACATTTCCACAATAAAAACCCCTCGAACGCACTCCTTGAGCCTGCCATCCGTGCCCTCGTACAATACGCGCACGCTCACCATGGAGTGTTCCCCATGCCCTTTGTTGTTCGTCCCTATCATCGGCTTCCGGTTGCCTGCCCCGCGACCTATGAACATTGGTTCCGAGAGGGCGAGGGCATGGTCTGGAACATCTCGCCGATGGGCTGGCGACTCTCGGGCGATCTGCCATTAGAACCCGGGGATATCTGCTCACTGACCATGACGTTGCCTACGAACAAGCCGATCTCGTTAGCAGCGGGAATTGTGCGATGGGTACGAGGTCAAGAGTACGGAATTGAAACGCTCGTGATGGATGGAAAGGCACAGGCGCACCTCGGTAAGTACATCGAAGAGCGTATGAAGGTTCTATGAGTAGCGACCGGCCTAAACGTCAAAGCATGTCGATAGAGGAAGTCACCATCTCCAACATGTGGGAGATTGCGGCTATTGTGGAGCTGTTGGAGAAAAAGGGCCTCTGCACGAAGCAGGAGCTGTTGGACATCGTCACCGGCCTCCGCAAGCAGAACCCACGCGCCAAGATCCCTGACACGGCATTTCCGTCGCCGTATCTCATGACGCAGACCGAAGAAAAGGTGATCGACGACATGCTCGCGGTTCTGAACAAGAGCGGTCTCGACTCGAAACAGTCCTTAGAGCTGTTGGAGCATCTGGGCCGGATTATTGAGATGGGTTCCAGGTTGACACGAGGCACCACACACTAACGATGGGAGGGTGGCATGTTTTCGATTGCAAAGAAATGGGCCATTGGGTTTGGACTATGTGCACTGCTTCTCGTGGCGTTGATTGTCGTTCCCCTGACTGTCACAAATCCTGCCATTCTCCACGCAGCCGGAGCACTGGATCTCAACAGCGCCACGGCAGAGCAACTCAAGGAACTCCCCGGCATCGGTGACGCCTATGCCGACAAGATCATCAAGGGCCGCCCCTACGCCCGAAAAGATGAGCTCGTCCAGAAGAAAATCATTCCGCAAGCGACCTACGACAAGATCAAGGACCAGGTAGTGGCGAAGCAGAAATGAGATTGCACGGCATGATTAATGTTGGATACAACTGCCCCCAAGACCCGCATGCCTAACGAAGAAGACGAGTCGATTATTAATCTTGCCGCCTCATTACTTCGTACGGCAATGGGATGCGCTGAGTATTTCGAAAAGAACTGTGGCCGCACCCTGGATTCAGAACAGTTTGCTCAAGGAGTACGGGAATTCATCTACATATTTGTGCATTTCACCGACAGATACAGCTTTGAAATGTATGGAGATCAAAAACGCAACAGAATAACTGACTCCTTGGTTTATCTTCTTGACCAGATCCTCCATGAAGATTATGGCAAGTTCAAAGCCGCTGATCACGTTGGCTCTGGCATAACCATGGTCAGAGGGATCGATACCGAATCTCTCAGCAACAGGAATGTCGAATACGCTATGTTTCGTTCAGGGAAAAGCAGCGAGGAGGCTGAAGAGTCAGCGAATAATGTATTATTCTCGTTTGGTGAACGTCTGTCACAGATCGCACGAGGTATTCCCCATGATTTCCCCTGTACTGACCTTGGAAAAGGCTTCTGACCTACTCGCTCGACAAGTTAGATTTGGAAGGCAGCTCGCCCAATTCCGAGATGCATAACAGAGGGAGATTCCCGCGATAATCTTAGTTAGCTGGATCATTGACTGTTGGCTGCCAAGCACTGGGCCAGGGATCCGCACCTCAGAAAAAAACGATAGCGCATTGGCCATCACCGGACTACACGTCTCACGGGAGAAGGAGTCTCGTGTTCGAACGGGTCAGCTTCATTGGACTTGCGTTATTTCTGAGTTGGCATTCCATCGGTCAGACCGCTGACTTCTCCGGCCCTGTCGTCTCCGTCCTCGACGGCGACACCCTTGAAGTCCTACACAGCCAGCACCCTGAACGTATCCGTCTCCACGGCATCGACTGCCCGGAGAATGGCCGGCTCTTCGGCAACAAGGCCAAGCAGGCCACCTCAGCCTTGACCTTTGGCAAAGAAATCACGCTCCAGACCTACGGCAAGGACAAGTACAAGTACAAGCGGACCTTAGCTGATGTGCTCCTGCCCAATGGTGCGAACGTCAATCACAAACTGGTCAAAGAGGGCTGGTGCTGGTGGTACAGGAAATATGCGCCAGGGGATACGGTACTAGAGGGACTAGAGAGGGAAGCACGCGAGGCGAGGAGAGGCCTGTGGGATGACCCGCAGCCTGTGCCGCCATGGGAGTGGAGGAAGCGGTAGTTAAGGTGAGGGCCTTGTCGATCTCCGACCGCTACAGTTGCGGCTCAATTGCGGCCACGGGCTTGCTCGCCGAAGCCTTCATCGCACGAGTGAGTTTGAGAATGACGCTCAGGATGGGTGACTTGAGTTCTTGCTCTAGCTGGCTGATGTAGGTTCGGTGGACCTCTGCCCGAAACGCCAGTTCTTCCTGGGACATCCCCAACTGTTTTCTCAAACGACACACCTCCCTGCCGAAAAGGGTTTCTGGTGATGTCTTCGTGCTACGGGTTGCCATGCCCGTGACCGTGCATCCCTGAATACTATCGAGCTACAGACTAAAGTATCCAGGGCATGAGCGACCCTAGCCACCCTCTTGGCTCCGTAAGCGAAGACGAACAACGCCTTATCCGACTATTTCGCTGTCTCGATAATGATGCCCGCTCAGGGACGTTGCAGCGTCTTGGAAAGCGTCTGATGATGGGGGCCGCTGTGGACCCGATTCTCTCCTTATATGAGAATCCGGAGAGAATGACGATGAGTTTGCCGACATGCTCGTCGACGCATATCTGGAGGGCGCCAACAGATATGATGTTCCGTTACCCTGTGACTTCACCGATCCTGAAGAAAGTAAAGAAGAGGCTGTGTAATGCATGCGTCGAGATTTCCAATTGATGGGATTCACATTCATCAAAGGCTGGAGGGAGAAAGTGATCCGGGCATTCGAGCAAGGGCCTTGAGAGGCGGGCGGAGTCCCCTTGAACTCCTTCTAGCCAGAAGCTAGGCTAATAATCCAACCAGGAGGTGCCCTATGCCACTCCTACTGCTACTTCTCCTGCTCATTCCCAGTGTGACATTGGCTCAGTCAGGTTCCAGCCAGGAGATCGGCAACATGACCTTCTTCAATTCCGATGGGCGCAGCGGGATGCGTCAGTCCATTGGCAACACCGATTTCTACACCTTCAGCGATAGCTCCAGTACCACGCGGAACCAGATCGGGAATACCGACATCTATTCCGGCTCCACGCCGAGCTTAAGTGGCTCTACCAATCGGATTGGTAACACTACCTTCGGCACCTGGCAGGACGGCACCACGAGTACGCATCAGTCGATCGGAGGGACCACGTTCCACAATTTCAGCAACGGGAAGGTTTGCACAAGCAATCGGGTTGGTTCACAGACCTTCACCAGTTGCTACTGAGAATTTCTGAGGAAGAGCTTCGCCTGATGTATGCGAAGACACCCAACACGCCCTCGTTGATGACCCTCTTGCTACAGGGCGTCATCATTTCGACCGAGCTCGCCAAACCACCCTATCCCATCTTTGAGGAACGGATCGACTACGGCCAGGTGAGGGACGAATTCTTAGCCTCACAATTTCACCCGATCTCATCCACCAGGGGGTGGTGGACCTCAAGGGGTACACCGTCCGCTCGGCGGAAGATCTAGCCAAGCTCGCGCAAGTCTCCCGCAACCCATTCTTCGAGACGTACCACTACATCCTCGTTGCGAATGGGGAAATCGTCTGGCATGTTGAGATCGAGGAGGTGCCGGCACCGAGTCTACCTTGTAGACCCTTAGGGGAGTGCGGTTTCCCATCGCTATCAACGATTTTCACGATGATCTTATGCCGGAGCTGCGCGTCTTTTTCCCCTCGATGTTCGATCGCCGAGAAGCGGGGATGTACATAGGGGGCAGCCGCCTTCGCCATCTCCATCCGCACTGAAAGGGGCTGAAGTTCATCCCGCATGACCGCCAGCATATACGCCAGCGGTGTCAGCCCGCTCGCAGCGACGGCCATCTCTCGTGCAGCTGAGGCCTTATTGCGACTACCTTTTCTTCGGCCGGCTCCCGGACGCTTGCCCCCGCGCATCAGGTATCCCTTTGATTGATTATGATTCTTTATTCAAGAGTGTATAGGTAACACCCCCAGGTTCCCATTACCGGTTACGGTCCTTCGGAGGAGTGTTAAACCGGGCATGCTTCGCTACATACTCGTTGACGTTGTCTTGTACCAGTTCCCACAATGGCTTTTTACGGTGGTTCGAGATCACTTTCAGGCCTCGAATCCGCCCGCGGCTGATCCACACGTCGAGACGCCCACGGTCCTCCGCGCGTAACCGGTCATGGAATCGCTGACGCGAGCACTTGTGGTTACGACATCTCTCCCTGACGAGTTGGGCGATTTGTTCATGACGTATGTATTCCACATACTGGTCGATGTGCGAGGTTGTCTCGGTCGCAGTGCTCGACCAACCGTTGCCAGCATATGCGATTGGGCAAGTGAGAGTTCTGTTTCAAGTGCACGGAGATGCAACTTGTCTGCTGATCAGTGATACGGATCTTCTGGGTGATGTGACGGTGACGGGCGGGGAGTTCCAGTCGGATTGTCATGATTCGCGTCCCAAGTTGCTCGAATCGGCTTCTATCAGACGGACTTCGGCCCCCAAGTCCTGGTTGCGCCGAGGTTGCAGGGTTGCGGAAATCTTGCCTTGATTTTCACTCGTCTGCCTGTGTAACGTCTCGATTAGTTGAGTTTTCCGGCTGATCTGAATCTGCCGGCTGTGACTTCGAACCCGTAGGTCGCAGGTTCAAGTCCTGCCGGGCGCACCATTTGTTTCAAGGACTTGTGAGTAGAATAGTTTGGGGTTCGGCATTCAAGGCATATCCCCGATTTGACAAACGCGACAGGCCGGAATATCGGCTCATCAACCTCCGGGTTCTATCCGGATCCGTAAGCCACAAGCAAAACCTTCAAAAACACAAAAAATGAAGTTGAGAGACTTCATGGACTTGGGGTAAAGTCCATTTAGCACTAGCTGTTGAGACATTTGGCCTCAGTTTGAACCAGGGCAGAGGTTCGAGGGCTGTTCCGGCCCGTAGGTCGCTGGTTCAATTCCTAACGGGCCAATAATATAAAGAGAGTGGCCCTTTCTGCGTCCTTACAGCAAGTTGGATCAAGCTGGTGCGGCTAAGGTTGTGCTAAAGCTGGGTATTCTGGCCATGATGAGTGATCTAAACTACGAGCAGCACCCAAAAGAGGTTATCCCGTGTGGTGGTTGTGCCGATATACAAAGCAAGTAACGTTTGGAGGTGTATACTTTGAAGGGCGGATGCGATCTGTGTGGACCAGACAATGTCCCTGTTGTGGTCGAGCACTTCAGAAAGCTGATCCTATGAGCCCTTGGGTCTGTGAATGCGGATGGCGCAGTTAACCAACTCGAGCAAGAGGAGGGTGGTACCATGATCCCCGTTTTGCACGACGTACGAGCCGCATTTTACCTTGCTATCGCACTAGCCATGTTAGTGCTGATCTGTGCACTCGCTGGTCTAGGAACTGTACTACGACCAGTTCGTTGGGTTGATAGACAAGGATATCGATAAGTAAGAGAGGGCGGCAGTCAGTTTCTTCTTGTGCTGTGATCGATAGCTTCTAGTTCTTCCTCTGCATCCCGGGCTTTTCCTGATGATTCGGTAGCGAACCCAAGTTAGATTCCCGCCTTCTATCCCTCAGTTACCTCTCGAAATATGCAAAAGTATTAGGACTCCTTCCACTGATAGGATAACATCCTGTTGTAGATGCCATTTTCAGCGTAAGTGCTATATTTGTTTGGAAAGAGAATGGCGAGTGTCAGTAGGGACCACACGAAGCTACCTCTTTGGATCATCAAACAACCTGGCGAAGTGCCACGATGGAGGGGAAATGTCATGAACCGAGCGACAGCTAGATCTGTAATAGTGATCGCGGTAGCGGCAGTCGTCTTGTCAACCCAAGGGTGTGGCAAGAAATGGGTCCAGTCTGACAATGAAAGCCTATCGGGGAGCACGAGCTCGAAGAAGCTGCCTGATATTTCAAGCGGCAGTTCAAGCGGAGATCTGAGTGGATTTTCTCGGAATCCGGCTGAAGAACGCCTTGGACAGGAGCGATATTCTACGGCTCTGAATCCATCGGGGACGACCTCTCGCCAACGTGCCGAGTTAACGAAGGAAGAAAAGGCGGCGGTGGAAGCGGGCTTACAGGACGTCTTCTTTGGTTATGACCAATGGACCCTGTCTGATGAAGGAATGGAAGCCCTCAATCATGACGCGACCTACTTGAAGGATCATCCAGGGGCGGTGCTGAAGATTGAGGGCCATTGCGATGAGCGAGGGACCAGTGATTACAATATGGTCTTGGGTGATAAGCGTGCGAAGGCCGCGCGCAACTACCTCACGGCCGCTGGGGTGAGTCCAAAGCAGATCGCAATCGTATCGTATGGCAAAGAGCGACCTTTCTGCTTTGATCGGGATGAAACCTGCTACCAGCAGAATCGTCGGGATCATATGCTCCTCTCGCCACGTTAGTTCGACCAAGGTCATCACCCAAAGTTCGCAAATGGGTGACAGACTCAAAGTAAAGGGGCAACATTGAAAAAATTGAGCTCTCTCTTTAAGCCTGAGACTTCCGAGCCCATTACGGCGAAGCCTCGACCGGATGAGCGACGAGTTCAACCGAGATTTACCACGCAGTTTCGCAGTACCTTTTGTGGCAACAAACAGGAGGGGCAAGGTCGAACTCTCGATATCTCTGCCGGCGGTTGCAGGATCGAAACTGACATAAAGGTCGAGCCTGGATCAAAGTTTGAATGCCGACTTCATGTACCTGGGCTTGATTGGCCGCTGCGCATCGACGAAGCCACTGTGCGCTGGGTGGATAGTAACAGTTTTGGAATCGCTTTTTCGCGTATTGCTCCAGAAGAGTTTGCGAAGCTGAAAACAGTTCTCTCCGACCTCGAAGGTGAAGTGTAACCCTTCCTCCATCTTCATTCTCCGCAAGTCCTGCTCACCGTGATGACCGTTCGGCTTATGGGATTCCTGATCTTGAACGAACGCTTCCGGTCGTGTCATTCGTGATGCTTCAAACCGTTATTGGATCGAACAAGGTTGACACGGCCACTACAACTGTCACAAAGTACGATCTGAGAGTTAACTACGCCTAGATTCGTGAGTGGACGAGAGAGAAAGGAGCAGGGGGGTGGAACAGAGGTACGCAATTACCGTGAAGTTTTTGGTCGACGCTGATTCTGCGGAAGATGCGGAAGAGATGGTGGAGACCGCCTGTGAAAAGGCATCGGCATCATTCCCAGAAATGAGTTACGAAGGAATTGAAGACATTGAGGAGGAAGAAGAAGAGTAGTGGGCTCCGTCCAGTGAAGGAAGCACCCCATTCATTCGACACCACACGCGATGGGAGAGGACGCACCAACAACCTTATCTGAGAAGGAAGTCGCCATTCTTGCTGGCGGCTGCTTCTGGTGCCTCGAAGCGGTCTATGACCAGGTCATCGGCGTCGATTCCGTTGAATCCGGGTACATCGGTGGCACCTTAGAAAACCCCACATACGATGCGGTGTGTGGAGGGCAGTCCGAGCATGCTGAAGCAGTCAAAATTACCTTTAACCCACAGGTAATTTCCTACCAAGCGCTCCTCGAAATCTTTTTTACCATTCATGATCCCACCACGCTGAATCGTCAGGGAAACGACAGGGGGACTCAATACCGCTCCGCGATCTTCTACGGCAGTCCGGCCCAGCGCCAGACAGCCGAGACGGTGATTAAGGCGCTCACAGACGAGAACCTGTACAATGCACCTATCGTCACGCAAGTTGCCCCGGCCTCGAGGTGGTACGAGGCAGAGTCCTATCATCAGGAGTACTTTGCACGGAATCCGCTACAAGGCTATTGCCAGGTCGTCGTCAGCCCGAAGGTCGCGAAGTTCAGAAAACAATTTGCCGCGCGACTGAAGGTGTAGTATTGTCCCGAGTCACGAGCCGAACAATCGAATCAGTAGCCTCTGCACTCCACTGAACACGCCGGGCTTTTGGAATATCTGCGAAGGTCTTACCACCACTTCCGTATGAACGGGACAAAACGGCCATTCGTTCGATGGATTCCCCTGGACTTGGGCGATAAACGAATCGTTCGCCTCAGCCTCCGAGAGGTGAACGATCATCAGGGGACTGTCTGGATCCAATAAACAGGTCTCATCAGTCCGGCCTATTGTGGCTCTAGCGAGCTTGCTGATCCCTACCCGCTGCTCTCCGTTAGAAAATACTGTGTCGCCCTCGCGCAGTGGTCCGGTCGGTGCGAGTGAATACAACACGAGAGGGGCGATCAAAATAATGGCTGCAGCGATACTGATTGACCACAGCGGAGGCTCGGTCTGGTTCAGGTCAGGAATGGAAGCGGCCTCTTAGTGCGTGTCGTGAACTGCGTCTAGCGTGTTCGATGTCAGTTGCTTAAAGAGCACGGCGATCTCATGCCGCTTGGCGCGGAACGGATTCTTCAATGCCCCTTGTTGGGAGGGGACCATCGCAGTTGCCGGGCTGAAGGTCAGCAAAGCTTCTTGAGGCACCAGCGGCTGTAAGGGATTGGATCGCCCATCACGGTATGTCATGGTTTCAGGGTCAGGCGGATAGCGAGTGGGCGAACGATAGTTGCCGAGTATGAAATGCAGCTCGTCTCCCTCGACAAAGATTCCGCCAGATGTCACGTGGTTGTTTGGTGGCGGTTGTTGACCGATCCAATAAAATGTGACGATTTCTTCGGGCGTGGCAGTATTCAATCCTTTGACCAATAGGGGAGCCAGGAGGTCGATTTCTGCGGCCGTGAATGCGGGGTGCCGTGGAGGCTCGTTTCTTTGGCCCGGAAGCGGCAAGAGAGGTACGAGGCTGGTCGGCTCTTCAACAATCACGCCAGATAGTATGGCGGTCATTTCGTCGGTCGTGATATTGGCCGGATGAGAATGGCTTCCGTCCACGGTATGGTCTTCTGCAAGTCGGACGAACAACGATTGATCCTCATAAATGGGTTTAGTGATGAAAGGACGGTGCTGACAGGTAGTCAACCCAAGTAAGAGCGTTATTCCAAAAAGAAGGACTAGAACGGACCTCTTCATCGTAGGACCGTCATTTTGTGGTGTACCCATTACGTTACCTCCTTCAAATGACAAGAGTAAAGTTCAGCCGGTAGGGACATGTAAGGCGATCACCCCTTCTTCTGCAACCCATCACCCATGATTTAACATTTCAGTAACAACCCCGTAGCACGATCTTAACGCTTGCTCGCTATATCTCACCTCGGTTTTGTGACAGGACTAACTAGAGGGAGGTACTAGATGAGGCGATTGTGGTTGGCAATGATCATGGGCGTCGTAGGGCTTGGACTGGTCTTCGGCGTGAGTCGCGCCCAAGCCGCTCATGATCTGGCGGACATTCTGTATGAAAAGGGCCAGATCACCAAGGAAGAGTGGCTGAGGGCCAAAGCTGATTCAGAGAAAGCGGAAGAAGAACAGCGCAAGGCAAGGGACGCGGAATTCCCGATCTCCGTACGCTACAAGGATGGGTTCGATATCCAAACCCGCGACGGCAAGTTTGAGATGAAGATCCAAAACCGACTGCAGTTCCGCTATTCCTATCCACAGGAGAGCGATACGTTCTCGAACGCTCTTCCCTCTGTTTTCAATGACCAAGATACCAGCTCGTTCCGTGTCCGCCGCGCGCGCATTAAGGTCGGAGGGCATGGGTTCGTACCCTGGCTCAAGTACTACGTGGAATATGACTGGGTGAGCGGTACCATGCTCGATTACCGATTAGATGTCGCGAAGTTCAAATGGGCGACCCTCCGCGTCGGCCAATGGAAGATCGATTACAATCGAGAGCGAGTGGATTCGTCCGGCGCGCAGCAGTTTGTCGAGCGATCAATCGTGAATGCACCGTTCACTCTGGACCGACAAATCGGAGCAAGGTTGGGCGGGCATCTCTTCGAAGGGACCTATGCCTACCTGGTGTACAACATCGGTGTCTTTAGCGGCACTGGCATCAACCAAAGGTTCAATGACGACAAGAACATGCTCTACTTGGGGAGAATTCAGTGGAACTTCTTGGGGCGCGATGTGCCGTTTTCACAATCTGACCCACATTACACGCCGTTGCCGATCGGCAGCATTGCCTTTGCCGGGGCCCACAACAGAACCGACCGGATTGTCATGCCACAGACCGACCGGGTTGTTTCCGCTTTCCCCATAGTGCTGGATGGTCAATTTGAAGTCAATCAAGGGGTCCAAGAGTTCGCCTTCAAGTGGAACGGGCTCTCCATCCAAGAGGAGTTTCATGTCAAGAAGGTAATCAATCGAGCTAATTCATCACATGGGACCAGTTACGGGGCCTATGCGCAAGTCGGGTATCTCCCTCATGCGCTGATCGATGTCATACCGAAACCGCTTGAGTTTGCCTACCGGTATGCATTCGTCGATCCGGGAGATGGTCCCTTGGGAGATCTCCTGGGCGACCAAACGCGCAGAGAGCATACATTCGCTATCAACTGGTTCTTTGCCGGGCATCGCAATAAGCTCACGCTCGATTACTCTCACTTATCGCGCGATGGTGGATTTACCCCGGTAGATCGAGTCCGGCTGCAGTGGGATGTGTCCTTTTAGAGCGTAGAGCAAGATCGATCAATGTGAAATGTTGTTCAGTTATACGGAAGTTAACATACCTGTAACATGATCGTAACATTGGCCGAACGACTCCATGATAGGTATGAGTCGTTCAAAAGAAGGGACCGGATATGACAAATCGTACGAACGCGTCTTTACAACGGTTAGGATTCGCATCCTCGCTCCTGTTCGGCATCAGCAGTCTCCTCATGTCGACACAGGTGATGGCTGACGAGGTTGCCCGATTGGATCCCAATCTGAAAGGATACATCAAGGTCAAGGGGATCTCGGGTAACCTCAATAGTATCGGTTCCGATACGCTCAACAACCTCATGACGCTCTGGGCTGAGGGCTTTCGCAAGCAATACCCTGGTGTGAAAATCCAAATTGAAGGGAAGGGGTCCAGCACGGCACCACCGGCACTGATTGAAGGGACTGCGCCACTTGGGCCTATGTCACGCCCGATGAAGGCGACAGAGATCGATTCGTTTGAGCGAAAGTATAAGTACAAGCCGACAGCTTTCCCAGTCGCCATCGATGCGTTAGCGGTCTATGTGCATAGGGATAATCCCGTTCAAGGGATGACGATGGCGCAGGTCGATGCTGTCTTTTCCAAAACGCGCCGACGAGGTGCCTCGCAAAATATCGAACGCTGGAACCAGGTAGGCGTCACGGATGAATTAGCCGGATCTCCCATCAGCATCTACGGTCGGAACTCTGCATCAGGGACCTACGGCTTTTTCAAAGAGCATGCGTTGAAGAACGGTGATTACAAGGACGAAGTCAAAGAGCAGCCGGGATCGGCTTCCGTGGTGCAGGGGGTGACGGAAGATCCATCAGGAATTGGCTATAGCGGGATTGGGTATTTAACCTCCGGGATACGAGCCCTTCCCTTGGCGGAAAAGGAAGGCGCGGCCTTCGCATCTCCTACGCAGGAAAACGCGATGAACGGTTCCTATCCTCTCTGGCGTCATCTGTTGCTCTATGTCAACAAGGCGCCGAACAAGCCGCTCGATCCGCTCGTGAGAGAATTCATCAAATTCATCTACAGCAAGGAAGGGCAAGCCGTCGTCATCAAGGATGGGTTTTTCCCTCTTTCGCAGACTTTGATGGAAAAGGAATTGGCGAAGGTCGAATAGGTGTAAGGAAGGCCGGTTGTCCGGAGTGGGTCGACCATCAGGGCGTACGATTACCCACGACCTCGTGAGAAGTATAGAGTTGAGACGTTGGAACGGAGATCGAAAGTCAACGCATGAACGTACCGCCCCTTACTCCGGCACCGGTGCTTCAAGGAGAGCCCTCCCCGGGCCGGGGTTCAATTCCGACCCCGGCCCTTGTGGGTGGGCTATTCAGTCGACGCCAAATCAGATCCATTACGGACAGATTTACCCGCTTCGTCATCAAGACAGGTGGGATCAGCATTATCCTTTGCATTCTGGGGATGTGCGTCTTTCTCGTCAAGGAAGTCATCCCACTCTTTCTCCCGGCCCAAGCGACGCCGATCGAGCCGATCACCCTGTCTCCACTTGAACGTCCGGCAACTTCAACATTGGTCGGCATCGACGAGCATCAAGAACTGGCCTATGTGTTACGTGGAGACGTATTGGATTTTGTTTTCCTAGGGGAAGAAGCATCGGCCATATCAAGAATTCCTCAGCAGGGGTTGTTGCCAGATGGGGCTGTCACCACGTTGGCACGGGCATTTGGAAAAGGACACTCTCTCGCCGTGGGTACGGAGGACGGGCGTGTCATCCCGGTAGCGATTGATTTTGTTCAGGACTTTCAAGGTAATGAACGTTCGATTACCCCATCTGTTACGGTGGGAACTCCGATTCTTGCCACACCATCTCCGCAACCGATCTCAAGGCTGGCCTATCAGAGCGCAGACTCCGAGGTTCGGGTTGCCGCCCTGCTTCAAGATCAACATCTGTGGCTGACCACGATCCGCACCGTATCTCGACCCGATGGAACCGTCTCCGCTTCAACCGCACAGGCTGATCTGACGCCCGACATCTCTGGTCGGGTGACGGCCGTCACGCTCGCGAGTCGTGCAGAGCTGCTCGCTGTCGGTACGGAAGAGGGCAGGGTGTACCATTTCGATCTCCGGGACGAGGCTAAACCTGTTCTAGCTGAGACAACCCAGTCGTCCGAACGTGGCCAGGCTATTACTGCATTGGCATACTTGATGGGCGACAGGAGTCTCGTGGTCGGCGATGCGGCCGGACAGGTGATCGTGTGGATGCCGGTGCGGGAGCATGCGGCAACCAATGCGACTCATATGACACCCATTCATCGATTGGCGCCTCATCAGAATGCAGTGACAGACATCACGATTTCACAGCGCGATAAGGGATTTATTACCACGGATAGCACTGGAGAAATCAGGCTGCACCATTCGACGTCCGAACAGACCCTCCTCACACTCACTCCGCAACAGGGCGCGTTCCACAGCACCTATTTTGCGCCAAAGGCGGATGGCCTGATCAGTGTGACGGAAAATAATCGACTAATCCGCTACCACATTGCGAATCCCTATCCGGAAATTACCTTGGCGAGCTTGTTTTTCCCTGTGATGTACGAGGGCTATGAGCGACCGGAATTGGTATGGCAGTCCTCGAGCGGCTCGGACGACTTTGAGCCCAAATTTAGTTTGACCCCGCTCATCTTCGGTACGATTAAAGGTACCGTTTATGCCGTGCTCCTCGCGGTCCCACTGGCGGTATTGGCTGCGATCTACACCTCCATGTTCATGCATCCTGATTATCGGGCCAAGATCAAGCCGACGATCGAAATCATGGCGGCGCTCCCCACCGTGGTCCTTGGATTTCTGGCCGGACTCTGGTTTGCACCGGTTCTGGAGCGGAACTTCCCCGCGATGGCAGGGATGGTGCTGGTGACACCAGTCGCCATTGGTCTTTCCGCCGGACTCTTTCTCTTATTGCCCGCCTCGCTACGGCATCGAATCCGGCCTGGTGTCGAGGCGTTACTCATGATGCCGGTCATCATTGCCGTTGTCTGGGGGTGTCTGGAGACGAATGCCTGGTGGGAAGCGTTCTTGTTCGACGGTCACTATAAATCGTGGTTGGAAAAGACCCTTGGCCTCAATTATGACCAGCGGAACGCCATCGTCGTCGGTGTGGCCATGGGGTTCGCCATCATTCCGATCATTTACAGCATCTCGGAAGAGTCTCTCTCAAACGTTCCCAAGAACTTGATCGCCGGATCCTTGGCTCTTGGTGCAACCAGATGGCAAACACTCGTGCATCTGGTGCTGATCTCGGCCAGCCCTGGCATCTTCTCGGCGTTGATGATCGGGCTCGGCAGGGCTGTGGGAGAGACCATGATCGTCCTGATGGCGACCGGCAACACGCCGATCATGGACTGGAGTCTCTTCAACGGGTTCCGAACGCTTTCCGCGAATATCGCGGTGGAGATTCCAGAAGCACCGCATGGCGGCACCCTGTATCGCACGCTCTTTTTGGCGGGTTTGCTCCTCTTTGTGGCGACCTTTGTGCTCAACACGATCGCGGAACTCGTTCGACAACGGCTGAGGGAGAAGTATAGCCAATTTTAGTCACCGGAAATTTCAAGAGACGAGATTGTAAGTGTGGCAGTAGTCGGCGTTATCCTGCGCGGATGTAGTAAGCCGACAGAACGCCGATAGAGAGATGATGCAATGAGAGAGTGGTTCAAACATTTCATGGCGAGTGGGGAGTTCTTCATCTGGGGTTGTGGGGCGGGGCTTTCTTTCTCGTTGTTCATGATCGCGGGGCTCATGGTTCTCATCCTCATCAATGGGATGGGGTATTTCTGGCCGGCGGATCTCGTCGAACTGACGCTGAAAGACGGTAAACATGTGATCGGACAGTTGGCCGGTGAAGATGTGAGTCCCAAAGGGATCCCGCGAATCAGGATGAAGATCGGCAACCGTGATCTGTACGGGCTGGACTATCGGTGGATCAACACCGATCAGATCGTCGAACGAACCACGCCGGCAAGTCTCGTGATGGTGGAGCGGCGCGAGTGGGGGAATTTCTATGGCCGCCTCAAGGCGCTCCTGAAGGAAGATCACATCGTAAACGAAGGCGAAGAAGACGTTTGGAAAGCCTTACCACCACTTCTTTCTCATGCCGAAGCGACCGAAGGGATCAATCCATACTCGGTGCTCCTTGTAGAAGCCAATGGCAAAGAAAAAGTCTTGGCACTTGACCAAATCCTTCGAGTGTTGCGCCCTAATGATCTGTCGACGGTAGAGAAGGTGTGGGTTTATGCCGGCAACATCTGGACCGTGTTGACAACAGAGCCACGAGAGGCCAACACGGAAGGTGGAATCTTCCCAGCAATCTTTGGCACGGTCATGATGGTGATGATCATGAGCTTCATTGTGACCCCTTTCGGGGTGATCGGGGCCTTGTACCTGAGGGAATATGCTCGACAGGGAGTCATCGTGCGGACGGTCCGCATTGCCGTCAATAATTTGGCCGGTGTTCCCTCGATCGTGTTCGGTGTGTTCGGGCTTGGGTTCTTCGTGTATGGCGTCGGTGGTACGATCGATGCCTTGTGGTTTTCAGACCGGCTCCCAACCCCGACGTTCGGTACCGGTGGTATCCTCTGGGCCTCATTGACATTGGCGCTGTTAACCGTGCCTGTCGTGATCGTCGCAACTGAAGAGGGGTTGGCTGCCGTGCCTCGAGAATATCGAGAAGGGTCGATTGGGTTAGGTGCGACGAAATGGGAAACGATATGGAAGGTCGTCCTTCCTACGGCACTCCCGGGCATTCTGACAGGATTGATTCTGGCCATGGCTCGTGCAGCGGGCGAGGTCGCTCCCTTGATGTTGACGGGCGTGGTGAAACTGGCGCCCGCTATGCCGATCGATTGGACGTGGCCGTTTATTCACTTGGACCGCAAGTTCATGCATTTGGGCTTTCATATTTATGATGTAGGATTTCAATCGCCGAACGTGGAGGCTGCCAAGCCCATGGTCTTCGTCACCACATTAGTGTTGATTGCTGTCGTCGTCACCCTCAATCTGACGGGAATTGTCTTGCGAAATCGAATGAGGAGGAAATATGCTGGATCAACAGTATGAGGTCCTGTCTCGCGTGCCTCCCCAAACACCCGCTTCCTCCGCGACGAAAGTGAAGGGTATGGAATCGAGTGCTTCAAAGGTCTCTTCCCAACCGAGCGTGCAAGGGAATCCTAAGCTTCGAGTTCAGGGATTCAACTTTTTCTATGGCCCGGTCCAATCGCTGTTCAAGATCGACTTGGACATTCCCGAACATCAGGTGACCGCGTTCATCGGCCCTTCCGGCTGTGGAAAATCCACCTTGCTGCGCTGCATGAATCGTCTCAACGATCTGATCGAAGGTGCTCGATACGAAGGGAATATTCTCCTTGATGATGTCGATATCTTCACCCCGTTGATCGATATCACGGATCTTCGAAAACGGGTAGGGATGGTGTTTCAAAAGTCCAATCCCTTTCCCAAATCGATCCATGAAAACGTCGCGTACGGTCCGCGATTGCAAGGATTGAAGAATCGGGCGGTGCTGGAGGATATCGTCGAGGACAGCCTTCGAGGGGCCGGCTTATGGGAAGAAGTGAAGGACCGACTCCACGAGAGCGCACTCGGTTTGTCCGGAGGGCAACAGCAACGACTCTGTATCGCACGGGCTCTTGCCGTGAAACCAGACGTCCTTTTGATGGATGAGCCTTGTTCGGCGCTTGACCCGATCGCCACCGGCGTCATCGAAGAACTGTTGTTTTCATTGAAAAAAGAGTTGACGGTCGTCATCGTCACGCACAACATGCAGCAAGCCGCACGCGTATCGGATCAGACGGCGTTTATGTACCTCGGCCAGTTAGTCGAGTTCGGTCGCACGAAACAGCTGTTCACGAACCCTTCGAAGAAGCAAACGGAAGACTACATTACTGGACGATTCGGGTGACCCCATGGTTCAACAACGACATTTCGACGACGAACTTGCAGAATTGAAGACCAAACTGGCACGGATGGCAGGTCTTGCCGAGGATCAGATCGACAAGGCGTTAGCCGCGCTGGTCACGCGGGATGCGGCTCTGGCATCCGAGGTCATCGAACGAGACCACAAAGTGAATGCTATGGATGTGGAGATCGATGAATCTTGTATCGAGTTATTGGCTCTCCATCAGCCGGCGGCACATGATCTGCGGCTGGTCACGACGGCGATGAAGCTGTCCACTGAGTTGGAACGTATCAGTGACCTGGCGGAGAGTATCTGTGAGCGAGCGATCGAATTGAACGAAGAGCCTCAGCTCAAACCCTACATCGATATTCCACGGATGGGGAGTCTCGCGCGGGTGATGGTGAAGGAAAGTATCGACGCCTTCGTCAAAGAGGATGCCACGCTGGCCAGGAAGGTGATCATGGATGATGACTTTGTCGATGATCTGATGGAGCAGTTATTTCGAGAATTGCTCTCCTTCATGGTGGAGAACCCTCACACCATTTCCCGTGCGATTCGGTTGAGTTTTATTGCGAAGTCTCTCGAACGAGTGGCAGACCATGCCACGAACATCGCAGAGCTCGTCGTCTATTTGGTGGAAGGCAAGATCATCCGTCACACCTCACCGACAGTTTAGTCTTGAGGACCCGACAGGTCGTTCCATCAATAAACATAGGATGATCAGGATCTCCGTTCGTTTGAAATGACCTCCCCCCTGTGCTAGCATTCATTTTCTATGGGTGCGACCACCTCGGTTAAGCGGGGCGAGGCCCGCCGGGCCCCTTCTCCCCCTTCTCATATCCAACGTGAAGTGATCGGCGTGATCTTGATTGCGTCGAGCCTCCTTATGCTGCTGAGCCTCTTGTCCTTTGTACCGGGAGAGGCAGAAATGGTCGCGAGCGGAGTACCGGCGGCTGATCCGCCTCGGAATCTCATTGGCTCATTCGGAGCCTTGTTGGCTGGTGGAGGCTTCTTTGCCCTCGGTGGGGCCGCCTATCTCTTCCCTCTTCTTTTAGGCAGGTTGGGGGTTCGGTGTTTTACCCAAACACCGGTAGGGCTTCGATTCCGGACCGCCGCGAGCTCCTTGGTGGCCGTGGTTTTCCTGAGCGCGTTTCTCCATCTCGAAACGACGGGAGTCCCAACCGTGACCAGCGGGATGATTTCTCGTGGGATGGGAGGAGGGGTTGTCGGTCAGACCATTGCCGAAGGGCTCCGTGCCGTGTTTGCTGGAACTGGAGCCCATATTTTGATTATCACCGGATTTCTTGTGTCTTTATTGCTGACGACGCCTCTCTCCTTAGCTGAAGCCGTTCGTCGGATACCGGAGCGCTGGGCCGCCTTCCGTGAAGGAGTGTCTGAAGGAGTGTCAGCGGTGATGCCGGAACGATCAGCCGCAGTTCCAAAGGAAATCGCCAATAGAAGGGTGAAGGCGAAAACAACAAAACTTGGCCGGGCCATCACAGAAGAAGGGCTTACTGAGAAGAGTCACGAGTTTGAGCTGTCTACACCTTCCCCCACTCCGATCATCCAGCCATTCCCGAGTTCCGCGCCTGCAATCGAGGTGGACGAGATTGAGCCTGAAGTAGTCGCCTCACAGGCGGAGTCTGAAGACTATCGTTTACCTGACCCAGAGCTCTTGTTGTGTGAAGCCTCTGGGCCATTGGACCGAATGTCGGATGACGAGCTCAAAACCCAATCCGAGGTCCTATCACGCGCATTGGCGAGTTTTGGTATCGAAGGAACGGTGACTGAAGTCAGGCCCGGTCCGGTTGTGACGATGTATGAATTCGAACCGGCACCCGGTACTAAGGTGGCGCGTATTGTGAGTCTCGCCGATGACCTTGCCTTGGCACTCAAGGCCACGAGTATTCGCATTGTCGCACCGATTCCAGGAAAATCGGTCGTGGGAATCGAGGTGCCAAACAGGTCCCGAGAGACGGTATCCCTGAAAGAAGTGGTCACCAGCGAGGCCTTCCGTCGAGCCAGGTCGAGACTGACGCTGGCGTTAGGTAAGGATATTTTCGGCGCCCCGGTCACGGCTGACCTGAAAACCATGCCGCATCTGTTAGTCGCTGGTGCCACCGGGGCCGGTAAGAGCGTCAGTTTGAATACCATGTTGCTGAGCATCCTGTTTTCTGCCAAACCCAATGAAGTGAAGCTCCTGCTTATCGATCCGAAGATGCTGGAGTTTCAAACGTATGAGGGAATCCCACACCTACTCCGACCGGTCATTACGGACCCCAAATCTGCGGCGAGGGGGCTCGGATGGGTGGTGGCTGAAATGGAACGTCGATACAAGTTGTTGGCCGAGGCGGGGGTGCGAAACATCGAAGCATACAATCGCATGGTCGCCGGGCTTCACGAGGAGGTTGCTGAAAACAGCAGGCCTGGAGCCGAACAGAGTGAGGATTCGATGCAGTTCCTCTCTGAGGAGGAGCGTCTCTCGGCCGGGGAAAGCTCGATCCCTGAGGGTGAGCGCGGATGTATGCAGCCGAAGGCGACCCCACCGGAACCTCTGCCGTTTATCGTCGTGATGATCGATGAACTGGCTGATCTGATGATGGTTGCCCCGAAGGATGTGGAAGATAAGATCGCCCGTCTCGCACAGATGGCGCGGGCTTCAGGCATCCATTTGGTTTTGGCGACACAACGTCCGTCCGTCGACGTGCTGACCGGCCTGATTAAGGCGAATTTTCCCGCGCGCATCGCCTTCCAAGTGTCTTCCAAAACGGACTCGCGAACCATTCTGGATGCCAATGGGGCTGAAGCCTTACTCGGTCGAGGCGACATGCTGTACCTCGCTTCCGGTACCGGTCGTCTTGCTCGCTTGCATGGGTCCTTTGTGTCGGACGACGATGTCCGCTCGGTCGTGGAGTTTGTGAAGAAGCAGGCCATGCCTGTCTACAATCAGGAGCTCCAGTCGCTCAAATTGGAAGAGGCTGCAGAAGAAGAGGCAAAGGATGAAGTATATGAACAGGCCAAAGACCTGGTGTTGTCAACCGGACAGGCGTCGGCTTCGTTGATCCAACGTCGACTGCGAGTCGGGTATCCTCGGGCGGCGCGAATGATCGAACAGATGGAATCGGAGGGAATCGTGGGAGCCGCGGGACGAGATGGGCGTCGGGAGGTTCTTGGACGGCGTGGCCCAGTAGGTGCAGCCGAAGCATGATGCGCTTGATCTATTGGCGGCTGATAGCGTTGTGGATTGTTGTGTGTGCATCAACTTTGGCAGGGGATGCTTCGGCCGATGAAAAACAGTCACGTGAGGTTCGTGAAGTCGTGAAGCAGTTGCAGGCGCGGTACGAGAGGACGAAAGATCTCCAGGCTGACTTTTCGCAAAAGACGAAGATCGAGGGATTTGATCGGCCGGTTATGTCGGCTGGTAAGGTCTACATCAAGAAGCCTGGGCGCTTGCGATGGGATTACCTTGATCCGGCGAGCGAGCAGATCTATGTGAACCAAGATGATGTCAAGATGTATGTTCCTGAGCATAAGCAGGTCTTGGTCGGAAAGCTGACTCACATGGCCGCTTCCAAGGCACCGCTGGAACTGTTACAGGGAGCCGCTAAATTGGATGAGTCGTTTGACATTGAACCCACTACAGAAATCGCTCGAGGAGCCGGCGGCATTCCGCTCATTACGCTGACGCCAAAGGATAAGCAGAATGAAGCAGTCCAGAACCTCCAAAAGATCGTAGTCGAAGTCTTCCCTAAGACGTTCTATATTCGTACGGTATCGCTGTATGAAATCAGCGGGAACGTCGCTGTTTTTGAGTTTACCAACTTGAAAGCTAATCTCGGATTAGGCAAGGAGGTGTTCGACTTTAAGGCACCACCTGACACCGAAGTGGTCAGGGCGCCCGTATTGAACGGGCCATAGAGGGTTGTGACAGATCTCAGCTTGTCTGCTGGTAAAGGGCGGAGACACTCTCCAATTGGGTTGAGTAGGGGCAGGGTATGAACGTAGCGGTGGCGAATGAAGCGGGCATGGTGACGGAAACCGTCAATCGGGCCGTGGCTGGCCTGGAGTTCGAGCGGCTCCATGATGAATATTGGGAACAAAATGAGTTCTTGGTCATCAAGCAGTTCTTGCCCCGCTCTTTTGTGGAGGAAGTGTTCGTTCCACAGGCCCAGGGCGTCAAAGCACAACTGAATCGCAATTACATCCCGGGACACAAGAAAGGAGGAAGCGTCAGCTATTACACGGTTCAAGAAAAAGCCCCGCTCTTTCTTGATCTATATCATTCTCAATCATTCAGACAGTTTCTGAACCGGCTGGTTGAAGCCAACCTCATGTTTTGCCCGGATAATGACCCACATTCATGCGCCCTGTACTACTACACGGAGCCAGGCGATCACATCGGTTTTCACTACGACACGTCGTATTACAAGGGCGCTCGGTATACGATTCTCATGGGACTCGTCGATCGATCGACCCAGTGTAAACTGGTGTGTGAACTCTTTAAGGACCATCCCACGAAGCAGCCGCGCCATCTGGAGCTTGTCACCGAGCCTGGGGATATGGTCATTTTCAACGGTGACAAGCTGTGGCATGCCGTCACTCCGCTTGGGGAGGGAGAGGAGAGAATCGCCTTGACCATGGAGTATGTCACGAATCCTGAGATGGGTACCATGAAGCGGTTGTATTCCAACCTCAAAGATTCCTTCGGCTATTTTGGCTTCGCCGCGGTCTTCAAGCGGGCGCTGGGTCTCGATCGGTCCAAGTAATCCCTCATTCAGTGCGGTTTGCACCATTCCTGATTACACCCACATCCAAGATTCTTGTCATGTAAGGCGAGGATAGAACGGGCTCTGTCGTGCACGGCGTTGCCTGGCCGTCATTGATGGAGATTTTTCATGGCGGCTGCGCAGAGGACGATGAAGAATCCCATCCAGAGGGCGGCTCGTTGGAAGGGGATCACCTCGTAAGACTCTTCCTCGTCGGCGTCATCATCAGTGCGGAAGATGACGGTGTACAGGAACAAGGTGAGGAGGCCGAGTACCAGCAGCAGTTTAATCATGAAGACCATGAGGTACTTGGCGTGATGCTCGACGCTCGCACCGGTTTGAGAGACCAGGATTTGATTGACATAATGTAGATTCACGCCCCCGGTGAACAGCAGGACGACCAGGAGAATGCCGGCCACTTTCTTGTAGTGACGGTAAAAAACGTCGGTGATCGGCTTGACCTGATCCTGTGGAACGGCCTTCTGCAATCCTGGCGTGACCGCCATGACGAGAAATGCCAACCCACCGATCCAAATGATCGCCGAGAGCAGATGAAGCCAGTGATTAACGATCGGGATGAGGATATTGAGATCGGTTGAAATGCTTTCGAGAGTATCCATGATGTTAGCGCTGGAGGACGAGGGAGACGTGCTGGATGGCGGACAAGACCACTCGGTCTCCGCTCAACATTACTCCGTATTAGGCTTGAAGATGGGCATATCGTTGCCGAAACGTTTCTTACGTAGCTCGTCCATCAGTTCCACGGTAATGAGGGAAATGTTGTTCTCTCTGGCGTGTTTCTCTACCCCTTTTTTCACCATGGCGCGTAGGAAGTAAGGGATTCGACTCAGCCTGAGCGCCGACGCGTTATCCCAGGCGATTTCCGCTTCTTCCGACACATTGAAGGCGACTTTGATTTTGTCTCCACCCTTGGGCGTGTAGAGACACCACTGATCTTCATCCAACCAGTCTCCATGATCAACATAGGGACGAGCGCGACAGCCGCCGCAGATATCGCTGTACTCGCAGTCACCGCATTTCCCCTTGAGATGGGGGTACCGGAATGAGTTGAACACATCCGATTGTTCCCAGAGGTCAACGAAGCTGTGTTGGCGCAAATTCCCTGCAGAGAGCGGCATATAGGGGCAGGGAGTCAACTCGCCGTTGGGAGTGACACGGGCGTAATTTGTTCCCGCAAGGCACCCTCCCCCCATGTATCCGGTGGCCTTCGTAATCGGAGAGTTGGGGTCCTTCTCATACGCCAACCGCTTGAAGTGCGGAGCGCATCGTGCGCGAACCAACATGCCTTTGTAATTATCTTGGCATTCCACAAGATAACCGAGCACCTCTTCATATTGAGCGGGTGTAATATCGGTGAGTTCTTCACCTCGTCCCGTACACACCATGAAAAAGACGTTCATGACTCGGGCGCCGAGCCGATGCGCCCAGTCGATGACCTCAGGAAGTTCTTTGTAATTCATTGGCTGTGCGCTGAAGTGCACCTGGAACTGGAGACCGTTTCGCTTACTCGCCTCGATGCCCGCCACGGCCGCCTCCCAGGCGCCCGGGATGCCTCGGAAAGCATCATGCTTGGCGGCCTCCAGCGAGTCGATGCTGATACCGACGCCCATCACACCGATCTCCACGAGGGTCTTGGCGAGTTGATCGTTGATCAGCATGCCATTAGTGCCGAAGACCACCATAAATCCCAGTTTCACGGCATAGCGGGCAATATCAAGAATGTCAGGTCGGACAAGCGGTTCACCTCCCGTGATGACCAGGAGGCAGCCTTTATTGACCTCCGCAATCTGTTCGATGAGGCGATAGCATTCTTCTGTGCTCAGTTCATCGTCTCCGCCCGCCGCTTTGGTCGTGGCATCGAGATAACAGTGGTCACACTTCAGGTTGCAACGCTTTGTTAAATTGAGGGCAACGAGGTACGGTTTGAAGTCATCGACGGTTCGCCCGTCAAATGGGCTGCCCGCTTTCTGGCTTGGACTCAAGAACTGCGTAACCTGTTGTTGAAATGTTCCAAGGGCCCCAGGGAGTGCTGAGCCACTGAAAATAGGTAAGGACTTTCCCATCAGATCTAATTGTGAGTATTGAGCGTTGAGTTTAGAGCGTCAGTCGGTCAATTACGAGGTTACGAAGCACGTGGTGACTAAGTACTGGTCTTGCCCGTAAGGTCGGCGATCATGTCTTTCAGATTGCCGGTCTTCATGGCTTCTGCCATATAACCCTTAGCCTGCTCGATGCCTTCATTCGCGACCTCGATCGTGATCACGGTCGCCCCAACTTTTTCAGCATGTTTGAGAATCAATGCCTTTGTGCAGTCGCGCATGAACCCTTCGGGAGCCCGATCCAATCTGGCCTGTGCTTCATCAGTCCAGGTATATGGTGAAGCGGCTTCAGCTTGGCCATTTGAGCCATTCCCATTCGGTCTATCAGGCTGTAACGAGGATTCGGCTGTTGCTGATGTGCCGGTACCTTTATTGGAAAAAATAGGAGTGTACTCTTCTGCCGCAGCATCCTTGATCATCGGGGCAGCATACTCAAGGGTAATGGTCGTCATGCCCAATTTTCGTGCGGTCTTTTCAATCCTGGCTTTCGCCCGTCTTCGTTGGAAGCCGGCCGGCACGGCCCGTATGGCCTCTTTTGCATCCTTGGTCCACTGCATCGGCACGTCGTCGTAGGCAACATCCGTCTCCAGTTCCCCTTCAGAGGTCGCCGCGACTTCAAAAATCTTTTTGTCGACCTGCTTAAACTTACTTCCCTCTGCATTGCACACGGGGCAACGCACCGGACTGTCTCCCTTTCCGATGTACCCGCACCCGTCACAGACGAAATAGGTTTGACCCATACGGTCCAGGTAGGCCTGAGTGGAAGCATTGACCTGTTTCGGCTTCTCCTCCACGATCTGAGTCATAATCCCGCTCAACGTCGGACCCATGAGATCTTTAGTCACCGCCTCGTCGGCCTGCATTCTGTCACGGTCGATCCCTGCCGCATCCAGATTCCCGCCGAGCGCCCGCATGGCATCCATCGCGCCCTTTGGAAGAATGTGCCCGACTGCTGCATCCACGACGGTATTGCTGATGATGGTATGTCCTTTTTCGATGGCGTAACGATGAATCGCAGTTTTCGCAACTCCTCGAGCAAAGACCGGAATCTTTTCCATTCGTCTCAGCGCTTCTTCCGTCCAGGCGATCGTATACTCCGCTTGAGTATCGATCGGAGGAACATATTTGCGGTTCGAGACCAGCACGTTGCAGGGCGCACTCCGCAATAGATTCTCGGTGTTGCTGCCGACATCCATGTCGTCATCGCTATGGACGCCGATGCGCCCTACAATCAACAGGGTGGGAATATCCTTGCGAACATACTGAATGATCTTCTCGAATGCCTTCCCGTCGAGCAAGGTCGTTTTCACGTCCGTTTGTTCCGCTTGGGCGATTTCGCGGGAGATGTCGAGATGGGATTGGTAGATCTTGGCCAAACCGCTATCGATAATCTCCTCATGCAGCTTCTCCTGTTCTTTAAACCGAAACACCTTGCCGGCCTCTTCATTGAGAACTCCGGAAATGCTGTGAAAGGCGGCATAGTGAAAATACGGATCGAAAGCTGAGATCGCTTCAACCGGCATGTTAAACGCTTTGCCGAGCGCAAGTCCGGTCATGAGCCCGCCGAACGAGTAGGGACTTCCGTCGACGGCCACTACGATCTTGCCTCCGGTCAGCGGCTGAATATTCTTGATAATCAACATGTCGGAGTTACGGACTCGCCGAACGACACGTTCGGTGTTGCTGCCGATGACGCTGTCTTTGACCGCGCCGACTCCCAAGGCTCCCATGATAACCAGATCATATCCGCTGGTATTGATATCTTCAGCCAACACCTTCCAATTTCGCCCTTCGAGCGATCGGCGTTCGATTGGAAGGTTAGCCTCCGTGCATTTCTTATCCACATAATCGAGATAGGAGTCGGTGATGATTTGCAACCCGCGCGTGATCAAGGAGTCGTGAACCTGTCGTTGGCGGTCGAGTTCCTTTTCATCGTGGTATTCCTCGGGCAAGCCGGCTTCCATTTGCTTAAACCGCTTGTCATGCATTTTTGCCGCATAGACATGGCTTCCCACGATCTTGGAACCGAAGGTCTTTGCCATGTGGACACCGACGTCCACCGCCGTATTCGAATGGTCGGAATTATCAACCGGGATATAGATAGTCTTATACATCAGGGGCGCCTCCTTAAGGCGCGAACCAGACACAGGGTCAATGGTCGTAATTATATGAAAAAGATGACGATTAACGTATGAGATCAACACCTAAAGAAATTGAATGATAGCACTGGCCCAAACTGGAATGCAAGGCGTCGCAGGGTGCTAAGTGGAGACAATCAGCTTGCCGCTGAAGGGAAATCATCCGGCTGAGCTTATCCTTGGTTCGGTAGTCTGGGAAGGAGAAGAAGCCGGTTGACGCGAGCGAAGAATCTCTTCCAGCGATAAGAGCGCATCTCGACCGGAGTTGCCTTCAATGCCTCGGCTGAGATTCTGGTCGGCATAGGTCGGTGATGGATTGGCCGACTGCGAAAGAGACCCGGTCCATCGGCGGGGATCGCTGCTGCCTTGCTTTCGTTCCCATGCCCGAAGACAAGCCTTGGCAATAATCTTGTTCAGTGGCGCAGGGTTATAGAGTAACTTTCTGATGCTGGTCGGTGTCAGCATCAAGGGATTATAGCCGGCTGACAAGTATCCTTCTTCCAACAGTCGCTGCTCCAGATCGGTGTTGGGTTGAATGCCGAGGAAGAACATCAGCGGGAAGACTCGCTCTTCCCCGAGGATCGAGGCCACCATTTTGTATGATTCGACGCTTTGCAGGAGGGTTTCCTCCGTTTCTTTCGGGCTATTGAGGGAATAATTCAAGATGACCTTGCCTTTAAAGCCGGCCTCCGTCAGGTAGCGACAGCCGTCATAGAGCCGTTCCAGCTTGAAGCCCATGTGCAGATTATTGAGCACTTCTTGGGAACCGGAGGTAATGGCCACTTCAAGATCTCCGACGCCCGATCGCACCATCAGCTTCGCGAGCTCGGAGGTAATCAACGATGTCCTGATATAGCCGGACCACTCGATGTCGAGTTTCTCCGCCACGATGCGCTCAAGGATCTCCGTGCATTGCGGGTAGGCTTCCTTCCCCGTGATGAACTGCGCATCCGTAAACCAGAATCGGCGGGCACCCCATTGATGGTAATGTTGCGCGATATCTTTGACGACGGTCTCAGGCGGCCGGTAGCGGACCCGCTTGCCTTCAATGTAGGGATAGAGGCAAAACGCGCAGTCATAGGGGCAGCCTCGTTTTGACTGCACCCCGATGGATTCGTCTGCGTACTCGTTATACTGTGGGAAAATCGAGGTGAGATAAGGCAAATCCACGGGTAGTGCTTCAAGCAGGGCGGGAGAGGCTTGCCGGCCTCTTCGAATTTGACCGCCTTCCATCATGATGTACCGTTCATCCTCGATCGAACGACCTTCGATGACTTTGAGGACGGCATCTTCTCCTTCACCAAGGATTCCGATCGTTCCTTCCGGGAGCTTTTCGATCAACTGATCGGCAAAGGCTGTAAACGCCCCGCCGCCGATCATCATCTGAACGTTGGGAAATTCCTTGCGGACCAAAGCTGGGTACGACAGGATCGTATTGATGTGCTTATAGTAACGGTAGAGCTGCTTCACGCCTTCGATTGAAGCGGTCACGCGCTTGAGCGGGTTGCTTGCGAAGTAGAAATTGAAGGCATGCTCCAATGATGAATCGCCTTCGTGCGGGGAAAAGATCTGAATGTCTCGCCAAGAGAAGCACACCAGATTCGGTACGAATTCCGTCACCGCATCGATGATAGCTTGACCACGCTGTGCAACGGGAAACAGAGAAAGATCGAGAATTCGCTGGCGGACGTCCGGCTTACGCCGATGGACAAAGTCGGCTATGTAGGTGACCCCGATGGGATAGACCTTCTTACAAGGGAGAAAAATGTAGAGAATCGAGTTCATGATACGTTCACAATTGCGCAGTATGGATCACGCGAAAGCAGCTGATGAACAAATGATCCTTGCCTGGTGCGGCCTCTGACTGGTTTACCTGTTCGTTGACATTATTTGGTCGCGACATGAACCGCGACGATGCCGCCGCTGAGATTCCGATACGACACCTGACGAAATCCTGCGTCGCGGAGGATCTGGCACAACCGCTCTTGATCAGGAAATGTCCGAATCGAAGCGGGGAGGTATTCATAGACGCCGGTACGATCACGCGCCACGATCGTGCCGATCCAGGGTAACAGCTTGAACGAATACCAATCGTACAGTGTTCTCAACCAACCGAAGACCGGGCGTGAGAACTCCAAGCACACAAAGCGCCCACCAGGTTTCATCACGCGGCGGATCTCCTTCACGGCTTGGGCCAAATCTCCAACATTGCGCATGCAGAAACCGGTGGTCACCGCATCAAACGTATTATCGCCGAAACCCAGGTGCTCAGCGCTCGCTTGAAGACAGGTGATCTTGTCGGACAGCCTTTTCCTCCCGACTTTCTTGAGGCCTTTGGCCAGCATCGCATGGTTCAAGTCTGAGGCAATCACACGTCCCTTAGGCCCCATCCGAGATTCGATAAGCAGAGCGAGATCAGCGGTACCCGCTCCCACATCAAGGGCCGTCCCCCGCCCGAGGGGGGCGATGAAGGAGGCGGTGATCTTCTTCCAGTAGTAATGGAGGCCGAAGCTTAGGAGCGTATTATTGAGGTCGTAGGTCCCTGCGATGGAGGTGAACATCCGCTGGACGGCATCCTCACGCGCTTGCCCTGACCACGTAGAGACCACCTTCGCCGGAGCTTGCGAATCCCGCGTTAACTGAGGACGCTCGGTTTTCACCATTGGATCGTGGTAGCACCCGCTTTCACGCTTTGTCAAGGCGGGGGAAACGGATGGTATAATCCCGCTCCGAGAAATGCTGCCGTGCGGCAAAATCATAAAAGAGAAAGAATAGGAACACTATGGGTAGTTCAATCGTGATCAAGGGCGCGCGGGAGCACAACCGCAAGAGCATCGACGTGGAGATCCCATGCGAGAAGCTGGTCGTCATCACCGGCTTGAGCGGACGGGCCAACATCTGCGTTGCATCACTCGACGTGGATGTGGACAGAGGATAGGCAGAAACAGGGACGCTATGGGTGAAACGCGTGTTGACCTCCAGCATTTGCTCGAAGACCTTCGCGATGCCTATCCGGGCGCGCTGGAAGAAACCATTTTGACCGAAGTGGTGGCCAATTCGCTGGACTCCGGCGCCACTTGTCTCCGACTTACCGCGAACCCTACGGCATCGACGTTGACCATTGTGGATGACGGATCGGGCATGAGACGACGGGATCTGGTGCGGTACCACGATCTCGCCTCCAGCACCAAAACACGCGGTCACGGTATCGGCTTCGCCGGGGTTGGGATCAAGCTCGGTCTACTCGTCTGCGAAGACGTCGTCACTGAAACGCGGCGCGGCAAGGAACACGTGGCGAGTCGTTGGTACCTGGCTGGGAGACATAAGGCGCCGTGGAAATGGATTCCCCCGCCGGGGTTGGTAGCCGAACACGGCACGGCGGTTCAGCTAAAGCTGCATAACACGCTCTCGCCGCTCATGGACGAGGGGTATATCGAAGAGGCGTTGCGACGACAGTATCAACCATTGCTGGAGCCGGAATTTGACGAAGTGCTGGCGGAGCATTACCCAAAGGGCTTCCGACTCGAGGTCAATGGACGCCCGTTGGAGCGACAGTCTGCCCTCGGTGTGGAGGTGTCGAAGCTGGCGGTCTGTCTCGCCGGCAAGCGCAAACCGACGGCGGTCGGTTACTTGATGCGCAGCGAATCGCCGTTTCCAGAGCATCAGCGCGGTATGGCTATCAGCACGTTCGGCAAGGTGATTAAACACGGATGGGACTGGCTCGGCATCACTCCCGCTGCGCCGGATCGCATAGCCGGGATGATCGAGGCGCCGGCGCTGGCCGCCGCTCTGACGCTCAACAAGGGAGACTTTGTTCGCGTCGGAACGCGAGGCGCGTTGTATCTGGGTTATCGGAAAGCCATTCAAGAGGCGGTGTCGCAGCAATTAGTCCATTGGGGGGATGCCAGGGAAACAGCCGATAGAGCCAATCGTCGAACCGTGCGGCCGTTGGAGCGGGATCTCGAAACTGTTTTAGTGGATCTGGCCGAAGAATTTCCGTTACTGGCCTCACTGGTTGAGCGACGACCCGGGGGCCAGAAGCGACTGCCTATCGGACGATCGGGGGCGGCGGAGGACGGGCAGGAGCTCCTCGCTACATCAATAATCATGAGCGGTGCAGAAACTTCTGACGAAACCGGTATTGCTCCGACAATGCCGCAGGAACCGGACGCAATCCCGCAATTGGGCGAGGGAATGCAAGGAGAAGCACCGCTTGAGCCGGAACCGCCGCCCGGCGTAGCCGTCGTGCCGGGAGGCAAGGGACGGTCACGGCCAAGTCATTACGGGCTCACGATCCGGTTGGAATCCCATGAAGGTGATCCTGAGCTTGGCCGTCTTGTCGAATCCACGGTCGTCATCAACGACGCGCACCCTGCCTATCGACGTGCCGTGGCTTCCCGTTCGGAGGGGTATCACATCGCGATTGCGGTCGCTTTAGCCTTGGCCCGCTTGGCTGTTGTGCCCTCCGAAGAGCACGAGTTCGTGACAGCCTTTATGATCCGCTGGGGTGAAGCGCTTGATGGAGCCAGCCGCAGATCCCGGAAGCGCTCGTAACCTCGGTCCGACCTATCACGTGCTATAATCCCGTCTCCTTATGGGTAACTCCATCGTCATCAAAGGTGCGCGGGAGCACAATCTTAAGAACGTCGACGTGGAGATTCCGCGCGACAAGCTGGTCGTCATTACAGGCTTGAGCGGGTCCGGCAAGTCGTCGCTCGCCTTCGACACCATCTATGCAGAAGGACAGCGGCGGTACGTCGAATCGTTGTCGGCCTATGCCCGGCAATTCCTTGAACAGATGGGCAAGCCGGATGTCGATTCAATTGAAGGCTTGTCCCCAGCTATCTCCATCGAGCAAAAAAGCACGAGCCACAATCCTCGTTCCACCGTCGGCACCGTCACGGAGATCTATGATTATCTCAGGCTCCTCTTCGCCCGTGTCGGGAATCCCTACTGCTTTCAATGTGGAGAGGAGATCGCTGCGCAGACCGTGCAGCAAATGGTCGATGCCATTGCCGTGTTACCGGAGGGCGTGAAGTTTCAAATTTTGGCGCCGATCATTCGTGGTCGAAAGGGGGAATATCGAAAAGAATTGCTGGAGATGCGCAAGGCGGGCTATGTGCGTGCCCGCATCGACGGCAAGATCGTGGATCTCGGCGAAGACATCACGCTCGACAAACAGAAGAAACATACGATCGAGATCATCGTCGACCGCTTGGTGATGAAAGCCGGTGATGCGCTCATGCGCCGGCTGGCCGATTCTGTGGAAACATCGGTCAAGCTGACCGGCGGATTGGTGGGGGTCTTCACGGAGGATGGGCAGACCAAGCTGTACAGTGACCGGCTAGCCTGTATCAAGTGCGGCGTCAGCTATCCCGAAGTCACACCCAGAGTGTTTTCCTTCAACAGTCCGCATGGTGCCTGCCCGGCTTGTGATGGCATCGGCTATGCCGTGACGCCGGGTTGCCCGGAAGAAGAAGACTTTACCCTACTGGAACTCTGCGAAGCCTGCCATGGCGCGCGCCTCAGGCCCGAAAGCTTGTCGATCAAATTAGCGAAGAGGTCGATTGCTGAGGTCACCAGTCTCTCCGTGCGTGCTGCTGCTGATTTCTTTCACAGTCTCAAATTTTCCGACCGTGAGCTCGTGATCGCCCATCGCATCTTAAAAGAAATTCGTGAGCGCTTGGGCTTTCTCGTCAATGTAGGCCTGGACTACCTGACGCTCGATCGGGCTGCGGCGACGCTCTCTGGCGGCGAGGGGCAACGGATTCGTTTGGCCACGCAGATCGGGTCCGGACTAGTCGGAGTGCTGTATATCCTCGATGAACCGTCCATCGGACTTCACCAACGAGACAATCGCCGGTTGCTGCAGACCTTGCTCAGGCTACGAGACCTTGGGAATACGGTTGTGGTCGTGGAGCATGATGCCGAAACGATGATGGCGGCCGATCATGTCCTCGACATGGGACCTGGCGCGGGATCGCAGGGTGGGCATGTGATCGCGCAAGGGACGCCGCAACAGATCATGGGCGATCCCAATTCATTGACCGGCCAATACTTGCGCGGCATTCAGACTGTGTCCGTGCCGCAACGGCAGCGGAAGCCCAGGGGAATGCTGTCGGTCGTCGGGGCACAAAAGCATAATTTGAAAAACGTTACGGCGAAAATTCCTCTCGGACTCTTCACCTGTGTGACAGGGGTTTCCGGATCGGGCAAGAGCACCCTCGTCCTGGAGGTCCTGTTCCATTCGCTCTCGCAACTGCTCTACCACAAGAAGTCCAAGATCGATGGGTGCAAAGAACTCAAGGGTGTCGACGCGCTCGACAAAGTAATCGATATCGATCAATCACCCATCGGCCGGACGCCTCGGTCGAATCCCGCCACCTATACGGGCTTGTTCGGCTACATTCGTGATCTCTACTCCAATTTGCCTGAGTCTCGAGTCCGGGGCTATAAGCCGGGGCGGTACAGTTTCAACGTCAAGGGTGGCCGGTGTGAAGCTTGCCAGGGCGACGGGCTTATCAAAATCGAGATGCATTTCCTGCCCGATGTCTATGTGACCTGCGAAGTTTGCAAGGGGCAACGGTACAACCGTGAAACACTGGAGATCCTCCACAAGGGCAAGAGTATCGCCGATGTGCTGAATATGACGGTGGACGATGCCTTGGAGTTCTTCGAACACATCCCGCTGATCAAGGCAAAGCTTCAGACGCTGCACGATGTCGGCCTGCACTATGTGAAGCTGGGGCAATCGGCCACAACACTGTCTGGCGGCGAAGCCCAGCGGGTGAAGCTGTCGCGGGAACTTTCGAAGCGTGCGACCGGCCGTACGATGTATATCCTCGATGAGCCGACGACCGGCCTCCATTTCGCCGATGTGCAACGACTGCTCGATGTGCTGGATCGACTGGTCGAAGCCGGCAACACGGTGCTGGTGATCGAACACAATCTGGACGTCGTCAAGAATGCCGACTGGATCATCGACTTGGGGCCGGAAGGCGGGGATCGTGGTGGTGAAATCGTGGCGGAAGGACCGCCGAGAGAGATTGCGAAAGCGAAACGGTCGTATACGGGGCAAGTGTTGAAGGAAGCGGGAGTATAGGGGACTGGCTCCTCGAGCTTGTCGAGAGGTGCCTGTCCCCGTGGGATGGGCGGAAGGGCGAGCATTCCCGATTCGCCGTAATGCGATGAATTCAGGCGCCACCACCTCATCGTTACTTTAGCTGTGCGCCTAACCGGATGAACCAACAGAACGGCGCCCAGCACCTTTATTGCTCACGAATGGCAATTGGCGCTACGGTGAGCCCTCCATGCTTATCCCTTCCGTCCGCCTTAGGAAAGGAAAAGGGGAAAGCGATGGCTGCCGATGCCAATGTTCTTCATCTAATCTGAAAGATGACCCATGAATGCAAGCCTAAATCACGACGGGGAGTTCGCACAGCAAGTCTTTACCCAATTAATGGACATCTTTGTAACTCCAGCCGTTAGGGAACGCCAAGCCAAAGGCGAGCTGGCAGGACCCTTGCCCCTGCGAGCAGCTCAAATCATCTTCTTTCCAGACGAAAGGAAGCCATTGGTTCGGGTGAATGAGGAGGTCCGTGCAAGAGGGCAAGTAAGATTGAAAAACGGGATTTCCAAGAAGGCAGGAGATCCCGTTTTCGCGACTGAGATTGAAAGGCTGGAGGAAGTTAAATTAGCTGAACAAGATTTCAGGGATTGCGGCCACGCAACATTAATGAAATTCAACGGCACTTGGTCGATCACTTTTGACTTCCGTTATAATAAAGCCATTTCTCTACGACATCTGGCCACGGCCGAGCAGTTCTATCAGGTTGGTCAATTCGCACTTGAGAATAGGTATTGGGTTGCGTTTGTCGACAATCTTTTTAGCGCGTGTGAATTGGCCGCAAAGGCGGCCTTGCTCGCAATGCCTGCCAGCGAATTGCGCGAAAAGGCGACTCATAGGGGAATTCATTCACGCTTCAACAGGTTTGCAAATCTAGGGAATGTCAAAGAGGATCACAAGAGCACTTTCAACAAGCTGTATTGGATGCGCGACAAATCTCGGTATCTGAAAGGCGAGATCATGATAAAGGCAGAGGAAGCTAGGAAAATGTTGGCAGTGGTGAAAGAGCTTATCCAAAGTACTAAACAACACACCAATGACGAAAAGTCGTAAGGCGCAAATATCGTACCATCCAGCGGGGAGAGGGTAAGGAATGCCACTAGCTGCTCATGACCTTCAGTCGCGTCGGATCATTTCCAGGTGGGTCGATGGGTTCTCCAGGTAATTGCTCATTTCCTTTCCAGCCGTTTGAGTTCAAGACACAATATGTCGACTTTGTTTAAGGAAGGTCTGATTAATTCGCGTTTCCACTCGGAAATCCATTCCTGGGCTGGTCACCAGGGCGAATTCGTTTGGGGCATCCGCTGGCCCGGGAGCCTTTTCTGAGGTACACCCGCCGGCTGATGGCCTGCTGCCAGCCTCCGGACACACGTTCCCTACGTCCCCGCTAAGAGCCGCCGTCGCACCACGTACAGATTCGCTAAGCCGCAGCTGCTAGACAACCAGTGGGTATTCTTCGCCAACCCACGGTAGCGGACTTTGGCCCACCCGAAGATACGCTTGATCACCAAGAACGCATGTTCGACTTTCGCCCGGACTTTCGACTTGGTGCGGTTCCGGGCCCGCTCCTCCTCACTCAGCGGCCGATGGCGATGGGCTTTGGTCTGCACGAAGCTCTTGGCCCGTGGCGCATGGTGCCGGATCACCTCGCGTTGCCCGCTGTAGGCGGCATCGCCCCACACCCGCGTCTCCTGGCCATGGAGCAGCTGGGGCAACACCTGACTGTCATGCACGTTCGCCGCCGTGGCCGCCACCGAATGAATCAGCTTGCTCTGGCTATCCACGCCGATATGGGCCTTCATGCCAAAGTACCACTGCTTCCCCTTCTTCGTCTGATGCATCTCCGGATCCCGCTCCTTCACGCGATTCTTCGTCGAACTGGGGGCACTGATGATGGGGGCATCCACAATGGTCCCTCGACTCACCTGCAGGCCCTGCTTGCCCAAATGCTCTCGGATGCGCGTGAAGAGTTGTTCGCCCATGTGATGGGCTTCCAGCAGGTGCCGAAATTTACAGATCGTGGTTTCACCCGGCACGGGCTCGCGGCCCAGATCAATGCCCACGAACTGCCGCATGGCCCGTGAGTCGTACAAGGCCTCCTCAACCGCCGGATCGGACAGGTTGAACCACTGTTGCAGACAATGGAGGCGCAGCATGCGTTCGATGCCCACCGGCGGACGGCCCGGGCCCTCGGCTTTGGGATAGACCGGCTCGATCACGACCACCAATTCTGCCCATGGCACCACGCGGTTCATCTCGTCAAGAAACCGCTCCCGCCGGGTGGGTTTGCGATACTGTTCGAACGTGACCTCGGCAAATGTCTGTTGGTGCATGGGATGCGCCTCCCGTTCAGGGCTGCGCTCTCCGTAGCACATCTTGCAAGGAGAATAAATCAGACCTTCCTTAAAAGTAGGAGGAGTGTGTCCGATGCAGACTGTCGCGTTGCTGACGATTTCGAATGTGTTCATGACTATCGCCTGGTACGGCATTTGAAATTCAAGGACTATCCCTTGTTCACAGTGATTCTGGCGAGTTGGGGAATTGCCTTTGTCGAATATTGCTTCCAGATGCCAGCAAATCGGATCGGCCACTCCCAGTTCAGTGCCGTCTTTAGGCTACAGCATCCATCCTGAATCAGACTCTACCTCGCAATCCTTCTCATTGATCCATTTGCTCCACACCTGCTTGCAGCTCATTCCCTAGCTCACTACAATACCGAAACTTCATCCCGATCGATGAGCGAAGGGGGATATCGGTATGCCAAAGGCGAAGAAGACCGACTCAAATGCCAAGGCCGAGAGCACCGCAAAGAAATCTAAATCTGCGTCAGCACCTGTTCCCTCTACAGCCGAGGACTTTGAAAAACTTGGCGTCTTCTATATGGGGCGACCGTACGATCTGCCTGCAAAGCAGGCCAAGCCGGGATGGCTGCTCTACGATTCAAAAGATTTGGTGACGCATGCCGTCTGCGTCGGGATGACCGGAAGCGGCAAAACGGGTCTATGTCTTGCGCTCCTCGAAGAGGCGGCGATTGACAACATTCCAGCCATCATCATCGATCCCAAAGGCGATCTCGGCAATTTGATGTTGGCCTTTCCAAGCTTAACGGGAGAGGATTTTCAGCCCTGGATCAATGAAGACGATGCACGCAAGAAGGGCTTGTCTCCTGCTGACTATGCCAACGCGCAGGCTGAGTTGTGGACGAAGGGGTTGGCAGGTTGGCAGCAGGACGGCGCGCGCATACAACGGTTCCGCGATGCCGCGGACATCGCTATTTACACACCCGGCAGCAGCGCTGGGTTGCCGGTGTCGATTTTGAAATCGTTTGCCGCTCCGTCGGCTGATGTCTTGAACGATGCGGAGTTGTTGCGTGAGCGTATCAGCACGACGGTCATGAGCCTCCTTGGCCTGCTGGGTATCGAGGCCGACCCGATTCAAAGCCGCGAGCATATTCTACTCTCCACGATTCTCGACCAGACTTGGAAGAAAGAAGAAGATCTGGATTTGGCGGCACTGATCCAGGCAATTCAATCGCCTCCCGTGTCTAAGATTGGTGTCATGGATGTTGATTCCTTCTTCCCGTCGAAAGACCGTTTTGCACTCGCGATGAAGCTGAATAACCTCCTCGCTGCGCCGGGATTTCAGGCTTGGCTCGAAGGGGAGGCGCTGGATATTCAGTCCATCATGTACACGCCCTCAGGTAAGCCTCGCTTGGCCATTTTCTCGATTGCTCATCTGAACGATGCCGAGCGCATGTTCTTCGTGACGCTGCTGCTAAGTCAGATGGTAGGGTGGATGAGAGCGCAATCGGGTACCACGAGTCTTCGCGCACTCCTCTACATGGATGAGATCTTTGGGTACTTCCCGCCGGTCAGCAACCCACCCTCGAAGTTGCCGCTGATGACCTTGCTGAAGCAGGCGCGCGCGTTCGGCCTCGGAGTCGTACTCGCCACGCAGAACCCCGTCGATCTGGACTACAAGGGGCTGGCCAACACCGGCACCTGGTTCATCGGTCGGTTACAGACTGAGCGGGATAAAGCCCGTGTATTGGAGGGACTGGAAGGGGCATCCAGCAGCGCTGGGAAGAAATTTGATCGCGGGCAGATGGAGCAAACTCTGGCAGGACTCGGGAATCGTATCTTTCTCATGAATAATGTGCATGAAGACGAACCAGTCGTCTTTGAAACCCGTTGGTGTCTGTCGTATCTCCGTGGCCCGCTCACGAGGACGCAGATCAAGACCCTGATGGATCCGCTGCGTGATGCCCATCCTTCTGCGGCAAGGGCTGCTCCAACTGCCAAGGTAGCGAGCGGTTCAAGCGGTGGAGCACGTCCTATGCTGCCGCCGGATATTCCTCAGCACTTTGTGCCGTTGCGTGGCTCGAAACCTGACGGAAGTGAATTGGTCTATGCACCGATGTTGTTGGGCTCCGCACGGATCCGCTTTTCCGATTCTAAAAGTGGAATCGATAGCCCGCAAGATCTGACGATACTGGCACCGATTGCGGGTGGTCCTGTGGCGATCGATTGGGATAAAGCCAGCTCGGTAGACTTACCCTTGGATGATCTAGGGCAAGATCCTGAAGAGAGTGCACAGTTTCTTGCTCTACCGGGGAGTGCCGGCAAGGCGAAGAGCTATAGCGACTGGAACAAGGACTTCGGCGGTTGGCTCTACCGGACGCAAAAGGTAGAACTGTTCAAGAGCCCCAGTACGAAAGAAGTATCCAATCTTGGTGAGTCTGAGCGTGACTTCCGGGTGCGATTGCAGCAGGTTGGGCGCGAAACTCGCGATAAGGCCGTGGAGGCACTGCGCCAGAAATATGCCTCGAAGATCGCAACCCTTGAAGATCGAATCAGGCGGGCTGAACTGGCGAAGGAAAAGCAGCAGACTGAATCGCGTGCCAGTCAAGTGCAGGCCGCTATTTCAGTCGGGGCGTCCATTCTCGGAGCCTTTATGGGGCGGAAGACGATCAGCGCATCAAACATCGGACGGGCAACCACCGCGATTCGGAGCGCAGGTCGGGTCATGAAAGAGTCGAAGGATGTGGGAGTCGCAGAGGAGAACGTGGCTGCCCTTCAGCAGCAGCTGGCGGACCTCGAAGCCCAATTCAAGTCCGAAAGCGATGCCCTGGCCGCAGCGACCGACCCTTTGCATGAAAAACTCGACACGATTTCTATTAAGCCCACGAAAGCCAACATCGCCGTCAAATTGGTGGCCCTCACCTGGACGCCACATTGGCAAAATGCACGTGGCAACCTCACTCCTGCCTGGACGTAGTTCACGCTTCCTCATTGGGCACAAGAGATCCAAGGCCTCCTCTGTTCAGGGGGAATTCGATGAGGTAAGCTGAATATGCCTGACAATTCCGTGCGAATGGCGTCGATGACTCAACGATCACACGGGGAGCATCTTTTTCATCATGCCAATTTCGGCCTAGTCCGAGGTCGTTTCTCGGACAACCGGTTCCTGTCGGTTAACGAGGCCTTTGCGCGGCAGCGGGGATATCTCGTCGAGGAATTGGTCGGACAGCCCATCTTTTCGGTCATTGCCCCTGAAGGCCGTCGAGCGGCCGAGGAGCGCATTGGAGAAATCCGGCACCGGGGACACCTCGCGTTCGAGTCTGTTCATCAACGAAAAGACGGCACGAAGTTTCCCGTGGTCGTCGAGGTTGCAGCGATCAAAGATGCACCGGGTAACAGCGATTTGTGGGTGGCCTATGCCCTGGACATTTCCGAGCGTAAGCGGGTGGAAGAGGAGGTGCGTCGGTCCTCTCGCCATCTGAGGATGCTGAGCCGCGAGGCTCAGCGGGCCGAGGAAAAGGAGCGTCGCCGTCTGTCGCGCGAGCTGCATGATGAATTCGGCCAACTCGTGAGCGGGCTCAGACTGAATCTCGCGCGTGTCAGGGAAGAGCTTCCGAAACGTCCCGGCACGAAGGGAATGGCGCTCCGGAAACATGTCATGGCGGCCACCAAGACCGCCGACCGTCTGGTTGCTTCCCTCAAAGAACTTGTGCACGGCCTACAGCCCGCGATCCTGGATGAACTCGGGTTGGTCGCTGCGTTGCAGTCGATGGCCGAGAATATTCGAGAAGGAAAGGGAATCGACTGTCGGCTGTCGGTTGAACCGGAGAAGCTCGATCCTATCAGTGGTCTGGAGCTGGGGGGGGCGATCTATCGGATCACGCAGGAACTGGTCACGAATGTCGTGCGTCACGCCAAGGCAACGAGAGCGGACATCGCGTTACATTGCGCGGATGGAGCGGTCACATTGGTGGTGCAGGATAACGGGCGAGGCGGGCGATTTGTTGGGCCGAAGAAGGGATATGGGCTTCGCGGGATCCACGAGAGGACTGAGGCACTCGGTGGGCAGGTCGAGATCCAATCGGTTCGCAGGAAGGGAACCACCGTCACCATCCCGGTGGAACGTCTCAGCCAATCTTATGACCCCATCGGCTCAGGTCGTCCTCTGGCGAGGGTAAGGACGAAAAAGTTGTCTATGGGAAGAACGTGTCGGTGCCTAGTCATCGACGACCATCCTCTTCTTCGCCATGCCATCAAAGAGGTTATCCATGGCCATTTCTCTTCGCCGGTGGTGCGGGAAGCGTCGACTGGGGATGAGGCGATCCGGATCGCCCGGGCGGAGCCTGTGGAGATAGCGATCCTGGATATCAGTCTTCCAGATTCCAGTGGGTTGACGGTATTGCGACGGATCAAGCACGAGCGTCCTTCTCTCAAATGCCTCGTACTGACCATGCACGACCATCCACAGTATGTGCGTCTGGCCATGTCTCACGGGGCATCCGGCTATCTCACCAAGGGAGCGACCACGGAGGAGCTGCGCGAGGCCATACGGACTGTTCAGGCCGGAGGTCAGGTGGTGATGGAACCGCTCCGTGAATTCCTCGATAGCTGCTCGCCGCTCAGACTCTCTGTAGGATAAATCCTGATACCGAAGCGTACCGTTTTGCCGTAGCCTTATAGAAGAATGGAGCTTGCAGGGTGGCTCGCGATCACAAAAGGTTCGCTGCATGGGACGGAGGATTCCGGACCAGAGACGATCGCCACCAAGCGAGACGAGAGGTTTACCCTCGTCTCCCGCGTATGGATTCGCTTCCTCCGACTAGGATCCGTGTCGTTATAGCCCATCGTCATGAAGTCTTCAGAGTTGGCGTCCGTACTCTCTTGCATGGGGAGCGAGACCTTGAAGTAGTCGGTCAGGCCCATAGTGTAGGAAAGATGTTCTCGGAGTCACGGCGAACCAGGCCAAAGGTGATTCTCCTGGAGGCTGGTCTCTCAAACGGTTTGGAATCCCATATCTACAGGACTCTTGTTCACACCTTTCCATCGGTCCGGATCATCGGTGTGATGAGGGACAGAAACGCCGACACGTTCCGTCACGCAGTCGAAGCTGGGGTACAGGGGTATCTACCAGAGAATACGAGACGGACCGAGCTAATTCGAGCGATTCGTACGGTCGCACAGGGGGAGCCGTACTTCGCCTCTGAGGGAATCGATCAGATTGTACATGTCCTGAGACGGCAGCGGGAGGCGGTGTGGTGCCGGTCCATGTTGCATTTCCTGTCCCCTCAGGAACGTCGGGCGCTGGCGCTCCTTGTCAAAGGCCATACCAACAAGGAAATCGCCGTGGAGCTGAGGCTCTCGAGTACGACCGTAAAAAATTGTTTGGCCAGTATGTTTGCCAAACTGCAAATCACGCGCCGTACCCAGGCGGTTGTCATGCATCTGAAGGCGCAGCATTACCTGAAACGAGAAGAGAAAATAGTAGAGCAGTAAGTTATGGCCACCATTCTTGTCTTGTCGTGGATGACGATCCGCAGATTCGAACCTGGCTACGCCACATTCTGGAGGGCAGGGGGTACCAGGTTCAGGAGGCCAGCGACGGGGAAGAAGCATTAGCCATCCTGGAACGGTTGGAGCCGGCGCTGGTCGTGCTGGACCTCTTTATGCCCAAGGTCGATGGTTTGGAAGTCATCTTGTACCTCCAGAGCTGTGCCAAACCGGTCAAGATTCTGGCGATTTCCGCTGACCCGGTCGACGGTTACGATGTGTCTCGAACCGCAAAATTGTTCGGGGCAAACGATACGCTGACCAAACCGTTCGGCGGGGCGACCTTCTTGCAACATATAAGGGCACTACTTTCTAATCCATAGTTGGATAGTCGTGGGTCGTACCGGGCATTTGCTCGCCATGACTGGTTGGCGAGGCATGTTTGGCACACGTGCTCCTAACGAGCGGCATTCGCTCTTCTGCTTAAGCACTCCCGTCCTACTATCAAGTTCCGCCGGCTAAGTACCGAAAAAGTAACGATTTGGTTTGCTTGCGACTCTGCTTGCGAACGACATACGTGACGCATGACATTCGAGCCATCTCCACCACCCTTGACGCGATCATCTCTCAACCGGGTCCGACGGCTATGGGACGCGTTACCCAAGGGCCGTTCACTAGAGGGGGAAGAATGGTCACGTCGCCATCGTGGAATTGTCTGGCTCCTGTGGGTACATGCCGTGGGGATCCCCCTCTTCGGGCTTCTGATGGGCCGCTATGTGATCCTCGGGTTGGTCGGAGGAATGGTTCTCATGGGATTTGCTATGTTGGCCGTGAGCCGGGCGTTGCCCAGTCGAGTACGCGCTGCTGTGGCAACGGTCGGTTTGATCTCGGCTTCGACGTTGCTCGTGCACCTGTCTGGTGGCTTTATCGAAGCGCATTTTCATTTCTTTGTCATGATGGTGGTGATCGTCCTGTATCAGGATTGGATGCCCTTTGTGTTGGCTCTCATTGCAGTCGTCGTAGACCATGGAGTCATCGGCACATTGGCTCCGACGATGGTCTATAACCACACAGCCGCGCAACGCCATCCATGGAACTGGGCGCTCATTCATGGTGGATTCATCTTGGCCGAGTCCGCCGCACTCCTCATCTATTGGCGAGTAAACGAAACGGTTCAAGTCGCCCTCTCCAGAGAAAAAGAGAGGGCTGAGGAAGCCAGCCGGACCAAATCTCAGTTCCTGGCCAACATGAGCCATGAGATTCGCACGCCGATGAATGGGGTGTTGGGCATGGCCGAGCTGCTCCTGCTGACGAGCCTCACCGACAAACAGCGACGTTACGTGGAACAGATTCGTGGATCAGGCACGCAGCTGCTACATGTTATTAACGACATCTTGGATTTCTCCAAGATCGAGGCGGGGAAAATCATCCTGGAGCACAACCCATTCGATCTTTCCGCTGTGATTTCAGAAACAGTGGGGTTCTTTGAGGAAAGAGCCCGTGCGAAGGGTCTGACGTTGTCCCGCACGGTTGAACATGACTTGCAAACCCAAGTCGTGGGCGATGCCCACCGACTCCGTCAAGTGCTGAACAATCTGATCGGAAACGCCGTCAAGTTCACCGAGTCGGGAAGTGTTTCTGTCACGGTTCGGTCGGTTGCCGGAGTGGTCGGCGGTTTCGAGATCGCAGTACAAGATAGTGGAATTGGAATCTCAGAAGAGGCACAGACGGTGCTCTTTAAAGAGTTTTCCCAGGCCGACGGCTCGACGACCCGGAAATATGGGGGGACCGGTCTGGGATTGGCCATCTCCAAACGACTGGTTGAAATGATGCAAGGGACGATCGGGGTAGAAGGACGGCTCGGAACCGGCTCGCGGTTCTGGTTTACGGTCCGGTTCACGGAACAAGTCGGGACAGGTTCTTCCTCAAGTCGGGTGGCCGATCATGAGGATCGAATGGCCGCTTAGTTCTAGATCGAAAGGAGAAGACGAAATGGAGCTTCATACACTTGGTTATGATCGTAAGAAGGGCTGGTCGGCCAAGAGCCGACCACGGATCGACTCACGCCGAACGTTGGTGGTGGTATTCGGGTCTTCCAGTCTTCTCGATTCTCCTGGCCCGATTACCGAGTTGCTCGATGAGTATGGCGACTCTGCGGTCGTCGGATGTTCGACTGCCGGAGAAATTTTGGGGACACAGATCTTTGACGAGAGCGTGAGCGCGGCGATCGCCAGATTTGACGATACTGACCTTCGAATCGCGAGCGCATCTGTACAGTCGGTCGACGACTCGTTCAAAGCCGGCCAAGAGATCGCCCGACACCTGAATGATTCCACGTTAAAAGGCATTCTGGTTCTGTCTGATGGCCTTAACGTGAACGGGAGTGAGTTGGTGCGGGGACTAAATTCACGGGTTTCTTCCTCTGTTGTGGTCACTGGTGGTCTGGCCGGTGATGGCGACCGATTTTGCCGGACATGGGTGCTGCAGGACCGGAGGCCTCAACCAGGATTTGTGACGGCAGTGGGATTTTATGGGGACCGTGTTCGGATTGGGCACGGGTCCAAGGGTGGATGGGATCGCTTCGGGCCTGAACGCCGCGTCACGAGGTCTAGAGGAAACGTTCTTTTCGAACTGGATAGTCGTCCCGCCCTTCAATTGTACAAGGAGTACCTCGGTGATCGAGCTGCCGGCTTACCGGCAACGGGGCTGTTGTTTCCTCTCGCCTTGCGGGCCGATCAATCAGATTCCAAGAGCCTGGTTCGAACGATTCTTGCCGTGAACGAAGGAGAGCAATCGCTGACCTTCGCCGGCGATATTCCGGAAGGATCGTTTGCGCAGCTGATGAAGGCCAATTTCGACCGATTGGTTCAAGGAGCGTCAGAAGCGGCCACGACTACCAATCTCGCGGCCGATGGCGATGCCTGCACCCTCGCGATTGCGATCAGCTGTGTCGGACGTCGACTTGTCCTTGGAGAGCGGACGGAAGAGGAAACGGAGGCCACCCTGGAGGTCCTTCCCAAGGGAACCCAGCAGATCGGATTCTACTCGTACGGGGAAATCTCGCCCTATGCCACCGGCACCTGCGATCTTCACAACCAGACGATGACACTGACGACGCTAAGCGAGGCGGCGTGATAGCCCATGCATCCCCTGTTGGCAAGACAGCTGAAGCGAGTAGGCCTCGATCAGGAACACCATCCGGCGACGCCGGAGATCTGGGGCGAAATCCTGGGACGAATCAGCCAGAGCTATTTGGAGGCTGATCAAGGCCATGCGCTGCTGGAACGATCGCTTGCCCTCTCGTCAGAAGAGATGCGGAATCTCTATGCGCAACTTAAGCAGACCAGCGAGACACAACTGGCCCAGGAGCGAAACAAGCTCCAGGCGGTCTTGCAAGCTTTGGGAGACGGGCTCTGCGTCGTGGATTCGGCCTGGAAGATCCAGATGGTAAATCATCAAGCGGAACTCCTGTTCGGAAAAGCTGCGCAGACACTCGTGGATTGTCCTGTGTACCGGATGATTTCTCCAGGTCCAGAGGAGTACCGAGAAGACTGTCTGATTACCGACAGTACCTTGCCGCCTCTGGCCTCGGGAGAGCCGTATCGCACGGAGGATGGTCTATTGGTGACGGCAGACGGCCAGCTTGTGGCGATCTCTCTGGTCGTGACCCCGATGCTCTCGGATGGGATCGTCATGGGTGCTGTACTCGTCTTCAGGGATATCACTCATCAGAAACAGGTCGAACGGGAGCGCCAACAGACGGAAGGAGTTCTTCGACGAATCCAAGCGGGATTATCCGAGTTGGCCAAGAGTCCGCAAGTCTACGCTGGCAGTCTGCAAGATGCGTTTCAAACGGTTACACGGGTGGCGGCTGAGTGCCTCCACACGGAGCGAGTCAGTATCTGGTTTTTTACAGAAGATCGATCAGCCATTCAATGCGCCGATCTGTATCAGCTGGTTATTCGAGAGCATACTCGAGGAGCCGTGTTGCGAGAGACCGATTATCCAACATATTTTCACGAACTCGATGAGGAACGAATTGTGGCCGCCGATGATGCCCAAACAGATTCGAGGACTGCTGAATTCACCGCACCGTACCTGACTCCTCTGGGCATTACGTCTATGCTCGATATTCCGATCCGTTCAGAGGGCAAGATGATCGGGGTGATTTGCCATGAGCATATCGGCCCCATGCGACGCTGGACTCTTGAAGAACAGCATTTCGCGGCCTCCGTCGCCAATACGGTGGCCTTGGCCATCGAAGCTGCGGATCGACGGAAAGTGGAACAAGCGCTCCGTACCAGCGAGGGCCGTCTCACCACGACCGTTCAGAACACGAACATCGGGATATGGGACTGGGATCTCAGTTCGAACCATGTCTATCTGTCACCGGAATGGAAGCGTCAGCTGGGGTATGACCAGGATGAACTCGACAATACTTTTCAAGAGTGGGAGAGCCGCATTCACCCCGATGATCATGATCGAGCCATGGGTACTATCGAAGCGTGCCTGAGTGGACGCATATCCGGGCTTGAGATCGAGCATCGTCTTCGGCACAAGGACGGTTGCTACCGATGGATTCTTGCTCGCGGTACTATGGTCAAGAACGAAGCGGATTTATCGTCCCGTATCATGGGAATCCACATCGATGTGACGGATCGTAAGATCGTGGAGGAACAGTTGCGTCAGGCAAAAGAAGCTGCCGAAGCCGCCAGCCTGGCCAAGAGCCAATTCCTCGCGAACATGAGCCACGAGATTCGTACGCCCATGAATGGAGTGCTGGGCATGGCTGAGCTTCTGCTGCGATCCGTTCTTGGTGACAAGGAGCGGCGTTTGACCGAATCTATCCAACACTCTGGTACTGTCCTACTCGCCATTATCAACGACATTTTGGACTTCTCAAAAATTGAAGCTGGAAAGCTCCAACTGGAGGCCATACCGTTCGAAGTTCGGCGAACGATTCGCGAAGCGGTCGAGTTGTCCGTGCCTGCCGCCCAGAAAAAGCAGCTGAAGCTTTCCTGGATCATCGACGAGGATGTCCCCATGCATCTGCTCGGAGATCCGACACGGCTACGGCAAATTCTCGTCAACTTGGTGGGTAACGCGGTTAAATTTACCGATCGGGGATCCATCGGCGTATCGGTCGCGTGTGAGACGCAATCGGATGAGCACTACGGACTGTCAATCACCGTGCGAGATACAGGGATCGGAGTCGCTGCTGAACAGCAAACCCATATCTTCGATGCGTTTTCGCAAGCCGACGGGTCGACGACGCGAAAGTATGGAGGAACCGGGTTGGGGTTGGCCATCGTCAAGCAACTCGTGACATTGATGGAGGGGCGGGTCGAACTCGAGAGCCGCTTAGGCCAAGGTTCGGCGTTCCGGTTCACGGCGCTTTTCAGGCGATGCGAATCCGTCCAGGACCCCGTGTCGCCGACGGAAGCTACGATCACTGCCAGGGCGGAACCTATCGATCAACCAGCACATCATCGGAAGGAGATCCGCATTCTGTTGGTCGAGGATAATCCCGTCAATCGTGAAGTCGCCTGTGGCATGCTCGAGTCGTTCACATGTCGAATCGATACGGCCGAAAATGGGCGAGAGGCCCTGGTTGCCCTGGAGACGAAGGAGTATGACCTGGTGTTCATGGATTGCCAAATGCCCGAGATGGATGGTCTCACGGCAACTCGGTTAATCAGGGAACGTGAGTCTCAGGCAACGCCGCCGACCAATGACCCCGCAGAACACCACAGTCATAGAGTGCCGATTGTAGCGTTAACGGCCCATGCTATGCAGGGAGATCGAGAACTCTGTCTTTCCGCCGGCATGGATGATTATCTCACAAAACCTTTTACGTTGGCACAGCTTGAGCAGGTGTTGACTCGATGGATCCCCAAACACGACGCGGTGGAGATACACAAGGATGGCGTATCGCGGACATCGCCAGTTGTGGAAATTGGCGGTCATGCACCGGCCGCGGCTCGGCATGACGGGAGACTCAATGGCATCAAGGTCGAGTCTACGATCCTTGATCAATCCGCTTTGGCTGCCATCCGCACTCTGCAGCGCCCCGGTCATCCCGACATCTTCAGCCGCATCGTGTCTCAGTATGTCGAGACGTCACAAGAGATGGTCGCACGGATCCGTCGGGCGATCCTCGCGAAGGACTCGGGAGAGTTGCGCGCTGCTGCACACCGGCTGAAATCGAGCAGTGCTCAGCTGGGAGCGTCGGCGTTGGCTGCAGACTGTCGCGAGTTGGAAATGATGGGAGCGCGTCAAGAACTCGATCGAGTGGGAGAGGTCTTGAGCCAGTTCGAACAACATTACGAGGCTGCCTGTGTCGCGCTGAAGGAAGAGTTGGCGAAAGGAAGATCGGCAGCATGACGAATGAACGGTGTCCGACAGTCTTGATCGTCGATGATGATACCGTCGCCCGGTTATTGGCGCGGGAAGCGCTTGAACAATCCGGCTGTGTGGTCGAAGAAGCCGAAAACGGTCGACTCGGCCTGGAGGCATTCATCACGCATCACCCCGACCTGGTCCTGCTGGACATCATGATGCCAGAAATGGATGGATTCGCCGTCTGTGCGGAATTACGTCGATTGCCGGAGGGCAGGCATACGCCGGTGTTGATCATGACAGGCCTGGAGGACTATCAGTCGATTACTCAAGCCTATGATGCCGGAGCTACCGACTTCATTGTCAAGCCGATCAATGGTCTCCTTCTGGGACATCGGGTGCGGTACATGTTGCGTGCCGGTCAGGCTATGCAAGAGTTGCGAGAGAGCCAAGTGAAGTTGGTGCAGGCTCGCGATGCGGCTCTTGAGGGTGCGCGGTTGAAATCGGAGTTTCTGGCCACCATCAGTCATGAGATTCGCACCCCAATGAATGGCATCATCGGGATGGATGATTTATTGCTTGATACGGACCTGACACCGGAGCAACGTGATTGTGCAGAAACGATCAAACTGTCTGCCAAAGCCTTATTGGAAATTGTCGACGACATCTTGGATTTTTCCAAACTGGAATCCGGCCGGGTCACCCTCAGTCGAGAAGAATTCGAGCTTAAGTCAGTTATCGTTGACAATCTAGCGTTATTCCAGGAACGGGCTAGGGAGAAGAGACTTTCTCTCCGTTACGACATCGCATCGACGGTTCCACCGAAGCTGTGGGGAGATCCGGTCCGTCTCGGCCGTCTTCTCTCTGTCTTGCTCAGCAATGCGGTGAAGTTCTCCGAACACGGGGAGATCTGCGTGCAGGTCCACCCTGGTCCTCAGCCGCCGGGCGGCGAGAGGACACCACAAGGTGGAGGCACAAACTGTATCCGCTTTAGTGTGAGTGATACAGGGATCGGGATTGAAAAGAGCGACGCCGATCGATTGTTCCAACCCTTTGTGCAAGCGGATGGGTCCAATCGACGGAAGTACGGCGGGATGGGGCTGGGCTTGGCACTCGCCAAACAACTCGTCGAGCTGATGGGCGGGAGTATGGAGTTCGAGAGTGAGCTCGGGAAGGGAAGCAAATTTTGGTTCGATCTCTCATTCGCTCAAGTGGGTAATGGCGGCGCCTCGCTGAATGCTCTCTATGCTCTGGTGTATGTGAAGGAGGCTGTCAGTCAAACCGTTCTTCTTAAAACATTAGAGCGGCTTGGGTATCGCGCTCATGCCATTGCGGAAGCTAGGGAACTCCAGAATCTTGGACGTGATCTGTCTCCGAACGTGTTGGTTATAGAAACCGACTTATTGCGATCGGAAACTGACCTGACCGAGGTGCAACAACTCAAAGAGCGCTTCCCGCAACTTCGAATTCTTGGACTCAGACACGGGCCTTCTTCGAGTGCTGTACACTGGCGCGTGCCGTTTGAGATCAGTGGCTACCTAGATAAACCACTGACCGTCGAAGCGATCAAAAGTCTTGTGAAAACGGAAGTTCCAGACCGTGCGGCGTGATGACTCATTTCGCCGGGCTTCCCACCGCGGCACTTCCGGAAGGAGCTGCCCAACCAAGTTATTAGAAGCGGAGCGGTTATCCTCGCTCAGTGTTTCTTGTCCTTTTGCATGATCTTATCGGTCCAAGCCAGCAAGATGGCGGAAGCTAAGAATGTCATATGGATCAAGATCTTCCATTTCAGATGCTCAGGATTCTCGTTGGCCACGTCCACAAATCCCTTCAGCAAGTGGATGCTGGAGATCCCGATCAGGGATGCCGCCAATTTGATTTTGATCGTGCCGGGATCAACGTGGGTGAGCCAATCAGGTCGATCTGGATGGTGTTCCAAGTCCAGCTTGCTGACAAACGTCGCGTATCCTCCAATGACGACCATGGTCAACAGATTGGCGACCATTGTCACATCGATCAACCCCAAGACCCCGAGCATGAACACGGTTTCTTCAACTGTGTTGATGTGGACGACCATTTCCCAGAGTTCGACGAGAAACTTGTAGGCATAGAGGAGCTCGGCCACGATCAAGCCGGCATAGAGCGGCGCTTGAATCCATCGGCTGGCGAAAACGACGCTCTCGAAGACGGCCTCGACTTGATTACTGGCTGAGTGATACTTGTTCGGTGATGGCGTCGTCGCGTGCGTGTTTGGTGATTGAGAATCAGACATCCAGGCCTCCTGACTTCGGCGCGACGTATCCTAGTCAGAGCGGTTGGGTCTGTCAATTCCAGTTTCCAATGATATGGAGGTCTTGAGGGGTAGGGTGACGGCGTTCGATGGCCCTAGGACGGAGCGCCTGTCGACAACCGCGACAAGTCTCTCGCCAATTCGGCGGCGCGATCACAGGCATCTTTGATCTGTTCAACACAGCGATGTGGTGCTTCTTCAGCCGGCAATTGGGTGAGTAGGATGTCCGTAAATCCGTTGATGGAAGTCAGTGCATTATTTAGGTCGTGCGCCAGCTTTGGCAAGGATACGCCCGAGATAGCGATTGGGAAAGGAGATTGCGAGGCTTCTGTGAGTATCTTCGATGAACGGGCTCTGATTAAGGCAGTTTGGACTGCAAGGGTGAGTTCCTGTGTTGACGGGGGAACAGTGTGAAGTACCTCGTGCGATCCGGCTTGAACCGCCTCCAGTAGGGATTCCGCGCTTCCTGATTGAGAGAACACGATTACCGCGCTATGTGGGGCAGTTGCGCGTAGCACACGAACAGCATCAGGTCCGGTGCTTTCAGACAGCTCGAAATCAACGAGCACCAACGAGAACTCTTGGCTCCTTAGGATATTCAATCCTTCCTGAAGCGAGTGGGCGATCCCCGCCTCAGGCATGGTAGGAAACGATTTTGAGAGAAGATCCCTGAAATTCAGAGCGAGAGTCTTCTTCGGCTCGATAAGTAGGACGGAGGTTATGTTCGATACTGACAGTGGCATGAGAAATTCCGAGGCTGATAAATGTAGCTGCCTAGGATCGATCCTGAGGACAGGCTCGCCTCATCCTTATCGGCAGTATCGACTCAACTCTTAACTCATTGAACGACTTGCGGAGCGTCATGAAGGAGCGAGGTGACGGTAAGGAGCGTACTGGAGGTCGGTGGATCTCGGCTATCCGATCCTCCGGGTGCGGGATGTGACCTTCGGCAGTTGCTTCTTCAAGCGACCACATAGGCTGGGGTATGAAAGGACATGGCTCATCTCGATCAGTTGGAATCTGCACTCAAGTGCTTGCCTGAACCTTTGAAGCTTCCAGCGTAGAACGCTGCGATCTGAGAACGGCGTCCAATTTTCAGCTTTGTGTAGACGTTTGCGAGGTAGTTTTTGACGGTTTTTTCGCTGAGGTGCAAATCCTGAGCGATCTCCTTGTTCGTGAGACCTTGTGCGACCAGCGGCAACAGACGTTGCTCTTGAGGTGAGAGGAGCGGGCGCTTCGAATGGCCAGGTTCACGATACATATTCTTCAGCCACCCCAGCGTTTGACCTGTTAGGCGAGGGTCAATGTGTACCTGGCCGGCTGCCACTGAACGAATGGCGCGGATGAGAGCCTGAGAGGCGATATCTTTCAGGAGGTACCCATGCGCTCCGGCAAGAACCGCTTCCAGGACGGTATGCTCGTCGGCGAAGCTCGTCAGGAAGAGCACGCGAGTCTGGGGACATTTGACCAGAATTTCTCGAGCGGCATCTACACCGCTGCCGTCGGGCAATCGAATGTCGAGCAGCACAAGGTCGGGTTGTAATCGGAAACAAAGTTTTGTGGCGTCCTTCATCTGCCTTCCCTGACCAAGTACCTTCATCCCTGGTGTCAGATTGAGGACCGCGCAAAGCCCGATGCGTACCACTTCATGATCATCCACAATGACCAACCGGATCACCGACCTCTTACTCATATACGATGTCCCTTTTCAATGGCACGTCAACCGTAATGATGGTTCCTCGTTTCGGGGCGCTGCGAAGGGTAAAGGTACCCAATATTCGTCGGGCTCGGGCAGCCATGTTGCTGAGCCCGTGGCCCGTGCGCCGCCTGCGGGTTTGGAGAAAGCCGACACCATTGTCTCCGATGACCAGACGGACGGAGTTGTCGATCAAGCCGAGTTGTACCCAGCGATGGGAAGCGTGCGCATGGCGCATACTGTTGCTTAAGGCCTCCCGTGCGATGTTGAGGAGTTGTTCGCCCAGCTGGGGAGTGATAAAGGAAAGGACGGGACTCTTGATTTCGAGCTCTGGCGTGGTGTGATCTGTTCCGGTCATCGAAGCGATGAGTTGATTGAGCGCATGTCCAAAATCCAGTTCCGTGGGGGGGCGCTTTGTCAACAGTGCAATAAATCGGCGAACGTCTACCATAAGGTTGTTGAGTTGGTTGATAGCTTGACTCATATGGTTCTTCGAACGGCGGGCTGATTGTTTCATGGCCAGTTTCCCGGCCTCTAATTGCATGCCGACTGCATACAATGCTTGCAGGAGGTTATCGTGCAGATCTCGACTCAGTTGCTCGCGTTCCTCCATGGCCAGCTTGCGTTCGGTAATGTCTTGCACTGCGGCTAGCAGTAACGGCCCGGCGTGGCCGGAGAGTTCGATGCGCGTCGCTTTGACTGAAACCCAAATGATTTCCCCGGATTTTCTGATATAGCGCTTTTCATAGGTGTAATTCGATCGGATTCCACGAAAAAACTCATCCGTCAACACGATGTTGGTAGAAAGATCTTCTGGGTGCGTATAGAGCGCATACGTGCTTCCGAGGATCTCTTCTTTCTCATATCCCGTCAACTCACATAAGGCTCGGTTGGTGGAGATTGCCCGCCAGTTTTCGTCGAGGATACAGAGCCCGACCGGGGCTTCGGCTACGAACTGTTGGAGTCTCAGTTCGCTCGCGCGTAAGGCTTCCTCAGCGCGTTTGTGTTCCGTCACGTCTCGAAATGTCCAGACACGGCCGACGATTTCCTCCTCCAGAATTTGGGGTTCTGAGCGACGCTCGAATACTCGGCCGTCCTTAAAGCGCAACACATCAAAGCTTTCTTCTGCGGGATGCGCATACAGCGTGCGTACTTTATCCAGAAAAGCATTTGGATTTTCTAATTGATCTGCGACGGCGTTGAGCAAGGCGTCGTCGTCCTGACAATCGGCTAACTCATGAGGAATATTCCAAAGGGACAGAAACCGCTGGTTGGCGCTAGTCACCTTTCCTTGGCGGTCGACGATAAGAAGACCGTCCGCGACTGAGTTTATGGCAGCCTGAAGCAGCGAGTACGATTGCTTTCGATCGTCGATATTTTGAATGACGGCAATCAGATAGGTCTGACCTCCGGAGCCGGATTGAACCAACGACATGGTTAAGGCGACCCACACCCAGGTGTCATTGGCCCGGCGATAGCGCTTTTCCATCGAAAAGGAGTGCCATTTCCCGGCGAGCAGTTCTGCAAGCTGGGCGAGAGTCGCTCGGACATCGTCCGGGTGGGTATAGTCCTGAAAAGTCCGTCCGAGGATCGCTTCCGATGGATATCCCAGGATCTTGCATAGGTGGGGATTCACTCGGACGAATCGACCATCGAGGGTGAGTTGCGCGATCCCGACTCCTGCATGCTCATACAGCGTCCTCCATCGGGCCTCATTTTCACGAATTTGGGACTCGATAAGGCGGGTTTCGGTCACGTCGCGTACAATGCAGCCGACGGTGGCGCTACAGCTATCACTCCTTGGGATACGCGTCAGAATTCCAGAAAAGTGTCGTTTCTCTCCGCTGAGCAAAACGCTGTATTCGACAGTTGCTGTAGTGCCGGTGTCTATGACATGCCGTATCATTTTCACATACCGAGCACTGGTTTCAGGTCCCAAGATGTCGGTTATGCACTTACCGATAAGCTCAGTCTTGGGTACGAGCAGTCTGTCCTCGTTACGTGTCCAGACATTCAGATATCTCCCGTCTTGATCAAATTCAAAGGCGAGGTCATCCAGCGCATCCAAAAACGATCGAAGGCGATCTTCGCTTCTGACCCTGGCTTCCTCAGCTCGTTTGAGGTCAGACCGGTCGACATAGAGACCGACGGCGAGCACGACCCGCTCGAACTCGTCAGCGACAAAGACGGGCCAGAGGAGGAGGTCCAGCATTTGACCATCTTTCCGCCGACGGCGCAATTCGACCGGACCGGTCAACTCCCCACGGATCCCCCTTTCCCACAAGGCATCGGACGTGGCCTCCTCGCCGGCTTGAACGTAGGGAAGCTCGCGGCCGAGCACCTCTTCTTCAGTCCAACCGAACAGACGTGTGGCCGCCTGATTCCAACTGATGACCCGACCTTCTCGGTCGAGGCTGACGAGCGGGAGTGCCGACTCATTCACAAGCGTCCGGAGCAGTCGGGAGGTTTCTTCTAGCTGCTTCTCAGTCCGCTTCCTCTCCGTGATATCTTCACAGGCCACGAGGACCAGAGTAGTCCCCATGTGATCCTGAATGGCTCTGGCTCGCTCCTTCACCCATAATCGGGTTCCATCTTTCCGAATCTTTTGAGCGTCCCATTCCCACAGCGTATAGGGATTCGTCACGCAAGCGGTGAGCCGTTCGAACGCGGACTGTTGCTCACTCGAATCGAACACTTCCGTAATCGATCGGCCGATAAGGTCGTCTTTGTCGTATCCCAATTGCCCGGCGCCAAAACGGTTGACCGACAGGATCGTGCCGTCCGAGGCAAGGGTGAAATACATGAAGGGATTATGTTCGTAGAGAGATTGATACCGCTGCTCACTGGCTTTGAGTGCTGACTCTGTCTGTTGTCTCCGCTCGATCTCCCGCTTGAGCTCCTGCACGGCACATTCAAGCCCGGCTGTCCGCTCGCGTACACGTGCTTCCGGCGCTTCTTGAATGGCTTGTTGGACCAGTTCTGATTGCTTGCGCGTAGTGATGTCTTCTACGGTTGCGTGGTCAAGTCGATGGTTCTGTTTGGATTGAGACAGGGCCCGCTGCAACTCAACCACCTGCCGCCGTAGCTGGGTCAATTCGGCGAAGACAGGATCGTCAGTCCTCAGCGGAGAATTCATAAGAGTGGATTCCAGGTACTAGGCCGAACAAAACTCGGGGAAGCGTGCATCCTCTTGTCTGGACAGGCCACCACTTGGGACAATAGTAAGACCAGTAGCATAGATCCTAATGTCCGAACAAGACAACAGGAAAGGACGAAAAAGTGCTGATAAGAATGAGCGATTACAGAAGGCTTGGAGGATTTCGCACGTTTTAGAGCTTTGGACTCCGTGCAGAGGACGGCATATTACTTTCTTTCATGAACCAGGCAACCGCCTCGGTCCGGCGTTTCACGTGGAGCTTATCAAAGATATTCGCCAGGTAGTTTTTTATCGTTTTATCACTCAAGCGGAGCTGGACGGCAATCTCTTTGTTGGTTTTCCCTTCGGCCAGCAACGGCAGAATGAGACGTTCCTGAGGGGACAGTCGGGTGACCCCTTGGGCATTCACGCCGAGGTGTGAGCTGGTACGAATCCAATGAAGCGCTCGCTGGGTCACTCGTGGATCCAGATAGCCATGACCAGAGGCGACAGTGCGGATCGCGCGGACAAGGTCGTCCATGCGGACATCCTTGAGAACATAGCCATGGGCTCCATTTTGAACGGAAGCCATCACAGTCGCATCTTCAGCGTAACTGGTGAGGACAAGAATGCGAAGCTTTGGCGCAACGGCCAGAAGGCGTCGACAGGCTTCAGTGACCGTAGCGTCGGGAAGCTTGACGTCAAGCAACACCATGTGTGGGGTGAATCGTTCGACGACGGATACACCCTCCGCGACAGTCCCTGCTTCGCCAACGATTGTCATATCCGGTTCGAGGTGAAGCAGAGCGCGAAGCCCTCGACGGACCATCTCGTGATCATCGATAAGAACGATACTGGTCTGCGGCTGTTTCATACAGGAGTCAATATGGGTTCCAACGAAAATTCCGCCGTCACCTCTGTGCCTCCGCCGGTCTTGGAGTGAACGCGTAACGTCCCCCCAAGTTTTCGCGCACGGGCCTCCATATTAGTCAGTCCGTATCCACCTGGCTGTCCGTCAACCGTGGAGATTCCGATTCCGTCGTCCTGTACAGTGACGCGAATTCTCGTGTCCTTCATGCGAATGGAGACCGTCGATCGAGATGCATGGGCATGGCGGGCACAATTACTGAGCGCTTCTCGTACGATATTGAGGATCTCTCGCTCTTCCTCATGTGTTAGAACTTCAAGAGCGTGGCGCTGAAGGTCCAATCTTACTCGCAGTTGGCCTGTCTGCTCATAGGTGGTGCGCAACGTGTTCAGCTCAGAGACGAGATCAAATTCCTGGACGGTTCCGGACTCCAATTCTCGGATCATACTCCGGACCTCATGGATCAGTTGGTTGATCTGCAAAATTATCCCCGCATCAGATGATTCGTCTTCATTATTATTATCATGCCTTATTTTATGATTCATTTCAATGCCCAATCCGATGGCATACAACGATTGCAATACGCAGTCATGCAGATCACGACCGATGCGAGTGCGATCCTCTAGGAGCATGTGTAATCGCCGTTCGGTTGCCTTATAGGCCGACGTCAATTCGCCTGCGCAGGGCTGGTGCAAACCGAAAGAGTGCCTCACGGGGCTAGCTGCCTGTGAGAATGAGAGCCTCGACGTAGTCCGGAGCCCTCCGTCCAATACCGCAAATCTGTGTTTTCCCGCGGTCACGTGAGTTTCTGCCATTCACCTTCCTCCTGCTCGAATCTCCACTGAACCCCTACACCAGTAAGAACATCGCCACTTTTTACTGCATGGAGACCAGGAAATCACCTGGCGGACCCGCCAGGTGACCTTTGTTCTCTAAGGTGGAACCATTCGCCGCCTTTATTTGACATTCGGCCTACCCATTCGGCCCTAGTGCGACCCTAGGTGACTCATCCTGACAGGAGGTGGCCGTGCCGATCACAGTCGCTTCTCAGGAAAGAGCGACTGCGCTTTGAAAAGAAGGCTTTCTCGTTCCGTTTCATTTGGCGTTCAGTCAAGTCATATGGCCCTAGTGCGTTTCTAGTTCACTCATCTGTAAAGGAGGCAGTCATGCCAAGCTCAGTTGTTTCTGTGGAAAGGGGAGTTGCGTTTTATGAAGGAGAGTTTCTCATCAAGACGCTCGAAACAAAGGAAGAGTTGACTCAGGCGTATCAATTACGCCATCGAGTATTCGCGGAAAAGCTGCGGTGGGTACCAGAGACGGATGATGGACAGGAGATGGACATGTATGACCTTTGGGGTGTCACAGTGGGACTTCTGGATCATCATGAAACTTTGCTTGGTATGGCTCGCCTGCTTCCCTCGTCTGGCAAGTTCATGTTGGAGAATGAATTTGGGTCACTGCTTCCGCAGGGCTACACCATCCGAAAGGAGAGAGACACGGCTGAAATAACCAGGCTTGCGGTTAACCCTGCCATTCAAGATACAAAACTTTCGACACAAGTCATGCTAGGGATCCTGAAAGGGATCTATCAATGGGCGGTCGAGAATGAGGTTCGATATTACTATCTTGAGGTTGAACATCGATTCCTCCGCGCGCTCCGCATGCTGGGTTTCCCCTGTGAGCCGATTGGTCCAGTGGTAAAGCTCCCACCGGCCGAGGTCGGGGCAGTAGCAGCGCTTTACGATATGGCTCGTTTTGACAGTGACAATATTGAGAAGCGACCGAATTTTCTTGAATGGATGTCTACGATTAGGACCAGAGCGGGCGAGACGGTGTCTGGACGAACCTCAAGCTTTTCTCCAGCCCTTTCCGTGGCGGGATGAGTGATGAGTAGCTTACACAAGGTCAATTCTTCATGAGGGGAAGGTGGAAGTTCCTCCTGATTAAACTACGTTCGGTAGGCCATGTTCGATGGCAATAGCGACCGCTTGAGACCGCGATGTGACATCGAGCTTGGAAAAGATGCTTTCAACGTGGAATCGGATCGTACGTTCTGTTACGCCCATAATCTGGGCGATTTCCCAATTGGTCTTACCATTCTTGACCCAATTCAGAATGGTCAATTCGCGCAAAGTTAGCCGCTTAACACATCGATCCATTGATTGGGCTTTAGCAGGAGCTGTCCGCAATAAGGCAAGATGAACATAGTATCCAAAATACTCAATCAGCGGGACATATCGTGCCGCATCCACATGATCAGCAGAGGCAAAAGAGCAGAAGGTTGCGACTCTGCATGCGGGATCAGCGGACCCGGTCGTAACCCCGTCTCCTAGCCCAAATTCTTTCGCAGCTGCTATGAATTCCTGTTGCTTTGGTGAACTTGCCTCCCGGTACGTAGTCCCCCAATGATGGGTGCCCGGTTTTTGCAGAGCGGTCTTGAAGACTGGATCGACCTCGAAATAACCATTTTGCCAATACTGTCGAATCCATTCTTCGGGATAGCTCACGTTAATGACATTCGTAAATCCGTCAAAAGTACCGTCGGCTGCGAGACGGGCGAGGCCGCTGATCACTCGTGTGAACGGAAATAAATTTTGAAATTGGACTAGTGCTTGTTTCACATCTGTTGTGGAGTCTGCCTCGATCGTGTAATGAAGGGCTTCGACGAAAGATGTGCATTCGGCGTGTGAAAGTTGCTGGAAAAGTTGTCGGGGGAATGGACGTTGTTTGGCGACCTGTGCCATAGGAACCTCCAAATGGTAGGGCGGTCAGAACGGGACAATATTATAAGAAAACGAATCGCTTATTAATAGGGCCCATTTATATAGATCCATACGGACCTATGCTCATAGTCTCGAGTGGCGTATTGACCTAAGCAAGCTTCGGGACAGAAACGGTAAGTGCAACAGGACAGGGATGCTTCGGCGGAGTTCAACATGTTGGTTGCCTGGCAATAGATTCACTATCGGCGTGATGGTGGTGATCGCTGGGCTTCTATGTCCTGATTTTGTGACTGCACAAGCACTGCGATTTCAACCGCAGGGTGCCGTTGCTGCAGCCCAAGGGAATGCATTTGCAGCTCAAGCCGATAATGCCTCCGCGATCGAGTACAATCCTGCTGGTCTGACCCAGGTCCCAGGGCTTCAAGGGATTTTTGGAATCGCATTACTCGGTGGTTCGATCAAAACGAAAAGTATTTCTGGGGTTGATAGCCGTGGAGGTTTCGATGGAAGCATTAGTTTTCCTCCACCCGGACATACATATCTTAGCGCCAACCTCGGAGCACTCGGGGCGCCCCGTTTTTCCGCTATCACCGTCGGTTTGGGGATCACCTCACCCTTCGGTTTAAGGACTCGCTATCCGGTCGACAGCCCATTTAGTACTGCCATCACATCAGCAGAATTACCGTTGATCGCTGTCAGACCCACCATTGCCTATAAAATCAACGATCAGCTCTCCGTTGGGGTAAGCGCCGATATTTATACCTTCTTCAGCTTTCTGGGAGAGGGGCATGTAGAGCAGAAGCAAATCAGTGACGGAACCTCAGGCATTCCAGGCGGAGCTGAAATCGAACTAAATGGTGCGGGGACTGGTGTGGGCGTGACGGCCAGTATGCTTTATGCTCCCTTGAAAAACGGAGCTGGTAAACCGATTGTCTCGATTGGGTTGGTCTATCGCAGTCAATCGGTGTTGCCGTTGAAAGGGGTATTGTTGGTAAACGGAGCGAAGGCGGCTGATGCTTCCACCGATCTTGTGCTGCCTCAAAAGTTTACTGGCGCCGTCGCTATCTGGCCGGTGCGTAACAGCGAGAGAGAGTGGAAGGTAGAGCTTGACGTTGAGTACGTGGGCTGGAGTCTGAATAAACATCTGGATGTCCGTCTCTCAAACGGGGCCACGATTCCCCAGCCACAACGGTGGAAGAACGTGCCGGTGATTGCAATCGGAACTGAGTATAAATGGCTAAACCCGACCTGGTTCTCTGACTGGGAGATTGTGGTCCGTTCCGGGTATACCTACACGCAGGATCCAGTTCCCGAACGGACGTTCAGTCCTGGCATAATTTCGTTACCAGCTCACACCCTGTCCCTCGGCGTGGGATTTCTTTGTACGGGCGCCGGGCGATTTCTTGGGGTGATTCCTTGCAGTGGGGAATCAGCTTTCTGGCCCAAAGGGATCGGGCTCGACCTGGCCTATCAGGAGTGGTTTTACGAATCCCGCACGGTGGTCGGCAATCTCAACCCGACGGTAGATGGCACCTATCACGCCTTTGTGCATCTAGGAACATTCAGCCTGCGCTATCTGTTCTAAGGTCGGGGACGGGTGAAAGCTACTGAGCGAGGGCTTTGCGAAGATTCGAGACGGTTTCTGGACTGAGTCCGGCTTCCTGCAAGGCCTCATCACTCGCAGCCTCTAATTTATCAAGACTTCCAAACTGGCTCAACAGCTGTTTGCGTCGAATCTGCCCGATTCCAATGACCTGATCCAGCTTGGAGTTGACCAATGCTTTCCCACGAAGTTTTCGGTGGAACGTGATTGCAAAACGATGGGCTTCATCGCGAATGTGTTGGAGAAGATGGGTGGTTGGAGACGTGGCGGTTAGAGCGATAGGATTTTTTCTCCCAGCGAGGAACACTCGTTCCTCCTTTTCTCCACGGGCTTTGGCCAACCCAAGTATCGGGAGGTGCTGTTGTCCAACTTCCTTCAGTCCCTCGATGGCCGCCGCCAACTGTCCGAGCCCTCCGTCGATCAAGATCAAGTCGGGGCAAGCCAAGTTGTCCGTGATTCGATCCGGTTCCTCGCCGGATTTGCCGTAGCGACGTGTCACGACCTCTTTCATACTCGCGAAGTCATTAGCCCCCTGGACAGTTTGAATCTTGAAGCGACGGTAGTCCGACTTTTTCATGTCTCCGTCTTCCCACACGACCATTGAGGCGACGGATTGGTTTCCCATCGTGTTGGAGATGTCGAACCCTTCAATCCGACGAGGAGGACGATCAAGACGGAGCATCCGTTTCAGCTCCTCACAGGCCTGCCGGTCGAGCTCCTCCTCGCGAAGATGTTCGGCGACGGCTGATGTGGCGTTCTCTTCCGCCAAGAGGACCAGTTGATGCTTGACGCCGCGTTCGGGAGCCAGGATGCTAACAGGTTCCCCACGTTTCTCTGACAGCCATTGTTCGATCAGCGCTACGTCCTCCAGATCGGTCGGGACCAATACCTCACGTGGCGGCTGCCCGTCCTTGTTATAAAATTGCTCGATTGCTGAACGGACGAGTTCGTTGTCCGACGCATCCGCCCATTGAGGCCAGAAGAAATCCTTTCGCCCGATCAGTAATCCTCCGCGCACGAACAGAATCTGAAGGTCCACGGCGGAACCACGCCGTGCAATCCCGAGCACGTCCTGATCGGTGGACGAAGTCTGGGTAATACGCTGTTTTTCCAACATTCGCTCGATCTTGAAGAGGCGGTCCCTCAACCGAGCGGCTTCCTCAAACTCTTCCCGCTCGGCCGCCGCTTGCATTTTGAAGCGTAGGTCGTCGAGCAGCTCATGGTCTCGCCCCTCCAGAAAGTGACGGACTTGCTTGACGATCTGATGGTACTCCTCCTTCGACTGATTCCCCGTGCAGGGGGCCATGCAACGCTTGATTTCAAACTCAAGACAGGCCCGTTCCGCGTTCCCGTCGATATCGATGGAGCAGGTCGCCAAGGGGAAGACGTGCTTGATCACCTTCAAGGTCTCGCGCAGTGCATTTGCCGGCGTGTAGGGGCCGTAGTACAACGCGCCGTCTTTTTGGACACGACGGACGATCGACAATCGTGGAAAATCGTCCTTGATAGGAAGTCGCACGTAGGGATACTGCTTATCGTCCCGCAAGACGATGTTGAAGCGGGGCTTGTGGCGCTTGACTAGATTACTCTCGAGAATTAGGGCTTCGAGCTCAGAACGAGTCACCATTGTTTCTAGGTCGGTAATCTGACTGACGAGGAGGCTGGTCTTCGGGCTGTGGTCCGTGCCTTTCTGGTAATAGGAGCGGACGCGATCCGCTAAGACCGCGGCTTTCCCGATGTAGATAATGTTGCCTTGCTTGTCTTTGAACAGGTAGATGCCGGGGCCGCTAGGCAGATGGGCGAGTTTGGATTGGAGAACGTCGAGCGTCATGCGCCAACCTTCATGTATCAATTGTAAGAATACCAGCCGTCAACGCAACATGTCTGCCGGTTGACGTATGGCAGACGAGATTTGCCGAGGCTCTACTTCAGCCCGCGAACGAACGACGGACTTAATATCCCGCGTGCGACTTCGGCCACCGGCCCTTTCATGGTCAGGCTGAAGTCCTGTCCCACGCTGATGTTCAGGACGCCACCAGGCATTTTCACAGTGACGGGAGGCTTCACCAGTCCTAATCGCACCGCGGCGCTGGCGGCTGCGCAGGAGGACGAGCCGGAAGCCTGTGTCTCTCCGGCACCTCGTTCCCAAATAAGGATGGAGATTTCCTTCGGTCCGGTCGGGATGGCCAATTGTACATTGGTTCGCTTCGGAAACAAGGGATGGTTCTCTAGGGCAGGGCCAAGCTTCAACAGCTCGTCCCGTGACCAGGATTCGCCGGCCGGTCTAAAGACCACGCAATGCGGGTTTCCGACACTGACGCCGGTGAAGATCAATGAATCCCCCGCGGCGTTGATGGGTTGCTGAATCAACTCCGGCACGCCAAGCGAACAGGGGAGTGCTTCTGGCGTAAACGTGGCTTTCCCCATCTCGACTGTCGCGGCGCTCGCGTCTCCATGCCGGTCTATGTGCAGGTCGATCGTGACCAACCCGCCTTTGGTCTCGACCGTAAAGCGCCTTTTCTTGGTCTTGCCGGTGGCATGGAGGTACCGAGCAAAAATGCGAAGTCCATTACCCGATTTTTCCGCTTCACTGCCGTCGGGGTTGAAAATGCGCAGGCCGAAATCGGCCTTCTTCGACGGAACCAAGGCTAAGATGCCATCGCTTCCCAGCCCCCAGTTTCGGTCACAAATCGACTTAATATTCCTCGATGTCAACTTAAACGTCAGCTCTTTGGGATCCATCACGAGGTAGTCGTTGCCAAGTCCATGCCCGCGGAAAAACCCATTCTTCATCTCTCTTGTCCTCCTGATACGTGAACCTATCCACTATATGAAGGGAAGAAGGTACTAGGGAGGGCGTCACATCGTCAATGTCGCCGGCGATCGCCGATGAGATTCGCGATGTAACGAGGTGGAGCGCTAGACAATTTTGACCCCTGCCGGCCGTTCGATCAGCTCGATTTCGTAGCCGTCCGGCGCATCGATGAAGATGAATCGGCTCCCGGAGGACGTCTTCGTCGGTCCATCTGTGATCTTGACCCCTTGGGCATTGAGTGACGCGATAGTCTCGTCGAGGCTTTCAACTTGGAATGCGAGGTGGACGAGATCCTCTTGAACCGTGACCGGGCCACTGGGAGGGAAACTGGTCAATTCGATCAACTCATCACTATTGGGAACTCGTAAGAAAGCGAGGTGCGACCCACGAGGAGAGGTCTTTCGCTCAATCACCTCAAGCCCCAGCACCGTCGTATAAAACCGAATGGTCTCATCCAGGTCGCTGACCCGCATCCTGGTATGTAAAAGCTTTTTGACATTCATGGGCTCTTTTATACGTGAAACACATGCTAGATCGCCAGGCCAAACCGATATCGTTACATACAAACGAGTATCTGTGATCGAGGAGGCCAAATTGACCCTATGAGTCTTCGGCTGTTACGGTGTTCTCCATGCATCTACCATCCTGGGAAATCGGGCGTGCATTGGGAATTCCCATTCGCGTCCATGCCTCCTGGTTTCTCGTTTTTTTATTGGTGACGTGGAGTCTCTCCACCGGCTACCTGCCGGATAGCTTGCCTGGTCTCTCACCTGAGCGCTATTGGGCGATGGGAGCGGTGGCGGCGGTTCTTCTGTTTTTCTCTGTCTTGCTCCACGAACTCGGACATTCCTATGTGGCACTGTACTATCGCATCCCAATCGAGCAGATCACCCTGTTCATTTTTGGTGGAGTCGCCCACATGCGCAGGGAAGCTCCGTCACCAAAGGCGGAATTTCTCATTGCCGTCGCAGGACCGGTCGTGAGTTTTGCGATAGGGGGTGCCTGTTTTCTCTTCGTGATATTGGCTGAATCCATTCAGTTGCAACAGGGGTTACAGGGAGTGATCATGCTCGGCGCGTTGCTGGGCATCGTGAATGTGCAACTCGGGCTGTTCAACTTGATCCCCGGTTTTCCCCTTGATGGCGGGAGAGTGCTGCGTGCCGGACTCTGGGCCTGGGGAAAAGACTTTTATCGTGCGACGAAACAAGCCGCCGTGGTGGGCCTCACATTCGGGGCAATGTTAGGTCTTGTCGGCCTTCTTGTCATCTATAGGAGCGCCAACGGGGAACTGCCTGCCTCCATGATGTCGAACGGAGGGTGGATCGTATTCATCGGGATGTTTTTGTTTGCCGCCGCACTGGCCAGTCGACGCCAAGCCACGGTACGCCAGTCTTTGGCGACGATCCCCATTCGAGATTTGATGGTGACCACTGTGGTCTCGATCCCCGCGCAGTGTACCCTCGATGAAGCTGTGAATCGATACTTCCAGGCCTACGGATACGGAGGGTTTCCGGTATTGGCGGATCGTCGGTTGGTCGGGATGGTGACGGTCTCGGAGGTGCAGGGTGTGGCGCCGGCACTCTGGGCCTGGCGTCGAATTGACCAAGTGATGCGTCCTGTCTCAGAGTCGTTGGTGATCACACCGGAGGTACCGGTGGTTCATGCAATGGAACGGATGGCGCGCGGAAGATGGGATCGCTTGGTTGTCATACAGGACGGAGACGTGGTCGGTTTGGTGACCCAGTCGGCCATTGTACATTTTTTGCGGCTCCGAAGTTCCTCGTGGCGCTAGGTGGGTATGACGGTTGCGTATTGATGTGGGTATTGGACTGGGAACTCGGGAGGACTCGTCATGCCCTGTCAGTCGGTGCGAGCGACGGAAATGTTTTGTGCAATGGCGACGCGAATCAGATGGACGACGAGCAGAAAGCCGTAGACGACGCAAAAGAATTTGAATGTCACCTGATAGAAATCCATCAGGAGAACCGGCAAACACAGGGCGAAGAGTAGGCTCGCGATCAGCGTCGCAAGCGTCAGCCGACGACAGAATTCATAGGAAGGTTCTTTCCCGACAGGTTTGAGCGCCCGCGCATATCGCTCAGCTCGCTGCATGCGAGCCACACGAAGCGCCTCGTCCGTCGATCCAAAATAGCGGATTCTGAAATAGCCATACAATATGAATAGCCAGGGGATACTCCACAATGGCCAGTAGAGGTGCCCCGTGTAGTCCTCGTGGCTGATGAGTGACGCGTAAGACGGGGCATAGAGAAGTCCCAGCACCAATGGAAGAATGCGCGCATCTCCTGGACGTTCTCCTTCCGGCCCGCCATGGACCAGTTCTCTCTCGAAGAGCGGATAGCCGTATTTCAAGATGACCAGAGCAATCGCCGCACTCATCGTCTTATCAGGAATGTATCGCACACAGGTTTGAAACCAATTGACGACGTACCAGCTGATGTTTTGGCTCCAATGGAGGCCGAGCGCTGTATCCAGGGACACACGGACTGCCGCCTCCCATTGTGAAATCCGGATGCTCAAGGCTTCGGCGACTCCGGGATTCAACGCCAAAATTGCGTGTTCATGCAGCGCCGACTGTACGAGAGTGCCGGGAATGCTCATGACCACTGCCCCGGCCACGCCGAAACTGAGCAGAAACCAAGCATGCGCCGCACCGGAACTCTTGCTCGTGCGCACATACTTGAGAAACCTCGGTTGGCGTGCCAACATTCCCCAGTATAACGCCCCTGCCATGTTGACCAGTGACCAGGGGAAGATGATGACTTCAGCTCCTGCTTCGGGGAAGAGCAGCCAATTCACGACGGAATTCGAGAGGAGTGCGACGATAGCACCTAACCATGGGCCCAGTAGAATCGCGGCCAACGCAGTACCCATCATGTCGAGGAACAGAATGCTTTCAAGATGGCGGCTGAGAGTCAGACCGACATAGTTGAGAAGCACCCCCGCGGCAACGATCACGCCGACCTCGTACAACAGGAGATAGGAAGACCCGCGCAGTGGCTTTAAGGAAAAGAAGCCACTGCTCGGCATGGCGATCACGGGGTTACGTTCTGATTGGTGTAACGGCTTGTTGTCCCGCCGTGATCGGAATCGCTGCTGGATACTGAGTAGTCGTTCAAAAACGGTAAGGAGAGCGGCGATAAACCCTGTAATGGTCCCGCCTAACATCATCAGCTCTTTACCGTGTTCTTCGATCATCCGCTTGGCTCCAAGCCTTGCAGGTAGCCATTTTAACGAGGATGATGGCCTGCTGCCAGAAAAAGCCTGGAAGTTGCAATGACTGGTCGCTGGCCGAGGATGATGGCCTGCTGCCAGAAAAAGCCTGGAAGTTGCAATGACTGGTCGCTGGCCATAAAGAAATTCATCGGACACAGCGCAACAACTAAGGACAAGAGAGCGATTGAGCGTAGGTTAGGGATGTTCGGTTGGTATGGGTCGTGGGATTCGTGCAAGCTGTTGAAGCTTGTGCGCGATCACGCCACCGAACAGCAGGAGGCCCGCTGAATAATAGACCCACAGGAGTAAAAGCACGACTTCCAGCAACGATCCATAGAGCCGTGCGTAGACGGTGGCGTAACTGCTATAGCTGACGAAGACCACTTTTGTGGAAACCCAGAGCAAGCTGAAGATCAGTGCCCCGGCCATTGCGTCTCGCCATCGTGGACGGCGTCGAGGAACCAGACGATACAAGAGACTCACGGCCAAGAACGCGAGTGCAAAGGGTAGGGTATACGTTAAATGGAACTCGTGGGCAGCCAAGGCGACAAGGTCGAGACCCCACAATCGAGGAGCATAGGCGGTCAAAAACGTGATGGTTTCTGTAGCCACGTACGACACAAAGAGGAGAAGTCCAGTAGACCCTAGCAACGCGATAGAAATCGCCGTTGAAATCAGGGGGTGCCGTTTTTGGGTACTCTCAAAGACTACGTTGAGTGCATAGTCGAGTTCATAAAAGACGAGCCCACCAAACCAGAAGAACGATAAGAACACGAGCCATCGTACGCTTTCCAGCGAACTGATCCGATGGAGCTCATCAGCCAATCGCTCGCCCAGCGACGGTAGGAAGCCTTTGAGGAAGCTGAGCATGAACTGTTCACCGATGACCTCTTGGCTGACGAGAAAACTGATTCCATAGAGCAGGAGGAACACGAGTGGAAAGAGCGAGAGCAGCGAGAAAAAAGCGAGGGCTGCCGCCAAGCTGGGGCAACCCTGCCGCAAAAACGCGTTCAATGCATCGAGGATAAAGCGGAGAACATTCATGAGGCTCCGCACACAGATCGGTATAAAGACACGACCACTTATTTGAATGTCAACACGGCCTGCATAGCGAAGCTTACAAGCGGGTTGGGGTAGACCCCGAAGATGACGACCCCAGCGACTGCACAAGCCAGTACGATGGAGAGAGTCGGGGACATGACCAAGCGAGGGGCGGTATCCGACTGATCGTTCGGTTCCCGCATGTACATCACCATGACGAGTCGCAGATAGTAGTAGGCCGAAATGGCGGCAAAGATCAGGGCAAGCGCCGCCAACCACGTCATGCCGGCCTCAACCGCCGACTTGAAGATATACAATTTTCCGACAAAGCCGGCAGTCGGGGGAATCCCTGCCAGTGAGACCATAAAGATCAGCATCAAGAGTGCGGCCATAGGGTAGCGCTTTGAGAGTCCCGTAAAGTCTTCGATCTCTTCCCCTTCGATGCTCCCCTTGCGGAGCATCGCCACGATCGCGAACGCTCCGAAGGTCATGAACGTGTAGAGCGCCAGATAGAGTAAGACACTGGCGATACCGGATGAATGTTCGATGCGGCCCGCCGCCACGACTCCGATCAGCGCGTAGCCCGCATGGGCGATGCTCGAGTAGGCCAACATACGCTTGACGTTCGTTTGAACCAGCGCAACGAGGTTTCCGATCAAAAGCGTGGCGACGCAGAGCACGAGAAAAGTTGCGGACCAATCTGCTTTGAGCCCTCCCAGGCCTTCCACAAACACCCGAAGAAATGCACCGAAACTGGCGGCTTTAGAAGCCACTGCCATAAAAGCCGTTACGGAGGTTGGAGCCCCCTGATAGACATCGGGGGTCCACATATGGAATGGAACGACGGCGAGCTTAAAGCCGAACCCGACCGCGAGCAAGATCGTGGAGAACAACAGCAACGGTTCACTCAGTCCTTGGCTTGCGATGGCCGTGGCGATCTGCGGAAGCCTTGTACTGCCGGTTGCTCCATACAGGAGCGAAATGCCGTAAAGGAGAATGCCGGATGAAAATGCGCCTAAGACAAAGTATTTCGCCGAGGCTTCAAGCGAGCGCGGCTCGGCGCGCTTGAGGCCTGTCATCACGTAGAGTGAGAGGGACATGAGCTCAGTGCCAAGATAGATCGTGAGCAGGTCGGACGCCGATACCATGACCATCATCCCTGCGAGTGCGAGCAGAATGAACCCGTAATATTCGCCGAAATAGAGCCGTTCTTCCTTGAGATACGAATACGAAAGCAGGATGGTGAGGCCGGTCACGAAGTAGAGGAGCAACTTCCAGAAGGCTCCATAGGTATCGATGACGACAAGACCGCTAAAAATCAAGGTCGGCTCGCCGATTTGAGACGCCGTGAACCCAATGCAAACGGCAAGGGTTCCGAGGCTCAACCACACCAGGCTGTCCTTGTCCGATCTGCGCAACACCGGATCCAATACCAGTACGAGGCAGGCCGCCGTGATGACGAGCAATTCCGGCAGGATCAGGTAGAGGTCTCCTACGGGGAACGTCATGGTCGGTGTACCTCTGTCGCCATATCGGCGAAGCGCGGAGCGGAAGTCTCCTTGTTAGAAACGGTGACGTCGACATCCGTGGAGTGACCGTGCTGCGTGGAAGAAGAAGTCGGCTGACGCAAGGCAGAAACCGTTTCCGGGGAAGGCGGAATGACACGCGCGATCACTTTCTCGACGCTCATATGCATACGAGTCAGGACAGGATTAGGAAAGAGACCGATCCAAAAAATCAGGACCCCAAGCGGCACCAGCGTCACCATCTCGCGAAGATTGACATCGCGAAGGTTCGGAAGAACATGCGCGGCGGGGACGCCGAAGGCGACCCGTTGAATCATCCACAAGAGGTAGGCAGCGGCCAGAATGATACCCAAGGACGCCAGCGCAGCGGCGATCTTGCTCCAGAGGAACGTGCCGACGAGGACCATGAATTCTCCCACGAAACTGTTCGTCCCGGGGAGCCCCAGCGAAGACAGAGCAAAAATGACCAGGAACGTGGCAAAGCGAGGCATCGGTTTCGTGAGGCCGATGTTATCCGCGATCTGTCGGCTATGGGTTCGCTCGTAGATGATTCCGACGCAGAGAAAGAGCCCGCCGGTCGTGATGCCGTGGTTCACCATCTGCATGACGGCACCCTCAATTCCCTGAATATTGAACATAAAGAGGCCAAGGGTCACGAACCCCATGTGACTGACGCTCGAATAGGCAATCAGCTTCTTCAGATCGGCTTGCGCTAGAGCCATGTAGGCTCCGTAGATGATAGCCACAATCGAGAGCACGACAATCAATGGGGTGAACAGCCGCGAGGCATCCGGCAACATGGGAAGACTGAATCGCAGAAATCCATAGGTTCCCATCTTGAGTAGGACACTTGCGAGAATCACGCTGCCGGCCGTGGGGGCTTCCACGTGCGCATCCGGAAGCCAGGTATGGAAGGGAAACATGGGAACCTTGACGGCGAACGCTGCGAAAAAGGCGAAAAAGATCCAGATTTGAAGCGCCAGTCCATAGGTGCGTTGGCTCAGCTCAAGAATATCGAACGTATGCCCGCCCTGGAAGTATAGGACCAAAATCGCGACCAGGAGCAAGACGCTGCCGGCAAGGGTATACAGAAAGAATTTGATGGCAGCATAGAGACGGTTCGGTCCGCCCCAGACTCCGATCAAGAGGTACATCGGGATCAGCATCGCCTCCCAAAACACATAGAACAGCACGAAGTCCATTGCGCAAAAGACACCGATCATGGCGCTTTCCATGATCAGCAGCACGGCCATGAAACTTCGAACTCTCGTCTCTATGGCGTGCCAGGAGATCAGAATGCAGAGCGGCATCAGAATGGTTGTCATGATAACTAGCGGCAGGCTGATTCCGTCCAGACCAAGCTTGTAACTGATGGAGAGCGCAGGGATCCATCGGGCCGACTCGACAAACTGCATCTGATCGGAAGACGCATCGAAGAGCCACCAGAGCGGCAGCGAGATCAGGAGGTCGGTAACGGTAATGCCCAGCGCAACGAGCCGCACGGAGCTGTCTTTGACGGCAAAGATAATGGCTGCCCCAATCAGCGGCAGGAAAATCAAGATCGTAAGCCAAGGGAAACCGCTCATCAGACCTCCCACCCGACCGATCTGAAGCGCGGCATACGGCCTTCAAGCGGGGTTATGCCAAGTTCGTCCGTACTCATGTTCGTCACAAAATGAGATAGGCCGTTAAGATGACAATGCCTAGGGCCATTCCCAGCGCATAGTGTTGAGTTTGGCCGCTCTGGATGAGCCTTAATATCCATCCTCCCCACGTAATGGCCCGAGCGATTCCATTGACGGCTCCGTCGATTACATCGACGTCGATCCGTTTCCACAGTGTGGAAGCTGCCCTGAACGTCGGCCGTACGAAAAGGTAGTCATAAAGTTCATCGACGTACCATTTGTTCAGAGAGGCTTTGTAGAGGCTCTTCCATCGCCCGGCGAGGCGTTCGGGCAGATCAGGGTTCATCACGTAGACATAATAAGCTGCGGCAATGCCGAGCAGACCCAATCCTGTCGCGGTAAGCATAATCACGAAGCCGTCGGAACCATGCTGAGCAGCGGTCTCTTGTCCGGTAGAAAAGACCGGCTCCAAGAATGATGGGATGGCGATATACCCGGTCAGTACGCTGAAACCCGCCAGAATAAGGAGCGGCCTGGTCATCGTCTGTGACGGTTCATGAATGTGTGCCGCATGGTGCGGGTCAACATGCGACGGACCCCAAAACACCACGAACACAAGTCTGAAGCTATAGAAGGCGGTCAGCAGGGCCGTCAGGAGACCCAGGATGGCCAAGACCTGACCAAGTTCCCCTGATGACCAGGCGGAGAGGAGAATCTCATCCTTGCTGAAAAATCCTGCCGTAAGTGGAAAACCGGAGAGAGCCAATGAACCCACCACAAACGTCCAATAGGTGCTCGGGAGCCTGTCCTTGAGACCGCCCATGTGTCGCATGTCCTGCTCATGGTGGAGCGCAATGATGACCGAGCCGCAGCCGAGGAACAACAGGGCCTTGAAGGCACCATGGGTCAGAAGATGGTACATGCCGGAGGCATAGGCGCCGAGTCCACAGGCCATGATCATGTAGCCGAGTTGACTCACTGTCGAGTAGGCCACCACGCGCTTGATGTCGGTTTGCGTCAACGCGATCGTGGCACCAATGATCATCGTGGCAGCGCCGGTAATAGCGACGACGCTCATGGCAGTCGGAGACAAGTTATAGATGGGTGCTAGTCGTGCCACCATGAAGACACCGGCCGTGACCATCGTGGCAGCGTGGATGAGAGCTGAAATCGGAGTTGGTCCCTCCATGGCATCAGGCAACCAGACGTGAAGGGGCACTTGCGCCGATTTACCCACCGCGCCGGTAAACAGCAAGAGTGCGATGAGCGTGAACACAGAAACGTCCCAGATACCCCCGAATGGACCGAGCAGATTTATCGTCAAATCGGTCGCCTCATGAATGGCAGGAAAGATGTCGAGGTAGTTCAGTGATCCGAAATAATACCAGACGAAGAGTAGGCCAAGCATAAAACCGAAATCGCCGACGCGATTCACGAGAAAGGCTTTGGTGGCCGCGGAGCAGGCGGAGGCTCGCTCGTACCAATGTCCAATCAAGAGATAGGAGCACAGACCGACGGCTTCCCAAAAGATGAAGAGCTGGAGCAAGTTATCGGCGAGCACGAGCATGAGCATCGAGAAGGTAAAGAGGGCGATATAGCTGAAGAACCGGGCATAGCCAGGATCGCCGTGCATATAGCCGATTGTGTACACGTGGACAAGCGAACTGACTCCGGTCACCAGGAGGAGCATGACTGCGGTCAGACGGTCGATATGAAGACCGATATGAATATCGAGATCACCCGAAATGAGCCAGGTGTAGAGCGGGACGGAGATAACGGAACCGGAAGCCACCTCAAAAAAAGCCGACAACGCCAATACGAGTGACAATACGACCGCCGGGACCGCAATCACATGAGCGCGATCCTTGATCTGCGAGCCCCGTAAGCCTAGGACGAGAAAGGCGGCGAGTGGAAAGAATGGAATAAGTGCGTACAGCATGGTGAAGGTGTCACTCGATGATCGGCAGTCTCAAACAGGCCTCAAGGAGGAAACTGGGATATTCGGCGCGTGATGGCTGATGAGTCGTCATCGAGATTCTTCACCACTTGAGGAGATTGAATTCTTCGACGTTGATCGTGGATCTGGATCTGTGCAACGCGATGATGATGGCCAGACCGACTGCGACTTCAGCCGCCGCTACCGTTAAGGCAAAAAAGACGAACACTTGGCCACCAAGATCCTGTAAGTGGTCGGAGAACGCCACGAAGTTAATGTTGGTCGCATTCAGCATCAATTCGACGGACAGCAGAATGGCGATGATGTTGCGTCGGATCAACACGCCGACGATCCCCGTTAAGAACACGATCGCGCTCAAAATCACGTAGTAGGAAACAGGGACTGTCATTGGGCACCTGGCGCTCGGGTCATGTCCTTGGTCTCGTTCTCGCCGATGTCGCGTTTTGCGAGGACAATGGCGCCGATCATGGCGACGAGGAGAATCAAAGAAGCCACTTCAAAAGGGAACAAATAGGTCGAGAAGAGCGTTTGACCAATGGCCAAGGTATTGTCGGAGGTCTGAGGGTCGACAGCAAGAGAGTTCGGGTCACGATGGGCCGCACCCATGCCGCCCGACAAAAGTACAAAGAATTCGATCGACAATGGAACGCAGACAAAGGCCGCGATCCGCCATTGGCTATGGTACCGGTCGTCGCGTTTGACGTTGAGCAACATGACCACGAACAGATACAGCACGAGGATGGCTCCGGCATAGACGATGACCTGCACAGCGGCGAGAAATTCGGCATGAAGTATGACGTACAGTCCTGCGACGTGAAAAAACATGACCAGGAGGGACAGGGCACTATAGACGGGATTTCTGAGAGCCACCACGAGAATAGAGGTGATGGCAATCATCCCGGCGAAATATCCAAAAAACACGTGCGCCACAGTACGGTTCCTGGGTTAGCGGGCGACAGGCCCGGACTCATACCACCGGGTGGCCGTCATTGGATTCCGAATGCGTTCCATTCAGATCAGTTCGGCTTGGGCGGAACGTGCTTGAATGGCACGTTGAAGAACGCGACGTTCGGGTGTTGAAGCTCCAAGCGTTTCTCGCGGATCGGAAACGAGCGATCCCCGATCGCGAGCAGCTGCTGTTTATTCAGATGGAGTTGCCGCTTGTCATAGACCGCCCATTCAAATTCTCTCGTCATGCCCAAGGCATCAACGGGACAGGCATCGACGCACATCCCGCAGAATAAGCATCGAGTCATGTCCATATAATATTCTTTCGAGTAGCGCTTCGTGGGTTCGCCGGGCACCTCGGCACTCACGACCCGGATCACCCGTGAGGGGCAAGCTGCTTCGCAGAGATCACACCCCACGCATTTCTCGGTTCCATCGTCATACCGGAGCAAGGCGAGCATACCACGATAGTTATCCGGCAGCGTGCGTTTCTCATGGGGATATTGCAATGTGATTGGTTGGTAGTTGAGTAGATGAGACAGGGTCGCCTTCATGCCGACGAGGATTTCATAGAATGTGATGGTTTTGAACCATTCGGACAGGCTCAGACGTTTGGGGGTTGTGGTCGATGGCATATAAGTCTCTTCGGCTCCTCTGTCTACTGCGTGATGAATACGACAATGGATGTGACGACTATGTTCGCCAATGCGATTGGGAGCAGCACTTTCCAGCCGAATTTCATCAGCTGATCATATCGTAGTCTCGGCAACGTGGCGCGAAGCCAGAAAAAGAGGAACAAGAACGAATAGGTCTTCACGGCAAACCACATGGTATTTTCGATCCAAGCCAAAGACGGCACGCCTAAGAGTTCGAGGATTGTTCCTGGGTATGGGGCATTCCAACCACCGAGAAATAGTGCGGCAGCCACACAGGACACCAGGACCATGTTCGCGTATTCGGCGAGAAAAAAGAATGCGAATCGGAGACCGCTGTACTCAGTGAAGAATCCGGCAACGAGTTCGCTTTCCGCCTCGGGTAAATCGAAGGGAACACGGTTGGTCTCGGCCACCGATGAGATGACAAAGACGACAAAGGCAAAAATCTGCGGTGCCGGAAGCGCAAACAGATACCAGTTCCAAAACCATCCTGTTTGGGCATCTGTGATCTTCACCAAGCTGAGCGAGCCGGCTAGGATGATCACGCCGATGATGGAAAGCCCGACGTTCAGTTCATAGCTGATGATCTGGGCTGCCGAGCGCAACCCTCCGAGCAGGGAGTATTTGCTATTGGACGCCCATCCTCCGAGAATGATGCCGTAGGCACCGATCGAGGCGAAGGCTAAAATATACAAAATGCCGATATTGATATCGCTGATGATGAAGGGTTTGACGGTGATGCCGCCGACCTCGAGCGTCCAGTTCGGGCCCCAGGGAATGACGGCGAATCCGATGAACGCAGGAATCAAGCAAAGGATTGGCGCCATCGTAAAAAGAAACTTGTTGGCGCCGGCGGGGATGATGTCCTCTTTGAAAAACAGCTTGATGGCATCCGCAAATGGTTGGAGGATTCCGTATGGTCCCACTTCCATTGGGCCCATACGGTCCTGCATCCACCCCAACACTTTTCGCTCAGCCAAGGTAAGGAGAAGAACCGTCACGACCACGATGCCCATGACGGAAGCAATCTGTGTAAGAGATATGGCAAGACGCAACCCGAATTCACTCACGATAAGACTCCTGGATAAGCATAGTCATCGGCAAAGGATTGGCTCATCACGCGACCTTCATCATAGATACCGTGGCCGTCCGGAACGAAGGAACGTGCGTGATCGGATCAACCGCGCACTCAAACAGCTCGATGGCGGCTTGGCCGAAGTGATCCGGAAACCACGCTGTACCTTGAGGTATCCGCTCCATGATCTTTATTTCGGTCGTCATTTCTCCAGACGTGCTGCAGAGACGGACACGATCTCCATCCATCAAAGCAAAACGGGCGGCATCGACTGGATTGATCCGCAACCGCCCACTGCCTTCGAGCTGCAGGAGTCCTTTGGAACGTGTCGAGAGCTTGCCGGAGTGGAACAGGCTCTGGCCGAACGTAACCTGCAGAGTGCCATCAGGTCTGGATTTCGGTGCGATGAATTGGTATCGCGCTGTGAGATCGGGACGGTAACCCTCGCCGAGGTAGGCGACCATGGCACTACGATCGACTTTCGGAGGCAACGGTGTCGGTCCGAGCGCCCCATAGCCGGAAATGGCACCCCGGATTTCCTTCAAGATGTCTTTGCTCTCGGCGTACTCTGTTGGCATACCCAATAGGATGGATAGGGCGGCAAAAATCTCCCAATCAGGACGGCTTTCTCCGATCGGCTCGATCGAAGGACGAACGGCTTGTACATGACCTTCGGTATTGGTAAACGTCCCTGTTTTTTCCATCGAAGATGCAACCGGTAATACCACATGGGCTAAGGCGGCCGTCTCAGTCAAAAACAACTCCTGGCAGACGAGCAAATCCAACTTCCGTAACGAATTCTCTGCCTGTATCGGTGCGGGGAGACTTGCCACGGGATTCTCCCCCACGATGAACATGGCCTTGAGGGATCCGGCTCGGGCACGATTCAACATTTCGACGAGAGAAGCTCCGACGGCAAGCGGGAGTTCTCTCTTCCACAGGTGCACGAACCTCTCGCGCTCCGCAGCATCGTGGGTAGAGCAGGCCCCCGGCAGGAACTCAGTCACGACGCCCATTTCCACGGCGCCCTGATCATTGTTTTCTTCGGCCAGTGGTGCAAATCCACAACCAGGTTGGTCCAATTTCCCTGTCAGAATAAGCAGATCAAGAAGCGTTAACGATCCAGCGTACCCGCGCTCACTGCGCAAGAGCACTTGTCCTGTCAGAACGATCACTCTGCGTCCCGCTGCCAGGACCTTGGCGGCTTGTATGAACGAATCGGGCTCGATACCGGTCGCCCTTTGGAGGTCTTGCCAAGAGAACTCTTGCAGCGCGGTCGTGACGGCCTTGGTGTATTCAGGGTATCGCCGTGAGATATCAGGCACCATCAGATTTTCCTCGATTACCGCCTTCAAGAGACCGAGGATACCATTCTGCATCTCACCGGGTGGGATGCAAAAATGATGATGTGAAAGGTTGGCGATGTTACTCATCGTGTCGACGATGGGGACCAGCGATTCAATGGTGATCAACCTCGCCTGGCGTTTTTTCACCGCTTCCTTGACTTTGAGCCCCGTGATGGGATTTGTCTCCGTGATGTTCGTGCCGACGAGGAGCAGCACATCGGCATCCAGGATGTCGTCGAAGGTGATGGTCCACCGATGCGTCCCTTGGACGAGTCGCATCGCATGCAGGCCGTTGACGTGACCGTACCGGGCGCTGCTGTCGATATGATTGGTGCCGATGGCCACACGCATAAACTTCTGAAACAGGTACAATTCTTCGTTCGTACACCGGCCTGAGATTAATCCTCCGACACTCTCTCCTCCGTGCTCTTGCTTAAGCTCGCCGACACGCTCGGCGATGTATTCCAGGGCTTCTTCCCATGTTGTTTGCACGAGTGCGCCGTTTCGCCGGATCAGCGGATGGGTGAGGCGGTCAGGGTGGCTGGCCGAATGGAATCCGAAAAACCCGCGAGCGCAGAGGTCCCCATTATTTCGACCTGCCCCATGGGCGGAGTTCACCTCGATGAGCTCCTGGTCTTTCGTCTGGATGGTCATCTGACATCCGTCTCCGCAGTATCCGCAGATGGTGTCGGCTCGTTTCAACATCCAGGGCCGATATTCGTACATCGAGAGTCGGCTGGTAATGGCACCGACCGGGCAGATTTGCACGCAGCCGCCGCAGAACTCGCAATTCAGCGGATGCGGACCGAAGTGCTTGATTTCAGTCATGGTCCCGCGACCGGCGGGTGCCAACGCTTTCACATCCATAACCTCATCGCAATAACGGACACAGCGGAGACACTGGACGCAGCGATTCATCTGCGTTTCGATGAGCGGACTGAAATACTCCTTTTTGAAGATGCGTTTGGTTTCAGTAAACCGACTGGTTGCCGTGTATTCATGGGAGAAATCTTGCAGATCGCATTTCCCCCCTTGATCGCAGACCGGACAATCGAGCGGGTGATTGGCGAGAATGAACTCGAGTACCGATCGATGGGCATCGTTCACGACCGTCGTGGCAGTGCGCACGCTCATCCCTTCATCAACCGGTGTGCTACAGGCGGTCTGAAGCTTGGGCATTTTTTCGATTTCGACCAGGCACATGCGGCAATTGGCATCAGGCTTGAGCTTCGGGTGATAGCAAAAATGCGGGATCATGACCCCGATGCGTCGAGCCGCTTCGATCACCAACGTTCCTTTCGGGACTTTGACCGTCATCCCATCGATTGTGAGACGAACGATCGGCGCTGTGGAATCAGGCATAGTGACACACGATCATCTGATAGTTCAGAGATCTCCTCAATGCCGTCCTACGGGTTCAGGCCGAATGAGATTCGCGGCCTCTGCTTCATTGATGAGGTCGACATACTCCTGCCGCCAATACTTCAGCGTACTTTGGATGGGAGCAACCTCTGCATCGCCGAAGGCACAGACTGTACGACCTGCGATGTTCTTGCACAGATCCAGCAAGGTTTCAAGGTCCTGCATCTGACCGCGTTTTGCCAAGATCCTGCGCAGAGTCTGGACAAGCCATGAACTACCCTCCCGGCAGGGACTGCATTTCCCACAGGACTCATGGTAGAAAAATTCCATCAGTCTGAGAGCCGTCCAGACCATACTGGTCCCTTCTTCCATCACGGTCACGCCGCCGGATCCGAGCATCGATCCCGCCGCGGCGACGTGTTCAAAATCCAGTTTCACGTCGAGGTGAGCCGGCGTCAGAAACGGGGCTGATGCTCCTCCGGGGATGAACGCTTTGATCGGTTTATCGGAACGCATCCCGCCGGCATGTTCGTAGACCAACTCTCGAACCGTCACACCCATCGGAACTTCATAATTGCCTGGGCGTTTCACATGTCCGCTGACACAAAACACTCTGGTGCCGGTGCTCTTGGGAGGCGAACCAATGGCTGCAAACCATTCTGGGCCGCGGTTGATGATATGCGGCAAGTTGGCCAGGGTCTCGACATTGTTGACTACGGTCGGCTTATTGTAGAGGCCATGCGTGGCTGGAAACGGCGGCTTGATGCGAGGAAGGCCACGCTTGCCTTCGAGTGACTCCAACAGGGCTGTTTCCTCGCCGCAAATATATGCTCCTGCCCCGCGATGGACCCAGACGTCCGTATGGGTACCGGTGCCGAGAATGTTCTTCCCGATGTACCCGGCGGCTCGCGCTTCAGCGATGGCGTGCTCTAAGATCTTGGAGCCCAAGACCATTTCGCCTCGAATGTAGATGTAGGCAGTCTCCGCTCCGATCGCGTAGCAAGCCAACACAATCCCTTCCAAGACTTGGTGCGGGTCGCGCTCCATCAATTGTCTGTCTTTGAAGGTGCCGGGCTCGCTCTCGTCCGCATTGCAGCACAGGTAACGGGGACCGTGATAGTCCTTCGGCAGGAATCCCCACTTCACGCCGGTCGGGAAGCCCGCGCCGCCGCGACCACGCAAGCCGGATTTTCGGACCATGGCCGTGACATCGGCCGGAGCGATCTTGCCGAGCGTTTGACGCAAGGCTTGATACCCTCCCGTCTTTTCATAGTCATACAAGGAGCCGGTATAGCCGGGTTGCATCATATTTTTTAAAAGGATGAGTTCGTGTTGTGGCATATCAAACTCGTGAAGCCTCGTTCGTGAAACGTGAAGCGCCAGGCAATTCGCAATTCTTTTTTACGAACGACGAGATGCGCATCACGCTTCACGCGCCCCGCTCTGTGGACGCTGGTTCCGGCCACATGAAGGGCCCGGTCTTAAGGGGGCTGGTCCCCGTCGATCGAAGATCGAACAAAATCCGATCCAGTTTCTCTTCAGTCAGTTGTTCGTAGTAGTCGTCATTAACCTGCATCATCGGGCCGGTCCCACAGGCTGCTAGGCACTCTACCACTGTGAGGCTAAACAGTCCGTCTGCTGTGGTTTCACCCGGCGCGATCCCCAGTTTCGCCTTGATCCACCCGATCACCGTGTCTGAACCCACGAGCGCACACATGAGGGATTTACAGACTTGTAGATGGAACTTGCCGACCGGCTTGAGATTAAACATCGTGTAGAAGGTAATCGTCTCATAGACTTGCGGTGGCGTCAGCCTGAGCAGTGCCGCGATCTCCTGCATCGCCGCTTCGGTCACGTAGCCGTGGTCGCGCTGGGCGACATAGAGCAGGGGGATTAGTGCTGACCGTTTGACCGGATAGCGCGACAAAATGTCGGCGATTTCGTCTTTGTATTTTTCGGTTAACTTCATGCGTGTGTCAGTCTCGAGTTTGTCATCGGTCGCATTCTCCCATCACGACGTCGTAGGTGCCGAAAATCGTAATGATGTCGGAAATCAAATAGCCCCGCGCCATGTAGTCGAATGCTCCCATGTGGATGAAGGAGGGAGATCGAATCTTGAGTCGATAGGGGCGAGGACTCCCGTCGCTGATGATGAAGAATCCCAATTCACCCTTCGGCGCCTCGGTCGCGCAGTAGGTTTCACCCTTCGGTGGCTTAAAGCCCTGAGTGAAGATGATGAAGTGGTGAATCAAACTCTCCATGTCCCGCATCACTTGCTGCTTGGGTGGCGGAATGTATTGCGGCATATCGGCGATGATCTGTCCGGGTGGCATTTGATCCAGACATTGCTTGATGATCCGTGCGCTCTGCCGCATTTCTTCGACTCGGATCCAATAGCGATCATAGGTGTCGCCGTTTTTTCCGACCGGCACTTCCCAATCCACTTTATGGTAGACCCCGTAGGGCTCGAGCTTACGAACGTCGTAAGCGACGCCGGATCCGCGCAACGCGGGACCGGTCATGCCGAAATTGATAGCATCTTTACCGGAGATCACCGCGACGTGCTTGGTTCGTCCCAACCAAATTCGGTTGCTGGCCAGCAGAGAATCGTACTCATCGACTTTTGCAGGAAAGGTTTCCAAGAAGGTCTTGAGACGATCCACCAATTCCGGGGTGAAGTCGCTGTCTACTCCGCCGATCCGGTAATAATTTAGGGTCAATCTCGCGCCACACAACTGTTCGAACATATCGAGCAAGATCTCTCGTTCCCGAAATGTCCAAAAGAAGACGGTCATCGCGCCGATGTCCAAAGCCTGGGCGCCAAGCCAGAATAGGTGTCCGACGATACGCTGCATCTCCGCCACGATGGTGCGGATATATTCGGCCCGTTCTGGGATGGTGATGTCGAGCAACTTTTCGACAGCCCGAACATAGGCGTAGTTATTCGCCATTGCACAGACATAATCGAGCCGGTCTGTATGTGGGATGATCTGCATGTAGGCCAACCCTTCGGCCAGTTTCTCAACGCCTCGATGCAGATAGCCGAGATCCGGGGTGGCCTTGATGATCCGCTCCCCATCAAGTTCCAAGACGACCCGCACCACTCCATGTGTGCTTGGATGCTGTGGCCCCATGTTCAGCAATAATTCTTCTCGCCGGCTGGAAGAGGCCGTGGATGGTTCGGAAAGAAACGGTTTCTTTTCCTCCTCAGGAACCTCGCCTTCTACCTGCTCGATCGGCGGTTCGTCCAGCCTGGGGATAAAGTCGAACTGACTGCGCCATCCACGACCTTCCGTCGGGAAATCCTTGCGCAGTGGGTAGCCTTCTGCGTAGTCCTCAGGGAGAAGGATGCGACGCAGGTCCGGGTGGCCGGTGAATCGGATCCCCATCATGTCGTAGACTTCTCGCTCCAAGAAGGACGCGCCCTGCCACACACTCGTGACCGACTCGAGGGCAGGATTCTCTTCTGTAACTCTGGCTTTCAAGCGAATGCGTGTGCCGTACGGTAGTGACAACAGGAGATAGATGACTTCAAACCGTTCTTGATCGGCCGGATAGTCGGCGGAGCAAATATCGGTGATGTGGTCAAAACAGGCACCTGGATCGTCATGCAAGAAACGCACAATCTCCAAGATTTTCGGTGCAGCCACTTGAACGATGACTTCTGATCGAGCCTGATCGATATCGACGGAAAGCACTCCTTCCGGGAATCTGTCCAGCAAGGTATCAGTGAGAGATTGCATGTGGTCGTCAATCATCAGGGCTCATCCATTCTCTCAGATCAGCTCCGCATGTCGTTCATTGCGCCCTCGATCGTCGAAGGAATCAGACGTTACTTCACGAAGACCCTTTCCCGTTGAATCTTTTCCTGTAATTTCAAAAGCGCATCCAATAATGCCTCCGGCCTGGGGGGGCAACCGGGAACATACACGTCGACCGGCACGATCTGATCCACCCCCTGAACGACCGCATAGCTGTTGTAGTGATTGCCCGATGTCGCACAAGACCCCATGCAGATCACATAGCGCGGTTCCGGCATTTGGTCGTAGATCCGTCGAATGACCGGGGCCATCTTTCGTGACACCGTTCCTGCCACAATCATGAGATCCGACTGCCGAGGCGAGGCGCGAAAGACACCGGCGCCGAAACGGTCAAGGTCATAGCGGGAGGAGACGCTGGCGATCATTTCAATCGCGCAGCACGCCAGCCCGAACGTCATGGGCCAGAGCGCGGACTTCCTGGCCCAATTGACGATGGAATCCAGCGTGGTCGTCATGACATTCGCGTCGAACTGCCGTTCAAGAAGACTCACGTGTTCCCACACCCTTTCCCAGATGAAGGGCGGTGGGGCTGGCCTTCACTGCGCGCATCCACCGAGCACCGCCCGTTATCTATTCCCAACCGATCTTGCGTGCGCGGTGGGCGAGCAAGAAGGGTAGGCCCACTGCCCTTCAATCCCACTCCAGCGCTCCCTTTTTCCAGGCGTACCAAAACCCCACCACCAGAATGGCAATGAAGATGGTCATCTCGACTAATCCAACCAGCCCAAGACTGTTGAATGCAACTGCCCACGGAAACATAAAGACGATCTCGATGTCGAAAATCACAAAGAGCATCGCAATGATGTAATACCGGATGGGGAATTGGACGCGGGCGTCCTGAAACAGGGGGCTGCCGCTTTCGTACGGCGCGAGCTTGGCCCGATAGGGTTGGTCCGGCCGCACAAAACGGCCGAGGAGCAGCGTCACCGTCCCAAGGGCAATGGCAACACCGATGAAGATGAGGATCGGTATGTAGCTTTCCGGAGCAGTGGTATTACCCATAGGAACCCCGTGAAACGTGAAACGTAAAACGTGAAATGTCGCCGATCATCGGAGAAGTCCCGTTCATATATCCCTCATGCAGCGGATTGCGTTGTGAGGGCAGAGCTAAAAAATGGTTTGTACTTCAACCCATCAAGTTCGGGATTCACGATTTCCTTATGCTGGACCAGGACTTTGAACGTGGTCCCCATCCCGTTCAGTCGAAGAAGGTGAACGGCGGCTTTGAACTCAGGACTATCAGGCTCAAGCTGCCCGATCATGTGTTCGACCTCGAGTCCCATCAGAAAGCTCAGTTGATTGGTAAAACCGGTCGTCCGGAGACCATGCTCTTCCCCGGTACGGGCCAGGCTTGTAAAGTCCACATGGGCCGTCATGTCCTGATCCCCGACACGGAGGAACGGCTCCTCGTTCGCGGAGTGCCGTGAGTAACAGAGGAAGGTCCCGCCTTTCCGATCGGATCGATAGAGATCTTGGGCGGTGTGGCCGTAATCGACGGTCAGGACAAACCCTCGATCAAGCGACCGAGCCACCTGTTTCATCCAATCCAACGCATGGAGATTGATTTCGGCCTGGTAGCCCATAGGCCAATCGGTGCTGATTCGGTGGACGTGATTGGCTAAGGCATCAGAGGACAGCGGACGCAAACATCCAACAAACCGACGGTTCTGGTCGTCCACCCAGAGCTCTTCGATCCCGTTGGCCGTGACTTGAAGCCGATGGACGGGAAAGGAATCGATGAGTTCATTGCTTAGTAAGAGCCCGGTCACACTCTGAGGGGCCAACGTTTCAAGGTCGTCTGCCCAGGTCAGGAGGTTTGGCTTACCGAGCCAGGGTGAGAGGTTCTTGTGTTGTACATCACGCATCGCCGGACTTCGATCGATTAAAACGTAGTGAAGGCGCTCGAATAAATCCCGGAAGTCCCGCCGGCAGGCGGATAAAAAGTGTCGTGCCAGCAACCCTTTGCCAGGCCCTATTTCAACTACAGTGAAATGGGTGGGTTGCCCAAGCAGTCGATCCATTTGCTCAGCTTGTTTCGCTAAGACCTGTCCAAGAATGGGATGGACATCTGAACTCGTATAGAAATCGCCACGCCACCCTATCCGTTCACTCGTCTGTTCCGGTCCGCGCATGTAATAGCCGAACCGGGGATGATAGAGGGCCAATTCCATGAAACGAACGAACGGAATCGGGCCTGATGCGGCGATTTCAGCAGCAATGGCGGCCACGAGTTCTTGGTGCCCTGCACTCACGGAAAGCTCCCCATTTGCCCGTATCAATAGAAAAAGCGACACCCCTCAGTCATGGGCAGGGTGGACCTATTGCTCACGTGATGAAAGGGGCATAGGGTAGCGTCTGGAACTCCCATAAGTCAAGGTGAAGTAAGGAGGAATTGAGCCTAAAGCGGTTCGCTAAGGAAGGTTGTTTGTCTGTATCGGTAGGAGATCCCTGGATCCGATCGACCCGAAGGATCGTGTCTATAATTAGCCGCGCATCATCACTACTATGCCCCGTGGCACTTCTTGTACTTCTTTCCGCTGCCGCAGGGACAGGGATCGTTGCGGCCGACCTTGCTCTCAGCGCGTTGAGCCGGAGCAGGTGCCGCGATCGGTTCCTCGCCTCGGTTCAAGGTCATTCGCGGTTGCGGACGTGACGGGATCGATTGAGGCGGATGACCCGACTGTTCGCCTTCCTGCCGGACGGCCTGTACATGGAACATTCGATCGAGCGTGTCGGATTTGATCCGTTCCATCATGCCGGCGAAGAGGTCGAAGCCTTCTCGCTTGTACTCGATCAACGGATCTTTCTGACCGTACCCACGAAGGCCGATGCCGTCCCGCAGGTGATCCATCGCCAGCAGATGGTCCTTCCAATGGTGGTCGATCACCTGCAGCATGAAGGTCTTCTCCAGAAAGCGCATCAACTCCGGCCCGAGTTCCTGCTCTTTTTTAGCGTAGCCGTCCCGCGCAAGGGCTCGGAGGTCTTCCAACAACGCATCCCGCCCGACATCGCGCAGTGCATCCCCACTGTCGTCCTTGCCTTGATTGATATCCAAGCCGAACTGACTCTGCATGACCTCAGTCAGTCCTTTGACGTCCCACTCTTCTGGATACTGATCAGGAGGACAGTACACATTCAGCGTCGATTCCACCGAGCTGTCGATCATGTCGTGCAAGTCGCTGGTGAGGTTGTCTCCGTTCAGCACGGCCCGCCGGTGACGATAGATCACTTCGCGCTGCTTGTTCATGACATCGTCGTATTCGAGCAGTTGTTTGCGGATCTCAAAATTGTGGGCTTCCACCTTCTTTTGCGCATTGGCAATCGCACGGGTGACCATGCCGTGTTCAATGGGCACGCCTTCTTCCATCCCGAGTTTGAGCATTAACTGGGACACACGCTCGGACGCAAAGATCCGCATCAGGTCGTCTTCAAGCGAGAGGTAAAATCGCGACGTGCCTGGGTCGCCTTGGCGTCCGGCCCGTCCGCGAAGCTGGTTGTCGATCCGGCGACTCTCGTGGCGCTCTGTGCCCAAGATGTGAAGGCCGCCGGCCCCAAGCACCTCCTGCTTATTCTTTTCGCAATCCGCCCGGATTTCTTCGAAGATTTCGAGCTTGCGGCTCTCCGGGATGTTTTCGTCCCGATAGAGCACCTGCTTGTACATAAAATCAGGGTTGCCGCCCAGCAAGATGTCGGTGCCGCGGCCGGCCATATTGGTGGCGATCGTCACAGAGCCTTTCCGTCCGGCTTGTGCCACGATTTCCGCTTCACGCTCGTGCTGTTTGGCGTTGAGGACATTGTGCTTAACGCCGTTCCGATTCAACAGACCGGCCAGTTTTTCCGACTTTTCAATCGAAATGGTCCCGACGAGCACCGGTTGCCCTCGCTCATGGCACTCTTTGATTTCTTCGACGATTGCCAAGAACTTCTCCTTCTCCGTCCGGTAGACGACATCCGCGTAGTCCTGACGAATCATTTGACGGTTGGTCGGCACGACGTTGACATCGAGGTTGTAGATCTTGGCGAACTCCGCGGCTTCCGTGTCGGCGGTGCCCGTCATGCCGCTGAGCTTGTTGTACATGCGGAAGTAATTCTGGAAGGTGACGGATGCCAGCGTTTGGTTCTCGTTGGCGATTTTGACGCCTTCTTTAGCCTCGACGGCCTGGTGCAAGCCATCGCTCCACCGGCGACCCGGCATCAAGCGCCCGGTAAACTCGTCGACGATGATGACCTCACCGTCTTTCACCACGTAGTCCACATCGCGCTTATAGAGAGTATAGGCCTGCAACGCCTTCACCACATGATGGACCATGTCCATGTGGGCCGCGTCGTAGAGGTTGTCCACGCCGAGCAGTTTCTCGACACGCGCGTTGCCGTCCTCGGTCAAGGAAGCGGTCTTGGTCTTCTCTTCGATCGTGTAGTCTTCGGGCTTGAGCTGGGGAATGATCGCATTGATTCGATAGTAGAGATCGGTGGTCTGGTCGGTCGGACCGGAAATGATCAGCGGTGTCCGGGCTTCGTCGATCAAAATGCTGTCGACCTCGTCGACGATCGAGAAATTCAACTCTCGTTGTACGCATTGGTTCAGATCCGTGACGACCAGGTTGTCACGCAGATAGTCGAACCCGTACTCGTTGTTCGTGCCGTACGTAATGTCGGCGCGATAGGCCTCGGGCCTCGTGCAGGGGCGTAGGTGTAGTAGTCGTTTATCCGAAGCCTCGTAGGTTGGGTCGTAGATGAACGACGCGTCGTGTTGGATGACTCCCGTGGACAGACCAAGTGCGTGATAGAGCTGTGCCATCCATTGGGCGTCTCGTTTAGCGAGATAATCGTTGACGGTGACCAGATGAACGCCCTTGCCTTCCAAGGCGTTTAAATAAACAGGGAGTGTGGCCACCAAGGTTTTGCCTTCTCCGGTTTTCATCTCGGCAATGCGGCCTCGGTGAAGTATCATCCCACCGATCAACTGGACGTCGAAATGCCGCATGTTGAGCTTGCGTCGTGACATTTCCCGACAGACTGCAAAGGCTTCGGGTAAGATGTCGTCCAGTGTTTGGCCTGCCTCGAGTCGCTTCTTGAAGTCCTGCGTTTTGTCGGCCAGGGCTTCGTCAGAGAGCGGCGTGAGACCAGCCTCCAGCCCATTGATCTGGTCTACGATCGGACGCAGAGTCTTGATTTCGCGGTCGTTTTTGCTGCCGAATATCAAATTGAGTACTTGTGTAACCATAGAGGGAAGACGATTAAGATGAAATGAGAAATAGTCGTTCTGTATCGTTGTGTAATGGGCGTTGCTGTCTCGTTAAGTCTGGCAGTATACAGCATCTATTCGATGAATCCTACTCGAGACTCGCACCGGAGCTGGTCGCCTTGACAGGCAGCGTTCCGGTCGCCTAGTATTCTTGGAAGGTGCGCACTCTTCTTTGTGAGACGTGGTGGAAGTAGAATCTAATGGTTTGTAGGCTTTTTACCATCTCGCTCATTCTGTGTATTCTGGCGGTCGGCGGTCTGGCTCAGGCTCAGGCCGCGGAACACGCCGGTCACCATGCCAAGCATCAGGCGGCGACCCACGGGACAGTTCTCTGTTCCTGGATGTGTGCGGCCGGCACGGTTCTCGATACCGAAGTTGTTTTGATTCAGGCCTTCCGTGGCCCTATTGCTCTCGTTCCGACCCTAAGTTCGGGCAATCTGCTACTTCAGCCCTCTCAGATCTGTTCGAGTCGAGCTCCTCCATCCTGCTCCTTCTAGTCTTCTGTCGGTTTCTTGAGGCCCTGTTCCCGCAGGCAGGTCATTATGACTTGTTATGAGGGAAACAGTTCGAAGTCGTCCAGCACGAGAAGGAATCCGAGTTCGTATGCGAGTTCTTATGATGGTGAAGCGTTCATTATGTGGATTTTTACTTTTGTTGAGCGTGTTTGCTCCAACCTGGCTCGTCCTTCAACAAGCCGAGGCGGCCTGTGGGTCGGTGACCTGTTTTGTCGTGATCGGTTCTCAACAGCAAGTGCCGCAGGCGGGACTTCTGACGTTCAACACAACCTACAACTATACGCCGATGCGCTTGCTGGATGGCACCAACGGTGTGATTCCCGCCGTCGACCAAGCCAACCGTCGTCTGATCCTCGATCACCATCAAGAGGTGAGAAACATTACGCAAACCGTTAACTTTGACTTGAACTACGGCATTACGGATCGGTTGGGTGTGCAGGTTTCCATTCCGTATCTATGGCGGACGCACAAACATATCGATGGATTGGGAGAAGACGGCGCCAACGGTGAGGGGGAACTGGTCCCGTTTCGAGACAATGGGATCGGGGACATGACCGTCACCGCTAAGTACAACGTGCTTCCGACGCTGCGGAGCATGATTGTCGCCGGGTTTGGTGTGCAGATGCCGACCGGTAGCACAAGCGCGCTAGACGATGCCGGTGCGTTGATGGAGTCGCCGACTCAGCTGGGCCGGGGCAATGTTGGGCTCATCGGGTCGGTCTATCAAACGTATGAGCTGATTCCGCATCGGCTCAATCAGTTTTTCTACGGCAGCTATCGCCATACCTTCCGTAACAATGACGGATATCAGTTTGGCGATGAGTACAACCTCAATCTGGGTGCGAGCGGCGTTCCTTTGGAGCGCGCACCGTGGCTGGTGCTGACTGGGCAGTTTCATTGGCGGTATTTCGTTCACGACAATATCAGCGCGTCACTGGAGCGATCGGCAACGCCGGCTGATGCTCCAGATTTCCCCGGTGAGACGATCGTGCTTGATCCCACGATTGCAAACCGCCGCGTGCCGACCACCGGCTCAACCTATTTCGCATTTTCACCTGGGTTTCAGGTGAGTCTCGATGGGCTGATCGATTCGCCGTTGACCAAGTGGACGTCGGTGTATTTCTATTCGCAAATTCCAATCATGCGGGATTCCAACAACAATCTTGCCCAGGGAACCAGCTATATCTTCGGGGTTACGAGATCGTTCCAGTTGACGAAGAGTGGTTTGTAAGGGACGGCGAACCAGAAGGAGGGTGTGATGGGTGCACAGAGGACAAGATCCCTAACGACGACGATCGGGATGGTCACACTGAGTGTGACCCTCCTCATCGGCAGTAGCATGGTGTGGGCAATGGGCTCACGTGTTCCGGCGGTGGGAACAACCGCGGAGGATTTTCAGCTTCCTGACCTGGCGGGTAAGCAGCAGAGCTTGAGTCAGTATCGAGGCAAGGTCGTGCTGGTCAATTTCTGGGCCACCTGGTGCAAGCCCTGCACGACGGAAATGCCGGCCATGCAGGCCATGTACGACAAGCTGCGGGATAAAGGATTTGTGGTATTGGCTGTCAACGAATTGGAAGATGAAGCCAAAGTTCGTGAACATATCGCGCAGCATGGCCATACTTTCCCCGTGCTGATGGATCGTGACAACAAAGTCGCCAACCAATTTGGGGTCTTCGGCTTGCCGGTCAGCGTGTTTATCGACGAACAGGGCGTGGTTCGGGAATATGTTAAGGGCGGTCTTTTAACCGAGCAGATTATTCTCGATACGGTAACCCGTATTCAGAAACCGGAACCAGTGAAAGCCGCCGCTCTCAAGTAGAAGAGCAGACAGAAACACGATGACAACGACGTTACGACGACAGGCATTCGTGTGGGCCTTGGTGTTCTGCATCGCCTTGGTAAACGGTGCAATGGCAGCCCCTAGTGTGGGCCATGCCGGGCACCATGCCGACCATAAGGCTTCAACACATTCCACCGGTTTGTGCGCATGGCTGTGTGCAGCGGGTGACAATGTCGAATCGTCCGTTGTTCAGTTCACATCGAATCTTCAGCTCCTGGAAGAGGTCGGCAGTGCCCCGACTGAGGCAGTTCCGAACACGGTATCGCTTCTATACTTTCTCCGCGGACCACCCGCGCTTCCTTCGTAATCTTCACAATCAGTCGTCGTCCTTTTAATCACAACCGCGTCTCACGGATGGATTCGTCCTGCGGATTTCTTGTGAGACCTGCAGAAAGATCATGCACGTATGATGCGCAAACTCGTGTGCCGAACCCTTCTAGTGAGTGGAATCATGGGGATAGTGGTGCCGATGCTCAACCTATCCCAGGTCGAAGCGTCTTGCGGCTCGGTCAGCTGCTTCGTCGTGATCGGGTCTCAACAACAGGTGCCGATGAAAGGGCTGCTGACCGTGAACGCCATCTACAACTGGACCCCGATGGAGGCGCCTGAGGGGGAAGGAGGACGTATCCCATTCGCCAATCAAGGTGAGCGGACCCTCACGTTGGCGAATTTGAACGTCAATCGTATTGAGACTACGACACGCACTGCGACTCTCGACCTTAACTATGGCTTAACTGAACGTCTCGGCATTCAGGTGGCGATTCCTTACAAGCATGTGGAGTCCGACGCCCAGATCGGAGGGCTCAATCCGGTGCCCTATAGTGAGGGAGGACTCGGCGATATTCGCGCGACTCTGAAGTACAACCTGTTGCCCACTCTGCGGAGCATGGTGGTGTTGGGTGTGGGGGTCGATTTCCCGACAGGGAGCTACGGTCGCTTTGCTCAAGGCACCACCTTGGCGGAATCGACACTCCAAATCGGCCGAGGGAACTTCGGTGTCGTCCCGATGATCTATCAAACCTACGAACTGATTCCCCACCGGCTGAATCAGTTTGCCCTGGCGAGCTACCGCTACACGGCGAAGAACAGCGACGGCTACAAGTTCGGCGACGAAGTGAACGTGAGCTTGGGATTGAATGTCATCCCGCTTGAGAAAACACCCTGGTTAGTGCTGATGCAGCAGTTTAACTTCCGATGGATGCAGAACGACGCGATGGACGCCGCGCTGTTTCAGTTCAATCCAAACACCGGAGGGTCCATCTTGCTCGATCCGGCCATTAAGTTTCGATCCGTGCCGACAACCGGCTCGACGTACCTGGCCTATTCGCCCGGCATCATGGTGAACGTCTTCAACTTCGCCTCGGCCTATTTCATCGCGCAGATCCCTATCCATCGGGACTTCAACGGCAATCTAGAGCAACAGATCAGCTACATCTTCGGGGTGACGAAGTCGTTCCAATTATTTGGTGGATCTTCATAGATCATACGATGGAGCGTGAGTCTCGATCGGCCATGTTGACGAAGACGCGACATCACATCTCTCAGGTGCTCACAAGCTGCTGCGCCGTGCTCTGGCTAACAGGATTCTTGCCGGTCGGCCAAGGGAATCTGACGGCACAATGGACAGCGCCTCACTGTCCGCAGGGACAAACGCAGAACAGCCCACACCACCACAATCATTGTACGTGGCATTGCGGCGGGCTCGATATCCAGAGTGGAGGCGGACGAGGCGAAACGACTGCAGACGTTCAGGTGAGTCTCGTCTGGAGTCTCGGCACTATCCTCGCACAGGACACTGCTGTTGATGGTCAATTTCCCCCACGTGGCCCACCACAAGGTAGGCTGGAGATCTAGAATCTATTACTCAGGAGCCGGCTGCGCTCCATGTTAAAGAATCCAACTAATTGTGAAAGGGATGTGTCATGAAAACCGTGACGAAACGAGGGTATTCAACGTGTGTCGCAAAGAGTATGGTGGGGCTTGCGCTGGTGGCCCTCTCCGCTTGCAGTCAGGGAGATTCTACCAGTGAAGTGCCGGCGCCAGGCGGTAGCGCTGGATTCAGCGGGCCGATCGCGTTCGTGAGCAATACCGGTGACAAGACCCTGACAAGTATCGCGCTGAGAGGCGATTCGGGCAATGAGGAGATCAACAGGATTCCTGAAGCGGAATTCGAGAACGTAGCGTTGGGTGATATGCAATTCTCCAGCGGAGATTGGGTCTTTGTGAATCTTACAGACGCTAACAAAGTGGCGACGATTGATCCCTTGACGGGCGCAACTCCTGTGCATGAGGTGAATCGGCAAGCCGGTACGCGACCGGTCCATATCTATCGCGATACGAACAATGGAGAAGTCCTCTGGACTATGAACGATGGAGACAATGCATCAGGCACCACGACACCAGGCGATGATCTGGTGAATTGTGCGCCGAATGGTCAGGTTGGTGGATCAGTGACCGTCATGCACAATTCTCATCTCGGGCCAGGCGCAACCCCACCCAGGGTATTGCGAACCACTTGTCTATTGGCCGACGGTCACAAAGTTGCAGCATTTTCTTCTGGAGCTGGAGTGCCGAAACGGGCATTTGTGTCGAGCACAACCGCTGGTGAGATCGCTGTCATTGACGATCAGGAGGGCTCACAGACCTACCTCCAAATGATTGACCGTATCGATCTGTGCAACTCGACCAAAGAAGGAACCCCCTGCAATGACGAATCACTCACTCCCTTGACGACTCCGTTTACACCCAACGGTTCTGAGCCACACGGGATTCGTTGGTCGAAACTGACGAAGAAGGTCTACAGCTTCCAAGAGGGATACGGGGAGATTGCTGAGATCGATCCTGCCTCATTGGCGATCACTCAGACCTTTGACCTCGCAGGAACTCCGTATACAGGATTCGGAATTTCTTCTGATGGGCGGTTCCTTCTCCTGCGCGGAGACACCACTCCTCCGACGGGAACCAAGCTGGGAGTGATCGACCTCGGTAGCGCTGGGACTCCGCGGACGGATTTCACCATCCCGGAGCTTGACAGCACATCGACCGGCGCGTTCAAGTTCTCTCCGGATGGGAAGCGGTTCTATATTTTGGCGGGAAATGCCGCGGCATCGACGAAGAAAGATCATCTGTTCGCATTCGACTCTTCGACACTCACGGCAACACCGCCAGCGCTGACCCTCCTGAGTGAGATCCAGTTGATCCCGGGTGGAGATAGCGCGGGATTTGCCTCGGCACATGGCATGGATATCTTGGTGCAAGGGGCTGGAGAAGCCAAGTACATCGTTGTGTCGAACAGGGCGGCTCAATCGGTGTCGATCATCAATGCCACCGATAATGTGATGAAGCAAACCGTACAGGTCGGGACCAGTCCCGGAGCTGTGCTGGTGTATCAGTCTGGTGCGGCAGCCGCAGGAAACCAGGCCAGCAATTAGGAGAAGAGAACGACCCGCGGCCTCTCGGAGAGCAGAAAACCGTGTGGGCCGTCGGTCGATTCTTGGTGTATGGTGATTGAGATCAAGTAGGGATATGTCCAAGCCGGCTGCCCTCCGGCTCGGATCAGCGCGGGGCGGAGGGTCGCCTCCCTTGACCTCTGCCCCGCACTTTTTCTATTGTATGCAGTTTGAATGTCTGAGTTTGCTGTTTGCTGAGTGGGTGTGTTGGGGCGAATGACCTCGAAAGACGATAATCAATTCTGGTGCCCTGCTTGGGGTATTTCAGTTATCCTCCACGGAGCGGTAGTCGGAGCCGCGTTCATATTTGTCGCACACGTCAAGCCTGTCCTCCAAGGCGAAACGTTCCGATGGGATGTGGCGTTGGTGGAAGAGGCAAGCGTCGACTCTAAGTCGGAGCAGGCCTCACCGGTCGTGGCATCGGCACAACCATCGGTAGAGAGGCTCCTTCCGTCACCAACCAAGCCAGTACCGAAGACCTCTCAACCGGTCATGCCGACGGAACCGAAGGTCGGACCCCCGCAACCGGCGATTGAGCAGGTGCCTCCGATTGAGCAGACGGTAGAGGTTCCTCAGTCGCACGAAGAGCTGATTGAACAACAGATAGTCGACGTTGCCGAGTCAACAACTGAGCCTGCGGTAGAGCCAAACGAATCTGATCCTGTTATGGCTGCAGCCGTCCCTGAGCCGGTCGAGTCACAATCTGTGGAGGAAGAGTCGGTCGCGGTCGCAACGGCTCCGAATGCTCCTGTGGTCCAGGAGCCTCCTATCGCGAATGAGACGCAGGCCAGTGACATGGATGCCGCGCCCGTCAGGATGACCGAACCTCAGGCCTCCGGTTCTCCCGCGAAAGCGGATAACCGATGGTTGGCTGAGTCGCTCTGGCGGCGGGTGGCGGAACTCAAACGCTATCCGAACTCGTCGCGCATGAATGGAGAAGAAGGGAAGGTCGTTCTCAGAGCCGTCATTCGATCCGATGGACAGCTTGCGACCGTGTCCGTCCAGAAGAGTTCGGGCTACAGCGCCCTCGATGAGGCGGCGATGGAAGCCGTCAGACTCGCCTGTCCGCTTCACATGAGGCAGGCCATCGGGAAGCCGCAAATCGTTGTGACCCTTCCGATTGTGTATCGACTGGCCGGTTAGATCCTTACGATGGCTGATGCGGTTCGGCTGCTTGAAAAAATCTAGCGTGGTTGGCGTGCCAGATATGACCGCCAGCCCCCGCATGCGGTAATCTCTTGATGCCCTTCGACGAGCGCCGACTCGCCCAACACACCCAGAACGACGCTCCCGTCTTCCAACCGCACCTTTCCGATGCACAGACCGGGTGGCTCGTTCAGCAAGATCCCCGCCAGCGCAGCGGTAGGGACTGACCAGACTTCGACCGCAACCTTGGTCCCAGTCCCATCGGTGACCCGTAGCATCGCAGGATGCTCATCATTGATCGTCCAAAGACGATAAGCAGACTCGGTCTGCGCCTCCCGGACGAACGTTGCCTTGGCGGCCACCAGGTTGTGGTTCAGCTTAAGTCCCCGCATCAGTGTGCCGTTCACTGCTAGCAACACATCGCCCTGGTTCATGTGATGCTCCCTGTATAGGCCTGCCGGAGGGATGCGATGAGGGGATCGGCCTTCGTCACCCAACCGACGATGCCGCCTTGAGACTGGATCATGCGGACTGTTGCCTGCTTAAACTCTGGAAAATAGCTTTCGGTTCCGTCCTCGACCAGGAGACATTCATATCCGCGGTCGTTGGCCTCTCTCATGCTGGTTTGCACACAGACCTCGGTGGTGACTCCGGTAAATACCAGATGGGTAATGCCCAGCTCCCTCAGGCGATCCTGTAAATTCGTGGAATAGAATGCACCCTTGCCCGGCTTGTTGATGACGAGTTCGCCGGCCTCTGGACGCAATTCGGGGACGATATCGTTGCCCGGCTCTCCGAGTACCAGGATGCGTCCCATGGGGCCGGGATCGCCGATACGGAGTTGGGAATCTCCGCGATTCCTTTTGGCCGGCGGGCAATCGGAGAGATCGGGACGATGGCCTTCCCTCGTGTGAATCACCGGTAATCCCAACTCCCGAAAGGTCTTGAGGAGTTTCGCGACAGTCGCCACGATCTTTTGCAAGTGTTCCACTTTGTTGCCCAGTGCGGCACCGAAGCCGCCCGGTTCCACGAAATCGCGCTGCATGTCGATGATGACCAGCGCCAGTCGCTTGCCGGAGTCTCGCGGCGGCAGGGGATAGGGATAGGGGGAGGCCGATACGGTATTCATGTTGTATGTCCTGTCATGTGCCGTCCAATAATGGCTAGGTCGGCTCCGGACGACGGAGTTTCATAGACGAGTTGGCCGTTGAACATCACCACGGTGCGGTCGGAGAGTTCCAGGATTTCGTCGAGATCTTCACTTATCAGGAGAACTGCGGTTCCTCGGTTGCGTGCGGCGACGATTTGCAGTCGAATCTCCTCGGTGGCGAGGAAATCCAATCCGAAACAGGGGTTGGCTACAATCAGGACTTCTACGTCCGATGACAATTCTCGAGCCAGCACCGCGCGCTGCACGTTTCCCCCGGAGAGGGACTGGATCGGTGTGTCAGGGAATGGCGGCTTGATGTTGTAACGCTCGATCAATCCCTCCGCGCTGCGCCGGAGGGCCGGACGGCTGATCAGCCAGCCGCCCACGGCGTGAGGCTCGACGTCGAAATTGCGGAACGCAAGGTTTTCCGCCACGCTCATCCGTCCGACACAGGTGTTCAGGAGTGGTTCTTCAGGCAGGCAAAATATCTTGTGGCGCATGATCTTCTCGCGGGTCGGCTGATAGGGTTGATCATGCACGTGGATGGTGCCGGCTGTGGCCGGACGCTGGCCTGCCAAGACTTCGACCAGCTCGCGCTGCCCGTTCCCCGAGACCCCGGCCACCCCCACGATCTCTCCCTCGTGAATGGTCAAGTGAACACCTCGCACGACTTCCACACCGATGTCATCCTTGACGCGAATGTCCTGCAGGACCAGCTTAGATACCTGCGTCGCCATCGTGGTCCGCTGCTTCGGCTTAGCCGTGATTTCAGAGCCCACCATCATCTCCGCCATCCGGGAGACTTTCATGTCCGAGACTTTCCCCGAACCGGCAAATTGCCCCTTGCGCAGCACCGTGACTTCGTCCGCAAAAGCCGCCACCTCTCGCAGCTTATGTGTGATGATTAAGACGCTCAACTGCCGCTCCAGGGTCATGGCCCGGAGATGCCCCAGGACTTCGTCCGCTTCCTGCGGTGTGAGGACCGACGTCGGCTCATCCAGAATCAGGATGCGGTTCTGCAGCGCGAGTTGCTTGAGGATTTCGACCTTTTGTTTTTCACCCGCTGCGAGCGAACTAACGCGGGCGGCGAGCGACACCTGGAAGGGCATCTTCGCCATGAACTGCGTCAGCTGATACTCTTCTTCTTTCCAGTTGATGACGGGCTTCAACTGCGCTTTTGAGATGACAAGGTTCTCAAGCACTGTCATGTTCGGAATCAGGGTGAACTGTTGGTACACCATGCCGATTCCCAAGGCCTGCGCGTCACGCGGGCTGCGGATTGTCACTGGTTGCTGGTCCAGCAAAATACTTCCGCCATCAGGGTGGTAGTACCCCATGATGCACTTCACCAGGGTGCTCTTGCCGGCCCCGTTTTCACCGAGCAACGCATGAAACTGACCGGATCGTAGGCGGAGATGGACATCCTTCAGGGCCGTCAGCGGCCCGAAGCGCTTGGTGATCTCGCGCGCTTCCAAATCAGGAGGAACAGTTGTCGTCATGAAAGTGCCTCGACGAACGCGTCGGATTTCGCCACCGCTCCGAACACGCCGCCCTGCATCTGGATCATCTTGAGCGCCGCCTGATGGTTTCCGTAATCGGTCGCGCCGCAACAATCTTCCAACAGGAGACATTCGAAGCCTCGGTCGTTGGCTTCCCGCATGGTCGTGTGGACACAGACATCGGTGGTAATGCCGGCCAGGACCACATTTTGGATGCCTCGGAGCCGCAACAGCATTTCCAGATCCGTCGCCCAGAACGAGCCTTTCCCCGGTTTATCGATGACCGGTTCGCCGGCCTTCGGGGCCAACTCCGGAATGATTTCCCAACCGGGCTCCCCTCGCACCAGGATCCTGCCGCAGGGGCCGGGATCACCGATGCCCGCTCCGATTTGTCGGCTGCGCCACCGTTTATTGTCCGGCAAATCCGACAAATCGGGCCGATGGCCTTCTCTCGTGTGGAAGACGTGCATCCCAATGGTCCTCGCTTTAGACAGGACTTTGAGGATATGGGCGATTGGGGCACGGGTGAGGGAAATGTCGTAGCCCATCTTGTCGACATAGCCCCCTTTACCGCAGAAGTCCGTCTGCATGTCGATGATGAGAAATACGGTGTTCTCTGGGCGAAGATCGCCGTTAAAGGGATAGGGATATGGATCCGATGGGACGTATGTCTTCGTCATGTTTCACCTCTTCAAGTATAGGTCAGGGATCTCATCCGGATACGGCTAACGAGTCACGGTCAGTTCATGCGGAACTCCTACGAGCGTGCGACGGCGAGAGCAGGTCATAATCATCACTGCCAACGTCATGATGTAAGGAATCGCATTGAAAATATAGTAGCCATAGGTGATCCCCACTGATTGCAAGGAGGGTCCTAAGGCCGCTGCTCCGCCCCATAAGAGCGAAACCCATAAACACCACAAAGGTTTCCAGCGGGCGAAGATCACCAGCGCGACTGCCATCAAGCCCTGTCCACTCGAAAGGCCTTCGCTCCAATTGAATGGATAGTAGAGCGAAAGGTAAGACCCGCCGATTCCGGCAAGAAACCCTCCTTGAGCCGTACTGATGATCCGTATGCGATCGACAGGCAGCCCAAGGGCTCGGGCCGCATCCGCGCTTTCGCCGACGACCCGGACTTTCAGCCCCCACGCCGTGTTCTTCAACATCCATCCGAGCGCGACTGCCACGACGATCCCGATCAGAAACAGGGCATTGATCTGCAGCGCTGCTTCGAGCTGAGGCACGTCACTCCATCCTCCGAGATCGATGGAAGGCAGGGGAGGCGCGGATGGTTGGATGTAGGGCTTTCCGAGAAAGAAAGCCAATCCCGTACCGAACAGCATCATGGCGATTCCAACCGCGATATCATTGACCCGCCGGAAACTGCAGAGCCAACTGTGCAGCGCGCCCAGCACCATGCCGGCCAGCCCGGCACACAGGACACCGAGCCACGGAGATCCGCTGTGCAAAGACACGGCATAACCGGTCATTGCTCCCATCACCAACGTGCCTTCGAGGCCGAGATTGATGCGGCCGCTCTTCTCGGTCAAGCACTCGCCGAGCGAGACAAAGAGAAACGGCGTGCCGATTCGAATCGCTCCTCCCAGCACGGCAATGACGACTCCCCACCACCCAATGTCCATCACATCGCTCCCTGTTTTTGTAATTTTGAAAAACGCCCATACAGAGTCTCGCTAAACAAGATGACCAAAAAAATGATTCCCTGCATGACGAGCACGGTCGCATCGGGCAGCTCATGCGCGCGCTGCAACAGTCCGCTGCTGGCGCGTATTCCTCCCAACAGCACGGCAACGGGGATAATAGCGAGCGGATTGTAACGGGCGACAAATGCAACGAGAATACCTGCGTATCCGTAATTGGCGTTGAGCGTGTCATTGGCCCGACCGTGGATAGCGGCCACTTCCACCATGCCGGCCAAGCCGCCTGCCGCCCCCGCCACAAAACACACGATGAGAATCAACCGTCCCACCGGCAGTCCGGCGATCCGGGCCGCCCGCACATTGCCTCCTGCAATCTGCGAGGCGAAACCGAAGACCGTGTGATGCATGAGAAACCACGTGATGACACAAGCCACGATACCGAACACCAACCCCCAGTGGAGGTCCGTTCCAGGGATAAGGCCGATCATGTTGGCCTCCCCGATATGGTACGTCGACGGATGATTCAAACTCTCGGGATCACGAAAGGTGCTGGTGACGAGATGGTTCAGTAGGGCGATGGCGATATAGTTCAGCAACAGGCTGCTGATTGTTTCATTGACGGCACGATAGTGCCGCAATGCTCCTCCGATGGTGAGCCACAGACCGCCTGCCGCCATGCCGACGAGCGCCATCGTGGTCAGCACGATCATGGGAGGAGCGCCAGGCATCGTGAGTGCAGCGATCGCTGCAAAGAGGCCGCCTATGACAACAGCTCCTTCACCTCCGATAATGATCAAGCCGAGATAGCCGGGTAGTGCGGTGCAGAGCGCGGTCAGCATCAACGGGGCGGCACGGATCAGGGTGTTTTGCCAGGAGAACGACGTGCCGAAGGCTGCCCGGTACATCGTCTGATATACCTCGATCGGATCAGCTCCGGCCGAAGCCACAAATATTCCAAACAACACCATCGAGACCGTCAGGGATCCGACGATGATCAGGAACGGTTCCAGCGCTTTATGCAAAGCTTGGGGCACGGCGACACTCATGACTTCGTTGAACCGATGACTCCCTCGACCAGCCAGTCCATGCTTTCCAGCCAGATATCAGTCTGAACATGCTCCTTTCCTGCAGCGATGACGACGCGACCATTATTGTCCTTGATCGGGCCCTTATAGACGACCATTTTCCCACTCATGAATTTGTCCTTGGCCGCCTCGGCCTGCTTGCGAACAGCTTCCGTGACCACTTGGTTATAATTGGATACCCGCACGATTCCTTCCTTCAACCCACCTCGTACGAGATTAGGAATCTTTTGACCTTTGCGAATCATCTCGGCGTAATCCATGTACACCTTGGCCCAATTCCATTCTGCTCCCGTGAGATATCCTTTGGGGGCAAGCTTTGATTGGTTACAGTGATACCCTGTGCAATAGACGCCCCGCTTTTCAGCGGTCGTGATGACGACCTTGGGGCTGTCGACATGGCAGGTGACGACGTCGATGCCCTGGTCGACGAGGCTGTTCGTCGCTTCCGCTTCGCGGACAGGCAGGGACCAATCGCCGGTGAAGATCACATGGACCGTCGTGTTTGGCTTGATGCTGCGGGCGCCGAGGGTATAGTTGTTGACGTTGCGCAGGACCTGAGGAATCGGTTTGGCGGCCACGAATCCAAGCTTTCCGCTCTTGCTCATTCCGCCTGCCACAATGCCGGCGATGTATTGTGATTCGTCGATATACCCAAAATAGCTCCCTACGTTCTTTGGATGCTTTCCATCCTGGTAGAGACCGCCGCAATGCAAAAATAGGATCTTGGGATACTGTGGAGCGACCTTGAGAATGTGGGGATCGAAATAGCCGAAGGACGTGGGGAACAACACCTGTGCTCCATCCAGCTTGATCATGCTTTCCATGGTTTTTTGGACCTCGATGGTCTCCGGCACCTTTTCCTCATCGAAGGCCTTGGTCCAATCGAGCTTCGCCACGGCTGCTTTGCCCTCAAAATGGGCTTGATTGTACCCATAGTCGTCTCGTGGCCCCACAAAGATGAACCCCATCTTGACTTTGTCTGATGCGCCCCATGCCTGGCCGACCCAGTCCAAGCCGCCCAACATTCCCAAAGCGCCCGCTGCCGCAGTTCCCTTCATCAGTTGTCGTCTCGTCAGTTTTTGTGATTCGGACATATTTCCCCCCTCAGGGTGAGTTGTGTATGGCGACACCCATTAGTTCACGATGAATGTTCCCGTTTCACCGGCCAGAGCGCGACCGATGTTCACTGGATTAGTAATCAACCCGGACCGCCCTCCTCCTTCCAGAAACTCGATCACAGCCTGAATCTTCGGTCCCATGCTGCCCTTATCGAATTGATTGTCCGCATAGTAGCGCTTCGCTTCGGCCACCGACATACGATCCAGCCATCGTTGAGTAGGTTTATTGAAGTCGATCGCCACTTTTTCCACTCCGGTCGAGACCATCAGCAGGTCGGCGCCGATGCCGCGTGCCAGGAGGCTAGACGCGAGGTCCTTGTCGATGACCGCCTCTACGCCGTTCAGATTCCCTTCGTCATCTTCTACGACCGGGATTCCTCCTCCTCCGCATGCAATGACCACAAACCCTGCCTGCGCCAATGATTTGATCGCCTCCAGCTCGACGATGGTCTTCGGCAGGGGAGAGGGCACCACGCGTCGCCACCCGCGCCCCGCGTCCTCCTTCACGATCCAGCCCTGACGCTGAGCGAGTCGCTGCGCCGTCTGTTCATCCATATGAGACCCGATGGGTTTGGATGGATCGGCAAAGGCCTGGTCATTGCGATCCACAAGGGTCTGGGTGATGATGGCTACGGCCTTGCGACCCAGCCGACGACGACGGAATTCGTTATACAGGGCCTTCAGGAACATGTAGCCGATCCCGCCTTGTAGATCGGCATCGGCATAGTCCATCGGCACGGGCGGAACCTCCTCCAGGGCCAACTCTGAGCGGCGAAGGATGAACCCGACTTGAGGGCCTGTCCCATGGGTGATGACCACATTCCATCCCGCTGCGATCATGTCAGCGATGTGGTGTGAGGTGAAGGCGGCTTCACGACTTTGATCGGGAATCGATTCGTGAGACTTGTCCCGGATCAAGGCGTTGCCACCGACTGCGACGACAGCCAGCTTATTGGAAGTTTCCATCACGATCCTTCGGGTCCAGTTCGCCCATTCGCACCCGTGGTCTTTGCCAACGCAGACACCGCCTGGGTAAAGCAAGCCAGGGGTGCGCGCGTAATGCCGGCCCCGATCTGGCCGATTCCAGCCTCGCGATGGGCGATCCCTGTATTGATGATCGGTTGAATACCCGTATCGACAACTTTTCGAATGTCGATACCCGCCGGTGAGCCTGCAAAGTTCAGCGATGGCAGCGTAAAGGCGTTGTTGCGGCCGATGGTGATGTGTGTCATGGCCATGGTGTTGTCGATCGCGTCCTGGGGCGTCCCGCCGACGAATTTGACGATGGCAGGAGACGCGGCCATGGCGAAACCGCCGACACCGGCGGTCTCGGTGATGGCACTGTCTCCCAAATCAGGTGCTGCGTCGGCCGTGGTGTACCCGGGAAAAAACAGGCCATCCACGACCGGGGCCTCCGTGGTAAACCATTGGTTCCCAGTACCGCTGACTCTGATGCCGAACTCGACTCCGTTACGAGCCATTGCTGTGACCATACTGCTACCCGCAACGCCATGAGCTGCGTCGAGCATCGATTTGCAAGCTGCCATGGACAGGTTTAAGAAGAAGTGGTCGTTGCCTGCGATGAACTCCACGGCGGCTGCGAGGTCTGCAGCTGGTGTGGGTGTCTTTAGTAAAGCTGAAATGAGTCGTTTGAGGAACAGCGAGGAGGCAGCGGCATTACGATTGTGCACTTCGTCGCCCATGTGGAGCGCCTGCGCCATCATTGGCTTGAGGTCTACTCCGCCCAAGAGCTCGATGCCGGCTCGCAGGGTTGGTGCAAGGACCCGTCCCATCCACTTGAGACGAGTAATCACATCCGGACCATTGGCGCCGAACCGAAGCGCCTTGCCGAGCCCCTCGTTAAAGTTGCTGAACGCTCGATTTCCGGTGGTCGTATTGGTCACCATCCAGACCGGCATGGATGGGCTGATGATTCCGGCCATCGGTCCGACGGCGTTGTGGTGGTGACATGGCTCGAAAACAATTTCACCGCTGGAGGCCATGGCCTCCGCCTTGGTGAGGTTCTCGGTCCAGTCTTCATAGAGAATAGCCCCGAGGATGGCTCCCTTCATGGGCCCGCACATATCCTTCCACGCAATGGGAGGACCACTGTGCAGGATCATCCGCTCTGCCATGTTGGGCAGCACCTGGCCGGCGGTACCCACGCCATTCAACACCGGCTGGGCTGATTGATAGGCGTCGAACGCCGACTGGTTGGCGTTTTCAACGGAGAGTAGATTGACCAACTGGGCCAATGACCGACCGATCTCCTGCTGCCCCTCTGCAGGGGGAGCCCACTCAATCTGAAGCACAGAACCACCTGCCTTTGTGATTGAATCGGCAAAGGAGGACAGGCCAACGTTCAAGACTTGGAGCCTTTCCTGAAATAGAGCCTGTATCACGATCGTCCTCCGACAACATCAGCCTCCAGGACTACAGAGGCAGCCAGACGCACCGCCTGGGCATTGCTCTCGGCAAGGAGGACTCCGACCTTTTCAAGAGCCATTTCCTGCCTGAGCAGATTCTGAGGGTCCGCTGCTGTGCCGCAGACGAATCCTATGATGACCAGCGGTCTGCCTGCTTTGGCGGCGAGATCGCGCGCGTTCTGAATTGCCGGGACTAGCTCAGCGGCGGGATCTGGGTGAGATCCGTAGCCAAGGACCACATCCAGCAGGATCACCGCCGCCTCGGGATCGTTGGCTTCTTTAATCAGCCGCTCGTTTCGGAGGCGGTGATCGATCATCGGATGCGGACGTCCGCGGGTAAATAAGTCATCGCCCAGATCTATGACCGTATGCTTTCGACTCGTCCAGACATCGCTCAACCGGTCTCCGAGCTCCACAGGGGTATTGGAATTAATCTGTCCCAGTGCTTTCTTCAGGAGGAGCGAAGCCTCGTAGCAAAAGGTGCCGCCGCTATAGAGGCCCCGAATGTATCGCTGTTCCTGAGCAAGAGGCGTGAGAGTGGGAGCGGTCACACTCGCTCTATTGGCTTCTGGAGTTCTACCGTTGGCGAGCGCTACCGCCGCTGCCGCTGCATCCTCGAGCGTCACGGCGGGATAAATATTCTCGTGCCTCACCCGATCGAGATCGGCGCCAAGAAAATTGACGACCACGGCCTTTCCTGCGTGGCCGGCTGCCTCCAACACCTTATCGGCTACCTCTGGCGACGGAGGTTTGGAAATGAGCACGATCACGGAGGTGGAGGGGTCAGTAGCCAGCGCCTTCATGCCCTGTAGCATGGAAATACCGCCGACGTCGCAGTGCAGGTCGTGTCCACCCGTTCCGATCGCCTGCGAGATGCCGCCACCCCATCGGTCGATCAGACACGTAACCTGTTGGAGGCCGGTGCCGGATGCTCCGACGACACCGATGACTCCGCGACGTACCACATTGGCGAACGCAAGTGGGATGCCGTTGATAATGGCAGTTCCGCAGTCCGGGCCCATGACAATGAGATCGCGTTCCTGGGCGAACCGTTTGAGCGCGATCTCGTCCTTGAGGTCGACGTTGTCGCTAAACAGCATGACATTCAGGCCGAGGCTCAAGGCCTTGAACGCTTCTGCCGCAGCGTACTCGCCCGGTGTGGAGATCAAGGCGAGGTTAGCACCGACGAGGTTCCCGAGTCCCATCTCGATGCTGCGGGGAGAAATACCGCGCGATTGTTCATCGCCGATCGACGAATGGGACGGTTGCTTCAGCGAGGATTCTGCCGAGACGAGCGCCGATTCCAGGGCATCGACATCTCCTTGAAGGGCAATCAGAAGATCATTGGCGGAGGCTTCCACCGGTTCGGTCAGCAAGCCGGCCTCTAGGAGGAGGCTGATGTTATTGGGGGAGGCCATTACGGCCGACGCTTGTTCCACCCCGGACAGCTTGGTGAGGGTGGATGAAAGCTGCATCAGCGAGACGGAATCGCGGTAGAAATTCCGGATGATTTTAGTCGCCCTAGCCATGGTGCCGGCCCCCTACCGGCGGCTTATTGTGGCGAACGGAAAATCTTACATCGTGATGCCTCGTCAGAAGAAGATACGGAACGATCGATTGAAGAATGATGGCGACCGATCCATCTTATTGAAATCTATATCATGAACTTGAACACAACATTGTATACTAAGTCAAGTGTGAAACTGGTTCGGATTGTCGTCCCATCAGCTTGAAGACCGGACGGTTCTCATCGTCACTTGCACCTTGTGAGTTGGTTTCCATGGCTGGGCTGTCACATCGAAGAGAATGGACGAATGAAGAAGATCGTTGAGGGTCAGATGCCGAGGCAGGTCCTGCCAAGCGAGACAGCCCAATAACAGTCCCAACACGCCGTCACGACCAGAGGTATGGCCGACTTGCAAAGCGGTTTGCGTGGCTGCCCTGACCCCGTTCATGTTGTTCATGTGGCTCAGCTGTTGCGCGAGCTTCGCGATCGGTTCAGAGGCGTGGCCCATGGTCGCGGATCGGAGATGGGTGTAGCTGATATCATTGGTGTTTCGTGCTGCTTCGGATAGTTCAGAACCTAAGACCGTCAGGAATCGCATCCGCGATGGGTTGGTATGCGCTGTGCACCATAACCCCGCCAAGTACCCGACGAGAAAATCATCGCCCGACGGTGTCAGGCCAGGTCCCAGCCCGATCAGTGGTCTGATGGATGTCATCGCATCATCGCATTGAAAGCCGTTTGTCGCTCGTAGGAGAGCAGGAATGGTGTGCGCTGCCTGTTGCATGAGGACCACAGAGGTCGCCGAAGCGATGGATCGTCCTTCCGAATGACCAAACAGTTCCGCAAAACCCAATAGACCACTCCTCCGGTGATAGGTGGCCAGTTCTGACCAAGCAACTGCCCAGGATTGAGCCTGCGTGGGTTGGCAGAGATCAATGTGCAACTGTTTCAGATCGACGTGCCAGAGGCGTGCGCTTCGCAGATCAACAGAAAAATCAGGTGGATTGATGCGGAGGATGCCGCCTCGACAGGCGACTGGTCGTCCGACTGTGAAGAGGTCTGAGAAAACAGGTTGAGATGGGGGACTCAGGCGGATCCCGTGTGGAACGTTACCCCTCTCGTAGGAAAGCAGAGTCAACAACCGGTATGGTTCGAGTCTTATGTTACAGGCGAGGCGGAACACACTGTGCACGGTTCCGCTGAAATGATGGGTTGGTACCTGAACGCCGACCGAAAGGGCTTGAATGTGCATGAGCACTCTCTCGCCTGCGAAAGTCCGAAGCGATCGTTACGTCCTGGTTAAGTAAGCTCTAGCCAGTACATCCTTGATCGCAGAATGGACGTTGTTACGCCCTTCCTCGATATTCCGCTGCATCGCGGCACGAGCCCCCGGCGCATCCTTGGCTCCGATGCGTCTTAGGATTGCCAGATGTTGACGGCAGGTGCTTTTAGGTCGATCCGGCTTGCCGAAATCGATCATGCGAAATAGCATCAACCGCTCGTTGATGGCACGAAGTTGACGCAAGAGGGATTTGTTTCCTAAAGCGTGGGCCAGCGTTTCGTGAAACAGTGTGTCCAATTTGGCGAGTTCCTCGGGTTTTTTGGAAGAGCCGTTCAGCAGACCGGTCCACGTCCGTTTGAGCTTGACCAAGTCCTCCCTGTCATTCTTGTTGAGAGGCCCTTTGGTCGCCAAGCACTCGACGGCATACAGTTCCAAGGCCAAGCGAACCTCATACAACTCCTCGATCTCGTCGATGTTATGCTGTCTGACGACGTAGGCACGATTCGGCAATTTTTTCACAAAGCCATCGGATGCCAAGACCCGAAGGGCCTCTCGAACAGGACTTCGACTCACACCGAACTTCCTACACAGGTCGGCTTCGGTCAACCGATGTTCGGGCGGGTAGCGCCAGTGGATAATCTGGTCTTTTAGCGCGGCGACAATCGACAAACTCAAGTTGGAACGGCCTCGTTCGCTTAGCCGGCTGTTTGCGTTTGCCATGTTTTCGGCATCCGATCGATCAGGCACCAACTCCAGGTTTGGGAACAGGGTCATGGTGGAACAGGTCGTTCAAATTGTATACAATCCGGCGTACTAAGTCTAATCTACTCTGGGCGTTATGCCATCGATCATCGCTACAGTAACAAAAATGTCTGGCATTGAGGGTGTGACGATCCAGATGGAACGGATACTTGAACGAGGCTACAGCATGGGACAAGGTAGGTAAGAGGAGCGTAACAAGACGCGCCTGAGATTCGACCGTTTCACCAATAATAAGGCCACGGGCTCCAGTAGGGAGACCAGTAAGGTCCCCAATAGGGTCCTGGGCCGAGGGGACGGCGGATCCGAGGTGCATCCTCATCGTTCTCGGTCCACACGCGTATATTATTGATGTGTATGAGCGGGTAGGTATACTCCATTTCATCTAGCGGCAGCACGATAGTACCTGCCATCTCTCCCGTCACGGTCAGGAACGTGCCGGGCGGGATTGTCGCCGGGTCGAGAAAATCTTTCTGCAGGGCCAGGAAGCGACCTTCAGACCGGTTGAGGGCCATTGTCGGTTGGAGAGAAGACGACAGCGGAAGTTGGAGAACTTCAATTCTGGTCCCCTCCTTAAGCCGACGTGCTCCCAATACTTTCCCGCCGAATGTGACAGACTGTCCGCTGTAGGATTCAGGGGCCGACTTCACCTGCGCATAGCTGATCTGAGGCATATCTGACGGCAGATCGTCGGCCTGATGCCTCGAGGTCGCACAGCCCGATAGGGCAACTACTCCGGAAAAAAGGCAGATGGCTCCGAACTTTCTCATCTGTGCATTATAACAAAGACGCAAGGAGGCGCTCTATCCGTTATAATGGGCGTGGGCTTGACACACTTATCCGTGAAAGGAGTATGGAAGATGGGTGGTCGTACGACCTCGAGATGGAAAGGGATCTTTCTGGTTGTAGGAGTGGTCTCGTTATTGAGTGTGCCGCTCGGTACACAGGCAGCCAAACCGGAGCTCAAGGGCAAGTTCGAAATACTCAAAGACGAACCTTCGACGCATCAGCCGGGCAAGGTGAAAATAATTGAGTTCGCCGACTTCTATTGCCCACACTGCCATCATTTTGAAGAGACGGGGGTCACTCTCCTCCGGAAGGAATTCGGTGACAAGGTCGAGATCACAATGGTTGGGTTTCCCGTCATTCCCGGAAAGCTCCCCACGGCTTTCGATATGTATGAGCAGGCAAAGTTGATGGGCAAGGGAGATCAGATGAAAACCGTGCTCTTTCGCACCATTCACAAGGAAAAGCTGGACGGGGTATTGGATCGTTCGATTCGGTCTCTCCTGATCAAAGAGGTAGGCTTAGATGTGAACGTATTCGAGGCAGGGCTGCAGAGCGGCAAACCGGCCAAGCTATTTGAAGAGGGGCGTCGGTGGGGAGAACGGATTAAAGTGTCGTCTACTCCGTCGCTCTTGTTAGACGGGAACATCAAAGTCGACGGTGTGAACATGACACCTGAAAACGTTGTCACCATTGTTCGGAGCATCCTTGAGGGAGATGCCAAGAAGTAACAAGCTCCGGTACGAAGTACTGCGTGCTGAGTTCTGAGGGTGAACTTGCCATTCAGCACTCCGGACTTATCTTGTGAGGTACGATGGCCATCGATCCTATCTGCGGCATGACCGTTGATCCTGCCAAGGCGGCGGGTCAACACGAACATAAGGGGACGACCTACTATTTCTGCGCCGTGTCGTGTTTGGAACGATTTCGTGCTGACCCGGAGCGGGCGCTCAGCAAGAAGCCGCTGAAACTCATGACGATGCCTGCCCCGCGGAAGCCGTTACCGATGATGCAACCGGCTCCTCAGGGTGAGATCGACCCGGTTTGTGGGATGACGGTCCAACCGGCTTCGGCAGCGGGGTCATTTGAGTATCGCGACAAGAAATACTACTTCTGCGCGACCAGATGCCTCGACAAGTTCCGAGCCGACCCTGAGTATTATGTAACCCCACTGGAACAGCGTACTCCGAAACCTTCTCCTGTTCCTGTGGGTGACAACGTCAAATATGTTTGTCCGATGGACCCTGAGGTCTCAGAAACCAAACCAGGGGCCTGCCCCATCTGTGGGATGGCGCTAGAGCCTGAGGACGTGACCGCTCTACCGACTCGCACCGAATATACTTGTCCCATGCATGCGGAGATTGCTCAGGCCGACGCCGGCACCTGTCCAATTTGCGGGATGGCCTTGGAGCCGCGCACGGTGACGGTGGAAGAAGCCAACCCGGAACTCGTGGATATGACGCGCCGCTTCTGGCTGAGCGTGGCCCTCGGAACACCGATTTTTGCTCTGATGATTTCCGAAATGTTGCCGGGGCAGCCGTTACAGCATCTCGTGTCCGGGCGAACGCTCGTCTGGTTTCAATTCTTGCTGGCCACACCGGTCGTGCTATGGATCGGGTATCCGCTGTTCGAACGCGCGTGGGCGTCGATCACGAGCGGCCACCTCAACATGTTCACGCTCATCGGATTGGGGACCGGTGCGGCGTATCTGTATAGTGTGGCGGCCACGCTGATTCCCGAGGTGTTTCCCGAATCCTTCCGTGCTCATGGAGGGGAGCTGGCCGTCTATTTTGAACCGGCGGTGGCTATTATCGCTCTCGTGTTATTGGGCCAGGTGTTGGAGCTGCGGGCCAGAAGCCGGACCAGCAGTGCCCTCAAGGCACTCTTGGGGCTGGCGCCGAAAACAGCCCGTGTGATTCGGGAGGATGGCCGTGAAGACGACATTCCCCTGGAACAGGTCCAGGTCGGCGATCGGTTGCGTGTGCGACCAGGCGAAAAGATTCCGGTGGACGGTGTGGTGGTGGACGGCTTGAGTGCTGTCGATGAAGCTATGGTCACTGGTGAGCCGATTCCGGTGGAAAAACAGTCTGGGAGCAAAGTGGTGGGTGCGACCGTCAACGGAACGGGCAGTTTCGTGATGCAGGCGGAGCGAATCGGTCGGGAGACACTGTTGGCGCAAATCGTTCGCATGGTCAGTGAAGCGCAACGTACTCGTGCGCCGATTCAACGGCTTGCCGATCTAGTTGCCGGCTACTTCGTGCCGATCGTGATCGCGGTCGCGATCATCACCTTTGCCATCTGGGCATTCGTGGGTCCGGAACCGCGCATGGCCTATGCCCTCTTGAATGCGGTTGCGGTCTTAATCATCGCGTGCCCCTGTGCCTTGGGTCTGGCGACACCCATGTCGATCATGGTCGGAACTGGGCGCGGAGCGACCGCGGGCGTGCTGATCCGTAACGCCGAGGCCTTGGAGACCTTGGCCAAGGTGGATGTGCTCGTTGTGGATAAGACTGGGACGCTCACGGAAGGTAAACCACGTCTGATGGCAGTCGCGACCCTTTCCCCTGTAACGGAGCACGATTTGCTTCGGTTGGTCGCGGGTCTGGAGCAGAATAGCGAACATCCCTTGGCAGCCGCGATTGTATCCGGTGCCCAGGATAGAAATATTGTTCCGGCGAAGGCACAGGAGTTTCGCTCTCTCACGGGGAAGGGAGTAACAGGCACGGTCGAAGGCCGAGCGGTGGCTGTGGGGACCGCGATGTTTCTCAAGGAATCGAACATCGAGACAACGGTGTTGTCGGCTCAAGCCGAGCCTCTGCGCCATGAAGGCCAAACCGTCATGTTTGTCGCTATCGACGGCAAGCCGGCCGGGTTGCTGGGTGTGGCCGATCCTATCAAGTCCACCACGTCGGAGGCCATCGACCTCTTGCACCAGGAAGGCCTGCGGATCGTGATGCTGACCGGCGACAATCGAACAACCGCGGAAGCGGTGGGGCGACGGCTGCATCTGGATGATGTTCGCGCCGACGTGTTGCCCGAGCAAAAGGCGGCGGTCGTCAAACAGTTCCAATCGGAAGGGCATGTCGTGGCGATGGCGGGAGACGGGATCAACGATGCTCCGGCCTTGGCACAGGCACAGGTGGGGATTGCCATGGGAACGGGGACCGATGTCGCGATGGAAAGCGCAGGGGTGACGCTGGTCAAGGGAGATCTCCGAGCGATCGCACGGGCTCGTCGGTTGAGTCGAGGGACGATGCGCAACATTAGACAAAATCTCTTCTTCGCCTTCGTCTACAATACGCTGGGTGTGCCTATCGCCGCCGGTATCCTCTATCCCTTCGTCGGGGTGCTCTTGAGCCCCATGATCGCGAGCGCCGCGATGACGTTTAGCTCCGTGTCCGTGATCGCTAATGCGCTAAGGCTGCGGCATCTGGAGTTGTAAATGGCCGTCGATTGATGACGCATAGGATCTCTGTGAGCTCAATATCCATGCAACAGCCGTCTCGAAGATGGTTTTGGCCTCGCACAGTCGTCTTAACGTGGGCATCCCTGTGGATGCTCGCGGCTCCGTTGTTCCATGTTCATCCCGAGGCGGATCATCGGCATGGAGAAGCCGGCCATATGCACGGGGGGACCGTTCACACCGTGTGGTCTCCTGACCTCGACTGCGAGTTCGAGAACCATGGAGATACGGTCAGTAGCCAGGCACAATTCGCTCACTTCAGCGACGGTCATACCGAGTTCGGCTTGTCGCTGCTGACTGATTCCACCGATCGCAAATCGCTTAAACCGTTTCTCACACAGGCATTCGGATCTTCTCCGGCCGTTGTTCCGGCGTTAGATCGGTGCGGCTTGTTCCAACGTCATTCCGACTTCGTATCACCCTCACAACCGTTCGTTCAGGCGGGTTCCTCTCGCGCGCCACCCTACTGCCTCCTCGTTTAGACGTCGTGCGTTGTTCTCATACGTAACATTGTTGCGGATGTCCGAGATGGGTGGGTCGTTCTACGACACCCGATCGAGCCGTCTGTGGAGGAGTCTCTCCATGATACTGCACAGGGTCATGTTTCTACTCATTCCGTGTATTCTCGTTACTCCACAGTATTTCGATGAAACCGTGCTGGCATCGGAGCCAGAGGATGCGCCCTATTCGTTAACGGAGATCCTGGACCTTGCGCTCAAGCACAGCCCGGTGATGACCGGGGTGGCGTCGGCGTTGGAGGAAAATCAGGGCAGACAAATTGCGGCCGGCGCATATCCTAACCCTACCGTGATTGGTGCGGCTGGGCGAGGTTCGATTCGGGATCCGCGCACCGGCGTCTCAATCGTGGAACGGACGGTGACGGTCGAACAACCACTGGAATGGCCGGGCAAGCGGGCGGCTCGGCAGCGCGCAGCAGACGCCGGGATCTCCGGGGCGCTTGCGGGAATCGAAGAAGCCAGGGTATCGCTCACGGCCGAAGTGAAAGCCGCATTTTACCACTTGCTGTTTGCTCAACAGGACGAACGGCTAGCCCGCGAGAATCTCAGGACGGTTGAAGATTTTGTCATGCTCATTCGAGCTCGAGTTGAGACAAAGGAGTCACCGAAGTTTGAGTTGATCAAAGCAACTGTGGAATTGCAAAAAGCCGACAAGGAAGTCGCGCGCGCGGAAAATGCACTGGTGGTCTCACGCGCTAATCTCAATACGGTTGCTGGTAAGGCGCTTGGAGCTCAATTCGCCGTTCGGGGAGAATTTGAAGCAGTAAGGTCAGGGCTCGATCTTCGTATCTTGATGGACCACGCGATGGCTCGCCATCCGGCTCTTCGCCGCCAAGACAAAGCGGTAGACCAAGCACAATTCAATCTGGAGCACGAACGCGCGTCCCGTATTCCGAACGTGTCGGTGATCGGGCAATATCATCGGGAAGCCGGGGATGAATCTGTCATAGCAGGGGTCAGTCTGCAATTGCCTGTGTGGTATCAGCGGCAAGGGGAAATCAGTACGGCGAGAGGTACCCATCACCGATTGGTGGCTGAACGAACCCGATTGCAGCATGAATTGGAGCAGACGGTGACGCAATATTTCCAGGAAGTCCAGACCGCGCAGCGGCAGATCCAGGTCTTTCAAAGGGGACTGCTCTATCAAGCGAAAGAGGCTTTGGACATCGCGCAATTCAGTTTCCGGAACGGCGTCGCTAGTCTCCTCGAAGTCATCGATGCTCAACGCGTGTATCGTCAAATGCTCCTCGAGTTTACGCAGTCCAAAGCGGCCTATTCTCTCGCGCTGGCGAAGCTGGAACAGGCTGTGGGAGGTTTGCCATGAGATTCACCCTGATGCTCCGCCCATCCGAGGTCCTTCGAGGCGTAATCATGGTCGTGATGGCCGTCTCCGCACTGGTTGCTTGTCAGTCCAAGGAAAATGAATCGGTCCAGCCACCGGTTGCGGCGGCCACCCCGTCGGACCGGCCAGGCATGATCGAGTTGGAGGAAGGGAGCTCCACGCTTGGCCAGCTTCAGGTAGAACGGGTGGAATTTCGTCCCATGCGGCTCTCCTTGAAAGCACAAGCAGGGAAGATTCTCGCGAACGAGAATCGGCTGGCGCATCTTAGTGCTCGCGTGCCGGGGAGGATTGTGACCGTCTATGCCAATTTAGGCGATCGCGTCAAGTCCGGTGACCGGCTTCTCCTACTTGATAGCCCTGCCCTCGGAGAGGCTCAGTTGGGCTATCGCAAGGCAAGGACTGCGGTGAGGGTGACCGAGAAGGCGCTCGAACGGGCCCTGGCGCTTTTTGAACGAGGAGCCATCGGGGCCGGAGAGTCTCAGCGACGTGAGGCCGATCATGAAAATGCACGAGCAGAGCTTCACGAGGCCGAGGAGAAGCTGCATTTGCTTGGGATGGCGGAGCGAGAGATCGAACGGCTGGGCGACGGGCAATTACCACATGCAGAAGTGGCACAGGTCTTTCTGCGAGCTCCGTTTTCCGGTGAGGTCGTCGCACGGAATGCGACGATCGGCGAGGTGGTCGATCCGAACACGATCCTCTTTGGCGTGGCCGACCCCTCGACCCTGTGGGTCCGTGCAGATTTTCCGGAACAACAGGCCGGGCGACTGCAGACTGGACTGGGAGTCGAGGTGCGTGTGACCGCGTATCCGGATACCGTCTTCCGCGGTATCGTGACGTACGTCGGAGCGATGGTTGATCCGACAACTCGGACGATCATGGCGCGTTCGGATATTCCCAATCCGGACCGACGGTTGCGTCCGGAAATGTTCGCCGACGTGACGCTCGTCACGCCGGAACAATCGGTCTTGGCCGTGCCCCAGATGGCTGTTCAGCTGGTCGGCAGTCGGACGGTGGTGTTCGTTGTACGGGGTCCTCGGCGGTTTGAACCGCGCGAAGTGAAGGTCGGGGAGTCTTCAAAGGACTACGTCGAGGTCAAGGGTGGTGTGGAAGAAGGTGACGAGGTGGTGACGCAGGGGAGTTACGCCCTGAAGTCGGAAGCGCTCCGAGAGCACATGTCGATGGGAGGTCCGCTATGATGGAACGGCTGATCCGCTTCGCGATGGAGCAACGGCTGATCGTCCTTCTTGCGGTGGCAGCCTTGATGGTGAGCGGGATCGCCGCGTTCAGCCATGTATCCATCGATGCTTTCCCAGACGTGACGCCCGTCCAAGTCCAAGTTGTCACTCGGGCTCCTGCGCTCGCTCCACAAGAAATCGAGCGGCTTGTAACCTTCCCGATCGAGGTGGAATTGACGAATCTGCCGGGCAAGACGGAGCTGCGGTCAATCTCGCGCTTCGGCATCTCGGTGATTACCGTCGTCTTCAAAGATACCGTCGATATCTATTTCGCACGGCAGCTGATTTTCCAGCGGCTGGTCCAAGTGCGGTCGCAACTTCCCCAGGGAGCGGAATCTGTACTCGGGCCGCCAAGCACCGGGCTCAGTGAAGTCTTCATGTATCTCGTCGAGGGGCCGTCGCAGGATCTCGGGGGCTTGCGCACGTTACATGATTGGGTCATTCGGCCGATGTTGCGGGCCGTGCCGGGCCTGGCCGATGTCGATACCTTGGGTGGGTTGGCGAAGCAGTATGAGGTCCTGGTGAATCCCAACAGACTTACGAGTCTGGATCTCACGCTGCGTCATGTGCAGACGGCCATCACAGAGAATAATCAGAACGCGGGAGGCAGTTACATCGAGAAAGGTGGCGATAAACTGGTCATCATAGGAGAGGGACTGGCGCGATCGTCTGAGGATTTGGAACACATCGTAGTTGCGACCCACCAAGGGACGCCGGTGTATCTTCGTGATGTGGCTCAGATCCGCCAAGGACATGCTGTTCGGTTGGGCGGCGTCACGCGAGATGGACAGGGCGAGGTCCTTGAAGGCATTGCGGTGATGCTGCGGGGAGGGAACAGCCGCGAGGTGGTGTCTGCGGTGAAGGATAAAGTGGCAGTGATCAATCAGGTTCTGCCAGACGGTGTGACGCTCACCCCATTCTATGATCGCATCGAACTCGTCACTCGAGCGCTTGAGACGGTCGAGCGAGCGTTATTGGAAGGCGCTGCAGTGGTAGTGTTGGTTCTCTATCTTTTCCTGCGGAATCTTCGGGGCGCGCTCGTGGTCGCCCTCACGCTGCCGATGGCGACATTAGCCACTTTCCTGATCATGCAACGGACCGGACTCTCGGCCAATCTGATGTCGTTGGGCGGCCTAGCGATTTCCTTGGGGATGATCGTGGATGCGGCGATCGTCCAGGTGGAAAACGTGGAGCGGCACCTCAATGAGCCACCGGAAGGCCAACCTTCTCTGGCGACCCTGTCGGAACGATTGCCCGTGGTGCTCCGCGCCATCCTGGAAGTGCGGCGCCCGAGTCTATTCGGTGAATTGATTATTGCCCTAACCTTTGTACCGTTGTTCACACTTGAAGGCATCGAAGGCAAGATGTTCGTTCCGCTGGCGGTGACGGTGGTGATTGCCCTCATGAGTTCGCTGGTCCTGTCGATGACCGCTGTACCGGTGATGGCAGCCCTGCTGATGCGTCCACGTCCCGCCAAGGAGACCGGACAGATATTGACGCGAGGGCGAAGGTTCTATCGACGGTTCTTGGACCAGGCTCTGCGAAGACCGTCCGTCGTCGTCGGTGCTGCAGCCGTCCTGCTCCTCGGCGGGGTGGCGTTGATACCGGTGATCGGCCGAGAGTTCGTACCGATTATGGACGAAGGCTCGATCGTTGTGAATCTGGTACGAATTCCAAGCATCAGTCTGAGTGAGTCACTCAAGATAACGGGAGAAGTCGAACGGCTCTTGCTGAATATTCCGGACGTGCGTTCCATCGTGTCCCGTACCGGTGCGAATGAACTGGGGACGGATCCTATGGGGATGGAGCTGAGTGACATGTATGTGTTGCTGAAACCAGAATCCGACTGGAAGGCAGGGAGTAAACGTGAAATCGAAGAGCAGGTCCGCCTGCGACTGGAGAAGGTGCCCGGCATTGCGTTCGGCTTATCTCAGCCGATCTCCATGCGCGTGGATGAGCTGGTGTCGGGAGTCCGGTCACAGGTGGCGGTCAAGCTGTTCGGCGATGACCTCGACCTGTTACGGGCGAAGGGAGACGAGATTGCTCGGACATTGCGGCAGGTGAACGGTATGTCCGATATTCGCGTCGAGCAAATTTCTGGCCTCTACTATCTCAAGGTCGATATCGACCGGTCCAAGGTGGCTCGCCATGGAATTAATGTGGCCGACATCACGGAGGTCATTCAGGCCGTTGGGGCCGGGATCGAGGTGGGAGAAGTCTTCGAAGGGCAGCGGCGGTTTCCGATCGTCGTGCGATTTCCGGACGATCGACGTGAAGATGTTGAGTCGATCGCCACCCTGTGGGTGATGGCGCCAGATGGCTCCCGCATTCCGCTCCGGGATCTTGCCGATATTCAAATTGTGGAAGGCCCGGCACAAATCAGCCGTGAACAAGCCAGCCGCCGTATCGCCGTCGAAGCGAATGTGACCGGGCGCGATCTTGTCGGTGCCGTCGAAGAAGCGCAAGCGGCGGTGGGTAGGCTAGTAAGGCTTCCTCCAGGCTATTACGTCACGTGGGGGGGACAATTCGAGAATCAACAGCGGGCCATGACCCGCCTAGTCATCGTGGTGCCGATCGTCACCGGACTTATTTTTCTGCTCTTGTTCTTGACGTTCGAGAATCTGCGGCAGGCGGCATTGATTCTTCTCGCCATTCCCTTTGCGATGGTCGGCGGGCTGGTGGCGTTGTTGATCGGTGGGCTTTATCTCTCTGTGCCGGCGTCTGTGGGGTTTATTGCGTTGTTTGGTGTTGCCGTGCTCAATGGAGTCGTAAAAATCTCCTATATCAACCAGTTGCGTCGTCAGGGTCTGCCGCTTGATGAGGCTGTTCTCACAGGCATGGTCTTACGATTGCGGCCTATATTGATGACCGCCATGGTGGCTGCTCTAGGGCTTACGCCATTACTCCTTGCGACCGGACCGGGATCTGAGGTTCAACGACCGCTCGCAACGGTTGTGATCGGAGGATTGATTTCATCGACCTTGCTGACGCTCATCGTGTTACCTGTCCTGTATCGGTGGGTAGAGCGGCAGGTCGAGAAGCGAGCCAGCGATGTTGGCCGACAGATGGCCAACTCTGGCCTTGCAGGACGATCCCCTCTATTATGATGACGAGTGAAGAAAGTGTGCAGTAATGCTGGGTGCTATGTATGGTTGCGGTATGGCTCGATGTATTCTTTCTAGTTGGATGACATGAAGGATGAGGCGATATCGCGACGTCGCCTGTTGAAGCGGGCTGGTGCGTTGGGGGTACTGACCGCGCTCCAGCCGATTCTTGGTTCCTGCCGAGGCCATTCGCTCACGCCGGTGTCTCGACCGGGTGCATCCAGTACGACAATCAGCGGTGAGCAGATCGATCTAGTGATCAGTGAGCGGCCCTTTTCTCTGGATGGGCGAACCGGCACGGCCATCACGATTAACGGGACGATTCCAGGCCCCATCATCCGCTTGAAGGAAGGCCAAGAAGTCACCCTCCGCGTCACAAACCGTCTCAAAGAAGCTTCGTCGATTCACTGGCATGGCATCCTGTTGCCTCCTCACATGGACGGCGTGCCAGGAGTGAGCTTCAGCGGCATTGCTCCGGGCACTACGTTCAGTTATCGATTTCCGATCAAGCAGAGTGGAACCTATTGGTATCACAGCCACTCAGGTGGTCAGGAATTACAGGGCATGTATGGGCCGATGATTCTGGATCCCATCGAACCGGAGCCCTTTCAGTATGATCGAGACTATGTCGTGATCCTATCCGAAAGGAGCGAAGAGTCCGCGGAGGAGATGCTCGACAACCTCAAGAAACTCTCCGGCTATTACAACTACCAGAAGCGCGATGCACGGGAGTTCCTCTCTGATGCATCACGTCGGGGGTTCTGGTCGACTCTGCGAAATTATGTGATGTGGGACGAGATGCGAATGGATCCGACGGACTTTGCCGATGTCACAGGGTCGACGTTCACGTTCCTCATGAACGGGCGTTCACCGACCGGCAATTGGACCGGGCTGTTTCGGCCGGGCGAACGGGTGCGGTTGCGTTTCATCAATGCTGCCGCCATGACCTTCTATGACGTTCGTATTCCTGGGCTGACCATGACCGTGGTCCAGGCCGATGGCCAAAATGTGCAGCCTGTTGCCGTTGACGAGTTTCGGTTCGGTCCTGCCGAAACCTACGACGTCATTGTGCAGCCGTCCGAAGATCGTGCGTACACGATCTTTGCCGAAACCATGGACCGGAGCGGCTATGCCCGTGGGACACTGGCTCCTCGGTCTGCGATGGAGGGAGAGATCCCTGAGCGCCGAGCCCGTCCACTTCGGACGATGAAAGACATGGGGATGATGGATCATGGCAACGACCCCACAAGCCACCCGGTGGAGTCGATCGGAGAACCGCACCATGGTCTGGCCTCAGGTCATGAGGGAAAGCATGGGAAGGCCACCCATGAGGTATTAGGGGAGGGTGCCAGACCGGTGAAGCATGGTCCTGACCATCATGGCACAGGGAATCAGACAATTGCTCAGTATTCTCACAACAGAATGCATGAACCAGGTGCAGGACTTGGACAGGACTCTCGTCGCGTCCTTGTCTATGCCGACCTAAAAAGCCTCGCTCCCTATCAAGACCAACGAGCGCCGGGGCGTGAGATCGAGCTGCACCTGACCGGCCATATGCAACGCTATATGTGGTCGTTTGACGGGAAAAAGTATTCGGACGCGCCGGAGCCGATTCCTGTTCGTTACGGTGAGCGCCTGCGGCTCATTTTTGTGAACGACACGATGATGGAGCATCCGCTCCACCTGCATGGGATGTGGATGCACCTGGAAAATGGTTCGGGTGCATATCTTCCGCGAAAACATACGGTCGTGGTCAAACCAGCTGAGCGGCTAGCCGTTGTGATCAGCGGCGATGCCCCAGGGCCTTGGGCCTTTCACTGCCACCTCCTTCTGCACATGGAAGCGGGCATGTTTCGCGTGGTTCATGTCTTGACCTAACGAGTAGGATGCGCGAGTGAATGTGGTGTTCCGGACCTGTTGGGTGGCGATCGCCATCAGCCTGCTGAACAACAGTATTGCTGTGGCGGAGAGCATGGCCGAATCCGACCATCAAGATCGAACTGCAGCGCCGAATCACACCACTTTTACCGGGCCTTTAACGGGGCGCGACCAGCACCAGGCAAACGTAGCCTTACGCGAGGAATGGCCGAAGCCTGTCAACGACCAGGAACGCCGCCTGTTCACGCTGGTTGATGTCCTTGAATATCGCCCTCGCACCGGCGGTGACGGAAGTAACAGTGACTATCGATGGGATATCGAAGGGTGGTACGGTGGAGACTACAACCGACTCTGGTTTAAGAGTGAAGGACAGCAGGATACTGCGTTCAAGGCGGACTACGACGTAGACTTTCAACTGCTCTATGGGCGGTTCGTGTGGAAGTATTACGATATTCAAGTCGGCGGCCGGATGGAAACCCAGTCCTTTCGTGGAGGCAATGTCACGCGGGGGTTAGCCGTGATCGGGCTTCAGGGGATCGTGCCGTACAACTACGAGTTTGAATCGGCGGTGTTCATTGATCAGAGCGGGGCCGTTTCCGCCAGGCTCTCCTACACAAAAGATTTCTTGCTGACGCAACGGTGGATCCTGCAAGGCCGGTTTCAAACGAATCTGGCCATCCAACGGGTGGAAGAATTTACAACCGGGTCTGGGCTGAACAATCTGGAATTCGGCGCTCGCCTGCGCTACGAAATTCGACGGGAGTTTGCTCCCTATGTCGGTGCGTCCTTCGACCGAAGCTTCGGAGAGACCGCAACGTTAGTGCGTCAACAGGGCGGAGATCCGAGCCAGATTCGATTCGTGGTCGGAGTGCGGATGTGGTACTGAAGTTGAGCGAATCTTGCCGATATACGATCCTCGGGATGGCTGCGTGATCAATGAATGCCGAGCCGGGCATGGTGTCATCACCGGCAAAGGTCGGAGTGGAAGTAGAATCTCCGGCCTCCGTAGGTTACGGGCAGGCCCGCTCTTGGAAAACCCTCATGCCACAGACCGGATCCTTTGCATTATTCATCTGTCATCCGCCAATCATCTTTCGATGCCACCAGGCCAGTAGCGAAAAAATCAGCGGCGGCAGCACCAGCATCTGCGCCAGTGGAGCCAATCCGATGTTCAATCCCGGAACAAGAGGCATATGCGGGCTGTAGTCCCACCAATGCGCCGCATAGATGGTGCTCCACTCAACCATCACGATGATGATCGCTCCCGAGAGCAGCAGGACGGCATAGCCTCTTGCTCCCGGTCGGAGATACCAGTCACGATGGCCGATCACCAGCTTACCGATCCAAAAGATCAGCAGTACCATCAGGCCGTCTGCAATACTCGCCATCGCGCACATCCACCAGTGGACTTCTGTCCCGCCGGGTAGGACGTACAGACGGGACTGGGCCCGTTCCCACGGATAGTTGACGACCACGGCAAGACCAAATAGAACGGTGAGACGCCGATGGAGCAATTGTCTCCACATCATCCTGACTCCGAGGAGCCATTGTTCTCGATTGAGCCGCCCGTGCTCAAATTCATGATGCCGGGCTTCCTCTTGATGGTTTTCCTCCTGAGCCTGCTTCCGCCATGCCGTGCACTTCAGGTCGCTCCTTCCACCACCGCCATATGACATAGATAGACGGAATGACGAACAGCGTAAGAATCATGGCCGACATTACTCCGCCGACCATCGGCGCGGCCAAGCGTTTCATCACATCCGCCCCGGTCCCCGTCGCCCACATGACCGGAACAAGCCCGAGAATGTTGGCCAAACCCGCCATCGCCATCGGGCGGATGCGCTCGACAGCCCCCTGGTGGACAGTCTCGATGAGCTCCTCCAGCGTCCGCAGTGTGCCGGCTTCCCGACGGCGCCTACAGGCTTCATCAAGATAGGCCAGCATCACAGCGCTGGTCTCGGCTGCGACGCCAGCCAACGCAATAATGCCCACCCATACGGCAATGCTCATGTTGTAGCCGAGCCAGACCATGTACCACAGCCCTCCTACCAAGGAGAGCGGCACGCCAAGCATCACCATGAGGGTTTTGGCCACGGACCGGAACGTGAAATAGAACAGGACGAAGATGATCGCGATCGTCAGTGGGACGAAGATCATGAGCCGTTCCCTGACGCGCTGCATAAACTCGTATTGTCCGGACCACGCAATCGTATACCCGGTAGGCAATTCCACTTTTTCTTCAACCACCCTCTTGAGCTCGTCCACATAGCTGCCGACATCCCGTCCTCGCATATCGACGAACACATAGCCGGCCAACATGCCGTCTTCATCCCTGATCATGGGCGGACCCTGAAGAAACCGTAACGTGGCCAGTTGCGCAATCGGTACTTGCGCCCCGGTCGGCGTCGTCACCAACACGCGACGCAATTTCTCCGGATCGTCCCGCAGCTCACGGAGATAGCGGACGTTGATCGGATACCGTTCGCGCCCTTCGATCGTCATATCGATGTTTTCGCCACCGATGGCCGACTCGATGATCCTTCCCACATCCATGACCGTCAGTCCGTAACGGGCGATTTCGTCTCGATGAATGTCGAAGTCGAGGAAATATCCCCCTGACACTCGCTCAGCGTACACGCTCTTCGTACCGGGCACCTCTTGCAACACCATCTCCAAGTGCTTGCCAATTTTCTCGATTTGCGACAGATCCGGGCCAAAAATCTTGATCCCCACCGGTGTGCGCACACCGGTGGTCAACATATCGGTGCGAGCCTTGATCGGCATCGTCCAGGCGTTGGTCACGCCAGGAAATTGCAGAGCCTGGTCCATCTCGTCGATCAAGCTCTCATAGGTCACCCCGGGTCTCCATTGTTCCTTCGGCTTGAGTTCGATGACCGTCTCGATCATGCTGAACGGAGCTGGATCGGTGGAGGTGTCGGCCCGGCCTGCCTTTCCAAACACTTGCTCTACTTCCGGGAACTTTTTCAGCTCACGATCCATTTGTTGCAGCAACCTGGAGGCTTCGGTCACCGAAATGCCGGGGAGAGTCGTGGGCATATAGAGGATCGTGCCCTCGTATAGAGGCGGCATGAACTCCGTGCCCATGCGTTGGAACGCGGGGAAGACTGTCACGGTCAACCCGATGGCCATGATGATGACGGCGATCCGATGTCGCAGGGCCAGTCGCAGGACCGGAGCATAGAGTTGTTGCAGGAGACGGCTGACCGGATGGCGCTGTTCAGAAAAGATCCGGCCGCGAACGAGGAACGCCAGCAGAGCCGGGATCAGTGTGATCGCCAAGACGGCGCTCATGGCAATGGCCAGATTTTTCGTCCAGGCGAGTGGTTTGAACAGCCGCCCCTCCTGTTCTTCCAAGGTGAACACCGGCATGAAGGCGATGGCGATCACCAGGAGAGAGGCGAAAATGGCGGGACCGACCTCCTTGGCTGAGTCGATCAGGACCTGCGTCCGATCTCCGATGCGCCCCCCTCGCTCCCATTCCTCCAGCCGTTTGTGCGCGTTGTCCACCATCACGATCGCCGCATCCACCATGTCGCCGATGGCCACGATGATCCCGCCGATCGACATGATATTCATCCCGATGCCCATGAAATACATGGGAAGGAACGCGAGGAGCACGGCCAAGGGAAGGGTGAGAATCGGCAGCAAGGCGGAGCGCAGATGCAGGAGAAATCCGATGATCAACACGCTCACCACGATCAACTCTTCGACCAGGTTTTCCTGTGCCGTGGCGATCGACTCACGGATCAAGTCGCTGCGGTCGTAAGTGGTGACGACAGTCACCCCCTTCGGCATCGAGGGTTCCAGCGCCTTGAGCTTGGCCTTGATCCGTTCGATGACCGTCAGGGCGTTTTCCCCGAAACGCATGATCACCACGCCGCCGACCACTTCGCCTTTGCCGTCCAGCTCCACCAATCCGCGTCGCATATCCGGACCCAGACGGACTGTGGCCACATCGCGAAGCAAGATGGGCGTGCCGTTGGGATTCACCCCGACGGCGATCTTCTCGATATCGCCGACGGCCTTGATGTACCCTCGACCGCGGATCATGTACTCGATCCCCGAGAACTCCACGACCCGTCCTCCCACATCCGCATTGCTCTGCCGGATCGTTTCAATGATGTGGGGAAGCGAGAGTTGATAGGCGAGGACTTTGGTCGGATCGAGGTTGACCTGATATTGCCGCACAAACCCGCCGACTCCCGCCACTTCCGCGACGCCGTCGACGCTCAGGAGCCAGTACCGCAGGTACCAATCTTGAAACGAGCGTAGGTCTGCGAGGTTATGCTGCCCGGTCTCGTCGATGAGGGCATATTGAAAGACCCATCCGACGGACGTGGCATCAGGGCCCAGTTGTGGGGTGACATTGTCGGGGAGGCGGCCTGCCAGTTGGTTCATATATTCCAGCACCCGGCTCCGCGCCCAGTAGATATCGGTCCCATCTTTGAAGAGGACATAGACATACGAAAAGCCGAAGTCCGAAAAGCCGCGGACCACGGTGACGTTCGGCGCAGACAGCAGAGCCGTGACGATCGGGTAGGTGATCTGGTCCTCGACGAGGTCGGGAGAGCGGCCGGGCCATTTGGTGTAGATGATGACCTGGGTATCCGACAGATCCGGGATGGCGTCCACCGGCGTATGCTTCATCGCCCAAATTCCGGCGGCGGCAAGACCGAAGACAAGAAGGAACACAATGAACCGGTTCCGGGCGCTGAATTCTATGATTCGTTCAACCATGCTCAAACTCGTCGTTCGTATCTCGTCTCTCGCGGGCCACGACGAGAGACGCTTCACGTGGCCCGCTTTACGGCATCAATGCATTCCCGCCATGCCGCCGACCGCAGCCTTTAGTTGGCTCTCGGAATCGATCAGGAAATTCGCTCCCGTCACCACATGATCGCCTTCCTTGATCCCTTCCTTGACCTCTACCCAGTCCCCCGCCCTCGCCCCTAGCGCGACGTTGCGCCACTCCAATTGACCGCCCCCGTGGTGGATGAAAAGCAGTTGCCGCTCACCGGATTCAAGAATGGCGTCCCTCGGGACCACCAGTCTCGTGCCGAGTGGTATCTTGAGTTCCACATTGGCATACATACCGGGCTTCAGCTTTTCGTCGGGATTATCCAATTCGAATCGCACCTTGGCTGTGCGCGTCTTGGGATCGAGCGTCGGGTAGATAAACGCGACGTGACCGTGCAGCTTCGCGTCTGGATCGTACGACAACGTCACGGTCGCACCTTGCCCTTTTTTGATGAAGGGCAGCTCGTATTCGTAGATGTCGGCAAGAATCCAGATGCGGGAGAGATTGGCGATGAAATACAGCTCGGTGCCCGGTGTCACGAAGGTTCCGGCGCGGGCTTCCATACGCAGCACCGTCCCCGTGGCCGGTGAGTGGATCGGCAGTGTTCGCAACACCGTTCCCGTCCGTTCCAAATCCTGGACATGGTTCTCTTTGATATCCCACAGCTGGAGTCGGCGGCGTGTGGCTTCGAGTAGGTCCTTCGCACCGCGCGACACTTCGGAAAATTCACTTTTCCCCAGCTCCCGGTAACTCTGAAGGGCCAGCAGATATTCCTCCTGGGTCGCGACCAAATCCGGGCTGTAGATTGTGAAGAGAACTTGATTTTTCTCGACGTGATCACCGATCGCGCTCACGCGCAGGTTCTCGATCCATCCTTCGAACTTGAGATTGACGCGTCCCACCAACCGTTCATCGATCTCTACACGGCCGACGGTGCGAATGGTCTTGTCGAGTCGGCGGCGCGCCGCTTCTTGGAATTTGACCCCGATGGTTTGGAGTCGCTCGGGCGCGATCGTCATCGTATTGACTCCTATGCCAGGTTTCGTCGGTGGCCCATGTTCTTCCGGAGCGCGATGGGCAGGCATTGGCATGTCCATGGAGTCGTCGGCCTTGGGCATGCCGGCGTCCGATTCCATTGTAGGTCCGGCCGGCGTGGTGGCGGGCTCGCGGGTCGCGACCCACAAGGCAGCAGCGAGTCCGACAAGAACAATGGTGGATATGCCCACGAGAATCGTTCGCTTGGTCATCGACGAGGCACTCCTTTTGTTGCCTATTCCTCACCGTGTACCTGATGCGCTCTCTCGTCAGAAACAGGGGAGCCTGAGCTTGTCAGAGGCCCCCCGGTCACTTCCTCCAATCTCGCGAGCGCCTTCTCGTGTGCAACCATTTCCCGATGCAATTCGAGCTCGCTTTCCTGCAGCGTGAGGAGGCTGTTCAACAACGTGAGGAAGTCCACGTTGCCGACCCCATAACCGGCCTGCGAGGCCTGCAGGGCCAGGGTGGCTTGCGGGATGATCGCGTCGCGTAAAATTGTGACGAGCCGTTCGGCTCGCTGGGCCTGGACGAAGTCATCTTTCACTCGAAATAAGAGATCCTGTCTGGTGTTGGCGAGGCTCTCTCGCGCTTCGGTGGTTTCAGCCAATGCCTGCCTCACGGCCTGTCGTTGTTTGGTCGCAAAGTACAAGGGGATGCGTATGCCCACCATGACCTGATAGCCGTTCTCATTGATGCGATCGTTCCGTAGGCCTAGGGCGCTGATGTCAAGGTCCGGGTAGTATTCTCGCCGAGCTAACGCCACAGCCCGTTCACCCCGTTCCACCCCCTTGGCGGAGGCCTGCAGAATCGGCGAGAACTCTTCCGCGCGTTGGCTTAGTTCCGGCAAGGGCAGCGTCAACATCGTCATCTGGATCTCTTCCGGGGACCCGAACGGACCAGCGGGCGGCCGGTTCAGGAGCCGGTTGACTGCGGCATGGAGGCTCTCTTTTTGCTGGTCAAGGACGGCCAAGCGATCCATCACCCGTGAGATTTCGACTTGGGCGCGGAATACATCCTGCTGGGCGGCCTGACCAACGGCGTAGCGAGACTTCGCCGTTTTTTCGAACTGCATCAGGAGGATTTTGTTCCGCTCAACGATCTCGATGGAATCATGCACGAAGTGCAGATCAAAGTACGCCTCCTTGAGTCTGGCGATGAGATGGAGACGCACCGCCACGTACTCCTGTTCAATCCGATCCGCATCCCGTTGAGCGACCTCCCCTTTCAGTCGGAGTTTTCCGGGAAAGGGAATCTCTTGACCGAAGCCGTACATGGCCCCCTGTACCGGCTCTGCCATGGGCATGCGCTGGTAGCCCAACTGGAGTTTTGGATCGGGGAGCGTCTGCACTTGCGGGACCACGGCCTTTGCTGCTTCCCACCGTTGGCGTGCTGCCCTCACCTCGGGATTCGCCTGGTCAAATTCTGCGATAAGGGCTGAGAGACTGATTCGCGATTGATCGGAGGCAGGATTGTGAATCCCGTTAGATGTCGCGCCACTCGTTTCGTGCGTCCCATTCGCTAGGAGTGGGGACGACGCCAATAATGAGAAAAGAACAGACGACAACATCCGAACGAGGAATGAATCGACGATGGTTTGTCTCACGGCGGCATCTCCAGATTGCAAGGTAGAGATCAATGCTCGCTCAGCGTTCAGAGCTGAGGGAGCGACAGACCTGGAGGTGCGGGATCAGATTCGGAGGACCGAGGATGAAGCTATGGAGATGGGCACAATGGAATAGGCACTGCCCACAGACCCAATAGGTCGAGCTGAAAGACTGATGGGAGTCGTGGCGCCATCGGAGAAAATCTGAGCAGCATAAACATCTGCGGTTGTGCTGATCTGTATCTGACGTTCAGGAGATGACGTAAGTGACGGTGGGCAGGCAAGGGTCCCGTCCATCGGACAGGCCGCATGACTCATCTCTCCAGCCAGTTGCGGCACGTCCTCGGCCAATGACAGATCCGGCACCGGGCACATAAAGCCCATCACCTGGCAGAAGGCAAAGACTAGAATCACAAGCCGGATGGTAGCTTGGACAGTTATCATAGCAAGAGGAGACCTCACTTTAACGTACTTACTCTCTCTTAACTCCAGCAGCTCAATCAAGGCCGGTAAAGCTCTATGTTAAACGTAAATGAAGCATCAATAATGCCAGCACACCAATGGGAGGCACTTCATCGAACAACGATCGTGATTCCGATGGCTTGCTACGACCCGAGTTGCTGGTCTCAATCTTCTTCTACTCAACTAGTGAGGCATTTCGGGACAGTTACCAAGCGACGTTACTGTGGCGAATCGCATCATGTGAAAAGATGAACTAGAACCATACGATTGGTGAAATGACGCAACAAGAAGTGGTCAGTCGCTCGCTCGATGGTCCATAATTCGACATTCGGCCTGTCGTTCGACCGGAGTTTGGGCGAGACCGCTACCTTAGTGCGTCAACAGGGCGGAGATCCAAGCCAGATACGGTTCGTGGTTGGGTTGAGGGCGTGGCGTTAGATGCGGCGCCTCGAAAATGCCCAAAGGTCAGGGATCATCTTTACGGGCTCTGATGTAGAGACTTCCGTCCACAGCGCAATGGTAAGATGTGGGTCCGTGGCGCGATATCAAATTATGAATGCCAGTGATTGGCACTGCGTGGTAGGCTCGGGCGCACGGTCTTGAGATCTTGATAAACTGCAGAAGAGGCCAAGAAGTGAACGCCAGAACATTCATGATCATCGTGTGGGGACTTGTCGGTTGTCTGACGGCTCCGGCCCCGGCATTGTCCGCCACCCAGCAGAGTCCGAAGACGAGCGGTCAGGATTTGCAGCGCCAGGTGAAGAGCACTGCCAATAAGGTGATTCCGGCAGTCGTGAGCATCGCCTCGACCGTGATGGTGCGTGATCAAACGTTCAGTGACGAAGCGCTGCCGTTCGGCCTGTTCAAAGATCCACCAACCCGTCGACAATACGGTCAAGGGTCCGGCGTGATCGTCGCACCGGATGGCTACATCATCACCAATAACCATGTCGTGGCCGATGCGATCGATGTCGAGGTGGTGCTGGCGGACCGGCGTCAATATAAGGGGCGAGTGGTCGCGACGGATCCCAAGACCGACGTCGCCGTGGTGAAGATTCAGGCGACGAAGCTGCCCACGGTCGCGTGGGGCGATTCGAGCGAACTGGACGTCGGCGACTTTGTCCTTGCTATCGGCAACCCGCTTGGGCTGAGCCGCACGGTCACGTTCGGTATCGTGAGCGCCGTCGGTCGCGCGGATGTCGGCGTGGCCGATTTCGAAGACTTCATCCAGACTGACGCGCCGATCAATCCCGGGAATTCGGGCGGAGCGCTCGTCAACATTCATGGCGAGCTGGTCGGAATCAATACGGCGATTGCGAGTCCGACCGGCGGAAGTGTCGGCGTCGGATTTGCGATTCCCAGCAACATGGCCCGTGCCTCGATGCAGAGCCTGATCAAGACGGGCCGTGTCGTGCGAGGATTTCTCGGTGCGTCGACACAAGACGTGAGTCCACCTTTGGGGAAAATCTTCCGACTGCCGGACGTCAAGGGGGCGATCGTCACGGACGTGCAGTCCAAGGGGTCGGCGGAGCGAGCCGGTCTGAAACGAGGCGATGTCGTGGTGCGGTTCGACGGGGGAGACGTGATGGACAGCGGCCATCTGCGCAACCTGGTGGCACAGGCGTCGATCGGCAGCAAACATCGTCTGGATCTCATGCGAGACGGGAAGCTGTATCAAGCCAACCTGGTCATTCAGGAAGCTCCGCGCGAACGGACAAAGAAGATTCAGGCCGCCTCCAGCGCGTCCACCGTCCATCCACTTGCCGGTGTGGTCTTCGATGACGTGACGACACCGTTGGCGCGCCAGATGGATTTACCGGTGAACAGAGGGGTCGTCGTGACGGATATCGAAGAAGGGAGCCTCGCCGAAGCCTCCGGCTTACAACCGGGCGACGTCGTGGTGGAATTCAACCGGCAATACGTCAAAAATTTTTCAACCCTTCAGCGGCTCGCCGATCCACTGAAACCCTCCGACCTCGCCCTTCTCCTTGTGAACCGCCAGGGCAACGTCATGTACATCCCGATTCAGGGGGAATAAAGAGGCGGCTACTTGGCAGGAGCCGGCGATGGCTCTTCGGGCGGTTTGGGGATCCACCCCTGTTGTCGCAGCTGGTCCAACGCCTTCTTGTTTTCATACGCGTGTATTGCAACAGAGGCTTGATCGCCCTTCTTGGGGACATATCCCATTCGCATCGGGAGCGTCCGTTTCCCATTTCGAATCGTCAGGAAGATACAGAGTTCACCGAATTGTCCTGCGACACGCTTCGGGTCAACCGGCTCGCCATCGGCTGCCGCGCTCTGATTCGGCGGTTCCTCAAAGATCACCTCCAGCATCTCCACCGCACCTTGCCGAAATCGGACGTTCCATCGCTCGATGTCGTGGGGACCTTCGAAGAGCACTTCGGCTTCGGCCTGGCGAACATGCGCGGGAACCGCCTGGCCATCTAAACTTTCCACGGACACATAGGCCTTCGGCACTTTGAACAGCGTGCGTGCAAGGGTGACGAATCGACTGTTCAAGTGGTCGTTGTCCGTCAGCCCGACCACTGTCTCGACACTGTCAAATCGGGCGCGCATCATGATGCGTTCCTCCAGGGCATCTCCGAAAATGACTGGGAGCCCTGCCTCTTCAGCGAGGCGACAATGCCTCGGCTCGGAGTCGATGAACACGACAGGCGTACCGCCCTTCTTGAGTTCTGCCGCCATGGCTAAGCTCAGCTCACGAACTCCAAGGATCGCCACCGTTTCCCGCTTGGGAAGTCGAAGTTGAAGGAGTTGAGCCATGGGGCGAGCAAAGAGGCTCGCATGCAGCACGGTGACCCCGATGGTCATAAAGACCATGGCTCGAAGAGCATCGCCGCCCTCGAGTTGTTTTTGCCGCATCGCCTCGGCAGTCAGCGACGCGATCGCAGCAGCGACAATGCCTCGAGGAGCGACCCAGGCAAGAAACAGGCGTTCCTTCACGGGGAGTTCGGTTCCGATCGTCGACAAGAATACGCTCGCTGGACGCACCAGGAGGATCAGCGCGGCGACGGTCCACCAGGCTGCCGGCCCCAGCTCCACGATATCGTTCCATCGAATGTCAGCCACCAGCAAGATGAACAACAATCCAACCAACAGGATGGTCATTTGGTCTTTGAAATCCCGTAGGTCACGATCGACGTGAGTCCCAAGGTTCCCGACTAGAATGCCGGCGACGGTGACGGCAAGGATGCCGCTCTGGGGGATGACCTGATCGGACAGTTGAAACAGTCCGTACGTCATGGCGAGGGTAAAGATATTCGTGTAGCCATGGGGCACGAGGCCAGGCCAACGGAGGAGTCTGCCGAGAACAAAGCCGCCGATCGTCCCCGCGATGATGCCAAATCCAAGCCGCAAGCCCAGCAGATACAGTTCGCTCGTCAGTGTCTCGGCCGCTGGCGACAGCACAAAGTTCAAGACGAGAATTGCCAGGACCGCACCGATCGGATCGATCAACACACCCTCAGCCTCGATGATGGTTCGCATGTGAGGGCGTAGGCGCATGTTCCGAACCAGCGGGGCGACAACCGTCGGCCCGGTGACCACGACCAGGCTCCCGAACAGCAGCGAATGCCCAAGCGACCAATCGAGAATAAAGTGGGCCACGAGGGTAGCCCCGGCGAGTGTCCACACGGCCCCCCAGGTCACGAGCTGCCGAATGGGCGCTTCCTGTCGACGAAGACGCGACCACTGCAGATTCAATCCTCCTTCGAACAGAATGATCGCGATCGCAAAATCGACCAGGTCGAAGAGTCCACGGCCCATGGATTGAGGATGAACCCAATCGAGCAATTCCGGGCCCAACGCTGCCCCTAGGGGAAGGAGGAGAACGGTGCTTGGGATATTAAGATGGCGGGCAAGCGACTGCGCCAGGACACCCGCGATGAGTGCGATCGAGAGGGTTAGACCGGCGTGCACGGGGTCAATACCTGATTATGGAGATTGGGTGAAAACCAGAGCCCATCGTTGCCTAGGACCCGACAACTGCGCTGCGAGGTGTCAGACGGTTAACTTTGGACGTTACAATGTTTCCTAACGTCTCCAACCCAAAGGTGTAGGAAAAGTCTCGCGTGCGTCTCACCATACAGAACTCTCACCCCTGGTACAAACCTTTTCGTCATCGGAACAGGGCTTCTCGCTGGCTGGGAAGGGATGAGCCCTAGTGTGGATGTCTTTAAGTAGTCTCACCTCGATATCGACCTCCAATACACTCCGAATTTTTCAACCCTTGAGCGCCTGGCCGATCCACTCAAACCCACGGACCTTGCCCTCCTGCTCGTGAACCGCCAGGGCAGCGAGATGTACATCCTGATTCAGGGGGAATAGGGAAAGAGCCAGTCATCTATCAGGAAGGCAGAGGCTGCGAGATTTGAAGCCTCCACAGACCCAGGGACTATGGTGCCTGATAGTACCTCATCGTTTCAATCTCAATCACTTACAGAGGAGTCAGAGGTAGGCGAGGACCCGATGAAATCACGTCGGACACGATAGTTCTGCCACAATTCAGCCACAGTTTTCTTTGTATTCGAGTAGGACAAGGGCCACATTGCAGATGCAGAATAGCAGATACCGAATTTCGTATTCGTCTGGTCCCTTACGACCATGGGCCCCTTCATCGCCTCGATGTGCGGCAAGTTTAATAATGGTTTCTCGGATAGTCCCATGGAGCTGTGGAAAAGCTTTTTCCAGGGCAGAGCGTTCACTTAATTCCAGCTTTGGAACGCCGCTAGCCTCCCTAGCCAGTTCTTCAAGGGATTTGAACGCATTCCCGAACACTGTGTTTGTGTCAACGCCCTTGAGAAGGTCGTGGTACGCGTTGATTAGATCTGTCGCCCGATCTGGGAACCTCGCTTTGAGACGGGGCAATAGCCTGTCTAGAACCTCTTTCTGTAAAAGGGGTTCTTCAAGTGGTACCAGGGTAGGGGGATCTCCCTTAATATCAAGCCATACACCCGACTCAGCTGCAAATCTTCGCACTTCTCGTATCAAAGCACTTAAAGGAGCGTGATTACTATCATGGTGCAAGAGGACAAAAATCGACTGGAGTACCTCAAAGCGTTCGGCTACGAGACGACGCCAATGAGCGGCCTTTCTTTGAGGCCTTGTTTTATTGCGTCTTTCAATAGCCTTCTCATACCTCTGCCCGTGGAGTTTAGAAGTCTCTTCTTCTGGATCGTTGTAGACAGCTCTAGAAGCCTCGGCTTCAATAGTATCCGGCCAAAAATAAAAAGAGACATTGTTCGCACAGGTCTCTCCAGACCTCATGTAGAACCGTTTAAGGGATTCAGAAACGAGGCGTGAAAGAAAGTGGTCAGTGCTTCGAATTTTGGCCTCATTAAAATCAAAGAACGTATGTAGACATGTTGCGAGTAAGGAAAGGAAGCATCTCACGTCACCTTTTTCAACCAAGATGGTGTACCGCAAGGAGGAAGGAACGTGATCACCCCAGCGGTCATCGTGTGCGGGTGCACGATTGTTGGACATATTCATTCTCGCTGCGTGGTCGCCAGAAGGTACAGGACTCAACTGATAACTGGCAAGAGTTTAGTAGTGAATTGCATATTCGCAGCCTCTGCATTCCCATGATGGTATCCGTCCCCCAGCCGTACCCACTGAGCCTATAGTATGAACATTTTCTTATAGAGGAAATAGACGAAGATTGAACGCTCGTTCTGTGGACCAGAAGAGTGTGATGCAATCAATGCCAGTGATCAGCCGGTAAGGATCAATCTTGGGTAGGACCATGCGCAGCTTGAATATTTGAGAGGTCTGATGTCTACGTGAAGTTCTCGATTGCGACGTGACGAAGAAGTTACACAGGCTCGGTGAATGAGAGGCGCGTTCGAGCCACTAGACATGACTCAAACGCGCCGTCCCTTTACTTCTTCGCAGGCATCGCGGCTCGCAACACAGGGTAGTACTGAGAGAACACCCACTTGACCGCGTGCTTCTGGCGGCAACTGTTGCAGTCATCCACTCCGTTTTTGGCAGACACCTCCTTGAGCGGGTAGGAATGCCCGAAGCTAAAGAACGCCCAGTTTCCGGGATCGGTCGGATAGCGTTTGGCATCTTTCACAGAAACCTCCAGGCCGATGAAGTCTCCTTGAAAATAGCCATCTCCGCTGGGGGCCTCTTTTGTCCCTACACTCACCAATTCCTTTACGATAACAGTCCCGTCACGGTACTCCCCGGTCTTTTCAAAATGAGCAAAACTCTCTGGGTCGATGTACACATTATGAAACTCTGGAAAGTTGGCTTTCCCATCATTCATGTCGTTGGGAGTCACAGGAGTTCCGATATAAATCCATTTACGGAATGAGAACGGCGGCCTTTTCATTTTGCCTTCAGGGGTGTATTCCACCCACTTGTTGGACTGTGCGCTGCCTCCCGTCGCAACGGACGGAGGGGAGCCAGCAGTGGCGGCTGGTGTGGTGCCGGTAGTGAGTCCGACCACGGCGGCGAGCATCACCGTCGCAAAGGGGACCACTCGCCTCCCAGGGATGTTGTGCTTGGGATACATAGGTCAACCTCCTGTTAAGGATGGATACTGAGGCGCAATGGACATTCGATACTCGTGAATCAGAGAGCCGAGCGTACGTGATCCCCAACGAGAATTCTGTCATTCATCTGACAATAGAAGTAGAAAAATGATGGTAGAAAGCCGTGTCATCATGCACCGCCTCTATTTCATCCAGTTCATTCGACATCGAAGGATCTTCGCATGGAAGAAAAACAGGCAGTCCTGTGTGCAAACGAGCGCTTGTTGTAATGCGGAGATCATCCGGTGTTTCTGACGACCAGCAGACATTCGTTGGGAAACGAGAGAATCATGCAGCAGGATGCGCTGGCTACCAATCTCCTCTACACCCCGTACCTATCTGATCAACGAGAGGAGCCAACAGTGAGCAGTTCTGATGATGTGCGATCCAGATTCTTAGAACCTATCTCAAAATTGCTTCAGGAGCATCGTGATACAGGCGAGCTGCACAAAGCCAAGGAAATTGGTGGCGTAGTACTCCCAACGAACTAGGAGGCGTCGTTTCCATTGGAGCCAGGCAAAGAAGCGTTCGACGAGCCAGCGGCGTTCATAGCGGCGTAAATGACGGCCATCTTGGGTCTTGAGTTTGCGCGTGGAGCGATGGGGCGCAATCAGATTCACCCCGTCCTGCTTGAGGTCGGCATCGAGCCCATCGCTGTCATACGCCCGATCCCCAATGAGATGTTCCGGCTTGGCCTCCAGCATGTAGAAGTCGAAACTCAGTTGGACCAAGGTGACTTCATGATGATTCGCCGCATGCGTGCTGACCGAGAGGGGGAGCCCATGCCGATCCACAATCGCGAGGATTTTCACGCCTTTGCCGCGTTTCGTGAGGCCCACGTCGTCCCCGCCGCCCTTCGCGGCAGCAAAGGTTGCATCGATGAAACTCTCCCGTTCATCAATCGCCCCTTCGTCACGCAGCGTGTTGGCCAATTGCGTCAGCACCTCCCGCAAGACCTCTTGGTGACACCACTGTTGAAACCGGCGATGCACCGTTTTGTAATTCGGATAGCACTGAGGCAGGAAGTGCCATTGCGCCCCGGTGTTCAAAATCCAGAGCACGGCTTCCAGGACCGCTCGGGTCGGGACGGGTTTCCGCCCCGGACGGGAGTCCGGAATGTGCTCTTCGGGGAAGTGCTCCCGAATTCGCTCCCATTGATCGTCGCGTAGGCGAAGCATGACGGGACTTATAGGGATGAATGTTCAGGCCGTCAACTATTTTGAGATAGGTTCTAATCTCCGTAAACAGACTCCAACCTGTTTCCAGCCGAGTCCTGAACAATCGGAGATTGGTCTACGCCTCCCTCCCGCCGGGAAAAACGTACGTCATTCAAAAAGGGTATGTCCGTCTCTTGGCCATCGGGGAAGGTGGGCAGCAGTTCACTAGGATGCTGTTGGGGAAAGGCTCGATTTTCGGCGATCTGCCGTACGCCCAGCCGACTGTCATGAAAGAAGAATCCGCCATTACCAGTGGGCCGACGTCCATTCTCGAGTTTAAGCGACGAACGTTGGAAGCGGCCGTCCGTCACGATGAAGTCCTCTGTGAAGCGCTGTTGGAGGTCTACGGCAGGCAACTAGGCCTTTTTGAACGACGGCTTCAGTGGCAGTTTGCAGTTCCGCTGCGTCGACGCGTGGCGATGATCCTCCTGGACCTGATGGAATGGGGTGGACGAGCACCCTGTCCACATTACGAGGGGTTTCTCGTGGACATCCGCATGACCCATGCGGAGTTAGCTGAACTTGTCGGTGCAGCCCGTCAGGTCGTGACGGCTATTTTGAACGAGTTCCGTGCTAAAGGCCTCCTGTATTATACACGGACCTATCTCTGTGTCCGTAGTCTGACCGACCTCGCTAAAGTCGTACAGTCCAGTAATCGGCAATGACTCTTGTCTATATCGAGCGCTGGGAAGATGGCTAGCACTTGTCTCCGGCGAGTCATTGGGAGGTGAATGCATGGCCAAAAATAATGCCGATGGGCGCACATCAGTCGTGATAGTCATCTAGATGACAGACAATGCCGAATGGAATGACGTATCACGGACGATGTCTGTTCAAAACCGAAAGCGAGGCCGTGGTCTTGGGAACTCAATGCACCGTTGCAGTTCTGGCAGATGAAACGGTACAGGGCATTGCCCCACGCGATAGCGGAGGCGGTTCGCACACGCGTGCATCGGTCATTGATGAAAGGGTAAGGGAGTTCAACACTCTAGTTCTAGGAGGAGTTTATGAACAAGGTCTGGCTGTTTGGGGTTCTGGCAATGCTGGTCACCGCGCTGGTGATCAGCAGTTCGTATGCGGAAAAAGAGAAACCGTTTGTATCTGCTGCCGTGGAAACATCGACGGGCGCCATTCGTGTGCCCGAGGGCTATCGGCTATGGCCCACACTTGGTACCTGGGCACACGCCAATACGGAAAAAACTCTTGAAACGGATGGCCCGGGCCTACAAGAGTATCATGTGGTGCACACGCAACCGGAGACGATTGTTCACTATCAGAAGACGGGACAGTTCCCTGATGGGGCTATTCTGGTGAAGGAGCTCCTCCATGCCAAAACCATGGCGATGACCACCGGTCCAGCAGTGGGACATGCGACTACGACCAAGGGCTGGTTCGTGCTCGTGCGCGACACCAAGGGACGCTACAAAGACTCCAAGCTCTGGGGAAAAGGGTGGGGGTGGTCGCTCTTCAATGCGGATGATCCCCTGCACACGGTCTCGAAAAATTTCGAAGTCGACTGCATTCCGTGTCATATTCCCGCAAAACAGATGGCTCCAGCCAATGCCGTCGAAGCAGATAAGTGGATCTATACGCTCGGATATCCGGTGCTGCAGAAGAAGTAGCTCTAGTGTGTTGTTGTACCGAGAGAGGCCTGATGGTGCGGCCTGAGGAGAACGAAAGGCATGAGTTGCCCTCGCAAGCGTTCTTGAGCAGTGCATCTTTTCGGCTGTCCGATAGGAAGGGAATAGCTGGAAATCGAACACCCGTTCGGTGAACCAGACGAGTGCGAAATCTAAACCGTGGATCTGCCCAAATCCAGGTGCAATTGGCCAATGACGATTTGTAATCGATTGCGCCAAAGTGAGTACGGTGTCCCACGACACATCGACTCATGAGGCATGCCTGCTGTCTGTAATTTCCTCTCCTCAGAACGAAATGATGGGTTAGTTTGCCGTCTGCTACCGATTCCCCCCTTTCATGAATCCAAGCTAACCGTAACTGTCGTACCTCCAATAGCGTCTGAGTTTAGTGTTGACAGTTCCTTCTAGTCATATTACGAAATTCATAATCGTGTTACTAAATGGTGGAGGAATCATGGATGAGCTAGTTCGCTTCGGAGTGTCGTTGGATCGAAAGCTGTTAGGGGAGTTCGACCGCCATATCAGGCGGAGGCGCTATACAAACCGGTCTGAGGCGCTGCGGGATCTCATTCGGGATGACCTTGTAGGAGAAGAGTGGGATGAGAATAAGGAGACGGTTGGCACTATCACGTTCGTTTACGACCACCATGTACGGGATTTAACTGGAAAGTTGACAGATATTCAACATGCGCATGCCGGACAGATTCTGTCCGGCATGCACGTCCATCTCGACCATAACCATTGTCTAGAAGTGCTGGTGGTGAAAGGTAAGGGGAAGGATATCAAGAAGGTCGCGGATGCGTTGGTATCTGTGAAGGGTGTGAAGCACGGAAAACTGACCATGACGACGACAGGAAAAGCGCTGCGGTAAATGATATTTACCTTGAGTGACCGAGTGCCATTGGTGTCCTATCTTGTGTGTTTGATGGTGGCTATCTGTTGGGTCGACGGTGCGTTCGGACATGATCCTGATGAGTTGGAAATCGAGGTCCCAGAAGTGTCTGTCGTGGCTGAACGGCCAGTCGCAGCCTCCTCTCAACAGTTCATTCCCGACAAGGAAATTCTCTTGCAACCACAAGGGAGACCAGCACAGGTCTTACGGTTGATCCCCGGGTTCGTCGCAGTTGAGCACTCAGGGGGAGGGGGGAAGGCCGATCAATATTTCCTCCGAGGGTTCGACGCTGATCATGGGACGGACGTCGGCTTCTTTCTCAATGGGATGCCGATCAATTTGCGAACGCACGCGCACGGGCAAGGTTATACGGACCTTAACTTTATTATCCCGGAGACGATCGAGGGAGTCGACGTGCATAAAGGTTCCTATCTGCCGGAGTATGGAGATTTTGTTACGGCAGGTGCGGTGAATTTTCGGACGCGCGACATGGTCAAAGAAGGAGTCATCCAAGCCGCAGGCGGAGAGTACGGCACCCAGCGATACCTCCTGATGCTCTCTCCGACAAAAGATCGTGTACGCACGTTATTCGCGGCTGAAGGATTCTACACCAATGGTCCATACCTCAATGACAACCAGTATCATCGGGCCAATGTGTTTGGGAAAGTAACCACAAACCTCACGGGACGGGATCAGCTCAGCCTGCAAGCCACCTTTCTGCAGTCTCGGTGGGATGGCTCCGGTGAGATTCCATTCCGCGCCGTCAGTACAGGCCTTCTGGATCGGTTCGGTTCCATCAACCCGTATGAAGGAGGAAACACGCTGAGGACCACCGGCCAACTCAATTATCACTATGATACGACGTCTGGCGGGGAGTTTTTTGTGAACGCCTACGGCCAATACTATCGGCTGGACCTGTTCACGGACTTTACGTTTTTCCTCAATGATCCCGTGAACGGTGACGGGTTTGCGCAATTTGATCGGCGTGCTATCTATGGCGGGGACCTTGGGTTCAAACAACGCGTTGAATTGTTCGGCATGCCGACGGTTGGGACCGTAGGATTTCAGACAAGGGTCGACGACGTGCATACGAAATTAGGGACTCAGACTCTACGCATTCCAACTGGTACCACCATCGACAGTGATGTCCGTAGCGTATCCTATTCCCCCTTCGTGAAGGCTGAAGTCCAGCCGGTTTCCTGGCTGAGGTTTTCTGGAGGGGTACGAGGAGAGTTTTTCACATTTGATGTGAGCAACCGTTGCACCACCTGTGTCGAGCAACCAGATGGGCGAAAAGGTTCCGGTATTGTTCTTCCGAAGATGAGCATGATTCTTGGGCCTTGGGTCAGGACTGAATTCTTCGTAAACTACGGTGAAGGATTTCACAGCAACGACGCACGATCGGCCGTGTCGATTGGAGCCTCTCCGCTGGCGAGGGCGAGAAGCTACGAGGTCGGGATTCGTTCAAGGCCATGGGGGCCGGAGGGGCTTGAGTTGCTGGCGACGGCATGGCGACTGGATCTCAAGTCGGAACTCGTCCTGGTTGGAGACGGAGGGACGACAGAGATACGCGGAGCCACGAGACGACAAGGAGTAGAAATTGCTGCTCGCGGCAAGGTGTGGGGCCCGCTGTACGTCAATGGCAGCTTTACCTGGACCCATGCGGAGTTTCGCAACGGAGATGCCATTCCTCTAGCGCCAGAGTATACGGCCTATGGAGCGGCCATCTTGCAATGGCCTGAAGGGCTGACCTCTCAATTACAGGCGACCTACCTCGGCGTTCGGCCGCTTGTTGAAGATCGGAGTATTAAGTCTCCCTCCTGGATCACGTTTGATCTCTCGGAGCGATATCGTATTCCCGTCAAATTACCGCATGGGAGGCTCGAGGCTTTTCTTTTCATACAAAACTTATTCAATACGAAGTGGGAACAGGCTATCTTTGCGTTCGACTCTCGTCTGCGCAACGAGCCAACGGGAGTCACGGATATTCACTTTGTGCCGGGCAATCCGAGGACTTTCATGGGCGGGATGGCCTGGTATTTCTAATCGACTGCTGAACACGACTTCCAACCGTGTTCCCGGTTACTCAGATCCTCGACGTACATGGTAAAGTACGGCTCGGCTCTTCACCACCCTGCGGCCTTGTTGGAATATCGTCTTAGGCAGACGATGGAAACGCAAAAACAAAGGATCCTTCCACAATCCTATTTTAGTCGCCCCACACTTGTTGTGGCGCGATCATTGGTCGGTAAGTATCTGGTACGTGAGAATGGGAAAGGAACGATTGCCGGAAAAATCGTCGAAGTGGAAGCGTACATCGGTACTAAGGACAGAGCCTGCCATGCTTCGAAGGGGAGGACTGCGCGAACAGAGATCTTGTTCGGTCCGCCAGGGATGGCCTATGTCTATCTGATCTACGGTATGTACGACATGTTGAATGTGGTGACGGAACGGGCGGAGTTTCCCGCTGCCGTGCTGATTCGAGCGATCGAAGTCGATGGTGAGTTGATTGATGGGCCTGGGAAGCTGTGCCGGGAGCTGGAGATCGATCGGTCATTGCATCGACTCGATCTGACACAAGGCAGATCTCTCTGGTTTGAAGATCGAGGTTCCAGGGTTTCCAGAAAGCAAGTCGGGACATTTCCTCGAATCGGTGTCGACTATGCTGGCGCCTGGGCGAAAAAACCTTGGCGGTTTAGATTGATTCGAATGGTCTAGGCAGGCGAGTCGTCCGCTTGACGGGACGGATTCCGAAGGCACAAACTGGGGAGGCCTTGGAGAATCCAAGGCCTCCCCAATGGATCGATGAGGAATCAGTCGATCTTGCGATCGCCTGTGATTTTGGTCGCTGAGGTTACTGGAGGAGCAATCTTGATGTTCGGTCCCTCGACGTTTGGAAGTTGACCGGCACCCTGTTCTTTGGTGATCCGCGCATTGTCTGTCTTCACGAGCTCTTGCTTGCTGTGGTCGTCGTCAAAGCCTGCCGCTTTCAGTAAAGAACTTGCTCCACCAGCATTTGCCTGGCCAGGATCGTTCGCCGTCGGCTGGCCGTTGACCGGACTGCCCGTGTTCTTCATCGGGTAGCCCTCATGTTTAGGGAGCATCGACGGGTTCGCCGACGCGACGGAGCACGCAAGCAGGATTGAGGAGGCTGTCGCAACTGCACCGGTAAGAAGTTTCATGCCTGTTCTCCCTTTGAAAAAAGAAGGATAGATGACCATATCAATCCCATGTTGTCCATGCAGAGGCCCGCGCACGCGGGCAGAATCATAACGATGGCCGACATTTCTGTCAAACCGAGCAGGATGTGACCGTTACAGCCGTCTTGACAGGGCTGAGGCCTGGTGAGCGATTCAATGAGGAAAGGTTGAGATTTGATGGAAATCGCTTCGTCAGGTCGGGCGTCGAGGGTGACGTCGACCGCGTCCGCGATGTCGAAACGCCGGTCCTCGACTGACGCCGGGAAGGCGAATAGTAACAGTTGTCCCTTCACCGACGGCGCTGCTGATCGCGATCGTTCCGCCATGTTCTTCGACGATTTTCTTGACGCTGGGGAGGCCCAGCCCGATTCCTGAGCGCTTCGTGGTGAAAAATGGTTCGAAGACCTTGTCGACGAGTTCGGCTGGGATCGGAGCGCCGTCATTCTTGATCAAAATCTGAACCTCAAGCCCCCGACCGGCACGATGCTGCGTGACCTGGATATGGAGATGACCTCCCGGCGACATTGCCTCGGATGCGTTCCGGAAAATGCTCAGAAACGTCTGTTGGAGCTTGGCTTCATCACCTCTCACCGGTGCAATGATATTGGCATAGTCCTTGACGACCTGAATGCGGGTCGCCTCAAGATCAGTCCCCACGACGACCAGCGCACTCTCGAGTACTTCAGGAATCCGACAGAGATGGCGATGAAGTTCGAGCGGCTTGGCGAAGTCGAGGATTTCATTGAGGATCGCCTCGATCCGGATCAAGTCGCGCATAGCATTTTCGACGCGTGTCTGGGGGTCGAAGTCGAGAATCCCTTCGCCGGTCACTTCTTCCAGTTGTGATCGGATTGAGGCCAGCGGCTCACGGATTTCCGTCGCTAAAAATGCGCTGAACTCGCTGATGGCGGCCTGGCGTTCCTGCTTTCGAATGACGGGCTCGGAAGGGCCGATCGACAAGGGTTGGAGGCCTGAAATGCCCTGATCGTCCGCTATGGGAGTGATAGAAGCTTGCGGCCCAGGTGCCTGGAGCAGCTCTGCGAGTTTGAGAATGACTGGTTCTAGTGTGCGAGCATCGGTCGTTTGATACCGGTCTGAATCCTTCGCCCCCAGCGTAATCGTTCCGCCGACCTGACCCTTGACGAAGAAGGGAATGACGAGCGAGGACTGAAACCGGTCTCTGAAGAGATGCTTGTGATCGACAAAACGACCTTGCGTGGAGGCCAGGTCGTGATCCACACGTGGCTTGCGATGGCGCACCGCCCATCCTGCCGCCGAGCTATCGAGGGTGAGGCGCTGACCGGGCTTCAACTCTTTCTTTGCGTCTTTTTGATCGCCCTTCAGTTCCCCGACAATGCCCAATACCTCGACGTTTCCCGCCAGCGGATCGTAGTAACAGGCCCAGGCCCGATCGTAGGCAACATATTGATGGGCTTCAGACAAGACTGCTTCGATTTTCCCCTGAAGTTCGGGCGATGAGTGTTTGGTGACGGGTGGATAGAGTTCCCCGCCGGCCTGCTGCGGAGCGCTTGGTTCCTGAGAGACATAGGAACGGCTCAACACCACATTTGTATTAAAGAGCCCTTCGCGGTCCAAGGCCTTGGTCATGCCATCGCACATCTGCTCGAGCTGCGATTTCTCCTTCTTCGAGAAGGCCGCGCCTTCCTTTCGTCCAATGACCAGGCAACCGTAAACACGATTGAGGTGACGAAGTGGAACGGCGAGCAGCGACTTTGCTCCCGGGGTAATCAACCGTAAGCGGATCGTGCGTCCACCTTCTTGGTCTTGCGCGGTCATGGCCAAGACAGAAGCCCGATGATTCGAGAGGGTACGAAGCACGGCTTGAACATCCCTCGGCGTGAAGCCGCGCGATGCATGCTCGATAAGGGGGCCATTCTCTTGATGGAAGATCGCTGCCAGCACTGAATCGGAACCGATGTCGTTCAGCGCGGCATTCAACGTCTGTTGAAGCAGTGTTTCCGGCGCTGGTTTGGCTTGAGCAGTCGATGTGGTCATAGAGTCCATTGCAAACGACCGCATTGTAGCCGGATCGTTCATGAATAGCTACTCCGGAGACCGGCAACATCGCCTGGGCGTATGGGACCTGAATTCTACCAATGCTGTAACTTCTGAGGTTGAGCCATGCGCGCCGACGATATTCTTCTCTTGTTGGCATTGCCATGAACATCAATCCCTTGGCATTTTATCGGGATCGAGTTCAACCAGTCGAAGACGGCCGTTACCGATGTGGTCGGTCTTGTAGATACGGTCGCCTATCTGGATGGTTCCGATCAGGAGATTGCCGGTGATCACAAAGGTGAAGTCGCCCTGTACGGGAGGTTTGAAGGTTCCGCGGATGACACTAGTGTCATTGATACGGGAGACCGTGGAGGAGACCTCAAGTTCGGGGTTGGCCTTGTCGAACAGTTCAACGGTGATCCTGGGAAGGGGTCTGGCTCCCGCATCTTTGAGTCGCTGAAGGAGTGGAAGATCAAGCGCGACCTCACGATCGCGGAGCACCCACGGTTTCTTCGGGATCGGCGGTTTATCGGTAGGGGGAGGAGTGGGCATGGTCTGCCACAAGCTCTTTGGCGCGGAGGGCTCTTCAGCCCCCCCAATCCGGCTCATCACGCCATTCAGCACCATCCCACCCAGTACCACAATGAGAAGAAGACATCGAAATCGGTGGTCCACAGATTCCCTCCAGGAATCGGTAGTCTTGTTCGTTCACTGTATCATATTCAACTCAGCGTCTCAGCCCGATCGTGACCGGGAGGGCCGGTTTCGACCCTCCCGACCTGCTATTGCCTATGGGAAAGGCGTACGAAACTGTTCGTGCGAGTTCCCGTGAGAATCAGTGCGAGTCTCGCCCAGAGAATCGTCGTCTACATCGTCATCCGACTCTTCTCCATCGTCGAGAGAATCTCCTCGCGAGTTGGAGCGAGAGTTTTTCAAAGGATCGGCAGAAGTGGCGGCGGATGTTGTGGCTCCCGTGCGCCAGCCTGCAACGAGAGTACGGACCTCGTTCATCGAGCGTGCATTGTCCGCTGAGTTCGTGGGGTTGATTCGATGATCGACCCCTGCCGGCCGGCCATTGACCAAAATCTTTGGATTCGAGAAGTACTTCACGCGAGGGCAGGACACATTGGGGCATGGGTATGCCATGATGGTCCGAAATTTGCCGACGGTGTCCCGATAACCATAAGAGTACGCAAAGACCCCGGTGCCGCCGCTTGCGCGGTCGTGCGCATTCCCCATGTTATGACCCAATTCATGCGTGAGCGTGTTGTTTGCCACGCACTCGCGATCCGTTACACTGAAGGCGTAGTTGGCGAAGCTGGCACGCGGGCCGTTCGCCATGACATAGGCAATGCCGCAGTACCCGCCGCCGTTGTCTACGATCAACGCGACCAGATCTGCCTTGTATTGATTGCGCAGTTGATGAACCTGGTCCATAAAGCCATCGGTTGTCTTGCGTAAACGGGTGAGGTCCGTACTGATGTTGCCTGATTCTCTATAGGCCACCTCGGCAGCGCGGGCCAGCCGGAGTTGCATCGCGATGCCACTGTTGCTGTAGGCTTGATTGGCAAGATCAACGCCTAACGCAATCAATGCATTCATGGCGGCCTGACCGCCCTGCCTGGCCCGAGCTGTTGGGGTGTACACCACGAGTAAATCGACATTCGTGTTGGTTGCTGCTGCCGTCGTCACGCTGTCGGTCGCTGGGGTCCCAGCGACACCAGGTTGCTGATGATCAGGCTCTGGGGCAGCGATGTCCGCAGGGGTGCCATCATCCGGCACCACGAGTGGGTGGTGATCCAGTGGCAGGGCGTCTTCGTCTAATTCGACAAGGCGGTGTCGGTTGTCCTCAGTCGGCTCAATTTTGTAGAGACGCTGGTTCGAGTAGATCGTTCCAACCATTTTCTTGCCGCGAATGGCCAATGTGACATCACTTTCGGAGTCTCCCTGTAGCCGTCCGCGCCACACCTTTGCCTTGTTGCGATGGATTTGCGGTTCGTCGATCTCCAGCGTGCGAGTTCCGGTCTCGAAGAGATCCAGCGTCACTGTGGCCTTACTGTCTTTTCGAGAGGTTTGCAGGGCATCAAGCGCAGCGGGGTTGAGCGCCATGGTCCGATGCTTTCGCACCCATCGCTTGGCCATCTGAGGCGAAGGAAAGGCTTGGGCAATGGCAGGAGGGATGTCGCTTGGGGCTTCGATGAGCAGTGGTTGAGAGTGCGGCGCGGCGCAGACTCCAACAGCGGGTATGCTTAATGCTGCCGCGCATATCCATAGGACTATGGAACGGGGGCGGAAGAACGAACGGCGAGATGTCCGGGGACTTCTCGGTGAAGGTCGAAACAACAGCGTCGGCTCCATGTAACCCTCCTGTTTATTGCGAATGCGCTGCCTCGCAGAAGCAAGGGCCATACCACTCTATAGGAGTGCGCCCGTTCCTAGAGAAAGTGGCGGATCTTACATCAGTATCGCGTGATTTCCAGATTGCTAAACACGGTCTTGCAATATATTAGGAATGAAAACTGTCTTGAGGAGTGTAAAAAGTGAAGGTCGTAACCTACGTAGAAAGCCACGTGGTCTCTGAGAGCCCGTTTCCGGGATGAAAACGTCCGATGATCCTCGCTAGATTCTTGTGGTGCACAGTGCCGGAAGGAAACAGCGGGCGAGCATTCGTTGGTCAATCCGGGTTGATGATTTTGGGAGGGCGGCGGTGTTCCTCGTGGGCTTCCAGATGGACATGACGGTCGACTGTCCAGCGGTTCAGGATGGTCGTTACCAGACTGATGACCAGTGCACCCCCAACAGCCGACCAGAAACCGGAGACCGTGAACCCTTTCACCAAAAACGCCGTGAATTCCAACAACAGCGCGTTCAGGACCACGAGGAAAAGTCCGAGAGTAAAGACGATCAATGGCAAGGTCAGAAGAAAGAGAACCGGGCGAAGGATCACATTCAAGAACGTCAGGACCAAGACTGCCGCCACACCGGCCGTCAGGCTGTCCGCTTCCAACCCTGGGACCATCGCAATCGCCAGGAACACCGCAATACCTGTGATGAACACACGCATGAGGGCATGGCGCATTCCACCGTGGAACGGTGATTCGTGGACTGCGCGAGAAAAGCGAATGCCAGGCATCGGCTACCGAGGGGTAGAAGGGTTTTTCATCGGTGAATAATGAACGATTGTTGCGGTCACCTTCTGTTTGTCTTTTGTCGCCTCTATGATGACCCGATCGCCTACTTCGGGAGGGGCGACCGATTTCGGATTCTTCTTATTCTTAAATTTTACCTGCTTGTTGAGGAGCACTGAGACGATTGGCCCCTTGGTTGTTTTGACTTCCACATGAGTGGCGTCGATGGTTATCACGGTGCCGAGTACGTGCTGTATATCCGCTGCCTGGGTCGAGCCAAGGGTGAACAAACTGCATATGGCGAGCAGCGCAACGCTGTATCTTGTCGGCCGATCGGCACCGGGAAACATATCCTGATCCGGGAACGCTGAAAGTCCTTGTCGTGACGATGAATCGAAGCGGCATCACTCCAGTGCAGGAAGCCGCAATATCACCTTCACCCACTATACAAATTCTTGCGGGTGAATACCACTCCTTCATGGGGTAGGGGAGAATCGTCGAGAGCCAGAAAGGCGAACGATGAGCAAGAGGAAGAACGGTAGGTGCATCAGCAGGCCACTCATACCCATGGTCGATTCACCAATCCAGAATGTGACGCCGAGATTGAAGGCCAAGACTCCGTAATAGAGCCCAATCCCGAGCAGGAGCCGCTGTGTGATCGGTTGCGCCGGTGAGAGGGGAGCGAGACGGCGGTCCTGCGAGAAATATATGGCGAGGGCAATCAGCCCTACCACGGCCCAGCCGATATAGTTGGCCATCGGAACTCCGAAGTGCCAGCCCGGGTCGGGATAGTAATAGATCTTGCCCAAGAACCACCGATCGCCGCGTAGAGCCACTGGATCGATCACCATATCGAGAAAGGCAAAGAGAAATGCAGTCAATCCATAGACCGACCAGCTGGTTCGAGCATCCAGGTCGAACCGCAGAGGTGTTAGAAAACCCTTGGTGTTGTCCGAGGATGCGTCAGCTGGTAGGAGCAGTCCGAGGGCTACAGAGTAGGCGGCGAAGAGCAGAAAGCTGAACGAGAGCGAATCCATAAATGGCACGTCAAAAAAATAAAGTTCCTGGCCGACCGTCGAACCATTGTAGAAATACCAGCCAAAGGGGATTCCGGTTTTCGTGGAGGAGAACTCACAGATAAATGCCGTAATCCAGGTGATGAGCCAGAACCGCCATGTTCTGGGCCAGCCGATCAGCTTGATGGCAGAGAAAAGGAACGCGGCAAGAAAAATAAAGACATAGGGTCGAAGAGTGATCGTCTTAAAAAAAAGTGTGACAGCTTCCATGAACAGGGTGTACGCAGTCGCTGTCAGGCATACCCGTGAGCTTTGAACCACCGCACTGCCTTCTCTAGTGCGATCTCTGGTGGATTCTGCGGCAGGCCGAGTTCTCGAACAGCCTTACTGCAATCGTAGTGCATCTTGTACTTGGCCATCTTCACCCCTTCCAATGGAATTCTCGGTGGCCGGCCGGTCAAGTTGGCAAGCCAGTGATTGAGGTAGGCGAGCGGAAGGACGACGCCTCTCGGTAATTTCAAGGCCGGGGCTTTCAGGCCGGTCAACTTGCTCAGGATTTCAAATACCTCACGAAGCAACAGATTTGTCGAGCCGAGAATATACCGTTCGCCCTGGCGGCCCCTCTCCATCGCAAGCAGATGGCCGGTGGCCACGTCATCGACATCGATAATGTTCATGCCGGTTTCAATGTATGCCGGCATGCGGCCTTTCATGAAATCCACGATGATCTGACCGGTTGGGGTTGGCTTCACGTCGCGCTCGCCGACTGGGGCGCTCGGGTTGACGATGACGACTGGCAATCCTTCCGTGGCGAGCTTGTGCACTTCCTGTTCGGCGAGATACTTGGAGCGTTTGTAGTGGCCGGCCATCTGTTCCAGCGATACTGGTGTCTCCTCTGTTCCGAGCCCTCCACCAGAAGGCAAGCCGATCGCGCCGATGGTACTGCAATAGACTGTACGTTCGACACCGACCTCACGCGCGGCCTCCAATAAATTTCTGGTGCCGACCACATTAATGTCATAAAAGATCGATGGATCTCGAGCCCAGAGCGCATAGTGAGCGGCCACATGGTAGAGGTAACGGCAACCCGTAAGGGCCTCGCGCAGCGATGCTTTATCGCGGAGATCGCCGAGAGTTTTTTCGACGTTCAATGACCGGAGATTGGTTGCATCGCTTCCGGGACGGGCTATCACACGGACTTCCACCCCTGTGTTAAGCAGGGCGCGAACAACCGCGGCGCCGACAAATCCCGTTGCTCCGGTTACGAGAGCTTTCATGATAAAGATGTGAAGCGTGAGGTGTGAAGCGTGAAGCGAGGATGAGGACTCGATTGTACGGGTTTGCGTTTCACGAACGACGTCAGTTCTTTCGGCTGGTGATATACCGCGCGATGTCGCGCAAAGGATCGGCAGAGGGGCCAAAGGACGTGAGACGGTTGATGGCACGGGTCACACAGTCATCAGCCAATTGTTTTGCTCCGTCTACTCCGTAGAACGTCGGGTAGGTCTTCTTCCCCCGCTCGGCGTCGGTGTTGGGGTTCTTCCCAAGCTCTTCTCGCGTCCCCGTCACGTTCAGCACGTCATCGGCAATCTGAAACGCCAACCCGATGTCCTCGGCGTAGCCGGTCATGTCGTCGAGTTGACGGTCGTTCGCGCCGGCGGCGATCGCGCCCATTCGCACGGCGGACCGAATCAGCATGCCGGTTTTGTGTTTGTGAATGGTTTGGAGCGTGGCAAGATCGATATCCTTGTTTTCCGCTTGGATGTCGAACACCTGTCCGCCGACCATTCCAAGGTTGCCGGAACCATACGCGAGCTCTTGAATCAGCCGCACTTGCCGGATGGGATCGCAGCCTTTCATCAGATCGGGACGACTGATCAGGTCGAATGCCATCGTGAGTAGTGCGTCTCCGGTCAGAATCGCCATGGCCTCGCCATATACCTTATGGTTCGTCGGTTTGCCACGGCGAAAATCATCGTTGTCCATCGACGGCAGATCGTCGTGGATCAGCGAATAGGTATGGATGAGTTCCAATGAGCAAGCCACCGGCATCAGTCCTGGCGGAATGGGCCCGATGGCTTCCGCAGCAGCAATCGCCAAGATAGGCCTGATCCGCTTCCCGCCAGCCATCAGGCTGTAGCGCAGACTCTCATGCAGCGTCGTCGGCGGTAGAGCGGACGGCGGAGCCGCTAGGTCAAGAAATCGATCGACTTCAATACGTTTCCGTTCGAGATATGCCGCGATATCCATATAGTCGGTTCTACTGAGGACCCGTTGACCCGCGCGGAGAGTAACAAACGATTAGGGATGAGTCAAACACCGAAAGACGCGAAAGCGATCATTATGATGGAGGAGAAGGTATATCTGAGTCTCCACATGAATGGTATTAAGTGGACTAGACCGCCATACCGATGACGGTTGGAGAAAAAACTGGCGTTTCGATTTCGTGAGGCAGAGGAGAAGTGGTGGCTTCCCTTCGCTTGTTTTCCCGCCGGTTGTCCCGCTATACTCCCCCCGCCATGAGTATCAGAAAAGCCGGTGGTGAATGGGAACCGATGCTGCTCGGGATTGAACCCCGTCTCTGTCGGGTGTGCCGAGAGGATCTCTATCGAGACAAGACGATGTTGCGAGGTGGTTGGTCCCGATGTACCGTCTGTGACGAGTTCGTGCACTACAGTTGCCTTGCGAGTGGAAAGGTCTCCTTCTTAAAGGCACGGCCGCGGGTGTGCAAGACCTGTCGCTCGGTCCAGGAAGGCGTCGTTCCGTCTGTCTCAACGAAGGATGAGCCTCCCGTGACTGCCGTGTCCTGAGTCCTAGCGCGACGTTCAGACCTGAGTGCCTCTATCTAGCGAAGCTGATTTTTCCACGAGACCAATCAGTGATCAACGGACTGTCGCTGAGGACAGCGTTGATTGCGCGACCGTTCTTTAGGATAATTATGGCGCAGGTCATTCGCAGCGGAGCCTTTCTCCAACAGTGTTGGTCGGTCCACCCTCTGTGCGTGACCGTGAAACGCATGACGGAGGAAAAGGCCGTGGTGCTCTCTTGCAGTTCCTGTAAGTCGGTTCATTGCCTCACGACGACCATGGTGATTTCGAACGGACCCTCGGCGCAACGCATGTCTGATAAAGACATCCTACAAAGCGAGTTGCCTGGTGAGGAATTTCTCAAGGCCTGTGTCTCCACGCACCCGGCATCGCTCACACTTCGTGAAATGGATGTCTTTCAGGATCTTGTGCGCTTGCGTTGCGCCGACTGCCGACGTCTCTATGACTTGTCGGTTGCGGCATTTGAAACCAGGCAGAAATAACAGGGAACTGAGAGAAGAGGGCGCGATCCCTTCACCCCATGAGCACGATGTCCCACCCTGCATTATTTACCGATGAAGAGACCGCGCTGTTGTCGGATGTTCAGCTCTTTCGGAAAAAGGCCGCGATCACGACCAAAATACGAGCCCAGCTTGAAGCAACGCACGACGCCTTGAAGCAGGAACTCACAGGCCTCTCGCTTGCCGTCCCTCCGGGCTTCGATCCCACGCTCCATCAACTCGTGAAGGGTGAGCACCTGGAAGACTGTGCGTATCAGTATCTGGATTATCCCAAACACTTCGTCGGCGGCGACAAGTTTACATTTCGCACGCTTGTCTGGTGGGGGCACCATGTCACCTGCGCGTTGCTGTTGGAAGGAGCTGGTATTTCACAATGCAAACGACAGTTTCTCGGCAGGTTTCACCAGGTCGCGGGACAGGCCCTGGAGCTGTCTTTGGCACCGTCGTTGTGGGAGTGGAATCGTGGGGAGGGCTATACGCTGCCGATTACCCATGACCGCAAGGCCCGGATCGCGGCTGTGCTGGCGGAACGGTCGTTTATGAAAGTTGTTCGTTGTGTGCCGTTTAACGATCCGAGTATCCAGGCCGGGCAGTTGGCCCAGGTGGCCTCTGGCACGTTCCGGTCAATGCTGCCGATCGTTACCCCGTAGGTTTTCTCTGACGATTGTCTCCGAACCGCAACTTGGGTAGACTAAGCACGCTTGATCGTTGACCTTTGACAGGGAGGAGCCCGTGAAGCCATCGCCGTTGGGGATTCTAGGTTGCGCTATCGTGGTGATGACCATGGTGGCCGGTTGTCGAGGGACCGGAGCGGTCCGTGCGCTGGATTTACGTGAGAAGCCACCGATGGTGCAGGTGACCGATATTGAGCCGGTGAAGATCGTCATTGAACCGTTTGACGATCGACGGGCGGACAAGAGCCGTGTGGGTCTGCGCACTCACCTCTGGGGAGGCACCACGTATTTCAATGTGCCCGGTGATCGGCTGGCCAGTGTGATTACCCAGCGGCTTGCCGATCGGCTACGAACTCGTGGGTGGCAGGATCGAGTCTGGGATGTGCGTGTGGCTTCCCCCGGGGCTGTGTCGGACGCGGATATCGTCATCAGCGGGCAGGTGGTGGATTTCTCCGCGAGTGCGAAGAGCCGCGTCTTCTCCACGGTGATCGACACCAAGAGCCGATTTAAGGTGATGGCGAAGAACCTGGCGGACCAAAGTACCACGATTCGTAACATTGAGGGGGGCCGCAGTCGGACCGTCTTTTGGTTTAGCGAGGACGATGTTCAGGAGCAGCTGTCTGCGACGCTGAAGGATGGGATTGAGCGGTTGATCAGTGACACAACGATTGAAGACAAGGCGCTTCTGCCAGTTCGGGAGCAATGAACGAGTGGGGGTGCCGGTGAACCCTTGCACGTCGGACAAGAGGCGACAGCTCGCCGAACGTTTGTCTCCGGTCCAGGGCCACTGTAAAGGAATTTATCCGTGCGAGAGCGGCGGTGGGAAACGACGACGCCACTGAGCTTTGGTCAGGCTCTTGCGGTCGGTGATCGACTTGCGGCGCGTGGGCTAAAGCCGGCCGTCCCTCCCCAAGACGTGATCTGCTATGTCGAGGAGTGGACGGTCGGCTGTCCGAAGGAGTTCGACGGCCTTGATCCCTGGGCGACGGAAGATGTCACGCTCGTCCACATCCGGGAACGATGGCGCGGTGATTTCTTCCTCCTCTCCGGGGCCTACCATACGGTCTATCAACGCCACCACGATGTCGGAACCTACTGCTCCATCAGCCATCCCTGGCGGATTCGAGAAAGACTGCGGCTGCACGATCAGCGTGGCATGCTGTGGATCGGGTTTCGACATGCGCACTCGTTCATCCGTGTTCGGCTTCAAACGAATACGGTGATTACACCCGGGGAGGCGCGTGGCGACGATGAACGAACACACTGGCTGGAGGAGCGTCGCGCAGCATTTCTGGAAGCCATTACCCTCTTGGACCTGCCGATCGAAACTTCTGTGGAGAAAAAGGCGGTGGTCTTGCGGTCGTCCGATGCGTCGGTGCCCTTCTTTTGCTCGTGGCCCGATGCCTTTGGCCCCTGCCAGTTCGAATACAACACCACGGACGCATTTGAGTTCCTCGTGCCGGCCTGCAAGTTGGCGGAGACGTTTCACCCGGAGCCGGCGGGAGTCCGAGCCTATCTCACCGGGTTTTCTGGAGCCGCCCTGGCGGAGTTCCAGACCATTGAACCAGGTGCGCGGTATGCGTATCGCTGCTCAGTACATTGTCCGTTGGATGATCTGCCGGAGATCCTAACGGCGATCCAACCTGACGGCGCCCTGTATGCCACGCTCTGTGAGTTTCAGACCCACACGCTGTTGCCTGATTGCAATGATGCGTCGGCGATCATCGGAATTGTCGGTGCCAACGGCCAGTTCAAGATCGAAGCTCGCCTGAATCAAGCTCCGCTTCCGGAAGATGCCATGGCGCCATGGCTAAAACAGGTCATAGGCCATCCCGTGGCGTATGCGCCGCTCCCGGCGTTTGTGTGACAGGAATGTGGGTTGAGCCCGCACCAGGGTCCAGTTCCCGAGGCGGGGGACGCGACCGCACAATTCGGGGTTTTCATTGAACAATCGAACGGGATTTCGCAGAGTGGGGGGGTGAGTCCCCTTGCGAAACTCCAGTCCGTTCTGGCCAAGCCATTCATGCCGGCCGTGTTTTTTCTTTGCGGCGTGGGTTACGACAGCCTGACGCTGTCGCGAATCGATCGGCTTGTGGATAATCTGGTTCTGTTGCTCTATCTGCTGTTGCTGGGCACGCTGATCGTCCTCACGGGACGGCTGGGGATCGAATCTCCGCCTGAGCGCGAAGCACTTCTTTCAGGTTCTAAATTTACGCGATGGGTCTGGGAGAGTCGTCCCTACTATCCCATGGCAAGCCAGTTCCTTCTGGGCGGCCTCTTCAGCGCCTACGCAATTTTCTATTCCCAAAGCGCCACGTTTACCGGCACGGCGATCTTCTTTGCCCTGCTCATCGCGCTCTTAGTGACCAACGAGTTTTTGCGTGATCGACTATCCAATCTTCGAATATTGGTCGGTCTGTACGCAGTGGTCAGCTTCGCGTTTTTCACCTTCTTTGTGCCGGTCATCACCGGGTTCATGAATACGGTGATCTTCTTGCTCGGCGCGCTCTTGAGTCTGGGTGTGACGCTGTATCTGGTTCAACAGGTCTATCGCAATAATCCGGATCAGTCAGGACGACAATCATTCAAGGTGATGGCTCCCGCCATCGTGCTCATCGCGATGCTGGTCGGATTCTATTTTATGAATTGGATCCCACCGGTGCCGCTCTCTCTCAAGCACGGCGGGATCTATCATGAGGTCAAGCGGACGGGTGACCAGTTTGAGTTGGTCTTTGAGAAACAGTGGTATCAATTTTGGAAGCGTGCCGACACGACCTTCCCGACGGATGAACCGGTCTATTGCTTTACGGCGGTATTCGCTCCGGTTGATCTCAATACGACGATCTATCACCACTGGCACTATCGGTCGAATGATACGAAGCCGTTTATGCATGCCGACCGGATTCCCATCAAAATTTCGGGAGGGCGCGAGGGCGGATATCGAGCCTACAGCCTCAAACAGCGCCTTGATCCGGGCGACTGGCGCGTTGATGTCGAGACCGAAGATGGGCGGGTCATCGGACAGGTTGCTGTGACGGTCGTGAGCCAAGCAGAAGCCCAGCCAAGGCTGGCGACCGTAACCTATTAGACGGCTTAGATACCGATCCTGGAACGGTCCGGTGGCGACAAAATCCAAAGCCAACAGGGAAGTGGTGGTTGTCCTGTTCAGGGTAAGAAGGGACCGGTTGGACGCACTCGGTTGCGAACCGTTACGGAAGAATGTAAAGTGCCCTCTCCATGAGTGAACGGACTCTTCCCCCCTGTCCTGCCAGCCCCAACTGTGTGTCGACCCAGGCGACGGACGAAGGTCATGCCATCGCGCCTCTTCGCTACGCGAAGCCTCGGGCTGAGGCGAAGGAAGCGTTGAAGGCGGTGATCCATTCACTCTCTCGGACCAAACTCGTCGAAGAAGACGAATCCTACCTCCATTACGAGTTCACCTCCCTGCTGCTCCGATTCGTCGACGATGTCGAATTTCTCTTCGACGACGACACCAAGACTGTTCACTTCCGCTCTGCTTCCCGTACGGGCTACAGCGATCTTGGTGTCAATCGGCGACGAATGGAAGACCTGCGGGCTCTCGTGGCCAGGAAACTCTAGCGGTTTCTCCAAATGTCTTTGGTGCGGTCCAGCCTCCTGGTATGATTTCTGCCACAGGAGGCTGGATCATGGGGTTCAAACGGAAACACTCGCGTGTCGATGTCGGCCGTGCCGGTCGATTGCAGCGTGGGGCACTTTCGGCAGCCTGTAAGGTCATCGATGTGAGCGAATCCGGGGTCCGGCTCGAGAGCCGCCTGTTCGTCAAGAAAGGCGAGGTGCTGCGACTCTTGATTGAGCTTGATGGCGGGAAAACCTTAAGCTGCGAGTTGGAAGTGGTCCACGTGCGGGCTCCTAAATTGGGGGCACGAATCATGGCGATCAGCGCGGAGGACCGCGAACGATTGATTCATATTCTTGACGATCACGTCCAGCGCAGTTTTTCTCGGGGTTAATTCTCCCCGACAATCATTCATACATGAGGATCCGTCGGTTCGACTCCTGCGTGGCATGGAGATTGGCCGGGTTCGTCTGGTTTTATCAACCGCTCGATCTTCCTTGGGGCCATCGTCCCTGGGGGCCCCCACGTGGATCTCCAACGCTGAACGGGAATGCGTCGGAGGGAAGCGGTATCGAGCGCGTGGTCGTGGGAAGTTCCCCTATGGCCAGGAAGTAACCCCAAAAACGTGAATTCCATTACAGTGTTGATAAATCAATAGCTTATGCTTTAGGTGTGAGTCGACTGGTGTGCTGGAAAATGCATTTGGGACAGGTGTAGTGGATGAATCGATTCCCTCCGACCAGCCGTTTCTTCATCAGCACCCTGCACCAAGTACAGAGGCGATCGGGTAGTTCGGTTCGAGGTGTTTGTGGGAGAGTCGTCATGTGAGACCATTCTTCCTGAGCGAGGTCACCTTGTCAACCAATTGCGGATAACTTCCTGACCAGGGATGAAATATTCCTTGCCGTTACGCACGCAACGAAAAAACCATGGTATAGTTCACGCAACGGTCAGTCGATGTGCCTAACCCACTTACAGAAAGGTAGCGACCCCCTATGAGCATCTCGCCGAGTTCTGAGCCCACAATCTTACCATCTAACGCCCCTGCGGCTGCGGCCCGACCCGTTCAGGACATGGTGGGCAGCGGCAAGGCATGGGGACTCTGTACCGCAGTCGACCTCCACGATTGCAATCCTGATCTCATCCGTGATGCAGACTATATCAAGCGCTATGTCGTTGAGTTGTGCGAGCTCATCGGGATGAAGCGCTTCGGCGAGTGCCAGGTCGTGAATTTCGGCGAGGGGCGTGTTGCCGGTTATTCTATGGTTCAGTTGATTTCCACCTCATTGATCAGTGGGCATTTTGCCAACGACACCAATTACGCCTACCTCGACATTTTCAGCTGCAAAGGCTATGATCCAACGATCGTCGAATCCTTTTCGAAGGAGTTCTTCGGCGCCCGGCGTAGTGTCGCCACAGCCACGCTCCGGTACTAACCCATTTCAACCGTAGAGAAATTGTCTCGGGGGCGGAATTGAGCCGCCCCCGAGGTTTTTCGTCACCCCGAAGGGAGTGTGTTAATTCATGAAGGCGAAGACTATCCGAGAGGTGCTCGATGCTCTTCCGGCAAAATTGGATAAAGAGGCCGCGGAAGATGTCGATGCCGTGTATCAGTTTGATCTCCAAGGAGCTCAAGGCGGGCAATTTCAACTGCTGGTCCAGAATGGGACCTGCGTTGTGAAGGATGGAATCCACGATGATCCACACGTGACCCTCTCGATGGCCGGAGAAGATTGCATTCGGATCCTTAACGGACAGCTGAGCAGTATGACCATGGCCATGTCCGGTCGTCTGCAGGTCACGGGGGACATTGGGTTGGCCATGCAGCTGAAATCCCTATTCCCCAACATTGTGGATCATTGACAGAGCTATTCGCGAACAAGAACGGCTTCAGTTGACGCCGATCTCTGCCCGTGGGGTTCCACCTCAAATTTTCTAGGGAAACGCTCCTCCAAAATCACATACATGGTCGGCACTAGAAACAGCGTGAGGAGGGTGGAGACACTCAGCCCGCCGACGACTGCGCGGGCCAATGGCGCGTTAGTTTCGGCGCCCGTTCCGAGCCCGATCGCCATGGGAAGAAGTCCGAAGACGGTGGCGAGCGAGGTCATGAGGATCGGACGCAGTCTGGTTCGAGCGCCGGTCACGACGGCGCGGTGAAGTGGTTCGCCTCTCCGACGAAGCACATTGGTGTAGTCAACCAGCAACACCCCGTTTGAGACCACAATGCCAAACATCATGATGATACCCATCATGGATGAGGTAGAGAGCGTGGTCTCCGTCAAGAACAGCATTAAGATCACTCCGGGAAAGCCCATCGGTACTGCAAACATGATGATGAATGGATCAATGAACGACTTAAATTGGGCTGCCATGACCATGTACACCAACATGAGCGCCAGGATAATGGCAAACTGCAGCCCTTCGAAGGTTTCCCGTTGCTGCTGAATCTGCCCTGCCAATTTGATGCTAAACCCAGCCGGTAGCTGAAGCTTGGCAAATGCCGACTCGAGATCATGAGCGACGTCGCCCAGTGCTCGATTGATAGGATTAGCCGTGATATGAATCACGCGCTGAAAGTGCTTTCGATCGACTTTTACCGGTCCCGCGTTCAGCTTGAGCGATGCCACATTCTTGAGGAGAACTGGTTCGCCGGTTTTGGTGGTGAGAAGGATGTTCTCCAGATCGGTAAGACTCTTTCGGTGTTCTTCGGCGAGCCACGCGCTGATGAAATACTCGTTTCCGCTTTGAGGATCGGTGTAAATAATCGGGTCGGTTTGACCGTTCCCATTCAGTGAAAAGAGAACAGCATTAGCCACATCAGTTTCGGTGATACCAAGCAGAGCAGCTTTCTCTCGATCCACTGTCACGTTGACTTCCGGATAATTTTCCTCCCGGCTGGGTTCAATGTCAGCCAGGCCGGGAATTTGCTCCATGACCTCTTTGACGCGGGCGACAACCTCTCTCGCCTTTTCGAAGTCATGTCCATAAATTTCTACATCAACGGCCTTTTGTGAGCCGAAGCTTGTGACACGTTTCACCAGCCCACCGGGGTCAAAATACATCGAGACACCGGGAAACAGATCGGCAACTTTTGGACGCACATCATTCATGATCTCGACCTGCGTTCGTGTCCGCTCGGCCGGATCGACGAGATACACTTGAATCGAAGAGGTGTGAGGACCGGTATTGGGGTTGAACAGAGAAGAACGACCTTGGGACAGCACGCCGGTACTCGAGACGATGGTTACCAGTTCGGTCGTAGGAATATTGGTACGAAGGACCCGTTCGACTTCGGAAACCTGTTGTTCGGTCTTTTCGACTCGTTGACCGACTGGCGCCCGCAGCACGATCCGAAACTGACTCTCATCGGAAACCGGCAGGAACTCGGTTCCGATCAAAGGAACGAGCATGAGCGAGCCGAGGAAAATCAGGAGAACGGTACATATGAGAGTCTTGCGATGTGCCAGGACCCACTGCAGGGAATGTTCGTAACTTCGATCCAGCGATGCATAGCGGTTCCGACTCCATTCCATCATTGCCTTCAGCCAGCTCGGCATCGCGCGTTGTGCTTCTTGTTCTGGTTTGAGGAACCTATAGCAGAGTGCCGGTGTCACCGTACGGGAGACCAGGAATGACGTGAAGAGCGCGATAGCGATCGTGACGGTCAGTGGAATTAATAACAGGCGCGCGATGCCGACGACGAAGAACATCGGGAGGAAGACGACCACTGTCGTCACAGTTGAGGCAAAGATCGGCATGGCCACTTCCCGGGCGGCCTCGAGGACGCTACTCCATCTGTTGGAGTTGGTGTTGATATGGCGTTGAATATTCTCCAGTTCAACGATTGAATCATCCACAAGTCGGCCGATGCCCAGCGCAAGCCCGCCGAGAGTGAATACGTTGAGCGTCTGATCGGTGAAGTACAGCACCACAAACGTCACCAGCATGGAAAGTGGGATGGCCACGGAAATGATCAGGGTGCTGGTCAGGTTCCGTAGAAAGATGAGAATCACCGCCGCGGCCAGCAAGGAACCGTGTAGGGCCTGTTCGACAAGGTTGTGGATAGATTGACGGATATAGAGAGACTGGTCAAACGAAATACCAAGCTTCACTCCGTCGGGGATGCCGAACATCTTCGGCAGAGCGGCGCGGAGGGCGTCGACGACGGCGACTGTGTTGGCGAGCGGTTGTTTATTGACGCGAAGAAACACGGATCTGGCTCCATCGGTATGGACGATGTTGGTTTGAATGTCTGAAGAGTCCGTCACCGTTCCAACGTCGCGCACACGGACCGGGTTGCCCTGCTGATTCACCTTCACGATGACGTCCTGCATCGGTTCCACAGTCCGAAACTGGTTGTTCGTAAACACGTTGTAGTCGAGGTTGCCGGCCTTGATATTGCCGGAAGGTAGGATCAAGTTGGATGCTTTGACCGATTTGACGACGTCCAGGATCGAGAGTCCGCGGGCACTAAGGAGCGCTGGATCGAGGTTGATGTTGATCTGGCGGATCTTTCCTCCTTCAACGGTCGCGGCGGCCACGTCAGCGATTTGCTCGATCTGCGGAGCGATCGTGTTGTATGCGAGATCATAGAGGGCGCGTTCGTCCAACTCGTCGCTCGCTACCGAGACAACCGAAACCGGAATGTTGGAGACATCGAACTTGACGATAAACGGCTGCAGGATGCCCGGCGGGAGGCTGTTCAGAATCTGCGTGATGCGCTGCATGACCTCCATTTGTCCGACATCAAGGTTGGCTCCCCAGTTGAACCAGATCTGGACCGCTCCGAGTCCTTGCTTACTGAACGACTCGACATGCTCGACATTGGAGGCAGAACTGACGGCCTTCTCGATCGGGTAGACGACACTCTGCTCAATGTCGAGCGGAGGCGCCCCTTTATAAATGACACCCACGAATGCGACGGGAACCTGGACTTGTGGGAAGAGGTCAACCGGCAGTCTCTGAAGCGATGTGATGCCCAAGACCACCATCGCCAACGAAAGCATCAAAATGCCGATTCGATTGCGTAATGCGAGTAGAGTCAGCCACATATCTGTGACGCTGCGTAAAGGCTGTTGATTATTATCCTTGAGGCTACATCAAGACCTGCCCTCAGGTGGGAGAGGTGCATGTCTCACCCATTACTCGATGGGCCGGAATCTAGATGTGGTGGAATACGTTGAGTTTGGACAGGCGTGCCCTCGTGCACCAAGTCTTTACCGGAGACAATGACCTCTTCGTTTCCCGTCAGGCCTTTGGTGATCTCAATGCGGTTTCCCTGCCGGACGCCGATCTCGATGTCCACCCTCCTGGCTTTTCCTTCTTCGACGACGTACACGTATTGGGTGTCTTCCAGGCGACTGACCGCATCGACGGGAATCTGTAAGGCCTGATCATGAGTGCCGACCATCACTTCGACGCGGGCGAACATTCCACCTTTCAACCGGAGATCTTTGTTGGGTAAGTCGACTTCGACAGTCATGGTGCGTGTGGCACGATTCAGGGCTTGGACGATACGCGTCACAGTTCCTTGGAATATCTGATCAGGGTATGCTTCAGCTCGAAGTTCAGCTGGCTGTCCGATCTTCACGAGAGGAATATCTCGCTCGACCACTTCGATCAAGACACGCACTGTATCGATGTCGTGCAAGCTCATGATGCCTCGTGACATGGTCGACGTACTGGCCGTGGCGCTGCTGATATAGGATCCGGTATCCAGATTGCGCTCCGCGATATAGCCGGCAAAAGGAGCTCGGATGTAGCTGTAGGCCAAATGGGCTTTAGCCTGGGCTAGAGCGACATCCATTTGGTTCACTTGAGCTTGTAATGATTCTTGCGCCGCTCTAGCAGCATCAAAGTTGACCTCCGCATTATCAAGATCCTGTCGTGAGACGAATTGATCCTTGATGAGAGTTTGCATGCGATCAAAAGTGAGCCTAGCATTACGTACCACTGCATCCTGCTGGGAGACTCTTGCTCTTGCGGCTGCCAGATTGGCTTTGGCTTGGTTCACCGCATGCAGATAGTCCGTATGATCTATCTCAACGAGCAATTGATTCGCTTTTACGAAATCCCCTTTATCAACGTGCAACTTAGCAATGTAGCCGTCGACACGTGAGAAAATATTCACAACCTGATTGGGTGAGATATCCGCGGTGTAGCTCAAGCGAACATCGAGATCTTGTCTGATCGGGGATGCAATACCGACGGTGACAAAGCGTGGCTTTTGTGTATCGGTCTTGGCACCTGTGCTCAGGCGGAAGATCAGAAGAGCACTCAGCACAACCACAACGCCGATCCCAAGGACTACGAACGGATGGCGAGAGAGACGGTTCATAAGAGTAAGTGGCGACTACGAATTAGGTAACGGTCGAGCAAGTCCACCAAGGAACAACTAAACGCACTTTGTCACCGCGTCCTCCTGGCTGCGGTACGTGGGTAAGCTGAAGATATCATGCAGGAGCCGAAAAAGCAGGGCTTCTCTGACTCCAGCTGCTTGCGCGACTTATTGGTGGTCCTTCTCGTAAGTCCGCTTGCTGCAAACAGTGATGGAGCAGAGTTGGTCGGGCTGGTCTGCCATTGGTGAGCCGATGTTCGTAGTTTCCGTTGAAGATGAGAGGTGGTTGTCAAATTCTGTTCATGCTGAGTGAGCAGTTGTTACCCGCTCTCTACCATTAGGATAATGGCTAGACAAGACAGGATCACTGCCAGGTACTGTGGCTGGCATAGTTTGGTACGGGGCAGGGTCTTCTGAATGACCACTTCTATCTGTCTTCAAGATCCGTATCTTAATGACCGCATGGCGTGGTGAGACACCAATCCTACTATGCTTGGCCAACTGCCTGGGTCTGGAGAAATACCCGCATCCGCTCTCCTTCCTGGAGACTCAGCTCTTTCAGGGCCACACCGAACAGCGGCCCAGTCGTCCATGCGACGGTTGCTTCTAGGATGAATAGCGGATCCTCCTCGTCCGGCAAGTACAAAAACAAGGTGAGGTCCATCCCAACCTGCACGGGATAATTTCCACGAATACCGACGCCGCCCTCGGACAGGTCGACAACGGAGCCGTCACCGATCAAGACGTCTTCGCCGTTGAAGCCCGAGTACATAAGGCCGAATGAAATGGTGGTTCTCCCGATTTTCCGGCGCTCAATGGAATGGTGAGAGTGTCGGCTTTCATAATACCTTGCTTGTTTCATCTGTCTCATCGCTGTTCCTCCTTCAGCTTATGGTTCCGATCCAAGAGTTCTCGTATGAATAAAGGCTAGCGCGGGGGATCGGTTTTACCTCCCTACAAACGGAGGGGGCATACCTCAGCCAGAAGAGGGATAAACAGCCAGGGAGGGGGCAGCCCTCCTCATGCAGTGTTTTGTGAACGTGAGAGTGGTAATGAAAGAATTATGACGCGTTCTTGGAAGTGAAAGGCGTCCAATCGGGTCTGGAAACGGTCTAGCGAGGAGCTACATCAGTCGGAATCGGGTTCGCTGATCACTCACGGTCTTGTGGGAAATGCTTTTCCAGATGAATGATTGCAGTCGCTTGCGGCGGTCCTGACTCAGATCCATGAATCGGACAGAAAACTGACAACCGGATACCCATACCACATGCGCAGATTTGATGACCAGCTGTGGTAATCCGTCTGGAAGTGCGACGGTCAGCGTCAATAATGTGCCTCGCGTGACCGGACGGTCGCTGAGCACATGGCATCCGGAAACCGATATGTTTTTTGTGAGGCCTTCTCCTTGGTGAGGTTGTGTCGGAACTTCGCCGGTATAGCGAACCCGACATGTAACGGCTACACGTTCGGCATAGCGGTTGTCCAACGGTACATAAGGCTTCAGGCTGTTCATGATCAGTTCCACAATCATACCCTCGCGAACGGGCCTTTCCTAATCAATTCAGCAATATGACTTACTGCTTGGAACTCATCTGGAAGAGGGGTGGCGATGGAATTTGAAGGCGTGGCATCTTCGTTAACCGAACCTTGAGGGAAACCCCAAGTATAGTCAGAAGACCGTAGGGCTGGTCCCATCAGCCAGCTTTTCAGGGAGTGTGCGACTTTCAAAAAAGATGATGCCTCGTTCAAGCCTACTCTCGAACCGCAACGTCACCTCCGTATGAACACCATGCCAGGCGTACACCTTTACCGGGCCGACAGCGATTTGTCCCGGTGTTCGATCGAGCGGTCCGTACTTAGACTGAAGGTACCGTATGATTTCCTCATGAGCCGTTATGCCACTGTAGCGAACCGTCACCCGGCCCAATTTGTTCTCAAACGTTGTAAACCGCAGGGAATCTACGACCGTCGTGCCAAGCATGGGAGTTCGTCCATTCGGCTCATAGGTCCGTAGGCGACCGGTGTCATCAATTTTCACGAATTGCTCCGACTCAGACCAGGTTGTTCCCCAGGAAAGGTTTTCGAACCCATTCGGATCATTCACGATGGGGACCGCCAATGCCGAAGATGCCCACCCTAGGAGGCAGAATAACGTTGCTGTATATCGGGTCCTTCGTTCCGAATGATGCGTAGGCATGCCACTCACTCTGCCGAATCAGTGATGTAGTCGTTAAAGCGAGGCGCGAGCGTCCGACTATCGATGAAAACATAGCCTCGCTCGGTGCTCGCTTGATAGGTCAGAGTAATCTCGGTGTTGGGACCTCGCCAAGTGTATTGTTGGGTTAGCCCTCGTGCCATTTGTCCAGGAATTCGGTCCAGTCGTCCGAATCGGCCTTGGAGATGGCTCAAGACTTCGCCGTGGACCTGGTCGCCTTGATACCGAATGACGACACGCGCGAATTGGTCGTCCAGCGAGGCATAGAGGATGTTCGTCATTTCAGCCCCTGCAAAAAATGGTGGTCGTTCCTTGCGGAGGTATTCGACGATATGCGGGCTGGAACGGATGGGCTCGAGATCCAGGCGAGAAGATAAGGCAGCTCCCCAAGGAATGTCATGAAATCCTTTCGGATCGTTCATCATGGGACCAGCCCATGCCAAGTCGATACCGATCATGATTACGAATAGTACGATCAGCGGCCGGACAAGTGTTCCAATGTGGGATGGATAGCTCATAGACGCTGACACATCGGAGAAAGCCGTGATGGCGTTACGCTATCACGATGTCCATGAGAGGACAATCACACACCGATCAGCCTTGAGAACGCGCCAAATCATATCTTATAATGCGCCGTTTTTTAGAAACGTCCGCCACGAAGTTGAGGAGAAAGGCCAAGTGATCGAGAGCGATGTATTTGTGCAAGCCATGCAGGACATGGGCGTGAACTTTTTCACTGGAGTGCCGGATTCCATTCTGGGTGGGATCATTGCGGAGTTGATGAATCGCCGACTCTACACACCGGCAGTGCGAGAGGATGAAGCTGTTGCCATGGCGGCCGGAGCGTATATGGCCGGGAAAACTCCTGCCGTCCTCATGCAGAACTCAGGCCTTGGGACTTCGCTTAACGCCCTCATTTCGCTCAACATGATCTATCGACAACCCTGCGTGTTGATCGTGTCATGGCGTGGCCAAGGGGGGAAGGATGCTCCGGAACATCTGGTGATGGGCGAAGTGATGCCGCAGCTACTCGATACCGTTAGGATTCCACATCGAACCCTCACCGAAAACACAGCCATCGAGGACTTCCGATGGGTCGCAGAGACCTTCATGAAGCACCAGATTCCTATCGCGCTCTTCATTACCAAGGGCGTGGTGAAAGGGTTGCATCCATGAGGCCTGAAGAGGGGACATTGATCAGCCGTGCACAGGCCATGGCAGCCTTGCTAGAGTTGCTGACGGATCAACCGGTCATTATCTGTAATGGGTTTCCGTCCCGCGAGGCTCACAAGATTGCAGATCGGCCCACCCATTTCTACATGATCGGTTCGATGGGCAACGCATCGGCGATTGCGCTCGGTGTCGCACTCGCCAAACCGAATAAACAAGTCATCACGTTTGACGGTGACGGGAATGTCCTCATGGGCATGGGCACGCTGGCTACCGTAGGAGCGTTGAAACCGAAGAACTTCATCCATGTCGTGTTCGACAACGAAGTGTATGGAACCACGGGGAATCAACCGACGATCTCCAATGTGGTGCCGCTTGAGAAAGTGGCGAAATCGGCAGGGTACGTCAATGTTGAGCGGGTGCTGGATCGTGAGGATCTTGTCTACGAATTCAAAGATATGCTGAAGAAGGATGGGCCCAGCATGTTGCTCATCAAAATCAATGAATTTGTGGAAGACGCCGGCCGTGTGTTGCATGAACCGGCAGAGATCACACGTCGGTTCATGAAAGCCATCGCGTAGGACGATCAACGAGCACGGTGGGGCGAGAAGGAAGATGCGGACGACAGCAGCGCCGCTCTACAGCCCTCTGTCATTAATCCTCAGGTCTGGAGCCTGCGAATGATTCTTCTGAATCCTGGTCCGGTAAATGTTTCCGATCGTGTGCGACACGCCCTCCTCAGGCCCGATATCTGCCATAGAGAAGATGAGTTTGCAGAGCTCCTGCATCGTATCCAAGCGAAGCTGCTCAAGGCGTTCGTTCCCGGAGCTGAGTCGGAATACGTGGCTGTTGTCATGACTGGATCAGGGACGGCTGCTGTCGAGGCCGCGCTGATGTCGTCGCTCCCTCACGGTCGTCGAATACTCATCCTCAACAATGGCGTCTATGGTGAACGGATGTCCCAGATTATCGGGCTCCATCGCCTGGGTGTGAGTGAACTGAAATATGAATGGTCGGTCCAGCCGGACCCTGAGAAATTGCTGCTTGCGTTGCGCCAACACCAGGAAGTCCATGTGGTTGGGATGGTGCACCATGAGACCACAACCGGATTGCTCAATCCCGTTCATGAAATCGCAGAGGTTGTCGACAACCAGAATCGAGTGTTTGTGTTGGATGCCGTGAGCGCGCTGGCCGGAGAAACACTCGATATCGCCAAGTCACACATCTACATGGTGGCAGGGACGGCGGGGAAATGTATTCAGGGGTTTCCAGGCGTTTCATTTGTCCTGGTTCGGAAGGGATTTGTCGAGAAGATGCGCTCCTACCCGAAGCGTTCCTGGTATCTCCATCTGACCCATTACATCGACAATGAAGGGCGAGGCACCATTCCGTTCACGCCGGCCGTGCAGGTCTACTACGCATTCGACGAAGCGCTCAATGAATTACTCGAAGAAGGTGTTCCCAATCGCGTTCAACGCTACAGGAAGATGGCCACGCTGGTCCGAGAACGGATGGCTTCGCTTGGAGTGAAATCACTGCTACCGACGGATCGGCAATCGAATACGATCACGGCCTACCATCTGCCCGAAGGAGTGACCTATCAAGCGCTCCATGACCGTCTCAAACAGCAAGGCTATGTGATCTATGCCGGCCAGGGGAACCTGGAAAACAAGATCTTTCGTGTAGCCAACATGGGGGCGTTGACGGAGGCACAGTTCGGCGGATTTCTCGATGCGTTCGAACAGGCGTGCAAGCCCGTATGAATGCGATCATTCTGGCAGCTGGAGTCGGGAAACGCCTGTGGGAAGTGACGCAACATCGTCCCAAGTGCCTCATCGAGATTGGTGGCCAATCGCTTCTCCATCGTTATCTGGAGTCGCTGGCAAGCGTCGGCGTTCGGCGAGTGGATATCGTCGTCGGCTACAAGCAGGACATGATTCGTGCGGCGGTCTCCAAGGATTCCTGCGGCATCAAGGTCACGTTCCTGGTGAACGAACAGTTCCACCGAGGCAGTATTTCGTCCTTGTGGATTGCCCGAAACGCGTTTGACGACGACACCATCGTGATGGATGCGGACGTGCTGTTTCATCGGGAGATTCTCCGGCGCCTTGCCTCGTCGTCCTACGAGAATGCCCTGCTGATGGATGAAACCGTGACGCAGACCGGTGAAGAATGCATGGTGGTCATAGCGGGTGGCCGGGTGATCGCACTCACGAAAAAGGTTCCGGAACAATACGACTATACCGGTGAGGGAGTGGGCTTTCTCAGGGTCCGGCATGCTGACACGCCTCGTCTCGTCTCCTCGCTTCGATCCTACATCGACAAGGGTGCCTGGGATATGGAGTACGAGGATGGACTCCTGGAATATTTTCGGGATGTCAGGGTCGGCCACGAAAAGATCGGTGGACTTCCCTGGACGGAAATAGATTTCGTCGACGATGTAAAGAAGGCTGAATTGGAAGTTTTGCCGAGATTATGAGAAAGTCTTCCTTATGATACGATGCTAGAGGCCAAGCACGATGGTGTGAAAGACCATGACGGTCCGGCATTGCTGAATGGGCGACCATGAGTAAGAGCATCCTTCAACGGAGAGCAGAGATTCAAGGGTTGGCGACGGGGATTCTCCTGCCTTCTGTTGGGGTGTTTGGTGGACCGATCGGGCCGGAGATTGGCGAATTGGGTCCTCTGGCAAGTGTCGTTGGAATCGGGCTCTTTCAACGTACGGTGCTGACCCTGCAACGGGCGGGGATTCGCCAGTTGATCGTCCTCTCCGGCTCGGAAGAAGAACAACTCAAGTTGGCGTTAGGAAAAGGACCGCGGGTCACGATTCCCGTCCGCTGGATGCCGATTCGGGAGTTCCCACTCGATGATCCTCGGACATGGGAATCGTTGGCTGCCGAAGTGCATGGCTTTGCGCTGGTGGCAAGCATTAATAGCGTGTTTTCCCATGGGTTGATCGAACAACTACGCCGTGATGTGCGGGAAGGCCAGGCGATCGTGGTCGCGCAATCCCCAAAGGGGCAACTTGAGCAACCGACGAGACAAGGTGTGCCGTTGAGGCTGCCGGCCAGCCGGCAGAAGGCGTTGGCCCCGAGTCGTTCGACCGAGTCGACGGTGCATGTTGCGGAACTCGTGGTTGTGCCTGCAAGCCTCATGAACGCGGCCAATCAGGCGGCGAACGAGAAGGGGAGTCCTCCGATCCGCCGATGGATCGAACGCGCCGCTGCAGACGGACGAGTACGGGTCTTCGCAGCCGAAGCGAAGCAGGGAACGTGGTATCAAGAGGTTCGCACCTTGTCTGATGTGCAAACAGCGGAAAACAAACTGTACAGCTCCCTCAAGGGAGAGTTTGAGGGGTTTGTCGACCGGTACTTCAATCGGAAATTGTCTCGCTGGTTCACTCGGCTGTTTCTCGCGATCGGGCTCTCGCCGAACTCCATTACGGCTCTCGCAGGACTCATCGGTCTGATAGCCGCCGCCGGATTTGGACTCGGCACCTACAGCGCCGGAGTCGTCGCGGCCGTGTTGTTTCAATTGGCGGCTGTCATCGATTGTTGCGACGGGGAAGTAGCGCGGTTGACCTTTACGGAATCCCCGTTCGGCGCGTGGCTCGATCTCGTTCTGGACAACGTCGTGCACATGGCTATTTTTTTGGGCATCGCCGTGGGGCTGTATACTGCGCGAATCGGTCAAGCGGATGAGTGGGTTCCGATTATGCTTGGAGTTACTGCCGCCGCGGGGAACAGCATCTGCTTTTTCCTGGTCGAAAAGGTGCAGAAAATCAAGGCTATGAATGGCTGGAGGTCCTCAACCCATGCAGCCTGGGCCGATGTCATGTTGAAAAATGTCGCCAGTCGGGATTTTTCGGTCGCCCTACTTGGGTTTGCCCTCTTCGATCAACTCTATTGGTTTCTGACGTTCGCGGCGGCAGGTTCAATGTTGTTTGCCGGAGCGTTGGCTTGGGCTATTCGGCCATCTGCCATCACACTGCCTCGACCATGAAGGTGAGGCCTACGCTACTGACCACGTGTTAAGGTATTTCCTACTCGTCCTCGGTCTGGCCGTCCTTGGTCTTCTGGTTTGGCATATCGGACCCGGCAATATTTACGACGCCGCGTCTCGGCTAGGTCCAGTCACTCTCCTGATCATCCTGATTCCTTCCGTGCTCATGTATGCGATCGAGGCGTACGGCTGGAAGATTGTCCTGGGGCCGTCCGGGAAAGTGGTGCCATTTTGGCGGCTGCTGACGATTCGGACGGCCGGGGAAGTGGTGAATATGACCACGCCAACGGCCTACTTGGGTGGCGAACCACTCAAGGCCTATCTTCTGAAAAAGCACAATGTTCCCATAGCGGAGGGCGCCGCGTCTGTCGTCATCGCCAAAACGACGATGACGATTGCCGAGGTGTGTTTTATCCTCACGGGGATCGCCCTTGGGTTTTTACTGCTAGGTACCGGCAACTCGGCGGTACAGACCATCACGGCAGCACTGGTCAGTGTGGGGTTGCTCGTATGTTCTATCGCGGGATTTGTCTTTATCCAACATCGTGGGCTGTTTGCCTCGATTCTGTCGCTCGTCAAGAAGCTTGGGTTGCGGATCCGAGCACTGGAGGCGCAAGAAGAGCATCTTCGGTCGATCGATCAGACGATTAGGAATTTCTACGACCATCACCGGAAGGCGTTTTTTGCATCGGTCGGTGTGTGTTTTTTGGGCTGGCTTGCCGAATCGCTGGAAGTCTTTGGGATCATCTATTTTCTCGGGGGGTCCGTGAGCTTCTTGGCTGCCATCTCCATCGGAGCGCTGGCGGCGTTTATTAAAGGCGGGTCTTTTTTTATCCCCGGCAGTCTGGGGGCCCAAGACGCCGGGTATATGCTCCTGTTGCAGGCCTTCGGCTACAGCGACGTGACAGGCATCACATTTGCCCTGCTGCGTCGCTTTCGTGAGCTGGTGTGGATTGCGATCGGGTTACTCTGCCTTGCCATGGTGGGAAAGCGGGGTATGAATCAGGATCAGCGAGTCGAGAGTCCGTCCTGAACGATCGTGCGGAACCGTTCTACCATTCTGTCCCACACAAACCCATGGAGCCGAAAGTCTGCTGCCCGCTCCACCTTGTGAAATTGCAGACCCATGCGGGTGCCGTCAACCCACCGAACCTCTGCTTCCTCAACCGGCAAGGAGTGGGACTGGTCCGGGAGAATCAGTCGAACGCGCAGCTCTGTGCCTTTGGGAAAGGTCTCGGTACATTCGATCGCGCAGCCGAACACCGTGAGGTTCATCACGGTCCCTTCCGCGATCGTCTGTGCATTGGAGACCATCACTGGGTAGGGCACGGGAAGGAGGACGCGATAGTGATGGCGTTGGTAGCGGCGTATGGCTTCCACGGGGCCCAGTTTAGATGGCCGCTTTCACGAGAAGGAATCCCCCTTTGGCGGGGACGCAGGAGAGTTTCCGGACATGAATCTTGATGACAAGGCACAGGGCCCTTGCTTTGTCTCAAACGGAATAGTGTTTGGTGAGGTGTTCGCGCTGAAACTGGAGAATGTGTCGGACGAGCAGCTCTCGGTTCTCACTGGTCATGTCGATAAAACGGGCGTGAAGACGGTAGGTGTCGGGTGGGTAGGGGAGAGGGTCGACCCGTAGCACTTCGATCGGGGATGTAAAACGCACCTGTTCCGCCAGGAGCAAGGTACAGGAGAGGATGTCATTCGCCTGAAAGGGCCTGTTCACGACTAGACCGATGCCACCGGCACTCAAGTTGACCGATTTCTCGATAAGCGCGCCTTCCGTCGTATCCGTCTTGACCTGCAGGCAGATGGGGAGGGTGATGGTGATGCGATAGTACTCCCGGCGCTCAGACTCCAATGACGGTCGAGTGGGCTCATCTGATGACATGATGAAACAAAGTATATCAAAATGCCCGCACTGATCCATTGATCGGCCCTCATTGAACGCGTAGCATTTAAGCAGCTGGGGAACCACATGGCCTACGACGAGCGATTGGCAGAACGAATCCGAGGCTATTTCAAACGACGCAAAGGCGTCGAAGAGAAGCGCATGTTCGGCGGGCTCTGTTTCATGCTCAATGGCCACATGTGCTGTGGCGTGGAAAAAGATCGGCTCATGGTCCGTGTGGCGCCGGATTGCTACGAAACGTTCCTCAAGAAACCACATGCCCGGGAAATGGATTTCACCGGCAAGCCACTCAAGGGATTCCTGTTCGTCAGCGAAGGCGGCTATCGCACGGCGGCGGGTTTGGCTTTCTGGCTCGACGAGGCAGTTGAGTGTGCCAGAGGCAAGCCCCCGAAGAAAATGAAGGCGAAACCTTTTCTGAAGGCGCTGAACGAAGCTAACCGACGATACGGGAGAGCGCTAAAGAAACTAGCCGAGTGATCAGGGAATCGGTTTTTTTGACAATGGACGAGGTGTTGGAGGTCCACCGTGATCAAATTGAGCAATATGGTGAAACGTCAGGGTGCGTGATAATGGATTACTGGAGTCCGCCGTCGCGGCTCCTCTGTCAGGGTTTGGTGGGCAGATCCTGCATGGTGATCTGTATGAGATGGCAGCGGCCTATCTCTTTGACCTTGTGCAGAATCATCCGTTCCTAGACGGAAATAAGCGCGTAGGGGCTGCCATGGCTCTTGTGTTTCTGACCATGAATGGTGTCGAAACGTAAATGACGAATTAGGCGCTCCTTGATATGGTGCTTACGGTGGCGAAAGTGAAGATAGATAAACCAGCCATCGCTGAGTTCTTCCGGAAGTATTCCTGCCAGTAATTCAGGTCCTCAGCCTTACCGCATGCCATAAGTTACATCCTCTCCGATGCTTAAGCGCTGCCGCCTCCGATATAAATTGGTCATCCCATGGTGGGAAGTCCAATGTCATTGTCCATTGGAATGCTGAATAAACTCTACAAGCTTTTCGATTTGTGATTTCAGATCAAGAATTTCAAGGTTAGGAGTCATCTGCGAAACTTCACGGGCGAGCTTTACTTTGTCAGTATCATCCTTGGTTTTTCCGGAGCTTAACTTATAGTGCCAGATATGGTCGTAGGGGCCAGTATGTGCCATCGCAACAGTTTGTGGATGAACGGTCCCTAGCGCTTTTCCCATAAGCTCAGGCGCAACATAGTTTTCGATTTCTCGACCCTGGGTTATCCAGGCGAATCCTGGCCCCTGATTGAACTCACTTTCTATCCTGGATTTCGTAGCATTGATGGAATCGTTAGAATGGCGACGATCACTATCAATGACGATGGCAATATGTCGATTGAGTCGTCGTAAGGAAATAAACTCATCTACTTCGGGGTCATCGGCACTCAAATGGTTCAACAAACGCCCACCATAGAACATGATGGAGTAATGGAGTCCTTCCTTGAGAGTTGGACTCACTGCATGGACCCAGTGGTTGAGGTAGATTCGATCGCTTGGACCTTCAACCCAGATCACACTATTTGCCTGCAGGAGGTCGGAAGGGCGATAGCCGAGATCACGGCAGATAGATGACTTGGCCTTATCAGTGATCGAAGGTTCAACAATCGATCCGCTGGTCTCAAGCCGAACATGAAAAATAGCGGCTTGTGGGAGATCTAGGAAATGGGCGGAATGAGTAGCAATGAAATATTGATTGTCCGTCTCATCACGGAGGTATCGGATTAGCTTTTTCTGTAATAGAGGATGCAGGTGGATCTCGGGTTCCTCGATGCAAACAACCTGTTTCCGAATTACCGTTGCTGCCACCGCGAGAATTATCACTTCATGGATGCCCATTCCAAGCGAGCTAAGAGGCAGGACCTTGTTATCTTTATGGATATTAATTGTGTCTTTCGTATCTGGCACTTCAAGGGTTGTATTGGAGTCACCCACGACAGAACGCACGAAGTCATTGATTTGGTCGAATCTTTCTCGCAGGTCCTGTCTATCGTAGGGAGGATGCTGGAGTCTGGATAGCCTCGTAATCAAGCCGAATCCACTAAAATTGTTCTCGTTATCTCCTGTTGAGCTGACTTCTCTGATTGCAGGAATCAGGGCAACTTCGGGAGGTGGTAGGCCTATCGGGTTAAGTAATGACAGTATTTCTGGGATCCAATGAGTCTTTATGTTCCCAGCGCTTTTTCCCGTGAGAGCTGACCACAACTGTTGCCATTCGAGATCTTTGAGAACTTTTTCAGCATACAAATCTTCTAAGGTAGGACTTACTAATTGCGGGGTTTGGCCATTAGTTGTGTATGTGGCCCAAATTAGTTCTGTCCCTTGTAAAAACGCTTTTGATCGCAGTATGGCTTCGAGGTGGCTAATTGGGGCCGAAATTCTTGATAGCTTATCCCTAAACCCCTCAAGTAACCTCTTGTAAATTTCGCCACTTGGGTCGACCCCAATCGAAAAAGTAATGCCAGGCGAGGTCACATTTTTACTAAATTCTAAGGGGCCCAATGCAAGGTTGGATGAGTTCCTTGAGTTGCTGGCCGTGATAAACTGCGAGTAGCGCTGCTTCAAGAATGTAAGGAGATTTGACTTCCCGGAATTATTTTGGCCGATAAACAGGTTAATCTTACGAAGGGGACCAATCTTCTGGATTTGTCCTCCAAAGCTCCTATAGCCGGCAAGGCCGAATCCATCGATGAACATATATCCTCAGCCTAACGCAGTTATGGTCATTGCTCGGGAGGGGTTAATGTTTCGGTGTGATGGTGGCAGACCCGCCACGTTTTGGCAACCTTAACTAGAACCTATCTCAAAATTGCTTCAGGAGCATCGTGATACAGGCGAGCTGCACAAAGCCAAGGAAATTGGTGGCGTAGTACTCCCAACGAACTAGGAGGCGTCGTTTCCATTGGAGCCAGGCAAAGAAGCGTTCGACGAGCCAGCGGCGTTCATAGCGGCGTAAATGACGGCCATCTTGGGTCTTGAGTTTGCGCGTGGAGCGATGGGGCGCAATCAGATTCACCCCGTCCTGCTTGAGGTCGGCATCGAGCCCATCGCTGTCATACGCCCGATCCCCAATGAGATGTTCCGGCTTGGCCTCCAGCATGTAGAAGTCGAAACTCAGTTGGACCAAGGTGACTTCATGATGATTCGCCGCATGCGTGCTGACCGAGAGGGGGAGCCCATGCCGATCCACAATCGCGAGGATTTTCACGCCTTTGCCGCGTTTCGTGAGGCCCACGTCGTCCCCGCCGCCCTTCGCGGCAGCAAAGGTTGCATCGATGAAACTCTCCCGTTCATCAATCGCCCCTTCGTCACGCAGCGTGTTGGCCAATTGCGTCAGCACCTCCCGCAAGACCTCTTGGTGACACCACTGTTGAAACCGGCGATGCACCGTTTTGTAATTCGGATAGCACTGAGGCAGGAAGTGCCATTGCGCCCCGGTGTTCAAAATCCAGAGCACGGCTTCCAGGACCGCTCGGGTCGGGACGGGTTTCCGCCCCGGACGGGAGTCCGGAATGTGCTCTTCGGGGAAGTGCTCCCGAATTCGCTCCCATTGATCGTCGCGTAGGCGAAGCATGACGGGACTTATAGGGATGAATGTTCAGGCCGTCAACTATTTTGAGATAGGTTCTACCTAATCTTAAGTCCAACTAATTGCTCAGATATGTTAGGATGCCGCGCATGAAGGCGGTTGTGAATCTGCTCTGGGTGCTGCTCTCCATGCTCGGGGCGCTTGCGCTCGCCCACGTGGTTGGTGTCGTCAACCCAGACGAAAAAGTAAATGAGCTCTGGCTGGTCGTGGCTGCAGCCTGCATCTATGTACTGGCCTATCGGTTCTATGGCCGGTGGCTAGCTAGGCAGGTGGTCGGACTGAACAACCAGCATGTGACGCCGGCGGTGCGGTTGACTGACGGTGTGCAGTATTCGCCAGAGACCGGGAAGAATCTAAAGGGTGAAGTCTATAACTATGGTGTGAACATTTCCTGTAGGACCGCAAGGACGGCAGAGAGGGTTCCGGGCGTGACACGGCCCAGCCGCTTGACGAGGCGTTCACTATCGACGGTGCGTAACTGGTCTATGGCCACGAATCCGGAACGGTCACGGAATCGACATCTCACTCGCCAGGGGTAAGCTTGTCCGCCCGTAGTCATCGGCGCGATGATCACGGTCCGTAGGTATTGATTCAATTCATCGGGAGAGACCACCAGACAAGGTCTCGTTTTCCTGATTTCACTGCCTCGGGTTGGATCCAGGTCAATCAGATAGACTTCACCGCGTGCCGGTAGAGCATGCTCTAGCGCCACTTCCAGTCTTCCTCATCGAATCGCGTAGGAGTCGGCAGATCGATGAGGCTGTCCTCTCCTCGCGCTCGCATGCGTCGAGCGGCATCAGCCCAGCCTGCACGCGGTTGCGCCGATTTGGAGATCAGAATCCGGCCTGGTTCTGCTTTGAGCTCAACTTCGTCCTCAAGCTGGGCTTCCTGAAGCAAGGTCTTAGGGAGTCGGATTCCCTTTGAGTTGCCGATCCGAACGATGTGTGCCTTCACATTACCCTCCAATCATGAGGGTACATTGTAATCACATCTCGCCCTGAAGGCAAACTCTTGAGGAGCTCTGCATTTACAAGCCTCTAGCGGGTTGTTAGGATGCCGCGCATGAAAGTAGGGATCAATCTGCTCTGGGTGTTGCTCTCCATTCTCGGTGCGCTTGCACTGGCTCACGTTGTCGGTGTCGTCAATCCAGACGAAAAAGTGAATGGGCTCTGGCTGGTCGTGGCGGCGGCTTGTATCTATGTGCTGGCCTATCGGTTCTATGGGCGGTGGCTAGCTAGACAGGTGGTCGGACTGAACAATCAGCATGTGACGCCGGCGGTGCGGCTGAACGATGGCGTGAATTTTCATCCCACCAACAAGGTTGTGTTGTTTGGCCACCACTTTGCGGCAATTGCAGGCGCGGGGCCGTTGCTTGGTCCGGTGCTCGCGGCACAGTTTGGATTCGTGCCGGGTTTCCTCTGGTTAGTGATCGGGGCCGTATTGGCCGGGGCGGTCCAGGACTTTATCATTCTGGTGGCGTCGATGCGGCGCAACGGGCGTTCACTCCCTGAAATCGCGCATGACGAATTGGGTTCTGTCACTGGTATGGCGACAGCGGTGGCGGTGCTGTTCATAGTCATAGTCGCGCTGGCTGGGCTGGGTTTTGCGGTGGTGAATGCGCTTTATCACAATGCCTGGGGCACGTTCACGATTGCGATGACGATTCCCATCGGATTGATCATGGGTTTCTATCTTCAGAAGTTTCGCCCAGGCGCGGTGGCTGAAGTCTCGATCCTCGGCGTCGTCCTCCTGATTGCAGTGGTGTTATTCGGGCGTGTGGTAGCACAATCGTCCTACGCATCGCTGTTCGAGTTCGACAAACCGGCGCTGGTCTGGCTTCTGGCCGGGTATGGGTTCCTTGCCTCTGTCCTGCCAGGGTGGATGTTGTTGGTGCCGCGTGGCTATCTCTCGACCTTCATGAAGCTTGGGGTGGTCTTTCTGCTCGGGCTCGGTGTAATCCTCATGGCGCCGACGATTGAGATGCCGCGGGTGACGAGTTTCGCGAACGGCGGCGGACCGATTATTCCCGGTACGCTCTTCCCGTTTCTCTTCATTACAATCGCTTGCGGGGCCATCTCAGGATTTCACTCGCTGGTCTCGTCCGGTACAACACCCAAGATGATCGAGCAGGAGTCTCAGGCGGTGGTGGGCTATGCGGCGATGTTACTGGAGAGTTTTGTCGGTGTGATGGCGTTGATTGCAGCCTCGGTGCTGATTCCCGGCGATTATCTGGCCATCAATACGACATTGAGTGCCGAGACATTGTCTGCAATGGGTTTTGCGCCAGCGAGAATTGCTGAACTGTCGCAGATGGTGGAAGTGGATGTGTCAGGCCGTCCTGGCGGCGCGGTGTCCTTGGCGGTCGGCATGGCCTCGATCTTTGCGGCACTGCCCGGCATGTCAGGTTTGATGGCCTATTGGTATCAATTTGCACTGGTGTTCGAAGCGCTGTTCATTCTGACGACGATCGATACGGGGACTCGGGTGGCGCGGTATCTCATTCAGGAAATGGCTGGACGGGTCTATGCACCGTTTCGCCAAATCAATTGGATGCCCGGCGTTCTGCTCAGCAGCGGGCTGGTGGTGGGCGGTTGGGCCTATTTGATCGGGACCGGAAGCATTTCGACGATTTGGCCGATGTTCGGGGCGGCGAACCAACTATTAGGGACCCTCGCGCTTTGTATCGGGACGACGGTTCTGATCAAGATGTGGAAGTCTCCCTATCTCTGGGTCACGGCCCTGCCGATGCTGTTCGTTGGCGTGATCACGCTTACGGGATGTTATGAGATGTTTTGGATGTTTGTGAAGAAGGCGGCAACCTTGGCGGCGGGCCAAGCCTTCGCTCTCTATTTGGATGCGATCCTCGTGTCAGTGGTAGCGATATTGGGCTTGATCGTGTTGAGCGACAGCGTGCGGCAGTGGTATGGCTATGTGGTGTTGAAAAAACCGTTCCGGTCGAGTGAAGTGGTCGTGATGGCGGGCGGCGGGACTGCAGGGCGGATGCAGACGGCAATCTGTCAACACGATGACGAACATCGGCGCTTCAAACTGCCGCATGGGACAGGGTGTTGCTGAGGGCGGCATGGTTAATCTTTCTTGCTCGCGCCCCGCGCACACGCATCTATGGAATTGCAAAATTATGGGTGGTGCTCGGTGCATGCGCGCAGTGAAAGATCAACCATGCCGCCCTTTCTAGATTAGGGAAAAGAAGGAGGAGATTGTGGCCGATCAATTTTCATTCGATGTGGTGTCAGAAGTGAATATGCAAGAGCTGAAGAATGCGCTGGATCAGGCGACGAAGGAAATCAAACAACGTTTCGATTTCAAGGACACGAAGACAGAGATCGTGCTGAAGGAGAAAGAGAAGGAACTGGTCGTGGTGTCGGATGACGACTATAAGCTCAAGGCGGTGCAGGAGATCATCAAGGCGAAGTGCGTGAAGCGAGGTGTGTCGTTGAAGGCCTTCGATTACGGCACCGTGGAACCGGCGTTGAGTGGGACGGTGCGGCAAGTGGCGAAGATTCAGAGTGGGCTCGCGTCGGACAAGGCGAAGGAGATCACCAAGGCCGTTAAGGATTCAAAATTGAAAGTCCAAGCCCAAATTCAGGGTGAGCAGGTGCGGGTCTTGAGCAAGAGCAAGGATGACTTACAGTCTGCAATCGCTTTTCTGAAAGGCAAGGATTTTTCCATCGATCTGCAGTTCACGAACTATCGGTAAGGAACGTGGTGCCTGCGTCGATCTCATGAAGATTCTGCTCCCTCTCCTCTTCCTTGCAGTCTCTCTTATGGGCTGCAATCGTAGTGACCCGATCGTCCTCATCCAGCTCCATCCCAAGAATCCTGATATCGTCTATGTCGCGACCAATGATTACATTTATAAGACTCGTGACGGAGGGCAGACCTGGACCAACCTTTCGCAGGGGATGAGCCATTCCCGCGTCATCGCCATGGCCATCGATCCCGCCTATCCTGCGACAGTCTATGCAGGGACGAAAGGGGACGCTGTCTTTAAGAGCCATGATGGGGGACAACGGTGGGCATCGATGCGATCCGGGCTCGATGACACGACGATTACCTCCGTAGTGAATCAGTTTCTATTCGATCCCGCCGACCCGCAGCACATGTTTCTTGCGACAACCATGGGTGTGTTCGAAACCAAAAATGGTGGTGAGCAATGGACGAAGAGGATGGAGGGCATGAAGGAAGTGCTGATGGTTGTAACGCTTGCCATGGACCCGACCCGGCCCTCCATTCTGTACGCGGGCACCAGCGGTGGCGTCTACAAGTCGATTGATCAGGCTGCTCACTGGGAAAAGGTGAACAATGGGCTGGTACCGCCGGACATGCTGAAAACATCACGGGCACTGAATGTGACATCAATCGCCGTCGATCCATACGAGCCGGACACCGTGTATGCTGCGACGCTGAGCGGATTGTACAAGACTACGGATGCGGCTCAGGCGTGGACGCGAATCGGAGCCTCGCTTGCCGATCAGATGATTGTTGCCATGGTGCTCGATCGAACCCGCCGAGGGGTGATCTACATCGTAGGACGGGATGGAGTGCATCGGAGCGAAGATGGTGGTGCGACGTGGAGTCTGATCAATAACGGGTTGGCGACGACCAACGTGAGGGCCATCGCACAGAGTGCGACGGATCCGGAGGTCTTCTATGCCGGTACGAACGGAAGCGGCCTCTATCGCAGCAATGATTTCGGAGAAACCTGGGAGCCGATCCCTGCTGTAGGGAAAAAGTAGGAGTGAAAATGGGTTAGCGTCGCTGGCTGTTCAAGTCGGAATCACCGATGGCGGCGCCGACTCCCCGGCGTTGAACGGTCGAAGCCCCCTCACGATTTTGCGCGTTGTCGACTTCAAAGCCGCTGCTACTGGGCATGGAGGTATCTTGGATCTCCGTTCCCGGTCGGTGCGGGATCTGACTGTCGTGGGCATTCTCTCCTCTGCGCGGGCGGAGCGATTCATTCACATTGCTGTAGGGAGACACCGAGGCCCCAATGTCCGCACCGAAGTTGGCATTCAACTTGGTGTCCTCGATGTCTCCCCCAATCCGGGAGCGCAAGGTTGTATCTTGAATATCCATTCCTGTCGGAGCTGATGACGGCAGCTTCTTGGTCTTGAACTCTTGTTGAATCGCTTCTTCCTCCTCTTGGATTTGCGTCCTCACCAGGCCGCTGCGCTCGTAGTCAACATCCTTCAGCTCTTTCTGCGCCTCGCTTAGTTTGTCCAACCGCTCCTGCAGTCGATGGAGGTCTTCACGTGCACGTGCGATGGTCCCAACAATCTCGCTGAGGGTGTACTGCCGGGCAAAGGTGCCAAGCTTTGGGGCCGCCCCTGCCCCCCCGCCTAATCCGCCGCTCCCACTTCCATCGCCTGGACCGGTGCCAGGGCTGCCGTCAGCTCTGGCACCTAAGCCGAACCCTGCGGAGTTGTAGATACCTTTCTGTTGCACGGCCTTGAGCACATGGTTCGCTTCATCGATCAAATCAACAATACGTTCTGGGGCGTCGCTCTCAGTCAAACAGCACGAGACGAACGTCCGATAGCGGTTCGAAAATCTCGATGCCGCATTCTGCAATTCCACGATTTTGATCGGATCCCGGTCAGGAAGATCAAATCCCTTACGGCGGGCGTTTTCCTTGAATCGGTCCGCAGTTTTTTGATCATAGAGCGGCTCGCAGCCGGATGATTTTTTCGTCGAAATCTGTTGGTCCGGGGTTTTGTGCGCGCACCAATAGATCGGCGCCGGCTGGTTCAGAGGATTATCGGGGTTGAAGTCCTTTCCCTCGGCTTGTCCGAAGAGGAGGGAGATACTCAGGGAGAGACAGAGGCCCGAGTATGCCACGGTTCCGTTAGCCTTCCACATAAAGCCATTGTCCAATCGGATCCTCTGGAAGTCAATGAAACACCAAGAGTTGACCGGGTGGAATGGGTTGGACACCAGATGTGGGGCAGAGGGTTTAGCTCACGGGCAGTGCAGGGGGTGAATAACAGCCATAGGCAAGCCCTGCCGGGCATCTACAATCCTATGATTAAAGTGACATCCCTAAGTTACTGAAAATGCAGTTGACAACCTAGAATGCGAGAGTATACTTCGTCTGGTGTGGGGAAAAGTGGAAATTAGTGGGTGAATAATATTGGCAAGGAATCTGTGCATGTTCCAGTTCTTGGTAAAGAAGTATGTGATTGGCTCGCTTCTGGACGACCAATCACGATTTTGGATTGTACGGTGGGATATGGTGGGCATGCAGAATTGCTTCTCGAATCGAGCCATGCCGGCACAACACTTATAGGGCTGGATCGAGATCCCGAGGCAGTTGATTTTTGTCGACAACGGTTGGTTCCATTCGGAGGCCGCGTGGTGTTGCGCCAAGGAAACTATCGAGACTTAAAGCAGCACCTCTCTGAAATGGGCATCTCAACAGTCGGCGCAGTGCTCTTTGATTTTGGGGTCTCATCTCCTCAGCTCGATGACGCAACGCGAGGGTTCAGTTTTCAGCTTGATGGTCCACTCGATATGCGTATGGATCAATCGACCGGGAAGACGGCTGCAGATTTAGTGAACAGCGGTGACGAGCACGACCTCGCGGATATCATTTTCCAGTTTGGCGAAGAACGATACGCACGGCGGATTGCCCGAGCGATCGTGGGGGAAAGGCGGCACCGTCGAATCGAGACGACAGGGCAACTCGTTTCCGTTGTCGTTAGGTCAGTGCCGGCTTCGTACCGCCATGGGCGGATTCATTGTGCGACGCGGACCTTTCAAGCGCTTCGCATCGCAGTCAATCAGGAGCTGGAGAGTCTAGAGCCCTCGCTGCGAGACGCCGTCGAAGTTTTGTCGGAAGGTGGAAGGATCTGCGCGATCTCTTTTCATAGTCTTGAAGATCGTACTGTCAAGTATACGTTCAAGTCTCTCGCTCAAGAGCCTGATTCCAAGCTCGCGGTGCTCACCAAGAAGCCCATTTCCCCATCCAGGGAAGAGTGCGAATCGAATCCTAGATCGCGAAGTGCCAAATTGCGGGTCGCCGAACGTCAACCACGATTGGAGCTTTCATGAAGATCTTCACTATTCTCCTTGGGCTGGGTCTCGTATTCGTGTTTGTTTGGGAGCGGGTGGATATGGTGCGGATCGGCTATCAGATCGAACGATTGAAACGTGATAAGACAATGTTGGAACGTCAGCGCGATGAGTTGCGAGTTCAGTTCTCCTCGCTGAGTGCCTCAAACCGGATCGCGAAATTGGCGACTGAAAAACTTGGCATGAGTATGCCTCAGCAAGGTCAAGTGATCTTAGTTCAGTCCAGGCCGAGTGCGACACCTCCCACAGGCCTTGCGTCAACTCCTGTGCAAGTGGCCAGGAACTATCTTCCCAGTAGGAGGGACTAGTGGCTGGTTCCGGGTCTCGCATTCGCCGCTATGTGTTGTTGCTGGTGTTGCTGGGTGGATTTGGTCTCGTGCTGTTCCGGCTGGTGACCTTGCAAGTCTTGCAGGCGGAGAAGCTTTCAGCCAGAGCTGACCGACAGCATCAGAAGACGATCTCCCTGGAAGGACCGCGCGGGACGATTGTCGACCGACATGGGAAGGTTCTGGCGATGAACATGGAAGTGCCTTCTGTGTTCGGAGAGCCCACGAAGTTACAGAGTCCGGCAAAGACGGCCCGCCAATTGTCCTCCGTTCTGCCCGTGAAGTTTGCCGAGCTGGAGAGAAAGCTTCGGCAGGATCGGAACTTCGTGTGGTTGGCCCGCAAATTGGATCCGGAACAGGGACGCCGACTGGATCGTTTGTCACTGGACGGAATTGGTGTTCTAATGGAAGGTCGGCGGTTCTATCCGAAGGGACCGCTTCTCTCCCATGTCTTGGGGTTTGCGGGTATGGATGGGGATGGGTTGGAAGGAGTCGAGTATCGGTATGAGACGTACCTGCGCGGCGAAAAGCGCATGATGGTACTGCAGCGCGATGCGTTAGGGCGCACGGTCTTTCCGAAGGGCTTGGCCGAAAGGAACCCGGTACCCGGCCATCAACTCACACTCACGATTGATGAGGTCGTCCAATATATCGCTGAGAGAGAACTAGAAGACGCCGTTGTCCGTTCCCGGGCAAAGTCAGGAACGATCATTGTTCTTGATCCAGAGACGGGAGCCGTGTTGGCCATGGCCGTGAGCCCGCGATTCGACCCCAATGCACTGTCGGCTCTGAATAAGCAGGATCGCTTACAAAACACCGCGATCACGGATGCCTATGAGCCAGGATCGACCATGAAGGCCATGATTGCAGCGGCAGCCATCGAAGAGGGTGCGATGAAGCCGACGACGATGGTCTTTGGGGAGCATGGCCGCATGTCAATTGCGAACACCGTGATTCACGATCATGAAAAGCTTGGGTGGGTTTCGTTCGCGCAGATTATTCAGAAGTCTAGTAACATTGGTGTGGCTAAGACCGGAATGGCGTTGGGTGAGCAGCGACTCTATCGGTATCTCCAAGCATTCGGCTTTGGTCAGCGAACCGAGATTGATCTTCCAGGAGAAGGAGTAGGGCTGGTCAAGAGCCCGAAAGCCTGGGGTCGTCGATCTGTTGCGTCAATTTCCATGGGGCAAGAAATAGGGGTCACGCCGATCCAGATGGTATCCGCAGTTGCCGTATTGGCAAACGGGGGCGTGCTCATGAAGCCATATGTGGTTTCTGAAATTCGAGACGCCGACGGCCATCTCTTGAAACGAGTGCCTCCCCAGGTTAGGCGACGCGTCATATCGCCGGAAACGGCGCGTAGTGTCACGAAGATTCTTGAAGGTGTTGTTACGCATGGCACTGGAGCAAAAGCGGCCATCCCGGGATATCGGGTCGCTGGTAAGACTGGTACGGCTCAACAGATCGATCCAAAGACGCACCGCTACTCGAGCTCCAGATTTGTGACCTCCTTCGTCGGATATGTCCCGGCAGATCGTCCGCGCCTCGCCATGATCGTGATCATCGATGCCCCCCACGATAAGAAGGCATCGGGTGGAAGCGTGGCAGCTCCGGTATTCAGCGCGGTCGGCGAGCAAGTGTTGAGTTACCTAGGTGTGTCCTCGGACGAACCGGTCACGCTCGCGATGGCCGTGTCGAGGTCGTGATCATGCTTGGAGTCTGCCGATGACCCTGGCCGCCATGCTTCAAGCGCTCGACGGACGTGTAAAGGTTCTGGATCACCAGGGAGATCTCGACGTAGCTGTGACAGCCATCACCGATGACTCTCGGACGGCCTCACCTCAGAGTCTCTTTGTGGCCGTAAAAGGTGAGCGTGTTGACGGGCATCGTTTCATTTCCGCGGCAGTAAAGGGGGGAGCGAGCGCCTTGGTTGCGCAAGAAGCAATGAGCGGCATCGCTCTTCCATTCGTGCGGGTCGAGGACTCTAGAAGAGCACTCGGACTTCTAGGAAGTCGGTTTTATAGCGACCCGTCGAGCCGGATGCGGATGATCGGGATAACCGGAACAAACGGAAAGACGACCACGACCTATGTGTGCAAAGCCCTCTTGGAAGGACTGAGTCGCCAAGTGGGATTGATTGGAACCGTGGCCTATCAAATAGGTATCAACACAATGCCAGCGGCACACACTACTCCTGGTGCGCTCGAATTACAGCGGTTACTGGCAGAAATGGTTATGAAGGGGTGTGCGACTGCAGTCATGGAAGTGTCGTCTCATGCCTTGGCGCAAGATCGCACGAGCGGGTGTGAGTATGATGTCGCGGTCTTTTCAAACCTCACGCAGGACCACCTCGACTTCCATAAGACGATGGAGGACTACTTCCAGGCAAAGTTACGACTCTTTACGGGATTGGCAGAAGGCCACAAGAAGAACAAGCGGGCGATCATCAATGTCGATGACTCTTACGGAAGCCAGATCGTTGCGTGTAGTCCTGTCCCAGTTTGGACCTACGCACTGAAGAGCAAGGCGGATGTTCGTGCCGAAAGCGTGCAGTTGTCGATTCGGGGAACGACTTTTACGGCTGCCACTCCTGTCGGAAGCTTTCCCATAGAAAGTCATCTTGTGGGTGAGCACAATGTCTACAATTTGCTGGCAGCCATCGGAGTCGCTCTTCATGAAGGAGCCACCCCCGATCAGATTCGACAGGCTGTGCGCACTGTCCTCAATGTGCCGGGTCGATTCGAACGCGTCATGGCGGGGCAGCCGTTTACGGTGGTCGTAGACTATGCCCACACAGAAGATGCATTAGTTCGACTGTTGACGACGGCAGAAACGCTGAAGACGGGGCGTATTATCACGGTGTTCGGATGTGGCGGGGATCGTGATCGAGGAAAGCGGCCGAAGATGGGAGCTGCAGCCGTCCGGTATAGCGACGTCGTCATCTTGACCTCCGACAATCCGAGAACGGAGGACCCCCACGCCATTCTTGAACAGGTGGAAGTTGGGGTGGTTGAGGGGTTGCGACAGCGATCGCATGTGCAGTACCGAAAGGTTGCAGACCGGCGGCAGGCGATCGAGGAGGCCGTGCGAGAGGCTCATGCTCAGGACATGGTCTTGATTGCAGGAAAAGGACACGAAGACTACCAGATCGTCGGCACGGAGAAACTCCACTTTGACGATCGTGAAGTGGCACGCAATGCGATTCAACGACTCGGTGTCCGTATGGACGTAGAGACGTAAGAGTTAGGTGTTGCAGGAACGCACGCAGATGGCGTTATTGACCGTTACGGAATTGCAGAGAGTGATCGGTGCTCAGGTGTTGGCTGGCGATGTGAGTACACGGATGGAGCAGCGTATCCGGCACATTAGTCTGGATACCCGGTCACTTCGACCGGGTGATCTCTTTCTGGCGATACGGGGAGATCGGTTTGATGGGCATGAATTTGTCGGAACGGCCTTAGCGAAGGGGGCCGTGGGGGCGATCGTCCTCGATTCCTATGACGTGTCGAAGCTCTCTCCCAAACGAGATTCGAAGCGACGAGACCCGTTTATTCTGGGTGTGCGCGATCCCCTTTCTGCGTACCAACGATTGGCTGCGTACCATCGGAGTAAGTTCAGGATTCCTGTCGTGGCCATCACGGGAAGCAACGGAAAGACGACGACGAAGGAAATGGTGGCTAGCGTGATGGCGCATCGGTGGAACATTCTCAAGACCGAGGGCAATCTGAATAACCGCTTGGGGGTTCCGCAAACACTCTTCCGTCTCAATAGTCGGCATCAGGGTGCCGTCATTGAAATGGGAGTGGACAACGTTGGTCAAACCACCACCCTCTGTGAAATAGCTCGCCCGACGATCGGGATCATTACGAACATCGGACCGGACCATCTGGAGTTTTTTGGAAGTATGGATGTTTCAGCTCAGGCAAAGGCCGAGTTGCTTGATCTGCTTCCAGCGGATGGAACGGCGATTCTAAACGCCGATGATTCCTTCTATGAGTATCTTGCCGCCAGGGCTCGATGCCGCGTGGTGTCGTTTGGGTATTCGGCGAAGGCCGATGTCCGAGCGATAAACGTCAAGTCAGATGGGCGAAATGGGACGATTTTTCACCTTGAGCTTCCAGGAAAGATTCGCCACACGGTTGTTCATATTCGAGTTCAAGGAGCGCACAACGTCACGAATGCACTCGCAGCAGGAGCGGTCGGTGCGGTGTTGGGTTTCCCTGGAACCGTGATCGCACAGGGGTTGTCGCATTTCCGGCCTGCGGCGATGCGATCTCAGGTTCTGGTCCGCCAGGGCATGAAGCTGATCATCGATTGCTACAACGCGAATCCGGCTTCGATGAAGGCGGCTGTGGAGCTGTTGGCGCAAGCGGGTGAGGATCGGAGAACCATTGCGGTCCTGGGGGATATGTTGGAGCTTGGGCCGAACGCCGCGCACATGCATGAGGAAGTCGGAGAATTTGTGGCGCGTCATGGTATCGACTATCTAGTGACATGTGGTGTCCTAGGGCGCAGTCTTGCCCAAGGAGCCAAGCAGGCCGGGTTGGATCACACACGCATTGTCCAGGTATCGGACGCTCAAGCCGCCGTCGCTGCAGTGAAGGCCATCGTCAAACCCGACGATGTCGTTCTGATCAAGGCGTCGCGCGGGATGCGCTTAGAGCTTGTGGCAGACGCACTCCTGGGAATCAAGCGCACGGCGAAGAAGGCTTCATAGGAACGCCCACTATGCTGTATGTCTGGCTATATCCGTTCCATACGGAATTTTCCTTCCTCAATGTCTTTCGGTACCAGAGCTTTCGCATCATTTACGCCGCTGTGACCGCATTCCTGATCGCATTTGTGCTTGCGCCGTGGGTGATCCGAAAGCTCCAAGAAATTAAGTTGGGTCAGCAGGTGCGTGACGATGGGCCGAAACGGCATTTGGCTAAGAGTGGGACGCCTACCATGGGGGGAGTTCTCATCATTTTTGCCGTGACACTCTCGACGCTGCTGTGGGCTGACATCTCCCGGCCGCACGTCTGGCTGGTTCTTGTCGCAACGCTGGGGTTTTGTGCCATCGGTTTCGTAGATGACTATCTGAAATTCATTAAAGCCCGGTCGAAAGGGTTGTCTGCGTCACAAAAGTTCACCGCGCAAATCGTGATTGCTCTTGTGGTTGCGCTGATCCTGTACGCATTGCCTGATTATAATACAAAACTCAGCGTACCATTTTTTAAGACGTTCATGCCGGACCTCGGATGGTTTTATGTTGTCTTCGCCATCCTGGTCATCGTCGGGAGTTCCAATGCCGTCAACCTCACCGATGGTCTAGACGGACTCGCTATCGGCCCGGTGATGGTCGCGGCATTGGCGTATACCGTCGTCGCCTATGTCACGGGGCATCGATTGATGTCGGAATATCTCCTCATCCCGCACATCGATGGCGCTGGAGAGTTGGCTGTGTTCACGGCGGCGATCCTCGGGTCAAGCCTGGGGTTTCTGTGGTTCAACACCTACCCAGCTTCGGTGTTCATGGGCGATGTCGGATCGCTCCCGCTTGGGGCGGCCCTAGGGACCGTCGCGGTGATCAGTAAACACGAGTTGCTCTTGTTGTTGGTCGGTGGTGTGTTCGTCATCGAGGCCGTGTCGGTTATTTTTCAAGTTATTTCATTCAAATCACGAGGCAAGCGGATCTTTCTCATGGCGCCCATCCATCATCATTTTGAAATGAAAGGATGGGAAGAGCCAAAGGTCGTGGTGCGTTTGTGGATTATCGCTATTCTGCTTGCGCTCTTGAGCCTGAGTACACTCAAGTTGAGGTGACGGCGATGGTCATGGCCGACACCATTGAAGAGTTAAGAGGAAAACGAGTGACGGTAATCGGACTGGCCCGAAGCGGCATTGCTGCTTCTCATTTACTCCAAGAGATTGGGGCGCATGTGACCGTTGCTGATAGGAAAGAGCGAGCCGACGTGTCCCATGAGTTTGAGGCATTAGATCCCTCGACAGTTCAGTTTAGTTTGGGAAAGGGATATGAATCAGCCTTAGACGGTGCCGAACTGGTCGTCATCAGTCCGGGCGTCCCTTACCGAATGGAATCCCTGGAACGTGCTCGTCGTCGAGGCGTGAAAGTGATCAGCGAGCTCGATCTTGCGTCCCGGTTCCTCTCCGTGCCGATCCTGGCGCTGACGGGGACGAACGGGAAAAGTACGACGGTCACGATTATCGGCAAGATGCTGGAGCATAGTGGAAAACGAGTCTTCGTCGGCGGAAATCTTGGAATCGCGCTCAGTGAAGCGGCTTTACATGTGCTGCAAGCGCTGAAAAGGGGACAACCCTGCCCATACGATCTCTTGGTCGTGGAGGTATCAAGTTTTCAGTTGGAAACAGTGGCGCAGTTTCATCCATGGATCGCCGGCATCCTCAACGTAACGGTTGATCACCAGGACCGCTATGGATCGATTGAAGAATATATCGCCGCAAAGAATCGTATTTTTGAAAACCTCACACCATCGGACTATGCGCTTTTCAATCTGGACGATCCTCGAGTGGCGTCCCTTCGAAAGGCCGTAAAAGGCTCTGTGCTGGGATTCACGAGGACGCACACATTGCCGCCGGACGTAGCCGGCGGAGCCTACCTGGATCAGGATCGGATCATGGTCAACATCGAAGGAAAGACTTATGAGATATGCCGGAGGAATGAGATCAAAATCATCGGAGATCACAACATTGACAACGCCATGGTCGCGACGATCTTTGCGCTGTTAAGCGGGTGCCCACTTCTCGCCATTCGACATGTGCTTCGGGATTTCCGAGGACTGGAACACGCGTGTGAGGTTGTCCGGGAACGACAAGGCGTCCGTTTTATCAACGATTCAAAAGCAACGAACGTCGATGCCACATTGAAGGCGCTGGAGAACCTCGACCGGCCAATTCTGCTTATCGCCGGTGGGCGCGACAAGGGCGGGGATTTCTCCAGGTTGGCTCCCTCGATCCGTCGGCGAGTGAAGCGGCTCTTTCTGATCGGCGAAGCAGCTCGGCTGATTGCCAACGTGCTGGAAGGCTATCAGGCCATCGAACGAGTCGGAACCTTGAAGGAAGCCGTCGAACTGGCGGCATCCGGTGCAGAGAGAGGAGAGGTCGTGCTTCTCTCACCGGCCTGCGCGAGTTTCGACATGTTTGAAGATTATCAAGATCGGGGGCGTCAGTTTAAGGCCCTTGTGCAATCGTTGCCGTCATGACAGGCGCGACGAAAGAGGAGCGTTGAAACTGTACGATGTCACGACGATCTGCAGGCACTCTGGCCTTGCCATGGTCTCCCGGCGGACCGCGAGGTCCAAGGCAAGTGGGGATGGATCAGATTCTCTTGTTTGTGACGATTACGCTGGCACTGGTGGGGTTGGTGATGATGTTCAGCGCGAGTGCCGTGATGGCGGGCAAGAAGTTCGACGATTCATGGTACTACCTCAAACGTCAGCTGGTCTGGCTGACGTTTGGATTGATACTCCTGCATGTCGTCTCCCGCATCGACTATATCTGGTGGAGGCGTCTGTCTTTTCCTCTTCTTGGCCTTATTGCGGCTCTGCTGGTCATGGTGCTGGTTCCATCTCTGGGCGAGGTGAAGCATGGCGCCCAACGCTGGCTTCTCCTTGGGCCCATTTCTGTTCAGCCCGCGGAAATGGCGAAGTTGGTCGTTGTGATCTATCTTGCCGGGTATCTCGCCAGAAAGGAAGACCGACTCCAGGACTTTTCTTCCGGTTTGCTCCCGCCGATCCTGGTCGTTGGGGTCCTCAGTGGATTGGTGCTCAGGGAACCAGACTTAGGGACGGTGGTTGTCGTGGGACTTGTCACAGGCGGCCTCCTGTTTGTCGCTGGGGCGCGCCTGTCGCATCTGTCGGGGCTGGTTCTCTGCGCGATACCGGTCAGCCTCGCACTCATACTCACGTCCGATTACCGGCGTCCGCGTCTCATGGCGTTCTTGAATCCTGGGAGCGACCCAGCGAACGCGGGACACCAAATTACACAATCATTCCTGGCCTTTGGCAATGGAGGTCTATTCGGGGTTGGACTGGGCGAAGGGAAACAAAAACTGCTCTTTCTTCCAGAACCGCACACCGATTTCGTGTTGGCGCTGGTCGGCGAAGAACTGGGGTTCGTCGGGACTTGCATGATCATTCTCCTCTTCGCGGTATTCGTGATTCGCGGATTTCAGATTGCCACTCGAGCGCGAACGCCGTTTGGGCGCTATCTTGGAGTCGGTATCACGACGCTCATAGGCATCCAGGCACTGATCAATGCGGGGGTGGCGACGGGGTTACTGCCGACAAAAGGGCTCACATTACCGTTTGTCAGTTATGGCGGTTCCTCCTTGGTGGTCAGCCTGACTGCCGTAGGGATGTTGCTCAGCATCTCCCGAGATCGGCAGGGAGGACGGGAGGAGATACGATATCGAAGTGGCCGTGGTTGGCCGAAACGACGATGACGATTGTAATCGCTGCGGGAGGTACCGGGGGCCATCTCTATCCGGCGATTGCGCTGGCGCGAGCATTTATGCGGCATGACGCTGCCGCACAGATCCTCTTTGTGGGGACAGCTCGTGGCATCGAGTCCCGGGTCTTGGCCCATGAAGGGTTCGAGCTGGTGCTAATTACAGCCAAGCCGGTCATGGGCAAGGGAGTGTTGGATGTACTGCGAGGCCTTCTGTCTATACCCATTGGGATTTGGCAGTCGTTACGAATTCTCAAACAGCGCCAGGCGAATCTCGTGATTGGTGTAGGGGGATATACGAGCCCGAGCATGCTGGCCGCAGCTGCATTGAAGGGCATCGCTCGGGTGATTCTTGAACCAAATGCCTCTCCCGGTCTAGCGAATAAGGCGGTGGCGCCGTTCACGCAACGGGTGTTTTTGGCATTTGAGTCAGCAGGTACATCATTCGATCACCGAAAGGTGCGTGTGGTTGGAACGCCGGTTCGACCAGAGTTCTTCGTCCCTTCAGGCAAGAGCGGTGACGCAATTGAGGACAGAGGCCAGCATCTCCTGATTTTCGGTGGGAGCCAAGGTGCCAAAGCCGTCAATAGTGCGGTGTTGGAGGGGGTAGCCTTGTTGTATGAACGTTTTCCCGGACTGACGATCACCCATCAGACCGGGGAAGTGGACTTCGAACGAGTCAGCGGGGCTTATCACGAGCTAGGCATCCAAGCCAACGTCGTTCCGTTTCTCTATGACATGCCCGCTGTCTTACGCACAGCTGACTTAGTCGTGGCTCGAGCCGGTGCGATGACAATCGCAGAACTGACGGCCTGTGGCAAAGCTGCGGTACTCATCCCGTTGCCGACGGCGATTTATGATCACCAAATGAAGAATGCACGGGCGATGGAGGCCGCGGGCGGAGCCATTGTTCTTCCACAGGCAAACCTGAATGGTGCGAAACTGGTCGAGACGATCGCGGCTATCTTGTCGAATTCTGAGCGGCTGAGTGCGATGCAGAAGAACAGTTTAGCGATGAGGCGAAGTGATGCCGCCGAAGCGATCGTCCGGGAGTGTTACGCGCTGATGGGCCGGACTCAAGAGATCACGTAACCGAGAAAGGTTGACGGAGGGTCACGTAGGTGCGGCAGGAAGCGAGAAGAAATAACCCGCGGTTGGACAGCAAGACGCAACGCATATGACGCCATTTCGTAAGACCCAACAGATTCATCTCGTCGGAATCGGGGGCTCAGGCATGAGTGGGATCGCGGAGGTCCTGCTCACGTTGGGGTACAAAGTGACTGGTTCTGATCTCCATGCCTCGGAAACGACGAGGCGGCTTGAGGAACTCGGTGGGAAGATCTTCATCGGTCACCAGGAGTCAAACGTAGGGGAAGCACAGGTCGTCGTCATTTCATCCGCTGTGACAACGAGCAATCCCGAAGTGATGATTGCCAAGGCTCAGCAGATTCCTGTCATTCCGCGTGCAGAAATGCTGGCGGAGCTGATGCGTCTGAAATTCGGTGTCGCGATTGCCGGCGCCCATGGCAAAACCACCACAACCTCCATGGTAGCCAACGTGTTGGCGCAAGGAGGCCTGGATCCCACGATGGTGATCGGCGGCAAGGTCAACGCGTTGGGTAGTCACGCACGGCTTGGACGAGGTGATTTGCTTGTGGCGGAGGCGGACGAGAGCGATGGCTCGTTTCTCCGACTGTCCCCGACCGTCGTGGCCGTGACGAACTTGGATCGAGAGCATCTTGATCACTACGGTTCGATGGAGCGAATCAACGACAGCTTCCTGGAATTCATCAACAAGATTCCGTTCTATGGGCTAGCCGTGTTGTGTGGTGATGACGAGCGCCTCCGGACCCTATTCCCTCGCCTTGTGAAACGTTATCAAACGTATGGGCTTCAAGAGCGTGACGGTACGCCTCCGGATTTCCAAGCCACGGATATCGCGCTCAAACAATGGGGAGCCGAGTTCCGCGCCTCTTTCCGCGGGAGGAATTTGGGTCCATTTCGGTTGGCCATACCAGGCATCCATAACGTTTCAAACGCGCTCGCCGCGATTGCCATCGGTCTCGAGCTCGAAGTTCCGGTTGATCTTATCCGTAAGGGACTCGCAGCCTTTAGCGGTGTGGAAAGGCGTTTTCATCTACGGGGGGAAACCGGAGGGATCATGGTGGTGGATGATTATGGTCACCATCCGACAGAGGTGAAAGCCACGCTTGCGGCAGCCAAACAGGGGTGGAATCGGCGATTAGTCGTTCTGTTCCAGCCGCATCGGTATACCAGGACCCGGGATTGTATGGGAGACTTCACGCACGCCTTTGACGATGCTGATGCGGTGTTCATGACCGAAGTCTATCCGGCCGGCGAGCAGCCAATACCCGGAGTTTCTGGAGCCAAGCTAGCTGAATCAATCAAATCGGCTGGTCACTCGTCAGTCACCTTTATTGAGCAGAAAGAAAACTTGCCGGACCAGGTCCTCCCTTTTCTGAAGTCAGGCGATCTTGTCCTGACCATGGGAGCTGGTGATATCTGGAAAGCGGGAACCGGAATTCTTGCACGTCTTGAGGGGACGTGACGGCTGAAGATGCGTCGAAGCTTGCAGCATGAACCAAAGTCACGACAGGCAGCTCGAGAGCGCAGATTGCGATCGGCCGTGGCTGGCCTTCGGGGGACCGTTCAGTTTCAGGCGCCGCTGAAGGACTATACCTCGTTCCATATCGGTGGTCCCGCGGATGTCCTGGTACAGCCGGTTGATGTCGAGGATGTCATCCGCCTTTGCAGGCAGACCGCCGAACAGCGCCTGCCTATCTTTGTGCTGGGTGGGACCAACATTCTCGTCCGGGACAAGGGGATCCGAGGTGTGGTCGTCAGTTTGGCAAAGTTGCGGGCGATCAAAGAGGAACCGGGCTCTGTGCTGTATGTCGAAGGGGGCGTTGGGATGCCTACGCTGATCGGCTATGCCATCCGCAAGTCATTGGCCGGGCTGGAGTGGGCCGCCGGTATTCCAGGGACTATTGCAGGGTGCGTGGTCATGAATGCAGGGACGAGACTTGGCGAAATGAAAAGCTCAGTGAAGGCTGTGCGTATGGTCTCGCCGAATGGTACCCTCATGGACCGTCGAGCAGAAAGTATCGATTTCGCGTACCGCCGAGCAACATTGCCCCGGGGCATTGTGGTTGGAGTCTGGCTTCAGCTGAAGCCGGGGGTAAAATCGGACATCGAACAGGTCGTGAAAGACTATTTGCGCTATCGTCGTGATACTCAACCGTTGTCCCTGCCGAGCGCCGGCTGTGTGTTCAAAAATCCGAAGAATGATTCAGCGGGACGTGTGGTTGAGTCGGCAGGGCTCAAAGGGACTGCGGTCGGTGATGCATGCGTCTCTACGAAACACGCTAACTTTATCGTCAATCAAGGCCATGCCAGTGCTCGCGAAGTATTGTCTCTTATCAGAAAAGTGCGAGCACGAGTCGCTAGGAAGACTGGGATTAGGCTGGAATTGGAGTTGAAGCTTGTCGGAGAGGCCTAGCGAAAGGAAGTGATGGTGCCGACTGGTCGAATCACAGATGCGCGAATTGGCGTGCTTATGGGAGGGCGCTCGTCGGAGCGAGACATCTCTCTCAAGACAGGTCAGGCTGTGTGTCAGGCGCTGATCCGTCTTGGGTACGATGCGGTGGCTATCGATGTTACCGAGCGATTGCACCGTGATTTAGAAGATCAGAAGGTGGCCATTGCTTTTCTCTCGCTCCATGGACCTGGAGGTGAGGACGGCACGGTACAGGGGTTCCTTGAGACGATGGGGATTCCCTACACGGGGTCCGGCGTGCGAGCAAGCGCGGTGGGAATGCATAAGGCTGTGACCAAAACGCTACTCGCTGCGCATGGTATTCCGGTGGCAGCCGGAACGGTCATACGGGAAGGGGGAAGCCCCTCGCTCGCGAGGGTTCTCAAAGAAGCCCATCTCGATTTGCCGATTGTTGTGAAACCGGTGGCCCAGGGGTCTACCATCGGAGTTACGGTCGTGCGTCGTGCTGGAAAGTGGAAGGAGGCGCTTGCGCTGGCACATCGGTTTGATCCAGAGGTAATGGTGGAGAGCTATATCCCGGGGCATGAAGCCGCCGTGTCTCTTGTCGGATCGGCAGTGAAAGGGCTGAAAGTGCTTCCGGCGATTGAAATCGTCGCGCCCGAAGGGTTCTACGATTTTTCGGCGAAGTATCAAAAGGGTAAGACTCAATATCTCTGCCCGGCTCCATTTCCTCCCAAAGTACTTCGACAGGTCAGCGAAATGGCGAGTCGGACCTATGAAGTATTGGGATGCGAGGGAGCGGCCCGCGTAGATTTTCGTATTACTCCACGAGGGCGTCCCTATGTGTTGGAAATCAATACTGTGCCTGGCATGACCGAGACGAGTCTTTTACCCATGGCAGCGGCTCAAGTCGGCATCGGGTACGACGCTCTGGTCGAGCGAATCTTACAATCCGCGCTGGATCGCGCTGCGCAATCGGCTTCAGGTGTAAGACAGGAGTCCGCAGGATGAGACTCTTCAAGAAAAAACGCCGGGCCAAGGCTCCAGGACCAAGAAAGAACGAGTGGAAAGACCCACAGGGAGAGCGAGCCGTGAAAGAGGCCAGGAGGGTACGAGCGGAAAAACGGAGCGCGCTGGTCCGTTGGGTGGGAGTAGTGACGAGCACGATTTGCGCCGCAGTGCTCATCGGGATTGCTGCGACATACTCCGGGCCTGCACTTCAAGAGCTCTTGGAAATCAAGACGATCACCGTTGAAGGCGTCTACCATCTCGATAAACAGCAAGTGCTCGACCTGGCAAAAGTGAAACCCGGGGCGCCGCTTCATCACATCGCCACGACGGCCATTAAGGAGCAGGTCGAAGCGCATCCGTGGGTCAAAGCGGCCGAAGTGACCCGTGTGCCATTTGATGAGTTACGGATCTCTGTGAGCGAGCGGAAGCCCGCCGCTATAGTTCGTACCGAGTCCCGGAACTTTCTGTGCGATGAAGACGGGTATGTGCTCAGCAAGCTTGGCCAGTCGGATGATGAGGCTCTGCCTCTTGTGACCGGCATCGAACTGCCGGGGTTGATGCAAGGGACCGAATCGGTTCGACACGCAGTCGTATCTGGCATCGAACTCGCAAGAGTTGTCGGGCAATCGTTCGAGGGACGGCTACAAATCCTTGCGGATAACCCTTCAAACTTGGTGGCCCTCGTCCAGGGAATGCGATTTCAATTTGGAGATGAAGCGCTCAAGGAGCAGTGGGATCGGTTCCGGCGCGTCAAATCCACGTTAAAGGGACGAAACTTTGACGGACAGGGGCGTCGCGTGAGCGAAGTAGATCTCCGGTACGAAAATCGGATCATCGTACGGGAAGGGGGCTGATTGCCGTGTCGAAACGAGATCACATCCTAGTCGGGCTCGACATTGGAACGACGAAGATCTGTGCCATCGTTGCGGAAGTAGTCGACGCCGGCGGTCTCAATATTATCGGTGTCGGGTCGAGTCCTTCGCGAGGTCTACGGAAAGGTGTCGTTGTTGATATCGAAAGCACGGTGGAATCGATCAAAAAAGCGGTCGAAGAGGCGGAGTTGCTGGCTGGTGTCCAGATTAACTCAGTCTATACCGGAATCGCGGGCAGCCATATTTCCGCCGAAAACTGTAAAGGTGTGGTGGCACTCAAGCGAGCTGAGGTGACCCGTGAGGACATTCACCGAGCGATCGAAAGCGCGCGTACGTTGGCCGTGATCCCTCACGAGCGGAAGATCCTTCACGTCTTGCCCCGAGAATACATGGTGGACGGGCAGGAAGGGGTCCGCGAGCCATTGGGTCTGTCAGGGCATCGACTGGAGGTCAATGTGCACGTGATCACGGGGGCTGTGACCTCCGCGCAGAACATAGTAAAGTGTGTGAATCGAGCGGGACTCGATGTCGTGGACATCATCCTGCAGCCGCTCGCTTCAAGCGAGGCCGTGCTGAGTCAGGAAGAGCGCGACTTGGGCGTGGCGATGGTCGATTTGGGGGGAGGGACCACAGATCTCGCGATCTTTTTAGACGGCAGTATCCGGCACTCCGCGGTTCTTCCGATTGGGGGACAGAACTTAACCAAAGATTTGGCATTCGGCCTACTCACGTCGCAAACCGAGGCAGAAAGGATCAAGACGCAATATGGCATTGCGCGAACGGAGTTAGTGACGAGCCATCAGATCGTGGAAGTGCCGTCCGTCGGCGACCGTCCGGCGCGCACATTTTCTCGACGGGATGTGGCCGAGATTTTGGAGCCGCGCGTTGATGAGATGTTTGAATTGGTGAGGAGGGAAATTACCCGCGCTGGCTACGAGGGAATATTGGGTGCCGGCGTGGTCATCACCGGAGGCACCTCGCTGTTGGAGGGAATGCCTGACGCTGCCGAAAAAGTCTTAAATCTGCCAGCTCGACGAGGGGTGCCGTCCAGTGTTGGGGCCCTTCGAGATCAAGTGAGTCATCCCAGCCATTCGACCGGTGTTGGCTTGTTGTTGCACGGTCGGCGACATGTCGACGAGTTGGAAACGGCCGGGCTTCGCAATGGGGGAACCTGGGCTCGAATGTTTGGATGGACGAAGAAGGTGCTGGAGATCTTTTAACCTTGGTCCGGCAGGAGGCCGGTGGTCGTCCTGCGGGGTGATCGGAGGAGGTGGCTCAATGTTCTCATTTCAAGAAGATGTGTTGTCGCCGGTCCGTATCAAAGTCATCGGAATCGGTGGTGCCGGATGCAACGCCATTAACACCATGATCACCTCCGGATTGTCTCGTGTGGATTTTATCGCGAGTAACACCGATCTTCAGGCCCTCGATCGATCCCTGGCACCCTATAAGATACAACTCGGGCCTGATCGGACTCGTGGACTGGGCGCAGGCGCTAAACCGGAAATCGGACGGGATGCGGCGCTCGAAAGTCGAGAGCATATCCGTGAATGTATCGACGGCGCGGACATGGTCTTTGTCACCGCCGGGATGGGTGGAGGAACGGGCACCGGTGCCGCACCGATTGTGGCCAGCATTGCCCGAGAAATGGGGATCCTTACGGTCGGTGTCGTCACGAAGCCCTTTCAGTATGAGGGGCAGCGTCGACACAAGCATGCCGAAGAAGGAATCCGGGAACTGCGTCGTCATGTCGACACGTTGCTCGTCATTCCCAACCAGCGGCTGCTGGGCATTGTGGATAAGGCCACTCCACTTCTCGAAGCATTCAAGGTGGCAGACGATGTTCTCCGCCAGGCCATTCAAGGCATCGCGGATGTTATTACGACAACCGGTCATGTGAACGTGGATTTCGCCGACGTCCGCACCGTGATGTCGCACACTGGGCGTGCGGTGATGGGGATGGGTGTTGCTCTAGGAGCGAATCGGGCGATCGAAGCTGCGCAAAAGGCGATGTGCAGTCCCCTCCTTGAGGAGGGAAGCGTTGAGGGCGCTCGCGGAGTCCTCCTGAATATTACGGGAGGTCCCAGCATGTCATTGCATGAGATTGAGGAAGCGGCCTCCATTATTCAGCAGACGGCCGATCCCGAAGCGAACATCATCGTCGGGCAGGTCATCAACCCGGACATTGGGGAAGAACTGATCATCACGGTCATCGCAACCGGATTTGAACGGGATGAGAATTCGGCAGCCGCCGGGATGGAGACAGATCGAGCCCTCAATCGGCCAGCCAAACCGATTCAACCGGTGCTGGCTGGCGTCGTCGCCTCCCTTGGGACAGAGCGCCCGGTGAAGGATCTTGACCGTCCCACGTTCTTGCGGCGTATGAGTGAGGCGCGAGAGTCGGCAGATCGAGCTGGGCTGACGGCTGAGGACGAGTGGGATGTCCCGACGTTTCTCCGCAAGCAAACAGACTAACGTCGTCTCGTTCATCAGATGATGGAATGGTAAGATCCGAAATGGCGAAGACATCAATGATAACCGTGCCAGCATTTTCGGATACCCGAAATCGAGTCCGTCACTTTTTTGGAACTCGGCAGCATGCCATTGGGCGTGATCTCGAACTTGGTATCCCTCGCCAGGGGATAGCGGAGGCAGGAGCCGCATCCTGGACGCTGACAGTGAAGCAGGTTCATGGAACAGACGCGCTTGTGGTGGATCGTGCACTGGCACCAACGGACCGATTTGTAGGGGGTTGGGATGCCTTGGTGACCGACCAGCCAGGCGTCATGGTAGCGGTGCGGACGGCGGACTGTGTTCCAGTCTTGATGCATGATCCCATACATCGAGTGGTGGCGGCAGTCCATGCCGGCTGGCGAGGGGCCGTGGCCGGCATCGTCCCGAAGACGATGGCCTTACTGGAGTCGCGTTTTGGGTCGCGTCCGGAGCAGGTGCAGATCAGTATCGGCCCATCCGCAGGCGTCTGCTGTTATGAGGTGGATGAACCGGTGTTAGACGGTCTGCGCAAAGGATGTTCAGGTTGGGAAAAGGTGGTTCGAAACCGGAAGGGTGGAGGCGTACACTTGGATTTGAAGGCCCTGATCCAAGAGCAGGTGCGGACGCATGGCGCCGTTCCGCAGCGTGTGACGACCGTCAATCTCTGTACGATTTGTCATGACGACCTCTTTTTTTCGTATCGGCGAGAGGGAAAGGTCAACGGGACCATGGTCAGTGCCATTGGCTTGTCGTTGAGCCGAAGGTAAATCGATCTTGGTCATGGCTGCATGTGTTTGCCAGCCTAGCAACGGTTCACCCAAACCAGGAAATACGATGTATGAGTAAGGGTAATGGAAGCACTCAGTGAAGGGACGATTGCGCAACGTGTCCAATCGGTGCTGGCGAAGATTCGGTCGGCCGAGGAGAAATCCGGCCGTCCTGCGGGAAGTGTTCGCCTTGTGGCCGCAACCAAAACCGTCACGATCGACCGTATCACGGAAGGGGTAAGTGCCGGCTTGACGATCTTAGGTGAGAATCGTGTTCAAGAGGCGCTTCCTAAATTAGCCGCCTTCGCAGAAGCAACGGTCCGATGGCATTTTCTCGGGCAGCTACAACGCAGGAAAGTGCGATCGATGATCGGTCTCTTCGAGATGATTCATTCGGTGGATAGCTTGGAGCTGGCTCAGGAAATTGATCGACGGGCTGGAGAAATCGGCTGTCATCAGAGTGTCTTGATAGAGGTCAATATTGGAAGCGAGCCGACGAAAGCCGGGTTTTCTCCGGATGATGTAGTGCAGGCTGTCACCACCATGGCGGAGCTTTCTCATATCGGGATTAGAGGCCTAATGACTATTCCTCCCCAGACTGATCACCATGATTCGGCCCGACCGTATTTTCGAAAACTTCACGGATTGGCTCAGCAGATTGCCGCATGCAAGATCCCATCTGTAAGGATGGATGAACTGTCGATGGGTATGTCGAACGACTATGAAGTCGCCATTGAGGAAGGGGCGACACTGGTTCGCATCGGTACCGCGATTTTCGGGACCCGCCATGTCTGAGACCGCTCTCATGAACAAACTGGGATTTCTCGGCGGCGGTCGCATGGCCGAGGCGTTGATCAATGGCGTGCTCTCGGCGAAGTGCTACCGCTCTGACCAGATCCACGTGGCTGATCCTGATAGGGGTCGCCTGGATCATCTGAGGACACGATATGGAGTTCAAGTCGGTGCGGCGAACCATGAAGTCGTCGCTCTGAGCGATGTCGTCATCCTGGCTGTGAAACCACAAGTGATGAGCGAGGCCTTGAGAGGGATTCGCGATGTATTGACGAAGCAGCTGGTGATTTCCGTAGCCGCGGGCGTCACGATTGGTGGTATTAGAGACCTGTGCGGTCCTGCTGCACGCATCATCCGTGCGATGCCCAACACACCGGCTATGGTCGGTGAAGGCATTACGGCGTTGGCAATCGGTCCGAATCTTGAGGGGGAAGCAGTCACTTGTGCCGAGGGAATCCTCCGATCGGTCGGCCGAGTCGTCAGGATTCAGGAACAGCTGATGGATGCCGTCACCGGGTTGAGTGGAAGCGGGCCCGCGTACGTCTTTCTCATGATTGAAGCGATGGCTGACGGCGGGGTGAAAATGGGGTTGCCACGGGAGACGGCCAGTCTGCTCGCGGCGCAAACCGTCCTAGGGGCTGCACGTATGGTGCTAGAGACCGGACAGCATCCAGCTGGACTGAAAGATCAGGTTGCATCTCCAGGCGGAACGACCATTGCCGGTTTGCACCGATTGGAGCAGGGAGGGGTTCGAGCCATACTCATCGACGCGATTGAAACTGCAACGAAGCGCTCTCGGGAGCTTGGAGGCTGATGTTTGTAATGGGAAATACCTTGTTGGGTATTGCTACAGTGTTAGACTATTTATTGACCTTTTATAGTTGGATCATCATTGCGCGGGCCCTCATTTCGTGGGTGAATCCGGATCCGTGGAATCCCATCGTCCAATTCTTGGCCCGTGCAACGGAACCGGTGCTCGCTCCAATCCGAAGGCGACTCAGTATGGGCATGGGCATCGACTTGTCGCCACTGATCGCCATCGCAGCAATCTGGTTCCTGCAGATTGCCGTTGTCCAATCGATCAAGGATGCTGCCCTACGAATGAATTGAGTTTAGACAAGGGGGAATGCCATGAAGATTACACCACTCGACATTCAGCAGATGGTTTTCCAAGTCAAACTTCGTGGCTACGACCGTGAAGAGGTCCACCGCTTTCTCGAAGAAATTTCGCAAACCGTCGAATTCTTGAATCGGGACAATGCGATGCTGCGTGATCGTATTGACTCGCTTGAGCAGCAAGTCTCAGAACTGAAACGAACCGAGGCGACGTTATCCAATACGTTGGTGTCGGCACAGTCGTTGGCAGAGGATGTCAAGCGGAGCGCACAACGGGATGCCGAGTTGATCGTCAAAGAGGCGGAGTTGAAAGCCGGTGAACTGTCGCGACAGGCCCGTGCCGAACTGGGCAATACGCAGCGAGACCTTGCCGTTCTGCAGAAGCAACGGTTGCTCATGGTTGAACGAATGCGCGCGACGCTGAATACGTTTGAGAGGATGCTGGATGTCGAGGCCAGTGAGGCCTACCAAGAGCACACTGCTATCCGGGATGAAAAGATGGAAGGTGAGTCGACTCCTGCCCGTTGATCTCGATACTCGATGGCAAGGCTGACGGGCAGAAGGTAATCGGGTCGATCGCGTCTGTCGGAACGGCCATCATCTCCATGCCTGATCTGCACCCTGTTCAATCAGCGCTCGATCGAGCCGTTACGGAGGGGGTGTTTCCCGGAGCGGTCTTGGCCATGCGGCATGGGGACCGACCGGTTGTTCACTTTTCTACCGGCCGGCTCTCGACTTCCCCTCCAGGGTCTCCCGTTACCCCTTCGACGACGTATGATCTTGCGTCTTTAACCAAACCATTGGCGACGGCTACAGCCCTTGCGATTCTGATACAGAGCGGTCGTTGCCGGCTTGACGATCGTGTGGCCGACTGTCTCCCGGAATGCGCCGATACTCCGATCGGGTCGGCTACGCTTCGTCACCTCCTGACCCATGCGTCCGGGTTACCAGGGTGGCGAGGGTACTACGAGCGGCTGAATCCGAGTGGGCAAGTCCCCGCGTCGAACGAAGAGCGAGCCGCTGCAAAACAGTCCATGCTCGACTGCATTCGGTCCGAAGTGCTGGTCTATGAACGAGGCACGCGCAGCCTCTATAGTGATCTTGGGTTCATGCTCCTCGGCTTTATCATCGAACGCTGCAGCGGACAGTCGCTGAGTGGTTTCTTTCAGGACCGCATCCTGGCAGCCTCGGGTGAACCCAGGATGGGATTCGTTTTTCAGGAACGGTTACCGGAATTTCTGGAAGAGAAGATGACACAGGGTGGTGGCGTTGCACCGACAGAGGTGGATCCATGGCGAGGTCGACTTCTCCATGGAGAGGTGCATGATGAGAATGCCGCTGCGTTAGGTGGGGAGGCCGGTCATGCGGGCCTATTCGGGACTGCTGCCGCTGTGTTAGCGGTCAGTGGTATCTGGATGCAAGCGTATCATGGACGAAGTTCTCTCTTCACTCAGGACCTTGTGCGGGAGTTCACCCGACGACGGAATCAAGCAGGCTCCTCCAGCTGGGCCCTTGGGTGGGATACGCCGTCAGGCCATTCATCTGCGGGGCAATATTTTTCTGCTCGATCGTTCGGTCACCTCGGCTATACGGGAACGTCAATCTGGATCGATGCGGAACAGGAACTCGAAGTTGCGCTTCTCTCAAATAGGGTCCATCCGACGAGAAAAAACGAAGCGATCCGAGCGTTTCGACCGGTAATCCATGATGTGGTCTATCGCGAGTTTGTCGGCTCTGGTCATGGCAGATCCGGGTAGTCGATCCAGGTCTCCTTTTCAGCAAGATAGCGTGCCCCCTTGAAATTAGCCCGCGTCCGCAACCGGCTGAATCCTGATTCCTGAAGCTTCTCCACGAGTTCCTTCACTGCTGCGGCGATGGTCTGGTGCGCTTGGCTTTCAACAACGAAGGCTTCGTACATCGCCTTGGCCGAATATCCCGCCGTTGTCCGATTCACCAGAATGGCACGGTTGAAATATCGGTCGCTCGGGTCCACCCCTTCGACCTGATGTTTCTCGACCAATCCTTCCTTTTTGAACATCAGTGGCAGCGTGCTCATGTTTGGCTAGTCCTCCACGAAACGGTTAATGTCGAGAGCGGGCTGATTATAAGAGGTGATCGTTCATCCCTGCAACTCGTTGACAAGACAGGCTTCGATTACTATGATCTCCACCCTTAACCGGATCATAATAAAGGCGTTTTAGCCCTGCCGTATGAATATTCCCAATAGCCTCACGATTCTGCGCATTCTCCTCGTTCCGGTCTATATCGGATTCATGACCTATGGGGCCTACGGGTACGCCCTGGCGACTCTCCTCACCGCAGGGCTGACTGATGGGATTGATGGGTATCTCGCGCGTAAACTCAATCAGCGTACGAGATTGGGCACCTTACTGGATCCCTTGGCGGATAAGGTGTTGCTGACCTCAAGCTTTATTTCCCTGGCTGTCTTGCATCTGATTCCATTGTGGCTGGTCATTCTCGTCGTCAGCCGGGACTTAATTCTCCTCCTAGGTACGGCAGTGACCCACGTCACGAGTACTCCGATCAGCGTCAAGCCGACCTTCCTCGGAAAGGGGACGACCCTGCTGCAGTTGAGCTATGTGCTGCTGGTTGTCCTCTTGACATGGCGTGGGCTAGATCTCGCCATGCTTACACCACTACTCATGATGATGGTCGGGTTTACCCTTGCCTCGGGGTTGCATTATCTCTACCGAGGGTTTCGCGACACCAACGCCGCGTCTCCGCCTGCCTAACCCTCTCGATCTCAGAACCTCTCTTCTCTTAGCCGACATGTTTTAGACAAAATGTCAGGTATTGCTTGCTCCCTATGACGCCTGTGATACAAGGGCTCGATGTGTCTTGACTAAGCATTAAAGCGATTGGTTTGGATAGATTATTCGAGCAAAGCGCTTGTTTGGGGGAACAATAATGGCTTCGGAAACCTGTTGTGCATGGATGCTCTCTAAACTGAGGGCCATCCAGTTGAAGCGGGCTACCTACTATATGGCGCTCTTCACCTTAGGCACGATGCTCGCTGCCTGTAGCCATGAAAATAAGTATCGCGCGGAGCTTGCTTCACCGCTGAAAGCCAATGCAGCGTCCGGCGTTATCGTTATTTCAGCAGGATCAACAAAGCCTTGCGGCTTGTTTGCTACTCCGACCGGGTTGCGGATCTTCTCCGCGAAAGGACCGTTCACACCTTATGCAGCTCTAGCGACGCTGGATGTCAACAACCCGAATACAGAGAGCGAATTTTCAGATCACCATGGTCGCCTTTATGTCATCTCGTTGCCATCAGGTAAATACGTACTCGCTCCATTCTTGATTCACCCTTATGCGGACTATGTCAAACCGCTGCAAGCAGATTTCGAAGTACGCTCCCAGGAGATAGTTTATCTTGGCGAATTGTTTATGCCCGAATGCCAAGGGGACTCCAAGATGGCATTTCAGGATCAGGAGATTCGGGATCGTGAGCTGCTCCAAACGAAGAATCCCGCATTTGCCGACGTGCCCATCACGAAACGGCTGCTGATGTTCACGAGTCGCCGACCGTTTCTCCGTTCCGTGCTTCCTTTCTAAACAGCTGAGGATAAAGTAAGGCGTCGCAAGGGGTTTTGGAATCAGAACGATTCCGACCTTCACGCCGAACACGGGCAATCCCAGTGCGATCTTTTGCATCCCCAAGCCGATTCACCGCGCTCGTCTACTGCGTAAATAATGCAATAGTTTTTGACAGGTTTTAGACCCCCCAGTAGACTCACTTCGTAGTCCTAGGCATTTTCTATAACGGCTCAGCGAGCCACAACAGGATACACACGCTATGGCCACGTTTGCGTATGTTGGACGGAGTAAGTCGGGTGCGGTGAAAAAGGGTGAGCTTGTCGCCAAGTCGCGCGATGAGGCCGTTGAACAACTGCGCAAGCAAAGCGTGGTCGTGACCAGCCTTGAGGAAAAGGCCGCCAAGGAAGCATTCAGTCTTAGCTTTGGCAGCGGCGTGAGCGAAAAAGACCTTGTGGTGTTTACAAGGCAATTCGGAACTATGATCAATGCCGGATTACCGCTTATTCAATGCCTGGAAATCCTTGCCACGCAATCGGAAAACGCAGCGTTGAGGAAGTCGGTGGGTGAGATTCGAGTCCAGGTCGAGGGAGGCTCGACCTTTTCTGATGCGCTCCGTAAGCACCCAAAAATATTCGATGATTTGTACGTCAACATGGTGCACGCCGGTGAAGTGGGAGGGTTGCTCGATACCATTCTGAACCGCCTCTCAAAACACATCGAAAAAGCGATGAAACTCAAGGGACAGATCAAGAGCGCCATGGTCTATCCTGCGGCCATCGTCGGTATCGCCGCGATTGTCATTACGGTTCTGATGATCTGGGTGATCCCGGTCTTCGAAAAGATGTTCAAGGAAATGTCCGGCGGAAAGATGGCGTTGCCTGCGCCGACACAGCTCGTCATCGATATGAGTAACTTCGTGCAAGGCAATTGGTACATTATTCTCGGTGTCATCATAGCGATGGTGGTGGGCATCAAGAAATACTACGGAACTCCGCAAGGAAGATTGGCGATCGATAAGCTCCTACTTAAGCTCCCCGTGTTCGGAGACCTGATCAGAAAAGCCTCGGTGGCCAAATTTACGCGAACGCTCGGCACCCTGCTGGCAAGCGGGGTTCCTTTGTTGGATGCCCTGACGATTTGCGCAAAGACTTCCGGCAACAAGGTTGTCGAAGGGGCTCTTCTTGACGCCAAGGTCAGCATCAGCGGAGGAAAAACCATCGCGGATCCTCTCGCAAAAAGCGGGACCTTCCCTAAAATGGTGACGCACATGATTTCGGTCGGAGAGTCTACAGGCGCGTTGGACACGATGCTCGGGAAGATTGCCGACTTTTATGAAGATGAAGTCGACGAGGCGGTCGGAAATCTCACAGCACTCCTGGAGCCCATGATGATGGTATTTCTGGGTACGACGGTCGGATTCATCGTGGTCGCCATGTATTTGCCGATCTTTTCGATGGCGTCTGCGATCGGTTAAGCCGATTGAAGATCCATGTTCAAGAGGCGGCTTGGCGATCCTTATCAGGATGGCTTAATTGTCCACTTCCTAGTGATTCCTCTATTGACTCAGAACTAGCCGACACGCTCACTCCGCATACTTCCACGTGATGAAACTACTCGGATCATAGCCAGTAGGTGATGAGGAGCGCGAACTCACGTTCTAGCTGGAGTTTCAGTCAGTGGGGGATATAAAGACCAGAATCTACTGGTTGATGGGTTGGCGGGTCGTCATCGTGACGGTCTTGCTGGGACTTTCCCTCGCCTTCCAGGTCACCAAAGGCGAGCGGGTTGAAACCTTCTATGCTCTGATCATTTTTACCTACGCGGCCACTATTCTGTACGCGCTTGTAATCCGAAAGCTATCCAACCCTGAAATGCTCGTCCAATTTGCGTGGGCTCAGGTCCTCATCGACTTCCTGCTCGAGACAATCCTCATCGCACGGACCGGCGGAATCGAAAGCCCCTTCGCGGTGCTGTATGTCATCAGCGTGACGATTGCCAGCCTTGTCCCACGTCGACGAGTGGGCTTACTGACTGCGAGTCTGTGCATCATCCTCTTTGGAACTCTGACAAACGTGCAACTCCACGGACTGGTGGAGGGATGGGGATGGTTGCCGCAGACTGGACTCAGTGCTGCTGAAACGCTTCAAGCATTTGGCGTGTATAGCTTGGCATTCTTGGTCGTCGGGTTCTTGAGCGGTGCGCTGGCAGATCAGCTCGGACAGGCCGATCTCTCACTTCGTGAAAAGGAGCAGGGATTAAACCGACTGCGGGCGTTTCACGAAAATATCGTTCACAGTATTAGCAGCGGCGTCTTCACGACGGATAAGGGCGGTCGGATTACCTCATTCAATCCCGCGGCTCAGGAGGCAACGGGTTATGATTTCGAGCAAGTACTGGGTCGCTCCTGGCAGGACGTGTTCGATTGCTATCCAAAACAGCTCGAGGATCATCGCACGGAAGATGTCACGGCCAACATCCGATTAGATGTGGAGTGTAAGCGGTCTGACGGCAAGCGATTAATCTTGGGAATGACTCTCGGGCCGTTGCACGAGCGAGGGGAACAAAAAGGATTGGTTGGGGTATTCAAGGATCTGACACAAATACGTGATTTGGAGGAGGAAATGCGGCGCAAGCAGTGGCTTGCCAGCCTGGGAGAAATGTCGGCGGGTATGGCACATGAAATTCGCAATCCATTAGGTGCGCTTGCCGGTGCGATGCAAATGCTTCGACAAGATCTCCAGGCCGATGAGACGAGTCAGCGTCTGATGGACATTGCGATTCGAGAAGCCACACGATTAGACGCGATTATCACCGAATTTCTCCAGTACGCGAGACCACCGGCACTCAGTCTGGCGGAGTACGATTTAAACAAAGTCCTTGCTGAGACCCTTGATCTGGTACAACATGAAGCACGAGGTCGGAGAGGTATTTCTATTAGGGCAGTCCCCTGTGCCGAGACCTTGTATGCACAAATCGATCAAGATCAAGTGAAGCAGGTGTTCTGGAATTTGGCGGTGAACGCCTTCGACGCCATGCCATCCGGAGGGGAACTGACGATCACGGCTGGGAGCAGGCAAGTCGATGTCGCGGGACACAAGGCCGACGTGGTTGAAGTTGCATTCCACGATACCGGTGAAGGCATCCCGAAGAAAAATCTCAACAAGATCTTTCTTCCGTTCTTTACCACCAAGCAGAGAGGATCCGGATTGGGGCTGGCGGCTGTCCATCGTATCGTAGATCTGCACGGAGGGTGGATCAAGGTGGAAAGCCAAGAAGGTCAAGGGACAAGGTTTGGAGTCTGCCTGCCTCGCACGGCAGATGCTGGGGTACGGCTATGGCATGAGGGTCGGGAACCGTGGAAAAGATCCTAGTCGTCGATGACGAACCAAGCTTGCGCGAAGTCTTGAGCATCATGCTCAAGCGGGCGGGATATTCCGTCACCAGCGTGACTGATGGAGAAGAAGCGGTCGAACTCGTACAGAAAGAGATCTTCGATCTCGTGATTACCGATCTGCGGATGCCCAAGATAGACGGCATGGAAGTTCTCAAAGCGGTGAAATCCGCCTCACCGGAAACCGTCGTTCTCATCATCACGGCCTTTGCGACGGCTGATTCTGCCGTCGAAGCGATGAAGCACGGGGCCTATGATTATCTGACGAAACCGTTCCAGGTCGACGAAGTTCAGTTGATCATCCGGAATGCATTGGAAAAACGACGTCTCACGACTGAAAACATGTTGCTGAAGCGTGAGATGGCCAGCCAATCCTCCTTTGCACAGTTGGTGGGCCAAAGCGAGGCGATGCAGAAGGTCTTCGACGTCGTGCGCAAAGTCGCCGATTCAAAAAGTAATGTGCTGATCTGCGGTGAAAGTGGAACGGGAAAAGAATTAGTCGCGCGCGCCATTCACTATAACAGTGCGAGAAGCAGCCTTCCGTTTGTGGCCGTTAACTGCAGTGCGGTGCCTGAAACCCTGCTGGAAAGCGAGCTGTTCGGGCATATGAAAGGATCGTTCACAGGAGCCATCTCCAACAAAGCAGGCCTGTTCGAGATTGCGAACGGAGGCACCATCTTTCTCGACGAGATCGGTGATACCACTCCTACGATTCAAGTGAAGCTGCTGCGGGTCATCCAAGAACGTGAATTTCGACGAGTGGGCGGCAATCAAGACATCAAGGTCGATGTGCGCATCGTTGCGGCGACCAATAAAGATTTGGAAAAAGCGGTCGCGGATGGATCGTTTCGTGAGGATTTGTATTACCGTTTGGACGTGATTCCGATACGGCTCCCTCCGTTGCGTTTACGAACCGGTGATATTCCGTTGCTCGTTAATCATTTTCTGGACCGATTTTCGAAGGAGAGCGGGAAGGCTAAACCGGTGATCGGCGCAGAGGCCATGCACGTGCTCCTGGAACATGAATGGCGGGGCAATGTTCGGGAGCTCGAGAATCTGATCGAACGGGTTGTCGCATTTTCCACGGAAGGGCCTGTTACCGAGGTTGACGTGCGCGGATGGCTCCATCGGCCCACGACGCAGTCGCAACCGTCCGCCATGCCGCTGGATCTAACCGATGAAGGAGTAGACCTTGAGGGATTAATCAACGGTATAGAGAAGGATCTGCTGCTTAAAGCACTGGAGCGATCAAAATGGGTGAAAAAGAAAGCTGCCCGTATGCTCCGCCTGAACACCAGATCGTTTCGGTATCGACTGGAGAAGTATGCTATAAAAGGAGGTCGTGACTAACCCTTCTCCTGAAGTCAGCATTCAACCGACCCAGATTACCGTTTGTGCACCCGCCAAGATCAATCTCGTCCTCCGTATTCTCGACCGTCGCCCAGACGGTTACCACAATCTTTGGTCTTTGATGCAGACTGTGAGATTGGAAGACGAGCTTTCGATTTCTATCGACCACGGCCACTCAGCCATCCACTTGTGCTGTGACGATTCGTCCTTGAAGACGGATCATTCGAACCTCGTGTATCGTGCGGCGGCGGCGGTTCTTGCGCAGAGTGGACAAGGCGTGGGATTGGACATTACCCTTGCCAAGCGAATCCCGATGGGGGCAGGACTCGGCGGAGGCAGCAGCGATGCGGCGGCCATGATCATTGGGCTGAATCGGATCTTGGACTTGAGGTGGTCGAAGGAAAAGATGGCTCAAGTCGGCCAGACACTAGGAAGTGATGTGCCGTTCTTCTTTTTTGCACCTTCAGCCACGGTGAGTGGACGAGGAGAAAGAGTGACGTCTGTCCACATTGCGGAAAGTCAATGGATTGTTTTGGTCAACCCAGGCTTCCCAGTCGAGACAAAATGGGCGTACCAGCAGCTCTCGGAGAGCCGAACCGGCGTGGTCCCGGTGTCTCGTTCACACATGGCGCTGGAGACAGCTCCTGAGCTCAGCTGGAAACAGGTACTGGAGATCGCGGAGAATGACTTTGAAACACCGGTGTTTAACGCATACCCTTTGCTACGTGAAATCAAACAGCAGCTCACAGCCGGAGGGGCTGAAGTCGCGTTACTCTCCGGCAGTGGAGCGACCGTATTTGGTATATTTCATGATGAGGCTGGAGCTCGTTCTGCCCAGGAATCTTTTCTGAATGAGCGGACGTTCAAGGTCTTTGTGGCGGAAACCTGCGCGGATTCGTAGTCGATCGGTGGCCAAATGTCAGTCAGTCGTTTGTTGACAGGGGCCCCGGATTTCCGATACATTTTCACACTTTGATTGGCTTCCCCGGTCGTGTGTGCAGCAAACGAGAGACAGCGGCGTACCAAAGCCACTGTCTCTCACCGCACAAGAACCACTAGAGAATCCAGCACGTTACGCGAATGACTGGTCTGTAGGTCACGGAAGTTGTCATGAATAGAGAACTGAAAGTTTTCTCTGGCAACGCAAATCTTGCGCTTGCCCATGAAATTTGCGCGTATCTGGGGCAGAAGTTAGGTGAGGCGACCGTCTCCTCCTTCAGCGATGGGGAGATCCGTGTCAAGATCGATGAAAATGTACGCGGCGCCGATGTGTTCGTGGTTCAGTCGTGCTGCCAGCCGGTGAACGATTCATTGATGGAATTGTTGATCATCGTCGATGCGTTGAAACGTTCCTCAGCCAACCGTATCACCGCTGTCATTCCCTATTTTGGATATGCTCGTCAGGACCGAAAAGATCAACCTCGCGTTCCAATTACTGCGAAGTTAGTCGCGGATTTGATTACTACGGCCGGAGCTGACCGAGTGTTGTCGATGGATCTTCATGCCGGACAAATCCAAGGATTTTTTAATGTGCCGGTCGATCACTTGTATGCGCTTCCGGTTTTGTTGGACTACATTGTCAAGAAACAAATTCCGGACTTGGTTGTTGTCTCGCCCGATGCAGGTGGTGTGGAACGAGCTCGGGCGTTCGCGAAGCGGCTCCAAGCGAACTTAGCGATTATTGATAAGCGGCGCGAAGGTCCGAATCAGGCCCAGATCATGAATATCATCGGTGACGTGCAAGGGAAGAGCGTCTTGCTTCTGGATGACATGATTGATACGGCGGGTACGATTGTTCAGGGTGCCCAGGCCTGCCTCGATCATGGAGCCAGAGAGGTGATCACGGCCTGCACTCACGCGGTGCTCTCAGGTCCGGCGCTGGATCGCTTGCAGGCGTCGAGTCTTTCCCAAGTGGTGATTACCAATACGATCCCCTTGCGAGGGAAAGAGCTGGTCTGTCCGAAGTTGCATCAATTGTCTGTAGCGCCTCTGCTGGGAGAAGCCATCAGGCGTATACATGAAGATGAGTCGGTGAGTTCACTATTTGCCTAGATCTGTCCGAGGCGTGTGTCGCGTCAGCAGTCGAGGAGACGGAGGAATATCATGAAATTCGATTTAATAGTAGCAATGAGAGAGCGAGCAGGGAAGGGGGCTGCGCGGTCGATGCGTCGATCTGGCAAAATACCGGCGGTGTTGTATGGCCAGGGGGAGTGTCTGTTGCTGGTGGTGGTCGATCCTGAAGAATTCTTAAGAATTTTGAAATCTCATGCGGGCAGTACAGCGCTGATTTCGCTCAGCATTGACGGCGCCGACTCCAGCTCGAATCGCACCGCTCTCTTGCGAGAGTATCAAATGGATCCGGTGACGGGGGCCGTGTTGCATGCGGATTTCTTTGAAATTTCCATGAGCAAACCGATTCGCGTAAAAGTTCCGATCAAGGTGATTGGGTCCGTTCCAGTGGGTGTGAAGGAAGGTGGTGTTCTCCACCACAACATGCGTGATGTGCACGTTGAATGTCTTCCTGCCGCTCTACCAGACCATGTCGAAGTCGATGCCTCGGCATTGACCATCGGTACCGGTATCCATGTGAAAGAGATGGGAGCGCTTGAAGGCGTCCGGTTTTTGGATGAACCTGACCAAATGGTCGTGAGCGTGGCGGCGCCGATGACGGATGCCAAACTCGAAGCCCTGCTCTCTGGCACCCCGGGCGCGGCAGGGGAGCCCGAAGTCCTGGCAAAGGGTAAGGAAGCGGTTGCTGGAGTTGAAGGGGCTGAGGCAGCCAAAGCCGGCGCGGCCGCTAAGGCTGGTGCAGCGACGCCTGCCGGTGATGCGAAGGGAGGCGAGAAGAAAGAAGCTGCGCCTCCCAAGGCTGAAAAGAAGAAGTAACGTTGCATCTCCTCGTTGGACTGGGCAATCCAGGGAAAACATACGCCCAGACCCGTCACAATGCCGGCATGTGGGTCATCGAGCGGGCTGCCTCTCGATGGTCCATTCGACTCTCACCATGCGGTTCTGGCCAACGAGGGTCAGGGCGACGTGGAAGCGAACTGGTCGAGCTGGCTGGCCTGCTCGATTGGATGAATGTGACCGGCCCTCCGTTAAAAGGCCTCCTGCGGGAATTCGCGCTGACCCCAGACAAGCTCATTGTCGTGCATGACGATCTGGATTTGGAGCCTGGACGACTGCGTATCAGGATTGCTGGTGGGCACGGCGGTCATAATGGAATCAAATCTATCATCGAGGCCCTCGGGACTCCACAATTCGTACGGCTGAAGCTTGGGATCGGTCGTCCTGCTGCAGGACAAGATTCTACTGATTATGTTCTAGAATCAGTCACAAAGGACGAAATGATGGTCATTGATCCCTGCTTGGAGCGAGCCGTCGATGCACTGGAATGCTTGATTCATCGTGGGCCGGAAGCCGCCATGAATCGGTTTAATGTCAGGGAAAAGGTGGTTGACGAAAGAGGGGATAAGGACTAATGGGCTTGTGTTGCGGCATGATCGGTCTCCCGAATGTCGGCAAGACAACGGTGTTCAATGCGTTGACCGGCGGAGGTGCCCTGGCGGCAAACTATCCGTTTGCGACGGTCGACCCAAATACCGGCATCGCATTGGTGCCCGATCCTCGCTTGGTTAAGCTGACCCAAACCTTCGCCTCGAAGAAGACCACCTACAGCACGCTGGAAGTGAGAGACATCGCCGGGTTGGTCGAAGGGGCGAGTAAAGGGGAAGGCCTCGGCAACCAATTTCTCGGTCATATCCGCGAAGTGGATGCGTTGCTTCATGTGGTTCGTTGTTTTCAAGGCACCGATGTCGTTCATGTCAGCGGTGGAATCGATCCTCTTCGTGATATCAGCGTGATCGAAATGGAGCTCATGTTGTCCGATCTAGACACGCTCGATCGGCGGAAGCAGAAAACTGAGAAGAAGGTCCGGGCTGGGGATAAGAAGGCCGCGTTTGAAGTGGAATTTCTCGCCAAGCTTATCGGGTTGCTCGACAAAGGCGAGTGGTTGGGCAATCGAGATTACGCATCAGAGGAACGGGTAATTCTCAACGAATGTCAGTTGCTCTCGGCCAAGCCAGTCCTGTTTGTCGCCAACGTGTCCGAAGGTAGAAGTACTGATGAAGCTATGGTTCAAACCGTGCGCGAGTTTGCGTCCAAGCGAGGTGCCAGAGTCGTCACTATCTGCGGACAACTGGAAGCGGAGCTATCGTCGTTGCCGGAGAGTGAACGAGCTGACTTTCTAAAGGAAATGGGGTTGACCGAATCTGGACTCGTCCGACTGACGCGCGAAGCCTATACCTTGCTGGATATCATTACCTTCTTCACCGCTGGCGAAACTGAGTCTCGCGCCTGGCCTATACCCAGAGGGACCAAGGCTCCACAAGCGGCGGGCAAAATCCACTCTGATATGGAGCGCGGCTTTATCCGTGCCGAAGCATATCACTACGACGATTTGCTGGCATGTGGGTCGGAGGCGAAAGTGAAGGAAAAGGGACTCTTCCGACTAGAAGGCAAAGACTATGTCATCAAAGAAGCGGACATTGTGTACTTTAGGTTTAACGTCTAATGACGCGGGAGTTCCCCACCTGGCAGGGTGGGGGTGTGAGCTGGGAGCCGTCTGTTGCTCGCCTGGTGCTATGATAGCCGCGGATGAAGCTCCATCGACAGGCCCATGTGGTCTACAAGACCCAGTATCAGCTGGTGTGGGTGACGCGGTATCGGCGGAAAATCCTCGTGCCCGGCGTGGCCGAGTATCTGAAGAAGGTCCTCCACGGCGTGCGGGAATTTCACCCCGATTGGTTTCTGGAGGAGATTGGGGTCGAACGGGACCATGTTCATTTGCCCATGGTGATTCCACCCAAGTACGCGGTCTCAAGAGTGGTGGAGACCTTGAAAAGCGTGACCAGTCGACAGCTGAAAGAGAAATTCCCGCACATGTTACGCCGAATGTATTGGGATGGGGGCGGGGTCTGGGCACGAGGATTTTTCGCCTCCACGGTGGGCATCAACGAAGCGACCATTCGGCAGTATGTGCGGCACCAAGGCGAGCAGGAGACGGGTCAAGCGCAGCTTGAATTGTAAGGAGACCCCGCCTGTAAGGGCGGGGTTCTTCACTTTTCGCCAATTAGGCTCAATCCACTGATTGACCAATCCCTTCTTCCGGTACTGCCCTCTACAGCATGTGAAGAGTCAACAGAGTCAAAGCGACCGCTTAGTTCACGCGTCAGACTGATGCGGTGACCAAGTTCATATCGAGAGGGAATTGTTCAGAGACCACACGATTCAGTCGATGTCGGGTGATCGCCGGTAGGCGAATAAATTCAACACCGAATGTGTTTTTTTGAACCCAGCGGATTTTCCCTAACTCGATGAACAGAGAAGATGTGGGATCAGGCAAGATGACGCTCAGCTTCACATAGCTTCCCGTGAGAACTGTCCGCTCACAGGTCACTGAGCAACCGGAAAGGGAAAGGTTGGAAACGACGCCTTCTCCCACAAACGGGGCGCCTCCAAATATCACAGGATATGCCACGGGAAGCCGACGATGGATTCGCCAATTTACGGTTGTGTCGTCTGTCATTCCTAGGCCCTCCGTAGACTCGGAGTCTATACAGGCAGTGGACATGGTGCCATTCCTCATAGGAGGGGCCTGCGGCATACTAACTCGTCAGTGTGATGAATTAGGCAACAAGATCAGGCGGCTTGGTCGTTTCAACTGATATCTTCGATTCCGTAGTTGGAGGGGACTCTTAGAAAAGGATTCTTGTAGGCCGCTGGAGGGTGAGAATCATGCATCTAAGGCTTGATGAGATCCTCTTGAGATGAAGAAGGAGGAACGGTCGAGGGGAGTTCTAATCGCTCAAGAACATCCTGTTTAAGTTTTGTGGGTTCCTCAATGCGGTTATCACGCTGGAGAGAATTGACATCTCTGGCTTTTCTCGCGTTCAACTCAATCATATCGGCATCATCTCGAACGAGATGGGGAGTCAGGAACACAAGAAGGTTCAGCTTCTCAACCTGGCGATTCTGAGATTTGAAGAACCAGCCGAGCCAGGGGATATCACCCAACAGAGGAACTTTTCTCTCACTGAGGGTAATATTGTCACGCACAAGCCCGCCTACGACGAGTGTCTGTTGATCCTGGGCAATGGTGGTGGTTTCCATTGATCGCTTCGTGGTTGTGGGGCCGACGGGGATGCTCGCTGTACCAGATCCAATGGTTTGAGCCACATTTTCTGCAATGGCTGTAATCTCTTGCTTAATTTCCAGGCGAATCAGGTCGTCTTCCAGCACCTGAGGAGTCAACTCTAATGTTACCCCAACGTCTTTCCGTTCAATCGTGACCAGCGTTCCACCGGTGATGCCTTGGGCTTGCCCAGTGGGGAAGGGTCGATTTTCACCCACGACGATCTTAGCTTTTTGATTGTCTGCTGCCAAGACTTGGGGTGTCGAAAGGATATTCGTGTCAGTGAGGTTCATCAGCAAGTTCATGAAGGCTCGGATATTGAGGGTATTCAAGACCGTGACAGCACCCCCAGTTGCCCCACCTGCGGCAACACCACTGATAGCCTGAGCCACGGAGGCGAGGTCTTCCGGCGCTCGATTAAATCCACCGATCCCCTGCACAAACCCTTCTTTTCCTGCACCGAGAACCTGAACCGGGTCGGTACCAATTTGTCGTAGCCGGTCAACCTGAACCTCCAGGATGACGGCTTCCACAAAGACCTGCTTGCGCCTGATATCTAGATCACTAATCACTGACCGGAGATGGCCCCAAGCGACTTTCGTCGAACTAATGATGACCGAGTTGGTTGCCTTATCGGCAAATACTTGGACCGGGGCTTCGAATTCTGTGAGAGGCCTAATCGGTGGCCGAGTGCCAGGAGTTATTTGTGCTACGGTTTGTGAACGCGCCACTAGATTGGTTAGCACTGCGGCTAGGTCCGTCGCATTGGCATGTTTGAGTTTATAGACAAACACACCACGTTCTGGCGGAAGATCACCCATGGGTACGATCTGGTAGAGATTGTCTCCTTTTGGGACTACTGCCATCCGAGCTGCTTCTAACGCCGCTACAAACATGGTGAAAGCCTGTTCCGACGAAACCTTGCTGGGGGAGAAAACCGATATCTTGCCTCCTTGCTTCTTGATCGTTTCATCCAAGACGAAGTTTTTCCCCGTAAGCTCACCGATAAAGCGAACGAAAACAGGGATCTCCACGTCGTTGAAATCAAGCGCAACTTTGATCGGTTGGGCGGCCCAGGCCTGAAAGCCAAGAGGATAGAGAGGTGACAAGACGAAAGTGAAGAGGAATAGCCAAGCTAACCTGGGCAGAATTTGCCTACTGGTTCCCGACAATTGCCTGAAGCTTAAGGGGTCTTGCACGATTGATTTGAGGTTTCGTGGTAACCGACAACCTGGTTCCTTACCTTGGACGGTATCATAGCCACATCGAAAGACACAACCAAGACGAAGCTTTCCGACGAGAAGTGGAAGCCCTAGCATTTGAAAGCTTTTATTTATTGTCCTGCACGTTTTGCAGTGTGCACGTTCCATCGTAATCTTGTACTCACTAGGGCTCAAGCGCTCGAATAACTTTACGAGAAGGGGTGACCACATCTGAGTAGCCCGATCGAAACTCAATACTTTCCGTCAAAAAACCGATAGGGAAAGGGGATGTGATGGGGAGGAGCGGTCACAACATGGACCGCGGAATCATGCAAGACAAGGTTCGGATGTTCGCGCAACAGCTATTGGCTGAAGCGAGAGAGGATCGCATACGGGGACTAGGTCTTCTTGTCCTCGTGTTAGATGGTCCAGACGCGTTGTCATCCGATTCATGCCTGGCGTCTGGTGGTGGAAGTGCGTCGTATTCTGATGCCGGATGTGGTTGGAGATCCTCCCGTACCGATTCGGCATCTCGTCGGGACTGTTTCATGGGAAGGGGAGCAATGGTGTCTCCGTTGTGGAAGGGTTTTGATCGAGTCGATTCATGGGCCCCTGGAATCACTTCCCTCTGGGTATATATTCGAGATTGGATCTCGGCTCACTTCCGAGCAGTCTGAAAACTACCGAGTCTGTGGCTAGGAATTGATTGCCGGTGGCCTGGTTCATATCGAGCCCCGGGCGTGGTATTGGTCTTCAGCGGAGTTGGGTGACTGTTAGACCTAACACGAAGTAACAAATCTACGATGAGGTCGGTTTCAGTATCGTTTTGTCCAGAATTGGGTGGATGACGGCCGCATAATTACGGAAGAGCGTCATGCAAGATATTGATTTATAATGACTATCGTGCATGATCAAGTGGTCTTCTATGGCATTCTGATTGCAAGCTCCCAACAAATTTCACCTTCTTTCAAGCTTGCAACCTTCAGGAAAGCAACGATTGGGGTCTGGTCCGCCTGAGGGCTTCACCGCGTGGACATCTGATAAGGTTGTAGCGTGCGTTGGAATAAGAAACCAACTGTAAAGTCAGACAAAACTCAGGCTGTCCGTAGTCAGAAACGCGGGGTAGTTGGCTACAGCAAGAAGAGCGCCCTTCTTGAAGAGGCCATCACCCAGATGAATGCGGGCAAGTATGCACGATCTTCAGCAGTCCTTAAAGAATTACTTGCCCTCGACCCAGGGAATATGGAGGCGAGGAGGCTTTTTGCCACACTCCATCTCCGTCTTGGGAGTCTCATCCCGGCAAGACAGGCATTTGACTCACTCATAGACGAAGCCTTTCAACGCCAGGACTACTGGCTCGCGGAATCGTTACTTCGCGAGTATCTATCCGCTGCTCAGCGTTGTGTCCCCTATTTGGAAAAACTTGGACGGATCTATGAGGAAAAGGGGGATACACTAGAGGCCGTCACCGAATACGGCAAGGCCGTCGATATCCTGATCGAAGATCCTGACACCGAAAATACTCAGCGCGCTTCTCAGCTCTACAAGAAAATTCGAGACCTGACTCCAGCCAGTCCTGTGGCTTTCCGGCTGGCCTCATCCTTTGACGCCCAAACTGGTGAACTACTGGCCCGCCAGCCTACCGAAAATCCAGAATCAAACTCAACGCCGACACTCGATCCAGTTGCAGCGACGTCGGATGGTCTGGCGCCTGTTGAACCCAAAAATGAACCGATGCTATGGGAGCTTCCTAGCTCTCACGAAGTCGCCAATTTATCTGCTTCTCCACCACTATCTCCTCCTCCAGCCGATTCCAATGATGTGCCCTGGCAGGAGAAACCTTCCCCTCAAGGACAAACCGTGCCTACGGATACACGCGATCTACGGCAAACGGAAGAGAAGGCCAGCGATGTACAGGATGAAATATCGCCACAGACTCGCAAACAAAAGGTTGTCACTGGTCTCCAAGAAACAACCTCAAACATCCCTTCCGGGCAGACTGCTACTGGAAATGCCCCATCAGAAGTCGTGCAACCGGACTCTGTCGGAGAGGTCCCTGCTACGAAGGGGGAGACTGATCAGATTGCGCCACGAGGCGATGGCGCGGCAGTCGGGGACCAGAAAGAGGCGTCAAGAGAGAGTCAGGAAGAGACTCTCATCCATACTCCAGAGAGGCCAGAAGTATTGGCGTTTCCGAACGAAACAAAGGTTTCAGCGCCACCTCCAAGTGATACAGCAGAGAATATTCCTGATGCTAATATCACGACTTCCCTAAAAGTGGAAGAAAGCCCTGAGCAATCATCGTTGGCAGTGGAGCCGTTCACCGTAGACGATACTGAATTACAGAACACGAAGGCGACCCCTTCGGAATCCCTCAAAATTGACTCCCAGGAATCGACGGTCGCAAATCCTTCTGACTCGAATGACTCATCAACGTCAGGATCAGACATTGGTGAAACCTCCCAGCCATGGCTGCAACCTGGATTCTCTTGGGAAGCCATGTTTGATAGGGCTTGGAAGTTCGGGAATCAAGATTCAAGAGATACTATTTCGCCTGAACAAAGTTCACCTCGAATTAATGAGCCTGCAGTCGAAATCCCAGCCGGTCTTACTTCTCAGGATCCACCGCCAGGAAACCAATCCGAAGAGCATCGTGAAACGAGTCAGCAATTCATGATTCGGGACGCAACTTCTACTGGAACGCCAATTGCCCCAATGCCGTGGGATCAAGTCGAAGACTCGGCAGGATTGATCCCGCCGGCGCAATTGGACGGTCCGATCGAGGACACCACGGGTGTGACAGTCGCCCGATCCGATGACTCACACGACTCAGATGGGGCGGCAACAGTCGAGGAACCCGGTGATAAGACGGGAGTACCTCCTCCGGCTGCCCATGAGCCAGATTCCTTCTCGATCCTTCAAGATTCTGAAACGACTCAACCGTCGGACTCGCTCATTCTCCCTGATCATACGACTGCTGGTGTGGGTGCACCTCAGAGCTCAATGGGGGCCCAGATCGAGATAGCTTCCCAAGAAGAGGATTCTTTCTCGATCGTGCAAGATTCTGAAGCGTCTCAACCACAAGACCCACCGGTCTCCCTTGAGGTCGACCGTGTGGTTGTCGATATGGCACAAGCTTCCGAGCCGATAGAAGAAGAGCCAGTCCTAATGGTGCGGGAGCAGCAAGACCCCATTCCAGCTTTGTCCATAATAGATCAACTCTCGACGTCGGAAGCTCCGGTCAGTCAGGTAGTAGAGCCACTATCGAACGAAGAACCTATTGCAGAAGATCAGGTGGCACTTCAGGATGAGATTAATATTGAGAGCGCCGACCCTGTCATAAGAATTGAAGAAGATTCTTCACCAGCAGGCAGTCAGCCCTCAACTAAGCAGGATGCTACAGAGCCGCCTTGGCAAGTACAGCAAGATGCACACGAAGTCATCGCGGAACCGGAGCCCTTTCAATCAGAGCCTGAAGTTCCATTTACCCCGCCTCTTGCGAGGGAACCGATTGAGAGTCCTGCGCAGGATGATCAGGTGGCCACGGAAGCGGTCGTTGAGCCCAGAGCGCAGAGGCGCGAGTCAGTGGCGCATCAAGAAGATTGGCAGGAGGTAGGAGAGTCGATTCGTTTCGTCGAGGAGCCAAAAGTTGCTCCAGTATCTCGGGTATCGCCAAACGTGGCCGAGGGGCAAGAAAGCAGTCGGCCGCTTTCTGCTGCCGCTACTGCCGTTGATGTTCTCTTTGAATCGTCCCCAGATTCGAGAAAGACCGAGACGAGATCACGTGTTGCAGAAACGCGATCCGATCGAAAAGGCGGTTCCACCTTCAGCTCAATCCACACTGCGCTTACGAGCTTTCTTCGCACGTGCTTCTCTACCACACGTGCCATTGTGGCCACAGCCATTGGGTTCATGGTCCTCTCTGCAGTGGGTGCCGCATTAGCCATTGGGGCGATCGGGTTGATATGGGTGATCATGGAGGAGCCGCCGTCCCAGACCTTCCAAAGTTTCACGACCATTCCCCAGCAAACCTTGTCGGATTCCAAGAAGAATGGGTATCTGTTGCTGCTCGGAATGGACACAGCGGCAAAACAAGATCAAGCACGGGGGAGCGATGAGCGGAACGCTGAGGCCAACGGTGGGAAGACAGCGCTGGCCTGCTTCGGGAATTCAGTTCTTGGTACGGGAGGACGGTCGACGGCATCGGCTGATGTCATGCGGAAATGGTTCCGCGGGTCAGATCCCATCGGTCAATTCAAATCTCAACAGGGCACGATCAAGGGATGGGTGAACGAGCATCACCTCATGCTTGATCGCTATGGGCAGTGGAGAAAACTACCCTTCGAAGACCGGGGGTATGGGCAGCCTGTCAGCCTGCCCTGTGAGACGGTGACATTTGCACATCAACTCCATGTCGCCGATGGGTTCGTACAAAATATGGATCAGGGTATCGATCGATTGGAGACGGACATGGAAGCCTGGCGCATGGTATTAAACCAGGCGAGAACCCTTCCAATGAAAATGCTGGCCCTGCAGGCGATCGATGACGATATTGCCGTAACCTCAGGACTGCTGGTCCGGTCAGACTTCGATGGAACACAGCTAGGACGAGTGACAAAACTACTCCGTCCGTTCGACCAAGGAGAGCTGTCAATTCGCTGGCCCATGCAAAGCGAGCTGGTGACGGCTTCGAAAACGTACGATGATCAGCTGAAAGCGGCGCAAGCAGAAGCACAAGCGGTCTCTACGACGGTAGTCTCGATTCTTCCGTTACCCAAACAGCGCAGGCTGAATGATTATGCGAAGTATTATGAGACCTCTTACAAGGCTGCTGGCGAAGGGCAATACGGCTCGCTACCTAAGTGGAATGACTATGTCCAGTTTCCCGCAGCCACTTTCATGGACTATCTCACTAATCCGATCGAGAATATACTGGGCCTTGAACCACTCCCCCGCTGGGACGAATACAATGGACTCGTGGTGGATACCGATGCCCGCCTCCGGCTGGCGAGTCTACAGGCGTGGCTCCGTCGTGGCCCTGCCGATGGCGATCTTCTTGCCCGCCTCGCCAAAGCAGGACAGGGATTCTATGATCCGTACACCGGGCTACCGATGTTGGTCAATCTGAAAAAAGGCGTCTTGTACAGTGTTGGGCGCGATGGGAAGGACCAAGATGGAGATCCTGAATTGGACGTCGTGGTAGAAATCCCAGTCGGACATGCCGGTGCCGCCTCGACAAAGCCAGCTGGTGGATCATCCAGGGCCAAATAGTTCGTCACATTTTCTGAACTCTGAGCGCAGCCGTCCCGCTCGGCTTGACAGCGCTTCCTGTATTCCACACAATCACCAACCGATCATCAACATCCCAAGAGGATTCATGGGGTATCCCTCAAACCCATCCATGGTCGTTCTTCGATGAAGAAGGGCAAGACCTTTCGCACACCTATTCCGACTCAGATCGTATCGAACGAGGAGTTTCATCCTATTGGTCAGACGCCTCAGCAGAAGGCGGTCGAACAGTTAGCCGAGAGGATAGTGGAGAATGCGGCCGGTCGATCAGGTGTCTCTCGCCGAGAATTCTTGGTGACGACGGGTGCAGTGGCGGCCGGGCTCTTGGCCATGAATGCACTGTTTGGGAGATTCTTCGACGTCGACGCTGTTGAGTTGTTCGAGCCGGCGGCCTTTGCTGAACAGCAGGGAGCGCCGTATTTCATATTCGATGTGCAGACCCACTATGTCAGCTCCGGCTATGATCCATCCGATGCCGAATCTAATCGAAAGGGGGCGGTGTCGAAGCAGGCACTGCTTTCTCTCAGAAAACACATTCGTGAGGCAGGACTGAATCCAAAGTTGGCTGGGGATCGGGGTTCGATCGACGACCTCTCATGGAAGAATTTTGTAAAGGAGGTGTTTTTTGACAGTGAAACCAGCATCGGCTTGATCAGCACACCGCCGGGGCCGTATCCACAAGACGCCGTCGTTCCTCCGAAGGAAATGGCGCATATTCGTGATGAGATCAATCGACTGGCTGGCTCGCAGCGAATGCTGGCGCACGGGCTCGCGACGCCGCAACTTGGCTCGGCTGACCTAGACTTCATGGCGATGCAGGCTGAGATCCTCAAGGTCGATGCCTGGAAGTGTTATACAGGATCGTGTCCAAAGGGATTCGATAGAGGCTGGCGCATGGATGATGAGCAGATCGCCTATCCCATGTTGGAGCAGGCGCGTAAGCTCGGGGTGAAACGCATCTGCGTCCACAAAGGCCTCCCGCTTGGCCCGGTTCCGGATTACAACCACCCGAGAGATCTCATCAAAGCAGCCAAAGACTTTCCCGACCTTAACTTTTTGGTGTATCACTCCGGATTCCGCGGAGCGGCCTCGATCGATCAGGTGTTTGCAAAGACCGGAGAAATCCCTTGGACCACCGAGTTCTGCCGGATGAAGGAACGGGGACCGGGGATCTCAAACATCTACATGGAGCTGGGATCGACGTTTGCGCAATTGGTCACGACCTACCCGCTGATTTGCGCGCATCTGCTAGGACAGATCATTCGTGCGTTCGGGGTCGATCATGTACTCTGGGGAACGGACTCCATCTGGTATGGGACTCCGCAGTGGCAGATCGAAGCGTTCCGGCGCTTCCAAATACCAGATGACTTGATCGAAAGACATCACTATCACCCCCTCGACCGGCAAACCAAAGAACGGATTTTTGGACTGAATGCGGCCAAGATTTTTAATGTCGATGTAGAGGCGAAGCGCAATGCTGTGCCGGGCGATGCGTTGGGTCGGCTGAGGTTGAGTTACTTGGAGGAGGGACCACAACCGAGTCGGCGTGTGTATGGATGGGTGGCAGGGTAACGATGCGGGTCCTGTCAATGAGCGTTCCCACCCGTCCTCGCACCCCGCCCGGTGTAGGGACCCCGCTGCGGGCGAATGGGTGAAGGCCGCGTCTCGGTTCGGCCAGGGCCTTGGGTGGGTGAGATAAAAGACCCTGCTCATTGCCACCCGCATCAAGAGAAAAGGAGAGGAAGGAAAAAGATAATGAAAAGCGAGATCTTGTATCCCGGCGCGTTTCCAATGGTGCGTGTGGAGCTGGCAGAGGGAGAACATATCAAGGCTGAGTCAGGCGCGATGGTGGCCTGTTCTCCGACCATCGACATTGAAAGCAAAATGGAAGGAGGGTTTTTAGGAGCACTCTCACGAAAGTTTCTGACAGGAGAAAAGTTCTTCTTCCAGACCCTACGCGCCAGTCGAGGCTCCGGCGAAGCATTGCTCGCTCCGACCGTGCCGGGTGAAATCGTCGTGCTGGACCTTGATGGCGTCAATGAGTATCTGGTGCAGAAAGACGGTTTCCTGGCTGGGGCGGACGGCATTACGATTGACAGCCAAATGCAGAGTATGACTCGAGGGTTATTGGGCGGCGAAGGATTCTTTATTCTGAAGATGAGCGGGAAAGGGATGCTGGTGTTGAACAGCTTCGGGGCTATTCACAGGATCGAGTTGAAGCCTGATCAAGACTATATTGTCGACAATAGCCATCTCGTGGCGTGGTCTGCAACGACCACATACAACATCGAAAAGGCGACCTCTGGATGGGTGGCCAGCTTTACGTCGGGCGAAGGGTTTGTCTGTCGGTTCAGAGGGCCTGGGGTGGTGTATATCCAAAGCCGGAATCCTCGTGGTTTCGGTGCATGGGTCAGGCAGTTCCTTCCGGTCTCCGAATAGCGGATGATGAAAACGCCCGCCAACTTCGTTCTCGGTTCGAAACCATCCTCGACATACCACGAAGACCACGCCTGCGGCTTTGTTAGCCACGGTTTTAAACATCTGTGCAAGAACATGCTGCCTTCAAGGAGTCAATCGAGAACCAGGCCATGACCGAATTCCACCCCAACGCCCTCTGTTTTGGTGATGAATTCCCAGCTAGCGGGGTGCCGTGTCTTGTTCATCTTGAAACACAGGGGCTCATGATCGCCTTTGCCGCTGATGGAAGCCAGGAACAGGCCGAAGCGGTGTTATTTTCAAGTGTGGCGGTCTCAGCAGGAGGGCTCGATCATGATCAGCTCGTCCTTAGCTGGGCGGGGTCAGCGGGCCAGCGAAGACTGTATCTCAAAAACCCTGATCTGATTCGCGCGTTCCAACAAGCAGCCCCCGATCAATTGAAGTTGCCACTTGAACGAGTGGCGAAACAAGTTCGTCATGTGCGGAAACGGCACCGAATACTCTGGAGGATCGTCGGCGGGAGCCTCCTGGCATTGGTGCTGGGATTGTGGTTTGGCAGCGACCAATTGGTTGAACTCGCTGTGGATCGAATCCCGGTTGAGTGGGAACAGAAGTTGGGTGAGTCGGCCTATCGAGACTTTCTGGCGCAACACGAGGTGGTGAAAGATGGTCTCCCCGTGGACGCGGTCAAGCAGATGACGCATCGCATGGCAAACCAAGTGCCGGATAATCCGTACGCCTTCGAGGTGACCGTCGTGAAGAGCGACGTGGTCAATGCCTTTGCTCTACCCGGTGGGTATATCGTCGTGTTTACCGGATTGATGAAGAAAGCAACAAGTGCGGAAGAAGTGGCAGGGGTATTGGCGCACGAGCTGAATCATGTGTTGCAGCGGCACGGACTTGAACGGATCATCAAACAGATGGGTTTAGTGGCCGTGGTGTCGATCCTGCTGGGGAATCCGCCGGGATTAGGCGGGGTGATGAAGCAACTTGGGGTCGAACTGATGACGCTGAAGTTCGGTCGCGCACAGGAGACCGAAGCAGATCTCATCGGTCTTCAGCTTCTGTATCGAGCCAAAATTGATCCCTCGGGCATGATTACGTTTTTTCAACGGTTGGCAGAGAATGACGAGGGGCGGGTTGAGTGGCTTTCCACCCATCCGATGAGCAGCGCTAGAGCCGACCGTCTCAAAACACAGCTAGCGGAGATGCCGAAGCGAGACCCAGAGCCTTTCACCTTCGAATGGAGCAAGGTCCATGAGGCGCTAGGCGGACAAACCGTTGTGGGGCCATGACCCCTTCCTGCAGCATTCGTATCGGGGTCGTTGCCGATATCCATGGTCTCTTTGATCCGACAATCCCGAAGATTTTTCGTGGTGTCGATCACATTATTCACTCAGGCGACATAGCCAAACGATCAGCGCGAGCATTCCAGTGAGCGGCTAGGATCGCCTCTTGAGACCTTGACTTTGGATTCAGGAAAAAGTTGTTGCGCCCATCTGTGATTTCTCTATAATTACCCGCCTTAGTTGTTCGGACCAACTACTTAGAGAAACCAAACTTTTTTATCTACATCGTTGGTAAATTCGGCTATACTGCCTATCGGTGTTTTTATAGACTAGTGGTGGGTACTTATATTCAATCTAACGGAGGAGGACTTATGTCGAAGAAAGTTCTTGTATTTTCTATCGCCGTTCTGTTCGGCGCCCAAGCGGGTCTGGCCATGGCGTCCAATCCAGACACCGGCCCGGGCTGTGGCTTAGGAAAATTGGCTTGGGGTGAGTACAAGGGCCAGAAGGAAATCGCTCCCCAAGTGCTGCAAGCAACCACGAACGGCACTTTTGGCAGCCAGACGTTCGGCATTAGCTTTGGAACCTCCGGTTGTACGAACGATGGCAAGATCATGAGCGAGCGGAAGACCACGATGTTTGCGTCGCTGAACTTTGATGCCCTCACGGCGGAGATGGCTCAGGGACAGGGCGAACACCTGGCCTCACTGGCCACTCTGATGGGAGTCCCGGCCGATCGCCATGGAGAGTTCTTTGCCATGACCCAGGAGCGGTATACGTCGCTGGTTCAGGCTGGGGAAGCTTCTCCAGTCGCCTTGGTGAAGTCCCTCAATGATGCGATCGCAGGCCATCCGGTCCTTGCGCAAGCATCGGTACGCTAAGTCATTCGAAGGGCCCTGGCAGAAATGTCAGGGCCCTTGTTGTCTCTAGCTGACGCTGTGGTGTTTCGTCTCATTGTCCTACTTGTTTCGCTGGTTACACCAGCTCTTTCCAACGCGCAGTCCTCAGATCGTGACCCATACCTCACGGAGTTGATCAGTCAAGCTGAGCAGGCGAAACTCGCGGAGCAGCGGGAATGGCATCTATTACTCCATTACCGCAAGGGGCTCTTTGGAGGCTATGAGAGCGAACAAGATGATCCCGGTTTCTTCATGTCACCCAACGGAAAGACGGATCCGGCTGCCGAGCTCGCGGCGACTCTGACACAGTTCTTTTCCGCTGACTTGGTCGGCCGATCGCGACAGCCGGCTCAATGTGCCTTCATTGCGCGATATCATTGGCTCAAGGAGCAGCTGAAGTTCGACCCGACACGCTTGCCACCGCTGGCCTGTGAACGTTTTGACCGATGGTATGAGGATTTTGAAGTTGACGCGATTTCTCTCATCTTTCCCTCGGCATTCCTGAACAATCCAGCTTCGATGTTTGGACATACGTTGTTTCGTGTCGACCAAAAGGGCCAGACGGAACAGACCAGGATTCTGGCCTATAGCATCAACTTTGCCGCCGATGTTCCCCCCGGCGCTGGTCTGGCTTACCCGATACGGGGTATTTTCGGAAGCTACAAAGGATATTTCTCGACCATTCCCTACTACCTCAATGTGCAGAAATACCGCGATATCGAAAATCGGGATATTTGGGAATATCGCCTCAACCTCACCGAAACGCAACTGCGGCGATTTCTCATGCATGCGTGGGAGTTGGGAAATGCCTACTTCGACTATTTTTTCTTCAAAGAGAATTGCTCCTATCACATCCTGGCGCTGCTCGATTACGCTGATCCCAGTTTGCATCTCACGGATGAGTTTGTGTTTTGGACCGTTCCGGCCGACACCGTCCGATCAATCGTGTCGAAACCAGACCTGGTATTCCAGATCACCTATCGCCCTTCCCGCAGTACCGTCATCAAACGTAAACGAGAGTTCTTGTCCGCAGAGGAGCGGGACTTGGCCCATCGACTTACGCAAGATCCGGGCAAGCTCGACTCCCCACCATTTACCCGATTGAGTCTTCCTAGACAGGCGTTTGTCCTGGATCTCGCGTCGGACTATCTTCGCTACCGAATCGATACGACCAATTCTCCCAAGCCGGAGTGGAAGGAACGGAATCGTGAAGTGCTCAAGGCTCGAAGTCAACTTCGGATTCCCTCTGAGGAGTTCACGGTACGCCCCTTTGCCAAACAGCCCGAACTCGGCCATAAGATGCACCGAGTTGCGATCGGGGGAGGGTGGCGAAACAACGACACCTTCGAAGAGGCGACGTTTCGAGGGGGGTACCACGATTTGCTTGATCCGGAGGTCGGCTACACACCTGATGCGCAGATCGAAATGGCCTCCATCACGGTCCGGCGCTACAACCGGGCGGATCAGACCAGGGTCGAGCGAGCCACGTTGCTGAATCTTCTCTCACTCTCGCCCATCGACTCTGTGTTTCACGCGCCATCGTGGAAGTTGAACGCCGGGATGAACACCATCCGGCATCGCGATTGTCAGCTCTGCAGCAACGGGTTCGTGAACGGCGGAATCGGCGGCGCGAAGGAGTTCCGGCTGCTCAAGAGGGAGGTGCTCTTTGCATTTGGTGAAGTGGAAGCAAACATCAGCGGGGCCTACGACGAGATGCATCGAGTTGGGGGGGGAGGAACGGTGGGGATGCTGGCGGATATCACCGACCGGTGGAAGATGATGGCGACCGGATCATATTTAAGATTTCCTCTGGGTGACAAGTCCGACGATTTTCGGTGGTATGTTGGGTCGCGTTTCACAATAGCTCAGAATTGGGCAGTGAGACTCGAGTATAACCATCGAAGCCGAGATAACGATGTTCTGTTCAGCATCCAAACGTATTTTTAAAGAATAGGAAGTGTTCTAGGGTGAATTGGCATTTTGTGAATTTTCTCCAAAACCTGGATGAGGTGGCTGATCCGAGCGTGAAACCGGGCGCTTTCGAACATGCTTCTCCTGTTCCTCAATGGCGGCCTTTTCTTCAGGAGAAAGCGGTGGGGGAGTGTATCCACTGATCCTAAGTGCCCTGTTATTGGCGCCGTACACCACACTCGTTTCCTCATTGTGCCCTACGAAGAGTTCAATCACTGTGAACACGGGTTCTGCGAATCCTAGAGTAGCTAAGTCATAATAACCGTAAATTGCGGCACGGGCAGCATTAGGAGAATTGCCCATTGAGTATTTGTATGTCACTTCAGTAGTGCCGTCCCCAAGGTCTTTTGGTGTTCCAGGCTGATTGAACTCGAAATCAATCTCCTCTTTGGTTGCTCCTACCTTAATATGCTCAAAATCAGGCTCCTTATCGCCAATCATGGCCATTGCAATTGAACAACCCGACAGGGTTAGCAGTGCATATAGTCCACAAAGCATCGCAGAAAGTAATCTTGACATTAAAGTGCCTCACCTAATCAGTAAAAGGCAGGTATCTTGACCATATGTTATAACGCAGTTATCGGGTAGGACAAGGAAACGATCAATTTTGGCTTGGCTGAAGGCAAACAACTCCGACCTGTCTTCTTCTTCCTTCTCGGAGCTGACTCCGCTATTCTCCCGCGATGGGCTTCCTCGACCAATTCTTCGTCTACTACCCCGAGCCATGGCAAGATCGAGACTGGGCAAGGCTGACTGGGCTGCCGCTCGAAGATGTGTGGTTTCAGGCTACTGATGGGTCCCGACTCTTTGGCTGGTATGCTGAAGCAGCCGCCAACCGTCCCGTCTTGCTCTGGTGTCATGGGAATGCAGGCAACATCATCAATCGCCTCGATAATCTGAGGCTTCTGTACCAGTTGGGGTTGTCGGTCTTCTTGTTCGACTACCGGGGATATGGGAAGAGCCAGAATATTCGTCCCACTGAACAGGGTTTCTATCATGATGCCACTGGAGCGTATGAGTATCTCACCAAAATCAGGAAGATTCGTCCAGAACGAATTGTGCTGTTTGGACGGTCGCTGGGAGCCTCCGTGGCCGGTGACCTCGCTGCCCAACGGCCTGCCTCGGCGCTGATTCTCGAGTCGTCATTTCCTTCTATCGAGGCTGTCGCTAGGGTTCATTATGGCGGTCTCCCGATGCATTGGTTTCTTGGGGCTGAATATCGACTGATCGATCGCATGCCCCATCTCTCGCTACCCAAGCTCATCATTCATGGCGAGCAGGACGACATCATTCCGGTTGAGCTGGGACGGCAAGTCTACGAGGCAGCGAAACCGCCCAAGGAATGGTTCGGCATTCCAGGGGCGAATCATAATGACACCTATGTCGTCGGTGGGAGGGACTACTTCCGTCGGCTTGCGGAATTCATCCGGAAAACGATTGTCAGCTGATGAGGGATATTCTCTGATTGAAGGATTAGGTCGACTTACCGTTTTGCTTCCGGCGGTGGCCAGTTCATTTCGGCGTGTCGGCCGCAGTAGTAACACAGGAGACGATAGCGAGCTTTGCGTCGCGGATTGGGTAACGAGATAAAGGTAATGGGAGTCTCATCGAAGGGGCAGGTTGGTTGATCGTGGAGGAGGTGTGACTCTGCCATCAATGTGATGGAGGCCACATCCCAAGAGGAATGGGTTTCTTCTTTCCCAGTGATATGCTCGACGGAGTGACACCGTTCACAACTAGCTTCGTAGGTCTTGATGCGTGCACTATGTAACGTGTGATCCACCACATCCATTGGTCCGCCGCACTCTGGTTTGGTGCAAGTCAGGTGCTCATGCTGCAGGGCTTGGACGAATCGTCTATGCGCCTCACGTTCTCGATCAGATCGCATCCAACTCCTCCTGATTAGATTCCCCAGGCTCCGCTGATTTGGATATTTGCACCATTCACGTACCGGGCTTCCTCGCTGAGCAAATACCGGACGGCGGCAATCGTATCATCAACTGTTCCGATGTAGCCGGCAGGAATACGTTTCGTCATGGCCGCAAGTTCCTGAGGTGGAGCGCTGCCGGAGTCGATGAAGCCGGGTGAGATGGCGTTGACGGTTATGCCATAGGGGGCCAGGAGCTTCGCCAACGTGCGCGTGAGAATGAGAACGCCCGCTTTGGCAATGTAATGGGCGGTGACATCAGGCTGGGCTTCCATCTGATCGGCATTGGCCATACTGAAACTGATGATGCGGCCGGCTTTGCGGGCCTTCATACTTGGCGCAACGGCTTGAGTGAGGTAGAAGATAGGATGCAGGTTGCCGTCGAACATCTCGTTCCAGCCCTGGACCGTTTCATCGAACAGGTTGATTCGGTGATAGGGTCCGGCACCATTGATCAAAACGTCGATTTGTCCCCATTCGTTCTCGACCTGTGACACCAGCGCCTTAGCCGCCACGGGATCGGACACATCGCAGCAAATGGCCATCCCTTCTCCCCCTCGCTTCCTAATTTCCTCGACAGTTTGTTGTGCCACTGCCTCGCTGGTTCGGTAGCAGATGGCGATTTTCCACTCTTTGGCAGCCAGGTCGAGCGCGATACCTCGTCCGATACCTTTTGCTCCTCCGGTGATCAGTGCGACCTGTTGGTTCATACGGTTCCTCGTTAGAACGTTTAGTGAGATATTATGTTCTCGAGCGAAGTCGTGTCGCGAGCGTCTGGAGTACTCCGGCGGTGCGGGTTGAAACGGCTCGCTCACTCTTGGGTTTCTTGGTCTCGATGGTGCACGCTTCTATCAGTGCTTCAAGATCGGCCAGCGTATCGACGTCGCGCCAGGGTTCAAGCAGAGCAGTCTTGAGCCCGAGCGTGGATGCTTTCTCTTTCGTCATGCGAAGGACCTGATCGGTCGACCAAGGCACCTCAGTGAAGAGTTCTGGTATCGTCCGATTCATTCCAATCAGATAATAGCCGCCATCCAGGGCTGGCCCAATGGTGAGATCGTGGTTGTCGAGCAGCGTGAGCGCTTGTCGAAAATGCTCAAGCGGCAGGGTCGGTACATCGGTTCCAATGATGATGGTCCGGCGATAGCCACGCAAGAACATTGTTTCAACGGCATGATACATCCGCGCGCCGAGGTCATCCCCGACCTGATCAATCAACGTGACCCCATGTCGTTCTTCCATGATCTTGAAGAACACATGACCAGAGGATGGCGCGCAGGCAAGGTAGCGATCCATCTGCAACTTCACCTTTCTAACGGCGGCTTTTGTACGTTCGAGTGTATCGATCACAAAACTGCCGTGGAGGGTCGCAGCTTCGTCTGGAGTCAGCGGTGGGCAGAGGCGCGTCTTGACCTGTCCGGGAATCGGGGCTTTGGCGAAAATGACGAGAGCAGTACCTCGAGTTGAGTGTCGATCGGCGGAAGGAGAAGACGGCATACGCTATCTCACCGCGTGATAAACACGGGCCAATTGATGCGGATTGACGCCCGCCCAGTACAGGAAGCGTAGCGTCCACATGAGGAGAATAGTTCTCAGGGGGCCCTGTGTGTCCCATCGTCGAAACGAGGTGATGACGGTGGACCGCAACGCCATAATACGTCCGGCTTGTTGGAGGCGCCTGCTGAATTCGATGTCTTCCATCAGGGGGATCTCGGAGAAACCGCCGAGGGCCTCGAATACCTCTCGTCTAACAAATAGAGCTTGGTCGCCGGTCGCAATCCCGGTTAGTCGTGACCGACGATTCATAAACGCACTGATGAGTTGACTCCAGGCTGAAGAGCTATCGAATCGGACGTCGAAACGTCCACCCACCACCGACGGGCTGGCCAAGGCCGATTCCACGATCCCTTCGGTGTGTGGAGGTAACTGGGTGTCGGCATGCAAGAAGAGAAGGACCGCACCCTGGCTGGCCTTTACCCCTTCGTTCATTTGAGACGCGCGCCCCCGTGGCGCCGTAATGACACGGGCGTTCGTCGTGCGCGCGCAAAATTCCTGAGCCAGGTCGAAGGTACGGTCGGTGCTGCCTCCGTCGACGATGATGATCTCGGTGAGAGCAGAGGCCGACAGACATGCGAGGCTCTGTGACAGACTTCGTTCTTCGTTTAAGGTGGGGATGATGACAGAGATTGTCACCCTGGCGGTCACGGGGTAGGCTTCTTCGGTTCGACGAACATGAAGTACATCACGATGATGATGGTGCCCCAAAAGAGCATCTGCTTGTGCCAAAATAACACTTCGCCATACTGAAAAAGGGCCAAGGCCAATGTGACGGCCAAGCCCATGACTCCGTACCGAATGCTGGGAGTTTCGATTGCCGCATTGGCCCAGATCGTCAGTCCTCCAAAATAGATGAGAAACGGCACCTCATTGATTTCGAACCCTCCGCTGATGGACAAGAAGATATTCAAAAAGCCGATGAACATCAGTGCAGTGCCGACCATCAGGCCGATGACGTGAACTTGGTGTTCATTTCCCCCTTCCTGTCCACTTGATGGGGATGGCGGTGGAGAGCGCACCGGTTCGTTGTGAGAAGGTGGGAGATCAGATGGAGCCATCGCTAGACCTTAAAATGTTTGCTCAGTGTGAGTGATTGTTGTTGATAGGATGATCCCAACCCTGATCCATAGAGTCTTGTAGGAACGTCCAACATTTTCTCATAGACGACTTTGAAAAAGGTCTGTCCGTCATGGATTAAGAATGGCACATCATGGGGACGAACTTCCAGCACGACTTGTGTCCCTTTGATTTCTCCCTTCGACCCATAGCCGAATCCTGGGTCGAAAAACCCGGCGTAATGGGTTCGCAACTCGCCACAGGCCGCTTCATAGGCCACCATTTCAGCCGCATAGCCGGCGGGAACGCGGATGCGTTCCTTTGAGGCGAGGATGTAGAACTCCTCCGGCTCCAAGAGCAAGCTGTCGTGACGATGACGGGGAAGTGGTTCCCAGAAATCTGATGCTGCATAGTGACTGATTTTTGCGAGATCAATGACGTGACTGTTCTTTTTTGCCCGGTAACCGATCACCCCGCTCTTCCCATGATCCGACCCCGCCAGATCGATACGAAGGAACAGGCCACGATCGGCACGAAAGTCGCCATTCCCAACAGGTTTCAGTAACGCGCCGTTTTGATAGAGCAATGGAGTCCTCTGATGGAGGGATAGGAGGGTTTGGTCGGAAACGGTGACTTCACCGGTGATGAATCGGATCTGATTCAGAGATTGTCCGGTACGCACCTTGACGGCAAAGGAGCGTGGGACAATTTCCAGAAATAACCGGCCTCGATAGCCGGCTCGAATTTCGTCGAATCCGGCGGTGAGGTCCGTGACCACGCGAGTAAAGACATCCAAGCGACCGGTCGTGCTCTTGGGGTTTGCACGGGCGCGGATGGTCTTTGAGAGCGCCAGTTGTTCCAACAGCGGAACCAGGTAGACGTGGCCCTTCTCCAGAATGGCACCGTCCGTCAGGTCCATCTCATACATGACGAGATCGGACTGATAAAAATCCAGCACGTTGAGCCGAGAAGAAATGGCCGACAGCTCGGGTAAGAAACTGCTGATCAAGCGATAGGCTTTGTGCCCTAGGCGGAGGTCGAGGCTGGCCGGTTGAAGTTGTCGTTCTTCGATGGCTGGTGAAGACGCCACGGCGCGACTCGCGATCAGGCGCTTGATGTCCTGGTAGGGGAGAATGCCGGACCGGCGAGATCGCGTGGTCACAGGTCGTCCGACTCTCCGCCACAGCTGTTTCCCCACGAAGCGAAGCCGTCTCGATCGAGATAGCTGTCACTGCAGGCCGCGTAGGCTTCCTCATCCGAGGCCTCACGCGAGGACCGAGCGCCCACCATCGGAAGTTCGCGCCCCAACCCGGTCTTCGGCTGAGGATAGAGGAAGGATTTATTCTCGTAGTTGCGGAGAACAGCGCCGTCTTCGTCCAGATGAACCAAATAATCGTCCGGTAACAAAGGAATCTTCCCGCCACCGCCAGGCGCATCGATGACGAAATGGGGCACCGCCATTCCACTGGTATGGCCTTGGAGCGCTTTGATGATACGTAAGCCTGTTTCCACCGTCGTCCGGAAATGATTCGTTCCCTTGGTCAGATCGGCCTGGTACAGGTAATAGGGCTTCACCCGGGCGAGGAGCAGCTGATGGACTAGACGTTTCATTGTCTCAGGATCGTCATTCACATCTTTTAGGAGCACGGTTTGGGCGCCCAACGGAATGCCGGCATCCGCCAGTCTGCCGCAGGCGGCTTTGACCGCAGGCGTGAGTTCATCGGGATGATTGAAATGCAGGTTCATATAGATCGGGTGGTACTTTTTGACTATCTCACACAGTGCGGGCGTGATGCGTTCAGGCAAGCTTCCCGGTACACGCGACCCAATCCGGATCAATTCCAGGTGGGGAATCGTTCGAAGCGCTTTCAGGACCCGTTCGAGGAGGTGGTCGGGAAGCAGCAACGGGTCTCCGCCGGAGAGAATGACATCACGCACTTCCCGGTGTTCGCGGAGATACTCGATCGCGCGGTCCAATTCACCCTTCTTGAGGAAGCCGGGTTTGCCGACCAGCCGTTTTCTCGTGCAGAAGCGGCAGTAGATCGGACATTGATTGGTCACCATCAAGAGCACTCGGTCCGGATACCGGTGAACGAGGTGGGGTACCGGGCTCATGAGATCCTCTTCTAGTGGATCATCATCAGCCGCAATATCGTCCAATTCCGCCATGTCGGGCACGACCTGTTTCCAAATCGCATCTCCTGGAGATTTGATCGTCTCAAGTACGGTTGGAGTGATTCGCACGGGATATGGGCCGACGATCGCTTCAACCTCTTTCTCGTCGAGCCCAAACCGTTCCGCCAAATCTTTTGGTTTGACGATACTTCTCGCGAGGACTTGTCTCCATTCTTCCATGAATCGTCCTTTGTTGATCAGTTAATCCGGCAGGAAGGGTGGTCGTCGTCTTCGTTCGGGGTATCCGGTATCGCACGGGCTTGCGACTCAAATTGTGCCGTGGCCGCATCGCCCACGCTGGTTGTCCCGTATCGTGTATCCAGATAATTGAGAATGTCTTCGGTCTCCGTCAGAATCAGGTCGTCGTCCTTGAGGACCGGGACATAATATTGGCCGGACACGTCGTAGACTTGCGTCCGCATCCGTCTGCTGTCAGGCACGACGATGTCTTGATAGGAGACATTCAAGGTGCTCAGTTTTTGTCGGACCACGTGACAGTCGGGACACCAGTCGACGTGGAAAAGAGTCAGAGCCACGATAACCTAAGGCTACCAGGAAAACGAAGAAAGTGAAACGGCCTTTTTGCAGTTTGTTTGTCCGGGGGTCTCAGCTGGTTTGAACGGCACAAGGCGCCAGTATCGCGTCCTTCATGCCATGGAGCACTTTCTTGTCGGCGGGGCAGATGGTCGCAAGGATGCCGGCCAGTTCGATTGTTCCGTCCGACACAAAATAATATGGAGAGAGCCGAGCGCGACCGGACATATGAACGACAGCAGCCTGGCCCTCATCCAGAAAGTCCATCTCGAACAATCGGCCCTTGTGAAATGCCTGCAAGATGTAAGGAGTGGTCGGAAAAGAGGCCAGAGCGTTGCGCAGCGCGTCGCCCCATTCAGCTTGTGGGAGGTCATGCCCGACAGACACTCCTCGGCTCCCCCAGGCCAGCTCGGAGAATCCCGATGGCTTGATGACGAACTGGCGCTCCTTCTGCGTGGCGTTCTCAAGATCGGTCCAGCGCGCGACGGCCCGAGGACCGAGATAGAGGTCTGGAATCGTGGCGATGGGCGGAAGCGGTGCTGGGTCGAGTAGCCAGGTTTTCGGGATGACCCTGGTCAATTGAAGCATGCATTCGGCCCCAAGTTCCTTTTCCCAAAAGGGACGTAGGATGGGATGGTGAAACAGGGCAAAAGCTGATTTTTCCTCGAGTGCCGGTTTGTAGGGAGGGGTCACGGAGACTCGCCCCTTCTTGGCGGCATATTGGATCAGTTCAGCCTTGGGGATGTTCAGGAGGTCGAACAGTTCATAAAATCGGTAGACGACGTCGACGGGTTGCTCGTGCCCGTCGGCATCCAGCCGTAACCCTTCCTCCGTAAATCGAATCTCACGAGGCTCGACGCACCAGACAGAGAGTCCTTCCAGGCGGAGTCGTTCGGCGAGCCACAACATCTCCGGCCGGTAGTCTTTGGATTCCTCGGACACCAGGATGGCCACACGGCCTGCACGCTGGGCTTGATATGATCGCAGCATGTGGGCAAAGCCCCGAACCATCCCATCTCGCCCTCCGATGATCTGCGAATGCCCATCATCAAGGTCATGGTAGATCTGAGACAGGCAAGCCGTCAGCCCGATGCCTCCGGGAACTGAATCCAGCTCCGTGATCACCATGCCGTCCTGCGTTGGAATGACATCGGGTCGAATGACGGCCGGGATTTCGTCGCGAAACCGTTTCATCCGGCTGTACTGTATTAATGATTCCGGTTTTCCCTGATCGAGGTAGGCAGCTACCCAAGGCGGCTGGAGGCCTTTGACGCTTTCGCTGTAGAGGCGATTGAGCCCTCGATAGAATGACAGGAGGTGTGGACCTAACGTTCTAAAAAACTGGAGTTCGTCAGAGGATAGGAGAAGCGGGCAGGGACTGATGCGCCAGGAAACCCCAAATAGATCGGTGTCGCCCAAGCGTGTTCGAATGGTCGTACAGCGGTCGTAGGCCGCCGCTGTTGAGAGTGTTGGGCAGATAACGTGCGCCTGTTCCACGTGAGCGTATCCTTTGCCATCGGTGCGTCAGGCTACACAACGGCGTTCGAGTCTACAAGACGCTGAATGCTAGCACGCAAGACCTAGGGCGACAAGGGCTCTGCGCATCTCTAAGCGTGGGCACGAAATCGGCAGGATGAAAATTATCATGCGTCGGAAGAGGGGGCGTTCTTGCTACCTTTTGGCATGCGTCGTATGATGGGCACCCGATGGGCCTCATTACAATGGATTCCAAACCAATGGCGAGGGATCTACCGCAACTCGTGCCGGGTTCAACGTGTGCGCGCTGTGATGTTTGCTGCCGCTTCCCGGAAGCGGATAGTTTTCTTCGCCCATACTTTGCACCGCAAGAAATCACCGATGCCGTGATACAGGGAGTGTCTGAGGCCTCGTTCCCAGACAAATCCGGATCGCAGGTGAATCTCGTCAAGAACCCGACTGGTGACGGGTATCTCTGCCCGGCCTTCGATTCTACATCCGGCCATTGTGGAATCTACGAGGTACGTCCACTTGACTGTCGGATCTACCCCTTGGCGTTGATGTGGAATGCATCGAGAGAAGAAGTCCTCCTGGGGTGGGATACCAAGTGCCCCTTTATGCGGGAAGAGACCTCTCGTTCGATTCGCGCCTATGCTGATCAGGTTGCAAGCCTCTTAGTACACGGTGCCATCATGGACAAGATCATGGCCAACCCGAGCCTGATCGGCCGTTTTCAGGACGACGTGATCGTGCTCAAGCCATTGCCTGAACTGACGGCCCGACTTGTTCCGCGGCAAGTCGACCCTCGACTCCGACCTCTCACAGTCTCGGATGCAGCCCATTTGGGGCGAGCGATTGAGCGATCTGGTATGCGGTCTCCCGACACCCCGGCTGCATTTTCCTTTCCCTATCATTACATATGGACCTCGCTGCTTTCCTATTGGTGGATGGAGGCTGATGATACGTTCTTTTTGTTCGTGCACTCGCCGGATGGGTGGTTCATGCCGTTGCCCCCCCTTCGACCTGGTCCTCTGGATGGCGCATTCGAACAGGCGTTCGCCTTCATGCATCAATGGAACGGGGACTCGCCGGTCAGCCGGATTGAGCATGTGATGAATTCACAGCGAGTCCTACTCACCGCAGAGAGGTATCAATTCCGGAACAACAACGGAGACTATCTCTACTCAGCGTCGGCGCTGGCTGCGCTGGCAGGGGATTCCTATAAATCCCAACGGGCGCTCTGTAATCGTGTGGAACGGGAGCATAGAGTTGAGAGTGAACCCTATCGCCCTGAACACCAACGGGACTGTATGGACCTGCACCGGCGCTGGGCCAGTCAGAAGCGCGGGGGTAATCTTGATGTGATGGGAAGGTTTCTATTGGAGGACGCGGAAGCCGCCCATGCGTGTGTCTTCGAAGAGTGTGCATCCATCGGCGTGTCTGGGACGGTGATCAGAGTTGACGAGACCATTGCGGCTTACACCTTCAGCTATTGGTTGACCCCGCACACCTGGTGCATTTTGCTGGAAGTCGCTGATCGATCAATTCCAGGTCTCGCACAATGGGTGTTTCGTGACACTTGCCGGGCGGCCTTGGCGCACGGAGCGGCCTCTATCAATGCGATGGAAGATGTTGGTTTGCCGGGATTACGCGCGACGAAGTTGGCGTATCGCCCAACCGCGATCCTCAATACGTGGACGATCACAAGGGTGGCAAGATGACTCAGCTGGAAGAGCGTCGGGCATCCATGGCACGACGATACGAATGGTTGACGTTCGTCATGGTGCTGATCACTCTGTTTAGTCTGGGAGTGGGAACCTTCCTGCTAGGTCATGTCGAACGCAGCATTGTCGCGGCGGTGTGGATCCCGCTCCTGGTCTTGGTCCTCTGGTCGACCGCCCGGTTGCGTGCCGAATATCGACAGGCGCAGCAGGAAAGTGCGTGGGCGCGGGCGGCGGAAGCGGCGTTGTTGCAGAGTCAGGAGCGGAACCGCGCGATCGTCGATACGGCGCTGGATGGTGTCATCACCATTGATGCAGCCGGCATCGTGACGGAGTGGAATGCACAGGCGACGGCGATCTTCGGTTGGACTCGTGACGAGGCAATGGGGAAATCGCTTTCGGAGACCATCATCCCCGAGCGAGATCACGAGGCCCATGCCCAGGGCATTCGGGAGTATCTGCAGTCGGGTATCGGTCCTGTGTTGAATCGTCGTATCGAGATTTCCGCTCGCCACAAAGAGGGGCACGAGTTTCCGGTAGAGCTCGCGGTGTCACCGGCCCGCATCGGCGAGACGTATATTTTTAGTGCCTTCGTGCGCGATATCACCGACCGCCGTCGGGATGAACGCCGGGTGGCATCCCAACACGCAGTGACCCGGGTCCTGTCCGAGGCGGTGACACTTGAAGAAGCCGTGCCCAACATCATTCAGGCTGTAGGCGAGAGTCTCGAATGGGATGTGGGTGTCTTTTGGCGAGTGGACAAGCCATCGGGAACCTTGCGCTGCCTCCACCAGTGGCAAGCCGCGGGCGCCTGTGCCGACGAGTTTATCGCTGCGAATCCACTTCATGGGTTCAAACCGGGGAAAGGCTTACCCGGTCAGATCTGGGAACGTGGGCAGCCGGTCTGGATACGAGATCTCATGAGCGATCCTGCTCTGGTTCGCGCCGAAGCGGCCACCAAGGTCGGCATTCATGGAGCGTTTGGATTCCCCATTCGCATCAGCGGAGAGGTCGATGGGGTCATCGAGTTCTTCAGCCGCCAGGTGCACGAGCCGGACGAGGAGTTGCTCAGTATGATCGCCGATGTGGCGCTGAGAATCGGACAATTCGGCGAACGCACCAGAGCGGAAGAGGCCTTGCGTCAGACAGAAGCACAACTCCGCCAAGCACAGAAGATGGAGGCGGTGGGTCGGCTGGCCGGCGGGGTTGCTCATGATTTTAATAATCTGCTGACGGTGATCCGTGGGTATAGTGAGTTGGTCCTCGGCCGGTTGACACCGGGGGATCCCTCGCGGCGTGAGATGGAAGAGGTAAAAAAAGCGGCCGATCGAGCCACCGGCCTCACGAGCCAACTGCTGGCCTTCAGCCGACGCCAATTTGTGGCTACCAAGATCGTGGATTTGAATGCGATCATCATGAATATGGACGGAATGCTGCGGCGGTTGTTGGGTGAAGATGTCGTCGACCTCTGCCTCGACCTCGATCCGCGATTGGCATCGATCAAAGCTGATCCAGGCCAAATTGAACAGGTGATCATGAATCTGGCCGTGAATGCTCGGGATGCCATGCCCACAGGAGGCCGACTGACGATCGAGACCCGGAATGCCGTTGTCGATAAATCCACTCAGCATGAAACCATGATGCTCGAGAAGGGATCCTATGTGCTCTTGGCGATCAGGGATACCGGAGAGGGCATGAGCGAAGAAACGCAATCTCATTTATTCGAACCCTTCTTTACGACAAAAGAAAAGGGGAAGGGAACCGGGCTGGGGCTCTCCACGGTGTACGGTATCGTGAAGCAAAGCGGTGGGACGATCGACATTGAGAGTAAATTGGGACAGGGAACCGTCTGCAAGATCTTTTTCCCGAAAGTGGATGAGGCCGCCCAGGTCGTGCCGGTCGCCAATGGAAACGTCGGCAGAGCCGTCGGGCGGGAAACTATTTTGGTAGTGGAGGATGATCCATCGGTACGCGGCCTTGTGCAAGAGGCGCTGCGTGTGAGCGGGTATGATGTATTAGTGGCTCGCCATGGCATCGAGGCGCTGTTGACCGGTGCCAAGCACATGGGTCCTATTCATTTGTTATTGACCGACGTGGCGATGCCCCAAATGAGCGGGCCGGAGGTAGCCGAGAAACTGACGGGTGTGCGACCGGACATTAAAGTCTTGTACATGTCCGGCTACCCGGACCATCCGGTGTTCGAACAGGGTGGGGTGAAGCGGGATACGGCTTTTCTTCACAAACCCTTCACACCGACCGTGCTCACCCAAAAAGTTCGAGAAGTGCTCGATGGGAATAAGGCGGTATAAGGATCTCTCCCTGCCTGCCGATCGCTTGATCTTGGCTGTTTATTCCGTTTATGGTGGCCGGGCGCCTTTCGAGTGGAAGAGCATGGTTATGTTTCACCTGAGAGTGAAAAGTTGATGCAACCGGTGCGTGAAATCGATCTGGCACAGTACCGTATTCTTCACGAGCCGTTTTACGAAGAAGTCTGTGGGGAGATCGGGCTGTTTACCATTGCCGCAGAGCGACAGCTGCCGATCATGCTCAAGGGCCCGACCGGTTGTGGGAAGACCCGGTTTGTTCAATACATGGCCTACAAGTTTGGCCGGCCGTTGATCACCGTTGCCTGTCACGAAGATCTCACTGCATCCGACCTGGTTGGACGATACCTGCTCAAGGGACAGGACACAGTGTGGATGGATGGCCCGCTGACGCTGGGTGTGAAGCATGGGGCGATCGTCTATCTTGACGAGGTGGTGGAGGCGCGGAAGGATACCACGGTTATCATCCATCCGCTCAGTGACGACCGGCGCGTGCTGCCGATCGAAAAGAAAGGCCAAATCCTGGAGGCCGCCGACGAGTTTATGCTGGTGATCTCCTACAACCCCGGCTATCAAAGTGTGCTCAAAGATCTCAAGCAAAGCACGAAACAGCGATTTATGGCGATTGAGTTCGACTACCCGAGTTCTGCTATCGAAGTGAGGGTGGTGCAACGCGAAGCTGGTGTGGATCCTGAAATGGCGGAGAATCTTGTCAAACTCGGCCAAAAAGTTCGCAACCTGAGGAATCATGGGCTGGAAGAGGGAGTCAGCACCAGGCTCCTCATCTATGCCGGCACGCTGATCAAGCAGGGTATCCCGCCGGAACGGGCCTGTGACGTTGCCATCGCCCGTCCAATCACGGACGACACGGACATGCAACGCACGATTCAGGAATTGGTCAAGGCCATCTTTTAATTCCTCACCTCCTGTGGGTTTCCCTTCTGGAATTGTGCGAGACGGTAAGGATGGAGTGATACTGACGGTGCATGTCCAGCCGAACGCTTCAAAGACGGAGTGTGTCGGGGTGCATGGAGATGCGTTCAAGATTCGGTTGGCGGCTCGCCCGGTTGACGGTGCTGCGAATGATGAATTGATCAGATTTGTCGCAGAACAATGTGTGGTGTCTCGTGCGAATGTGCAGATCCAGGCGGGCGCTGGTGCCCGGAGGAAGCGACTTCGTGTAACGGGAATCACGGCTCAGAAGGTGTTGGAGCGACTCCTATTCCGACATCGAAAGGATCCGGTGCAGATATGAGCGGAATGCGAATCAGCGGTGCCCTCCTCGTGGTGTTGATGCTGTCGGCTTGTTCCAGCGCACGGCCCGTGCTCTATCCCAATGCGCATATGCAATCGGTTGGAAAAGAAGCCGCCGAGCAAGACATTGAGACCTGTAAAGAATTGGCGGAATCCGCCGGTGCGGAGGAAAGCAGCGGTGGTGGCAAAGCCGGACGGGTTGCGACAGGTACGGCGGTTGGTGCTGGTGCTGGTGCCGCGAGTGGGGCCTTGGGTGCCGTGATTTCCGGTGCATCAGCCGGCCTGGGGTCGATGGTCGGGGCAGCCAGCGGAGCTGTCTGGGGCCTCTTAACCGGCCTCTTCCATGCTGTCGCTGGTCCGTCTCGACCCAGCCAGGCCTACACGAACTTTGTCGGCCGATGTCTGCAAGAGAAAGGATATGATGTGACAGGTTGGAAGTGAGGGGAGGGATTGGGCATCGAGGTCATTTCGGTGCTCGCCCAACGCGCGGCCTCAGAAGGCCCTCGTTGGATGCGCGCAATGGAAACGACCTCGATGCCCGATTTGACTGGTGTGGAGAGGAAGGAGGAATGTGCTCTGACAATGCGCGCAGTTGAGTACCCACCCATCTCCTCCGCGAAGGAAGCTGTGAAAAGAGTAAGAGCGCTTCTGTAGAGGTGCCTTGTGTGGTTAGGAAATGCTTGGATATAGCTCGGAAATGAGTACCTACTCATCCAGCCTATGCGAAAAGCCTGTGCACAATCGGAAAAATCTCGACAATTCCCTGAAAGGGTGAGAAGTGAAGAACAAGTACGAATACACCCGAAGGGACTTCTGTGGTCAACCCATTCTGGCAGCGGCTGGTTGCGGGCATGCTGCTTCTCACCGTCACGGCCTGTGCTGGCCCACAGCCAATCTTACGATCCAATAAGCAACTCCACTTGCACGGTAGGCAGGTGGCTCACCAAGCGATCGAATTGTGTCAAAAACGCGTTGAAAAGACCGGGTTACGCCCTGGCGTGTATCAGAGTGCCAACGCAGCATCCGGCGCGGTGCTGGGCATGACCCTCGGCGGTGCAGTCGGTGCGTCGGCAGGGATCATCGGAGGCTTGCCCGGTGTGACAATCGGGGCCGCTGCCGGCAGCGGGCTGGGATTGCTGATTGGCGTACTTGGAGGAACGTTCAAGCCGCTCGAACCAGAGCCACCCTATGCCGATGCCGTTGAGAGCTGTCTGAAGGACAAGGGTTATGAAGTCAGCGGCTGGGAGTAAAGAAAGGCATGACCATGGGGTGGATTGATTCCTTCTGATAACCACTGTTGACAAAGACGTCTAGACGTCTTATTCTCCGCCGCGTGTACAGAACGACCCCACAACTGAAGCGGCGTCCTGGAGAGGTTCGGGACGCCATTTTTTCGGCTCTTACGGCAAGACCAGGCGGCGCCTCCCTTCAAGTTATTGAACAGTATGTTGCGGGTCTCATTGGAGATGGTGCACGGTCAAGTGTCCGATCCTATCTAAGGTTAAACACGCCATCAGTCTTCAGACGGACCGCCAGAGGACAGTATGGACTGAAGATCGCCACGCAAGCGCGTGCAGCCAAGGCTGCCGAAAGTTGTCCCGAGTATTATCGACGGTTTTCTTTTGGGAACGCAGAGGTTATCGAAGCCGACTGTCTAAGTTGGTTGCGCCGTCAGCAGCCTAACACAATCCACGGCGTGGTCACCGATCCGCCGTACGGGTTGTTCGAATACACTGCGGAACAGCAGAAAAAGTTGAGGAGCGGCAAGGGCGGTGTCTGGCGTATACCGCCCTCTTTCGACGGGGTGCAGCGGGCACCACTTCCTAGGTTCACAGTCCTTTCGCCTCAGGATCTGCGTGCACTAGGCCTGTTCTTCTTTGAGTGGGCACAGGTACTGATCCCTGTCCTGGTTCCCGGTGCTAACGTAGTTGTTGCAACGAATCCATTGCTCTCGTATTTGGTGTCGGGTGCTTTGGCGAAGGCGGGTCTTGAAAGACGCGGTGAAATAGTTCGTCTTGTGATGACAATGAGGGGAGGAGATAGACCCAAAGCGGCACACGCCGAATTTGCGGATGTCAGTGTTATGCCACGTTCCATGTGGGAGCCGTGGCTGATATTTCGCAAACCTTTAGCGGGAAGAGTTCAGGACAACCTGAGAAAGTGGGGAACTGGTGGATTTAGAAGGCCGTCTTCGGACAAACCATTCGGGGATGTTATTCCCTCTTCTCCAACCCACAAGTTAGAGCGGCAGCTAGCACCGCACCCAAGCCTAAAGCCACAGCAATTTTTACGCACATTGGTTCGGGGAGTTCTTCCTCTTGGGCAGGGGGTTGTGTTAGATCCTTTTTGTGGAACCGGATCTACTCTTGCTGCTGCTACAGCAGTGGGATATCAAAGTATTGGGATCGAGAAGGATCCTCACTATTTTGAAATTGCAAGAAAAGCTCTACCACGACTATCTCAGTATAAGAACGGCAGCCCTTACTCCGTGACCATATAAACCCAGTTTCTTCGCAGCTTTTCGATCCCAGACCTATGAAGTGTCGCAGTACGAGTTCCTAGCTCTCCCCTTGAATTTTTCCGAAAATCGTCTGTTGCCACCTTCCCGAGGTAGATCTCACTGAATGTCATTGGTTCACGATTCTTTGCTGGCTCGGTCAAGCAATCTACCTCGTACACAAACACGCACATCCATTGGTTGCGGGCCCCATGGGTGTCTACCGCGCCACCTGATTTTCTTGTCGTTTTAATTTCTACGCCTTGTTCTCCGGCTTTCACCCTGTTCTCTGGATAGACTCCGTTCACGATCAGGTCTGGATGACCGTTATGGTAGAGGTTTACACAGAGGCTTCTCGAGTGTTTAGACAGGCTTGCAGTCAACATATCTGAGAGCAGGCCAGACATGATTGCAGGGCGTAACATGTCGTCCAGTCTCAGTAGACCACGACGAGAGAGGCCCTTGTTGATATCGTAGAAAAAATCATAGATATCTTGCATCGCCATCTCGAAGTCTTGCAGCCTGAGGTTATATGGCAGTATTGCCTTTGGATTAAAACAATTCTGCTTAACGGTATTCCTCGGCACTGACATTTCAGACCCTGGCTATATCTTAATGACCGGCAAAAGTCTAAATAGAGGCTTGCTGCATGTCAATCGGCAACTACGAGCCCTCGCATGCCTATGGGCCGTTTGTGAGGAGAATAAACGTATAAGTATTCTCGTCCACAATCTGGTGACGAAACCGGCTACGTACCAAATTGTTTGAGAACTGAGAAGCATGTGTGAAGCAAATCCATGCCTGCAAGGATGGCCTTCAGTGTCGAGGGATATCCAGAAAACGAAGTGTGACTTCCAAAGACGGCTCTGAGCGTTCCGCATCCGTGACAAGCATGACCAGGACCAATAAGTCGATCTGTTGCCCGACCTTCACCATCGGTGCTTTCAACACACCGATGTTCCTGCCGCAGGCTCCCTGATCGATGACGTTGATCGTTCCGCTGTCGTCTTCCACCGTGAGCATCGTCCGTTCGTGCGCCCTCCCGCAGATGAGCCGATTCGTGATGATCTCGGCCTGAATTGCTGTAACGGCTCCACTCAGCCTGATTTCCCTCATTTGATATCGATCCGGATGGGCTAAGACGGTTCCGATGGGAATCGGCTCATACGAACCGAGAGATAAACCCAGCGGGCCGATACGGGATGATCTGGGAAGGTTGTCCGAGGCTAATCCGGATTGAACACTGCTGAGGCCGATGGTCATGAAGACAATGACGAGTGCAATGAGCGATGGGCGAAGAAAAGGCATGGTCGCTCCTCTCTCAAGGGTACCATAGGTCCTGAATGAGGAGAGCCGACCATTCGGCACGGTGCCGCTCATTCGACAGCAGAGAAAGCTCTTCCATCTTATGAATCAGTGGAACAAACTCAGAAAACTCCATCCCTTACGGCAGGATTCGGCCCTCTAGCGGGACGGAGATCCTCTGGAATACAAGTTGCCAGTGTAAGATTCTGTGACGGTAGTTGAACGGTCTGTTGGCTTGCTGGATTGAAAGATCGGTAAAGAAAGGAGGACCTCTCATGTTTGTCGTGATTGGTGCCACGGGGAATACGGGATCAGCGGTCGTGGAGACCTTATTGAGTAATAAGCAGCCGGTTAGGGTGGTCGTCCGTTCAGCAGACAAGGGTGCGGATTGGAAAGCGAGAGGAGCGGACGTTGTTATTGCCTCGCTGGATGATGTGTCGGCTTTGACCAACGCCTTCGATGGCGCGAAAGGGGTCTATTTGCTCGTGCCACCGAATTACGGCGCCGAAGCCTGGCTGGCGGATCAGCGAGCACGGATGGATCGAGCTGCGGAGGCGGTGAAGCAAAGTGGAATTCAGCATGTCGTGTTGCTGTCGTCGGTCGGCGCGCAGATACCGACAGGAACAGGGCCGATACAAGCCTCTCGCTATGGTGAACAGGCGCTTGGAACTGTGGCCAAAAATCTTACGATGTTGCGCCCCTGTTATTTCATGGACAATTGGGCGCCTGTTCTCGGCATGGCAAAGGCGCAGGGGGTTCTGCCGACCTTCATCGCGCCTTCAGCCAAGATTCCTATGATTTCCACGAAGGACATCGGCCGGATCGGTGCCGAACAATTGCTGGCTGGTGGAAAGGGAAAGCAAACCGTGGAAATGGCAGGCCCGGAAGAGTACAGCCCCGATGACGTGGCTGCAGCGCTTGGTCAGATCCTCGGGAAGACGGTCACGGCCCAACAGGCACCGTTGAGGGCCGTCGTTCCAACGTTTAAGTCGTTTGGGCTTTCCGACGAAGCGGCGCGGTTGTTTGAGGAGATGTATACGGCAATTTCTCGGAACGCTATTGAGTATGAACACCCCTCGTCACTGGTGCGAGGCCACGTGGCCATAACCGAAGCCCTGCGTGCGATGGTGTAAGGAGGGAACCGACATGAGCAACGCCGTGATGAGCGATAAGAAGGTCGTCCAGATTCATCGGTACGGGTCACGCCATTGGGTGGGAGACGGGTTCCCAGTACGGAACGTGATCCCTGGAAATTCGGTTGGGGAGACTCTATCCCCGTTTCTCCTGCTCGATTATGCGGGCCCGGAGACCTTTTCTCCGACCGACCAGCCGCGTGGAGTAGGTGAACATCCTCATCGGGGATTTGAAACGGTCACCATCGTGTACAACGGTGTTGTGGCGCATCGTGATTCAACCGGGAGTGGTGGTGTGATCGGACCAGGTGATGTGCAATGGATGACTGCTGCTTCCGGCGTGGTGCACGAAGAGATGCATGAGAAAGAATGGGCAGCCGGGGGCGGTGTCTTCCATGCCATTCAACTCTGGGTGAATCTGCCGCGAGCCCACAAGATGTCGAGCCCCGGCTACCAGACCCTGTTGAAGGGGGACATTCCCGTGGTCGAACTGGTCGGTGGGGCGGGACACCTGCGTGTGATTGCGGGAGAGTTTCGTGGGATATCCGAAGCTATGCCTCGCGGCATCAAGGGGCCGGCGAAGACATTCACGCCTGTCCATCTGTACGATGTGCGTTTGAAAGCAGGACACGCAACCGAGATCGCCGTCCCGGCTGGGTTCAACACGGCCGTTTTTGTGTTGCAGGGAGGCCTGTCCGTCAATGGGTCCGGCCCAGCAGGAGAGGCGGAGCTGGTACAGCTCGACAATTCCGGTGAGCGCATGACGCTGAAGGCAACTGATGACACAGTTCTGCTCGTGCTTAGCGGCGAGCCCATCGATGAACCAATCACCCGCTATGGTCCGTTCGTCATGACTACCAAGGCCGAGCTGGTTCAGGCCGTGAGCGATTATCAGGCGGGGAAGATGGGGCACTTGTGATGAATGAGCAACCGCTTCGGATCGAAGTCTACTCCGATGTCATTTGTCCCTGGTGTTACGTCGGCAAGCGACGGCTTGAACGGGGGCTGCAACAAATGGAGGGCGATCTCAAGGCCGAGATTCACTGGCGACCATTTCAATTAAATCCAACGATGCCGCAGCAGGGCATGGATCGCCGGATCTATCTTGAAACCAAGTTCGGTAGCCTGAGAGTGTTCGAGGAAATGGAGCAGCATTTGCTGGAGGCTGGAAAGACGGAGCAGATCCTTTTTGCGTTTGGAAAGATTGTCCGGACGCCGAACACCTTTCAAGCCCATCGGCTGATCTGGTATGCCGGTCAGCAGGGTCGACAAGATGTGGCGGTGAATGAGTTGTTCAAAGGCTATTTCGAAGAAGGCTTCAATATCGGCGAGGTATCGGTACTCAGCGAGTTAGCCGATCGAGCGGGACTGAAGGTGGAGCAGTTCTTGGCGAGCGAAGAGGGGGTGGCAGAGGTTAAGGCTGAGGAATCGGTCGGTCACAGGCTAGGCATTCGAGGCGTGCCCTACTTTGTGATCAACAACTCTTATGGAATTTCTGGTGCGCAGCCTGTTGAGGTCTTCGTCGCTGCCCTTGAGAAAGTTCGGCTCAACCGATCGTCCGTCACTGGCTCGTCATAGGTAGGAGATGACTCATGGCTGTCCAAGTCTATGGCTGCAATCATGTCGTGATCGAGGTGACCAACGCCAAAAAGGCGGTCAAGTTCTATCAGGATGTCTTCGGCTTGAAGATGCTGCGCGGGGGAGAAGGAGCGGCCTGGTGTAAGCTCGGCGAACATCAATTCATGGCGATCTTCGAGGTGGACAAGCTCCAGCCTGACCGCACGAAGCATTTCGGCTTGATGGTGCGGGACGCAAAACAGATCAAGGAGGTCCGCAAGAAGCTCACGAAGAAGTACAAATTGAAGCTCCATCCAGGCTTTCGCTGCGACTTTCGTGATCCCTGGGGGAATCGCATTCAGGTCGGTGATCTCAGCGATGAATCGCTCGTATGGCTACTCCCTTATCAAGAGGTGCAGAAGACAGGGATTCGGCTCACATCAAACAACACATGAAAGGAGAATCACGATGAGCACTCAGAATTTGCATCAACGCTTGAACGATCTATTCGGCTATATCCGGCAGGGTAAGATTCTTGAAGCGATGACAGAGTTTTACGACAAGGATGCGAAGATGCAGGAAAACGCCAATCCGCCGACCGTCGGGCAGGCGGCCAACATTGAACGAGAAAAACAGTTTTTGAGCGGCGTGAAGGAGTGGAAGGGGTTCAACGTGACCGCGTCGGCTGTGGGCGACGATGTTACGTTCTATGAATGCAGTCTTGATTTTATCGCGACAAGTGGACAGGCCGTTCATATGGAACAGGTCGTGGTATCAAGGTGGAAGGGCGGAAAGATCGTCCATGAGCGCTTTTACTACGATACAGGTGCAAAACAGTAAGAGCCACGCACGCTATTTCCTGAGGAGTTGCTCATGCCGGCTGTACAATGGACAGATATTGGAAGTGTCGAAGAACTGAAAGGCAAACCCCTGCAGCAGGTGATGTGCGGTAGGACGGCGATTGCCCTGTCGTACAAAGATGGGACGTTCGCCGCGATTTCCGGTGTCTGTAATCACGTCGGCGGTCCATTGGGTGCCGGGATGCTCGATGGCGATTATGTCGTCTGCCCATGGCACTACTGGAAGTTCCATCATCGAACCGGCCAGGGAGAAGCCGGCTATGAGCAGGATCAGGTTCCGGCCTATCCGACAAAAGTGGAAAATGGCCGGGTGTATGTCGATCTCTCGTCGGCCACAAAACGAAGGAAGCAGGCCCACAAGCCACACCCCTTAGCTCGTGCCGTGAGCCGCCAACCAGGGCCGATTCGGGTCGTGGGGATCTCCACCACCGCGATGACGATCGACCATCCACGCTACAGCGGGTCGGATGCGCTGCTGGAAGCGGCATTGGAATATGCGCAGCGTGAACTGCACGTAGAGAGCCAGTGCATTAAGCTGCGGGACCTCAATTTTCGAGCGTGCGAAGGGTTCTATTCGAAATCAGCAAAGGCTTGTACATGGCCCTGCTCGATCACACAAATGGATCCAAACGATCAGCTTGACCGCGTCTACGAAGCCATCGTGCATTGGGCGGACGTGATTCTGATCGCGACGCCGATTCGCTGGGGCAATGCCAGCAGCCTGTATTACAAGATGATTGAGCGGTTAAACTGCATTCAAAATCAGGAGACGATCGCGAACAAACATTTGCTCAAGAATAAAGTGGCGGCGTTCATCATCATGGGTGGCCAGGACAACGTGCAGGGCGTAGCCGGCCAACTGATGACATTTTTTGCTGAGGTCGGCTGCCAGTTCCCACAGTTCCCGTTCATCGCCCATTCGAGAGGCTGGAGCGCCGAGGACATGGAGCGCAATGTCCTTGAGGTGCAGAACAGTCAGGAATTACGGGAAGGAGCGCAAGAACTGGTCACACGTGCTGCTGAGATGGCAAGACTTATGGTTGAGGGGCACGTTCGGGAGCACCAACATGTTCGTGGCGGACGGAAGGCGCATCAGCTTGATAGTGAGCCGATTGGGTGACACGAGTGTGGTTCTCACAAGGAAGCACCATTATGCCGGAGCAAAAAAACAGGGACGTTGTTCTCAACCATCTTTTTCAGGCCTTGCTTCGCCTCCACAAGGCGTTGCTGGATGACGAACGGGTGCGCTATGAGCGCGTGCACGGACGCATCCCATCCAACGGAGCGTTTTTGCAGCTGCTGTTGAATGATGCGTGGTTCGCCTGGTTACGTCCGTTATCTCAGCTGATGACGACGCTTGATGAGTTGAGTGAAGAGGAGGATCCCTCAACCAGTGAAGACCTATCGGCTCTCCTTGCCTCTGCGCAAACGCTTCTGATGCCGATGGAAGAGGGGGAGGGATTTGGGCGACACTATCACGACGCGCTGCAGCGAAGCCCTGATGTCGTGCTGGAGCATGCGGCGGTCAGAGCCTTGCTGAGGCAGGTTGTTCCCAACAAGAGGTGAATCAGATGAAAGCCCATTATCTTGGCCATGTGGTCTTTTACGTGAAGGACCTTGAGCGGTCGCTGGGGTTCTATCGCGACTTAGTGGGGTTTAAGGAAGTTGGCCGGATCTTCAATGGGGCCGCCGCTGCCCTGACATCGGGCCGGACGCATCACGAGTTGCTGTTGATTCAGGTTGGTGATGCGCCGGGTCCATCGAGCGGACCGCGTCGGGGACTCTATCACATCGGTATCAAAGTGGGAGACAGCCTTGACGAGCTGCGCCACGCCAAGCGAGAGTTGGAACAAGCCGGAATTGCGATCGACGGCATGAGTGATCACACGGTGAGTCAGAGTCTCTACCTGAAAGATCCCGACGGAAACGAAGTGGAACTCTATGTAGACGCTGATGAGTCGATATGGAAGAGCAATCCCTCGGCAGTTGTATCGCCGATCAAGCCGCTGCATTTGTAAGTGGAAGGGATCATCATGACCGTTCTCAATGGCTTCATCGTTCTGGTCACCTCCGAAGTAGGAGAATTGGTAATCCTATGGGAGCACAGACCATGACACCATCATCGGACCGTAGCTCGTTGGCCTTTCTCTTTGATCTGGATGGCACCCTGGTCGATAGCGTCTACCAACACGTCCTGGCTTGGCGCGAAGCGATGCAGAGTGCCGGGATTGAATTGGCTGTGTGGCGGATCCACCGACAGATCGGCATGAGCGGCGGACTCATGTTGTCGGCATTTCTTCGAGAGATCGGGCGGGTCCTATCCACGGAAGAAGTCGACCGCATTCAGCGCACTCACGCCGACGCCTATCGCCGGCAAGCAGGTTCTTTGCGCGTGTTACCAGGTGCGCTGGAACTGCTGGCAGAGTTGTCGGTACGTGGCGTGCCGTATGCCATTGCCACCAGTGGGCGTTCGCAAAGTGCGCAGCCCACGCTCAAACTTTTAAACCTGCCGACGGTTGTGCCCGTGGTGACTCGCGATGACGTGCGACACGCAAAACCAGATCCGGATCTCTTTGTGGCCGCCGCCCAGAGGCTCGACGTGCCGATGAACCGGTGTGTGATCGTGGGGGACAGCGTCTGGGACATGCTGGCTGCCCGACGGGCCTGGGCTTTGGCGGTCGGTTTGCTGTCCGGTGGGTATGGGCGCGAGGAGCTTCAGCAGGCCGGTGCCTATAGAGTGTATCAAGATCCAGCCGATCTCTTGCGTCATCTCGACGAAGTGGGAGCCCGATCGAATTGAGCGTTGGAAGCGGAGATCACCAGGGTCCCAGTTCACGGAGGTCTCCTACTCCAATAGTCTTTGTACAGAGAATGTCTTGAAGGTGGGCTATTGACTGATTGGAGAATTGGGATTACACGTGCGAAACGGATGATTGAGCCAACCGATCAAATCGATACACGGGGAATCTGAAAAGGAGGATCCTTCATGGGACAACCACGCATTGCTGCGAAAGAGCCTTCAGTGCTGACGTTAGAGGCGGGCACGTATTATTGGTGCCTCTGTGGACGATCGAGGGATCAGCCATTCTGTGACGGGGCGCACGAAGGAACCGGGATCGAGCCAGTGGAATTTACCATCACTGAAACAAAAGAAGTGGCGTTGTGTCAGTGTAAGCAGACCAAAACGCCGCCTTTCTGCGACGGTACGCACCTGACACTTTGACGGTAGGAGAAGATCCCACTTGCTCCTGTCTTCCGCTCGAACCTCTTGAGACGCCGAGGGTCGATGGTCCATACTCATTGATTGTATGGACTCCTCGGCCCTATTTCCTTGTGAAAGCCTGGCGGAACGTTACCAAGCCTTGTTAGAAGTGGCGCAGGCTATTTCCTCGCACCGAGATTTGGACAAGCTGTTTCGCGAGCTTGCGCAGCGGCTCCCTCGGGTGGTGCACGTCAATTTTGTCGGTCTTTCTCTGCATGATCCTACCAAGAACACCATGCGGTTGCATGCGATACAGGCCAATGTCCCCGCCGATCTAATCGGTGGCCATGAGGGGCCTCTCCCTGAAAGTCCGGCCGGGTTGGTGTGGCAAACCCAGCGGCCGGTACTCGTGTCGAATCTCGCCGAGGAGAGCCGATGGCCCAAGGTCACGGGGCACATGGAAGAAGACGGCATCAACTCGTTTTGTTTCCTTCCCCTGACGACTGCGGCACGCCGGTTGGGTGCGATGGGGTTTTTGAGTTTGGAGAAAGAGGCCTATAGCGATGCCGATCTGGAGTTTCTTCAACAGGTGGCTCAACAGGTGGCGGTTGCGGTCGAAAATGCCTTGGCGTTTCAGGAGATTGCTGAGCTTAAGGATAAGTTGTCCAAAGAGAAGCTATATCTCGAAGAAGAACTGCGTCTCGAGCATGGGTTTGACGATATCCTGGGCGACAGCCAGGCCTTGAAGAACGTGCTGAAGCAGGTCGAAGTGGTAGCGCCGACCGATTCCACTGTGTTGATTCAGGGAGAGACGGGAACGGGTAAAGAACTCATTGCCCGTGCGATCCATCGTTTGAGTGCCAGAGCAGAGCGGACGTTCGTCAAGCTGAACTGTGCGGCGATTCCGACCGGATTGTTGGAAAGCGAGCTCTTCGGGCATGAACGAGGAGCCTTCACAGGGGCGATTTCGCAAAAAGCCGGACGATTCGAGTTGGCCGACAAGGGCACAATTTTTCTCGACGAGGTGGGTGAAATCCCATTGGAGTTACAGTCCAAGCTGCTCCGTGTGTTGCAGGAACAAGAGTTTGAGCGGCTGGGCAGCACAAAAACCATTCGAGTCGATGTGCGGTTGGTCGCCGCGACCAACCGTGATCTGAAGACGTTGGTCGAACACAACCAGTTTCGAAGCGATTTGTATTACCGATTAAATGTTTTCCCCCTCACATTGCCGCCGTTGCGCAAGCGCCGCGAAGATATTCCCATCTTGGTCCGATATTTTACGCAGCACTATGCGGTGCGCATGAAGAAGAACATTCAGACGGTTCCAGCCAATACGCTTGAAGTGCTGACACGCTATGCCTGGCCGGGCAACATTCGAGAACTGGAGAATCTCGTGGAACGGTCTGTCATTCTGACACAAGGGACAGACTTGCAGGTGCCGATCAGTGAACTGCAAGCAGAAAGCCGTCTTGCCGTCACACCAGCTGTCACGCTCGAAGAGGCGGAGCGTGAGCAAATTCTCCGAGTTCTGCACGAGACAAAGTGGGTCATCGGAGGACCAGGTGGGGCGGCGGCTCGATTAGGACTCAAGCGAACGACTCTCCAGTCCAAAATGCAGAAGCTCGGCATTACTCGCCCTGCGGATTGACTTTCTTTCCTACCATTTGCGCATCAGCCTGCGCCGATCGTTCGGCGGCATGCCGGATGGTCGGCAGATCCTTAAGATTTCTCCAGTCAAACACCCTTTATCCGCATAAGACCCTTCTCCTGGTAACTCAACGACTTCGGTGATGCTGACCCCATGAGATCGCTCTTGGAACGGAGGTTGCTGTGAATCCTTCTAGCTGAATCTCTCTACCAGGGAGGTCAATTATGGCGACGTCAGGTTTAGCGCCCAAGGAGTTCATCGATCATGAAAGCTTCACGGAATCCATAGCCTGCTCCAGGTGCAAGGGACTCATGGTTGTTGAACAAGGGTTCGATTCACTGAACAGTGCCGGTCCGGTTGATATTCCGCTTCGAGATGTGTGCAATGCGGGGAAATGATCGATCCGGTGATTCTACACAATCGTCGATTGCAGTACGGAAAAACGCTAGCGCAAACGTGGAAGTAAGGGAGATACGCGAGGTGCGGTTATATATCCAGAGGCAAGCTACCGCGTTTCATTTCATCAAACCTTAGGAGGAGCAGAATGACATCACCCAATCGGTATTTAACTTCGTGGGAAAAATTTTGGAGCACCACGACAGGAACACCCGGTGAAATCTTCTGGGATGCCGATCCTGCTCATGCGGCGCAGGAAGACTTGAGGCTGTTCCGAGACCACCTCGATCCAAAGCTTCCATTGATAGACTTAGGCTGTGGCAACGGTACCCAAACGTCGTTCCTCGGGAAGCACTTTACGAAGGTTATTGGGACAGAAGTCGCACCCGCTGCCGTTGAATTGGCCGAAAAGACCAATGCCGCCCCGAATATCTCGTACCGTCTGCTTGATGTGCTCCGTCCTGATGATGCGGAAGCGCTTCACAAGGAACTCGGTGATGCCAATACCTACATGCGGGCGGTGCTGCATCAACTGTCGCCCGCAGACCAATCGACGGCGATTCAAGCGATCGAGCGACTTCTCGGAGTCACAGGGACATTGTATTTGCTCGAGTTATCCTCAGCGGCCGAGCCCTTCTTCGCGCAGTTGATTCAGCAATATGGAACACCTCCAGGCCTGGCCCGAGTGTTTGAGCACCAGATCACGCCGGGCCTGCTCCATGAAGATAACCTGGCGACGCTGTTCCCCGCGGATCGCTTTACGCTCTTGAAGACTGGACCGAGTCATGTTCGCACTGTGCACAAGCTTCCCACGGGTGAGGTCGTGAAAGTGCCAGCCTTCTACGCCATCTTTCGGCGATGCCTGCGTTAGGCTCAGTGAAAATCTCTTTGCGGGATGGATTCCGATAGAGCTGGAGAGGAGGACGCATTCATCGATGTCAGGTCAATGGAGGCTCGCTTGTTCCGGTGAATAACCACGGGCACGGACATCATTCTTTGGACAAGAGAGGCGAATAGGGGGAATAGGAGTTGTTAAAGATCACTCGACAGCAGGGTGTTGCACCCCATTCTGTGTGGCTTGTTCTGGAAGGACGTCTTGCCGGTCCTTGGGTAGAGGAGCTCAAGGCCTATTGCCATGAAATGTCTGTAAATCAATGTCGTTGTGCGAAGATCGATTTGAGCGGTGTGACGTTCATCGATGCAGAGGGGAAAGCCTTGCTGGCGCGTCTCTGGCAAGAAGGAGCCGAGTTGCGAGCATCGGGATGTTTGACTCGGTGTCTCGTCGAGGAAATCACCGGAGTCAGTCAGGCAGATGGGTCGTGTAAGAATCATGAAAAGACGGCTTCGAAAACAGCGCAAGAGGAAACGTGAAGCGGGACCGGCGCACATCGACACGCGCCACACCGGTACCAATAGGGAAAAGTCTTGACTGGCTTGGGCTTGCCGCCGTCTTCTGTGTCTCGGTACAATAATACGTTTGTCTGTAGGCAAAACTGATGAGAATGACATGGTAAGGATAGATGGTATGTTGATAGATCGTCGGTTCACGCAACATATTTCGTTAGGGTTTCTTATCGTGTCTCTGGTCCTGTCTATCGGGTGTAAGCAGGAAGCCGAGTCGATGCCTCCACAGGAAGTGCCCCAGGTTGAGGTCGTGACGGTTCAGACGCAGACGGTTCCCGATGAACCGGAGTTTATCGGTCAAGCCGAAGCCTCACGTCCAGTGGAGATCCGTCCGCAGGTGACAGGCATCCTCAAGGCTGTCTTGTACAAGGAAGGCCGGGACATCAAAAAAGGCGACAGGCTCTATCAGATCGGTCCCGTTCCGTTTAAGGCGGCAGTCGCCAGTGCCAAAGCCAAGATCGCACAGGCCGAGGCTCGGGTGGTCCAAGCCAAACAGGATTTGGCGAGGGTGAAGCCGTTGCTTGCCGAACAAGCAGTGAGCCAAAAAGATGTCGACGATGCCATCGCCGAAGAACTTTCAGCCAACGCCGCAATGCAAGGAGCACAGGCCGACCTCATCAAGGCGCAATTTGATCTGGACAACACGCTCATTACGGCTCCTATTACCGGGATTATCGAGCGTAGCCGCTACTATGAGGGACGACTCGTCTCGGCTCAGACCGACCTGCTGACTACCATTCATCGTGTTGATCCCATGTTTGTGGTGGTGAACGTTCCTGAAACCTTCATTCTGAAGCGGCGACGGGACATCGAGGCAAAGAGAATCACTCATCCCGGCGTGTACCAGTTGCGTGGCCGGTTGACGCTCATGGATGGGACGGTCTATCCGCATGAAGGGGTTCTTGATCTCTTAGAGCCGGGGCTGCGTACAGAGACCAGCGCGCGCGAGGTCAGAATGACGTTTCCCAATCCCGAGCGGACGCTCTTGCCCGGACAGTTCGTGAAGGTGCGGTTCACAGGCGATACGAAGACCGACGCTGTTCTGATTCCACAACGAGCTGTGTTGCAAGGTCCCCAAGGGCCGTTTGTGTACGTGGTCAACCAGGACGAAAAGGTTGAAATTCGAGATGTCGTGGCGTCCGATTGGAAGGGGGACCAATGGCTCATCGACACAGGCTTAGCTGCCGGAGAGCGCGTGGTCGTGAACGGCCTGATGAAGATCGGTCCCGGTGCGCCGGTGAAGCCTGTTCCGTGGGCCGCGGCCAACACATCTGATACGGAGTCCGTTCTCCCCGCTTCTCACTAAGGATCAGAGGTGATTTCGCACGTTTTTATCGACCGACCGATTCGTGCGTCGGTGATTTCGATCGTTGTGGTTGTGATGGGGCTGCTTGCCATGCAGTTCCTGCCGATCGCGCAGTTTCCTGAGATCACCCCACCGGTGGTGCAGATCGATGCGGATTATCCCGGGGCCAGCGCGGAAGTGGCAGCTGAAGCGGTCGCCCGTCCGATCGAGGTGACGCTCCCCGGCGTCGACAACCTCCTCTATTACGAATCGACCAGCAGCAGCGATGGGCACGTTTCGATCAAGCTGACGTTTGAAATCGGCACGAATCCGGACATCGCCCAGGTCCAAACTCAGAACCGTGAAAAACTCGCCGAGCCCCAGCTTCCTCCGGAAGTGGTCCGCCAAGGGATCTCTGTCAAGAAACTGTCTCCGGATCTTGTGTTGGTCATCGCGCTGAAGTCGACTGACCCACGGCATGATGCCGTCTTTCTCTCGAACTATGCCACTCTACGGATCGTCGATGATTTAAAACGAGTCAAAGGGGTGGGAGATGCGCTGGTATTTGGGCAACAAACCTACAGCATGCGGATCATCCTGAATCCCTTGCTGATGGCCAAGCTGGAACTGACACCGAGCGATATCATTGCCATCGTCCGTGAGCAGAATCGTGACTTCCCGGCGGGGACGATCGGGCGTGAGCCGGCTCCGAAGGGGACTGAACTAACGATCCCGATCATTACGAAGGGGCGTCTGACGGAGGTGAAGGATTTCGAAGAACTCATCGTGCGTGCCCTTCCGGATGGTTCCACGGTTCGGCTCAAGGATGTCGCGCGCGTTGAATTGGGCGCTCAAGCCTACGGCTTGGAAGGCCGTTGGAACAGCAAGCCCACGACGTTCGTCCTAACGTTCTTGGCTCCCGGTGCGAATGCGCTCGATACGGTAAGCCGCACGCGAGCCAAGATGGAGGAACTGTCGAAAAACTTCCCGCCCAGCGTGTCGTACGATACTCCGTACGACACCACGCGTTTCATCGAAGTCTCGATCAAGGAAGTCGTGAAGACGCTGATGGAAGCGATGATGCTGGTCGTACTCGTCGTGTATCTGTTCTTGCAAACATGGCGAGCAACCATCATTCCGACCGTGGCCGTGCCGGTCTCCTTGATCGGGACGTTCGTCGGCCTCTATGCCCTCGGATTTTCCATCAACACCATCACCTTGTTTGGAATGGTGCTGGCGATTGGAATTGTGGTGGACGACGCCATCGTGGTGGTCGAGAACGTCGAGCGGCATATGCGCGAGAATCGGATCTCTGCGAAGGAGGCGGCCAAACGAGCGATGAACGAGGTCACGGCTCCGGTCATTGCGATTGTTCTGGTTCTCGTCTCCGTGTTCGTGCCAGTGGGATTCATCGGTGGCATCACCGGTGCACTCTACAAACAATTTGCGGCAACGATTGCGATTTCAGTCACCGTCTCGGGGTTTGTAGCATTGACCTTGAGCCCTGCGCTCTGCGGCGTCGTGCTGACGCCACAACATGGGAAACGGAGCCGGTTCTGGGACCTCTTTGATCGTATGTTCGGCCGGACGCAGCGTGGTTATGCGAGCGCCGTGGCCAAGCTCGTTGTCAGGCCGGTTCGCGTCATGGCCGTATTCGGTCTGGTCCTGGCTCTGTCATTCGGTCTCTTTCAGACATTGCCCAAAAGTTTCCTGCCGGAAGAGGATCAAGGCTACTTCATCGTCGTGGCTCAACTGCCGGATGGGGCCTCCAAACAGCGGACCGATGCCGTACTCGAACGGGTCGAGCGGTTTTTTCAGGCGATTCCCGCGGTTCATTCTACAGACGCCTTGACCGGGCAGAATTTCGTATTCGGCACCAGAGGTCCAAACTCCGCAACGATGTTTGTACCGCTGATACTCTGGGATGAGCGACCGGAACCTGAATATCATGCAAAGGCGCTCGTCGGGGCGGCATACGGAGAATTTGCCAAGATTCCCGAAGCTCTGCTCCTTGCATTCAATGCCCCCTCGATTCGTGGGGTGGGCGCCGTGGGCGGTTTCTCTGCGCAAATCCAGGATCCAACCAGCGGCGACTTCAAAAAATTCGCCATGGTGGCACAAGAATTCGTTGAACGCGCAGAACAAGAACCGGCAATCGGGAGGATCGGAACGAATTTCCGCGTCTCCTCCCCGAGACTGTTCGCCGATGTCAATCGGGAACGGGCCAAGTCATTGGGCATTCCGATTTCCGATATCTTTGATACCCTGCAGGCATACTTTGGTAATTTCTACATCAATGACTTCGTGAAGTTCGGTCGGGTCTATCATGTCCAAACAGAGGCCGAGGCAGAGTACCGGTCGACACCGCAGGATCTCTCGAAAATCTATGTGCGGGCCCGGAGCGAACGAGGGACGCATATGATTCCACTCGATACGGTTATGACTGCGAAATATCAGAGCGGGCCGGATCCGGTGAATCACTTCAATGGGTATAATACGGCACTGGTTTTGGGAGCCGCGGCGCCTGGTTTCAGCTCAGGTCAAGCCCTCGAAGCCTTGGAGCGGGTTGCAAACGAGGTGCTGGCTCCAAAAGGCTATGCGCTCGATTGGAGTAATATTTCGTTTCAAGAGCGGCGAGTCGGGGGACAATCGGGCCAGGTGTTTATCATCGGGCTGTTGATGGTCTTTTTGGTCTTGGCAGCTCAGTTTGAGAGTTGGGTGGTTCCGTTTGCGGTCATTCTCGCCGTGCCGTTTGCCGTCTTCGGCGCGCTGACGGCAGTCTGGCTTAGGGGATTCGAAAACGATATCTATTTCCAGATCGGCCTCGTCACGTTGATTGGGTTGTCGGCGAAGAACGCCATTCTAATCGTCGAGTTTGCCAACAAGCGGTATGAGGCGGGGCGTCCATTGATCGAAGCGGCGGTGGAGGCGGCGCGGTTGCGCTTCCGTCCCATCATCATGACGTCGATGGCCTTCATCTTGGGGATGGTTCCGTTAGTGATCGCGAGGGGGGCAGGGGCGGCGAGTCGCCAGTCGATCGGAACCGGCGTCATGGGCGGCATGTTGGCGGCGACATTCCTTGCAATCTTTTTTGTTCCGTTGTTTTATGTGTTGATTCGAAAATTGACCAGGTACGGGACTCACGCGACTGCAGGGGGAGACCAATCGGCGATCTCGCATGTTCCAGAGGAGAAATCATAAAGTGCAAGCCATTCTTATTATCGTGCTCTCGTCGCTCCTGCTCTCCTGTGCCATGGGCCCGAACTACAAACGGCCACAGACCGATGCGGAGGATCGGTTCCGCATGGCGGATGGGCAGTCGGATCTCCCGGCCTTGGCCAATTTGCCATGGTGGGAGCTTCTCCGTGATGAGCAATTGCAGCGGTTGATTCGAATCGCGCTGGAAGAAAACAAAGATCTCCAACACGCCGTCGCCACTGTGGAAGAGTTTCGAGCGAGAGCCCTTGTTGCACGGTCAGACTATCTGCCTAACATCACCGTTGCCGGCAGTGCACCGGCCGGCCGGAAAGCGAACTTCCTCTTTCCCGGTTTTGCCAGCCCATTCAACTATTACTTGTTTGGTAATCTGGCTTGGGAAGTTGATCTATGGGGCCGGGTCAGGCGCATGAACGAAGCCGCGCGCGCCGATCTGTTGTCCAAAGAAGAGAACCGTCGTGCCGTCACGATCCAATTGGTCAGCGCGGTCGCGGAAGCCTATTTCAACCTCCTGCAATTCGACCTGCAGCTCGACATTGCCAAACGTACGCTGGAGTCTTGGGAAGAGTCGGTGCGGATCGCCCAGGCTCGGTTGCGCCAAGGGATGACCTCGAAACTGGATGCTGATCAGTTCGAAGCGGAGCGCGCAAATGCCGCAGCCCGCACGGCCGAACTCCAACGGCAGATGGTCCAAGCCGAGAACCATTTGAGCGTATTGTTGGGCCAAAAGCCCTTCACGATTACGCGTGGTCGTCCATTGGATGAACAACTCGCGCCTCCGGAGGTACCTGCTGGTTTGCCTTCCGAATTATTGCAGCGGCGACCGGATCTGTTGATGGCTGAGCAACAGTTAGCGGCAGCCACGGCCCGAATCGGGGCCGCCAAAGCTGAACGCTTCCCCAGAATCACGTTGACCGGATTGGCCGGCCTGGCTCATCCCGAATTATCTTTGATCTTCACCGATCCCTCGTCCTTTGGCGTGTTCGGTGCCGGTCTGGCCGCGCCTCTGTTAAACGCGCAAGTGTTGGGTTTCCAGCAGGAAGCAGTGGAGGCTCAGGGCAAACAAGCCTTGGCAGCGTATCAGCAGGTGGTGTTGACGGCGCTTCGGGAGGTTGAAGATTCACTCGTTGCCGTTCAAACTGCACGGACGCAGAGTGAATCACAGCAACAGCAAGTCACAGCTCTGCAATCGGCGTTGAAACTGGCGGAGCTTCGCTATAAAGGAGGGCTTGCGAACTACCTTGACGTGCTCGTGGCAAGGAGAAATTTGTTCGAATCCGAACTTGCCTTGACGAGCACAAGGCGGTTGCTGTTGACATCGGTCGTACAACTCTATAAGGCGCTCGGAGGTGGGTGGTCGCCCGATATGGCATCCGCTAAGGAGGGGAAAGGATAGTACTTGTGGACCAACCGGCACAGCTTCAATTTCCTATTCATGACTTGTTAGCCCGGCGTTGGAGCCCTCGTGCTTTTGACGAACGACTTGTCGAGGCCCCACTGCTACAGTCGCTTTTTGAAGCAGCTCGATGGGCTCCTTCGTCGAACAACGAGCAGCCGTGGCGATTTATCGTGGCGAGTAAGGACCACCAGACGGACTGGAATCGTTTATTCGAGTGTTTAGCGGAAGGCAACCGTCGATGGGCTCTTCGCGCCCCGGTCTTGGTGCTTTCCGTGGCCAGCTTGCATTTTGAGGATGACGGCAAGCCCAACCGGCATGCCTTTCACGATACTGGGTTGGCGACGGAGAATTTTGTGTTGCAAGCGACCGCACAAGGGTTGGTCGCCCACCAAATGGCCGGCTTCGATGTGGAGAAGGCGCGAGTCGATCTCCAAATTCCCACAGGCTATGAGCCTGTTGCCATTATTGCCGTCGGCTATCCAGGGGATCCGGCCATCCTTCCAGAACGGCTGCGGGAGCGAGAACATCGACCGAGGATTCGTCGGCCCATCAGTGAATGGGCATTCCTTGGACAGTGGGGCCGTTCGATTCTGCAGGGAGATCAAGTTACAGGAAAGAGGAGCTAAGAGAATGAAATCATTGAGCGGCAAAGTGGCGATTGTAACTGGAGCGTCGAGCGGAATCGGTCGTGCTATTGCGGAACGAATCGCGGAGGAAGGCGCGATCGTCGTCGTGAATCATTCAAAAAGTGCTGAGAAGGCGCAGCAGGTGGTTGTGGGAATCCAAGCGAAAGGTGGCAAGGCCTTGGCGGTACAAGCCGACCTGAGTCGTGTGGCGGATGCGCGTCGTCTTGTGAGCGATACGGTCAAGCAATTCAACCGGCTGGACATCCTGATCAACAACGCTGGCAGGTTCATGCCAAAACCGCTTGAGGAGACCACGGAAGAGGACTTTGATGGTGTGATGGCCTTGAATGCCAAGGGGCCATACTTTGCCATGCAAGAAGCGGCAAAGGTATTGAAAGACAGTGGGCGCATCGTGAATATTTCAACGGGCGGGACACATCTGAGTTTCCCGGGAGCCACAGCCTATCTCGGCAGCAAGGCGGCGCTTGAGCAATATACCAAAGGTTTGGCACAGGAATTGGCTCCCAAGGGGGTTACGGTGAATACCGTCTCGCCGGGTTTCACCGAAACGGGGATGATGATGGAAGAGTATCGGCAGATCGGTATCCAGCTGTCGCCGATGAAGCGGCTCGGAGTTCCCAAGGATATCGCCGATGTCGTGGCGTTCGTCGTGAGCGAGGATGCGCGGTGGCTGACGGGGCAGACAATCCAAGTGGGAGGCGGTGTCGTCATGTAGCTTGATCGGGATAGTGGATCTGAGCTCGCTGAACCGATGCGCAGCCTACACTCTCATCCAACGGAGCATCTCGCCACAGTGGATCCGGTCATGCGTCGGTTGATCGAGCGGATCGGCCCGTTCTCCTTGAAGCCAAAGATGCGCCGGTCGCCGTTCGAATCCCTTGCCCGCGCGATCGCCTATCAGCAACTTCATGATAAGGCCGCCGAGAGTATCCTGAAGCGGTTTGTCGCGCTGTTCCCCGGGCGAAAATTCCCTCGTCCCGATGATCTTCTCGCGATGGACGTGACGGCAATCAGGCAGGTAGGGTTCTCACGGTCCAAAGTCATGGCACTTCGGGATCTGGCCCAAAAGACACTGAACGGAACTGTGCCGACTGGCCGCATGATGAAGCAGTTAGATGATGAGGCGATTATCGAGCGGCTGATCGAGGTGCGGGGTATTGGCCGGTGGACGGTTGAGATGCTGCTGATCTTTCAATTGGGCAGACCCGATGTGCTGCCTGTTCATGACTTCGGTATACGCAATGGTTTTCGTATCGGATATCGTCGAGCGACGATGCCGGCGCCTCAGCAGTTGTTACGATACGGCGAGCGCTGGAGACCGTTTCGCACGGCAGCCGCATGGTATCTCTGGCGGGCGGCGGATCGGGAGAAGCGAGCGATGAAGGTCTTGTAATGGCAGATCCAACGAAACGGCTGGATTCCAACGTGCCGGGAAACTTTTATGTGGATGCAACCTGCATCAACTGTGACACGTGTCGACAGCTGGCGGCGTCGAGTTTCGAAGAGATCGGAGACTATTCTGCAGTCAGCCATCAGCCGGATGAACACGACCAAGTTCATCAGGCCTACCAGGCGTTACTTGCTTGTCCCGTCGGCTCAATTGGAACAGAACATAACGATAAGTCGCAGCTGCAAAAGGCGATGGCGAGTTTCCCACTCCCTCTTGAGAATGGGGTATATTATTGCGGCTTCAATTCTGAGAAATCGTTCGGAGCAAATAGTTTTTTCATCGAACATCCGGACGGCAACTGGTTGATCGATTCCCCTCGCTATATCAAGCATCTGGTTGAGGCCTTCGAGCGGCGAGGAGGCATCGCCCGTATTTTTCTGACCCACAAGGATGACGTCGCCGATGCGGACAAGTATGCCGCATACTTCGGTGCAAAGCGGATCATCCATCAGGCGGATCTTGAAGCGGCTCCGTCTGCAGAATGGGTCATCCAGGAGGAAGAGAGGGTTAGCATCGGACCAGAGTTCCAAATTGTTCCGGTGCCTGGTCACACCGCCGGGAGTATGGTCCTGCTCTACAGAGAGCGCTTTCTTTTTACGGGAGATCATCTTTGGTGGGATCCACACACACGGTCGTTGGAAGCCCCCACGCGCCTCATCTGGAAAAGATGGACATTGATGGATTCCATCCGAAAACTGCTTGATTATCGCTTTGAGTGGGTACTGGCGGGGCACGGGGATCGGATTTGTCTCCCTCCGAGCGAAATGCGGGCACAGCTGCAGGCACTCGTTGAGCGTCGAGAGAAGGGCGGTAGATCGCGATAGAGATGCTCACATCTGTTGCCCAGTGGATTGATCGCAACATCCTCTCCCTTGGCCGTGAGATGCGGTTGTCCTATTTGCCGCCGCTCATGGTCTATGTTGCGTACGGTATCTCGGGACTCACCGGCATCGTCGGGACTTTCTTCGTCAAGGACTACCTCGGTCTCTCTGCCGCATTTCTCGCTGCGCTCGGATTTTGGGCTGGAATTCCCTGGGCCCTCAAGATGCCGATCGGCCACACGGTTGATCTCTTGTGGCGTTGGAAGAGCTGGCTCGTCGGCCTCGGCGCAGGGCTGCTGACCATCAGTCTCGGAATCATGGCCCTGTTGATCGGCAACCGCGACGCGATGACGGCCATCTTGCCGGCCGAAGTCTGGTATGTCTTCAGCGTGCTGTTGGCTCCGATAGGATATGTTGTTCAGGACGCGGTTGCCGATGCGATGACCGTCGAGGCAGTTCCCCGTGTCGATGATCAAGGACGACCGTTTGATGACCAAACGAGAAAGCTGATGCACACCACGATGCAGACGCTGGGTCGCGTCGCGATTGTTGGTGGCGGTATCCTCGTCGCACTGGTCAACGTGTATATCTTTACCGGAACCGAAGGGCTCCCGGAGGCTGACCTTGTTCGGATCTATCAGCGGATTTATCTGATGGCCATGGTGATTCCTGTTGTCTCGGTGGCAGGGGTTGGATTGGCCTGGTTGTTGAGCCATCGAAAGCGACAACACCTTGTCCAACAGGGATTTACACCGGATCAGGCTCGGCAGATGGTAAGTGAGCGAGACGCCGGCAGTGAATCTGCAAAACCAAACTGGTGGATCCTCGGTGGAAGCTCGGCGTTTGTTCTCTTCACGTTGACGGTCGGACTGGGGGGATTTCCCTACCGTGAAGAGATCGTGTTTATCGGATCTATGACCATCGTCTTGTTCCTGATGTCGAGACTCATGCGAGAACTGGAGCCGGAGAAGAGGATGACTCTCGTTGGCACGGCGGCGGTGATCTTTGCTTTGCGCATGATTCCAGGACCTGGCCCAGGCTCGACCTGGTGGATGATCGACGACTTAAAGTTCGATCAGCAGTTCCTTTCAGTCCTCTCTTTGATCGGCGGCACCGTTGCGTTGGCAGGCATGTTCGTTTTTCGACGGTTTATGGCCGAACGGTCGATCACGTACATCGTCGGATTCTTGACCATTGTCGGTACGATTCTCTCTCTCCCGATCGTCGGGATGTTCTATGGGTTGCACGAATGGACGGTGACGGTGACCGGTGGAGTGGTCGATGCGCGGTTCATTGCCTTGATCGACACCGCATTAGAGTCGCCGCTCGCGCAGATCTCCATGATTCCGATGTTGGCCTGGATTGCCAATTCAGCACCTGCCAGCCTCAAAGCCACCTTCTTTGCCGTGATGGCGTCGTTTACCAACCTCGCGCTTTCCCTGAGCCAACTCGGAACTAAGTATCTGAACCAAATTTTCGTGGTGACCAGAGAAGTAAAGGACCAAACGACCGGCGCCATTCAGACACCGGCCGATTACAGCCAGCTCGGTGATCTGCTGATCACGCAACTCTTGATCGGCTTGGCGCTTCCCTTCTCCGCCATTCTGTTTGCCAAGCTCACAAGATTCAAGAGTGTGTGATAGCGGGGTTTGGTCATCCAGAGGGAGGAGCTGAGAGAGACATTCATCGTTTCGTCGATTCCATTGCCCAGGCGACTACTTGCTCGGTATCCTCCAGGACATCGGTAGGGACTTCGTAGAAAGATTTGAGAGTCTGTTTGGCGTTTGGACGAAAGGGTTTCATGCCTTGGTCTGTGTAGCGCCCGACCGTCTCCGGTGTCACTTTGAAATAGAGGCGGCCCTTATGGATGATGCCGAAGAACGTCGTGCGCTGATAAAGCCCGTGACCGCCGAACATCGCACGGCATGTTAGGCCTCTCAGATCGGCGAGTTGATCCAGCACGAAGTCCTTGAAGCCGTCCGGCTTTTTTGGCATCGGATCATTCAGGCTTGCGGCCTGCGACTATCTTGGCGACGAAAGGAAATGTGACACGGTTGCCGCGCTTGAATTGTGATGCAGCTTGGACGATGAGCCGTCGGACCTCTTGCGTTTGTACATCCGTGAGATTCGCCATGAGGTTCTGTATCGGCGCGGCGATTTCCATCAGGCTGGTGTAGTACTCATCGGGTGAGGCATATGACCACTCGCCGGAAAATTCATGATCGGTCACCTCGGTCAGGCCTGACCGTTGGAACAGCTCGGCAAGCTCTCCCTGCTTGGCCAGACGAAAGATGCCTGGTGTAGTTGGATCTGGCGGCGGTAGTTCGATCACTTGTCTGATTGCGCCCATCGCGACGCCGAGGGAGGGGTTCTTCTCCGGCATAGACCAGACGGCAGCGGCGACCCAGCCTCCCGGCTTCAGCACCCGCACGATCTCGGCAACGGCCTTTGGGATCTCCGGCAGGAACATGAGACAAAACCGACTCGTGATGGCGTCAAATGAGGTCGCTTCGAATGGCAAGGAAGTGACGTCACCAGCCTGAAACGAGATATTGGAAAGCTTGAGGGACAAGGCCTTTCGTTTGGCGGCGTCGAGCATCTGCTCGGCCAGATCGAGTCCGAGGACGGAGCCACCCGGGCCGACTGTTTGGGCTGCCAGCAACGCCGGGTACCCGGTGCCTGATCCGAGATCAAGCACCCGGAATCCCGTACGGAGTCTTGTATCGGCGACGAGTCGATGGTTGAGAAAGGCCATCTGCTCGTCGAAGAAGCGATCCCATTTTTCCCAGCCACCGGCGACGCGGTTCCAATCCTGGCGCTGACCCTCGATGATTTGCTCAGGTGATGATGAGGTCATAACACTCACCTGAGGGATTGCAACGTCTCGCGTAGTTCCGTGAGTTCCGAAACGAAGAGGTCCAGGTGCTGATCCCGCTGCGGCTGATCGTCTTTGAACTTCCACAGACGCCTGAAAATCGCCTTGAGTTCTTTGTTGTGTGTGACGGCGAGATCATAGCCCGGACGCTCTCTTACAGATTTTTCAATACAGCAGATGCTGTCACTGATGGCATGAAACTGATTGTGGAGGTCATCAAATGATTGATCAACCCCACTACCTCCTTTGGCAGTAATAGCCGAAGCTTCTGCCATGTTGGTCAGATTAATCACCGTTTCGAGCCCTGTAGCTCCCTTGGCCCTTGCAGTAAATTCCTTGGCGTGGGGATAAAACAAATAGCTGCAACCGCTGGTGCTCAGTAGGAGAAGCGCTGCCAGTGGGAGTAATGCCTTCCAACCCATAATACCCTCCTTGAAGTAGCTTCTAAGGCGTTGTTGATCAGCGGACCGGGCCCTCCCCTGAGGTACGAGGGAGGGCCCGGTCCGCGCATGCTGGAGCCCACTAGACCGTGACGGTGACGGTCTTGACTGCCGCTTGTACCTTGGACACCATCTCCGGTGGGATTGAATCAAGCTTGTGGCACTGTTTGGCGTGCGTGGCGACGAGTTGCATAAGTTCTGCTTCCGTCTCAGCCCGCACTTGGAATCCGCAGCCGCCGCCCGGTTGAACATCCAGGCACCCCAGTTGTTTGTACTGCTTGTCCGCCATGAGTTCCTCCTCAGGTTGGGGGTGAGTTGGTCTTTGGTCAGCCCATCGCGTAAAAAAATTCTTCCTTTGTGATCTTCCCATTCTGCACGGTATAGAGGCCTGTCTCGTCCAGAGTGATGCGCTTTCCCGTTTGTTTGGGCGTGACGTCATATTGAAAGCGCAGAATGAATCTGTCTCCGTTTGGATAAGGCCCCTCAACGGTTCCGCCGTGAATTTCATGGTTCTCGACCCACCACTGGTTTTTCCCCTTGATCGCGTGGATCCCCCGTTGGATGCGATCCATACCTGGCATCGCGGCGGCCTCAATGCTTTCGATATCTTGGCTGTAGAACCGGTCAATCGCCTCCTGATTCTTGCCCCGCCTGCACAGGTCTGCCACATTCTTCCCAATCTCGTCGGTCGTCATAATGGACCTCCTCTTTTGGAGCGCTTATTCTTGTTCGTTAGTGATCAGTGATCGTAGTGGATTGGTTTTTGAAGATCAACCCGCTTGTTAGGACGAGTGTCTGTGAGATGGAATATCTGGGGAGGGATCAGGACAGTGTGTACCGGGAAAGAGGCACAAACTTGTATGCTGTAAAACGAGGATTTGGATGCGAAATTCACCGCGATTCACGACAGGGATGCGAGAGGCACACCCAGCCGTTGCTTCATAAGCCTAGCGACACCACGGAGGAGTGTATGTTAATTACGCGCTCTGATTACTGGCACTTGGCCACACTGACAATGCGATAGCAACGACCAGGTATACGACACCCAGAACGATTGCGAGGAGATTGACCTCGTACCATGCGTTGATCCCAAGGTACAGCTCGTTGAGAAAGAGACCCAACACCAGCATCACGATTCCAAGCCAATTCCAAAAACTCATACCCATTGGTTGTCTCCTTTCTTTGATGGTCTGATCCGTACAAGTGAACTATGTTACACGACCAGGAAAAGAAAGATTGTGGTCACGTTCGGTTCGGGCCACTGCAAATACGGGACAAATTCAAGCTGCCTGGGTGCGTGAGCCTCCCCAGAGTGAAATCCACAGTGCAACGGCGTAGTACACTGCCGCGATAAAAACCAAGGAGAAGTTCATATCGTACCAGACGTTCATAAAGACGAGCTCATTCAAAAAGAGACCGAAAAACAACATCAGAGCTCCGATAACATTAAACCAACGTAGTACCATGATTGGTTCCCTTCAGTGATGAACCATGATTATGTATCCACCGATCAGTGGAATCGCTCACTCCTGAGTGAGTGTAGAGGAATTGTACGCCGTCTCTGTCATGAAAATCCACAGCCAATTTGGACCACGACCCAGACGTTGTCCCGTTTCTTCCGTCCGGACTGAGCTATCATCCAATAGTCTCTTTTTCACTTTGCTAAGGATCATATGCCTAGAATTATTGCTCACTTAGATATGGATGCGTTCTTTGCGGCGATTGAGGAACGTGACACTCCAGCGTTTCGAGGGATCCCGCTTGTGGTGGGTGCAGACCCTGTGGGCGGCAAGGGGCGTGGAGTCGCCTCCACATCGAACTATCTAGCACGGGCCTATGGGATTCACTCGGCAACACCGATTTCCACTGCGTGGCGCTTGTCGGAAGTAGCTCGTCGTGCTGGCAAACCTCCGGTCACCTTTGTTTCGGTCGATATGCCGAAGTACGAACGGGTGTCTGAGGATGTGATGCAGATCGTCCGGCGCTTCATCACGAAAGTCGAACGAGCCAGTATCGACGAAGCGTATGGTGATCTTAGCTGGACGGAATCTTACGAAGAGGCGGAGAAGACCTGTCGCCGCTTGAAAGAGGCGATAGTATCAGAAGTGCTGTTGACGGCTTCAGTCGGGATCGGACCGAATAAGTTGATCGCCAAAATTGCTTCGGGATGGCAGAAACCGAATGGGTTCACGGTTGTGCGTGAGGAGGAGGTCGAAGCTTTTCTGTCTCCGCTTTCGGTCCGGGTCATTCCTGGTATTGGTCCTAAGACAGAAGCATTGCTACAAAAAAAGGAGATCAGGACCGTCAAGGACCTGCGGGGCTTGTCTCTCCAGCAACTCACACATCTGTTTGGGAAGCGTGGGACCGGTTTCTACGATAAGGCTCGTGGGTATGATGATTCGCCAGTCGAAGAATATTCGGAGCCGCAGTCGATAGGGGAACAGGAAACGTTCGAGTCCGATACGCTTGATAGCCACACCCTGTTCACTCAACTCGACGGTCTTGCTCGAGGGGTAATCGATCGTCTGGCGCTCGAAGGTTTTGAGGCGTTTCGGACCGTCGTGCTCACGGTTCGTTTCGCGGACTTCGAGACGAAGTCGCGTGCCCACACCCTGGCCGCCGCAACAGGTGATCTGGGAGTGGTACAACGTGAGGGGCTAAAATTGCTTATGCCGTTTCTGGACCGCCGTGAAAACCCCAGCCGAAAACTTATCCGCCTACTCGGTCTTCGCCTCGAAAAGTTGGTCTGATTGTCCAAACTATGGATCCGTTGCTCTCCTCTAGACGCTCCAATTGGGAAGTTATGACGGATTAGGGGAGTAGCGATGTGGCAGGAGCTGGACTGTAGGGGAGTTACCCGAACGTATGGTTGTGTAGGGGACAGCCATGGTCACCTGTATGCTTTTTTATCCAGCTCAAAATTACTATTTAAATCCAATGCTTATAGGTTAAGTCCAACCGAAGGGTGAATCAATATCCCTTCGCTCTTCGGATCTGACACAGTATTCATTCTCCTCCTTGTCAAGATATTATTCGTGAATTCAAACAAGCAGCCGTAGTTGTTCGATAGGCATGGTGCTTGCTCACGGCTTATGACAATGAATCACACCCCGGGAGGTGATATGGAAATGGATACAGGAACAAAAGTCGTCCGTAATGGATCGCGCCCATATCAAATGGCTCATCTCAAGACTAAGGTGGCCATGACCGGTGGGTTTAGTGAGGACAAGTCTCTCGTTCATTCTCGGCGCCTCGAGGATCGGTCCAATGAACAAAAGGTGTGTGTCTATGGGTTGTGTGAATCGACCGATGAAGAGCGTCTGACTATCGAGCAGGGTGAGGCATACTGTCTGAACCGAAGTGAGCATGGCATTCTCGTTCTGATGGGACGACGGCCTCGATTTAGGCAGTATATTGAGCTCCATGTTGCTGAAACTCGATGGGAACATTCTCTGAACTTGTACGAAGTGCAGTGGACGAAGGCTGTACCGGTTGAGTCCCAGGGTGAACTTTTTCTAGTCGGGTGTCGGCTGGTATTTGGAGCGTCTCGATACTGGTCATTCTAGGGGCCGGGCTCGAGACGATATCTCGATTCCAGTCATCCCGGCTTTGTCTGCTCCCATCTGATCTCCTTCCTATTCAGGATTATGAATACTGATTGATTGCAAGCCGGGATGGCTTTATCCTGCCCGCGTGGTGCTCTGGTTCGTCATCCTCTACCTCATCCTGTCGGTCGGTATCGGACTTTTCGCCGCGACTCGCGTCCAGAACTCAAAAGACTTTGCCGTCGCCGGAAGGTCTCTGCCTCTGGCCATCGTTATCGCCACGGTATTTGCGACCTGGTTCGGTGCTGAAGCCGTCTTAGGAATTTCGGCGACTTTCGTCAAAGAAGGGCTCAGGGGCGTAGTTGCCGACCCCTTCGGATCGAGCATGTGCTTGATGCTCGCTGGACTGTTTTTTGCGCCACGATTATATCGACTCAACATGCTGACGGTGGGCGATTACTATCGGTATCGTTACAACCGCACCATCGAGGTTCTCTGCACGCTATGCATCGTCGCATCCTATCTAGGTTGGGTTGCGGCCCAATTCAAAGTGCTCGGTTTGGTGCTCAATGTCGTGACGGAAGGGATGGTCAGTCAGTCGGTGGGGATTATCATCGGGGCGGTCATCGTTCTGACCTACACGACGTTCGGAGGCATGTTCTCAGTGGCGATTCTGGATTTTGTTCAGATCTCGGTGATCATGGGGGGGTTGCTCTACATCGCATCAATCGTCGGGGAGATGGCGGGCGGAGTTCCTGCGGTCATCTCACACGCGGCCGCAGCCGGAAAATTGGATTTGTTTCCACAGGCCACCTTTGCGGCATGGATTCCCTTTATCGGAGCGTGGATGACCATGATGCTTGGGTCGATCCCACAGCAAGACGTGTTCCAACGAATTACGTCTGCGAAGAACGAACAGACAGCTGTCAGGGGTTCGTTACTTGGGGCTGTACTCTATTTTGCGTTTTGTTTTGTCCCGATGTTTCTCGCGTATGCCGCGACACTGATTGATCCAACGAAGTTTGGGGCACTGTTAGAGCAGGATTCTCAACTCATTCTGCCGACACTCATCCTGGAGCACACACCGCTCCTGGCGCAGGTCATTTTTTTTGGAGCTGTTCTGTCTGCCGTGATGAGTTGTTCGAGTGCAACCTTGCTCGCTCCATCGGTGGCGCTGAGTGAGAATGTCTTTCGGCCGATGTTTTCACATGTCACTGATGCGGAGTTTCTCCGCCTGATGCGAGTGGTCTTACTGGTGTTTGCGTCAGTGGTGCTGGCCATTGCATTGTGGTCGGAAGCCACCATCTATATGCTCGTGGTGAGTACCTATAAGGTGACTCTCGTGGCGGCCTTTTTCCCGTTGGTCGCCGGGCTCTATTGGAAGAGGGCCACGACTCAGGGAGCACTTGTCGCCATTATCGCCGGTCTTACGAGCTGGTTGGTGGGAGAACTAGTCAGTCAGCCAACCGATGTCTGGCCGCCTCAACTCATTGGGTTTCTGATGGCTGGCATCGGTATGCTGGTGGGGTCGTTATGGCCCTCACAAACCTCAGAACCTGAAAAGCCAGTGGAAAAGTAGTGAGTGGGTGAGATCGTCGTTCTCTTTAACCCAGGGTGAGACCTACTCTGTCCTGCAGTTCAGGTGGACTCATGTGGCCTGCTTAATGGTCGAGCGTGTACCGTACGGCTCGACGAATGTCGTCCGGCGTGAAAGGCTTCCGAATCACGCGTCGCGCGCCGAAGAGTTTAGCGACGTTGAGAAAGTTCTGATCACCGGTGGCCCCAGTAATGGCAATGACTCTGGCGTCGAGGAATTCTTGCGTCAGGGCGAGCGTGACTTCCATCCCATCTCGTTCCGGCATCAGAATATCGGTGATGACCACGTCGGCCGGTGCTTCTCGATAGAGCCTGAGACCGACTTCGCCGTCTGGGGCCTCCCGAATCTGATGACCATCCTCTTCAAGGATGTGACGCAACAAGGTTCGAATGGGAGCGTCATCATCGACGATTAGAATGGAAGCCATAGTTCTCCTTTCTTGATCCTGCTGGATTCAGCACAGTGCCCCCACGGCGAACTTAGGCTGCACGCAGAATAATGGGTTTAGACTTGGGGATCAGTTCGTTCTCTCCAGCTTCGTGCTCGCCATGCTGAAGGGCCGGCGCCTGCTGCTTTCTCGCAAGACGATGTTGTTCGATCACCGGATCGTGAACATTCCCGCAGTTCATACAGCGGTATCCGTTCGCCCACATATGGCCGATCGTGCTGTCAAAATCCATGAAGTGATCTCTGATCATCAGACCCTGGCAACGTGAGCAACTCATGTGGGTTCTCCTTGCTAGAGGTTTGTGGATTTCTGCGTACAGTGAGAAAGATAGCTGTAGGATTGAGGATGAGCTACATCTGGATGAGGTAACTCTAAAGTAGGGGAGCCCGGTGTGCACGGTGGTTGCTCAGCCTGTATCTGCTGTGTGAAGAGATCTCCTACAATAAGAGGTCCATATTCATGCTTCTCGAGGCCAGTTGTGCCTTCATCCTTCCAGGCGGAGAATCGCCAGTCTGAGTAAAAGGATGGGTATGGGTTCCAGCATCCGTCTCCTCCATAACTCCGCATGGTTTGGCTATGTTTTTGCCCATTTAGTCAAGTTCTTCCCCACCCTAGCCGATAGTGTTATCGGAAAACTTTTCTTGAAAGATGGGGTCTGCCATAGAGGCCATGCTTGTCTTTCGACATGGACAATATGAGGCAACACTCTTGGTACTGCGGGTTGTCGTGGTTTCAGCATCTCTGTTTGGGCTGAGTGGGTGTCTCATCAAACCTCATGCCTTGAGCAAAGAGGAAGTGGTGGCTCGGGCAGTGAAAGATTTTCAAGCGATTTCATCCGTTGAGGAACCGATCACGGGGCCAATTGATCTCTACGAGGCCGTCGCACGTACCTTGAAGTACAACCTTGATGCGAAGGTCAAGGCCATTCAGGTGCAACTGGCTCATCAGCAGCTCAACATCGCGCATTATTCATTGCTGCCCCAAGCGTCCGCCAACGCCGGGTTCGATGGGCGCAATAATTTCAGCGGCGGTGTGGGGCGGTCACTTGTCACCGGACGACAAGCGGTTGAACCTTTTACGTCATCAGAAAAAAATGTCTATTCCGGCAACCTCGCCTTGAGCTGGGATGTGCTGGATTTTGGATTGTCATTCGTGCGTGCTCAACAAGCCGCTGACAACGTCATGATTGCAGAGGAAGAAAAACGGCGTATCGCGGCTCGCTTAGTTCAGGAAGTCAGAAGCGCGTACTGGAAAGCGGTCAGTGCGGAGCGCGTGCTCCCACGGATCCAGTTCTTGAACGACTCGGTAGCGAAGGCATTGGCGAGTACTCAGCAGATCGTCGATCGCAAACTGCAGGCTCCGCTGACACCACTCAACTACCAACGAGACCTCCTGAATGTCCAACGGGAGGTGCGACGACTCTATCGCGACCTCAGTACGGCGAAAACGCAACTGGCGTCCATGATGGGATTGCCTCCCGGAACATTGTTCGACCTGGTCATGCCGCCGCAGGAGACAGCCATTCCGACGAGCAACTTGGATGCTCAGAAAATGGAGGAGCGAGCGCTGCTGCTGAGGCCTGAACTGCGAACGATCGATTACAAGAAGCGGATTAATACGAAAGAGGCGAAGGCCGTGTTCCTGGAGTTGTTTCCAAGTCTCAAAGTCTCATTCGGCGGTTACTATAACAGCAACAGCTTTTTGCTCTATCAAAATTGGTTGACCTATGCCGCCCAAGTGAGTTGGAACCTGTTGTCGGTATTTCGCACACCGGCTAAGCTCAAGGCGATCGAAGCGCACGGTCAGATGTTGGATGCGCAAAGCTTGGCGTTGAGCCTATCCATCTTGACAGAGGTGCACGTCAGCGCCGTTCAGTTCGTTCAGGCCCGAGAGGAATATCAGGAGGCTCGGAATTATCAGCGAGCACAGGCTGAGATTGTGAAGCATACCAAAAATTTGTGGCTGACACGAACGGCGACGGATCTCACATTGATCCGGGAAAGAGTCCACGACGTCGCCGCAGAGGTGCGATTGGATGCCGCACGATCAGGGTTGGAAACGGCCTATGCCACGATGCTGGCTTCACAGGGAGAGGAATCGCTTCCTGTCAGCATAGGGGAACAAAGCGTAGCCCAATTGGCAGATTCGATCAGAACCTATTGGGAATCGAGTAGGCTGACAATGTCGAATGCAGAAAGGGGGGGTGGAGCTCATGCGACATTGGTGGCGCAGTAAAGGGTTGGCGCTGATGATCCTCATTGCTCTCGCGGTGGGAGTCCCTTCCTCTGGTTGGACGAAGGGTGAACGAGCGGCTCAAATCGTCCCAGTGCAAGCTGGTCTTGTGCGCGGAATCGTCAAACCGGTGGCGCAGGCGGTCTTGCATGCTCAGGTTCAGGGACGGATCAGCGAGCTTCCGTACAAGGAAGGGCAGCGATTCAAAAAGGGGCACATGCTGGTCCAACTCGACTGCGACAAGTACCGCGCGGAGCTCGCGGTTGCGATGGCCGAACATGAGGTGAAGGACAAGGTGTACAAGAACAACCTCGAACTCGGCAAATTGAATGCAATCAGTAAGGTCGAACTGGAAACGTCGGAGGCCGAAGCCAAGAAGGCGGCGGCTGCGATTCGTGTGGCAAGAGTGAATGTGAAGGGTTGCCAAATCGCGGCCCCATTCGGCGGTCGCGTCGTCAGCGTGATGGTCAATGAGCATGAGAACGTGTTCCCCAACGACAAGCTCATCAGTCTACTCGATGACAGTAGCCTCGAAATCGAGCTCGTGCTGCCCTCTTCGTCCCTGTCCTGGCTGAAACGAAGGTCTCCGTTTACGTTCGTGGTGGATGAAACGCGACGAAGCTATCCGGCACGGGTCAAAGAAATCGGGGCCGAGGTCGATGCCGCCAGTCAGACGATTAAAGTGATGGGGATGTTCGAGAAATTGCCGCCGGAAGTCTTAGCGGGGATGAGCGGGACGGCACAATTTGACAAGTAATCAGATGTGATGACGACCACAGCCGAACCCACAGCACAACAGATCCCGACGTTGATCCATCTGGCTGCCCTCACGCATCTGGAAGGGCAGATCCGCGCGGCAAAAACCATTCAAGAGCTGCAATTTCTGTCCGTCAACGAAACCAGACGGCTCGTGCCCTATGAACAGGCCTTCCTGTTGAGTAATTCGGGGCAGCAGGATGAGGCCTATCGCGTGCTGAATGCATCGAGTGTCGCGGTCGTCGATCGTGATGCACCGATGATGGTGTGGCTCGAGCAGGCGGTTCGGGCGTTGCGCCAAGCTGGAGCTGCCAGCGAACAGCCGATGGTCGTTACCGAAGACCTCTTGCCTAATCAGCTACGCAGTGGGTGGCGAGACTTTGTGAAGGGGCATGTCTTTTGGTGTCCCCTGCAACATCCAGACGAAACCTTTCTTGGGGTGTGGTGGTTCGAGCGGGACTTTCCGTGGCAGGAGAACGATGTCGCCATTGTCCATCGCCTGGCCGGCAGCTATGCCTATGCATGGAAGGCCCTGTCCAAGAAAGAGCGGAAGTGGTCGAAGACCATCAAGAAGCCGACTTGGTGGCTGATCCCAGCGGCACTCGTCGCGGCGCTCTGTTTCCCGATCAGGATTTCCGCCGTGGCGCCGGTCAAGGTCATGGCCACAGACCCTGTCGTCGTGAGCGCGCCGATCGATGGCGTGATTGCCGACATACTGGTCCATCCGAATCAAATGGTGCAAGCCGGGACGGCCCTCTTCCGCTACGAGGACACCAACCTCCGCAACCAATTTCTCGTCGCAGAGAAGCAGCTGACCGTGGCTCGAGCGGAGCACAGCCAAGCCATCCAAGCAGGATTTGGCGATCCGCAACGGAAGGCTGACGTCCCACTGAAAGATGCCGAAGTCGATCTCCGACAAACCGAGCTGAATTACGCGGAGGACATGCTCAACCAGGTCGAAGTCATCGCGCCTCAAACGGGCTTGCTCCTCTACTCGGACAAGTCCGATTGGATCGGCCGGCCGGTCACCGTCGGCGAGCGGATCATGGAGATCGCCGACCCTAAACGGATCGAGCTGCGCATTGATCTGCCGGTCGCCGATGCTATCGTGCTCAAGGAAGGGGCCGATGCCCTCGTCTTTCTCAATGCCCTCGCACTGGAATCATTTCCCGCCACCATTGTCCATGCCAGCTACAACGCGGAAGTGCTGCCCGGCGATGTCATTGCCTATCGAGTGACGGCGCAACTCACGCAGCCGGATCCTCGCATCCGGATCGGATGGCAAGGCACCGCCAAGGTGTACGGCGAACAGGGACCGCTCGCCTATCTGTTGCTGCGTCGTCCCCTGACGGCACTTCGTCAATGGGTCGGGTGGTAGGCGATGATACCGTCGGGCGGACCGGGCGCCAAGCCGCAGGAACGAGCGCTCCCACCGCTTCGAAAGAACCTCCAATTTAACCGAGGCACACCGACTCCCGAGGGTGTGCCGACGTGGACCATCGTCGATCCGGTTCGTAATCGCTACTTCCAGATCGAGTGGCCGGTCTATCAGATGATCCAGCGATGGAATGCTGGCTCGATGGAAAAGCTCCATGCCGCGATGGGGCGTGAGACGACCTGTCGCACGACACTCGATGACGTGGAAGATCTGGTCAAATTTCTCTACACGAACAATTTGACCGAGCAATCCGCCAGTGGGAAGCATACCGATTTCCAGACCCAGGCCCAAGCCGGCAAACAGAATTGGCTGATGTGGTTGGTCCACCACTATCTGTTCGTCAAGATCCCATTGGTGCATCCGCATCACTTCCTGAAATCCACATTGGCGTTTGTGGCGCCGCTGTATACGGCATCCGCCGGTTGGGTGGTGGGGGCCCTTGGGCTCATCGGGCTGATTCACGTCGTCCGTCAATGGGATGCCTTTGTCTCGACCTTTCTCTACTTCTTCAACTGGCGTGGAGCCATCCTCTATAGCCTTTCGCTCGGCGCGGTGAAGGTGATCCATGAGCTCGGCCATGCCTATACGGCCACGAGGTTCGGATGTCGCGTGCCGACCATGGGCATTGCCTTCATGGTGATGATGCCGGTGCTCTATTCCGATGTTTCCGATTCCTATCGCCTGACCTCGAAGCGCAAGCGGCTGTTGATCGCCGCGGGCGGCGTCATCGCCGAGCTAGGGCTGGCTGCAGTCGCCCTCTTTGCCTGGGGCTATCTGCCCGAGGGCACCCTGCGAAGCATCGCCTTTATCGTGGCTACGACCAGCTTGGCCATGAGCCTCGTCGTCAACCTGAACCCACTCATGCGCTTCGACGGCTACTATGTGCTCGCGGATGGGTTGGGGATTCCCAACCTTCAAGACCGGTCGTTTGCCTTTGGACAATGGAAGCTGCGCGCCCTCCTGTTCGGGCACCAGAGCGCACCGCCGGAGACGGTGTCGGCCAGGATGCGGCAGACCATGGTCGTCTATGCCTGGGCGACCTGGCTCTACCGCCTCATCCTGTTTACCGGCATCGCCCTCATGGTCTATCACTATTTTTTCAAAGCGCTCGGCATCATTCTGTTTCTGGTCGAGATCGTGTGGTTCATTGCGCTTCCGATCGCACGTGAAGTGTCGGGGTGGTGGAACAATCGAGCGGTCTATGCCGCATCGCCACGAACGTGGGTGACGGTGACATGCGTGAGCGTGGTGCTGGCGCTCGGCTTTGTGCCCTTGCACATCAATATCTCCGTCCCAGCCGTACTCCAAGCCTCATCCTATGCCACGATCTTTGCACCGACCCCTGGACGGATCCAACAGGTGCTGTTCCATGATGGGCAGATGGTAAAGGCGGGGGAGGCGCTCCTCGTCCTAGAGAACCCAGCATTGGATAAGGAAGTCCAGTTGGCGGAAACCAAAGTGGCGATGTGGGACTATCGGCTTGGCCGCCAAGCGGGCTATGGGCAAGATCGTGAGCAGCGACAAGTGATTGGAGAATCCCTCCGTGCCGGGCTGGCGGAACTGCAGGGGTTGGAGGCAAAACGAGACACCATGGCCTTGAAGGCACCGATCGCCGGAATCGTACGGGATCGAGCAGATTCTCTGACCGTCGGGCGGTGGATCGATCAGAAAGTCCCCATTGCCTATCTGGTCGATGAGACGCATGCTGCGATTGAGAGTTTCGTTCCGGTCGATGAACTAGCCTATGTCGAGGTCGGACAGGCCGCGCAATTCGTGCCGTTGGATCTCACCAGGCCGTCGGTGAAGGCCCACGTGACCGACATTGCGGAGGTGGATGAGCGCGAGCTTATGGTGCCGTACCTGGCGTCGGTGTATGGGGGCGACGTGCCGGTGCGAAAAGACGACAAGGGGCGGTTGAAACCGGAGATCTCCGTTTATCGGGTGCGGTTGAGTCTGGACGAGCCTCTGCAGCCAGATCAGGTGCTCGTCGGCCATGTCCAGATCGAAGGGCAACCCTCAAGCATGGCCAAACGGGCCTGGGATCAGGTAGTCGCAACATTAGTACGGGAAAGTGGCTTCTGACAGGATGTTGAAAACTCCTCCAGCGTTGTTCGTCCGTCAGAGCTAAGAGGCATGGCTGTGCGGGTCAATCGGATCACGGCTAGCATAAAGGGCCGCGTGGTATTGTATCTGTTGGCTCAGCGGACTAATGCGCTAACTCATACCGCACGGTCTTCAGCAGGTCTTCCATACCAAACGGCTTGTGTAACGTCTGTCGCGCGCCCAAGAGCCTCGCCGTCTTGAGTATGTCGTGATCAGCGGCAAGTCCCGAGATCGCAATGACCTTCACGTCGAGAAATTCACGCGTGAGCTCCATGATGGTATCGAGCCCGTTCAACTCCGGCATCAGCAGATCCACTAGGACCAAATCCGCCGGCTTCTGACGGTACACCCGCAGTCCTTCGCGTCCGTTCGACGCTTCCAGCACGGCGTATCCTGCCGATTGCAGGACCGTCGATAACCAGGTGCGAATGGGGGCCTCATCGTCCATCACTAAGATGCTGGCCATAGAACTCCGTCGGTTTCTCTCTCCGAACAATGAAACGGTCACACTCTACCGAAATGGATAGTCGTTTCATAGAAAATCCTGAGATGCCACAAGGAAGACCGTGGGTTTATGCACACGAATTTCTTGACAGGCGGAGCCTGACCGAATGATGAAAGAATGTAGGGAGAGGCTTCACTCGTAGGGGAATCTAGCGGTCCTATCCCGCGCTTCACGCGGAATACATTCTCGGCTACGCCGCCTTGGGCACCATTGCCTCGTGAAACTGGTCGGTCACACAGAGCCGGAAAAATTGCCCTGCTTCCTGTTCGAAGCGATCCAACGTCGAGAAGACCGCCACCCACTCCGATTGCTGAGTTGTGAAGTAGTCTTGATCGAGCAAGTAGGCCGGCTCGCCGGGTTGATCGGCCTGCCCCGCCTCTCGATACTGGACGAACCCGTGGATAAGACGAAACCGGTCGGCACTGTTCGGAAGCGACAGCACCACGTCATGTCGACTGCCTTGAAGTTGCCCTTTCTGGCCGGGGAGTGAAAAGGGACCAAGTACCTTGTTGTTGAGCAGCGAGGCCCACCGAAACTTGGTCAAGCCGCAGTGGACCGGTCGCAGGAGGCTTTGAAAGCGCACGTTGGCTCGGGCACAGAAGGCCGGCTCGTAGCAGGTCTGCAGCGCGCTTGTGGCGGCAGAGATCTGTGCGCGAAAATCCGGCCAGCCGGCGTAGCGGCCCGTCATCACGGTCATCGAGTCCGGCAGGAGCAGAATCTCGCGTGTGGATTCCTGATGGCCCAGGCGATAACCACGGCGATCCTGCGTCGGCTGAAATAACGGATAGTCGTTGCGCAACCGTTCCTGAAAGGTTGTCGGCAATTCCCGACTGATCGTGTGAACCACGGGGTACTGGATCTGACAGGTGACGGCAAGAAACGGCGAGTGCTCATACTGTCCCCATTCAGCGTTCATGGTGGTGTGCTCCTTCGCGAAATAATGCGAAACCCGTACCATTGGTATCGGTTGCTGGAATGCCGGTCTTGACTGAATCCAAGGCGTGGGTACCGATTTGTGTCCCTGTGGGACATTCTGAGCCTAGTTAAGACCGGTACCAATTCTCCTGAGACGGTTCATCGTGGTTCGTGCCCATTCGTTCTATCTGCTCCGCTCCTGACTGGACCAAAACCTGCACAGCTTCAAAAAGCTCTCCAGCACTCATCCTCTTGAGCCGATGAAGATCTGAAACGGTATCGTAACAGCCGAGATTACCAAGCCATGTTTGCACGGAAAAAGCGCACAGCTCCAGAGCAGGATCGTAAGCCTAAATCGGCTTCCAAAGCGCCAGGAGAAGTTCGCCCAAATCTGTCGCTCCTCTCGCTCGAATCCCGCCTCATGTTCGATGCCGCCGCAGCAGCCACGGCGGCCGAGGTGAATCAAGAACAGGTCGCGCAAGAGCAAGCTGAGTCAGCGGTGTCGGGTGACGACGCGTCTAGCTCGGAGAGTCAGGAATCAGCAGAGAGCCAAGAGTTGCTCCAAGCCATCGCCACCTATTCGCCAGGTGAAACCCCCACCGAAGTGGTCTTTGTTGATCCCACTGTCCCGAATTATCTGGAACTCCTGAACGGGATGGATCCGAATATCGAAGTCATCATGCTCGATGGCGAGGCCGACGGCATCGAGCAAATAGCTAGCGCCCTGTCAGGCCGGACCGGCATTGATGCCATTCACATCATCAGCCACGGGACCGAGGGCCAGCTCTCGCTGGGAACCGGCACCCTTACCACCGACTCCATGACAGGGGAGTACGCGGATGAACTGGCTGTTATCAAGCAGAGCCTCTCGGAGCAGGCCGACCTCCTGGTGTACGGCTGTGACTTCGCCGAGGGTGAGGCCGGTCAGGAGGCCACCAGGTTGCTCAGCGAACTCACGGGTGCGGACGTCGCGGCCAGCACCGATGACACCGGGTATGCCGAGCTGGGCGGGGATTGGGACTTTGAGTTTCACGTCGGAACGATCGAAACAGAGATCGTGCTCAGCTACGACACGCAAGCGGATTGGGTCGGGCTCTTGAGCCTCACGGCCTCTGGTGGTGAAACAAGAATCAACACGACAACCAGCAGTACGCAAACCCACAACTCCCTCAACGATGCCTATAACCCGGACAGCGTCGCGATGGATTCCAATGGCAATTTCGTGTCGGTCTGGGAAAGCGCGGGCAATATCTATGGGCAGCGGTACAACAGCGCGGGCACCGCCCAGGGAAGCGAGTTCGTGATCGCTTCGAATGCCGCCAATGAACGATTGGCGAGTGTGGACATGAATGCGAGCGGCGCCTTCGTGGTGACCTGGGAGCGGGATCAAGGAACCGGCGATTACGACATCTACGCCCGTCTCTATAACTCGTCCGGCACGGCGGTGACCAGCGCCTTTTTGGTGAACGAGACGACGACCTTCGACCAGGAGCATGCACGGGTCGCCATGGCTGCGGATGGAACGTTTGTCGTGGTGTGGGAAAGTAATACTGAAGCCGGCGGGACGTACTACGACGACATCTATGCGCAACGTTACGACGCCACCGGCACAAAGATCGGCTCGAATTTCCTCGTCAATACGACCACCAGTGGCGACCAGCACGATGCCGACATCGCCATAGATTCGGCGGGGAACTTCGTCGTGGTCTGGTCAGGCGAGCGCACGGCGGGGACCAGTGTCTACAGCATCTATGGGCAACGATACGACGCATCCGGTGTGGCGCAGGGGGGACAATTCCTCGTCAATTCGGTCGCCAGTGACAACGATCAACATGCCTCGGTCGCGATGAACGACAGCGGCAACTTCGTCGTGACCTGGGATCGTCAGACCGGAGGAGGCGCCGATGCCGATATCCAAGCCCAACGGTTCAATAGTGCCGGGGTCGCGCAGGGCAGTGCTATTTCGGTGACGAACACGAATTCGTGGTGGCAGGAAATTCCGAACGTCTCGATGGACCAGAGTGGGAATTTCGTCGTGTCCTGGTCGAGTCAAAATCAGGATGGTTCAGGTTGGGGTGTCTATACCAGGCAATACGACTCAACGGGAACGGCCCTCACCACAGAAAGTCGAGTGGCCACCACAACGAGCAATGCTCAAGATTACTCTGGCATCGCCTACCAGAACGGAAAAGTCGTCGTCACCTGGTCGGGGAACGGTCCGGGCGACAGCTCCGGCATTTTCATGCAGCGCTACAATGCGGCGGGTGGGAATGCGGCGCCGACCATTACCAGCAATGGGGGAGGCGTCACGGCTGCCATCAATGTCGCAGAAAATACGACGGCGGTCACCACCGTGACGGCGACTGATGCCAATGCCGACACCGTCACTTATTCCATCAGCGGTGGTGCCGACGCGAGCAAGTTCACGATCAACAGCAGTACCGGCGCCTTGTCGTTCATCACAGCTCCGAACTATGAGTCGCCGACCGATAGTGGCGGAAATAATATCTACGATGTGATTGTCACAGTGAAGGATAACAATGGCGGGGCCGATAGCCAATCTATTGCCGTGACGGTCACCAATACCAACGAAGGTCCAACAGATCTATCTAGCGGTATCGAACTCAACACGGACGGTGGGAACGATGCCTACTTGATCGCCAACAATGGCGGCGCGATTTTGGGGGGACTCTCTTCGGTGACCTTTGAAATCCAGTTTGCCACTTCCGATACGACTTCGTTTACTCCACTCGTCTCCTACGCGGCACCCACGAACGACAATGAGTTCGCCTTTGTGTTTGCGGGTACCGATGCCTATCTGTACATCGCAAACAACGACATCCTGCTCAATAGTATTGACTACACGAGTCTCAGGGATGGAACGCTACAGCATCTGGCCGTCACCTGGGACAACACGAATGGGGATTGGGCGGTTTACAGCAACGGCGTGCTCATTGAGCAGGGCACGGGTCATGAGGTGGGCAATACCATCGAGGGCGGGGGTGAGCTGGTGTTCGGTAACGAACAGGATGCGCTGGGTGGTTCCTTTCAATCCAACCAGGCGTTCAAAGGCACCTACTATGACATCCGCATCTGGAACGATGTACGAACCGCCGGTGAGCTGGCTCAGTATCATCAGCAACAGCTCGATCTGACACCGGCCGAAGCCGCCGCCGCCGGCCTGGTGGCCAACTGGCAGATGGATGGCTTCGATGGTTCGAGTCAGGTCGTCGATATTGTCAGTGGCAACAACCTCAGTATCGCGCATGCCAGTGGGACGGGATTCACCGCAGGCACGGTGAATGCGCAACTGTCGATCGATGAAAGTAGTGCCAACGGCAGCCACGTTGGTTTTGTGACGACACAAGACCCCGATGCCGGCGAGACGTTCAGCTACAGCCTGACCGACTCCGCCGGCGGACGCTTTGCCGTTAATGCGTCCACCGGGGAGATCACCGTTGCCGATGGTTCACTGCTCGATTACGAATCGTCCACGTCCCACAACATTACCGTGCGGGTGACCGATTCCGGCGGGCTGACCTATGATGAGGTCCTCACGGTTCAAGTCAAGGATCTCGAGGACGCACCGGTCAATACCGTGCCGGGGGCGCAGAGCACCAACGAAGACACGACGCTCACCTTTAATGCCGCCAACAGCAATCTGATCTCCATTGCCGACGATGCCGGTGAACCCTTGGTCGTCACCGTGGCCGTCAATAACGGAACTGTGACCCTCTCGGGGACAACAGGCCTGACCTTCACGGCCGGAGATGGCACCGCCGATGCGACCATGACGTTCTCCGGCACCGTGGAAAACATCAATGCCGCGTTGGATGGTCTGCAATACGATCCGACTGCCGACTACAGTGGGAGCGATACGCTCACCCTCACGAGTTACGATCAAACGCTCTATTCCCTCGATTTTGATGCGAATCTCCAAGCCCGCTACACCTTCGAAGGCAATGCCAACGATGTGGCACCGGGAACCGCACAGGACGGCACCATGACGAATGGCGCCTCGATCACAACAGATGGCACTCGGGGGCAGGTTTTGAGTCTCGATGGGGTCGATGACTTCGTCGATCTCTCGGCTCACACGGGCGACTTCGCCGGATTGACTCAAGGCACGATCAGCGGCTGGATCAAAACGACTGGCACCAATGAAACGATCTTCTCCATCTCCGACACCGCAGACACAGGGAGCTACGCCGCGCTGTTCCTGGGAGCTTCGGGGTATCTGACTTACGAGGTCATGGAGAACGGCGTGATGCAACTGGCGGTCTACAAAAGTGATGTCGCCATCAACGACGGGAATTGGCATCATGTCGCGGTGACGATCGGCCCATCCGGCAACAGTCTCTACGTCGATGGAGTCCTCGCCACGGCCGGGCAGTTGACCTACGACACGGGAAGCGCCTCGACACAAAGCTTTTTCAGCGATGTCTCAGGTCTTGACTCCATGGCCATCGGCCGTAACCAGGATTCCTCAGGCGGCAAATGGTATGCGACAGGCAGCCTCGACGATGTGCGGCTCTACGACAGAGTACTGAGCACGACCGAGGTCGCCAATCTTACCAACGACCTCACACTGACGGACACCGATACGGTGGCGATTACCGTGAATCCCGTCAACGATGCGCCGACAGATCTGTCCAACGGTATCGAACTCAACACGGATGGTGGAAACGATGCCTATCTGATCTCGGATACCGGTTTATCACAGTCGCTGAGTGCAACGACGGTGGAGATTCGTTTCGCCGCCAATGACACGCCTGTCGAGACGGTGTTCATGTCCTTCAATAACCCCACCGGCGACGAGCTGAGCCTACAGATCAATGATCCGTCGAACAGCCTTGAGATCGATTTTGGGGCCGGTACCACTGTGAATGCGGGGGCCATCGATTATAGGGCGGCACTGGTAGACGGTACTGTCCACACCTTGTCAGTGACCTGGGATAGCACCGCCGGCGATTGGGCGATCTACATTGACGGGGTCTTTATCGAATCAGGCACTGGGCTCAGTCCGGGTACCTCGCTTGACACGACCAACGGTCAGTTCGTCTTCGGTCAGGAACAGGATGGCCTCGACAGCGGGTATGATTCGACGCAGTACTTCTCCGGCACCTTCTATGACGTCCGCATCTGGAACGATGTACGAACCGCCGGTGAGCTGGCTCAGTATCATCAGCAACAGCTCGATCTGACACCGGCCGAAGCCGCCGCCGCCGGCCTGGTGGCCAACTGGCAGATGGATGGCTTCGATGGTTCGAGTCAGGTCGTCGATATTGTCAGTGGCAACAACCTCAGTATCGCGCATGCCAGTGGGACGGGATTCACCGCAGGCACGGTGAATGCGCAACTGTCGATCGATGAAAGTAGTGCCAACGGCAGCCACGTTGGTTTTGTGACGACACAAGACCCCGATGCCGGCGAGACGTTCAGCTACAGCCTGACCGACTCCGCCGGCGGACGCTTTGCCGTTAATGCGTCCACCGGGGAGATCACCGTTGCCGATGGTTCACTGCTCGATTACGAATCGTCCACGTCCCACAACATTACCGTGCGGGTGACCGATTCCGGCGGGCTGACCTATGATGAGGTCCTCACGGTTCAAGTCAAGGATCTCGAGGACGCACCGGTCAATACCGTGCCGGGGGCGCAGAGCACCAACGAAGACACGACGCTCACCTTTAATGCCGCCAACAGCAATCTGATCTCCATTGCCGACGATGCCGGTGAACCCTTGGTCGTCACCGTGGCCGTCAATAACGGAACTGTGACCCTCTCGGGGACAACAGGCCTGACCTTCACGGCCGGAGATGGCACCGCCGATGCGACCATGACGTTCTCCGGCACCGTGGAAAACATCAATGCCGCGTTGGATGGTCTGCAATACGATCCGACTGCCGACTACAGTGGGAGCGATACGCTCACCCTCACCAGCTACGATCAAACGCTCTATGCCTTGGATCTGGATGCCAATCTGCAAGGCTACTACCAGTTCGATAGCGCCGACCCCGGCAACGATAGCAGCCCTGGTGGGACGTTGGATGGCACACTGAATGGTGATGCAACAGTCATCACAGATGGAATACGAGGGGATGTGCTGTCTCTCGATGGTACCGGCGACTATGTGGAGATTGCTGGAACAGTTTCAAATCCCACTAACGTCACGCTGTCCGCCTGGGTGAAATATTCTTCCGCACCAGCCAATGGGGGTGAAGTGATCTCCATCGGCAACGATATCGCGTTGCGAGTTGACGATTGGACGCAGGGGGTGACAGGATTTTTCTGGGATGGGACCACTCACCAGTTTATTGGTAGTAGCGTTAGTTTGGCCGATAACAATTGGCACCATATCGCGTTCACTTTTGATGATGGAGCGAATACTCAAAGTCTCTACATTGACGGTACCTTAGTTGCCTCTGGCAACTTTACCTCTTCCATCACCTATACAGGCTGGTTTCCCCAAACGACAATCGGAACCCACGCTGATTTGGGAGACTCTAGTTTTGACTTCAGTGGGTTGATTGATGATGCTCGAATCTACGATCGGGCCTTGTCGGCCAGCGAAATTCAAGGATTGGCCTCAGCTCCGGTGACGGCCAGCGACACCGATACGGTGGCGATTACCGTAAATCCCGTCAACGATGCACCGGTGATCAGCAATCTCGATGGCGACGTGCTGAACTACACCGAGGGTGACGGTGTGGTCCTGATCGAACAGGGGGGTAACGCACTCGTTACTGATATCGATTCCGCCAACTTTGACGGTGGGAATCTCAATGTCGAAGTCGACTCCGGGTTAGTTGCGGCCGAAGATGTATTTTCTATTCGTAATCAAGGCACTGGCTCTGGGCAAATCGGTGTGTCAGGCAGCAATGTGACTTATGAAGGTGTCGTAATCGGTACCTTCACCGGTGGGACTGGGCTCGCGCCGTTGAATATCGTGTTCAACACCAATGCCACTGCGGACGCCGTGACGGCGTTGGTGAAGAACATCACCTATGAAAATACCAACACCGACAATCCGACGGCCAGCGCACGCAGTGTGACGATCGATCTGACCGACGGTGACGGCGGCGCCAGCCCGACTCAGAACTTGACCATCAACGTTTCAGCGGTCAACGACGCGCCGGTGAACACGGTGCCTGGGGCGCAGACCGTAGATGAAGATACCCCGCTAGGCATTTCTGGAATTTCGGTCAACGATGTCGACGACAATTTGTCTACGGTCCAATTGTCGGTCGACTTTGGACGGCTGACTGTTACGCTGAGTGGGTCCGCGACCATTACGGCTGGTGCCAATAATGGTCCGACGCTCACTCTGTCCGGGACGCAAGCGGATATCAACGCGACTTTGGCGAGCCTTGTCTACCAGGGCCCTGCTAATTACTCCGGGTCAGCCACGTTAACCGTTCTTTCCACAGATGCCAATAGTGTCACGGATTCCGATACCGTGGCGATTACGGTCAGTCCCGTCAACGATGCGCCGGTGAATACCGTTCCGGGGGCACAGACGGTTGCCGAGGACTCCACGTTGACGTTCTCATCGGGTGACGGTAATGCGATCACGTTGGGCGATGCGGATGCCGGTAACAACGAGGTTGAGCTCACCCTGTCCGTGACCTCGGGCACGCTGAGCCTCGACCTCTGGGATGTCGCTGGAACCGAAACTGTCGTCAACACGAGCACGACGGGGACACAGGCAGATGTCGAGATTGCCACCGCGCCCAGCGGTGAGCATGTCATGGTGTGGGAGAGCAACCACACCGGGTCCTACGAGATTTACGCGCAGCGCTATGATGCCGCCGGGAACGCCATCGGGGGCGAGATCCTGGTCAATGCGACCACCTCCGGCACCCAATCCCAAGCCTCGGTGGCGATGGACGCGAATGGGAACTTCGTCGTGGTGTGGCGCGGCAGTCAGACCGGCGACACGGACATGTATGCCCGGATCTTCGACGCCTCAGGGACTCCCCTCACGGGTGAGTTCCGCGTGAACTCCACCCTAGCGGGTAACCAGACCGAGGTGGACGTGGCGATGGATGCGAACGGGAACTTCGTCGTGGTCTGGGAGGGGTTTGACGCCGACAGCGAAGGCATCTTCGGCCAACGCTTTGACGCCGCAGGGAACTTCCTGGGCGGCGAGTTCCAGGTGAACACGACCGTCGTTGACCAGCAGGATGACCCCTCCGTGGCGATGAGCGCTGACGGGTCGTTTGTGGTTGTGTGGGAGAGCTACCTCCAGGACGGCAGTAGCGAAGGCGTCTACGGCCAACTCTACGACGCCACCGGAGCAAAGGTCGGCAGCGAGTTCCGGGTCGCGGTGGCAACGAGTGGCTCTCAAAACCAGCCGGACGTGGCGATGGACGACGCAGGCAACTTTGTGGTGGTCTGGGAAGGAGGCGATGCTGGAGGGAGAGGCGTCTATCTGCGCCAGTTCAGCGCCAATGGCACTCCGTTGACGGGCGACGTCCTCGTCAACCAAACCCAGACCAACGATCAGACGGAGCCGAATGTCTCGATGAACGGCGCGGGCGAGTTCGTCGTCGCCTGGTCGAGCAGCCTGCAGGATGGGAGTGGGAGCGGCGCCTATGCCCGTCACTATGCGGCAGACGGCTCTCCCACCAGCGGGGAGTTCCTGCTCCACACGGACGCGACTGGAGATCAGCTCCTTCCCGCAGTCGCGGCGTACGACTATGGGTTCCACGCGGCCTGGGAGGGCACTGGGCCTGGCGACAGCGTTGGTGTTTTCCGGCGGGTGTCTGACCTCACCTTTGTCGCGGGGGACGGCGTTGCCGACAGCACGATCACGGTCCGTGGCACTCTCGCCGAGCTGAATGCCGCGCTTGACGGACTGACCTATACCCCGAACGCCAACTACGTCGGCAGTGATACCCTCACGATTACCACCAACGATCTCGGCAACACCGGCACAGGGGGCGCATTGCAGGACGTGGACACGGTGGCGATCACGGTGACGAGCGTCAACGACGCGCCGGTGAACACGGTGCCGGGGGCGCAGGTCGTCAACGAAGACACGCCCCTTTCGGTGAGCGGCCTTTCCGTCACCGACGTGGACGGCAATTTGAGCACGGTGCAGCTGGGGGTGCTGAACGGGACCGTGAGCGTGACCCTGCAGGGCGGAGCGACGATCAGCGCGGGCGCCAACGGGAGCGGGACCCTCACGCTGGCGGGCAGCCAAGCGGACATCAACGCGACGTTGGCCACGCTGGTCTACCAAGGCACGCTCAACTACAACGGCCCAGACACGCTGACCGTGACCAGCACCGATGCCAACAGCGGCACGGACGTGGACACGGTGGCGATCACGGTGACGAGCGTCAACGACGCGCCGGTGAACACGGTGCCGGGGGCGCAGGTCGTCAACGAAGACACGCCCCTTTCGGTGAGCGGCCTTTCCGTCACCGACGTGGACGGCAATTTGAGCACGGTGCAGCTGGGGGTGCTGAACGGGACCGTGAGCGTGACCCTGCAGGGCGGAGCGACGATCAGCGCGGGCGCCAACGGGAGCGGGACCCTCACGCTGGCGGGCAGCCAAGCGGACATCAACGCGACGTTGGCCACGCTGGTCTACCAAGGCACGCTCAACTACAACGGCCCAGACACGCTGACCGTGACCAGCACCGATGCCAACAGCGGCACGGACGTGGACACGGTGGCGATCACGGTGACGAGCGTCAACGACGCGCCGGTGAACACGGTGCCGGGGGCGCAGGTCGTCAACGAAGACACGCCCCTTTCGGTGAGCGGCCTTTCCGTCACCGACGTGGACGGCAATTTGAGCACGGTGCAGCTGGGGGTGCTGAACGGGACCGTGAGCGTGACCCTGCAGGGCGGAGCGACGATCAGCGCGGGCGCCAACGGGAGCGGGACCCTCACGCTGGCGGGCAGCCAAGCGGACATCAACGCGACGTTGGCCACGCTGGTCTACCAAGGCACGCTCAACTACAACGGCCCAGACACGCTGACCGTGACCAGCACCGATGCCAACAGCGGCACGGACGTGGACACGGTGGCGATCACGGTGACGAGCGTCAACGACGCGCCGGTGAACACGGTGCCGGGGGCGCAGGTCGTCAACGAAGACACGCCCCTTTCGGTGAGCGGCCTTTCCGTCACCGACGTGGACGGCAATTTGAGCACGGTGCAGCTGGGGGTGCTGAACGGGACCGTGAGCGTGACCCTGCAGGGCGGAGCGACGATCAGCGCGGGCGCCAACGGGAGCGGGACCCTCACGCTGGCGGGCAGCCAAGCGGACATCAACGCGACGTTGGCCACGCTGGTCTACCAAGGCACGCTCAACTACAACGGCCCAGACACGCTGACCGTGACCAGCACCGATGCCAACAGCGGCACGGACGTGGACACGGTGGCGATCACGGTGACGAGCGTCAACGACGCGCCGGTGAACACGGTGCCGGGGGCGCAGGTCGTCAACGAAGACACGCCCCTTTCGGTGAGCGGCCTTTCCGTCACCGACGTGGACGGCAATTTGAGCACGGTGCAGCTGGGGGTGCTGAACGGGACCGTGAGCGTGACCCTGCAGGGCGGAGCGACGATCAGCGCGGGCGCCAACGGGAGCGGGACCCTCACGCTGGCGGGCAGCCAAGCGGACATCAACGCGACGTTGGCCACGCTGGTCTACCAAGGCACGCTCAACTACAACGGCCCAGACACGCTGACCGTGACCAGCACCGATGCCAACAGCGGCACGGACGTGGACACGGTGGCGATCACGGTGACGAGCGTCAACGACGCGCCGGTGAACACGGTGCCGGGGGCGCAGGTCGTCAACGAAGACACGCCCCTTTCGGTGAGCGGCCTTTCCGTCACCGACGTGGACGGCAATTTGAGCACGGTGCAGCTGGGGGTGCTGAACGGGACCGTGAGCGTGACCCTGCAGGGCGGAGCGACGATCAGCGCGGGCGCCAACGGGAGCGGGACCCTCACGCTGGCGGGCAGCCAAGCGGACATCAACGCGACGTTGGCCACGCTGGTCTACCAAGGCACGCTCAACTACAACGGCCCAGACACGCTGACCGTGACCAGCACCGATGCCAACAGCGGCACGGACGTGGACACGGTGGCGATCACGGTGACGAGCGTCAACGACGCGCCGGTGAACACGGTGCCGGGGGCGCAGGTCGTCAACGAAGACACGCCCCTTTCGGTGAGCGGCCTTTCCGTCACCGACGTGGACGGCAATTTGAGCACGGTGCAGCTGGGGGTGCTGAACGGGACCGTGAGCGTGACCCTGCAGGGCGGAGCGACGATCAGCGCGGGCGCCAACGGGAGCGGGACCCTCACGCTGGCGGGCAGCCAAGCGGACATCAACGCGACGTTGGCCACGCTGGTCTACCAAGGCACGCTCAACTACAACGGCCCAGACACGCTGACCGTGACCAGCACCGATGCCAACAGCGGCACGGACGTGGACACGGTGGCGATCACGGTGACGAGCGTCAACGACGCGCCGGTGAACACGGTGCCGGGGGCGCAGGTCGTCAACGAAGACACGCCCCTTTCGGTGAGCGGCCTTTCCGTCACCGACGTGGACGGCAATTTGAGCACGGTGCAGCTGGGGGTGCTGAACGGGACCGTGAGCGTGACCCTGCAGGGCGGAGCGACGATCAGCGCGGGCGCCAACGGGAGCGGGACCCTCACGCTGGCGGGCAGCCAAGCGGACATCAACGCGACGTTGGCCACGCTGGTCTACCAAGGCACGCTCAACTACAACGGCCCAGACACGCTGACCGTGACCAGCACCGATGCCAACAGCGGCACGGACGTGGACACGGTGGCGATCACGGTGACGAGCGTCAACGACGCGCCGGTGAACACGGTGCCGGGGGCGCAGGTCGTCAACGAAGACACGCCCCTTTCGGTGAGCGGCCTTTCCGTCACCGACGTGGACGGCAATTTGAGCACGGTGCAGCTGGGGGTGCTGAACGGGACCGTGAGCGTGACCCTGCAGGGCGGAGCGACGATCAGCGCGGGCGCCAACGGGAGCGGGACCCTCACGCTGGCGGGCAGCCAAGCGGACATCAACGCGACGTTGGCCACGCTGGTCTACCAAGGCACGCTCAACTACAACGGCCCAGACACGCTGACCGTGACCAGCACCGATGCCAACAGCGGCACGGACGTGGACACGGTGGCGATCACGGTGACGAGCGTCAACGACGCGCCGGTGAACACGGTGCCGGGGGCGCAGGTCGTCAACGAAGACACGCCCCTTTCGGTGAGCGGCCTTTCCGTCACCGACGTGGACGGCAATTTGAGCACGGTGCAGCTGGGGGTGCTGAACGGGACCGTGAGCGTGACCCTGCAGGGCGGAGCGACGATCAGCGCGGGCGCCAACGGGAGCGGGACCCTCACGCTGGCGGGCAGCCAAGCGGACATCAACGCGACGTTGGCCACGCTGGTCTACCAAGGCACGCTCAACTACAACGGCCCAGACACGCTGACCGTGACCAGCACCGATGCCAACAGCGGCACGGACGTGGACACGGTGGCGATCACGGTGACGAGCGTCAACGACGCGCCGGTGAACACGGTGCCGGGGGCGCAGGTCGTCAACGAAGACACGCCCCTTTCGGTGAGCGGCCTTTCCGTCACCGACGTGGACGGCAATTTGAGCACGGTGCAGCTGGGGGTGCTGAACGGGACCGTGAGCGTGACCCTGCAGGGCGGAGCGACGATCAGCGCGGGCGCCAACGGGAGCGGGACCCTCACGCTGGCGGGCAGCCAAGCGGACATCAACGCGACGTTGGCCACGCTGGTCTACCAAGGCACGCTCAACTACAACGGCCCAGACACGCTGACCGTGACCAGCACCGATGCCAACAGCGGCACGGACGTGGACACGGTGGCGATCACGGTGACGAGCGTCAACGACGCGCCGGTGAACACGGTGCCGGGGGCGCAGGTCGTCAACGAAGACACGCCCCTTTCGGTGAGCGGCCTTTCCGTCACCGACGTGGACGGCAATTTGAGCACGGTGCAGCTGGGGGTGCTGAACGGGACCGTGAGCGTGACCCTGCAGGGCGGAGCGACGATCAGCGCGGGCGCCAACGGGAGCGGGACCCTCACGCTGGCGGGCAGCCAAGCGGACATCAACGCGACGTTGGCCACGCTGGTCTACCAAGGCACGCTCAACTACAACGGCCCAGACACGCTGACCGTGACCAGCACCGATGCCAACAGCGGCACGGACGTGGACACGGTGGCGATCACGGTGACGAGCGTCAACGACGCGCCGGTGAACACGGTGCCGGGGGCGCAGGTCGTCAACGAAGACACGCCCCTTTCGGTGAGCGGCCTTTCCGTCACCGACGTGGACGGCAATTTGAGCACGGTGCAGCTGGGGGTGCTGAACGGGACCGTGAGCGTGACCCTGCAGGGCGGAGCGACGATCAGCGCGGGCGCCAACGGGAGCGGGACCCTCACGCTGGCGGGCAGCCAAGCGGACATCAACGCGACGTTGGCCACGCTGGTCTACCAAGGCACGCTCAACTACAACGGCCCAGACACGCTGACCGTGACCAGCACCGATGCCAACAGCGGCACGGACGTGGACACGGTGGCGATCACGGTGACGAGCGTCAACGACGCGCCGACGGTCGTGGCGAATACCGGCAGTACGGTGGCGGAAGGTGGGACCGACACGATTAACAGCAGTGAGTTGGCCGTGAGCGACGTCGAGCAGACCGCGGCGCAACTAACCTATTCCATCGGCACGGGTCCGGCGTATGGTCGGCTGGAACTGACGACGGCGCCAGGTGTGGCGGTGACTACTTTTACGCAGGCGGATATCGATTTAAATCGACTCGTTTACGTGCATGATGGGTCAGAAACCACGAGCGACAATTTTACCTTTACCGTGAGTGATGGAGCGGGTGGCTCTTCGGGCGCCACCACCCTGACGTTGACCATCACGCCGGTCAATGATGCGCCGACAATCATCAGCAACGGCGGAGGTCCGACGGCGTTGGTCAACGTGGTCGAGAATGTCACGGCGGTGACGATTGTGACCGGCGCCGATGTGGATTTGCCCGCGCAGACCCTCACCTATAGCATCAGTGGCGGTGTGGATCAGGCTTTGTTCACGATCAATGCGGCTACCGGGGCGTTGAATTTTACTGCCCCTCCCGATTTTGAAGTGGCCACAGACGCCAATGGGGATAACGTCTACGTGCTTCAGGTGCGGGTGATCGATAGTCAAGGAGCGAGCACGACACAGACCATTCAAGTCACCGTGACGGATGTGGCAGAGGGACTTCCGCCTACGCCGACAACTCCTCCGGTTCCTCCCGTACTGTTACCCCCGGCGCCGCCTGGGCCAATTGGTCCAGGCCCTGAACCGTCGACTCCACCGAGCCCGTCAGAACCGCCAACAGACCCACTCCCACCTTCACCAGTGACGACGAGTCCAGGGGTGACGCCGTCTGGGTTTCAGCCGGTGCATACCGTTTCGTCCTCGCCTGACTCCCTTGCTGAGCGTATCGTTGCGCTATCCGACGAACTGAAAAAGCTGGTCGATTTCGGTCGAGAACAGGCCGGCTTCATTCCGAACGACGAGGTCGGCCGACCAGTGTTCACGCTGTTACCGGTCGAGCCGGTTCCGGTCCTTGAGCCTGAACCAGCGGAGAAACAGCAGTCAACGAGCGAGCTCTTGTTGGCGAAGCTCGGTGAAATGGCTGGTTCGCTCGAGCAGGCCATCGGGGTCTCTGACGAGCGCCATGAGCTTGTCACGCGGGTTGCTGCCCTGACAGGCACGACGTTGTCCGCCGGGTTTATTGTGTGGGCCCTCCGCAGTGGAGCCTTGCTGGCGAGTTTCATGGCGACCATGCCGGCGTGGCGCCACTTCGACCCACTGCCGGTGCTAGGCGGAAGCCGTAGTGAGTGGGAACGCCGTCGTAAGGACAGCGAACGAGATCAACAGGCAGAAGCTGCTGAATTCCGCGGGCTCAAGAAGTTACTCGACTGAGCCTCTCCTTTCAAATCATAGGTCGCAATTCGTCCTAGAGAACCTGGATAAGCTTCCTCGTCTTGGCGATCCATCTTCCCCTGACCCGTCCCGTCTTACTGCGTTGCCGTCAGAATTCATCACAGATGACGGAGCGACACAAGTTTTTCAACTCAGGCCTCCTGAATTTGGTATGCTCTACGCGGTTTTCTTCTCTGAAGTTACGGGGTAAGCTGAGGGCATGCCATTTCATCTATCTCCAGGTTCGGCTCTATGGTTGAGGCGAAGTCTATATTGGTGCCTTGGACTTGGCGGAGTAGGACTCCTTGCGCTGGCTGGCTACGGGTTTTTCCTTTCCACCAGTTTGGCCCTCCCAAAAAGTGACGAACATCCACCGTTGCTGATCTACGGAGCGCCGTTCTTTCTCACACCGGGGCTCCATCCCGTGGAGGAGGGCTTGTTCGACCGTCTGCATCGCTTGGAGTATCGACTGGTCAAGGCCAGACCGAAGGCGGCTGGTGAGTATTTTTCGACCGACAACTCGATCGAGATTTTTTTACATGCTCAGGAAGAAAATCGGCTCCCTGCTCGATTAATCATACTAACGTTGGCTGACGGGATCGTGACCAAGGTGTTGTCCGCCGCTGATGGTCAACCCCTTTCCCTCGTGAGGCTCGAACCGGTGTTGATCAGCGGAGTACGCGGCGGCACCAGGCAGCTTCGGGAATGGACTCCACTGGATCAGATGCCTCCGGTCTTGATTGACACGCTTCTGGCGATCGAAGATCGGCGATTTTTCTCCCATTTCGGGTTTGATCCGATTGCCGTCGGGCGAGCGCTGTGGACCAATCTCACTCGTGGGGCACTTGTGCAGGGCGGGAGTACCCTCACTCAGCAATTGGCCAAGAATCTCTTCTACACCCCCCGCCGCACCTTTGGGCGGAAGTTCCAAGAATTTGTGGCCGCCCTGGCGCTTGAGTTCAAGTACCGCAAGCGGGACATTTTGGAAAGCTACATGAACGAGATCTATCTCGGCCAGGCCGGGCCGGTCTCCATTTATGGTGTTGGGGAGGCGGCCCATCGATACTTCGGCAAACCACTCGACCAGCTCTCCATCGAAGAAATTGCGCTGATCGTAGGCCTCATTAAAGGCCCCAATACCTATTCGCCTGTGAAAAACATCGACGCGGCGACCAAGCGTCGAAACGTGGTGCTTCACCGCCAGCGGGAGGAAGGTATTTTGACGGAAGAGGCATTGCAAGTGGCCTTGACGCAGCCGGTCAAGGTGACATTGACCGACGACGCCCTCACGGATGCTCCGTACTTTGTCGATTACCTGCTCAGGGAAATCGAGCAGGGAACGGGCGCGGTCACTCCTGAAGGCGCACGAATCTATTCGACGCTCGACGCCAGAGCACAGCAAATTACGGCGCAGGTGTTGCAGGACGGACTCATGAAACTGGAGAAGAGCTACCCGCCATTGGCCGAGGCTGACCCGCCGCTCCAGGGTGCTGCGGTGGTGTTGGATGTGAAGCATGGTCATGTGTTGGCGATGGTTGGTGGGCGTGACTATCGAGTGAGCCAGTTCAACCGTGCGGCGCAGGCGCATCGATCCGCAGGCTCTTTGTTTAAACCGTTTGTATACTTGGCCGGATTCGAAGCAGCCCGTGGACAAGGGGCGGATGGACTCACGCCGGCGACGTTGTTGGCAGACGAGCCCATCACCTTAGAATCAGGCACTGGTCCTTGGTCGCCTCAAAACCATGACCGGCAGTATCGAGGGCAGGTGACCGTTCGATCGGCACTCGAGCAGTCATTGAACGTTCCAGTCGTCAGGACGGCTCACCGGACCGGGATGACCGCACTCACGCACCAACTCCAAGCCTTCGGCATTACTACTCCCTTGGCGGATAATCTCTCTCTGGCTCTTGGAACCTCCTCGGTGTCGTTACTTGAAATTACGGCTGCGTATGCGGGCCTTGCCAATGGAGGGGTGGTGATCCGTCCGGTGGCGCTGTCGAACATCACACGCGGAGGGGGGGAGACCATCTGGAGTCCACCCCTTGATCGACGCCAGGCCGCGACCCCGCAAGGAGCGTTCCTTGTCACGTCGCTCCTGAAAGGAGTGGTGGATCACGGGACCGCTTCCAAGGCCCGAGCCCTTGGGGTGCAGGGGCCGGTTGCAGGTAAGACCGGCACGACCGATGGATCTCGTGACGCCTGGTTCGTCGGATATTCACCGGACATTGCGATCGGTGTGTGGATTGGGTTTGATGATGAGCGATCGATCAAACTGAGCGGTTCGCAAGCTGCTCTCCCCATCTGGAGCGAGCTGGCCATTCGGCTCCTTCCACGGGATGTCCCAGATTTTGAGATGCCGACAGGGGTCGTTCAGCGTCGGATTGACCCTAGAACCGGTCAACTTGCGACGTCACAATGTCCGGAGAACAGGCCGGAGTTCTTCATCGCAGGGACAGAGCCCACGACCTATTGCGAAGTGCACGGAGGAGGGATGTGGGAACGAGTGAAGGAGACGTTTGGCTTGTCCTCATAGGTCGTGATAGATCGTGCTTCCACCGCGCCTGGGTGCTGAATTCCATAAACTGTTAGCCAGATCCTCTGTCCTAGGGTAACCTTGGGAAGACTAGCCTGTACAGAGGAGCTCCCATGAAAAAGACCGGCTATGCGGACGACGGCAACATTACGCTCTTAGCAAAGGGCGTCGAGCTGAAGGGTGAAATCAAAGTCGAGGGCACCGTGCGGATCGATGGGCGTCTGGAAGGTGATGTGCATACGAAGGGCGAAGTGATCGTCGGCGAAGACGGGATGGTGAAGGGATCCATCCATGCCGATTCGCTGATCAGTAGCGGACGCATCAAGGCTACAGTCACGGCCACAGGGAAAATTCAGCTGCTGAAAAACGCGATCCTGATCGGAGAAGTCCATTGTCCCACGATGCTGATGGAGGAAGGGGCTAAATTCCAGGGCGTGAGTGATATGGGTGTCACCGGCTGGCCCGAAGAAGCGCAGAAGTTGCCCAATAACGTCCGAGATATGAACGCCCATCGTGGGAAGGCCGTTGCATTGATTGGAAAAGAAGTCGATCTGTAGGCGAATCGTAAAGTTCCACTTCCAGGGTCACGTCTCATTCCATAGCCTCTCACGTTCCTGTCAAGTCTGCCCACCGTGACAGAACTCGCTGGATCTGCTATCTACTCAGGACCTCCTAAGGGAACGCCACGTCGTTTATGACTCGACAGCAGGTCTTTTCCATCGTGTTCTTCGCCCTGGTAGTCTTATTGCTTTACCAGATTGGGTTGATGTTCAAGCCGTTCGTGTTTTCAGCGCTCTGGGCCGGGTTGCTTGCCCATATGGCCTTCCCCCTGCATCTGCGTCTGACGAGGTTGTTCGCCGGGAAAGAGATGCTGTCTGCCGCCATACTGACTGTTGGGGCGATGGCGATCGTGGTCGTTCCGTTGGTTGTGATGGGGATCATGCTGGTTCGTGAGGCTGGTGTAGCGGAGCAGGAGATCCGAGTCTGGATTTCAGGAGGAGGGCTTCAGAGACTGCCGGAGGAGCTGGCGACCATTCCGATCATCGGCGGCTGGCTGAAGACGGCTCTGGCAGGGAGCGCGACGCCCACCTTCTCCTTGGAACAGTCGGTCATGACGGGGGTGAAGGAACTGAGCCAGTTTCTGATCGGAGGGATGGGAGGCCTGCTGAAAAATACCTTTGCGCTCGTCGTGAATTTTTTCATGATGTTATTGATCCTGTTTTTTCTTTTCAAGGATGGCCAACAGTGGCTTTCGGTTCTGTACGATTTGATCCCAATGGAGGAGTCCCACAAGTCCAGAATCCTGGTCCGGTTGGATCAAACGATTCGGGCGGTCGTAAAAGGGGTGTTGGTGACGGCGATCGTGCAGGGGCTCCTGGCTGGTATGGCCTATGTGGCTCTGGGCGTGCCCTTTCCCATGGGACTTACGGCGCTGACCATCGTCTTAGCCCCGATCCCGTTTGGTGGAACCGGATTGGTGTGGTTGCCTGTAGCTCTGTATCTCTTCTGGATAGGGATGACCGGGAAAGCGCTAGCCATGCTGGTGTGGGGAATCGGGGTCGTCTCGATGGTCGACCAATTTCTTCGACCGTGGTTGATCGGTCAAGATGTACAGATTCCCGTGCTATTGCTAGTCTTGAGCGTGTTAGGAGGATTGGCGCTCTATGGCCTACTCGGCCTGTTCATTGGCCCTATACTCGTTAGTCTGTTGATGACTGCCGTGCAGATCTATCGAGAAGAGTATCATCTCAAGCAGGTGGCTCAATCCGCCAACCCGCCCGCTTCTCCATAGCCGCATCGCGATCTGTCCGCGGCTCATGTGTGATGCGATTCCCTATTCGAGTGGAATGGTAATGGCGATCCCACCCATCACATCGTTCAACTGAAAATCCTGTTTCGGACTCAACGGATGGCTGTTGTGGCAGGTGACGCAGGCGGATGAGACCGCACGGTCTGAATAGATGGCTTGGAAATACTGCTTCTTGCCGCTTGATACAATCCCGGTAACGGGGCGATCAGGCTCTCGTTTCAGGATGTCCAACGCTTTTCGTTCGAACTCAGTCGCTGGTGCGTTGCGCCGGTAGATCGGGGAAAACCCAATCAGCCTGTAGCGGATTCCCCGTCCACTTTCCGCAACCAACCGACCGGAGTGTTGAAGGAACTGAGCGGGTAAGGGAAGCGTGTTGTCCTGTTCCCAATGTTCCGTCGAGGCGACAATACCCTTTTGTTGCAGGCGGTTGACGATGTGCGAGGTATAGAACGTACGGTCTGCTTCGAGGATGGCATGGACATAGTCGGCGACCTTCTCCGGTGAGATGCCGACTGCTTTGGGGCTCTCTTTGGCAGCGTGGAGCGCAGCCGTGGTCCAGAATCCTCCTATGAGGAATGCGATGGTTGTGGTTTGGAACGCGAATCGGCGGTAGTCCATGGGCCTCCTTGAGAGGACGCTGATGTATTGATCGGGAGCGTGACGAAGCACGCCGTTCCCCGATCTTCGGCACACTCAATACGGATATCGCCTCCGAACTTTCGGACAATCCGCCGTGCGACGGTGAGTCCGAGGCCTGAACCCTCTCCCTGCTCCTTCGTCGTAAAGAACGGGTCGAAGACCTTTGAAAGGTGCTGTTTGGAGATTCCCGGCCCTGAATCGGCGACGGTGATTGTGGCGGTCTGATCCGAAACACCCGTCGTCAGCGTGAGCGTTCCGATGCCCTTCATGGCATGGGCGGCATTGGTCAGCAGATTCACGAACGCCTGCCGAAGTTGGTCCGGGAGCACGAGCACCGGAGTATTTCCGGCATAGGTCTTGTGGATCACGACATCCTTCATCTCTGCAGCGGTCTGGGTGGTGGCAAGGGCGTCATCTAAGACCTGTTCCACAGGTACTGAGATCGGTTGATCCGCATTCTCACGATCGATCACACCGGTAAAATCGCGGATGATCGTGGCCATGCGACGGCCATGAGCCACGATGTCCCGAGCATAGCCCTTGATATGCTCCACGTCCTGTTCATCCTGGATCACTTCCCCTAATCCAATAATGCCAAACAGGGGATTGTTGAGCTCATGGCCGATTCCAGCCGTCAATCTCCCAAGGCTTCCTGACTTCTCCGCCTGAACAACCTGGTCCTGCAGCCGGCTTTCGTCCGTGATGTCACGAAGCACCAGGCCGATCGTGTCTTCTTCACCCGGCTTTGCGGGGAGCCTGAACCATTGATAATGATAGATGTGCGAGCCGATCGTCAGCTCAGCCGGATGACCGGCTGGTTCATGACCGGTAAGTGGCTCGAGTGGGTCTCTCGGTATCGTCTCGGACTCAAGATCGGTGGTGGTGTTCGAGGCGTCGCCGTTCATCTGGAATTCCGCTTGAAGCTGTTGTTGAACGTCAGGAGTGAGTGACAGGATCGAAAACAGCGGAGCGTCCGACAACGGCTCGCGAACCGAGAACGCGTCGCGGGCGGCCTGGTTGATATAGCGCACGACTTGGTTGGCATCGATCAAGAGGATGGGAGTCGGAACCGCGTCCAAGATCTGATCGGTGGACTGTTGCAGGACCTTGACTTCTTGGGTTTTCAACTCGACTTGGTCGGTCAGCCCAGAAAATGCAGCTTTCAACTGCTCATTCATACGAGTGAATTCACGGGCAAGGTCTTCCAGCTCGTCGCCGGTATTGATCTCAATCGGCGTCTGGAGCTCACCACGCCCGATGGCTTGTGCCGCTTGTTGCAGTTGCCGGACCGGTGTGACGATTCGACCCGCCGCGACGTAGCCCAGCGAGACGAGCAGCGCAGTGGCGACCGCTCCGAAGACCATCACCCAGGTGAGCAAGTGCTGAATGGGCGCGAAGAGTTCGTCGGAGGATTGCCAGACGAACGTGTGCCAGGACCCATTGTCGATCGAGCCATTGGTTGCCCGGCTGGTCTCAGGAAGCGGGGCAAAGCCGATGACGGATGTCGAGTCTCCACCATGGCCATCGCTGGCGGCTTGTACCCAGCCGGGATGTTGGGGAGTGACGAGTGGTGTCAGGTTTCGATCGGACAGCGGGACGCCGGTCGGTAGAATGGGGCAGCTAATGACGATGCCGTTGCTGTCGATCAGCATGACATGGCCGGTCTTGCCGAATCGAATAGCTTGGGTCGAGGGCGAAAAGAATTCTTTGGCATCGATGACATGGTGAAGTACACCGACCGCCTCGTAGCGCAAGCTGTCCATAATCGGCAGGGAGATCGTGAAGACATAGGCGTTCACTTGGTCGTCGAAGTGGATGTCTTCGATGTAGAGTTTGCCCACCGCCTTGTTGAAAGCCCCTTGCCACCAAGGGGTGTCGTTGTGCCTGAACGCCGGATGTTCGGTCATGCTGGCAACCAGTGTCCCCCGTACATCGGTCAAGAACAGCATCTTAGTCGAGGCCCTGACCACTTGAGGCAGCAACTGGCCGGGTGGACTGTACACCCCGGCATAATATTCGCGCAGTAACGAACTGAGCCTGTTGTCGGTCAGCGATTTGATTGCAGCAGGATCGCGATCGGTCCAGCGTTGTTCAAGGTCTGTGGTAGCGCCAGTGGGATGATTCGGGCCTCGTGAAGCATCTCGCCGGCGTTCTAGTTCTCGAATGATCGTCTGATCGTCTGCGATCCGTGCTGTGTGCGAGATTTCTTCAACCACGAGCAGATCAAGTTTGCGAGCCGCTTCCGTTGCCAGGGCCTCAAAGCTTTCTCCGCTGATGTCTCGGATCTCCTGGGACCCTTGCCAGAACGCCATGCCCAAACCGATGACGAGAGGAACGATTCCGACAAGGAGCATGGACAGGATGACTTTAGTCTTAAGTCCCCATCCGGTGCCTGACGGCGAGGAGGTGGGTGTCGACGTCATGACTGAATGTTCTCCTCACCGAGCGATGGGTCACCGAGAAATGTGAGGGTAAACGTGGAGCCTTGACCGACGTGACTTTCCACCTCAATGGTGCCGTGCATGTGCTGGATCACGTTCTTGATGTTGTAGAGACCCAATCCGGTGCCCTTCCCCGGCGGCTTGGTGGTGTAGAACGGCTCAAAAATTCTGGTCAACAGCTCTGGCGCGATGCCGCAGCCGGTATCCGACACACGAACCTGCGTTCCTTCCGCTGTTGCGGTGGTTTCCAGGGTCAAGGTGCCGTGATGTTCCATCGCTTGAACCGCGTTGGTGATCAAGTTCACGAACACATGGAGAAGTTTATCAGGATTTCCCTTCACGACAGCGTCAGGTTGGTACTGCTTGCGAATCTCAATATCTTGAAGCGCTACGGCATAGCGGGCGATCTTCAACGCTTCGTCAAGCTTGCTATTGACGTGGATCAGTCCGTCTTGACGCACGGATGTGCGGCGAGAGTAGGAGGTGAGATCTCGGCAAATGGCCGTCGTTCGTTTGACGGCGTCGATGATGTCCAAGGCTTGAGCGTGTACGGCCTCGAGGTCTGTTTCATCGGCTAAATTTTCAGCCATGCCAAGAATCAGCTGTAGCGGATTATTCATGTCATGGGCGATGCCGGCCGCGAACGATCCGAAGCCGGCCATCTTCTCAGCCTGGAGCAACTCGGTCTGCAATGTCGACTCATGCTGCACGAGTAGCCAGAACAGCCGGGAAGCCTGTCCACTGATGACATCGGCCCCTGTCGGCTTCTGTTGCCGAAGGGCTGATTCCATGGCTGGATCGCCCGTGACGTCCATCACCAGGTTGAGGGGTTGGTCATTGAGTAGATCGTCTGTGCGACCATACACCGGCACGTTCAGCTCTTGGGCCCGTTTAAGGCCTGGTGCTGAGGGATCCTTGTCGGTCATGCCTACTATTTCAATTGCCCGGATCTGATGCAGCACTTCGAGAAGTGCAGTTCCTCCACGACCGGCACCGATAATGGCAACCCGCATCGGAAGCGGAGCAGCCGAGGGGGTGCTCTGTTTGCTCTTCCCCTGGGTGTGCGCGATGGCTGGAGTCGTGGCCGCCGCGCCCGTTCCCTCCGATGTCGGCCAGTCCATCATAGAGGCGCCAATTCTCGTCGTTCCATGGCACGACCGACGGCAGCCTTCAATATCTCGCCTTCCACCGGCTTCACGAGATAATCCACCACACCCTGTCTAAGGAGAGAGGTCGCCATATCGGTGTCCGGAAACCCGGTTAAGACAATCAAGGGTACGCGCGGATAGTTCTCGCGGAAGTAGGCGATGGCTTCGATACCATTGACCTTCGGCATTCGAATGTCACAGATCATGACATCCAATAACAGGCGGTTTTCACCAGAGTTGATGAGTTCAATGGCCTTCTCCCCATTCTCTGCTTCAAGCACATCATACCCGGCCTTTTGCAGAGTCATCCGGACGACCTTGCGGATATCCGGTTCGTCATCGACGACTAGGACTCGACCATTGGTGCTCTCACCTCCGACAAAAAACCCCGATTTGAACTCACTCATGGCAACCTCCTTGATAGTAAAGGGTAGTCTGATTCCTTTATGCTCAAGCTAATGGCAAGGTCGATGCCGAAGAGTAACTAAGATGGATGTATGACATTTCAATGGCTTGCCTGATCAGGATTGAGAACCCTTCCTAAGGTTGGTTCACATGCACCACCATCATGTTGAAAACCACCACCGGTGACATACATTGCGTTTCAGAACCGATTTCAGCTAGGGTATTGAAAAATCGAGAGGAGTGGAGGCCGGTGATTACACCAGACGTACTGACCGAGTATATTCGCAAAAGTCTGCCGGATGCCGTGGTGACGGTGACCGATCGCACGGGAACGATGGACCACCTCAAAGTTTTTATCGTCTCTGATGGATTTCAAGGGAAAAATCTCTTGGACCGCCACCGGATGATCTACCAGGCCTTGGATGCACCGATGAAGGATGGACGCATCCATGCGCTGGAATTGACTGCACGTACCAGAGATGAAGCATAGGAGGAGACATGGCTGATCCGATTGAAGAAGAAATTCAAAACGAAGTCAAAGCCCATAAGATTCTGATTTATGGCAAGGGTACCAAAACGATGCCGATGTGTGGGTTCACGCGGGAGACCATGCAATTTTTCGACAAGTATGGGTATCCGTATGAACTCATCGATGTGCTGTCGCAGCCGGCCAAGCGGGAGACGCTGACGAAGATGACCAATTGGCCGACACTTCCCAAGGTGTTCATTGACGGTACCTTCTATGGCGATACCGACATCCTCGACCCCATGGCGGCCAAGGGCGAGATGGAACCGCTGCTGAAAAAGGCATTTGGGAAATAAGAGGGCGTCTCGGATGGCGACCGTTGCGCGAGGACGGTTGCGCCATAACGCATAGAGACAAAACGACTCACGAATCCGTATCTTTTCTTGGATGCTCCTCTAAAGCTGCGACTTCGTCGCAATGCCGTCGCATCCGACATTGCCTACCCACACATTTGGCAATTTCTGCTACGGCGCGAACCGCCTCGCACATCCGTTCTATCCGAGACTAAGAAAACGAGGGGGGAGGAACTCTTATTATGAGAGGATTTCCGTATTGGGCAGGTATGTTGGTTCTAGCTCTGTGCTTAACCACGATGCTGGGATGTACGGCATACCCTCAACGTGGACAATTTGTATCGGAGCAGTCACGGATCGTTGATCTGACTCATTCGTTTGGGGCGGATACGATTGTCTGGCCGACGGAGCAGGATTTTAAACTGATCGCGCAACACGCTGAGGAGACACCTGGCGGCTATTACTATGCATCCAATCGCATGGAACTGCCTGAACATGGCGGCACTCATATCGATGCGCCGATTCACTTTTCCAAAGGAAAGGAGACGCTGGACCAGATTCCCATCGAACGGATGATCGGAGCCGCGATCCGAATCGATGTCGCTGAGCAATGTGCCCGCAACCGGGATTACCTTGTTGCAATCTCGGATTTCCAACGTTGGGAGGCGGGACACGGTCGTATTCATACCGGTGCCATTGTCTTACTGGACACGGGCTTCGCCAGGTTCTGGCCAAATCGGAAGGACTATCTAGGAACAGAGTTGAGGGGGCAGGAGGGGGTGCGGGCGCTGCATTTCCCTGGATTACATCCGGAAGCAGCTGCTTGGTTAGTTCAGGAGCGAGGAATCAAGGCTGTTGGGATCGACACGGCATCGATCGATTACGGACAATCGACCAAGTTCGAGACGCATGTGACGCTACTTTCGGAAAATGTTCCGGTGTTTGAGAATCTCGCCAATCTGCATGACCTGCCGCATCGAGGCTTTGACGTCATCGCGTTGCCGATGAAGATTGCCGGTGGCACCGGTGGTCCCCTGCGGATCATTGCGGTTGTGCCACGCGCACACTAGCGTTTGGCCTTTGCTCGTAGCGTTTTGCGTTCTGTTGATCTCCCATCAAAATCCGGGATCAGAATTCCGGTCTTCCCTCCGAGCATCAGCCCTTGACCTAAGAGAGACCAACGGCCTACGAGAGCCGCGGTTGCTGCGTCCAACTCATCACTTGTCGCTGATTTCTTCAGACCACGGAGGCTGAGTTTCCTGAGTCCGTTCAGGAGGCCCAGCCGGTCTTTGTGTTGCCTTGGAATCCCCCAGAGATCTTGCGCCGCACCTGGGTAGCATTCGGCGGCTTGATAACCCAGCTTAATGAGGCGTTTCTTTAGGGCCAGGCCACGTTCCGTCAACATCCGCATCGGGCCGAGCGTGATGGGGAAAAAGCGGATACCTCGGCGGAGCAGCTCTCGATCACATTCGCGCAGATGCTCACCGGAACGATCATGAACTGTCCGCCGTCCATTCGGCAAGCTGAGAGGGGCATCGATCGGGACGAGTGCCGGGTGAGCTTCGTCGACGAAATTGAGGATCTCCTCATCGCTGAACACCACGTGCGTTTCAGCAATAAAATCGCGCAACACACAGATCCCCGTGCGCCGCTTTGGCGATCCAGCGAGATCGATGCCTACTACCACAAGAGGTGCACTCTGAGCCATAGGCATTTCCCGCTGAGTGTCGTGGCCGTTTCTTTCCTCACCCTTTTAGGTTGCATCAGACCCATGTATACTCGCCCTTATGAAACCTCAGCAACAGACAAGCCCTCAGCAGTCTCGACGGCGACCGAGCATGCTGAGTCAGCAACTTGCTCATGACAAGATAGAGCGGGCTCGGTGTCAGACTCCAGAAGAGCGGCTGACGATTGCGTTGCATCTCTCCGACTTCTGCTACGAATTGAACCGGTGTTCTCCGAAGCCTTAATGCAGACCTGCCGGTTTCTTGACCCCAGTTGGAACGCATAGGATAATCTTGCCAGGCAAGGCACAGTACAATGAGTCCAACACTCCAAGAGAAACTGTCTTGGCAGTTGTCACGGCTCCTTGAAAAACTGATAGGTAGTTCATGAATGGGAAAGCGCGGATCGGCGTTTCCAAAAATCGGCTGGAAGAATTCTGCCGACGACATCACATCCGCAAGTTGTCGTTCTTTGGGTCTGTACTTCGAGATGATTTTCGATCGGACAGTGACGTGGACGTATTAGTTGAGTTTGACCCTGAGCGCATACCAGGCTTCATCGCCCTCTTCCGAATGGAGCAGGAACTGTCGCGACTCCTAGGTGACCGGAAGGTAGACTTGATCACGAAGAAGTTCCTCAACCGTCGGATTAAAGAGCGGGTGCTGGCCGCTGCTGAGGTCCAGTATGCCGAAGGATGATCTGGTCTATGTCGGCCACATGCTGGATAAAGCCCAGGAAACACTCTCTCTAGTTCACGGGAAAACCCGCCAAGATTACGATCGTGATACCGTCCTTCGCTTGGCTCTCACGCATCTGATCCAGGTCATAGGAGAAGCAGCACGGCGTGTCTCTCCCTCATTCCGTGAGAGGCATCCACAGATTCCATGGGATGCCATAGCAGGTATGCGAAACAAGATCGTGCACGATTATATGGACGTAGACGAGGACATCGTCTGGGATTCCGTGATCCACGAACTGCCTTTGTTAATTTCTGAGCTGGCGCGAATCGTCCCGGCAGAGAATCCGTAGCTCTCAGTGGTGCATGGTCCGAAGGCTCATCGAGTTATCAGCTTGAGTTCTAACTCCAAGTGCAACACTGCATACCCGAAGGGGGTACGGTGTTGCCATGCACACGAGATCGTATCGACACCTGAGTGCTGAAGAACGTGAGACGGTGAGCCTGGGCCTGGCACATGGTCTTTCGATCCGAGCGATGGCCCAGCTCTTGGGACGAGCCCCGAGCACCGTAAGCCGCGAGTTGAGTCGCAACGCCACACGCGGCCACCCCTATCGTGCGTGTACGGCTCAGACACAGGCTGCCGCCCGGGCCTGTCAGCCCCGGCGACTGCGGAAACTGGCAGACGCGTGGTTGTGGCGATATGTCCAGAGGCATCTGATGGCGGGGTGTTCGCCGGAACAGATTGCCGGGCGGCTCCGCCGCGCGTATCCTGGCGACATGCGCAAGCAGCTGTCCGCCGAAACTATCTATGCGGCTCTGTATGTGTTGCCGCGTGGGGCCTTGCGGATGGAATTGTTGGCGGCTCTGCGTCAGGCCCGTAAGACACGTCGGCCACGCACGCGGGGGACCGACCGCCGCGGCCAGATTCCCAACATGACGCCGATTACCGAGCGGCCCGCCGAGGTCGCAACCCGAACGGTGCCAGGTCACTGGGAAGGCGACTTGCTCAAAGGTGCGCGCAACCGATCGGCTGTCGGTACCTTGGTCGAGCGGACGACGCGGATGGTCATCTTGGCCCGAATGGACGGGACGGATGCGACGAGTGCTCGACGGGGCTTCACCACGAAGCTCCGGCACGTGCCTGCCTTGCTGCGAAAAACGCTGACCTATGATCGGGGCAAAGAGATGGCGGAACACGAACAGCTCGCACACCGTCTCTCGATCCAGGTGTTCTTTGCCGGTCCGCACAGCCCCTGGCAACGCGGGACCAACGAGAATACCAATGGCCTGCTGCGCCAGTACTTGCCCAAGGGCACCAACCTGTCCGCCTACACCCAACGGGAGTTGAACGCCATTGCCCATCGGCTCAACACGCGCCCACGGAAATGCCTTGGCTTTGCCACGCCGCTGGAGGTCTATGCACAGTTGCGCCATCATTCACCCGTTGCACTTGGAACTTGAAACTGCCCAGCAAAAGTCAGTCTTAATATCCGATGAGCGGGTGCTGGGTTAGTTCCTCTGTTTACGGTGCAGAAATTCAACCTTTTACTTGCGATGAGCCGGGACCTCAGTCAGCTCCGTTCAGAGGTTGGAATGTAATGATAATTCCAAGATACTTGGCAACAGGAATGGCGGTATTGGTACTGTGGGCGAACTCAAGTTGTACCCAAACATCGCGAATATTTGCCTACAATAATACAGGTGCAAGGCTTGTAGTCGTCTTAAAAACCAAGCAAGTTGCGATAGAACCAAGCGAGCTGGTGCAAATCGAGGCTATGAGTAGTTATTTTGTTTTGCTGATGGATGAACAGCGACGATTTTGCTATTGGATGCCAGAAATTCCTCCGACATATTGGAAATTCACTTTTTCGGGATACGCCGAGATTCATGTTCAGATTGAGGCTGATGGTTTGATCTATCTCATAAAGCCAGATGTGTCATTACCTGCAGCGGACCTAAGTGGACAACCCACTGGCTTCCCGTTAATGTGGGCGATGGGATCAGACCAGGAGGTCTGTCACCCTAGTTAGTCCACGATAACGTGTCTTGTTTCGTCCAAATGCTTCTGCAGGTAGGTCATGAACGGCGTGCCGCCGGTGCCTACTGCGGTGGGGTTGGTCGTGCTGGTCTGGTGCTGGCGGAAGATGTAGCTGTCGGCGTAGCCGATGTGGATCTCGCGGAACTGGGCCAGTAGATCGACGCAGGCACAGTAGGCGGACCACAGTTCGGGATGACGTTGCCTATGGTCATGGATGTAGCCAGCCAGAATGGCTCGTCCTTGATTGTCAGACTGGCTCTCAAGGGCTTGAAGGAACGCCCTATGGCGAGGCAGCATGTATTCGCGCATCTCTTGGAGATACACCGTCAAGGGATCGGGTGCATGGTGAATGCCTAGCCCTGCGTCCAAGCATGGGACGATCGTACTCTGCGCGCCGGTCTCGCCACGGAATTGCTGTGGTCGTTGAGCATAGGCTTCGACCTGGTCATAGATGAGGCCTTCGGGCAAAGATGGGCTGTTCTTCCAGCCGTGGATGTAGGGCCTCACGCGGGTGTAATAGACATAGGGATCGCAACGCTCCTTCATGCGGAGCAGCGTATCCCGCATGGCGGTTTGCGCGGATGCTAGAGCCTGTAAACCCAATAGCACCTCTTCGTTATTCTCTTTTGTTGCTCCATTGATCGCTCGTACCAATCCTTCCAGACCAGGACCTGCCTGATGCTCGATTTGCAGGTGGACGACGACAAACCATTCTTCATCCAGTCCACCGAGAAAATTCTGCAGCAGTACGATGTTATCCAGCTGAATCGGTTTCGTCCCGTCAAGCCGACGCCAGTTGTCTAGGGCATAGGAGGCATAGGAAAGCACCGGCGGACGGCCGAGCTTCTGGGCCACCTCATACCAGGGCCCGGCGAGATGGGAAGGGAGCTTGATCGCGGCCTGCCCCGGCGTCTCCCAAACATAGGCGTGGGCGGCGAATGACAGGATGCGCATCACAGCTCGATGCTCATCTTCACCCCAAGTAGATGGAATGGATGGGAGCAATGACGGGTGTTCGTCAATAAATCGCCGGACCTGTCGGGCACTCAACAGCTTTGGCAGTTCCTGGCCCAAATCATTCAGCGAGGGACAGTCGGGGAGAGTTTCACATGGATCCGGAGGCAGGAATCCTCTCTCAGGAGAGATCCCGAAATCAGTAAGCGACAGCGGCTGAGACGTGCCTGAACTCACTGAAGCCTCCTGAGCCTCACTCTACCACTCCTCAATAAGAATGCAATCGGTTGTAGTAACCGGCCCATAATAAGAAGGCCGCCTCGGCTGAGGCGGCCTTTTCTTTCACTCTCTTCTTGCAGGTGCGGTGTGGGTGCTCTCACACTGCGTGCATTCGCCGAGCATCGCCCGTTATTTATAGTATGATCGATTTTGCATGCGCGGTGAGCGAGCACTGAGAGTACCCGCACCGCGCCTTGCTCCCTATGTCCCCATTTCCCACGATGCCAGATACTTCTTCTGCTCCGCCGTCAACGTATCGATCACCACGCCCATACCAGCCAGTTTGAGGCGAGAGATTTCTTTGTCGATGTCTGGTGGAACTGGATACACCTTCTTCTCGAGTCTCTTATAGTTCTTCACGATGTATTCGGCCCCGAGGGCTTGGTTGGCGAAACTCATATCCATGACACTCGAGGGGTGTCCCTCTGCGGTGGCAAGGTTGACCAGCCGCCCTTCACCGAGCAAGCTGACCCGGTGACCGTTTTTCTTGAGCGTAAACTGCTCGACGCCCGAACGGACCACCCGGCGTTTGGCAGCCATCTTTTCTAAGGCAGGGATATCCAACTCTACGTTGAAGTGTCCGCTATTAGCCACGATGGCGCCGTCTTTCATGGCGGCGAAATGTTCGCCACGGATGACGTGAATATTCCCCGTGACGGTCACGAAGAAATCGCCGATCGGCGCGGCCTGGCCCATCGGCATGACCCGGAAGCCATCCATGACGGCCTCGAGTCCTTTCAAGGGATCCACTTCAGTCACGATGACGTCGGCACCAAGACCTTTGGCGCGCATCGCAATACCGCGTCCGCACCAGCCGTAGCCTATCACGACGACGACGGAGCCACAGACCAACCGGTTCGTGGCACGTATGATACCGTCCATGGTGGATTGTCCCGTGCCGTAGCGGTTATCGAACATATGCTTCGTGTCAGCGTCGTTGACGGAGATCACCGGGAATTTGAGCACTTTTTTCTCAGCCATGCTGCGCAACCGGATGACGCCGGTGGTGGTTTCTTCCGTGCCGCCGATCACGTTCTTGAGCAGTTCCTTACGCTTCGAATGGAGATGTGACACCACATCCGCGCCGTCATCCATCGTGACATGCGGTCGATGGGCGATCGCCGATTCGATATGGCGATAGTAGGTGGCGTTGTCCTCGCCTTTGATGGAAAACGTCGGGATGCCTTCGTGTTGAACCAGCGCAGCGGCCACATCGTCCTGTGTGCTGAGCGGATTTGACGCGCAGAGACGCACATCAGCTCCACCTGCCTTAAGCGTAATGGCCAAGTTAGCGGTTTCCGTGGTCACGTGGAGGCAGGCCGCGACTCGCACACCTTTCAATGGCTGCTCGCGCTTGAACCGTTTGCGAATGAGCCGCAACACGGGCATGGTGGCTTCGGCCCATTCGATCTTCAATTTACCCTGGTCTGCAAGCTTGATATCTCTGACATCGTAATCCACGAAATTCCTCCTTCTTGATGAAAGCCAACCGCTGTCATGAAAAGGGGGGCGGGTCGAAAACCCGCCCCCCTTGCCGTTGCGCTCGAACGTAATCCAGTTACAGTCCGGCGTCTTTCCGCAACGCCTTAACCTTGTCGGTTTTTTCCCACGTAAACTCTGGTTCGTTGCGTCCGAAATGCCCGTAAGCCGCCGTCTTGCGGAAAATCGGCCGCCGAAGCTTGAGATGGTCGATAATGCCACGTGGAGTCAGGGGGAAATGTTTGCGCACGAGTTTGTCGAGCATATCGACAGAAATCTTTTCGGTATTCTTCGTATCGACTAGGACTGATACCGGATCCGCTACACCGATGGCATAGGCAAGCTGCACCTCGCACTTATCGGTCAATCGGGCAGCGACAAGATTCTTCGCGATATAACGAGCCATATAGGAGGCCGAGCGGTCCACCTTCGTTGGATCTTTGCCGGAAAAGGCGCCGCCCCCATGGCTGCCATGTCCGCCGTAGGTATCGACGATAATCTTCCGGCCGGTGAGACCGGTGTCGCCCATCGGGCCACCGACCACGAAACGGCCGGTTGGATTGATGTGATGCTTCACGCTGGTTGGGTCATAGAGTCCCTTCGGCATCACGGGCTTGATCACCTTTTCCATGAGGTCGCGTTCGAGTTGTTTATTGGTGACATCGGGACTGTGTTGTGTGGAAACGACTACTGTATCGATCCGCACGGGCTTCCCGTTCTTGTACTCGACCGTCACTTGCGACTTGCCGTCGGGGCGTACCCACTTGAGGATGTTTTTCTTGCGCACCTCAGCCAGACGCTTCGTTAGTCTGTGGGCCAACACGATCGGCATCGGCATCAGCTCGTCCGTTTCGTTGGTGGCGTACCCGAACATCAAGCCTTGATCGCCGGCCCCTCCGGAATCCACGCCCATGGCGATGTCTCCGGATTGTTGGTGGATAGCAGTCAGGACCGAACAGGTATGAAAGTCGAATCCCCACGACGCATCGCAATACCCGACATCTTTAATGACTTCACGGATGATATCTGGGATTTCGACGTAGGCCTTTGTCGAAATTTCACCGGCCACCAGCGCAATGCCGGTAGTCAGAATGGTTTCGCAGGCGACGCGGGAATGTTTGTCTTGAGCAATGATGGCATCCAAGATCCCATCTGAAATTTGGTCGGCGATCTTATCCGGATGGCCTTCTGTGACCGATTCCGACGTGAATAGATAATTGTCTCTCATATGCCCTCGTGGGTTCAGGTTATGGAAAGCCAGCGTGATTCTGACTGTCCTTGGTGAATGTGAGGATGTGGTGCCGAATGATGAGCCACGCACAAACCGGGGCCAATTCTAGAGACATCGATCAGGTTTGTCCATCATTTCGGCAGAAGGGAGGTGAATATTTGTCATTGGCTGCTTGCTTGACTCATGTTTTTATAGGCTTGTAACATAGCTAGGTTTCCCAGGAATCGTCTTAGGACCGAGCAACAAGTCATGCCGAGAACCGTAATCCTGTAATCCTGATAGGGCTGTAACGCTGCTTATCGTGAGCACGTATTGTCTAAAGCTATGTATGGAGCGTCACCTCAAAGCATTGTTCGTAACCCTTGTGGTTGCATTCGGTATCGTCTCGGGACCTTTGTCTGGGGCTGATGCAGCTCCATCTGGGACGCGATCAGCCCTTGAACGAGGTGTGGTCCAAGTCGGTGACGAAGCGCCAAATTTTGCTCTGCGCGACCTCACCGGAAAGGTGATGAGCCTGTCGCAGTTCAAAGGCAAAGTCGTTCTCTTGAATTTCTGGGCGACCTGGTGTGGGCCCTGTCGGATCGAGATGCCGGCCATGGAACAGTTGTATCACACGTTCCCGCGACGGGAATTCGAAATTCTCGCGGTGTCGACCGATGCGCAGGGGGCGGCCGTGACCGGGCCTTTCCAACAGCGAATGGGGGTGACGTTTCCCATACTCCATGACTCGGACTTTCGCATCGGGTTGGTGTACGGAGCTCGTACATTGCCGATCACCTTTATGCTGGATCGCCGAGGGATTGTTCGGCAGAAAATCTTTGGCGCTCGCGATTGGGCGTCACCTGAGGCTCGTGAATTGATCTATCAGCTGATGAAATCGTAACGACGATGACGCAATCGATTCCACAGATCTCTCTCATTGCCGCATTTTCCGCGGGATTGCTCTCATTCGTATCGCCATGCGTGCTGCCGTTGGTGCCGAGTTATATCTCGTACATCACGGGGCTCTCGGTCGAGCAGCTCACCGACGCGTCCGAACGCATGAAATTCAAGAAGGCGATTGTTGTCAACTCCTTGCTGTTTATTGCAGGGTTTTCGTCGGTCTTCATCGCCTTCGGGGCATCGGCGAGCTTTCTGGGGCAACTCTTGATCACCCATCAGGACCTCATTCGCCGGATAGGGGGGGTCTTGATCATTGTGTTTGGTCTCTATCTTCTTGGGATTCTGAATCTCAAGTTCCTTAAGATGGAGCATCGGTATCAGTTTCGTAACAGACCGGCCGGATACGTGGGGTCGTTCCTGATCGGAGTGGCCTTTGCCGCAGGGTGGACACCCTGTGTCGGACCGGTGCTGGGATCCATTCTTCTCTACGCGAGTACCACCGACTCCCTTGTTAGTGGGGTTGTATTATTGACGTGTTACTCACTTGGCCTGGGCTTACCACTGTTCCTCACAGCGTTGGGTGTGGATCGATTTTTGGCGTATTTCAAAGAAGTGCGAGCTTATTTGTGGGGAGTGTCAACGGTGAGCGGGGTCATGCTGGTCCTCGTCGGCGTGATGATCTACGCGAATTCACTCACCATGGTGACGAGTTTCTTGGAACGATATGGGATCGGTTGGTATCTAGGTCAGTAGCGAGCTGCTAGCACCAGGCGCCCAGCTGACAGGCTGTGACGGCGTTTCCGATCGCGTCCACGGCAGGAGCGTGTCGCTGGTCAAACGCTTGGGGAACACCATGTGTCCCTATTGTCGAAGCGGGCGATGAAGAAATCGCTGGTTGGTGCGGAATTCTGGATAGACCGCTTGGAATAGTCGTCGGAGCGGCATCGGACACGGAAACCGGATCCGACCTCTGCGCAAGGAGCGTCTTCTGGGAAGCTCCACCGATTTCCTCCAATAAAGCACTCCCAGCCTTGGAAGACGTACTGTTTGGATATTTGTCCAAGAGTGCAACGAGATTGTCTCTTGCCCAATCGTCGGCTCCCATTTCGTGGTAGGCCTTGGCTTGATAGTACAAGGCATCCGAGGCGACTGGCTTATCGGGATAGGTATTGATGACCTGTCCGAACCGGTGAGCGGCGGCAAGATAGGACCCCCGTCGGTAATAGAATTGTCCGACGAAGAGATGCATTTGAGCGATCCAATCGTGGCACTCCTCAAGTTTTTGCTGCGCTTGCGCATCGTAGCGGCTGCCGGGAAAATCTTTTCTCATCTGTTCGAACGCCGCGATGGCTTTGTGCATCGGTTCGGGGTCTCGATCAATGGTCTTTGCCATCATGACATGAATTTCCCCGATCCTGAATGCCGCATAGGGGGCCAGGACGTGATTACGATGAAGGTCCATGAAGTGGTTGTACTCGACTAAGGCCTCTGCATATTCCTCTTTCTCAAAATACGCTTCCCCCCGCTTCATGATGACATTGGGGTGGTAGTGATTATCGACGGTATCACCGATAAAAATTTGTTCGTCCGTTCCACTGATGACTTTTTTGAGCCCACTCCGGACATCGCTGGGAGTGATATCACCGGCACAGGAGACCAAGAAGAGAGACCCGAGGGTCAGACACCCGACCAGCCGCAGGCTTGCCGACTTAGATGATGGAAGAATGTCGAGACGAAAACAAACAGAACCCATGACTGACAGACATAGCAAGGAAAGAGGTAAAAATCAATCACATCGTCAGTTTGGTTGACCAATCAGCTGATGCTCCCTATAATTCCGCCCCGCGACAGCAGAGTGGGCAATTTCGTGAGAAGTGATCGTGGCTTAGAAGATGATTCGACCCCGGCTCATTGGAACTGGCAGCTATCTACCGTCCCGTGTCGTCACCAACGAGGAGCTCGCCAGGATAACGGGGGTCTCTCCGGCTGGCATTGAACGACTCACCGGTATTCGGACGCGCCGGTGGGCTGCAGATCAGGAAGCGTCTTCCGATATGGCCATTGCCGCGGGGCATCGAGCCCTTGATGCCTCGGGGTGTACATCTTCCTCCATCGATGCCATTATCCTTTCTACAACGTCCCCTGATATGGCCTTCCCATCGACCGCGTGCGCCGTCCAGCGAGGCCTTGGATGTAAGCAGGTTGGAGCCTTTGATGTCTCCGCCTCCTGTTCGGGGTTTTTGTACGGCCTATCCATGGCGCAGGCCATGATTCAGAGCGCTCAGGTGCGGACCTGCCTGGTGATCGCGTCGGAGGTGAAGTCGCGATCCCTGGATCACCAGGATGAAGCGACAACACTGTTGTTCGGAGACGGAGCGGGAGCCGTTCTCGTCCGAGGCGAAGAGGATCGCAGCCCTGAGTGGCGAGGGATTCTCGGCGTCAAATTATATGCCGATGGGGCGCACCACGGACTCATTCGTGTTCCTCGTGGCGGGTCTCGGATGCCGTTGACGTCCGAGGTGTTAGGAACAAAGGGGCATGCGATCCGCATGCGTGGGGCGCCGCTCTTCCGCTTAGCCGTTCGGCGAGTCGAACGCGCCGTCCAGGATATCTTGAAGGAATTCGGTGTCCGTTCTGAGGATATTCGGCAAGTGGTCCTCCATCAGGCAAACGGGCGCATCTTGTCTCACATCGCAGGTCGCTTGGGTGTCGGGCGTGATCGCCTGGCTTCGGTGATCGAACGATACGGCAACACGTCATCGGCATCTCTTCCGATTGCGCTCGATAATGCGGTCCGCAGTGGAGATATCTCGCCCGGAGATCTGGTGCTGCTCGGCAGCTTTGGCGGGGGCTTAACGTGGGCGACGAGCCTTGTCCGTTGGTAGAACCAAAGGAGTCTGTGTCTTACTTGCGTCATCCCACCGAGCCAGGAGCTGGCGTTCAGGGTTGATGGGAAGACGAACGACAAATCGACTTCCCCGCGGATGATTGGCCTCTACCCAGACCTGTCCTCCATGTCCTTCGATGATGTGTTTCACGATGGCTAATCCCAATCCGGTTCCCCCTAGCTCACGTGATCGCGCCTTGTCGACACGGTAAAACCGCTCAAAGACCCGCGGCCTGTCCTGTTCAGGAATCCCAATTCCTGTATCCGCGACGCTGATATCGATCGCGTTGACTTGAGGCTCGGTCTTCTCGAGAGGGGCTCGCGTCGCGCCGACCGTAATGGTTCCACCCTCCGGGGTGTACTTGATCGCGTTATCGAGAAGATTGGTCAGAACCTGGACGAGCCGACCTTCGTCTCCTGCCACAGCTGGGAGCCCTGCATCGATCATGATGGTGAGATGATGGCGATTCTTGTCGGCTATCGGCTTGACGACTGACAGTGCGCGTTCCACCAACGACCTCAGCTCAATCGGTTCTTCCTTGAACGAGATACCGCCTGATTCGATCTTTGAGAGTTCGAGCAGGTCTTCGATGATCAGATTCAATCGATCGCTTTGCTTGAGGATGATGTCCAAAAAATTTATGGACACCACCGGATCGTCTTTGGCTCCGTCGAGCAAGGCTTCCACATAGCCTTTGATGGATGTGAGCGGCGTGCGAAGCTCGTGCGAGACATTCGCCACGAAATCTTTCCGTATCTTCTCCAACCGACGAAGATCCGTAATATCGTGGAAGACCAACACCACACATGCTTCGTTTTCTCGCTTCCCTCCGGCAGGGGAGGCTTCAATCTGTAGGCATCGCCCCGTCAGAGGCAGTACGATTTCGTCCTGATGATGGGCCGGCGAACGCAGGATGCTAGCCACCAATTCATTGAGCTGTTGATGGCGAAATAGGTCGGCACAAGCTCGCCCGCGTGCCTCAACGCGGGAGATGCCGAACATCCGTTCCAATGCTGGATTGATCTGCAAGATGTGGCCTCGATAGTCCATGACCATGACGCCCTCAACCATCGACGTCAGGACTGCCAAGAGTTGAGCCCGATCCTCTGACAGCTCATCGATCTTGGTCTGAAGCTGGCCGGCCACATGATTTAGCGTGGAAGCCAAGAGGCCGACCTCATCCTGTGCGGTAGTCCTGATGTGGAAGGCGTGGTTGCTGGCATCCAGTTGTCGAGCAGCCGAGACGATATCCGAAAGCGGTTTGGTGATGCTGTGCGCCAACCAGGCACCGAGTGTGAGGGCAACAAGGAATGCCACACCAAGGGCGAGAAAGAGTTGTTCCCGTATCTCCGATAACTCACGGTCGAGAAAAACCATCGAAAGTCCCACACGCACGACGAAAGGCGACGTGTTCTGGGCCGTCCTCATGAGGACGGCCCGATACATCGTCCGTTCACCGGTCGTGTGGCTCGAGCGGATATCCTGTCCCTGTCCTATGGACAACGCCTGGTCGACTTCAGGCCTGGACTTGTGGTTTTCAAGTGTGGAGAGGTCGTCCTCCCGTACCGTGCTGTCGGCGAGAACGGTTCCATCTAGGGCGATTACAGTCACCCGGGCCGCGGCCCGATTACCGAGATCGCGTGTGGTGTCCTGGAGTTGAGTGGGGGGTCGAGAGGAAGAATCTGTGCCCAAAAAGGACTGGAACCCGTATTCAACCAGTTTGGTTTTTGCCTCGAGCGCCTCGTCCATCTGTGCCAGATGCTGCCGTTCGAGGGCTTGCATTGTCATCACGCCGGCAATGAACAGGCCACAGGCTACCGCCACCAGCGTTTCGGTCATGACCTTCCAGCGGATCGACCACGTCATCCTGGCTCGTCGACGTCTTTCAGTTTATACCCAAGTGATTTGACTGAGACGATGGCTTCTTCAAGAAGCGGTAACTTCTGTTTCAACCGTCGGATATGCACGTCGACCGTTCTGGTCGTTCCATAGTAGTCGTAACCCCAGACGGCATTGAGCAACACCTCGCGAGTCAACACACGGCCACGATGGCGAAGCAAGTGTTCGAGCAGGCCGAATTCCTTGGTCGTCAAAGTCACCTCTTGTTGACCAAGGCTGACCTCATGCCGGGAGAGATTCATTGTGAGCGTCTCATAACGATAGAGGTCAGTGTCGGTCTCCTGTGTACGGTCGGCCCGACGCAGGAGGGCTTTGACCCGGGCGACTAATGTCTTGGGACTGAAGGGCTTCGTCACATAGTCATCTGCGCCCAGTTCGAGCCCGACGATCGTGTCCGACTCTTCGGCCTTGGCCGTGAGCATGATGATGGGGAGCATCGCGGTATTGGAATCGGAACGGAGGCGCTTGCAAATTTCCAGCCCGTTCATTTCCGGCAACATGAGATCCAGGATGACCAGATCGGGCTTATCTTCCACGACTTTCTTCAAGGCTTCGAGGCCGGTCATGGCGACGACAGTTCGAAAGCTTTCTTTCTCCAAGTAGTGTTTGACGAGGTGCAGGATGTCCTGTTCATCTTCGACGAGCAGGATTTTCTTGTGTGTTAGGCTGCCCATGCGGATCTCTCAGCCTACGGGGGGTGGAAGAGGCTGTCAAGTAAGCGCGGGAAGGCGGCGGTTGAGAATGGTCTACTGCCGGATAGATCACTTGTAAGCGATTGCCGCGCTCGATGGGCCTGCAAGATGAATGACCTCGAACCGCTTGAATCCGACCTCGCCGCACCAACGGCGGAAATCCGCGCCCGAATAATCAAACGCATCGCCGAATTCGATGAGCATGTTGAGGGACATGAGCAACCCCTGCACATTCTCGCGGCGAGCATCGTCAATCAGCGCCTCAATGGCCACCAACGCTCCGCCTGCTGGTAGCGCGTCGTAGGCTGAGCGAATCAGGTGCATCTTTTTCTCAAGGTTCCAATCATGCAGAATCATGCCCATCGTAATGAGGTCCGCCTTCGGCAGTTGATCCTCGAAGAAGTCGCCGGGCGCGGTGCGTACTCGATTCTCTAGCCCAGCAACAGCGATATGTTTCTTCGCGATCGGTTCGACAACCGGCAGATCGAAGCTTGTGCACGTGAGATGTGGGTGTCGCTTCGCGACCTCAATGCTGAGCAGACCGGTTGCGCCGCCGACGTCGCACAGGGTGTGGAATTTGGAGAAGTCGAATTTGTCAGCGAATGCTTCGAAGTTGATGCGGGAGAGGCCGGTCATTGCGCCCATGAATTGTTCCAGCTTGGGCAGGTCGGAGTAGAGCTCTTCAAACATTCCTTTCTGTCCGTGCTTCACCTCATTCTGCGGTCGGCCTGTCCGCAACGCTTCAGGCAGATCGTTCCAAAATTTAAACAGCCGCGCGTTGAGCATCACCAGAATCCCGCCGATGTACCGTGGGCTTGCCGAGTCGAGGAACAGTGCGCCTTCCGGTGTGTTGAAATATCTTGCCCGCGGGCCGTCGCTCTCACGGTCGAGGAACTTCATCGCCACGAGGGCGTCAAAAAAATCGAGATTCGCTCGCGGGTGAAAGTGCAATTCCTTGCCCAACTCAATTCCCGTCAGGCGCCGGTTGCCGAGCGTGGTGAACAGACCAACCTCGACGGCTGTGAGCAAGACTTTCGAGCCCCAAAAGCTGAAGGCAGTCTGTAAAATGGACGAGGGATTTGGAATGCTGTTCATGGGATGGCAATCCTCTTGTGAGTGGTGAAGAGATACTTAGGTTGTTCCGATCACCGATCTGCTCGCGCCCTTGCTCGAACATCGACAAGAATTCCACAGACATCAATGAGCACCCGGACATTGCTTGTGGTGTCCTTACGCGCAACAGTGAAGATGAGATCGGACCCAGGATCTGCATAGAGAGTGAGTTCATGACTGCCGAAATACCGTGCTGGGAATTGAGGCTCGTCTATTTCAGCCACACCAGGGGGTGCGACCGGATAGATCCCGATTCTCGATCCTGTCGTTACGTGAATTGCATAAAAAAGAGGCTGATCTGGTTGCCCAAAACCATTGATGCCGAGAAATTTGATATGGAACCGTTTCCTGGCGGGAACGGTATAGATGACAACGTCCTTGTTGCTCTCTCCGCCACTTAGGTTGACGATCGCACCCGTTTGAAAAGGTCTTTGAGCCATGTGAAGCGCCTCCTTCTCAATAACAAGAAACAAAGGGATCGGCAGTAGTTTCCCGATTGATACGAAGCCTCAACAGACGGTGAGCGTACGGGGGAGGACAGGGAGAGTCAAGCGGATGGCGGCACCTTCGGATGGTTGTTGAGCCACCACGATTCTACCGTCCCTCTCGTCATATGCCCGGTGAAAGGGACGGTAGAATCGGTAGGTCATGGTCTCGCCCTCGGCAGCGAGCAGATCGCTCGCCATTTGATCCCAGTCGATCACGATCTGCTTGGCCCCCTCTGGTGCGATGGTAACGCGAACTGATCGTATCAGCTCATCCACCTCCGATATCCCCACGGGTTTCAATGACGAATATCTCACCCTTCACCTCAGGATGGATGTCGCACCACAGGGCATGGTGCACGCTTTCCGCGCCACCGGTGAGCGGGTCAAAGTTTGTTGGTGCCGTCGAGAAACGGAGTGTCATGGTCTTTCCTGCATCGAGGTGGAACGACTTGAATTTTTTCGCTCGCACCTCAGTCCCTCCTTCCACCTTCACAGGAATATCTTTGAACAGCGTTGACGCCAACCCGTGCGTGACGGAATCCTGGTTTCGGACGACGATGATCGTGTCTTGTGATGGCATCGTAATCCCGACCGTCTCATAGCCGTGCTGGCGGTCTTTGATGGTGATCTCTATCTTGGATGGCGGCGCCCCCATCCCAGGGGCCTGCGCATAGGCAATCGTGGAAGCACTGTTCCAGATCGTCCAAGCAGCGACAGCACAAAGAATGGTTGACTTCACCAATCTACATCGATGCACTCTCATGCCTACCTCCTTTTTGATATGTACACATGCACTCTCCTAACTCTTAATGAGCCAAGCTCCTGATATAGTGAATCAGTTGCCAGACCTGCTCGTCCGGCAGTCCCGGAAACGCCATCATTCCGGTGCCAGGCGACCCATTCTTGATGATCCAGAACAGCTGTCCATCGGGTAAGTCTCTCATCATCGTGCCGCAGGTAAAATTCCGTGGAGGCGGGACAAATGCCGCTCCCATCAACCCCTTCCCATCTCCTAGCTCGCCGTGGCACATGACGCAGGCGACCGGTTGTGCACCTTTCAGGAACAGCTCTTTTCCTGCTTTGATCGCTCCAGCCGATGAAGGAAGCGGGTTGGTTTTGGTGAGGAAGTCTGCAGGAGCCTTAGCCGTCTTGCGCGGTTGCACACAGGCACTCCCTTCAGTACCTCCGGCTCCTGCAGCGACATCTGGGACTCCTTTAAAGGTCACCTTCAAATAGGCAATCACATCGGCTACGCCCTGCTGGTCAATGGTCAATCCCCAGTAGGGCATATTCGGCGATTTGCCGACGGCCGGCCCGCCGTGGTTAATCACGTTATAGAGATAGTCCATGGGAAGCTTCTCAAAAGGGATATTGGCGTGGATAGCGGGCTTGGGTTCCAGGCCTGAGGCGGCTGGGCCGTCACCCTTGCCGGTGAAACCGTGGCACTGGGCACAATACTCCCTATAGAGTGTCTTCCCCCGATCCACACTGGCGTTGGCGAACTCCTGACTCGTCCAGGGCTCGTAGTATGTAAAGTCGTTGACCCCTTGCACGGCTAGGAATCCGATCACCGCTCGCAATTGCGCATCAGTGGCATCGGCCAGGAATTCTCCATTGTGTACGGTGAAGTCCTGCGGGTTCTGGCCAAACCGGTACAGCCAATCCATGTTGTACCGTTGACCGGCATTCTGTAGCGCGGCACTCTGAGGGCCTCCGATGAGCTTGCCGTTCTCCTTGATCGTGTGGCAGCCGAGGCAGGCATGGGCTTTATAGGCCGCTGCCCCAAACGTGACATCGAACCTCGACACTTTTGAAACGTCGAATGCGCCCACAATCACACGTGGGTCTTTGTTGTGTTCGGCAAAATAATCCGCAAGCGCGTTGGCCTCCGCCTCTGTGACGGAGAGGTGTTTGGTCGGTACATTCGTCATGTCCCAAAGATAGCCCTTGGCATAGAGCGGAGCTTCTTTTCCTGTGAGCCAGCGAATGAGCCACGGCCGTTGATACTTACTACCGGCCCAGATCAAGTCAGGGGCATGAAGCTTAAATCTCGATTCAGCTTTCCCTTCCAACCGGTGGCAGTGTACACAGCTCTGCTGGATCAGCTCCTTCGCGCGAGACTGGTCGCTTGCATACAGTAGCTTCGGTGCACACAGCATCCCAGCCAGCGTAACGATTGCAACCACAACAGCGACTGCCTTTTGCAGACTCATGACCACTCCTTTCCCGTGCGACCAGCGCATCCAATCATCCATGATCGATGCAATAGCTCCCACTTCCTTCCTATCCCCTTTGAGACCTCGCACTAAAAATAGATTCACAAAGTTGGTGACCACTGGGAAGGGAAAATGCCGTACCGTGCCGGCATCTGTGTCATAGCGCCTCCGTCGATCCAAAGAGGTTTCCTTCAATGGCGTGATAGACTAGCTCTCAACCAATTCTGTTGACGGGCCCTATGGATCTGACGTATCGTGAATGATCAATATTGACCATGCAGAGACCGTCTTGTAGAGCCTGAACGAAGGAGCTACGACAACCATGAAGATATACCTCGCCAATCCCCGTGGGTTTTGTGCCGGTGTCGATCGGGCGATCGAAATCGTGGAACTGTCACTCAAGAAATATGGCGCTCCTATTTATGTGCGTCACGAAATCGTCCATAGCCGGCATGTCGTGAAGTCGCTCAGGCAAAAAGGGGCGGTCTTTGTGGAAGAGTTGAACGAAGTCCCGGAAGGGTCGGTCGTCATCTTCAGCGCGCACGGGGTGGCCAAGTCCGTGTGGGAAGAGGCACGTCGTCGCCGGTTGCACGTGATCGATGCGACCTGTCCGCTGGTGATCAAGGTTCATAACGAGGTGAACCGCGATTACACGCAGGGGTATGAGCTGATCCTCATCGGTCATGCCGGTCACCCGGAGGTGATCGGGACGCTCGGTCAGGTTCCCGATAAGTTTCACTTGGTGTCGTCTGTCAGCGATGTGGAAAAACTCCAAGTCGAGAGCACGGTCAATTTGTCGTATGTCACGCAGACGACTCTGAGTGTCGATGAATGTCGAGATATCGTCGGTGCGTTGCATGAACGGTTTCCAAACATCAAGGGGCCGCATCAGGAAGATATCTGTTACGCGACGCAGAATCGACAGAATGCGGTCAAAGAACTGTCCCGCCGTGTGGATGTCATTCTCGTCATCGGCTCGCCCAACAGCTCAAATTCAAACCGGTTGCGGGAGCTGGGCGAGCAGTGCGGTATCCCGTCCTATCTTATCGATTCAGCCGCGGATATTAATCCAGCGTGGCTGCAGGGAGCCCAGGCGGTCGGGATTGCCGCCGGTGCCTCGGCGCCGGAAATTCTCGTCACGGAAGTGGTGGCATTCTTAAAAATGTCGGAATCGTCTGAGGTCGAAGAGCTCACGGTGATTGAGGAAGATGTCGAGTTCCTGCTGCCGAAGGAACTCGTCCAGATAGAGTCTTCCAAAAGCTCGGCCCCTACTATGGTTCGCTGATACGGCGTGGGTAATACCCTGTCGAATTCGAGTCCATGGCGTGAATGTGTGCGGTTCCTCGTCCTTGCCAGACCCAAGTTTTTCCTGAAAGAACCCCATAAATTGTAGGGACAACCTTACATGTACCCTATTGGCTGTGTTTTATTTTTGATTTCTTAAAACCCCTGTGGTACAAGGGCCGGAAATTTTGTTTCCTCATGAAGACGTTCTACGCGTGTGGGAAAAGGTGAATCGATGTACTTGAAATCGCTGAATATGCTGGGCTTCAAGTCATTCGCGGAGGCCAAGATTGAATTCCCGGAAGGGGTCACCGCGGTCGTAGGACCAAATGGCAGCGGGAAGAGCAACGTCGTCGATGCCATTTTATGGGTCTTGGGGGAGCAAAGTACCAAGACGCTGAGAAGCGAAAAGATGGAGGATGTCATTTTTAACGGCACCGAAGTCCGTAAGCCGTTGGGAATGGCGGAAGTTTCGCTGGTGATCGGTGGGTTAGATCACGCGGCTATGAAACTGGATGGAAACTCAGGGCTTCCGAGTGAACTGACAGAAGTTCAGGAGTTGATGCTTACTCGTCGTCTGTATCGCAACGGGGAGAGCGAGTACCTCATCAACAAGATTCACTGCCGTCTGAAAGACATCCGTAGTCTGCTGCTCGATACCCGTGCCGGAAGCAAAGGACACACGGTGATCGCCCAGGGGCAGATCGATCAGATCTTGAACGCTTCTCCACAAGATCGACGCGAGCTCATCGAAGAAACGGCTGGAATCGTCCGCTACAAGAAGCAGAAGGCGGAGGCGTTACGAAAACTCGAAACGACGCAGCAAAATCTTTTGCGTGTTCGCGACATCGTGGCGGAGGTCAAGAAGCAGCTCAATTCTCTGGAGCGCCAAGCACGCCAAGCACGCACCTATCAGACCTTGCAAGGTGAAGCGCGGGAGATCGAAGTGACCTTGTTAACGAGGGAGTTCAGGGCACTGCGACAGACGTTGCAAACGGTAGAGGGCGAGGTCTTGAGCCTGAATCAACAAGAGTCTGAAAGGGCTGCTGAACAGGCTCGATTTGCAACGGACCTTGAACAGGCGCGTCTCGAAGCGATTGCCACGGCCGACTCCATTGGAAAGATTCGAGAACAGTTGGCGGGTGTGGAGCAGCAGCAGGCGCACGCGCTGACGGCGGCGGAGGTTGAACGTAATCGGGGGCAGTTGTTCGGCCAACAACAAGTCCAGGAGTCGGCTGAGCTGGAAGAGCTCGTACGTTCTCAAGAGCAAGTGGCCGCCGCACTCCGGGCCATTGAGTCGTCATTGGTCGGGCTTGAGGAGGAAGTGACGGCTCGTACCCAGGCACTCGAAGTGCTGGATCAGGAGATGACGCGATTGCACGATCAGCGTGCCGCGGCAATCGCAGAAGAAGAGCGAGGGCGAAAAGATGTGTTGCAACTGGCCGTGTTGGTCGCCAACACCGAGCAGAGTATCTCGCAGTTAGCGAAGCGGATAGAGGAATTCACCAGCCGCGCAACCCGGTTGACTGCGGAGCGAGACGAATTGCGGGGTCAACGAGAGTCCTCGGTCGTTCGTCACGAAACGTTGCGCGAAGAATATGGACAGGCGGACCGCCTCGTTGCGACGCTGCAAGCAGACCAACGTGTCGTGAAAGAAGAAGTGGCGCAAGCGATCGGGCTCGTACAGTCGTTGGATCAAGTCATCTTGCGGCGCTCTGAAGAACTCGCCGGGCTTGAGTCGCGCCTAGAGGCGCTGCAAAGCGTCGTCCAGGAGGAGATGGGGTACGGTCGGCAAGGAGCCAACCAGGGGCCTGCCCTGAAGTCGTGTGAAGGGGTGCGGGACGCCGTCGCCGAATGGTTGGTGATTCCTTCTGGGATGGAGCGTGCGGTCGAAGCGGTGCTCGGGGAACGTGTTCGGGGGTGGTTTGTCGATGAACCGTCCGTGGGGCGGCGATTGATCCGGTTTCTCCAAGAGGAGACGTTGGGGCGAGGCAGTTTTATTCCGCAGCAGCCACGTTGGGAAGGGAAACAGGTGTACGACTGGTGGGCGACTATCGCCACGGAGCCTGGAGTTGTGGGGAGAGCGGTGGATCTGATACAGACCGAGGCTGCCCGAACGGTGGCTCGCGACTCGTTGTTCGATCGAGTCGTGATCGTTCGCTCTTTGGACCAAGCCATCGAGTTATGGGAACGCCATGCCTGGAGTGCTCCGAACGGTCCGATCCTGGCGACTCTGGACGGCGAAGTGGTGGATGCGTCCGGTATTGTGACGGGTGGACATGTGGAAGGCACGCCTGGTTTGCTTGAGCGACGACGAGAGGTGCTCGACCTTGAAACCAAAAGACAAACCCTCGTGGTGGAGCTTGATCAGAATAAGCAGCAGCGAGATGTCGTGCAGGCCCAGATTCAAGAGCTGACCGAGAGAGACAGCCAGCTTGGTGATTCGTTGCGCGAGGCCGAAATGCAAAATCTGTCGTTGCGCAAAGATCAAGAAAAGCTCCAGCATGTGCTGGACGATCTGGATCACAGGCTCAACGCGGTGGAAGCAGAGATTCAGGAAGGCCAGACTGAGCGTGAGCAGTTGGAACAAGAATCTCAGTCGGTCCAAGCCCAATTGAGTCAGTGGATCGCAGAAAAAACCGGCCAAGACACGTTGTTATCGAGGGTACGCGAAGGACTTGGACTGCTCGATCAGAACCTGCGGGCGCATCAGGATCGTGTCACGGAAGCGAGGTTAGCAGCTGAGGGGCTGCGTGCGAAACGAGAGCATGAGCAGCTGAATCGGGCGCGGGTAACGCAGCAGATCCAAGAAACGGAAGATCGGCGACGGGTCTTGGGCGAGCATCTCGACAGCCTGAAAGGCCTGATTGAGCAGAGCCAAGCTGAACAAACGCGTCAGGAGGCGCTGTGTCGGGAACTTGGTGAGACTGCGGGTCAAGTCAAGGGCGAGCTGGTTACGGCCCAGGAGCGCCAAGCGCAACAAGTGGCGGCCAGTCAGGCAATGGAAGGCTCTCTCGAGGAATCACGGCGAGGAATGTCTGCGATTCGTGATGCGCGCATGACGGTAGAGGTCAGACGTGCGGAGGTTCGTACGCAATTAGGGACAGTCGAAAGCACGTTGGCCGGCACCTATCAACTGGATCCGTCGACGTTGATCGATATTTCTTCAGCGGCGAGTGAACCAGTTCCAGAGACCGATGCAGCACCTGAACAAGACATGGTCCAACGATCCGATGCTGAGTTGAAGGAGCAGTTGCAGAAACTCCGTGACCGACTTGATCGTATGGGACCGATCAATTTAGCCGCGATCAGTGAGCACCAGGAACTTGAAGAGCGCCACAAGTTCCTCTCGGCTCAAGAGCAAGATTTGTCCAATTCGATCACCTCGCTCAAGGAAATCATTCAGCGGATTCATCGGACGACCAAAGAAATGTTCGCGGCGACCTATGATGAACTGCAGCGGAAGTTTACCGAAGTGTTCGGTCAGTTTTTCCCTGGGGGGCGTGCGGAGTTGCAGTTGGTCGAGGAACCCCTGTCGGAAAACGGTGAGCCCTCCGGGAGTGACGAACCGGGCATTGAAATCGTTGCGCAGCCGCCAGGGAAACGACTCAAGAGCATTACCATGCTGTCGGGCGGCGAAAAGACGCTCACGGCGATGGCGCTGTTGTTTGCGAGCTTTCTCATCAGGCCGACGCCGTTCTGCCTATTGGACGAAATCGACGCCCCGCTCGATGAGGAAAACATCGGGCGGTTTACGGCGGTCTTGAGGGATTTGGCACAGAATGCCCAGTTCCTCGTCATCACCCATAATAAGCGAACGATGAGCATCGCGGATTCCCTATTCGGTGTGACGATGGAAGAACCGGGTGTCTCCAAGCTTGTGTCGGTCCGGCTCGGCGATCTGCAGCCGGCCTAGCGGGATTCGCTGTTAGAGATTCGTCTCGCACAGGTTGTCCTCGCTCGACGAGAACAAAAAATCCGGCTTGCTTGATCTGCCACGAGTGGGGTTGTGGCTTCTGTTCATGCTTCTTCCAGCTGAATCGTCTCAACATGCACCTTGGCGACTCCTTTGTCGACAAATCCAAGCTCTTCTGCCGCTCCCCGGCTCAAGTCGATGATCCTTTTCCCGGAATCTGGGTTGTGCCTGCTGGGGAAGGGGCCACGATCATTCACTCGCACGATGATCGAGCGTCCGTTTTCTAGGTTCGTCACCTGGACGTGAATCGGAAGCGGCAGGTACTTGTGGGCCGCCGTCAACGCTCTGGGATTGAACAGCTCGCCGTTGGCCGTCATGTGCCCTCCTTTCTGCCGCCTGGTTTCTTCCCCATACCATGATGCTAGACCTCTCTCTTTGTAAGTCTGTGCACTGGCGACCGTCATGGGCACATAGTGATGGCCGTTGACGGTGTACGGCGCAGCTTTAACCCGCCCGAGACGAATCGCCTCCTTGACCGGGAGTCCATCGATGGTCTGGATGTCGTCGCTCATTAACGGATACTCTAAAGGGGCACGAACGACCTCAAAGGTAAACTTGCCGATTTGATAAACAAGTTTGGTTGTCCCCTTCGTAAATTGATAGGCTCCTTTGACCACCCATATCGTGCCTTTGACCGTCTTTTTCGCGACCCGATAGGTCGTCTTCATTGCGGAGAAGGTTGTCTTGATCGCCGAAAAAGTTGCGTCGATCACCGAACAGGAGGCAAGGGCCAGAAAAGTAGGGAGGAGGAGAAGAGAAGGGGCGAACATATTCGTTCGACCCTTCCCATAGCGACTCTCCGAGAATGATGAACGAGGACGCACGGACTTCATTCCTGTGCTCTGTAGCGGGCTGATTACATCTTCATCCCGCCCATCATGTGCATGTCATGTCCTGACTCCTGCACATAGTCGGAAGGTGGAGGCATAATTTCCTGTTCCTGATGCAATTGGTCCACCTGTTGCGTCACGAATTCGATATCGTTCCAGTCGGATCCATCGGTTTCCGGGATCCACCGTGCCCGCAGATATCCGAAGCGGTCGAATAGGAACTCCATGTGCTTTGGCACGGTTGCCGGACCCATCAGGTCGGGATGAGAGATCGTTCGACGAAACAGTGAATATGCGCGGGCGATCTCAGTCGCCTCCTTTTCAACCAAGGGGAAGGGGATGTCCTTCCCGATATCAGCGATCTGCTGCGAGGTGAGATCGGCCAGTGGCACGGCCAAAACCTCGGTCTTGTGGTCTCGTAACGCCGAGTAGGCCAACCGTAGTTGATCGAGTCGCTCACGCGAGTCCGGCCACGAAAACAGGACGAGCAGGACGGCTTTTTCCCCACGGAAGTCTTTCAATCTGCCGGTGGTTCCGTCATGGGTGGTATAGGAGAAGCCTGGAGGTGCAAGAAATGGTTGGTTGGGGAGGATCCGAGTAGTCATAATGCGCGCTTGATAGCCGCGGTTAATGGCATGAATGAGATTTACGAGGTCCCAGCGCTCTTTGTCAGAAAATTTTTCCCCCCATGCGGGCATGCCCGTTCCGGGAACGCCATTGGTGAGCCAATGGAAAAAATCTCCTGGAGTATGCATGGTGGCGTGAGGTTCTGTGAGTAAATCGATCGGTTTTTTCGGCATGGTTTTGGCCAAAATGCCGTCACCTTTCGCTTGATGTCCGTGGCAGGGGACGCAGTTGTCAGCAAAGAGGGTCATGGCGTGCGCGACGGATTCCGACTTAAACGGGACCGGGGTATCACGGTAGGTTTCTGGATAGGCCTTAATAGACAGGGCGTATGCACTAACGGCGAGCGCCAACACTACCAGCACGGTAGGTAGGCCAAACCTCCAGCTTGATCGCCCGCCCTTCATTAGAGCACGCAATGCGATGGCTCCTGCTACGATGAGCAGAGTAATCGCAACCCATACGCCGATCACGGCGTCCAGCATGGCCATACCCCATGTGTTCATGATGGAGAAGCGGAAGGGATATGGCCAGGTGTAGATGACTGCGTGATTTGGGGGGTGATCGGTTGCCACCACATGTCCGGCCCATATCAGCGCAAGCGTAAGAATCCCCTCGATGATAACCCACCTTCGAAGGCTGCGTTTAGCGGTTGCGGCTGTTTCCGTATTCCTGGCGAATCTTGGTAGCAAAATGAAGTGGACCCACAGTGCAATTGCGAGAACCAGACAGATTATTGCCAGCTTTCCAACGAGGAACCAACCGGAATTTGTCACGAATACAGCCGCGTAGTTTTTGTCGATCAAGGGGTGCGCCGCCTTCAAACCCGTCACAAAAACCGTGGCTAAAACCAGCAACCCCAACATGGACAACCACTTCATGGTCTTGGCTCCTAACCATTTGGTGCCTTCGGAGTGACGTTTCCCTGTAGAGGCGAAGACCATTGCAAGAAAAGTGAGCAACACCCCGACCCAGATGATCGCCAGGGTGGGGTGGACGGCGCTAGATGTCATCATGTTAGAGAAACCTCCTCAGTAACAGTTTATCGCCAGGACACATGCAACGATCGCTGAGTTGAGCATGTGTCACTGCCGAACTCATCTCCGAAATTCTAAATTAGGACGAACCGAGCTCGACGTTAGAAGTGTATCGAACGGTTTGTTACTTTCTGAGAGGAGGTGATCGCTCTAACTCTCTCACGACAGGCTCTCCTAATACTATACAGGGAAGATCTCAGTGTAAGTTGCCTCGGTAGCACAACTTCTGTCTAACACCATTAGTGTGTCTTATACCAGTGCCTTTTTTGAAAGAGCTACCAGGGGTTACGAGCCAAAGCGGACCTTCTCAACCGGGTCTGATTCCGACTTGAGCTCACCTGGGCTCCCTCTATCGCCTCACCAAACTGTGTAGGCTGTTTGATTCACAACAATACAGAAAGTGATCTGACTCAGGACTGCAACTCTTCCCGTCACTCAAGTAAAGTTTCAAGCAAAAGCAGTGAATTGTTAGACTTGCCTGCCCAGCTAAAGCGAACAATTAAGAAGATAACCAACCCAATCAATTACTTACAGGATGGTGGGAATTTTTAATATATGCAACAGGCGTTTTGTCGGAAAAAAACCGTTCGCCATTCATATAACACGGTGTACGGTATTTTTGTTGCATGCAGTATTCTCGTTACAGACTTGTCGTATCTCGGGATAGGGGTCTCTAATTCTCTAGCCAGGACAGCGCAATGCCTACTTCGCGTGGTCGAGATCAAAGCCATTATCGACGGTTCGTCAGCGATCTAGCATTCGTCGATGCATGCATGAGCGAGTCTCTCGCGGACTGCAATGGGGAACGACATCCACGACTCGTGGGCTCAGGCCAACCGGCGGATGATGCCTTGGCTCCCGCAAGAGGAATTGTCAACGGACTGCGCTTCTCGCTTATGCTGTGGGCCTTAATCGCACTTATCTGCTTGCTCATGAGATAGCCCCTTTCGGTTTTCCCTCGATCTTTCTTCTGCCCATTTTGGTATTTTATGGTGTATGTGGAATAAACAGTCGACGATGGCAGAGTCATCCATGCTGTTAGGTCAAGCAGACCGATGAGTTCTCCGACGGCAACCGGCAACCAAGCCGCTCAACATCCAATAGACGATCTGCGGCACTGTTTTAAAAGGGATGGTCCTTTCGCGACGCATCACGACGACAAGTTTATGTTCCACCATGAAGGTGTGCTCAGTCTCTGGCACCCAGAAATGCATATGTTCATCAGGCACTTCCCTCCTCCCTTGCTTGACTCGGTTTTGGGTGTCTGTTATATAGAACTGTGCTACGTTTGTGTACGTTGTGAGGAATCATATTAGGGAGACCTGCTATAGATGTCGGTCTTTCGCCTGCCGCAGTTATTTCTTTTGAGTCCTAACTATTCATGAACATCATCAAGGCGTTTTTCAATCGCCTCTCTGATAGTCTACTTGCGAACGCGCGAGGGGGGTTCGACCCCGCGACGGAATACACGCCGATGGCGTCGCTCCGGTTGGTCTCGGATAAACCAGTGGTTCTATCAACATTGGATTCTTCGACGGCTCGCAGGCCCATTGGGCATGCGGTCAGCCAACCGGATGCAGTGGATGATGCGATCAGGCGCAGTCAGTCCTGGTTCTTCAGTAGGCAACATTCGGAGGGATACTGGGTTGCCGAGCTGGAGGCGGATACGACGCTGACCGCCGAATATTTGATGCTGCGCCGATTCCTTGATCGTGTGGATCCTGAACGGGAACAAAAGGCCGTCCGCTACCTCAAATCGACGCAACTGCCCGATGGTGGCTGGCCAATTTATTACGGTGGGCCGGCCGAGATCAGTGCCTCGGTTAAGGCCTATTTTGCACTCAAGTTGAGCGGCGTGTCGGCGGATGAACCATTCATGATTCGAGCCAAAGAGCGAATCTTGGCGATGGGTGGGGTGCTGCAAGCCAACGTGTTTACAAAAATCACGCTGGCGTTGTTCGATCAGTATGATTGGGAAGGCGTCCCGCACATGCCTGTCGAGATCATGCTGCTCCCGAAGAAGTTCTACTTCAGTATCTATGCGATCTCGTATTGGTCTCGGGCGGTCTTGATTCCCTTGCTGATCGTCTTTGCCCACAGACCAGTTTGCCAGATACCGCTCGAACAAGGGATTGATGAGTTGTATCCCATTTCTCGTGGGGAAGTCCGGTATTGGAAGTATCCTCCTTTCAATAAGGATCAGGCCTGGCTCACGCCGCACAACTTCTTTGTGGCGCTGGATGCCATGTTGAAGTTGTATGACCGGATGCCCATGCGGGTCTTGCGGGAAAAGGCACTCAATAAGGCTGCGACGTGGATGGTGGATCACATCAAGGGTTCCGGTGGACTTGGTGCAATCTATCCCGCGATGGCAAACTCTATCATGGCGCTCGAGTGTCTTGGGTACGATGCGGATGATCCCTTGGTGGTCAAGGCGCTGCGTGAAATAGAAGAGTTGGAAGTCTATGATTCCGTGCTGATCGACGGGGAGATGCTTCCTACGCTTCACCTACAACCGTGTTTGTCTCCTATCTGGGATACGGCTTTGTTGACGAATGCGCTGGTCGAGGCGGGGGTTGCGCAAGATCATCCTGCCCTTCAAAAAGCCGGTCGCTATTTGATGTCTCGGCAAACGAAGACGGTTGGTGACTGGATCATCTCTTCGCCCCATGCGGAGCCGGGTGGTTGGTACTTCCAGTTCGAGAATGAGTTGTATCCCGATGTCGATGATTCCGCGGTCGTCATTATGGCCCTGTCCAAGCTGAAGATTTCCGGTCAAGAGCAAGAGGTCAACGACTCCATTGGTCGCGGGATGCGATGGGTGGTGGCCATGCAGGGTTCCGATGGCGGATGGGGCGCGTACGATAAAGACAACAACCGTGTGGTCTTCAACTATATCCCGTTCGCCGATCATAAGGCGTTGTTGGATCCTAGCACTTCGGACTTGGCTGGACGCTGTTTGGAGATGCTTGGTGCGCTCGGGTACGACAAGACGCATCCATCTGCCGGATCGGCCGTGGCCTTCCTGAAGAAGGAGCAAGAAGAAGATGGCAGCTGGTATGGGCGGTGGGGCGTTAACTACATCTATGGTACCTGGTCCGTTCTGGCGGGGCTAAGGGCAATCGGGGAAGATCTGTCGGCGCCCTATATTCGTCGGGCTGTGTCCTGGCTGGAGTCACGACAGAATGCTGATGGTGGCTGGGGTGAGTCCTGTCTTTCATACAAGGATGCGGAGCATCAAGGGCGAGGAGAAAGCACACCCTCGCAAACCGCATGGGCATTGATGGCCCTCATGTCGGCCGACGCAATTGATTCGTTGAGCGTGGCGCGCGGGGTGCAATTCCTGCTTCGGCACCAGAAGAAAGACGGATCGTGGGAAGAAGGTATGCACACCGGTACGGGATTTCCTCGGGTGTTTTATCTTCGATACCACTGGTATTGCCAGTATTTCCCATTGTGGGCTCTGGCGATGTGTCGCAACCTTCGCTCTCGAGGGAAGATGCGGGCCGATGAACTGCGTCATCACATTCCAGGGACCGATTCATATCGGTCCGAGCATTGACCTCTCCCGGTTCTCTTTCCTTGCTCTCTTCGGGAGCCGTGCTGCCTAAACGCACTGTCATTTTTGCCGCCACCTCTTGGGAAATGAAGGCCGTTCAGGCCGCGTTCCCTCCTGGAGTGGAGCGATGCTATGCCGGTATCTCTGTTCACGTGTACTCGGTCGGAGCCGGAGAATACTGGCTGGCTCAAACAGGTATGGGTTTGGAGAAGGCGAGGCGAAGTGCCAACCAACTGCTCGTCGAACAACCCATTGACCTTGTGGTATCAACCGGATTTGCTTGTGCACTCATCGAAGCCAATATTGGGGCGCTGTTAGTGGGACTCGAAGTCGTGCAGAAAACCGAGCAAGGTTCAAAGTCTGTACTGACACCGTCAATGGCAGTACCGGGAAATGAACGGAACTTTGCGTTGGCCGTTATTAAGACTATGGTGCCACCGGAGCGCATCGGTCGGTTTGTCTCCACGGATCGTGTGGTTGGCAGTGCTAAGGAAAAACGCGAGTTTGCAAAGAGTACTGAAGCGATCGGTCTCGATATGGAGAGTGCGGCGTTGGCTGCTGAGGCCAGTCGGGCGCAAGTCCCGTTCATCGTTATTCGATCTGTGTCGGATCGTCTCGATGAAGATCTCCCGCTCGACTTCAATCTATTTCTTAGTCCCACTGGCTGGGTCAAGGGTGTTGTCGCTGTTTTAACGACTCCGTCAAGCCTCCTGGGGCTAGGCCGACTTCGTCGTCAGAGTGCTGTTGCGGCCCAGGCGTTAACGGATTTTTTTCGGCAGTACGTGGCAACCATGAGAATCGAAACCAAACAGCAAGAACTTTCATTGATGTGACTATGGCGCTGCTTGAAACCATCGGTCGTTGGGCCATCACCTACATCAGTGAAATGGGTCGGATGCTGATCTTTGTCACATCCTCCTTTGCGTGGTTGGCCCGGCCGCCGTTACGAATCAGTCAGATCGTCAAACAGCTTCATTTCATCGGATACAAGTCGACGTTCGTCGTCGTATTGACTGCGGCCTTTACGGGAATGGTGTTAGCGTTGCAAGGCTACTACACATTGAGGAAGTTCGGTTCCGAAGGGTTGTTAGGGTCTGCGGTCGCGCTCAGCATGATTCGTGAATTGGGTCCGGTGTTGGCAGCACTCATGGTCACGGCTCGGGCTGGTTCGGCCATGACGGCCGAGATCGGGATCATGCGGATCACGGAGCAGATCGATGCGCTCGACACCATGGCCATCAACCCCCTCCAATATCTCATTGCTCCCAAACTGCTCGCCGGGTTGATCGGTGTGCCGCTCCTGGTTGCGATCTTCGACGTCGTCGGAATCTATGGCGGCCATCTAGTTGGGGTGGACTTGCTCGGCGTGAGTGCCGGCTCGTATTGGAACTCCATCGAGTCCGCGGTGGAGTGGAAAGATGTCTATGGAGGCATCCTTAAGTCCATCAGTTTCGGGCTGATTATAAGCTGGGTTTGTTGCTATAAAGGGTTCTACACGAAGATGAGTGCCGAAGGGCTCGGTACTGCCACGACCGAGGCAGTCGTGTTGTCGTCGGTCTTGATTCTCGTGTGGGACTACTTTTTAACGTCGGTTCTCTTATAGCCATGTTGAAGCTTGTCGGCGTGACGAAGGCCCTAGGGGGGCAACCTGTCTTGCAAGGGGTCGATCTGACCGTTCCCGAAGGGAAGCTCACGACGATCATCGGCCGAAGCGGAGAAGGGAAGAGTGTCTTGCTGAAACACATGATTGGCTTGTTTCAGCCGGACTCCGGAGAAGTCTGGGTGGATGGGGTGGAGATCTCGCGACTCCGCGGACAGACTCTCAACGAAGTGCGTAAACGGTTTGCGATGCTGTTCCAGGGGGCGGCGTTATTCGATTCACTGACTGTCTTTGAGAATGTTGCCTTTCCGCTCAGAGAGAAGCTTCGCATGAAAGGTGCCGAGGTGACTCCGCGGGTTGAGGAAAAGCTCGAACAGGTCGGATTGGCAGGAATGGGACACAAATTTCCGGCTGAGTTGAGCGGTGGCATGCGTAAACGTGCGGGTCTGGCTCGCGCGCTCGTGATGCAACCGGAGATCATCCTCTTTGACGAACCGACAACCGGGCTGGATCCGCTTATGGCTAAATCGATCCACGACCTCATCACGGGTATGCAGCGGAAGTTTGGGTTTACTGCCGTGATGGTGAGTCATCAGATTCCAGAGATTTTTGAAATTTCGGATTATGTAGCCATGCTGAAGCACGGAAAAATTGCTGCGATGGCGGAATCCGCTGAGTTTCAGCGAACGACGGATCCTGAAATTCGGGAATTCATCTCGGTCGGCGGGACAGTATCGTTGGCCAGTGCAATCTCCACAAACTAGAGGAGTCTCAGGATGGGGAAGAACAAGCTGGAATTAGTGGTCGGCGTGTTTGTGCTGGTCGGCATTATTTCCCTCGGGTATCTCTCCATCAAGCTTGGCAAATTGGAAATCATCGGCGGAGATCTCTACGAAGTGGATGCGCTATTCAACTCAGCGTCGGGCTTAAAGTCCGGAGCGACGATTGAAATAGCCGGTGTGGAGGTCGGTCGTGTGAAGGGCATCAGCCTCAAAGATGATCGGGCTATCGTGAGGCTGGCGGTTCAAAATGGAACTGCGTTGTATACCGATACGATCGCGTCGATTAAAACTCGAGGGATTATCGGAGAAAAATTTCTTGCGCTTTCACCGGGTGGTGGCGGCGATCCTCTGAAACCGGGAGATACCATCCGTGATACAGAATCAGGGCTTGATCTCGAAGAGCTGGTGAGTCAATACGTCCACGGAAAAGTCAATTAACTCAAGCTGACTGGTCTGTCAGCTGGGTAGGTGGGAATTCAGCAGAGGGGATGGTGCAATGATGATCATGCGCATTCTTGAGAGCCTACGGACCGCTATCCGCCGGAGAACAATCGCGCTCCTGACAATGAGCATGGTTGCGCTGTCGGTTGTCCCAGGCTACGCGGGCCCTCCCACGGAAGCCATGAAAACAACCATTGACGAAGTGCTGCGCATTGTTCGCGATCAAGACCTCAAGCGCAAAGACAAAGCGGATGAGCGTCGGCACCTGCTTGAAAAAGTGGTGGAGGCTCGATTTGACTATGCGGAAATGTCTCGCCGAGCCCTCGGGGCTCCGTGGAATCAGCTGACTGATCAGCAGAAGCAAGAATTCGTTGATTTGTTTCGGACGTTACTGACGAATTCGTATGCGGACAAGATTGAAACCTACTCCGGTGAAGGGGTTCAATATCTGAACGAACGTACGGAGAAGGAGTATGCGGAGGTGCGGACCAAAGTCCTCTCGGGGAAGACTGAGATTCCACTCGATTATCGGTTGATTAACAAAGCTGAAGACTGGCGGGTGTACGATGTCGTGGTGGATAACATCAGTTTGGTGAACAACTATCGCGGACAATTTACAAAAATTCTTCGAGCCTCGTCGTATTCAGATCTTGTCGATCAGCTCCGCAAGAAATCGGACAAGCTCAAGGCGCCATAACGTTGGTTTGCGGAACCACGAGAGCGTGTATGCGTAGCCTTGCCGTCAGTCTGATGCTCCTCTTGCTTGGGAGCTGGTGCCTCTATTCTCCCGGTCCGGCCCGTGCCGATGTCCGATTTTTCCCAATCCCTGCCGTGAGCACCAGTAAGAACGATGGCAACGATATCGGTATGATCGTTCCAGCGCTCATCACCGGTCCGGATGGGGACCTTAAGTATTTGGTTGCGCCGATGGTGGTCTATAACTCGATCGTCGGCACTCGTGGGACGGTCAACCTCTTTCGCTACGAACCAGGGGGCAAAGAGCTCCGAGGTATCGCCTCATGGACACAACGAATAGAGCGGAAATTTCTCGTCAGTTATGTCGACCCCGGTTTCAGCAATGGGCGGTATAGTATCGGATTCAGCGCGATGCACTTTAAGAATGCGACCGTGCGGTTTTTTGGGCTTGGTCCGACCACCGTCAAGGAACAGGAGACAAACTATACGGCTGCCGAGACGAGGTTGAACTGGAAGTTCGGAGTCTACGCCAACGAGGTCACGCAAATTGCCGTCAGTCAGCGATTGCGGCACATGCAATCGATCCAGGAGGGAGGCACAGAACTACCGTTCACGGGAGCGGTGTTCCCCTCGGCTCCTGGTTCAGACGGGGCGACGGTTCTCGGTCAACGGATTAGTTTTCATTATGACACTCGGAACAATTTGGTCACGCCGACCGATGGGACGGCAATCACCGCCTATGCCGAGCTGAACTACAACTTCAAGAATGCTGCTGATCCGTGGTATTCGAGGTATGGACTTGAGGTGAAGAGGATGTTCGCCAGCGAGTCTAAACGAGCCATCCTGGTTGTGCGTGGAGAACTGCAGGCTACACTGGGGTCGGAAGTTCCGTTCTATGAGCAAAGCTCGTTGGGAGGACAAAACAATCTACGTGGTTTTGGTGTGGACCGGTATATTGATAAGCAACTGATTGCGTTCAGCATTGAAGAGCGCATTCACATCTTGCGCACGCGCCTTGCCGGAGTGATAGCGGACTTCGAGATCGCCCCCTTCATCGATACGGGACAGGTGTTCAACTCCTTTAGGAATGTGAGCTTCAAAGACTATCGAATCACGCCGGGTATCGGGTTTCGCGGAATCATCAGGCCGAATGTGGTGGGACGAATCGATTATGGATTTAGCAAAGAAGGCGGGGCCATCTTTGCGGGGCTGGATTTCCCCTACTAGCTCAGCCATCAAGCCTATCCGAGGGTCGATGGACCTTGCGTCTCCAGATGGCATTTCATATCGGTCGAGCTCAACCGTAAGGATCTTAGGTAAGTGCTTGACATCATATGGTTCCTATGTGAGACTTCACCCAAATTGAGTGCCTCTGCAGGAGATATCTGTTAGCGTGTGACACCGACACATGGCTGACGGAAGAAGAAAGAAGGAGACCAATCTATGTCCATTCTCAAAGCGATCCATAGTCCGGCTGATCTAAAGCGGTTATCTCCTGACCGGTTTCCGGCCTTATGTCAAGAGATCCGTGAACAGATTATCGGAGCGGTTTCGAACGTTGGAGGACACCTGGCCTCGAATTTGGGCGTCGTCGAGCTTACGGTCGCCTTGCAGTATCTCCTGGACACACCGAATGACAAGATTGTTTGGGATACGAGCAATCAATCCTATGCACATAAACTCCTCACTGGTCGGCGTGAGCAATTCCATACGCTGCGGCAGTACGGCGGATTGAGTGGATTTTGTAAACGAGAAGAGAGTGAGTACGATACGTTCAACGCAGGTCATGCCGGTACCGGTGTCTCCGCTGCCTTTGGAATGGTCGAAGCCCGAGAGCAGCTGAACCAGAAGCATAAGGTCGTCTGTGTTGTGGGTGACGGTGCCATGACGGCGGGGATGACGCTCGAAGGACTGCATCATGCGGGAGGGCTCGGGAAAGACTTTCTCGTGATCTTGAACGACAATCAGATGTCGATCTCGAAAAACGTCGGTGCTATTTCCGCGTACCTGAGTCGGACCATCACGGGGGAGTTCTACGGAAAGATGCGGGAGGAGACCGGACAACTGTTGCGCAAGATTCCCCACATTGGGTCTGACATGCAAAAGCTCGCTCGCCGAGCTGAGGAACTCGCCAAAGGTGTGATTCTCCCTGGCTTGCTTTTTGAAGAATTGGGTTTCCAATATAGCGGTCCGATCGACGGCCATAACTTCGAACACCTGCTCCCGACCCTCGAGAACGTGCTGAAAATGAAGGGGCCGGTTCTGCTTCACGTCATCACAAAGAAGGGGCTCGGCTACGAGCCTGCGATGAAGAATCCTGTATGGTTCCATGCCTGTCCTCCATTTGTGCTGGAGACCGGTGTGCCGGCGAAGAAGTCGGCACGCCCCTCCTACACGGCGATTGCTATGGACGCGCTGGTCAAATTGGCTCGCGAGGACAAACGCGTCGTAGCCATTACGGCAGCGATGTGCGAAGGCACGGGATTGACTGCTTTTGAAAAGGAATTCCCGGACCGGTTGTACGACGTTGGCATTGCTGAGCAGCATGCGGTCACGTTTGCTGCAGGCCTCGCTGCGCAGGGGATGAAGCCGGTGGTTGCGATGTACGCGACGTTCCTCCAGCGTGCGTATGATCAGGTTGTGCATGATGTCGCCACACAAAATCTTCCGGTGGCATTCTGCATTGACCGTGGAGGACTTGTTGCCGAGGACGGAACGACCCATCATGGTGCGTTCGACTATGCCTATCTCCGTCACGTACCCAATATGGTGGTGATGGCTCCCAAAGATGAAAACGAATTACAGCATATGATGAAAACGTGTCTGGAATCTAACGGGCCGACTTCTGTGCGATATCCGCGTGGAGTGAGCCTTGGAGTGAAGATGGATCCAGCTCCTCAGGCGCTTCCGATTGGGAAAGGCGAGCTCTTGAAAGCCGGGACGGACGTCGCGATTATCGCGATCGGTGTCTCTGTATGGCAGGCCGTCGAGGCAGCTAAACGGCTTGACAACGAGGGGGTCTCCACAGCTGTGGTGAATGGCCGATTTGCGAAGCCGCTCGATCAGGAGTTGATCCTGGAAGTCGCAAAGCAGGTTCGATATGTCGTGACTGTGGAGGAAGGTTGTCGGATCGGTGGGTTCGGTTCTGCGGTACTGGAAACCCTTTCAGATGCCGGTGTGACGGACGTGAAGACCAAGGTCTTGGGTTTGCCTGATTGGTACATCGAGCAGGGGCCTCAAGATCTCTTGCGTGAGCGATACGGGTTAACCGCCGAGGGAATTTACCAAAGCGTGAAAGAACTGATCGGTAAAGTACCGGCGGAAAAATCACAATTCACAGGTGCCACACTCGGCAGCCATCTCCCCCATGGCGACGAGCAGGGCAGCTGAGTAGGTTCGATTCACAGAACATAAAAGGCCATTAACATCTGATGCATATAGGACGACGAAAAACTCGACAGATCTCGGTCGGAAGAGTAAAAATCGGCGGTGATGCCCCCGTCTCAGTGCAGTCCATGTGTTCAACGGACACACGGGATGTAGCCTCGACCATTGCGCAGATTCATCAGCTTGAAGCCGCCGGCTGCGAACTCATTCGTGTGGCAGTTCCAGACGATGAGGCTGCTGCCGCTTTGCCAAAAATTAAAGCGGCCATGACGGTACCGCTGATCGCCGATATTCACTTCGATCATCGCCTGGCCTTAAAAGCCGCGCACATCGTCGATTGTGTCCGTATCAATCCCGGCAATATCGGGGCTTGGTGGAAGGTGGAAGAAGTGATCAAGGCCGTGAATGAGCGCGGCATTCCTCTTCGCGTCGGTGTCAACGGCGGCTCGCTCGAACGTCCCTTGTTGGAAAAATATGGGTGGCCTTCCCCGGAGGCGTTGGCAGAATCGGCGCTCAATGCTGTGCATGCATTGGAAGACGTAGGCTTTACCAACCTAAAGGTGTCGCTCAAAGCGTCTGATGTGCACCATGCGATTGATGCCTACTGGCTCTTTGCCCATCAGTCGGATTATCCCCTTCACATTGGAATCACCGAAGCCGGGACGACTATGACAGGGGCGGTGAAATCTTCAATCGGTCTTGGATATCTGCTTGCACAAGGGATCGGCGATACGTTGCGTGTGTCGCTGGCTGCCGATCCAGTTGATGAAGTCAAAGTCGGGTTTGAAATTTTAAAGTCGCTTGAATTGCGTCATCGGGGTATCAACGTCATTGCCTGCCCGACGTGTGGGCGTGTCGAAATCGATGTCGTCCGCATGGCGAACGAATTGGAGAAAAAACTCGGCCATATCAAGACTCCATTGAACGTCTCGGTACTCGGGTGTGTCGTGAATGGAATCGGGGAAGGAAAAGAGGCGGACATCGGAATCGCAGGCGGCGAGGGGAAAGGCATCCTGTTTAAGAAGGGTAAGCTGGTTCGGAAGGTTCCCATGGAAGAATTGATGGGCACATTGATCGAAGAAGTGGAACTCCTCGCCAAGGAAAAAGAAGCTGAAGGGAGCAGTGAAACCGTTGCTCCCGTCCACTCAAACGGGTGGGAATCGATCGCGCCTCAGTCGGATCATCCCCCCACGCTCGGGAAAGAAATTCCGGTATTGCCTCATCGGTAAGCGCGCCTGGCATAACGCGGTTCTACTCGCTTCGTCTGCTAGATCGTTCCCGCCAAAGAATTGATTGACGCACTATTAGCGCGTCATGTATGTGTGCGGTCACGCGATGGACTCGAACTCCGTCATTCATCGGCTCAACTCCTCCCCGCTGTCGGCGTTGTTTGCACGAGTGGTACAGGTCGGACTCGTCGTGGCCGCGGTCGTGCACGGCTACATTATTTCCTTTGGTCGATCCTTTCACTTTCGCGACATCGATATCCACCGTGAGATCGGGAGGCGTTTTCTCTCTGGCGAATACTTGTATGCCAACGATTACTGCTACATGTATTTGCCGACCACAGGCATCTATTTCGCCCCCTTGATGGCGCTCGATAGAAATCCCAGTCTGGCTTTACGTTACGCGGTGGCAGTGGTCTGTTTGGTCGTCACGATCATCCTGTTCCATCGTATGATCGTAGGCTTGTCGGGTTCAACTGGGTGGGGGCGGCTGTGGATTGGTATAGGCGCTGGAGCATTGACCTTGCAATTTATGTTGAATGATCTCGACGATGGGGGGCCGCATCTCATGCTGCTCGGCATTCTCACGGGAGGTCTCTACGCGATATGGGTGGGTAGAGAATGCTTGGGGGCAGCGCTGGTTGGACTCGGCATCGTCCTTAAAATTACACCAGCTCTTTTTGTACTGCTGTTCTTGTGGAAGCGGCAGTGGCGGGTTGCGCTGTATACCGTCGTTGCCACACTGCTCTGGATCGTGCTCCCTGTTTTGTATATGGGCCCCACTGGATGGTGGGACCATCATGCAGAATGGACAAGAAACGCGGTGCTCTCCGTGCTCGATCGACAGGTAGAAGGACGACAGGAGAACGAACTGCAAAAGGCCAATCTCTCACTCCGCCATACCATGCTCCGATATCTCGTCACCTACCCATCGACGCATCGGCTGCGGCAAGTTGATCCCGGCTACCAGCCTGTCCTCGATCTTCCATCGCCGGTTGCGAATACGATCGTCGGTGTTGCTGCGATGTCCCTGCTGGGTGCGTTTGCCTGGTTCAGTCGGAGGCCATTTCAAGGGCCTGGAGATTCGGAGTGGGCACAAGATTGCGCCGCAACCTTCATTTTGGCGCTGCTATTTTCTCCAATTACCTGGGATCAGCATTTGGTCTGGATGATCCCGGCGGCCTGTATCGTTGTTGGGGCCGCGGCACAATTGAGTAGCGGATTATCTCGGATCGGATACGTGATGCTCGCCGTCTATATCGTGCTGACGATGGTGTTGAACTATGAGGTCGTGGGTTCAGATCGGTGGGAAGCTCTGAAGAGTTACCATCATCTCGGCATTGCCCTATTGATCCTGTACGCGCTGCTTCTCAGTACGAAGCGCGGAAGGAGTTCTCCGGACCTTTTCTATCCGGGGAAGGTGCTTCATGGTTCGTCTCGTGTGGTTGGTGAGGCCTAGAATGCACTTCCCGGGAGCTTCTGAACGGGTTCGATGCTCGCGATGCAGGGAAGCACCGTTCAATTGGTTGTGCGCTCGGTCCCGTATTGAGTTCCTGAAAAAGAAGCGACTATAATACCGCCTTCCGGGGCGCCGTACCCAAGTGGTAAGGGAGCAGTCTGCAAAACTGCGATGCAGCGGTTCGAACCCGCTCGGCGCCTCCATACAGAGCTCGCTCGATCCGGAGCCTCTATGATTGTTCATGGCGACGGGATAAAACACCGCCAGTAGGCGAACCCACTTACAATTCATGAGTTCAGGGGGAAGATGGCAGCGGAGGTACCAGCCGCAGTAAGAAAGGGTTGGGAGCACAGATTCCCTGGTCTCACAGGAAGATGGACTCATTGGAAGGTAACGGGGGATGACGCGCTTTTGGGTGTTGTTGAAGGATCAAGGCTAACGGATGCTCTGGATTTGATCGAAAAACATTATGGAAAGTTTTCATCCATTAAAGCATCCCGAGCAACCGTGAATGAAAATTCCGAATTAACCGGCGAAGAAAATCATTCTTCTGAAATTTCGAATTTCATCAAAGACGAAAAGATCATTAGCCAGGAGAAAATGAGGAAAATTCAGGAAACTGATTACTAGGGTGCGCTTAGCAGATGATCAAATTGACGAGCCGCATACTTGATGTTAGAATTCCGTACATTATTGTGCCCCCAAGTAGGCTGCGCCGGCGGCCGCTCAGATAAAGTCGATCGCATCAAATCAATCATGTGAAGGAGAGCGGAATGGCTGTTCCGATTTCCCAAATGTATACCGTGGCGACGTATGTTCTCTCCCAGAAGCTCAAGGGCGTGAAGCGATATCCCTTAGTCCTCATGCTAGAGCCGCTGTTTCGCTGCAATCTCGCGTGCGCCGGTTGCGGAAAGATTCAATATCCCGATCACATTCTCGATAAGCGGCTGACGCCCGAGCAATGTTGGGCGGCGGCGGAGGAGTGCGGAGCGCCTATGGTCAGCATTCCGGGTGGTGAGCCGCTCATTCATCCGGAAATAGCAACGATCGTGCAGGGCCTAGTGGATCGTAAGAAATATATCTATCTCTGTACCAATGCGATTCTGCTGGAGCGGAAACTGGACGAGTACAAGCCGTCGAAATATCTCACTTTCAGTGTCCATATGGACGGCCTCAAAGATGAGCACGATTTGGCCGTCTGTCGAGACGGCGTGTACGATGTTGCCGTGAAAGCTATTCGAGCGGCGGTCAAGCGCGGACATCGGGTCACGACGAATACAACATTGTTTGACGACGCGAATCCTGAACGGGTGAGGAAGTTTTTCGATGAGATGATGGCCCTTGGCGTTGAAGGCATGACCATCTCCCCGGGCTATAGTTATCAGAAGGCCCCGGATCAACAGCATTTCTTAAAGCGGACTCGAACTCAGGAGCTCTTTTCCAAGATCCTGACCAGGCCCAAGTCGGGGTGGCAATTTAACCAATCTCCATTGTTTTTGGATTTTCTCATGGGCCGGCGTGAATACCAGTGCACGCCTTGGGGTAATCCGACCTACAATGTTTTTGGATGGCAAAAGCCCTGCTATTTGCTTCAAGAGGGCTATGTCAAAACGTTCCGAGAGTTGATGGAGTCGACGGAGTGGGATCACTACGGCACCGGTCGAAATGAAAAATGCGCTGATTGTATGGTCCATTGTGGTTATGAGGCATCAGCCGTTGAGGATACGTTCAGTACCGTCTCTGGGTTTGCCAGAACGGCCAAGTTGACCTTGTTGCCCACCTCTCGGTGATTACGAATCGTTTACATTTGTCATGGCCCGTGTAATCTTCCCAGCAACATACGAGAACTGCCTGGTGGTAGCCACTGAAAATGACTGATGCCAAAAATCACAACGCTGGAGACACGAATTCCCTTGAAGGGCGGGTGTTTGCCCCAGGATCTTCTATAGAGATGGCAGAGGCGATCGAGCTCGCATTCGATTACCGTGGTGACGTGACCTTGAGGCTACGGAGCGGCGAATCTGTGGTCGGCTACCTTTTCAATCGCCAGAACGCCGATACTGATCCATATCTTGAGCTATTTCCAATAGACCGTCAGGATCCTCGACGCATTTCATACCGGGATATTTCCGCGATTGCGTTTACAGGTGAAGACACTGCCAACGGAAAATCGTGGGAAGCGTGGGTATCAAAAAAAGAGTCCGAACGTCGAGTAGAAGCTGAAAGAGTCGAAGCAATTGCGCGTACCAAAGGCTATCTCTAACCTATTCCTTTCTTCTGCTGACACTCAAAAGACGACACACCTCCGCCTCATCTAAAAAGGTCGACCGTTTCGTTGACAAAGATTTGGCTCTGTGCTAGAAACCCCTGCCCGAATGTAACGCGCTCGTTGTGAATGGAGCGTGCGCGTCATCGAAGGAGCGAAGCGACGAGCCAGCAATCGAGTCTAACTCACAGCAGTCGGAATCCGGTAGGGCTGTTTATCCTGGGTTGTAGTCTCATGCTAAGCGCTGCATTCCCACCAGTGGCGCAAGCCACTCATGAGGCTGATCATCGCTTCATGGTTGAAGGGTATGTCTGTGGATCTGACGGGAAAGCGGTTTCAAACATAGATGTTCTTGTCAAAGACACGAAGATTTCATATGGCCAGGTTGTAAGGACCGATGGAGATGGTTATTACAAAGCGACCTTCCATCTGCATAACGACAACCTTGGAGACCCCCTTCTTGTGGAGGCAAGGGGCGAGCAGCAGAATCTGAAAGTTGAATTTGATCCAAAGGACCTGGAAAGTGAACGAAAAATCCAGGTGAATTTTGGACCCGGTTGTGATGCTGCTGGATCTCCCGATTGGGTTTGGTGGGGAGGCGGGGTATTAGTTGCCGCAGTTGGTGGTGCGATAGGAATGAAGCTTGCCCGCTCTCAGCGGAGGCAGGAGCGGGGCAAGGGAAAATCGCAGAAGAAGAGAAAATTATAATCACCGATGACGGTTCTTGGGGGCAGTGGAGTACCTCGCCGAATCGGTAGATAAGTGGGCGAGGGCCGGTGTGCAGAGTTATCAAGGTGGGTGTAACCGGGACGCTTTTGCTAGGGAGGGTGTAGCCCTTTCAGCAGAAGCGTTTTTTTGTGGGGACTTCTTCATGCATGGTTCACCGTGTGTGTTGCGGCGTCGCTCAGTATGTAAACATAGGAGGGACGATTACCAATGACTACGAGAATGGAATTGGTTCGAGTGGCCTTGGCCATGAGTATGAGTAGCGGATTGCTGGCGGGCTGCACTGGCGAGGAGGAAGGGCCGATTGTTCCACCGCCTCCACCTCCGGCAGAATACGCCGACAAGCATATGCCATCCGATTGGTGGGACGATGCTGAGAAATTGGAAGAGGGGCGGAAGCTCTATCTTGGCGAGGCGAATCCAGACGTGAAGTGTGGCAGCTGTCATGGGAAGGACGGGAAGCCTGTCAAGGCGGGTGCCACGGACCTCCGAAACGCAGAGCGTATGAAGCTCTATTCAGACTCGGTCTGGTTCTGGCGTATCTCCGAGGGTGTGCCGAACACGAAGATGAAAGGCTTTAAGAGCAAGCTCTCAGAAGAGGACCGCTGGAAGCTCGTGCTGTATGAGCGGAACTTTGGGCTTGCTGGAAAGGTGTGGAGCGAAGAGCAGAAGCAGTGGGTGGATCAAGGTGCGAAGTGAGGTTTTTGGCTAGTTTTAGAAAGTAAGGGGGGCATCGAGGGATCGTGAAAAAACTGTGGCACAGTCTGCCGACTCTTATAGCGCTTATTGCGCTGGGCTTGTGTGTTGCGCCCGCTGCCTACGCCCAGGAGCTTGGGGCCTCCTCGGTGGATCTTCCATACACGGGCAATCGAACGGCCGTCTGGGTTGTTGCGCAACTTCATATCTTGTTTGCGGCTTTCATCCTAGGGGCCCCGATCTTTGTGGTCATCGCTGAATGGTTGGGGTATCGAAAGCAAGACCCGCGGTACGATCGCATGGCCAAAGAGATCACCAAAGTCACGGTCATCCTGTTCAGCTTGACGGCTGTGACCGGAGGGTTCTTTATTTTTGTTCTCCTTGCGGCCTATCCGGAATTCACCACCTGGTTCATCAATCAATTTTATGTCGTGTTTGCCATCCTTTATCCGGCCCTATTCATCATCGAGACGATCCTGATGTACGCCTATCTCTACACCTGGGATGTCTGGAAGGGTGAAAAGAAAGGGAGGCACATTGCGCTGGGCATCGTACTCAATCTGGTTTGTCTGCTGATTCTCTTTGTAATCAATGGCCCCACGTCCTTTATGAACACTCCGCCCAAGGCTGAGGGGGTGTCACCGCAAGAGTTTCTCGCAGCCGCGACCTTATGGGACAAAATTGCAAACCAAAGTTGGTTTCCCCTGAGTCTTCATCGGATCGACGGCAACGTGGCATTCGGCGGGTTTATTGCCGGCATGATCGCCAGCTATATGTATATGGGTTCCAAGACGCAAGAGGAGCGGGCCTACTACGATTGGATGGGCTTTGTCGCAATTTGGATCGCGGTGGGAGGCTCGCTCTTGCAGCCGTTCACGGGGCTGTTACTGGCGTATGAAATGTGCGACTACGATTTTTCGTTTTGTCCCTACATGATGGCCGATCAGCTCTCGATGTTTTTCGAGGTGCAGGGGATGATGATCGGGCTGCTTTTTTTGGCGATTAACTATTATAGCTGGCTTAGCGTGAAGCGAATCGAAGGGGCTGAAAATGTCAGGATGACCATCCTGGCTCCAATTGTCTTGGTTGCAATCCTTCCCGTCACCATGTGGGTCATGGAGGTCTATTGGATCCCTGATCCAATGTCCTTGGCCATCCTACTACCATTAGTGTTGTCTCCATTCCTATTGGGGAAGCTCGTTCCTTTGACTGTCTCTGCAAGGACCGTTATCAAAATCGGGTTTATTGTGATGCTCGTCAGCGACGCGGTGTGGCTCACCCCAGCAGGTTTTGTGGCCACCGGTACAGATATGCCAGATGAGCTGAGTTTGCCGGAAAGCTGGGAATATTTGTCGTCGATGCCGGCCAAGCTCGCTGCGATTATCGTGTTGGTGTTTGTGACGGTTGTCAATTATGTTCTCTACAACCGAACCATCAAGCAGGGGACTATTCACTGGGGGAAAATCGATTTTGTGGCACAGTTCGTCCTGATTTTTTTAGCCTTCATTTCTACATGGATCATGAGCTTGATGGGAGCGGTGCGGTCGTTGCTGAAAAAGTACTTCCACGCCTATAGCTTGGTGTCGGACTTCACGGTGGAATCATTTACGCCGACACTCGCATATTCCGCCTGGTGGATTACCGGGATTACAGTTGGATTTCTCGTTATCATTACGCTTGCCGCGTTGGTGGCTCTCCGGCCATCGGTTTCGAGGGTGCGAGAGGCTGACGTGAGTCCTGTTCCTGTAGAGGCAAAGTGAACCGGGGTGAGCGTATTTCTTGACCTCATAAAGAATCCGGAAGAGGGATCGTGGTTAAAAAACTTGGTATAGCATTGGTGGTTGGTGGGGCAGTTGCGGCCATTGCCCATTCGCAAGAGGTGCCGTCTGATTTTCAGTTGCTTTGGGCAATTTTCGCCATGATCGGGGCTGTGGTCTTTATGCTCCTAGATGCGCCACCAATGAAGGCGATGAGCGGCGGGAAGTCTCTTTTTGCCGTCGTAGCATTTTGGGTTATCGTGATCACAGTCTGTATCGCCGGCGCGTCGCTCTTGCCTCAATTTGATCCGGAAGACGAGCGGGAGAAAATCAACAAGCTTTTGGAAAAACAAAGGGCCGCCTCACAGCAAGGGAAGGCCGAAGAACTCATTGCCCGGGCGAAGGCTCTCGATGAGCAGGTCAAGGCCCTTGAGGACCGGCTTAAGGCGTTGGGACCAGGTCAGGCCGTGGTGGCCATGTCGGCACCCCCACCTGGGGATGCGAAGTCTGCGCCTGCGGCATCGGGTGGCGCCGGTGATGTGATGAAGGTGGGAGAGGAGCAGTGGCAGCTGCAGGAGTGCTACAACTGTCACAAGCTTAGAGGTGAAGGTGGAAAGAAACGAGGTCCTGAGCTGGATAACATCGGCACGTTGATGACCGTCGAGGAGATTGAACAAAAAATTTCAAACCCCAAGACCTTTCTGTCTGAAGGATTTGAGAAGGAATGGAAGAAAGGCGTCATGCCCGATAAATTCAAGGATCTCATGGATCCCAAAGAAATGCGGGCGCTTGCTACCTGGTTGGGTAGCTTCAAAAATACCTCGGTGAACACTCCGAAACCTATCAAGCAATAGTCATGCTGCAACCAAAGCTGAAATCCAAGGTCCGCTGTACAGACCTCGACATCGGTGAAGTCTCGAAGGTCGTGCTCGATCCGCTCTCCCACGAGATCAGCCACATTGTGGTCTCGATGAACGGCAGTGGCGAACGACAGATTGATATGACGCGGGTGGCGGATGTTACGGAAGATTTCGTTCATCTGAGCGCGCCTTCTCGCGATATCCTGGCGCTCCCTCCCTTCAAGCGCGAAGACTACGTCACCACGCATGAGGTGGAAATCTCGCACCTGGAAGACAATATCCATGTTACGCCAGGTGAAGTATTGGTGCCTTTGCCTGATTTGGAAAAGAGTGTAAAGCGGCGCACCTTTTTCATGAATTTCACCAACGTGATCGGGTTTTTGATCGGACTTCCCATCGCCTATCCCATTCTTCGTTTTCTTATGAACCCCATGTATGCGCCTTTTGACAACCAATGGCTGAACGTGGGAAACGTAAGCAAGATCAAGCAGGAGGATGTCGGGGTACAGTTCGAGTACAATAAAAAGGTGAAAGAAGTTTACATGCCTGAGTATGAGGTTGAGAAGAACGTCTGGGTCGTGCGAGCGACTCCTGAGCTTCTCGAAAAGGTCTATCAGGGAAAAGATCAAGAATTCCGTGACTTCAAAGGAAACGTCATCTGGACCAATCAGAGGGACATTCCTTACATCGCATTTTCCGGTAAGTGTCCCCATCTCGGATGTGCATACAAATGGCGCAACCATAAGGCTCTCGGGCCGGTGTTTCTCTGTCCGTGCCACCTGAGTATCTACGATGCGGCAGGAAAAGTGCTAGACGGCCCAGCCCCGCGGGCCCTTGACACCTTGCCCGTGCGGGTCTCCGTGAGTGGCGATCTGGAGATAATCGACATGGAGTTCAAAGCCGGTACGAAATCGCGAGTGCGGATTGTGTGAAACCTGACACCATGAACATTAAACACTCGTCCCCTGCAACAACCTCCGATCATCAGCCGAGCACGATCGAAAAGCTCGTCGCCTTCCTGGATGAACGGGTCGGACTCAAGGAAATGCAGGCCAAGATGCTCAATGAGCCGATACCTGGTGGTTCTCGTTGGGCATACGTCTTTGGCTCAATTCTATTGTTCATCTTTGCGATGCAAGCTCTGACCGGTATCCTCCTGATGTTCTACTATGTACCGACGGCCGACCATGCCTATGACAGCACGCAGTACATCATTCATGACGTTGATTACGGCTGGTTTCTACTGAGCTATCACTTCTGGGGGTCTAGTGCGATGGTCGTGTGTGTGGTGGCTCACATGTCCCAAGTGTTCTTGTGGGGGGCATATAAGAAACCGAGAGAATTGCTCTGGCTTGTCGGCTTAGCATTATTTGGAATTGTGATTACCTTCGGTTTTACTGGCTATCTGTTACCCTGGGACCAACGGGCGTTCTGGGCGACGACCGTAGGAGTCGAGATCTTAGATAAGACGCCTGTCGTGGGCGATTTTATCGCCAGATTCCTAAAAGGTGGGCCGACTCCTGGTCAGATGACGTTGAGTCGTTTCTTCGTGCTCCATGTGATGATTCTTCCTGCGGCCCTCATGGCTCTGGCCGGTCTGCATCTCTTCTTGTTTCGGGTGGCTGCTCCAGCGGGCCCGTTCACTGGGACAAAGGAGGAGATCAAGGCCAAGACGGACTACTTCTTCCCCCGTCAAATTTGGAAGGATATGGTCGGGATGGCCTTCGTGTTCGTCGGGACCTGCGTGTTGGCACTCTGGGAACCAGTCGTTCTCTTGGACCAGGCTGCCCCCGATCCAGGAGACTACCATCCTGAACCGGAATGGTATTTCCTCTTCTACTTCCAGCTCCTGAGATTGAAAATTTTTTCAGGAGAGTTTGGACAGTTCTTGGGGGCGGTTGCGCTGCCGGTCATCTTCATGGTCTTGTTGGTGGCACTCCCATTCTTCGACAAGGATCCGGAGCGCAATATTTTTAAGCGGCCGATCGCCTTGATCAGTTGGATCGCAATTATGGTAGTCATTGTGATGTTCACGGTGGCCTCGGTGATTAACCGAGAGTTCTTGGATTGATTCTGGTACCACTTCGTTATGGCTGAAGAACGCGAATCGATGTCTCCAACCCGGATAGGGTTTGGTATTCTGTGGCCTGCCTGTTGGACTGCCCTGGTCGTGAAGGTGGTCTTTGCAGTCCTTCTCTTGACGATGGGATTGGTACATTTTGAAGGCAGGTTTGGGCTGGCCGCCATCATGTTGTTTATTAGCCCTGTCACCGTCTTTGCCATCCCGATCATCATGGCCGTGTTTGGTGCTCACTTTGGTGAAGGGATCGGTCTTGAGTTCCTATTCTGGCTTTCTATTCCGGTCGATATTTGGGCGCTAGGGCTTGTTGCGCGTACCTTCTTTCTTGAACGACTCCGAAAAGAACCCCCTGATGGGCTTGGGTTGGCCATTTGGTGGAGGTCTGCTCTGATTGGGGCCTTCTTCCTTCCCCTCCTCTGGGGTATCGTGAGCTTTGTGACGGATAACGCCATCACGGCTTCTCATACGATGGCGGAGATGGAAAGTCTCAGACACATTACGGACACGGGCCTGCCGGTGGCAGAACGGATCGGTCTCGAGTTAACGATCTGGGGGTCTATCTCTTCAGCTGTACTGGTCGTTCTATCCGTGATAGGGATCTCCATCCTTGGTCAAATCATTCGGCGCATAGCGGAAGAGTCCCGGACGGCTTCCGAAAATTACCAAGGACTCGTTACTCGCTGGGATCTGATGCGTGTCCCAGCTGATCAAGGGTTGCTCTTGACGTCATTGGCGGGAGTGGGTGTCGTGTGTTCTCTGATGTTTTGGGCCATCCTTCCAGTGACGACTCCTCATCCGCATGAGTGCTGTAAGAAGCCCGATGTTGAGATCGAATCGGTCCTTAAGCCGATCCAGTCCTTGAATAGCACTGAGCAACGGATTGCATCTCTCACGGCGCAGCTTGACGCGCTGGAACAGCAAAAGCCGGACACAAAAAACAAAAAAGCAAAGGGTAAGGCGAAGACCGGAGGTCAGACAGCCGGAGATTCACCTGCCAAGACGAAACCGTAACTTACGAGGTGATGTGGTGAGTGCCATACAACAAGAGAGGGAAACGATTCAACCATCTCTCCGAACCAACGGAAGCCACGGCGGATGGCTCGCAAGTCTCTTGTTGACGGCGGTGTGGTTGGCGCTGCCTTCGATCGGCATCGCGGCTGAAGGTACGGCGGCTGGTCCGACGGAATATCGGGATATTCCCTACATTGGCAGTCGGAACCTTATCTGGATCGTCGCGCAACTCCATCTCCTGCTCGCTGGGTTCGTCTTAGGTGTCCCCATCTTTGCGTGGCTTTGCGAAGTTATTGCCTGGAGGGGCGGTGAACAGCGTTACGACAAACTTGCCAAGGAGTTTACGAAGCTCCTGACATCGGCCTATGCCACGACCGCTCTGTTTGGCGGAATTTTGCTATTCCTCTTGGTGGCATTCTATCCGAAGTTGATGAATTACTTGACGGATGTCTTCTTCCCGTCCTTCTTACTGTACTGCCTCTTGTTCCTGTTCGAAACCGCCACACTGTATCTATACTGGTATGGGTGGGATGCGATGCAGCACGGCAGGAAAAAGACGCTGCACATCTTTTTAGGGTTCCTCCTAAATTTCTTCGCCTTGTTCATTATGATCGTGCCCAATGCCTGGGCCACATTCCAGTCCAGCCCCGTTGTGATTTCTGAAGGGACGGCTATTGAGCGAGCCTGGGCTGCAACCTGGAATCCGACATGGTGGCCGATCAACATCCATCGGCTGATCGCCAATGTGGTGCTTGGGGGATATATCTGCGGAGCCTATGCCGGGGTCCGGTACTTATCCGTCAAGAGCCAAGAAGATCGGGAGCACTATGATTGGATGGGCTATGTCGGAAACTTCATCGGCGTGTTCGGTCTATTGGCCCTGCCGTTTGCCGGCTATTGGCTGATGCGGGAAATCTATCAGTACAATCAGCAGATGGGCATTACGCTCATGGGAGGCTTTCTCTCCTGGCTGTTCATTATCCAGGCCATGCTGATCGGGGTCTTGTTCCTCGGGTCGAACTACTACTTCTGGTTGGGGATTACCTATCGCATTCCCGGATCAGAGGCAAAGTATCGGAAGGCCATGTTGTGGATGCTGATCAGTCTGCTGTTCTGTCTTGCCGTCTGGATGACGCCGCACTCGCTTGTGGCCAGCATTGAAGAGGCACAAAAAATGGGCGGAGCCCATCACCCGCTGCTCGGTGTATTGGGCGTCATGTCGGCCAAAATGACCGTGTCGAACCTCATGATCCTTATTACCTTCATGAGCTTCGTCATGTATTGGCGGGCTGGAAAGCAAGATACGGCCGGATGGGCCAAGTTGGGGAAGGCCGTCATGGGGTCAATCTTGGTATTGGCCAGTCTTGCCGTCATTGTCCTTGGTGTGTGGGGCTATTTCGTGCCGGCCATCGTCCGGATCAATTATTTTTCTACGTCTCAGGTGCTGATCGTCATCTTCGTGATCTTGACGATCACGCCCCTCACGGCGCTATTGCTGAAGAGCGCGAAGACGACAACAGAAATGGTATGGGGCAGCATGCCTCCACGAGCCGGGTATTCGTTGGTCCTCAACGCGGTCATGGTGATCCTCCTCATGACGTTGATGGGATATGCGCGGTCGTCCTCCAGAGTTCACTGGCACGTCTATGGGGTTATGAGGGATTCCTCGCCCTATGCGTACTCTCCGGCTCTCGGGAGCGCCTCGTTGATCATGGCCTTCTGCACGTTCTTCTTCTGCATCCTTGTCGCATTTATTTTCTGGGTCGCCACCATGGGCGATAAGTACAAAGCTGCCGGTGGAGCAGGAAAGGGTGACCTTCCACACGGCATTCCGGCGATGGCTGGAGGGTCACCGGATGAACGGCAAAAGACGTAAGTAAGGTTTTGAATTGTGAGCGTTGAGTCATAAACCGAAGCTCAAAACTAAAAACTCAGCACGCAGCACTTAAAATTTGAGGGGCTATGAGCGAAGTCGCACAACTACAGTTGATCTCACTGGGAATCATAGGGTTCGGAGTTCTGATCCTTCTCTTTATCAAGGCGACTTTTCTTCGAGTCACGGGGTTTGTCGCCATCGTGCTCGGGCTATTTTCACTCATGTCACTGGCGGTGCCGCAAATGGCGTCGCTGCCTCCAGCGGAGGAGAAGGTCGACATTGCGAGTATCAAGACTCCGACCGACATCGCTGCCATCGGACAGTCCGTGTTCTTCAGCAAGGGGCAATGCGCCTTGTGTCATTCCATCGGCCCAAGCGAATCGGCTCGCTGCCCGGATTTGAAGGGGATCGGCGCGAAATTGAGCAAGGACTTCCTCTATGAAAGCCTGACGGATCCTCTAGCCTTTGTGTATCAGGATTATCGACATGGTGGCGTGCCGAAGGAATATCCGGCAACGATGCCCGCGATCGATAAAGATCCGATCGGACTCTCGAAGAATGAAATCATGGCCGTCATCGCGTTTCTTCAACAGATGAGCGGCGAGCCGATTTCTGTCAGCTTGTCGGATCTCGAGATGCCGGGGCAGGCTCCATCAACCCCTGTCAAAGCAGCCGAATCAGCACTCGTCGCCGACGCACACACGCACTAGGGAGGAAGATATGGGCGCGTTAGGGAAGCCGATCATACTCATGATAGCCATGTATCTGTTTCTCAAATTTGTGCTGCCCTACATACCGGGATCTGCACCTCTTCCCTCCAGCTTGATTTTTCTCTATCTCATCCTGACGGCGTCGGGTATTGTGATTTACGAGACGTTGAGCGGAGAATCCAAGGATGCTTTCTGGGGACCGATCCAGCGGTTTCTAACCGGTGAGAATCTCGGCGGTCTGCAGGCCCTCCGATATGGGATCCTCATCCTGTTTCCGTTGCTGGTGGGGTGGCAGACTTACGGCAGCACCGCAACAAGCGATCTCCCGCCGACGGAAAGCAGGACGATTCATCCAGCACCACCTGGTGAATACACAGGTTTAGTGAATCCTGTTCCGAATACACCGGAAAACATCATGCAGGGGAAGGGCTTCTATGCGGCCTTTTGCTCGCCTTGTCATGGCGGAAACTTTGACGGCAAGGGACCAGCCGCACGTGGTTTTGTTCCGGCGCCTGCCAATTTTGCCGATCCCACGACGATCGCGATGTTGCAGGAAAGCTATTTGTTCTGGCGTATCAAGAAGGGCGGAGTGGGCCTTCCGATCGAAGGCGCGCCATGGAAGTCAGCTATGCCTCGTTGGGAACTGGAGTTGCCTGACGAATGGATTTGGAAAATCATCATGGGAGAGTACGATGGCGCACATCAATCTCCCCGAACCTGGGATTAGAGGCACTGTGAGCTGGATGCACCGGGTTAGTTGCATACGGAGAATGAGGATAGTATGAAAGCGGCGAATTACGCGGTCAAACGTGTTCTGCGGAATGGGTTGGCGATGATTGGCGCACTGGTTATCGGAGGAGGCTCCCTCAGCTTTGCGCAGGAAAGTGTCGCAGTGAGGGCAGCCATTGTCACTGGTGGATTGCCTGTCGACGATCCAAATGCTGCAGCCTGGAATAGCGCGGTGCCTGCAACGTTCCCCATGTCGCCGCAGGTTCACTGGCCGGATCGCATACAGGAAGTGACCGTCAAAGATGTGATCGTGCGCGCGTTGCACGATGACCAGCAGGTGGCGTTTCTCCTGGAGTACAGTGATCCGACTCAGGATCCTGATGATGGAGCCGCATTAGAATTCATGGTCGGAGACAAGAAGGCACACTTCGCTCACGGGCAGCCGATGCTCCAGGTCGAGGGTGGCCCGGTCAATATTTGGTTTTGGAAACACAAGGACGAGAAGGCAGTTGATATGAGTGCGAAGGGTTTCGGGACGTTGAAGACGCAAACGCACCAGGACGTGACAGCAAAGGCTGCGTACTCCAATGGTACATGGAAAATTGTCTTCTCCCGTGCTCTCTCGACAGATCATCCCGACGAAGACGTGCAGATTACGCCGGGAGAATTCATCAGTATTGCCTTCGCGGTCTGGGATGGTCGAAAGGATGCCGCAGGAGAGTTGGTCGAAAAAGGTTCGCAGAAGGCCGTCTCCTCCTGGTGGTATTTCCGAGCCGATGCGCCGCCGGATTATTCCAGCTATATGTACGCGGCGGTGGCCGCAGCATTGGCCTTGGGATTTCAATTTGTCCTGATCCGAAAACTCAAGAAAGGGCAGTGAGTATGAAGGCGGCAAGGCTGAGTGTCATTGGATTGGCGGTTGGCGTGTTGGGAGGAGGAGCGTTGATTGCCGGCGGATGTGCGAGTGAGCAGGAAAAGCGGGGGCACGAACTCTATACCCACTACTGTAGCGATTGTCACGGTGATAGCGGCAAACAGAATGAAGGGTTTAATTGGGAATTCATGCCGGATCCCAGACCGAAAGATCTGTCCAATAAAACCGAAATGGAGACGTTCACCGACCAGGAAATCTTCGACACCATTTCACGGGATATGTTGGACACCAACGAAGAAGAAGGCGATGAGATTGGAGACGACGACTTCGCCGTTCCGACCATGCCGACGTTCAAGTATACTCTGTCTGAGGATGAAATCTGGTCGATTGTCGGGCATGTGCGCACGCTTCACGGTCTGAAAATGGAATTCAATGTCGAAGCACGCAAGGCGTCGCTCGATGAAGCGTTGAAGGCCGCACAAGCGAAGTTTGACGCAGCAAAACAGGCCTACGAAGAGGCAGAGACGAAGGCCAGTGATGAAGCAGAGCGGAAGAGCGAAGAGCTGAATGAAGATGTGGATGTGGATGAATCTGCCTATGCTGCCGAACAGGAAGCCATGGGTGAGGCCAAGAAAGAGCTGGATGCCGCTCAGGTTGCCTTAAATAACTTCTCGACTCGACCGGGAAGGGGCGCCAGTGTTCCAAGACCAGATTTGACGATCAAACCCGCAGAAGCCGCCCCATTGATTGCACGTGGTAAACGACTGTACGAAGATAAATATGGGTGCAATGGCTGCCATAATCTCGACGGCGAGGGCGGGAAGATCGGTCCAGCCTTAGATCGTGCAGGATTCCGATTAAACGCGACCTGGGTCTATCGCTGGCTCAAAAATCCACAGGCCATGGATTCGGCGACTCGCATGCCGGCGTTGGGGTTGAATGATGAAGACGCGAAGGCCGTGACGATGTACGTCGCCACGTTGCGGGCGCCGAAATCGGAACCAGTTGAGGAAATGCCGGTAGAGACTCCTTAAAGCAGCACACCTCCAAGGAGTCCGATAAGTAGAGTGACACCGACCCAGATATGTGCACGAAACATATCAGAGGCATGAACTGGTGTTATCGGCCCTTGTAGCGCACGAATTTGAAATAAAAAAAATACGAGCACAATCAGGAGCGCTACGTAATACGGCCATCCCAGCTGAGTCAACCACCCTGCTGTGGTTAAAAACGCCACCATGATTCCAAAGGCCAGGCCCACTCCTAGGTGGATGAACGAACCGAAGTAGAGGGCGGCCGACTTGACTCCGATACGTCGATCATCTTCTTGATCCTGAATTGCGTAGATCGTATCGTACGCGACGGCCCAGGCAGCTGTCGCTCCAAAGAGGCACCAAGCCGGTGCGTCTAGCTGTCCTTGCACCGCTGCCCAGGCCATGACGGTTCCCCAGCCGAAGGCAATGCCCAGCATGGCCTGTGGGATATGGATCCAGCGCTTGCAGTATGGATAGAGAGCTGCAAGCAGCACTGCGATCGGCGAAAGCCATGCAACCAGGGGTGGAAGCAACATCAACAGACATGCCGCCGACATCAGCAAGATGGTCAACAGAATGATGGCATGGCGACGGGACAGCTCACCTGAAGCTAACGGTCGAGCTCGAGTGCGAGTGACGTGCCAATCGAAGCCTTGATCCGCAAGGTCGTTCAAGATGACCCCGGCGCTCCTCATCAAAAACGACCCAACCAGAAAAATGGCGAGTAGATGCAGTGGTGGGAGTCCACGCGCTGCCAGGACAAGAGCCCACAAGGTAGGCAGTAGTAATAAATAGGTACCGGTTTGATTGTGTAGCCGGATCAATCGTGCGAGCGCAGACCAGGGAATGCCTGGCGCGGCAGGAGACGAGAAATTCGCCGGTGTCGACATGGTTCTCGACCATAACGGAGGGGAAAGAGGCTGTCAATGCGCCTTCACCCGTTGTGACGCTCTAAGGAATTCGGTATAACCACAACGTGAAACAACGACACGCAAAAACACGTCAAGGCCTGCTACAGGGGCTCTCCCTTCCGATGGGTTGTGTGATCATGGTCGTAGCCCTGTCGACGACCGGTTGTTCCATGCTGACTCGAGAGACACAGCCGATCAACTCAGAACCCATCCCTCTGACGCCGGCCATATGGTTTTCGCCAAGCGGAATGACGGCGGACATCTCCTACCAGAATGGCTGTCACGAAATCATGGCGATGCCCATGGCCGATCTCCTTCGTAAGTCCGTTCCGAATAAGCTCACAAGGGTGTTCACCGGTGTGATGGCAAAGAACGAATCTGACGAGATTCTCGGGTCGGACGGTGTGGTCGAGGTGGGACTCAGTGTAAGGCGACTCGATGTCGTCATTCCAGAACAGTTGCCTGGAGAATATCCAGCCAGTGCCACGATAGGGCTTGAAACGGTGTTCCTCGCTCGAGACGGCACGATGCTCTTCAGCAGACGGCTCGAAGGTACAGCGAGAGGTACGGTTGTGGTGCCTGATCAATCCTGCGAGGTGACAGGATTGGAGGCCATTGTCGAAGAAGCCATTAATTCGGTGGCTGAGGGTTTGGCTCAACAGATGGCGCAATCGGTCCAGATACGCGAATATGCCGATCAGCGGGATCGCTGGGTTCCATTGGCCTCCCATCCCGTGCCGCCCCCTGACAGGGCGTTTGATACGAACCCTTCAACGGGGCAAGACACAACTGAAGAACTGCCGACCACCACAGTCAGGACAGTCGAACCAGCCCACCTCAGCTTTCGTGCCATCATACGGGATGAAAGCCGCAATAGGGTGCTTGAACCGGATGAATCAGTTACGCTCCATCTCGAGGTGAAAAACGAAGGGCCGGTGGAAGCTGATGATGTGGTGGTTCTCGTCAATGGGAAAGCGGGGTTAGAGCAGGTCTTCCCGCCGGAAGTCCTCGTCGGCTCCATCCAGCCAGGAGAAATCAAACGCATTTCTGTGACAAAACAAGTCACCGTACCGAAAACGGACCTCCCTGGTGAGCTGACTCTGAATTTGCGCGCTGCCAGCCCGATGGCATCTATCCCACCACCCAAGGTATTCAGCCTGGGGATCCAATCCAAACGTGACGAGGTCGCGTCGTTACAAGATGTTGACGAGATGCCAACGTCACTGGAAGCGATGAGGCAGCCAAGGGCCATCATTATCGCGGTCGGAGTCGGAACGTTTGACGACGAGCACATGCCGGTGATGAAGTATGCCAGCCACGACGCAGCAGTGATGGCGGAGTATTTGCATGCGATCGGGGATGTTCCGCGTGAACGGATGCGCATTCTGCTCGATCGTCAAGGCGCCCAGCAGGAGTTGGACGAGACGTTTGAGCACTGGCTTCGCAAACGCGCGGATGCAGAGACCGTGCTGTATGTGTTTTTTTCAGGGCGAGCGGTCGTGGATAATCGTAACGGGGAGGTCTTGCTCGTTCCCTACGACGGAACACCGTTCGAGCCAGGGCGGCTCTATCCCCTGAAGAGGTTGCAGGAAGCCGTCTCTCGGCTCCCGATTCGACAGGCGATCTTCATGATTGACGCGTCGCTGGATCCCTCCCCTGGTGCCGCTCTGACGACCATGCCCTCACCCGATTGGGCCTCTGGGTTCGATGAACAACGGGAACATGAGGAGATGTGGATGGTTGGAAATCAAAATTTGCAAGAGGCTCATGTATTCGAGCAAGCAAAGCACGGCTTGTTTACGTATCAACTTTTGAGAGGGCTGCAGGGTCTTGCCGATCTTGATCGAGATGGGAGGGTCGTGGCCGGTGAATTGTGTTTATACGCTCGAGGTGAAGTAGCGCGTGTGGCTCGTGAACAATTCGGTAACAAACAAGACCCTCTGTGCCTGCCTCCGGTCGGGCGTGAGGCGATGATTCGCATCCATCCAATTGCCAGGGGAAATAATCCCAAGCCGCCACCGACTGCACAACAATCGGAAGAACCGGCCACCGATACGATTCGTCCGGCTCCTGGTCCGATGCTCGTTGGACCATAGTCACGTCATTCATGCCGATTCACTTCATTGACAGGTCAGGCGGTGGCCGTTATCATGCCCGACTATAGTCGATTGCTTCGTGTGTCTGTCTCCCAAGGTGCCGGCGTAGCTCAGTTGGTAGAGCAGCGGTTTCGTAAACCGCAGGTCGCCCGTTCAATCCGGGTCGCCGGCTCCACAGCGCACTTCGTGCCTACCGCAGGTCCAATTATCGCTTTATCATGGTGACGACCGGCAGATAGACAAATTGTCCCTTCCAAACCACGCTTGCTCAATCTGGAACTCTGCCCAAATAGTGCGACGGGATAAGAACCTTCAATAGTCGATCAATCACACTCCAGAATCAGTGTAGGCGCCGCCACGCTAACAGCTATCTTGACGTAGGGTGTCTTGCCGTCTTTTCACCGATACTCGGACCAACCTCTGAGCAGCCCAATCGCCCGTACTGCACTAGGGAAATTTCAGCTTCGTTCTCTGGTTCTCCCTAGTGCCACGACATGCTAGCAACGTGTAGTGTTAGTTAGATGATTAGTGGCCCGTCGAATACACACAGGCCTCGGTGACACTGAGACTCCTCGTGGCGATGCAGGTTATTCGTTATTCAATGGGAATCGAGAAACACGTAGGACACAGGAGCGAAAGGAGGGGGTACGATGACTGTGACGGCAATGAAAGGCAAACAGATCGCTCTGGAATATAGCTTCAAGTCCGAGGACAACCGAGTGCTCGACTCCAATGTCGGGAAAACTCCTTTCACCTACACACAGGGTGCCAATCAAGTGATCTCAGGTATTGAGTCAGCGGTCGAGGGGATGAAGGTAGGAGAGAGCAAGCAGGTCGTTGTGCCTCCGGTGGACGGCTTCGGGGAGCACAATCCGAGCGCGGTCCATGAAGTGGATAAGAGTAAACTCCCGAGGGACGTCAAGGTCGGGGCCCAGCTTAATTTGAAAGACAAAGAGGGTCGAGACCTTCGCCCCATAGTCAGACAGATAAAAGACCACACAGCCCTATTGGACTTTAATCACCCGTTGGCCGGGAAGACGCTGCTTTTCGATTTGAAAGTGGTTGCCATCGAGTGACAAAAGGAGGAGTACGTCACCCGTATCAAGACAAAAAGGCCTTCGGCTTCGATTGAGAGAAGATGTCCTGGGCAGAATCGTATTATATAGAGACGAAACACAACCAAATTGAGGAAGGAGACCGACATGGACTTGCGTAATACGTTCGGGATGGCTCTCGCGGCGGTTGTCTTCAGTACTGTCGGCACTGTGTGGGCCTACGAGGGAGCTGGTGCTATCGATCCCACCTCAGCCCTTTGTCGCAATGTGCAATTTTCAGAATTCACTCCTCGGCAATACTCACAGGAAACGAACAATACAGAGGTGGCTCCAGAATCGGAGTTTTCGTTTCTCGCGTCAAAGGAAACGTTCCCCAAGAGCATCGCAGTGACAATCAAAGATGAAACGGTTCCAATCGCTGTGACGCCTCACTACGCTGGGTACCAAGTCACCGGCAATCTGCCCAGTAACGCCAGGGGCACGTTCATAAGAATCGATATCGCAGCGAAAGGCCCTCATGGATGTGAACGTGGTGACGGATGGCTGCTGAAGGTAGCTGAGGCCGATGTCAACAAGAGCGCGAAGGCCGATTGAAGCCGCCTTCAATCTGAACCCATCAAGAGCGAACGCGGGCGAGGAATTCAGTCGTGGGAGAGTAAGGAGGTCGCCGATCGCCCGATTCAACGCGGCGTGAGCGGGGTCTTGAGGCACAGGTCAGCGCACCGTGACCTGCCGACTCTTTAGGTGTTGTCCGAAGAGGCGCGCCTTTTCGTCGCAGTTGTGACGAACCGGTCTTCCGGGAAGACAGCCCGGAGGCGGTTGGTGACGGATCGGCGATAGAGTTCGGATTCGCGACCAACGAAGACTAGGTTCTTCTCGTCGAGGAGGATATTGAGGTGATCTTCCGAGACGAGGAGCCGAGTGCTGTCCCCCACGTTCACGCGATACTGTGTCTTCCCGTCCGGATTGCGATCTGCGCCCGATACAATTTCAGTCAGACCATCAATGGTACCTTCGTAGGCCTCGGTTCGATGACGGACTTTTGTGCCGTTTGGGATACGGACCCACTGCTCAATCGATGTCGGCTGATTTGACTTATCGGTGCTCATGAACATTCACTCCAAATGAAATAGATTCGTTCTACTCTGATACACCCGACGCGGCCATGAGTGGCGTTATGGTAGCTAACCGGATCCGCGCCGGAGCCCATGCTCTACTGATCATGTCAATCGCCCGGGAACGGACCCGGAAGGGGCAGGCGCGAGGATCAGAGGCGCTACGGCAGAAATCTACCATAGAGGTGGGAGAGATTACCACCAACGTCGTTTTCAGGGACAGAGCTTGAAGTTGAATGCTGGAGTGCGAGGAAATTGGCTGTCCCAACCGGCCGGCGGCTGGGGTAGCCAATGCTGATATCGCAGTAAGAAGCCGCACCTGTAGAAGAGGCAAAGATTACGGATCATCACCATCGAGCAAGAAGGAAAGGAAATGCCTGGTAGGGAGCTCAGACTCTCATGACTGAATGGGACTACCGGAGCCGTTAAAGAACGGCTCCGGCTGGAAGTCTCGTCCTGGCGGCAGGCACTCACTCACTTGCAACCCAGCGGTGGATATCCGGCAGAAATCACTCATCACATGAAACCGCCCATGTAAAGCGCAAATGCAACGATCCCCACAAAAATCGCACCATACAAATACACCCATCCTGGTTCGTGTGTTATCTCATCCTTTACGTCCTTTAAGTGTAGTTCACTCATGGCTGCACACCTCCTTGTTTGAAACGTCCTCTTTTCCCTCTATGGCGGAGTGCCTAGACCGTCCTCCATGCTAACTATAGGTTAATAAGCGGACCGTTCCTTCGCCATCGCCCGGAAGATTGAATTTGCGGCTACACCGAATGGGTGAGAGAACCGGTAAGCACAGAACGGATCAATGGGACTTGAGGTAGGTCAGAATAGCCTCCACGCGACCGCTGACGGAGAGTTTTTGATAAATATGATGCAGATGTGTCTTGACCGTATCGACCGAGACGCACAACTGATCGGCAATTTCTTTGTTGCTCCGACCGGCGGCGGCGCACGTCAGGATTTCTCGCTCCCGATCCGTCAGGCTGGAGGGCGGGGTAGGGTGTTCCTCATGAGGCTGTTGTATTGCGCCGGGAACGGTACGAACGAAATGGTCCGGTACGATGGGTGCCAGGACACGTTCACCTCGAACGGCAGCACGGATAATGCGAAGAAAATCTGCCTGATCGGTGTCCTTCAAAATATAGCCGAATGCGCCGGCTTGCATGGCAGCAACGATCCGTGTGTCTTCATCATATCTGGCCAGCAGCAGCGTTCGGGTATCGGGTGCGACCTGACGGATCAGTTTGGTGAACGATTCGATCTCAAGGTTCTGGAGGTCCACGTCCAGGAGGATGATATCGGGTTGGTGTTCAACCGCTAATTGGTAGGCCTCGTGTCCATCTGTTGCTTCTAGAACAGAGGCAACATCCTGTTCCCGTTCCAACAGCAGCCGCAAACTCTGTCGAAACAGTCGTTGAGCTTCGACGATAAGCAATCGGATAGGCCTCACGTGGATTCCGCGATCAATTCGATGCGCCGCACTTCCCATACTCATGACCTCGCCGGCACCCGACGGTGTGTCCTAGATTCTGTCGGGCACCGGCGTAACCATTCATGCTTCGCTTAAGCAGCCATACGAAACGTCCAGCGGTCTGCATCCCGTCTCAACTGAGCGAACGCCTTCGCCTCCCGGCTCTGCACCGCCATGGAAAGCCCTCCGAAAAAGACGGTGGTCAACAAAAGCCCGGCGGCAATCAAGTAGCTCATCGGAATCTCCGGCCATGATGCAGGTTCGGCAGACGCCACGGCAACATCGTGTGATGGCATGACCGATGGTATGGCCACAGCTGGCTGCATCGTGCGATCTGCAAAAACTTCGTGGCGTGCTGCAGCGAAGATCAAGCTGGCCAGTTGCTCTTGTTGCACAGACCGCTCTTGCGTAGAGCTCATTTGTGCACGAGCCACGCGGACCAGAGCCGATCCAAGTCGTTCCTGAACGGCGCCTGCCCGCAGCCAGTCATGTTGGGCAGCCTCTACGATGCGGCGACCAATTGTTGCTTGCCAGGTGGAGGCGAATCCATCACGCAGACGTTGTCCTTGAGATTCGATCGCGCCGATCATTTTCATGTTGTACATGGTACCGTCCTGATCTGCCGACAGGAGGCCGTTCCGGACGCCGCGCTGCGTGAAGTTGACGATCGCCCGTCCCATGACACCCTCGACGCGAGCCCTATGATCGCCTGGGATCGCTTCTGCGCGGTTGAGGACCGTTCCGAGCAGACCGCGAGAGCCCGATTGCCATTCACGATACGACATCGTGGCGCGGTTCCATTCGGAGACTGATTGAGCCACGGCGTGATTGGTGTGGCGCTCGAAGAGCGCTTGGTCGACGATGGCTTGCCCAAGGACCGGTTGGAGCGTGCGTATGCCGCCTGCCATGCTTGTGGATGGCTCAAGCAAAAGGGGTTGATGGGGGCTCACCTGATAGGTACCGTTGACCGCAATGAAGAGGAGGAGTGCCCCAAAGATCGTGGCGCACATTCCAACACCCACAAGGATATCAATCGTGTTGTAGCGGTAGGACATATCAACCTCCTTGCCACATGGAGCGATCGTATGTGTGGCGATGTGTTGTTGGAGAGGGAGTTGTCAGGCTCCTGAGCCTGGTAACAGCTCTCCACGGCAACAGCGTGAGAGGATTGAGAAGGGATACACAGGGGAGAAGGCCGCACGGACCATCTGTATCGGGTAAAGGCGGTTTCCCAATGACGAACATGGCACCACCTCCCAGGAAGATGAGGCGGGCTTGAGATTTCACTCTACGCCCCGCGAGTAGGGTGGTCAAGAGGGCGCACACCGTCCACCATGCGTCCGTCACCAGTGCGTCAAATCCAGAAATAATTGGCGGGACGATCCGAGATGGGTAGCATAGGAACTCATGAAGATCTCGTACCTCCTTCTAGGCGTGATGCTTGTTGCGCCCAGCCCGGTAGTGGCTGGAGCAGAGTTCGTTGCACGGGTCATTGCGGTTCACGAGGGAGATCGTCTGACCATTCATCATCAGGGCCGAAGGAATATGGTGTATCTCCGCGATGTGGACTGTCCGGAGCTGAAACAGCCCTATGGAAAACAGGCGAAGCATGCGACGGCTGCCTATATCGCAAATCGTGAAGTCGTCGTGCGGGACCTGCATCAGGATCGGAAGGGACGGATGGTTGCTGATATCCTGCTTCGAGATGGACGTCAGGTTGCCCATGAGCTGGTCAAAGAAGGGTTAGCCTGGGTGCAACCCGGAGAATCTCCGGATCAGAGCCTCAAAGACATGGAGGAACTGGCCCGAGCCTCCGGGAAAGGGCTGTGGTCGGATCGCAATCCCATTCCCCCATGGAAGTGGAAACCGACGAAGCCTGCCCGTCGCGGTCGTTGAACGGACACCTTCTCAGATTTTCTTACTCTCCTCTCGTCAGACGTATCACTCACGGTATTCAACAACTTTGAGGCAGCTCCAATCCTTGAAGGAAGCGAAGAACTCACGAATTTGGAGCACAGTCATGTCTCCAAAAGAATGATTGGCACGAAAGTTCGGCATTAATATACTTGACTCAGTAGTCATGAATGCGCTACAGTCCTCCTGGCACAACGGAGGCTATCATGAAATTGCCGAGCACTCTTCAAGAAGCCATTAAATACTTCGCCGATCCCCAACGTTGCTTGGATTTTGCCGTTGCGTTGCGTTGGCCGAACGGGCCGATCTGTCCGCGTTGTCAGTCGCCAGAATACCGCTTCATTAAGACTCGTGCTCTCTGGGAATGCAAAGGCTGTAAGAAGCAATATAGCGTCAAAGTTGGCACCATCTGGGAAGACAGCGCCATTAAGCTGGATAAATGGCTGTGTGCGATCTGGATGGTCGTGAATGCCAAGAATGGCGTGAGCTCCTATGAAATCCATCGCGCCTTGGGCATCACCCAGAAAACCGCTTGGTTCATGATGCATCGGATTCGGCTGGCCCTTCGCAAGGGCTCCATTGACCGGAAACTTATGGGTGAGGTTGAGGTTGATGAAACCTACATCGGGGGGAATGCTCGCAACATGCACGTCGATAAGCGGATTAAGCTGAAACGAGATGAAGGCTTCTTCCGTAAAGCTGTGGTGGTCGGCATGCTGGAACGCAAAGGCGAAGTCCGAACCGCCATGTTGAGCCGTGCGTCGAGCAGGCTTCTTGAAGCCGCCATCAAGGAACATGTCGTGCCTGGCTCTGCCCTCTATTCTGATGAATGGCGCGGATATCAGGAAGTCGGCAAAGAGTACGCTCACCAGGTTATCAATCACGCCGAAACCTACGTGAAGGGGAACATCCATACCAACAGTATTGAGAACTTCTGGAGCCTGCTGAAGCGCGGTATTAAGGGCACCTATGTGAGCGTCGAGCCGTTCCATCTTGCGCGGTACCTCGATGAACAATCCTTCCGATTCAATACTCGCAAGGACAATGACCAGGGCCGGTTTATGGCTGCTGTATCTGCTATCACTGGGAAACGCCTAACATTTGAGCAACTCATCGGTCGTACGACGTGGCACTAGACCGTATGGCTATCGACGGCAAAACAGAGGAAAACGGGATAAGCAATCATGATGGCTCAGCTCCTAGCAAGGCGCGATTAGGAGCACCGAGAGAGTGGGTATTGACGCGCATCCATGTGTTGAATGATCGCATGATATCGTCAGTGAAATCACATGTTTGCTCTCTCATTGTAGCCAATTCATCTTGCATCCATCGTATGTTCTCCTTCTCTCTCCATGACCCTATATCTGGTGATTTGGCGTTGAGGTTCGTTATATAAGCAACCACATCAGCTGCCTGAAATGGAACAAGCCCACGCTCTATAAGCTCACCAGCACGGGAATACCTATCGCGCTTGGGCTTGAATAGCGGTTTGGGGAATGCATCACCTAAAAACCTTTCCCTTAAACTAGTCTGTATGCCAGCGCCATCTCCATCTTCAAAAAAGAATTGGACATTGCATATCTGCGGAGATTTATCGATCCTGCACATCTCGTTAACTCTACCAGCACATGCTCTCCCCCCAAGAACATACGCAGCATTGAAGTCAAACTTATCCCTCAATTCTCGGTCAAGTGAGTTCTTGTATTCGTCGATATTGACGACACAGCTAATCTTACGCCCACAAGGCTTTATTATTTCAATTAATTCCCGCAATAGAGATTGGCGAATACCTTCTATGCACCTCCATCCTTCAAAGTGATATGTATAGTTCGCGCAGTCTGACATATGAAATTCTGGTTTCCCGTGGTTGTTGAATATTTCATACTTAGTTAGGCAATCAATCCAATCTTTCTCAAACTGCATCCATGAATCTGCTGATGCTATAAAGCCAGCAACGGTCACATGTGTTGTTCGCACATCTGTTTCGTGTCCACTGGCATCAAAATACGCACTAAACACAGCAAAGCGTCCTTCCTGCCATCTTGAGAACCATAGAGATTTAGCTAGGTGCTCGACCATCGAATAGGAGGTCATTGCAGACCTCCAGCGTTGATGGTAAAGTCGTTTTCATGGCTGAACAAACCCCCTTTGAACGCTTCAAAGAAGCCACGGCCAAGATTCTGTCTACCCCAAAGTCTGCCGTTATCCCACCCGCGAAGAAGTCTACGAAGAAAAAGTAGTGTCTGGAGTTTACGTTTCAGCATCGTTATTCACCATATTTTGCGTACTGAGTCAAGTATGTTGTTGCCGAAAGTTCTTGTTCCCCATCTTCTGTGGATAACCCTGTGTGCAAATCTCACTTTTCAGAAAATCCGGCGCGAATGGCGTGCGTATTTATCAAAGTGCCTATTTTTTAGGCATCCGCCACGTCGAGATCAACCCACAAGTAATGGTGCTACAAGCCTCACTTCTTTACCTTCTTGCATATTCCTAGAAATAAGCTCTTGACATGATCGGTCGCATTCGATCTCGTCTCTGGTATTGCCACCATATCCAATGGTTATCCACAGGTTTCAAGATTTTCTGGGGATGATGTTCTCAGCACCAGGAGCGAGTTCCGAATCTGTCAAGGGGGTTAACGAAGAAAAGACGGCTCCATCGCGTTGCGAAAAAGACTACGGACCACCGTCTCAAGGCTGGATCCAAATGGCTGACTTCAGGCAGTCGTACACTTAATTGGTCCGTGACGTCGAGACTCCGGATGGGCATATGCCCATCCGGAGTCTGGGAGAGGACAATTAGCTCCCGCTGACTGGCTCCAACGTCGGGGTTGGATCAGACAGAACGGAGGGAGCCGTTTCTGTTGCCGAGTCGCTATCCTCCATGGTCGATGAAGGATCAATCGGTAACTCCGACGACTCGGAGGTCGTGACGGGGGCGGGTGGCACTACCATATGCTCTTGGCCGATTTTACGGACCTCCAGATGGGCCCGACGGTTCATGTGTCGGCAGACGTCGCTGCCATCGACACACAACACCCCCTCTTCGCCTAAGCTCACCGTTTTGATCCGGTGTTCCGCGATGCCGGCAGTAACCAGTTCTGCCTTCACGGCTTCGGCTCGCTTCATGCCGAGCTGCTTGTTATAGTTTGCGGATCCCTGCTGGTCGGTATGGCCTTGGATCAGCACGCCGTAATCTTCATGCTGGTTCAGCATGGCGGCTTGAGTCGACAGCTGGACCTTCGCTTCATCGGTCAGTCCCTTCCGGCCCACCTCGAAATAGATATCGGTATGGACGATCTCCGCGATCGACGGGACGGGGAGTGTGCCCTGGGTAGCGTGAGTGGTCGAGGCCTCGGCCTGGCTCACGACTGCGGTTTTATTGAGCAGATCCGTTACTTCGGCATGCTGGATCTTGCTCGTGGCGGATGAGGGCTTCACTGGAGTATTGGATTGGCTATAGAGCCAGAATGTGCTGAGCAATCCTCCGATGATGAGGACGACTCCTCCCAGCACCATGATTTGTTTCATCTCTTTCTGGGGCCCCATCACCGTGGGGGTGATATTTCCTGACGATAGCTGTGATGAACTCTGTGACATGATGGCAATCCTCCTTCGTTCGTGAACGTGAAAGGTTAAATGTGAGACGCGGGAGCGCGCGGTGCGGCCGTTGAACTGGATCACCTCCTTCCCTGGCCATCTACGTCGTCCGCGCCGATGGAGGAGTGCTTGAGCAATGGGAATGCCGAAAATGGAACGATGAAGAATTTGGAAAACTGTGAGGAAAGTTATGAGGTTACGTGTTTAGACAAGGCCGGTGCAGGATGCGGGGACGCGAGGGTCCATCACCCCATGCGGGGATGCCCCGCATGCAGGAAATTGAAACTGGCTTCCTGCTGCGTTTTCACAGTGCTCAGAAGCTCAACGTACCGAGAGGTTACGCCTAATGTTGCAGGGGACTGGCTCCGGTCCCGCCGGTGCCTGTCCCACTAGGGAGTGTGGATGGGTGTCAGCCTTCTCGTTCATTAAGGCCTTGCAGGAGGACCAGTTTGAATATCCTGAGGAGCTGCGGAGTTTAGATGGACCATCATGGTGGGCGCTCGCTCAACGGGGAACAGTGGAACCAGTACGGGTGCCGTTCCAGAGGGAGGAGACGAGGAGAAAATGGGAATATTGGCTACGCGGGGGACTTGGAGTAGACTGGCCTCCGGTCTAGTGACTAATGGGGCGTGCTTCTCATGCTGACCGACATGTTTGCCTACAGATACTTGAACCATCCCATATGGTTCCAGTACAGCGAAGTGGAACAACGGCTACTAAGACAAGCGTTTGGTGTTATCACGGATGCGCTGCCGTACTATACACCTGAGGGTAAAGAGAACCAGGCCAACAAAGAGAAGTGGAAGGTCCTCCATGATCAACTGGCACGCGAACTTGGCGTGGATGAGCTTTCTAGGAGGTATTATTCATACACTCACAAGAACCCACTGGGGCAAGAATTCCCCGTATCAGGTTTCTTTGATTGGCACCATGTGTGCGACAAATTTGTGAATGAAAAGTACACTGGGCAATATGATGCTGACAGATTTATCAAAGAGAGGATCAGTTTTGTTGAGCTGGCTCTGCGACTCCGAGGAGAGGAGGTCGCATGGGCCAATTCACAGCTTCTGGTTGCCTTGGCTCAGGCTGAGAAGGATGATGTCAGGCCATCTCGAGGGATTCGGATAGGTGGTAGCCGTGTCGATGGAATAAAGGCCATGAATACAGCCATGAACTCGGTCTTCAACAATCAGGTTGCAGAGCTGAATGAGCGATTTCGTCGGGCTAAAGCGCCGCTGACCTATCACAACGGGTTTATTCAGTTCTCGATGGATGAACAAGTTGAGAAATTTGTGGCAAGGCCGTTTTGGAATCTTGTGGCTGATCCATTCTGGAAGAATGTGGATGTCGACATGAAGGAGGCGCTTGATCGGCGAGACTCAAACGACAAAGATCCAGCGATCTTTGCTGCCAAGGCACTTGAAAGCGCCATAAAAATTGTTTCGGATAAGAAGGGATGGACACGGGGCACTGAGAATGGAGTTTCTCACTATATAGATAATCTGGTTAGCAAGGCCAATGGTGGCTACCTGGCTGTTTGGGAAGGGGAGATGCTGAAAGACTACTTCAGAAAGGTTAGGAACTCGTTAGGTCATGGTCCTGGATCTGAACCAATGCCGGAGTTAACATTCCCACAAACCGACTGGGCAATTGAAACGGCAATGTCATGGGTGCGTACCATTATTAGGCGATTGTGAAGTTGTCGATCATGAAAAGGAAATGGAAAAGTAAGGGTCAGAGAACAATCTCTAGCCTCTGCTTTCGGAAGAGAAGCGGATCATGTCGGGGATGAAGAATATGTTCGAACGTACCAAGCTAGCCGCAATCAGGATGCAGCAACCTCTCTTCTTCTCAAGGTGGTGCTCCACCAGCTGTAGCCTGGTGATGCGCCGTTACCCATCAGAAGTCGGTTCAAACGACAGGTCCAGCGAGACCGTCTCATTCGGGGCCACGGTGAGTTCCTGCTCTTGCGTCCCAAGAATGGGATGCCAGGCCTTGAGGCGATAGGTTCCAGGCGGGAGGTCCTCGATGGAGAAAGAGCCTGCCTCATCCGTCACGGCATAGTAGGGATTGTCGACGGCATAGCCCCAGTTCTGCATGTAAGGGTGCGTGCTGCACTGCATGGTAAATACGTGTTGCCCTTCAGCTAGACGCACGAGATCGGTGGTCCCCCTTGCCTGTAAAGACGGCCGAGAGAAGACCCTCTCGTTGCCTGGTTGGTCGGGCGCGAGTGCTTGGATGTCGTGAGGGACTGGGTCTCGGTTGAATACCGTGACTTGCCGTGTGTCGCTGATCACGGTGACGAACGGCAGAAACTGACAGAGCGTCGCTTCCACTTCGGCATCGGTAAAGGTGAAGGGCTTACCGCGCTCCACATCTTTCACCGCCACTACGACATCTTTGAGGCGACCGTCTAACCTGGCTGTAACTTCCCTCAGGAGCCGATACCCAAGGGTATCGGACAGTTCGCTGCAGTACTCGTGGTCTGGAAAGCGACGCAACTCGAATTCTTTGGGAGCCGGGACGGTTCCGGTGACGGTTACTGTCCCTTGCACGGTGGCCCCTTCCTTCACGGGTGCTGACTCATAGGCCCAGGCCTCGGTTCCCAACCAGAGTGTCAGTCCTACAAGTACCCCTGCGGTCAGCCGAATTTCGGTTTTGATGTGGCGCTTCACCGGTGGTCCCCCTGCCATCGCTGATCGTTCGGCGTCGGTTGAAGAATGCCAGAATCGGCCAATTCCAACCGCTGCAGAAGTTCACACAAGACCGCGACTTCCTGGTGGAGTTGGCTAACCGCCACGCTTGAGCCTGTTTTTCCTGCTTGCTAACCTTCTTGGAAGGAATCCGTTCAACCGTAGGTACCCTTTGACAGTATCGCTGAGTTCCACCAGACGATCAAGGCAAGAAGGTGAAAATCTCGTTCTGTGCCTGCTTGTGAGGCTGAAGGTGTCGCACCATGTTTCTTTGGATCAGGCGGAGGCCGTCATGCGGGCATCGTTGAATCAGTCTGACTCAAGAATCTGAATCGCGGTTGCCTGGACCCTAACGTCCCGCGGAGGGTCACCCTTCAACGCCTGCACGAACCCAGTTACTCTCACCAAATCTCCATCCTTCGGCAACGCCTCAGCCGAAGCTGGGTTGCAGCTACCCAAGACTACAACAGGTAGCGGGCCAGTTTCATCGTTCTGAGTAAAGGAAGAGACGGTGCCAGCCAGTGAGAGCTACGGAGGGGATAGCTGGCCCCTTGCTTGACAAGTGCTACCTTCGAAGGTAACCCTCGTTTAGGGAGAAGTTCGCCGCGGTGGACATGTGTTCGTCACTTGGAAAGGCGATCATTCTCCTCGTTATATGCATGTCTATCGGGATGGTGTGCTGGTCGTGAATGGGATTTGGAGGACAACCAACCGATGGTCGGGAAGGCTTCGAGACGAGTTCGCGCGTTGATACGGGAATTGGACAATGAGGGGGCGCTATGAAGATTCGATCGGTGACGTGTAATAACCGCAAGAAGGCATTTGAGGTGAAGTTCCCCAAAGGCACATTGCTGCTTCCCTATTCGAAAGTCGATCTCCGTCAGAGCGGTAGCGATCCAGTCGCCAGAGTTTTTGTCGACAAGGAGTTAGGAGGAGAGGGGTTCACCTATGTCTTGGCATCCGGGAAGGAAGGGACTGTTCATGGTGAGCAAGTGCTGGAATACAACCAAGACCCGACTTTTCTGAGAGATGCGTTGCTCTATAAGCTGACGATTGAAGCACAGAAGCGGATCGATAAAAGTCCACTCTCAAGACGCGAGATTATTAGGCGACTGCGGACATCGGCGACGCAATTGTACCGGTTGCTTGATCAAACTAACTACAGCAAGTCGGTCGACCAGCTTCTTTCGCTGTTGCACGTTCTGGATTGTGATGTCGATCTGCTCGTCAGGAGCCGAGGTTCGTCGGGAAAGGCAGCCTAGCGTCGGAAGTGACTTCATTTAAGAGTGGCTGCAAGTCGGACTCTTGTCTCGGGCATCATGAGTCAGAAATTGGCTTCAAATGACAGGTCCAGTGAGATTGTTTCATTGGGAGTCACTGTGATCTCCTGCTCTTGGGTGCCGAGAATGGGATGCCACGCCTTGAGGCGATACGTTCCAGGTGGGAGGTCCTCGATGGAGAAGGAGCCCGCCGCATCCGTGACGGCAAAATAGGGATTATCGACAGCATAGCCCCAGTTCTGCATGTAGGGGTGCATGCTGCACTGCATGGTAAACACGTGCTGTCCTTTGGTAAGCCGCACGAGATCGGTGGTGCCCTTTGCCCGTAAAGACGGCCGAGAGAAGACCTTCTCGTTGCCTGGCTGATCGGGCGCGAGTCCTTGGATGTCATGGGGCACTGGGTCGTGATTAAACACCGTGACTCGACGCTTGTCGCTGATCACGGTGACAAACGGCAGAAACTGACAGAGCTTCGCTTCCACGTTAGCATTGGTGACGGTGAAGGGTTTACCGCGCTCTACTCCCTCCACGACCACGACGGCGTCTTTAAGGCCCCCGTCCGGTCGGACTGCAACGTCCCTCAGGAGCCGATAGCCAAAGCCATCGGATAGCTTGCTGCAATACTCGTGGTCTGGGAAGCGACGCAACTCAAATTCTAAAGGAGCTGGGGTGGTTTCGGTGACGGTTACTGTTACTGTCCCTTGTACGGTGGCCCCCTCCTTCACCTGTGACGATTTATAGGCCCAGCTCTCGATTCCCAACCAGGGTGTCAGCAGTACAAGTATCCCTGCGGTCAGCTGTATTCCCGTTCGGAGGTGTTGTTTCATCGCTGGTCCTCCTGCCATCACGATCGTTGGGCATCGATTGCAGGATGCGCGAAGAATTGGTCCGGTTCAATCGCGGCAAGAGCTCTCACGAGACGGTGATTTCATGACTTCCCGCCATGCTTGAGCCTGCCTCTCCTGTTTCCCAACCCTCTCGGAAAGAACCAACTCAACTGTGGTTATCATCTAGAGAGTATCGCTAAGTCCATCCATCCTCCGCAACTAGGGACTTTACGAGAACGATGCTGGTAAAACAGGAGTCGTGTTCGCGAGGGGGTGGGGCACGGGGTACGGCGAGTACCAAGGAGTTGGATACCTTTTCCAGCCTCCAGATTCTGAGTCTTTAACGTTGAGGAGTTAGGGGAAAATGACAGTGGACTTGAATGTTTCGACTACTAGTTATATCGTCGTTTCGCAGCTGACGGTTGACGTACGAAATCAGTTCTGACACCGATATTGACGTAAGATCTTATCAACCGAGTCAGAGAAAGAACCCTCAACATGAAAGTTCTGATGCTCAGTAACGAATACCCTCCCTATACCTATGGTGGAGCAGGGGTTCATGTGGAATACCTGAGTAAGGAATTGGCCAAGCTTCTGCCAGTGGAAGTTCGGTGTTTTGGTGATCAGTATATGGCGCACCCTAACCTTCACGTCAGAGGGTTTAGACTCGAGAAGATCGATTATGGGTGTCCGAAATATTTGGAGTCTGTCTTTGGTGCCGTTCAGAGAGGGCTGAACTTCAACTCGTTTGGCATTGAGGCCGACCTTGTCCACTGTCATACGTGGTATACGCATCTTGGTGGAATCTTAGCGAAGTTGAATTATGGGATCCCGCTCATCATTACGACGCATTCCTTAGAGCCGCTGCGCCCTTGGAAACGGGAACAGCTCAAGGGTGGATACGATTTCTCCTCCTGGATGGAACGGGCGGCTCTGGAGATGGCCGATGCGGTCATCGCGGTCTCGTATGGAACGAAACAAGACATCCTTCACCATTTTCGCATTGCTGAGGAGAAGATCAAGGTCATCCACAACGGAATCGATCCAATGGAATATAGGAAACAACCATCGACCGACGCACTTCGACGCTACGGAGTGGATCCGTCCAAGCCGTTTGTGTTGTTTGTCGGACGAATTACCCGTCAGAAGGGGATCATCTACCTGGTTCGCGCCATCAAATATTTCGATCCTGACTTCCAGGTGATTCTCTGTGCCGGGGCTCCCGATACCGCGGAAATCGCCGCCGAAATGGAGACTGCCGTCAAAGAAGTCTCTGCCGACAGACCTGGTGTGATTTGGATTCCCGAGATGCTGGACAAACAAAGCGTGATCGAATTCTATTCACACGCCGCGGTCTTTTGTTGTCCCTCTATCTATGAACCATTTGGAATTATCAATCTTGAAGCGATGGCCTGCGAGACGGCTGTGGTCGCATCAGCCGTTGGGGGGATTCCGGAGGTGGTGGAAGATGGAGAAACCGGCATCCTGGTCCCTGTCCAGCAAATGCCGGAATCTCCCTTTACTCCACTAAGCCCCAAGAAATTCGAGCGGGATTTAGCAGCAGCCGTCAATCGCTTAATGGCTGACAGGGGAATGCGTGAACAATTTGCTCAAGCCGGTCGCCAACGAGCTGAACAATTGTTTAGCTGGGCTGCTATTGCCAGGGAAACTCAGGCTTTGTATCAGCAACTGGTATCGACACATTAAATGCCGAACGGTTTCATTGCTGGAACCACAGAGCTTAACCTTTTCATTTCTCGGATGACCTCAGGCGCATTCGTACACATGCGCGAGCTCGAATGTGGTAGGGACGGATACCTTTTGTGATCTAAGGATTTGAATCGGTTACAATCAGAAGTTGGCCTTAAACCACAGCTCCAATGAGACCGACTCATTGGCAGCCACTGTGAGTTCCTGCTCGTGTGTGCCGAGAATGGGATGCCAGGCCTTGAGGCGATACGTCCCTGGGGGGAGATCTTCGATGGAGAAGGCGCCAGTCGCATCCGTCACCGCATAATAGGGATTGTCGACGGCATAGCCCCAGCTCTGCATGTAGGGGTGGAGACTGCATTGCATGGTAAACGCGGTTCGTCCTTGGCCCAGCTGGACGTCGGCAGTGATCCCACTGGCTTCCACGGACGGCTGATAGAAGACGAGATTGCCTCCGGTTTGATCGTAGGCATATCCTTGGATGTCGTGGGGGACCGGGTCACGGTTAAACACCGTGATGCGACGTGTGTCGCCGACCACGGTGACGAACGGCAGAAACTGACAGAGTTCTGCTTCCACTTCGGCATCGGCGAAGGTGAAGGGCTTGCCGTATTCCACACCCTCCACCGCCACCACGACATCTTTCAGGGCTCCATCCGGCCTGAAGGTGACTTCTCTCAGTCGCCGATACCCACGGCGATCGGACAGCTTGCTGCAAAATTCGTGGTCCGGATAGCGACTCACCCCGAATTCTTTGGGCGCCGGGACAGTTCCTTTGACGGTCACTGAGCCATGCACGATGGCCCCATTTTTTACAGGTCCAGATTGATAGGCCCAGGCCCCGGTGCTTAACCAGGTTGTCAGGACCACGAGCACTCCTGCTATCAGCCTGAATCCAGCCTTGATGTGTCCCGTCAGCGTCATTTCTCCTGCCACCACCGGTCGTCTACTGTCAATCGCGAGATTCTTGTACTCTACTGCCCAGCTCACTGTCTTGAGTGAAGATTACTCAACCGCATAGTCACATCCATATAGTATCGCTGAGTCTACGCCATCTGCAACGGTGACTTTACCAGAACACCAACTTAAGACTCACGCCGGCCAGGTGGGGGTTCCTGGGTAGAGGGTCTAGTCCTGTGCATGTCGACGAGATAGAATAAGCATCGTGGTCCGATCCCAGGGCAGTGAATTTTTTAGAATGCCCTACCACGTTCTGGTGAGCAGAAGATACAAAGATATTCGTCCACGTCCAAACAAAAGGAGCGTACTTCATGTCAGATGTTAAGGAGCAGATGACGAAAGCGCTGGATCATCTCAAGCAACAGCGTGATGAACTTCAGGTCCAGCTGCACCTGGCGAAGGCGGATGCGAAGGACGAATGGATCCGTCTAGAAAGCCAGTGGGATGAAATCAAGCCCAAACTGGAAGCAGCGCGCGACGAAGTAGGAAAGACAGCGGAATCCGTCGGGGCCGCACTGGGCATGGCGATCGATGAATTGAAAAAGGGCTATGAGCGGCTTCGTAGTCGACTCTGAGGGAGGCATTACAATACCAGCATCGACTATCTACAGGGATTTCTGGGCAACCAGACCTCGACCGGCATGAGTATCCGGCAAGCCACACGAGACGATTTTGCGCGGATGTGGCCGATCTTCCATGAGATCGCGGCAGCAGGAGAAACATACGGATATCCGCGAGACATCACTCAGGAGCAGGCGCTCAATCTTTGGATGGAGGTTCCAAGAAAAACATATGTGTTCGAGGAGAACGGGCAAGTCTTGGGATCATACTACATCAGGACCAACCAGTTAGGTCCGGGAGATCATGTTTGTAATTGTGGGTACATGGTCTCATCAGCTGCCAGAGGGCGAGGGATAGCCACGGCGATGTGCGAACACTCGCAAGAGATTGCACGAGAGCTTGGGTACAGGGCCATGCAGTTCAATTTCGTGGCGTCCAGCAACGAAGGTGCAGTCAGACTCTGGAGCAAGCTCGGCTTCACAACCGTAGGGCGTCTGCCTAAGGCGTTTCGCCATCCGTCCAGAGGCTATGTGGATGCCCTGGTCATGTACAAGTGGCTGGCAGGAGAACCTCAGGTTTCAGTTGATGACGTCGCGCTGTAACGGGTCCCCGGTGGTACTCGGCGCGCTCGAGGAGGTGGATCCGGTTTGGTTTACGGTTCTTCTTTGGAGGACTCCTCACTCTGTTTCAACCAGAGTTCCAGCAATCTCGTCTCGCGTTCAGACTGAGAAATATGCTCCAACGCGAACGCACCCGTCAAACGGTCTTCATAAAACGCACGTTGCTTGGCGTAGGTCTTTTTAAACGCTTCCGTCTTGAGAGTTTTCCACTCCGCATCGGATATTCCGGCATGAGAACGCAAGAGGTTGATCTCGATGGCTTGGAAGGCAAAGACTTTCGCCAAAACCTTAATGACGGTTGCGTTGGTCATGAATCTTGGAACTTTATCAGCCATGACTCGTCACTTCGGTTACGCCTAGGCCTAACCAAGCGGTGCTGGTGACCCTCTCGCTATCCTCTACCGGGACGGAACCTGGAGGCGGAACGGATCAGTTCCGCACCCCGCTCCAAACTTTTGCCGGATCGATTGGCTTATCCGGATTGAGCGTCTTCGCCTTTTCCAGCAAGACATCGGTCCCCTCCGGATACGCAGGATCAGAGATACAGCAATCATCGACCGGACAGACTGCCGCACATTGAGGTTCGTCATAATGTCCGACGCACTCGGTACAGCGGTCGTGGGTGATCACGTAAATATTGTCGCCCACTCCCTGGCCGTCGCCGACATGATTCCCCTTCGACTCCGCGTCGCTTCGGGTTTCGAAGATGGCCTCGTTCGGACATTCCGGCAAGCAGGCGCCACAGTTGATGCATTCATCGGTAATGAGTAATGACATGATTCTGGTCTCCTTTTATCTGTGAGATTGAAACCGGTGTTACGTACGTCAATCTGATCACATACTATGTGCATGTTGCACCTTGGTCAGTGCCCCTGTCAATGCGGCAGTTCAAGAGAGTAATGTCAGTTGCTCACGTTGGTTCCATGATGATATCCCCGTGCAGACCCTCCCCCCTTCATTAGTTGTGGATTTCCGGCAGACTCTTGATCTCGTTAGCTGCCGTCCGTATGATCGCGCGCGCAAACCACCGGTATCATCATTGCTGGTAGGAAAGCGAGGTTGCCGATGAGGCTGCTTTTCCTTGGTCTGCTACCTTTCGTTTTGAGTGGATGTCCGACCACGACGGCCTTGGTGGTCGGAGCTCCGGCACTCCTGTCAAAATCTGAGTTCGATGAGCGGCGAACAGAAACCAAACAACAGATTGAGAAGGGGCTGATTTCGAAAGAGGCCGGTGAAACGAACTGCCGGCAGATGCTGAATACAGTCGATCGAAATCATGCAGCGCCGCCACCGGTGGATCCTGCCATTTGTGAGTTCGGGTCGTTTGCCGACAAGCGCTATGAGTTGATCAGGTCGGTTGAAAGCGGTGCGCTGACACCGGAGCTCTGGGAGATCAAGTGCCAACAACTGGCTGGGCAGCCCATTGGGAACGATGCGTGCCGGTATGACCCATTTGCCGATCGCATGACTCACTGGCGGCGGTTGGTCGACGAAGGGAAGGCGTCGAAAGAGGGGGCTGAGATGGACTGCCGGAACTATGTGAAGCAGGTTCGCCAGCATCCCATCCCTGGTCAGGAAATCACAGAGGACGCCTGTAAGCTGTAGGGACTTGATGAGAAGATGCGCATCAAGTCAGTAGGCCTAAGGTCTCGTGTTCGCGGCCGTGGAGGGGAAAATGATATTCAGACGGCCTGAGCTGGAAAAAGACAATCCGATTGCTCCGGAACCATATGTAGGACCACGCCGACGATTGGCCATGGCTCGCGCAGCAGCCTTGGAACATTCGCCTAGTGCAGGAGATTTGGAAGGGACACTTCGGATATTGGTCAGAGCGGTAGATCGGTTCCTGGGAGAGCAGCCGAAAGTCAGGAAGCCAGCCCAGAGCCTTAGGGCGTTGCGGGATGCGATTGCAAAAGCCGACCAGGTGCTTGCAGCGGAAAACCGTTCGAGGAACTCACGTAAAGTGAGGCGTTGATGCGATGAACCTCTTCAGGATGCCGGCTATGTCGGTCAATCAACGATTTCCACCTTTTTCCCTAAAGACTTTGCGCGCTTCAGACAATCTCCATCGGATACGGAGCAGCGCAGCGTGTCGAGATCCGCTTCGTCTACGATCTCAACTTTCTTACCCTGTACCTTAGCTTGTTTGAGACAGCCTGTGTCCGTCGCTACACATTTCACAGAATCCGAGCTCGAAGAAGCATTGATGACGGATACCTGCTTCCCTTCTTCTTTGGCTCGTTTGAAGCACTCTTGGTCGGTCGCGACGCAGTGCATGGTTTCTTCAGTTTTGTTCAGGCCTTTATCGATTGTTTGATCGATCCGCTGGTTGATCCGATTCTGCGTCTTTTTCTCGGCGCTATCTATGGCTCGATCCAGCATCCGGTCGAACAGGCCTTCTGCATACACAGGTGATACTCCAAGGAACAGACCAGCGAGTAGACCCATACAGCAAGCGAAACGTTTCATCATCCACCTCACATTCGTGTATGCCGTATCGCCGTGGAATAATGCACAACTCCCTCCACTCTAGCACAACGGCTGAGTGCACGCCTACCAACTGAATGGAATCCGGAGAAGTCGGATTGGGTTAAAGGCTGAGCTGTCTTGGTTTGGCATTTCATTTCAGAAACCGAGTCTTTCAGGATAGAGTGAAGAAAGTTCCAGCTTTAGAGGAGACCTGGGATGAGCACTATCGTTTGGGCTGTCCTGCTTATCGCGTTCATGTGGGCCCTCATCTCAGGAAGTACGATCGTCCGGTACCTGGCGCGAGGCCTCGCCGTGGTCTTGGCGCTGGTTGCCGCGGCGGCCGCTTTTGGGCTCATGGCTGTCGGCCACAAAGCTCATTGGACCAGCGACGGACCGGGCATGTTGTTGATCATGATCGGCATTCCCATCTGCGGTATCATAGCCTGGTTCTTCGCAATGCTGGCCTGTACGACCACAACGAGCTTGGAGGAAACCAATCTCAACGGCTCGTCTGGCGTCCGTTCTCTCGCGCAAGCCTGGGAGCAATATAAGGAACCAACCAAGAGACCTCACTAGAAGTCTGTCAACAAACCGACTATTTCTTGCTCATCGTTTGGTCGCGCTGGCGCGTGAGAGCTGTGCGTAGCTTTTCCTCCTGTTCGCGACTGAGCGAGGTCTTGAGAATCGTTCCTTCATATCGGGATATTTTGCTCGATAATTTCTCCTGGTCGGCGCTGCGAATCAGGAGAAAGATCGCCGAGGTGCCTCGCACAATTGTGCTCCCCAACGACCGAATAAAATTGTCCGGGATTCCATAATCGCTGAACAGGCCGAACTCGCTGGCGGCCACGGTCATGGCTCCGCCACCCGCTCCACCCGCGAGGCTGCCGAGGAGACCGGCCAGGGGATTCATAAAGAGGAGCCCCATGAGTCCTCCCCATAATACGCCCAGCGCCACGCCCTGAGTCGTAGCCCCCCCGAACACGTCGACGCACTGTTTCAAATGGACCTTGCCATCCATATCGCGAACCACGATGACCGCGTCTTCCAGATCCAGGACATAGTCCGTTTCCATCGCCCGGAGTTCGTTCAGCACCCGATCCGCCGTACTCGAGTCTCTGAATGCAATACAGACGAGTTCGCTCATAATTCTGCTCCTTCGAAGGCTTTAAAGACTCTACCAGGTCAGCGCGGTAGGCAGACGCTGTCTCTCAACATGGATTCCGTAACGGACCGCCGATCCACCATGAGTGTAGGCATTACTTAGCAGTAGGATTGTCTTGAGAGCAAGATGGTTTTCGGAAGGGATCTTAAAGCAATACCCATTTATTGCTATTCATGGTCCTCGCCCCTTGTTTTTCCACACCTCGTTCCCTTACTCTCGACCGGCCCTATTGGAGAAGTTTCTCATGTTGCAAGCCGTGACACTCAGTTGTCGGCGTGGAGAGCGTCGCCTCTTCTCCGACCTCACGGTGAAGGTCGAGCCGGGAACGCTCCTGGCCGTTGTGGGAGAAAACGGCAGTGGAAAAACCAGTCTGCTTCGCATTTTTTCCAGTCTATTGCCACCGGAGGAAGGCTCGGTGCTTTGGGAGGGCGAGGACGTTCATCAGCTCAAGGAACTATATTCGGGTCAATTAACCTATATCGGGCATCTTAATGGGATTAAGGACGATCTCACGCCGCTTGAAAATCTGATGAGTATCATGGCGCTCGCCGGTGAAGCCTGTTCGCGCACCGACGCGCAAGCGGCCTTGGAAGCGATCGGTCTTAAACGGCCCATTCACCGGTTACCGTCGAAAGTGCTGTCGCAGGGGCAGAAGCGGCGGGTCGCCCTGGCGCGTCTCTGGCTTTCCACCAGGCCCTTATGGCTGTTGGACGAACCCTTCACATCACTGGATGCGGCTTCGACTGGCATCGTGACACAGCGTCTTCACGCGCATTTGCAGCGGGGTGGGCTTGGGGTCCTTGTGACCCATCACGAGGTGGATCTTCCAGCAGACAGGCTACAGCGGTTGAGGCTGACTGGATGAGCCGCTCCAGCGTGTGGGAGGCCGTAGGCGGAATCGTCCGGCGGGATCTGTTGTTGGCGATGCGGCGCCGTTCGGACGCGGCGATGTCGGTCTTTTTTTTAGTCATTGTGGTCAGCCTGTTTCCTTTAGGTGTTGGGCCGGAGCCGTCGGTCCTGCGAACGATCGGTCCTGGAGTGCTGTGGGTTGCTGCCTTGTTGGCCTGCCTGCTGTCCTTGGCGCGTGTGTTTACGGCAGATTATATCGACGGTACCTTGGAGCAGATGGTCCTGGTACCTCAACCTTTAGCGGTCTTAGTGGTCGGAAAGGTGTTCGCACACTGGGTGATCTCTGGACTTCCCATTGTCCTACTGTCGCCTCTGCTTGGCCTCCAATTTGGCTTGAGCGGAGAATCGCTGGGAGTGCTGGTGTTGTCGCTCTTGCTTGGGACGCCCACGTTGAGTATGATTGGTACGATCGGCGCCGCGTTAGTCCTTGGCGTTCGGGGGAGTGGTCTACTGGTTGCCCTCCTGGTGCTTCCACTCTATGTTCCAGTCTTGATTTTTGGGGCCGGCGCCGTGACCAGCAGCATGGCCGGGATCGGCGGAGAAGCGAACTTGTCACTACTCGGGGCCTGCTTGGTGCTGTCTCTCTTTCTCGCACCATGGGCCACGGCGGCAGCGTTGCGTATTGCGTTGGAGTAAAACAGTTTCATGAGCACCGGTATCAATTGGGCCAAATATTCCTCTTCGCAGGCATTGTATCCCTTAGCGGGGCGCCTCATCCCATGGTTCGCCTGTGCGGCGGCGGTGCTTATGGGCGTCGGCCTCTACATGGGGTTCTTTGTGGCCCCGACAGATTTTCAGCAGGGTGAGTCCTACCGGATCATCTTCGTCCATGTGCCGGCCGCCTGGATGTCGATGTTCTTATATGTGGTCATGGCAGTCTGGGCCGGGGTCGGGTTGGGGCTCAATGCACGACCTTCTTTCATGATGGCCCAGGCGATTGCCCCGACCGGCGCGATGTTTACGTTTCTGGCTTTGTTGACGGGAGCCATGTGGGGAAAGCCGACGTGGGGTGCCTGGTGGGTGTGGGATGCTAGGCTGACATCTGAGCTGATTTTATTGTTCCAGTACGCGGGCGTGATGCTCCTGCGGACCTCGATTGACGATGTACGCCGGGCTGATCGTTCGAGTGCGGTATTTGCCTTGGTCGGTGTCGTCAACGTTCCGATCATCTATTTTTCAGTGCAATGGTGGAATACGTTGCATCAAGGTGCGTCCGTCAGCATGTCGACAGGGTCGAAAATGGCGGCGACGATGCTCACCGCTATGTTGATTATGACTCTGGCATTTTGGATGTACAGCATCGCCGTCATTCTCTCGCGGATGCGGTGTATCATGGTTGAACGGGAATCACTACCGACGTGGGAAGAAAACCCCGCGGTCATTCAGAAGGTCGCGGAGGCTCGCTGATGCAGTGGGGGAGCGCGTCGGAATTTTTTGCGATGGGTGGGTACGGGGTCTATGTCTGGACCTCGTACGTGGTCACCGCGCTGTGTATGGTGTGGGAAGTACTGGCTTTATGGCGTCGACGGGCTGCGGCGCGAGCCGAACACCGCGCGATGTTGCTAGGAGACACTGATGAAACCGCGGCATAAACGTTTTGTCTTTATCGGGCTGGGCCTGCTTGCGTTGGGGATTGCGACGGTGCTGGTGTTGAATGCATTTCAGAGCAATCTCGTGTTCTTTTTCACGCCTACTCAGGTTGCGAGCGGCGAGGCGCCGAAAGGCCAAAGCTTCCGGATCGGGGGCATGGTCGAAGACGGAAGTCTCATTCGTGACAGCGACGGACTGACGGTCCACTTCATCGTCACGGATACGGCGAAACGTGTGCCGGTGACCTATAAGGGAATTCTTCCTGACCTGTTCAAGGAGGGAAAAGGCGCCGTGGCACAAGGCCAGTTGGGAGTCGATGGAACGTTTGTCGCCAGTGAAGTGCTGGCAAAGCACGATGAAAACTATATGCCGCCTGAAGCGGCGGAAGCGTTGGCCAAGGCCAAGGCCTCCGGTGCGCAACAGAGTAATTCGCTTGTTGTCCCAGAAGGCAAGAAAGATTCACTATGATTCCCGAAATCGGTCACTTCGCGTTGATCCTGGCACTCTGTGTTGCCCTTGTGCAGGGAAGCCTGCCCATCTATGGCGCTGCGGTCGGAAATTCAGCGCTGATGGCCATTGCCAGGCCCGCGGCACGAGCCCAATTCCTGTTGGTCCTGATCGCGTTTTGCAGCCTTGGGTACGCATTTGCCGAAAAAGATTTCTCTGTGTTGTATGTCGCAGCCACGTCGAATTCGCAGCTCCCGCTGCATTATCGCCTTGCCGCGATTTGGGGGGCTCACGAGGGGTCTCTCCTCCTGTGGACCTTCATTTTGACTCTGTGGATGTTCGCGGTCACGTTGTTTTCGAAGCATCTTCCCGAAGCGATGAGTTCGCGTATTCTGGGCGTGATGGGCCTCGTGAGCGTCGGGTTTCTTCTCTTCATGTTGACGGTGTCCAACCCGTTTGAACGACTGATTCCTGCTGCTCTGGATGGGCGAGATTTGAATCCACTCCTGCAAGATCCAGGGATGGTGATCCATCCCCCGATGCTGTACATGGGCTATGTCGGCTTCTCAGTCGCCTTCGCGTTCGCCATCGCCGCCTTGTTGGGCGGGAATCTCGACGCCGCCTGGGCCCGTTGGTCGCGGCCGTGGACAACCGTGGCCTGGTGTTTCTTGACCGTCGGCATTGCCATGGGAAGCGGCTGGGCCTACTACGAGTTGGGATGGGGCGGGTGGTGGTTTTGGGATCCGGTTGAGAATGCCTCGTTCATGCCGTGGTTGGCGGGAACGGCGTTGGTTCACTCACTCGCCGTGACCGATAAGCGAGGAGGGTTCAAGGTCTGGACTGTTCTGCTCGCCATCATGGCGTTTTCTCTGAGCCTGCTTGGGACATTTCTCGTCCGGTCCGGTGTCTTGACGTCGGTGCATGCCTTCGCGACTGATCCCAAGCGAGGTCTCTTTATTCTCGTATTCTTGGCCATCGTCATCGGAGGTTCGTTAGCCTTGTATGCCTGGCGCGCTCCGCGTGTCGGATTAGGGGGAAGTTTTTCGATGGTGTCGAGGGAAGGGATGCTCTTAGCCAATAACGTCTTATTGGTTGCGGCGATGGGATCGGTGCTGTTGGGAACATTATATCCCTTGTTCCTGGACGCGCTGGATCTCGGCAAGATCTCTGTCGGACCTCCCTATTTCGACTCCGTGTTTGCCCCGTTGATGGCACCCGCCGTTTTTCTTATGGGGATCGGTCCGTTGGCTCAATGGAAGAAAGCCGAATTGCCTGATCTGGCCAACCGGTTAAAGTGGGCCTTCGGGGTGAGCTTGGTGACGGCGCTTGTGCTCCCGTTTGTCATGGGCAAGTGGACACCATTACTGAGCCTGGGCCTCTTGCTGGCGATTTGGATCGTGGCGACGGCAGTGGTTGGACTGCGAGAACGACTGACTCACATTGACGGTCCTGGCCTCTCCGGTCGCATGACCGCGGTGCCGAGATCCTACTGGGGAATGCTCGTGGCTCACTGCGGCATCGCGGTCTTTATCGTCGGGGTAACGATGGTGAAGGGGTTCGAAACAGAGAGCGATGTACGAATGAATGTCGGGGAAACGGCGACGATTGGTGGCTATACGTTCCGATTTGACGGAACCCAAAATGTCGTCGGGCCTAACTATACGGCGTCGCGCGGCACCTTTCATGTCAGTCGAGATGGCCGTGAAACGACCATCCTGTATCCGGAGAAGCGGCGGTACCCGGTTCAGAATCAAGTGATGACCGAGGCTGCGATCGATCCAGGGCTTCTTCGCGACCTGTACGTGTCGCTTGGTGAACCGTTGGAGGATGGAGCGTGGAGCGTACGGCTCTATCACAAACCGTTCGTGGATTGGATCTGGGGTGGGTGTCTCATTATGGCAATGGGGGGCGTCTTGGCCATCAGCGATCGCCGGTATCGACTTGCCTGGCGCCGGAAAGAGTCGCCGGTCGCTCCAACGGCTCAAACGACTCGGTGCGAAGTGGCATGAATCGATTTCTGCTCCCGCTTTCTATCTTTGTCGTGGTCGTCGGCTTTTTAGGCATTGGCCTCACGCTCAATCCGCGTGAAATTCCATCTCCCTTGGTTGGGAAAGCGGCACCCGAATTTTCCCAACCTCAATTGTATGACCTAGAAAAAACGTTCTCACCAGCCGATCTCAAGGGGAAGGTCTGGTTGCTCAATTTTTGGGCCTCCTGGTGCAGCGGCTGCAAGACGGAGCATCCGGTATTGATGGAACTGGCCAAGTCCGGACAGGTGCCGATCTACGGAATGGACTACAAGGATCAGCGGGACGAAGCATTGACCTGGTTGCAGCGATGGGGCAATCCGTATCCGGTGGTCGGTGTGGACGAGGCGGGACGAGTCGGGATCAACTACGGGGTCTATGGAGTTCCGGAAACTTATGTCATCGATAAGCAGGGGATGATTCGGTATAAACAGATTGGGCCGTTGGATTCCGACACGGTGGCCAAGAAGATTCTTCCCCTTGTACAGCAGCTTGAATCGCAATGATTTGGTTAGCGCTCATCCTTACTTTTGCGTCCGGGCCGGTTTGGGCGGAGGAAGCCCGTCCGTTAGGGGATGACCCTGCCGTGGAAGCGAGGCTCAAGCATCTTGCCGTCGAGCTTCGGTGTTTAGTGTGCCAAAATCAAACACTGGCCGATTCCAACGCTCCGCTGGCCGAGGACTTGCGCCGAGAAGTGCGAGAAATGATCGTCAAGGATATGACCGACCAAGAGATCATCGACTTCCTCGTGGAGCGCTACGGCGATTTCGTCCTGTACCGACCACCGCTCAAGGCGACGACGACGCTGCTCTGGGCGGGACCGTTTGTCCTGTTGGTGGTAGGCGCGACGGTCCTGGTCATCACGTTGCGCCGTCGAGCGCGAAAGGTCGTCGATACGCCCGTCACGGAGGAAGAGCATCGACGGGTCGAACAACTTTTAGCAGATGGAGGCAAGCACTCATGACCGTGGCATTTTGGTTGATCGTGTCGGCCATGACTCTGTTCATCCTCGGACTGTTGTTGAGACCCTTGTTGAAGCGTCCCTCGACTGCTTCGGGTGAGCAGGAGAAAACGTTGCCGGTGTATCGGCAGCAGTTTTCCGAGCTCGAACAAGATCGTGCTACCGGGTTATTGACGGAAGAGCAGTATCGCGCAGCACGAAGTGAGCTGGAGCGGCGAGTTTTAGAGGAAACGGAGGCAATAGAAGGCCCACCTCAGAGCGCCGGTGCACTGATGAACCTCAGGATCGTTGCACTTACGTTGGGGATGATCATTCCGGCTGCTAGCGGAGTGCTGTATTGGACATTGGGAAACCCGGCGGCGATGACACATCCTGCGGTCTCTTCTGCAGCGTCTCAAGGCGGAGCCGGAGAAGATGCTCAAATGGCTGACGGTCTCAACGTGCTGATCGAGCAGTTGAGGAAGAAGCTGGAACAGAGTCCCGATGATCCGGTTGGATGGGGGCTCTTGGCACGGTCTTATATGGCGATGGAGCGGTATGCCGATGCCGTGCCGATTTTTGAAAAAGCAACGAAGCTTGATCCTGACAACGCGAGTTTGCTCGCAGACTATGCGGATGCCCTCGGGGTTCATCAGGGGCGCAAGCTGGACGGAAGGCCTGAGACGTTGATTCAAAAAGCGTTGAAGCTCGACCCGCATAACGTGAAGGCGCTCATGCTGTCAGGGACGATTGCGTACAACCGAAAAGATTTCGCCCGTGCCGCCAAGGAATGGGAGGATGCACACGCCTATCTTCCTCCGGACGATCAAGAGTCATCCGAGCAGTTGCAGGCCAGCATCGCCGAAGCCAAACGGCGCCTCGGTGGTCCTAGTATGAACATGTTGGTTGCGAATCCGCCGATGGAAGCGGCGAAGCCTGTCAAACCGGCAACGCAATCCGGGCAGTCTCGTGCAATTACGGGGAAAGTGGTGCTGGGGAAAAATTTTGCAGGTAAGGGATCACTTCCTGATACTTTATTTGTGTTTGCGAAGGATGTTGCTGGGCCACCGATGCCGGTGTCGATCGTTCGGGCTTCAAGTAAAGACTTACCATTTACGTTCAGGCTCGATGATTCTACGAGTCCGATGCCGTCACGGAAGCTATCGGATATCGACACGGTGGTCATTGTCGCACGACTGTCGAAATCAGGGAGAGCCATGGCTGAAAGCGGCGATCTCGAAGGGATGAGTCAGCCAATCAAGCCCGGCACAGAAAACATTACCGTCGTGATTGATCGTGAGAGACCGTAGAGGTTGGAGTATGGAAAAATACTTGATGCGTGCAGAGGTTTTCAGGAGGCTCGTTCATTCAGGTTAGATTGAAATTTTCTTGACTCTCTCATGGGCCTAAGCTATATTTTCGCGCCCTAGAGAGAAATATTTCGTTAATGAACACGAAAACTGTTAAAGCGATATATCGTCAGAATTATGTTGAAAAGCAGAGCGCACTGCCCATCAAACGGAAGGAGTCGAACTGTGAGGGTTAAGGATGTGATGCAGTATGCGATGGTCGTCTGCGGCCTGACGCTGGTGGCCGCGCCGGTGCAGGCTGGGTTTCCCTCGGTGCCGAAGGAGACGTACGAGGCGTTGAAGCTCGAGCGCTCGGCGTCGCCGAAGGAACTGTATGAAGCCTTGCTCAAGCGGTATCTGGACCCGGAGCAGGGCGTGGGGAAGGGCAAATATGGGGAGTATTGGCAGCCGATCTCGTTCAGCAAATACTTTGATCCCCATACCTTCTACAAGCCGCCGCAAGCCGTGAAAGAAGTGGCCAGTCGGCAGGAGTGCGTGAAGTGCCACACCGATGAATCGCCCGGGTGGGTCGCGGCCTGGAAGAAGAGCACCCATGCCAACTTGGATAAGATCCGCAAGCTGACGAAAAAAGATCCCACGTATTACAAGAAGGCGAAGCTGGAAGCGGTGGAAGAAAATCTGCGCTCGATGGGGAAGCTGGGCAAGAACGAAAAGCTGAAGGAAGTCGGCTGTATCGATTGCCACTTCGACATCAATACCAAGAAAAAAGCCGATCACCGCAAAGACATTAAGCTCGCCACGGCCGACACCTGCGGCACCTGTCACCTCCAAGAGTTTGCCGAACGCGAGTCGGAGCGGGACACGATTACCTGGCCCAAGGATCAGTGGCCGAAGGGCCGGCCGTCCCACGCGCTGGACTACCGCGCCAACGTGGAAGTGGAAGTCTATGCGGGGATGTCGCAGCGGGAAATCGCCGATGGATGTACCGGCTGTCACATCAATCAAAACAAGTGTGATACCTGTCATGCCCGCCATGAATTCTCCGTGGCGGAATCGCGCAAGCCGGAAGTCTGCGCCCAGTGCCATAGTGGCGCGGATCATAATAACTGGGAAGCCTACAATCTCTCGAAGCATGGCTTGAAGTATCAGCGGGATAAAGAGCATTGGAACTTCAACGTGCCCATTAAAGAAGCCGTGAAAAACGGGGCCGAGACGGCCCCGACCTGCCAATACTGCCATATGGAGTATCAAGGCAAGATCACCCATAACGTGGTGCGGAAAGTGCGGTGGGCCAACTATCCGTTCGTGCCGGGCATCCGGGAGAACATCAAGACCGAGTGGTCGGAGAAGCGCAATGATGCCTGGGTGAAGACCTGTACCAACTGTCACTCCGAAACCTATGCCCGAGCCTGGATGGAGTTCATGGACAATGGCACCTTCTCCGGCTTGGATAAGTATGATGAAGCGCATCATGTGGTGGAGGAGCAATACAAGGCGGGGCTATTAACCGGCCAGAAGACGAACCGGCCGACGCCGCCGGCGCCGGTTGCGGATGGGTTCGAGCAATTCTTCCAGATCTATTGGTCGAAGGGGAACAACCCGGCGGCCAATGAGCTGAAGTTGTTCGAAATGGCCGAAGACCACCTGGTGCAGTTGCACGTGAGCTTGGCGCACCAGTACTGGGGTTACACCTATACGGTGGGTTGGGCGGCGATGAACCGGGCCTATGTGGAAATCATGGATGATGATACGCGGCTGAAAGAGAAGCTGGAACTGCAGGCGCGCGTCGCGAAGCTGGAAGGGCAGATGAAGACGGGGCTGCTCGATCTGGATAGCGAGACCGGCAAGCTCTCCCTCGGGGGGATTGGGGGCGGCATGATGCTGGCGGGCACGCTCGCGATGGCCGGCTGGCGGCGTCGTCAGAAGTAGGCCATGAACGCGACATCGTCCGTGAACGAGTCGGTGTCGCGTCACGTGGGGCTGAAGATCCTCCCGTCACTAGGGATTCTCCTGGTGACGGGAGGCCTTGTGCTGGTCGGCTGGTTTCTCTACCTGTGGTTCAAGCCCCTTCCCCCTCCCTATAGCTATCACCTCGTTGAAGAAGGTGGGGTTGCGGAGTTTTCCAATCTTCAATTGGATGCATGGCCGGATCTGAAGATTAGTAAATACGAGCTTCGGGTTCCATCTCTTGATAAACCAGTCGCGATCGCCTATCAAACTAAGGATCGAGTCGGGGGCTCTGTTCTTCTTGGCTGGGAGAATCTTGTCTCTGAACCGATTGTGGCGATGCCAGCTGACTTCTCCGAATTGACAACTCTGGCGAATGATATTGCGAAGCATGTCCCTGAAGGAGGGCTAGTTTTAGGATGGTGGGATACGTCGAGGCAACTGAAGCTCCTGACTGGGCGGGACACACATTTCACGTCTTACATCGGGCAACCGCTTATTGTGCCGTCGTACTGGAAAGACCGGTCAGATGTGATTAATCAATACGAGCGTCAATTTTGGGGCCCGGTAGCATCAGGAGGAGAGCAGAAAGAATTCCAAATCTTCGCAGACGCCCTTTCCTCAGAGGCAGCTGAAGGCGTCACTATGCTTCGGGAGCTTGCTGGTTCACGAGAGGCTTACATCATCGTTCATCCAGCGGATCTCTATAAGCTTGCTTTGATATATCCAGAGCGTATGGATTTGGCGTTCAAGGACTTCCCGTTGACCGGGAATGTCCATGGGCTGGCCGGGCAAGTAAAGGCCTGGATGAAGGAAAACGGTTATACAACCTATACGCTTCAGTCACTCTCTGAAAAGTCAGTCCGTGCTTACTTCTTGAATGAAACTGAGAAGGGCAAGGTTTTGCTGTCTCATATGCTTCCCCTCATGAATTCTACACCGGTAGATTTTGAGTCCTTGCAAGTTGTTCATAAGCAAGGCGCCTATTGGGTTTTTAAGATTCCATCCGCCTAGACCTTCCAAGGTATTTACTCTGAATATCAATTATTATGAGGGTAGCAGTAGCGAGTTTCTCCATGGTAAACTGTATGCGTTTCGCGGTTGGAACGAGTAAGGAGATGACTGACCGCTTATCCATAACCCTCGCAGGAAAATCAGGCAATATCAATCATACATTTATCCATACATTTATCGGAAAGGAGATGCCGTGACTCAACGAATCGTGTTTGCATTTGTCGCTGCAACGGTCTTTCTAGCAGTCGCTGGAACGGCTTCAGCCCAAGGAACATTTGAAGGTCGCAAGAAATGCTACAACTGCCATAAGAGTCAGGGGGAATCATGGGACAAGACGCTCCACGGGAAGGCGATGGAATCGCTGAAGCCCAGCAGAGGCAAGGAGAAGGACAAGGCGATGGTCAAAGCCAAGCTTGACCCTAAGAAAGACTATACGGATGACAAAGATTGTGTTGGTTGCCATGTTGATGGCTTTGGACAAGAGGGCGGCTACGTCATTGAAGAACCTGAGAAATTTGTGACGAATGTGGGTTGTGAATCCTGCCATGGAGCTGGTAGCGCCTATCGAAAGATCCATCGCAAGGCAGGCGAGGCCTTTGAAAAATCAGGGAAGACGATGGCTCGAGAGAAACTCGTGGAAGCAGGCGAAGAGTTCGAATTTGAGGAGAAGTGCAAAGCGTGCCACTTGAACTATGAAGGGTCTGGGTGGAAGGGTGTGAAGAAACCCTACACGCCGTTCACGCCCAAGGTCGACAAGAAGTACACATTTGATTTTGAAAAGCAAGTCCGCAACAACAAGGCGATGCATGAGCATTTCAAGCTGGTGGGTACCTTCACTGGTCCACCTACGCCGAAGTTTCATGAGGAATTTCAAAAGTCAGCAAAGCCTGCTGCGAAGGCTGATAACGGTGGAGACGACTAGAAATGGCTAAGACAGGGACGTTAATTGCTGGTGCCGCACTCGGAATCGGGCTCATCATTGTTGTCTTTGGTGGTGAAGCCGCGATCTCTCAAACTGAATTTTGTATAAGTTGCCATTCGGAAATCTATCCCTATGAAGAGTTGAAAAAGTCTTCGCATTGGGGTGCATTGGGGATGGATCCTGGCTGTAAGGATTGCCATGTGCCTCAAGGCTTAGCCAACTTTCATAAAGCGGTCTACACACATGTGGTTGACGGTGTACCGTTCCTGATTAAGGAATTTACCACCGATTATTCGACTGTGGAAAAGTTCAATGAGCATCGACCGGAAGCTGCGTATCGAGCTCGTATGAAACTGAAGGAGTGGGACAGCCTGACTTGCCGAGCATGTCACAAGAACACCAAGCCGCCTGGTAAGTCAGCGAAGGCCGCTCACGCAAAGATGGACAGCGAAGGGGCAACCTGCATCGACTGCCATCAAAACTTGGTTCACAAGAAGGTCCCAGAAAACGATCTTAATGCGAGCCTGACACAGGGGCGGTCCGTTTTAAAGGAGGATACAAAGAAATCGGATGACGACGATGACGAGGATGATGACGATTAAGATTAAGATACTCATCGTTTGTCATTGATCTCGCCAGTCGACAGTAGAAACGGGGCTGGGCCACTTGACTCTAGCCCAGCCCCGTCGCTGTCTTAAGGTTACCCCACTTATAGGTTGGTTAAGAAGCAAGTCTAACAGCTTCTACCGGGTGACCTGCTCTACATTCGGTCTGCTTGTGGTCCGTACAGCCGACGGGAAGAGCTCTCCACCATCCCACTTGCGGCGCGCTTGCTCAACTTCGCCTGCCATCGCGATGAAAGCGCTGGGCAGTTCGCAAGATCCTGCGCAGCGTCCATGTCCTCCGTCTGATGGTGCATAAGAAGATTAGCCGCTGCGATCGTCCACCGTGGATAAGGACGACTGACTAGTGCCACTGTCTGGTTGGCTTGGACAAGGCCTTCTCGCAACACACGAAAATACCAACCGGTCCGGCCCGTATTCTGAAAACGCAAGGCCAAGTCCTGTACACCCCACCGCCGAGCGAGCTTCCAGCACGGTTGTCTAGGCTGCGACACCTCGACAAGCGATTCACCGATCTCAAAGATGTCTCCGATACACACCTCATTTTCGGACAGAGCCTCAGTGGTAAAATTTTCACCAAAAGCGCCTGGGACAAGTTCGTTCACCGAAAGGTCTTGCATCCAATAGGAGTAGTGTTCAATCGGATAGACATTGACCGCTTTGTCGAGTCCACCGTGGTTATCAAGATCCGCCTGTCCGTCCCCATCAAGGTTGAGTCTGCCGAGCCACACAAGATCGTTAACTGGATGTTTGAAAAACCCTGTGGTCCACGCTTGGTCGGAGGAATTGCCGGCATCCCTGCCCTCGACGATACGCGGCAGGCCAACTTGCACAGATACAATATGCCCCAGCAAATTTGTCCTCAAGATGGGCTCCTGTTTGTCAGCGTCCCCTGTCAAAAATACCTCTTTCAATGGCGGGTGTGGGACAAACTTGGACAGCAGTCATCCGTTGTTCAATGAGGATAAAACTCCCTGCCAATCTTATTCCGACACCCTGCTTACTTTTTGATCTGTTCCGACAGGAACCGTTCGAGCCCTACCTGATTGATAGTCCGATGTCTGGTCTCAAACCAGTCGACATGCTCTTCCGAATCTTGGATCATGTGCTCAAGCAGGTGTCGAGTTGTAAAATCACCGACTTTTGCGCAATGCGCAATCGCTGTCCGCAGCAATTCAACGTCTTCGCGTTCAAAATCAAGATCTGCTCGGAACAAGGCCGCGACATCCTCTCCATGTGCGACGGAATCGATATGGGCCACATCAGGAATGCCGCCCAGGTACAGAATGTGATCGATGAGGCCTGCGGAGTGGTGCACTTCTTCATTCGCCAGATGGCTATAATGGTCAAACAGCCGTCCGTATCCCCAATTCTTGCACAGGGCCGCGTGCAACAGGTACTGATGCACCGCTGTCAACTCAGCCTTGAGGACCTGATTGAGGAACTCTAGGACTCCTTCTCTGGCGTTCATGACCCCCTCCTCTCTCAGGATTCTTTCTTGATCTGTTCGGCGAGGTAATTTTCCAAGCCAATCTGTTTGATGGTCTCCTGCTGAGTTTCAATCCAATCGATATGCCCATCGACATCCTTCGCCATGTCTTCCAACATGTGACGAGTCGTAAAATCCGAGACCTTCGCGCAGTGCACAACCCCCTCACTAAGCAATACCAGCATTTCTTGCTCAGCCTTTAGGTCTAGTTTCAACTGTTCAGGTACCGTCTCGCCCACCTGAACCGCGTTCATTCGTTGGACGTTGGGCACGCCTTCCAAGTATAAAATGTGGCCGATGAGCTCGTCGGCATCCTTCATCTCGTCAATGCTCCGTTCACGCACCTTATGATGGAGACGTTCGTATCCCCAATTGTCGCACATCTTGGCATGGACAAAGTACTGATTGATGGCCGTTAAATCCGCGGTCAAGATCTTATTCAAGATATTGATCACCCCATCTTTTGCTTTCATGACTGCTGGCCTCCTTTCAATCTAAGCCCACCGCCCTTTTTTACTATTATCACCACGTCTGATCGCCACCGTCAACTCGAGAAATGGATTCATTTCGAGTTTACTTCTCAATTTCGATGACATGAATTCTCAATCTCTGAGCGAATATTACGCACTAAGGTCCGAGAGCCTCTCTGGCCCCAGACGCCTCCGTCGGCTACTTGAAAGAGCAGTCTGCAGGGTGGTAAATTTTGAAGGTTCCCAACCGCCTGCAAAAAGATACGGCAAACGACGTTATGATCAAACACGCTAAGTGTATAGGTTCATCATTGCTCTTACTGGTCTTTGTGGCAGGGTTCAGTCCTGGCACGGTCGCTGCGCACGGAAATGTGACCATTGAAGATGATCCCTGTGTGCGCAAAATCGGTGGGAGCATGGTACATTTCAGCGCCTATCAGCCCCAGATTGAGCCGAAGGCTCAATACTGCACTGATATTCCAGATGTGGGTGACACCTTCCTCGTTGTCGATCTTGTGGATCCGACCCTGCGCACTCTGCCGGTGGGCGTCAAAATCATTCGCGGTGTCAATGAAAACGAACAGGACGAAACCCAAACCGTCGCATATTGGAGCCCGACGTCTCACCCGGATGGGGTCGTCCGAGGTGAAGCGAATCTGGATAAGGGGCTGTATAAGGTGATCATCACGGCAGAGGGGCTGAGTCCTTCTGCCTATTTGCTACGGGTGCAACAGGTTGACTACTCCAAAATTGGTCGGTCCGCCCTAGGCCCTCTGGCATTACTTCTGGTCCTAGGAATAATTGGGTATGAGCTCTCAAAATCGGGACGGTTCAAGAACTGGTGGGCCGGCCGCCGTCGGTCATGAGCAGTATGTCAACCAATACATATTCACTTCCATTTCCAGAGAGGGATCACCCATGAAACCTTTTGTCTGCCTGAAACCTACGATTGGATGCGTGGTATTTGCCTTGACCGCCCTCTTGTCCTCACAGGCCTATGCGCACGGTGGGCTGTCGATGGCTGAAGACATGTGCAAGCTCACGGTCGGACCATACATGATGCACTTCAGCGGCTACCAGCCTGCAAACACACAAGATAAGCAGTTCTGTGAGGACATCCCGGCGACTGGCCAGACGATTGTCGTGCTGGATTATATCGAGCAGGAACTTCGTTCCCTACCGGCTGAGGTTCGCATCATCAAAGATACAGGCTCCGAAGACAATCTGGAGAGTATTACAGTCCTTCACCTTCCTCCCAAAGTGTACGGAAACGGCTCTATCGACTTCACCCATACCTTCGAGAATCCTGGTCAATTCGTCGGTATCGTGACGGTAGGCGAAAACCAAGAACATATCTCGAGGTTTCCTTTCTCGGTCGGGGAGCCGAAGTTCTTTTCTAAATTCCTGAATATTTACATGGTTCCCGTTGTGGCCACGCTCATCGTAGGAGCCATTTTCTTTTTTATGCGTGATCGCAAGCCATCGAAAACTGCGACTTCTTGAGAGTATGGCGGCCGATTTTCTGACAAAGATGAGGTTGAAAATGTCCTGTCGCGTTCTAATTCGTGCTTGGGTGTGTTGTTTGTTTCTTCTGGTCCTCGCCCCGTTCCCAGCGCTGGCTCAGCATGGGCACGAATTAGCACCCGATACGTGTGTTCTCAACATCGGTCCCTATAAGATGTACTTTCACACCTATCTGCCGGACACCTATTACGAGCGACAGTTTTGTCAGGAACTGCCTGGGACGGGGAATGCCGTGTTGGTGTTCGATTATGTCGAGAAGGAGTTACGCTCACTCCCAGTCGAAGTGCGTATTATTAGCGATACAGGATCGGAAGATGATCTTGAGGCTGTGACGATTGCCCATCTTCCAGCCAAGGTCTACCCGACCGGGTCCATAGACGTCAAATACAACTTTGATACGCCTGGAAAATTCATCGGATTGGTGTCAGTCGGCGACAATGGCGAACATGTTTCACGCCTCCCGTTTTCAGTCGGTCAAACAGGAGCCCTCTCCCACCTGTCGCACTACCTCATGGTCATTGTGCCGGTCGTGGTGGGTCTGGCGGTCGTCCTGTTCTTCTCCTTTAGGGATCGACGTAAGCCTTCAGAGACCACGCGTGTTGCAGGTGGCTGATCCTCGCTGGAGCACGCCACGGTGGACACACCGACTAAGCAGGTATTTCTCGAGTACGGTAATTGGACCCGAAAGGGAACAACACTCAGATGATAGCCTTACCTGATATTCGCTCCTTTGAGGGTTATCTCTTATATGGTGGAGATCTCGCTAGGGGCACTCGCGACGTCGGGCTGAGCGGATTATTAGTTGGTCAAGGCAGAGGCTGCTTAACGAGCCGGTCTCTCTAAGTCTCCGACTTGGATCAGATCATTGACCATCATTCTTGCGATTACCTCGCTAGCAAAAACCGATTGGATACCGCTGCTCAAATAGGATTGAGAATAGGTTGGAACAGGCGGACAGCAGCTGTGAACATGGGTTACCGTCGAGTTCGTCCTTGCCGCCATTCTTGTGATCCTTGTCACGCTAGTGGCCAACGCCGTCCCGGTCAAGCATGATGTCATCGAAAACCTCAGTGGCGCGTTGCTGTTCTGACTGTGTTAGGAGTTTTGGAAGTTGCCGCTACCACGTATCCCATCGCGGTACAGTCCAACCCGGAAACATACCGAAAGACCCCTGTCCCATTGGATGCCATCTCCACTGAGAATGGCGTCAATCTCTTCACCACATATTGCATTTCTTGCCATAGTTCACAGGCCAAGGGGGAATGGCGTGGTCTCCAAGACGTTGCCCAAACAACTCGCTGACTTGTTGACTGAACCCCATACAGCCATGTACATGGCTGGCGACTTCTTTCAATTGGCTGCCCCATGGTCGATCTAACGGAATCATGTCTCCCTTCGGCGAGAAATTTTCTGAGGGAGAGCGCTGGGACGTGCTGAACTTCATGCACGCTAATACTAGAGGGTATCAAACAAGAATCATTACTCCTTGCATCCTACACGAGCAGACGTTCATGGCTACCCCGAATTTTCATATACGGCGCATGACGGGTCAAGCGACACACCGAAGGATTATCGTGGGAAACAAGGCTTGCTCCTGTGTCTTCTAGACCTATTCAGCGGAGGCGGTCATCCAGAACACCCCGAGTTCTTCTTCGATCGCTCTGGATACATGCGCACACGATGGATTCCTGAGGCTGACGGGTCCGGATGGACAGACGTTGGTCTCCTCGCAAAGCAGACCACCAAACTCAATCAAGAAAAAGATAATCTGCTTCCGTCGGGCGATCATCTTCATTGAACGATCCCCCTCTTTCGTAGCAGATCGGATTTCTCTTAAATTCCAGCTGCTGCTCATCGACATGGTCGGCAAAAGGAACAGACAGGCTCGACGGGCTAGCCCTCCTTGACTTCCCATATTGCTCAGGCGTATATCTAACACCCGCTAGCCAAGCCTCCATGCATGCTTTCTTCAACGGTTTTGTTGGGCCTCACACGGGATTTTTTGCTTGACTCGTCTCGAATATTTGTCAGATACTTGTGCACCTTTTACGGGCCTTACCGGCAGAGTACTAAGATTGCCTGCTGGAAGATTATTTCTTGAGATATGGCATTCAGTGGTCGCGCGCGTTCATTCAACACAAGGAGGTAGAGGATATGGCTGCTGACAGTTCAGGGCGCGGGTACGACATTTCACAGTGGTATGACTCGCGACCAGCGAAGATCGGCTGGTTTGCGATGCTGGCGATCGGGGTGTTTTGGGTGGTGTACCAACGGACGTTCGGGTACTCCCACGGGTTGGACTCGATGACGCCGGAGTTCGACACGGTGTGGATGGGGCTGTGGCGGTTTAACATCGTCGCCAATGCCATCTTCTTTGCCGTGTCGGTGGGGTGGATTTGGGTGACGCGGGATCGCAACTTGGCGAACCTGGACCCGAAGCTCGAGCTGAAGCGGTATTTTTATTTCATGGGGTGGTTGGTGTGCTACATCTGGGGCGTGTACTACGCGGGGAGCTACACGCTGGAGCAGGATGCGGCGTGGCACCAAGTGATCATCCGAGATACGAGCTTCACGGCGAGCCACATTGTGGCGTTCTACGGGACGTTCCCGCTGTACATCACGTGCGGCGTGTCGAGCTACCTGTATGCGCAGACGCGGTTGCCGCTGTACAACCAGGCGACATCGTTCCCGTTGGTGGCGGCGGTGGTGGGGCCGATGTTCATTCTGCCGAACGTGGGGCTCAACGAGTGGGGCCATGCGTTCTGGTTTGTGGATGAGCTGTTTGCGGCGCCGTTGCATTGGGGCTTTGTGACGCTGGGCTGGTGCGGGTTGTTCGGGGCCGGCGGGGGCGTGGCGGCGCAGATCGTGAGCCGCATGTCGAACCTGGCGGACGTGATCTGGAACAATGCGCCGAAGAGCATCCTGGATCCGTTCCCCAGCCAGGTGAACCCCAACGCCAAGGCAGGGTACTAAGTAAAGTCGTAGTCCACATGAATAGTAGGTTGGGATTGGAGGCTAACCTGGGCGTCATGAAGAATGGGCGCCTAGGTTGGTCTTAACCGACTGAAACGACGGAGGAGTTCAGTTATGTTTAAAACTGATGAGATTATTAAGGCCTCGAAATTGCCGCCCGAAGGCGTCGCAATGTCCAGGCACATCGACTACATTTACTTTATCCCGATTTTGTTCGTGACCATCGTCGGGACTTTTCACATGCATACCGCTCTGCTGTGCGGAGACTGGGATTTTTGGCTCGATTGGAAAGATCGGCAATGGTGGCCGATCGTGACACCAGTCACGACGATTACCTTCTGCGCAGCTCTTCAGTACTACAATTGGGTTAACTATCGACAGCCATTTGGAGCTACGCTCTGTATCTTGGCTCTAGGATTTGGGAAATGGGTCGCCGTCTATACGTCCTGGTGGTGGTGGTCCAATTATCCTCCCAATTTCGTCATGCCTGCCACGCTGATTCCGAGTGCGTTGGTTCTTGACATCGTACTCCTGCTGACCAGGAACTGGACATTGACGGCAGTGATCGGAGCGTGGATGTACGCGGCGCTGTTCTATCCTTCCAACTGGCCCATCTTTGCCTATAGCCATACGCCCCTCGTCGTTGATGGGGCCTTGCTCTCATGGGCAGACTATATGGGCTTTATGTATGTCCGAACGGGAACACCTGAATACATCCGGATGATCGAAGTCGGATCATTGCGGACATTCGGCGGACACAGCACCATGATCTCAGCCTTCTTCTCCGCATTCGCATCGTCATTGATGTACATCCTGTGGTGGCAGTTTGGGAAGTTCTTCTGCACCTCCTACTTCTACCTGACGGATGACAGAGATCGGACGACCAAAGTGCACGATGTGTTTGCATATGCGGAGTTAGCGCATGCAGATAAGGCTAAATTGTCTGGAGGGAAAGCATGAACGCCAAGCACGCCTTGAAATTATCAATACTTGGCCTCTGCGGGATGGCGACGCTGGCGTTTGCGCCGGGGTTGATCTCCTCCGCATCGGCTCACGGGGAACGGTCTCAGGAACCGTTCCTCCGTATGAGAACTGTGAACTGGTACGATACGCAGTGGGTCGGAAAGTCCACCGCAATCAATGAAATCGCGTATCTCAAGGGGAGCTTCCATCTCTCGGAAGACTGGCCCCGAGCGGTCGTGAAACCTACTCGAACTTTCTTGAACGTAGGGTCTCCGAGCTCGGTGTTTGTACGCCTTAGCTCAAAGATGAACGACACCCCAATGTTCAATTCCGGTCCTCTGGAGATCGGCCGAGATTACACATATGAGGTCAAGCTGAAGGCCAGGCTTCCTGGTCATCACCATATCCACCCCATGCTTGCGATTGAGCAGGCCGGTCCGGTGGCTGGACCGGGAGGGTGGATGGACATCACCGGTCGATATGAGGATTTCGTGAATCCGGTTAAGACGCTGACCGGTGAAACGTTCGATTCCGAAACGATGGGTTCGATGACCGGAATTATGTGGCACGCCTTCTGGATTGCCCTTGGTATCTTCTGGGTAGGCTGGTTCGCGATCAGACCGATGTATCTGGTGCGCGCCAGAGTCCTGGCGGCGTATGGGGACGAGATTCTCTTGGATCCCATCGATCGCAAGGTGGGAACAGTGGTGTTGATCTTCACACTCGTCGTCGTGCTGGTTGGTTATCTCGCTGCAGAAGGACGGCACCCTGTGAGCGTTCCTCTGCAAGCTGGCGAGACCAAGATCAAGCCGTTACCAATCAAGCCGAATCCGTTTTCAGTGGAAGTCACCCATGCAGAGTATGATGTTCCTGGTCGTGCCCTGCGTATAGTGCTCCATGCCACAAACAACGGCACTGAACCGGTGACCATTGGAGAGTTTACGACAGCTGGAATCCGGTTCTTGAACAAGACCGGTCAGATGCGTAACCTCGACCCAGAGTATCCTGCCGAACTCGTGGCGCAGGAAGGGTTGACATCGGACCATGACGGTCCAATCAATCCTGGCGAGACCGTCGACATCCACGTGGAGTCGAAGGACGTCCTCTGGGAGGTTCAGCGTCTCGTGGATATCCTCCATGACCCGGACCAGCGGTTTGCTGGGTTGTTGATGTCGTTCACCGAATCGGGTGACCGTCTCATCAACTCAATCTCAGCACCGGTTATTCCGGTGTTCACCAAACTAGGGATGTAGTAGTTCCCTAACTGATGGCGCCGATCCGCTCCTATCGTAAGATGGGTAAGCGGGTCGGCGTTTTCTTTTTGTAAGCTACCAACCTGTACTCTCCATTGTTTCATCAGAGCCAGCGCTCAAGTAGATCGGTGCCTTGCCGCCTCAGCATTGGTCCTGTATCATACCCTCTGATTATGCTTGTCTTATGAACCCGTTGGTCTGTTGGTACATGGTCCAAGGTAACACGTCGGTGCGACCACATCGTTGATCCCTCATATGGATTCTTGTTCAAACACCAATCGACCCGCGACATTGTTCACTGCCTTTGAACGATTCGCCCTCCGCCATTTCCCTAAGGCTACGACTGCCAGTGGACACCGGACTCGCGATTACCTGATTGCCATCATGACCTTTCTCTGCGTTGGGCTCAGTTCTCTTTTTGAGATCAGCGCCAGCGTTGAACGGCAGCATCTATTAGGAGCTCTGGCATGGGTTTTTCTCGGAGCCCTATTGCTGGGTGAAAGTAGGGAAACTAAAGTTCAAGTCATCATTGCAGTCATATTTGCAACCGTGGGCGAACACTTTGCCTCTATCTACATGGGGGGCTATACCTATCGATTTGAGAATGTCCCTGCTTACGTCCCGCCCGGGCATGGGATGGTCTATCTCACCGCCGTGGCCCTGGCACGATCAGGCCTATTTGTGTGTCATCCAAAAAAGATTACCATATTCGTGATTGGTGTCTGGGGCACCTGGTCGCTTTGGGGAATTAGCGGCTTTCCTGAACGTGGGGATGCGGTCGGTGCATTATTGTTCTCTATATTTTTAGTCTGGTTGCTCGTTGGCCGTTCCCCGATGGTCTACCTGGCAGCCTTTTTTATTACTACCTGGCTGGAATTGCTCGGAACGGCGGTTGGCGCTTGGCATTGGGCGGCCATCGATCCGCTTTTGGGTTGGCCGCAAGGGAACCCACCTAGTGGAGTAGGAGCTTGGTATTGCCTTGTCGATGCTGTCGCGATTGGCGGTGCCGGTCCTGCTTTACGTATCTGCCAACGCGTGTATGACAGGCTCCGTTACAGTGCCGTGTAGAATCAGGCGTGATATCCGAACAGTCGGAGGAAAAGGGTCTCCGTTGAAGTCGACGCGAGAGTTCCACGTCATCCGTAATTCATATCCGATATATACGTGAGCACCACAGAGTTGTAACCCAGCGGATCGTCACAAATATGAGGAACCGCTGGGTTGAACCGCTGACTGAGAGTTGTGAGTAAGGAAAGCTGGACCACTCGAGCGTCGTCATTATTCGTTGAGCCACGTTCCGGATCAGTCACGCCCGTCCAGTTTCCCGGTTATCTCAGGATTAGCTGTCGTCGATCCTGCTCACTCAATAACGTTTTCAACCAAGCTTTGAGTCGTCGTGTCCTCATCGACTTGGCAAGCCCTCGAGCTTGTCCGCGTTGACGGTGGATCCAGCGGCATTGGATGCACCACAGCTGGGGATTCTCGTGGCAGATCAGTTTGTGGCAGCGCCGGCAGGTCATGATGAGAGAACGGGAACGCGAGCCTGTCTTCATAAATCCCTCCGTCCTAATGCTGTGTGGGCCTGAGCTGTCGGCGATCGTAATCTACTGATAGTCCTCGTTCAGTGATTGGAGAAACGCTACAAGCGCCGTCACGTCGTTGTCGGCGAGTGCGATGCCTCGCAGCTGTTCCGTGCCATTGCGGAGCTTGCCTTCGCGTGCGAGGTCGGACACCTCAAGGTAAAACTTGACGACGTCCTCCAACGTATCGAATTGACCGTTGTGCATAAAGGGAGCGGAGTGTCCGAGGTCCCGCAATCCTGGGGCCTTGAATCGGGCAATCGGCCGATTCAAGAGTTCGCTCTTGGCAACGGAGCATGGTTGCTCATCATCGCAGAGAATGACTCGGATCTTATCTTGCGGCTCGGGCATGTCTGGATTGGCGAAGACGTTCCACAAACCCAGGTCGGTCAAGGTCGTGCCAACAGCCGGAACGGCACGGAACCGCTCATTGCTGGTCGGGTTCTGCTCGGTAGCAGGGAGATCGTCTGCTGTTCGTGTGGCAAGTGTGGGGATGGCCAAATTCATGAAGGCACCATCCCCATGGCCTGAAATCTTGTCATATTCCTTCTGGGTTGTACCTGTATTATGAGCCTTGAAGTCGGTGAAGTTCGGCGCGGCGTGACAGGCGAGGCAGTTGCCGATTTTCCCGGCCGCCAGTTCGGTTGGGGAAGCGGGCAGTGCCGCTGGCTCCGCGAGAAATATCTTTAGCCCGGCCAATTCTTGCGCACCGAAGGAAAATGGCTGTGTGTGGAATTGGAACTGACCGTCCACTCTGTGTGGGTTCGAGGTGACAAACTGGAGTGTGCCAGCCGAATCACGAGCTGTGAGGAGTTGCAGGAGGCGTCTGCTGTAGTCGAGTGGGGATTCGTTGGAATCCGGTCCTTGAGGCAGCCCGTTGGTTTCCAGGAACACATCGAACGGAGAGCGTATCGGGGCCCCATTGTCTTCGGTCTGGGAAAAGAGGAGACCGTTGACATAGGCAGCGACGACTTTGACGACGGCATCGAACACGGCCTGGTCGGTCGCGGAGGCGATTGCCATTCGGAATTCGGAAGTGAGCTGGAATTCTTCGGGTATAGAGGAATCTGTTCCTCCGAAGAGCACTCCCAAGGGTGTTCCATCGAACTCCTTGGCCAGATCTCCTGTGCCGTCGTCGGATCGGACCACGCGAGCGATATGGGCGATGGCCTGTGTGCGTTCTCCCGGCAGCCAGCCGAAGTTTCTACCAGTGAAGGTGGCCGCGACCAACTCTTCCATTGAGTTGAACTCCGCATCGAAATGGAATAGGGCCTTGCCTGGTCGCTCAATCGCGGCATTAACGAGGGGAGGGGAATTGCGGACGGCAACAGTTTTGCCGTCCGCTCGGGCCGGGAGGGGGCTGCGTCGCGCAAGGTCTGTGTAAGTCCGCATGCCGCCTCCCGGCGCATCCAGCACGTCGTCGACCAGATGACAAGCCCGACAATTCATGGACAGGCCCTTGAACGGCCCTGGGTCGATCGGTGCGCCAAGCGTTTCAACGGTATCAACCGCGCTGTCACCGATATTCGGATCATTGATATCACCGCCATTGTCCAGAGCCACTTTGAACGCCTGCGCAAATCGTGTTTCAAGAAACAGCCGTTCACCGACCGCTTCCTCGGCACCGGCTGTCCCGGAGGAAGCGATCGGTGGTGGCAGGTTGTCCTCGTTACCAGAGCAAGAAACGATACTGCTGAGGAAGACCATCGAGAACAGGACGACGAAGCCACTCCATGGTTGGCGTGAAACTTGAGTGTGATCGATCCACAGGACATTCTTTCCTTCTCATCCAACAACCTTTCTAAGGGTCGGTCTGCTGTCATGTATGGGCGGCAAGGGTCCTCGGGAGGCGAGGACCCTTGCCTGGTAAAGTGGGAGGGTGGGCCTCCCACTTTGAGGCCGGCGTAGGGCTGACGCCGGCTGCGTTCCTGATGAGGGGGATTCAGACATGTACGGCATACCCCTCCGCGAAGAGTGCTTCCAAGGCACCGACGACAAAGGGGTCGAACTGGGTACCTGAAGCGACATGTAGGATTCGGAGCGCGATGCGATCGCGAAGAGATCGATCGTGGACATGGGGAACCTGGATGGCGTCGAATGCATCGGCGACCGCGAGAATTCTCGCTCCAATTGGGATGAATTCCCTCCTGAGCCCATAGGGATACCCCGACCCGTCCCATCGCTCGTGGTGGTGAGCGATCATGACCGTGGCCTCACGAAGAAATGAAAACGGCTCGAGCAGCATGGTCCCGAGACGTGGGTGATTCTGAATCGCCACGTAAGAGTCCGGCTCAAGCCATTCCCGTTTGGTTTGTAAACACGGTGGAAGCATGAGAATGCCAATGTCGTGAAGGAGGGAGGCCAGCTTGAGCTGATGCAACGCATCGTCTGTGAGTTGGAGGGCTTGTCCGATCTGCAGCGCGATTGCCGCAGTCCCCTGCCCATGCCCAGCTTGCCACGGGAGAAGTTGATCTAATTCATGAGCCACTTGCCGAACGAGTATGGTCTCCAGATCACGCCGCGATGACCGAGGAAGACAAACACGGTCGATCTTCTGAAGCATATGTTGGAGTCTCATCACGGTCGTTTGGGTAAGGTCGACCGCCTCAGTATCGAAATGCATAGTGTCACCTCCAAAAGACGAAGAGCCCAGGACCATCTGTGTGATCCTGGGCTCTGGGTGAAAAACCGCTGGCCGCTAAAAAAGGCTAGAATGGGTGCCGATGGTTACGACATCTAGGCGCGCTTCCCTCCCATCAACGGTTGCCCGAGTATCCACATTTCATAGAGGGGGACCACCATCATGACCAAGAAACTGATCGTCATCAGAGTATCACCGGCCAGCATCGACAGGACAAAGATAGGGGAGACATAGCTGATCAGCCAAGGTGACGCCAGATCAAGCATCACGCCTCCGAATCCAGCCCATGTCACGATCGCTTTGAGCGTAGGGCTGACGCTGGTCAGGTACATGACGTGGATAAGGATCATGAAGACAACCGGCATCGTAAACAGATGGAAGTGGGTGATCTCCGCCAGTTCCCGAAACGACATTGGCTCGCCGAATGTCGCATCGGATCCACGGTAGTGCTCAGCGATACCTTGCGGTGATAATCCGGTCATGCTATGCGCCCAAAAAAATGAAAAACAAAAACCAACGAACATCAAGAACAAGAACAACGTGTATAACAGCCGAATATGACGATCAGAATCACGAAGCCTGAATTTCTGGTTGAAGTTTCGCATGCCGGGGACGCGGGGTCCGCTTCGATTAATTTCCAAATATCGACGTGAAAAATCCCTTGTCCTTCTTGGCAGCCAGTGTGTCGCTGCCGATTCCGGCCGGCTTCAAATAGAACTCATCAATCAACACGAGCACGCGTTTGACGCCGGCACTGATGGAACGGACGGACATCGTGGCGCCGCTGATATTGATGATGTCCTTATTGATACGAATTGGATCCAACACCGTTTTGCCTTCGTACTGCACGTTGAAACGCTTCCGGCCGACTTCACTTCCTCTCGCCTCTCGAAACACTAAGAGTTCGACGTCCGAGCAGGCACCACTGGAATCGACGCCGACCATGTAGGTCATATGCTTGTGTTTCCCGATGGTGTTGTGAACCATCGCATACCCGTCGATCTTATCACCGGTTTCTCCAATGTAGACTTCGAAGGCTTGTTCAGGGAATTTCCAGCCGATGCGTTCTTCGATCAGTTCCTTCTTCTCTCCCGTCAGCCTGATCAACTCCTTGCGGATCTGTTTGCTTTCCGGCAGCATGATCTTCACGGCCTCTTCTTCTGACATGAAGACTTCCGCGTGGTTCAACTCGGCTTGGGTGAGAAAGCGCTTCAGATCGCTATCCCATACTTTTTCGGCGCTAGCCGACAGAGGCGTGGTTAGCCAGAGTGCCGTCCCAATGGTGAAAGCGGAACAGATCTTTAGGTAACCGCGCATCCCTGCTCCTGCAGCTTGGTGTCAAGGCGTTCTTGCACGTTACGCATGACTTCCACAGAGGGTTCAGTTGGGATCCAGCCGAAAAGCCGCGATCCCCCACGAAATCCCCAACTCTGCCGTTCCTCGATGAAAGAGATTTTGGTCGCGTTATCTGCTTGCTTCACCCGCAAGGTGAGGCGGGAACGATCTCGGCTGTCGACTACATCTCGTCGAAAAATTCCATACTTTCTTCCCGGCATGGGAATCTCAAGCCAATGTGTGACGATCAACCCGGCTTCCTTGTCCCTTGTGTCGGTCGAGCGGTCCTTAACAGCCTCCAATGCCGCCTCCCATGCATGCTCATAGGTGCAGGCAGCAAAACGCTCTTGCATCCCGCTCATCAAAGCACAACTGGCCAGGCCTCCGAACAAAAACAGTGGAAGAAAACGTATGCCGAGTCGCAGAAAGTTCTTCATATGCTGAGCTCCCCGCCAAGACGACGGGGAGCCTCCTTTCATTACAGTTAGAAATAGGTCGCTGCTTGGAATAGGAATCCGTCTCCATCAATCGGACTATTGGAATTGCCCAAGTCTCCGGCTGGTGTTAATCCCAGCGCGCCGTTCTGCGTATTATGCTGCCAGTTGATTTTGAACACCGTGTCTTCAATCGGCCTGAAATTCAGACCCACCGTCAATCGATCGAGCTCTCGCCGGTTGCCGAGGCCATTGACCAATGTTCGGTTATCTGAATCGGTGTCGACTTGTTCCCATCGAACGGTGAACGTGAAGATCGATGCATCGGAAAAGTGGCTGGGCGCGACTCGCTTCAGGAAGTCCGGCATAAAGTGGTAGTTTCCTTGGACGTAGTATCCGTACATACGGCCTGGTCCAATCGGAGTGGCAGCCACTCCAGTCGCGTTGTTGTTGCTGATCCAAGACCAGGCGGCTTCTCCAATGAGCTCGAATGGACCGCGCTGTAAGGTCCAGTCGACCGCGAATATACTGAGATTCCCTGATCCGGTCGTTGCAGTAGATTGTTTGTATTGTCCATGATACCCGGAGCCGGCAATTTCAATACCCAATCTTGGGCTGAAGGCAACGCGGCCGACGACGGCCTTGCTGTCATTGCGATCCCGCGCCACGCTCCCCCGGGCGCTTCGCGTGCCCAGGTCGGTGAGCGCGCCCGCGTCCTGGCTCATGCCGTTTATTGCGTAGAGTTCATAGTCGATTTTCGAGAGCGCGGTGGGGTAGAACGTTCCATAAATACCAGCACCCGCGTCGAACCAAGTGCTCGGAATGAGGATTCTCGACACCATGGGTCGATCGACCAGATCGTTCAAGGGCGAATCGTGCAACAGATTGAATTTGCCGACCGGCAACAAGAGTATGCCGCCGCGGAGGTTGATTTTCTCATCGATCAGGTAGTCTAGTTGGGCGAACTCCACCGTCATCGAGCCGTCTCCTTGCGGTGAATTGGGCCCACCGCGCTCGAATTCGAGCTCCGCCGCGAACTTTACACGATCAGTAATATCGGCATAAATGAACGGTACCAACCGCTGCTGTCCGAAACTATTGCGGCTGGGATTGTCCAGGTTTTGCCGAGACAGAATGTTGTACATCGCATCAACATAGCCGCCGACCGTGGCCTTCGGTACGCTCAAGAAAGGTTTCGCATAGATCAATTTCCCCGAGCCGGTGGACCCGAATCCGAGAGGGGTTTTCCCCTCTCCTTTGCGCCCCACAGCGATATCCGTCATTGGTCCAGCTTCTATGGGATATTGGTCAGACGGTGGAGCCGAACGTTCCACGTGGACTTCCCGAGACTCATGTTCTTGGGCTTTTTGTAACGCTTCTTCAAGTCGTTTCACTCGTTCCTCAAGGCTTTCTTCTGCGAACACCGGCGTCACTGCCAGAGCGATGACCGAAAAAGCCCCGAGGATAAACCGCATTTTCATGGGTATCCTCCATCATGAATAAGTTTATGGGTTTGACTCGGGACTCGGCGGTCTCTGGTCTTCTGGAAAACAACACACTCGCGTGGGTACAATTTCAAATAGGACTGCGCTTCCTCCTTTCGCAAAATACCTAGGCTGGACCGGTTCCCCAACCCTCGATTGAGGAGAAGGGGATGACGACCATGCGCTTACATCGTTTGCACTTCAGTTCAAGGCCCTGGTCGCAGACCTTGGCGATTAATTGCCCGCACTCGCAGCGCGTCTCGAGGCGGTGGCACGGTTCTAACGAAGGAGCTTTTGCGATAGCCATGTCGTCTTGTGAGTGAGTATAATGAAATTGAGAACGATTATTAATATCCTAGCTAGCGCTTCATTGTCAAGCGACAAGTTTGAGTATGGTTAATTCGCCCGTGCATTCCTCAAGCGACAGGTTTTCTCGCCGCTCGACGAGGGGGCAGTCGTGGGCTTTCTGTGCTCTCGTATCAATACTCTTCCTTGGGGAGTGGAGTTGCGCCACCCACGTACCCTCGATGGCAGACCCGACTGAGGTGATAAACGGCTTGGTCGTGGGACGGGCGTTGACGTTTCTGACCGGGGAGAGGGCCAGACGGTATCTACCAAAGATGCGGTTTCTAGAATTGGAGCACCAAGATTCCCGCAAACGATTCCAGGTGGAGATTGACTCACCCGATCAAACATTCGTGATCAGTCTGCCACCCGGAAGGTATCGACTCACCAGGGTGCAGGTCAGCGAGGGGCCGTTCCTCTCCATGGCAGAGTTTTCAATGACCTTTGCCGTTGATTCAAGTGCCGTGACGTATGTGGGGACTTGGCGATTCGGAGTGGATTCGCCTCGCTATGGGCGAATGGTCGTAGCCTCTGTGGTGATTGACCAAGCAGAAATAGTGAAGACGCAGGACTTTCTGATGGAGCAGTATCCGGACTTCGCGGGGTTTTCCTTCGTAGAAAGACTTCCCGAGCCATCACAAGCGGAAGCGCGCCTCTACGAAGTGATGCCCTATCCGAGATATCCGAGGTATTTTCGCCGGCATTGGTGGTGAATGGTCGATCGTCATGAAGATATCTGGAACATGTGTCGCGCCTCATAAAGTGATGGTCTGTCTTGCCATGGCCTGGCTGGTCGGTTGCGTAGCCGCGAAGCCTGGGGTGCAACCCGTCTTCTCTAAACGTGCTCAGATGCACATGGGGACCCTGGTCACACTCACGGTTGTGGCACCGGATAGGTCAGTGGGTGATCGGGCGATGCGAGCAGGATTTGCTGAGATCAAACGTCTCGAACAGGTGCTGAGCACCTGGCGTCCGGACAGCGAGCTGTCGCGGGTAAACGCGGAGGCTGGCCGCCGACCTGTGCAGGTGAGTCAAGAGACGTTAGACCTGGTGATTCGCTCTCTCGATATGGCCGATCTAACCCATGGAGGCTTCAATATTGCCCTTGGTCCTGCCGTTGACGCCTGGAGTGTCACAGAGCAGCAGCAGATTCCGGATGACAGGGAGTTGCAAGAGTTGAAGCCACTCGTCGATTGGACGAGTATTCAAGTCAACAGGGTGACACAAACCATCTTCCTCCCACGTGACGGAATGCGTATCGATATCGGTGGGATTGGCAAGGGGTATGCCGCCGATCGGGTGGTTGAAGTGATGAAACGAGCGGGTGCGACGGGAGGAGTTGTCGCCTTATCGGGCGATATCAAGACTTTCGGTGTTCTTCCGGAACGAAATGGATTTCCCGTCGGTATTAGGCATCCGCGAAAGGAAGGTGAATTGATCGCGATTGTTGAGTTAAAGGATGAGGCTATCTCCACCGCTGGGGACTATGAGCGATTTTTCGAGCGAGACGGAGTTCGGTATCATCATATCGTGTCTCCCGAAACGCTGCAGCCGGCACGGGTTTGTCAGAGTGTCACGATCATTGCCAAGGAAGGTGTCGTGGCTGATGGATTGGACACGGGAGTATTTGTCTTGGGGCCTGTGGAAGGGATGGCGTTGGTGGAAAGTTTGCCGGATGTGGAAGCCATCATTATCGATGATGAAGGAAAGATGGCGGTTTCATCAGGGCTCCGTGATCGGCTACGTTTGCGGTAAAAAGGAATTGTGGTGTGTGTTGAGTGAGAGTAAAACGAGGTCTATGAGCATGAAAATAGCTGCGCAACAATCTAGATGTCTGCTGCTTGCAGGGCTTGTGCTGCTGCTTGCCTGTAGCCAATTCGAGACTGGATATTTTCAGAGCAAGGTGAATCAAGTTACCCGGGATGTCGTCGCAAGCCGGTATGGTGCCCCGCACAAGGTAGACGAACTGCCAGATGGAGGTACGGTCTGGACCTATTTTGATCGAGGGAGCGGCACGGCCGGTTTTGGCAACTATGCCTCTTCGTCTCAGTGCAAAACGTATCTTCTAACCTTCGATGAGTCCGAGGTCTTGCGCGATTGGAAACAGCAGGATTGTACGCGACAACCTGGGGCAACTACCGAGCCGTCTTCAAGTCATAACTGATCGAAAACTTGACCGGCATCCGCGTACGGTTCAACGGGTGAATAAGAGTTATGGGAGGGCCGTTTGTTACATCTTCCACTGCCACCTGATCGAGGGCTGTATGACCCGAGCTCTTCACAATGCGTACGTCGCTCAGCAGTCCGTCTTCGTGAAGGATCGCTGCAAGTGTCACTTTCCCCTGCATCCCTTCGGTTCGAAGCATAGCAGGGTATCGCTTGTTCAAGTCCTCGATCCATCGTGCCATGATCGCAGCGAGCCATCCGTAATCGGTCTTGGCCGACTTCAGTTGGTCGACGGACGAGACAGTCACATTCGTGGATGATGAAGGGGCAAGTGGGGCCTCAGGGGTTGCCTGTGAATCAAGCGAAGTGGTTGGTTTCTCATGCGGAGGTGCGGTCTGTTTGGATACAGGAGCCGAGAGTTGTTGCCGAGTAACGTCAGGCGATGAGACGGCTGAAGGTACAGTTGCCGGACTGGCTGGCGTTGACTCCTCATGGAAGAGTTGCTCTTGATGCGACTTGGTGGATTCGACTGTGGCTGCTGACGTCGGTGAAGCTGCCGGTCTTGGCATGATCGGTTCTATGGGTGAAGCTTTTGGCGAGATAGGCTTCGATGCGCGAATAGGTTCTTGAACCGTATGAGCCGGTGGAGTTGTCGATTGAACGGCAGGCGCGGATTCCACGGAACTGGAGAGCGGCGCGACTACCGCGACATCCCACTGAAATGGTTCAGTCTGAGGAGCAAGCTGTAGGTGGCGAACGAAGAACAATGCGGCTATGGCTACCACTGTGTGCAGCAGGCATGAGACGAGCCAACTTGCCGCCACTGGACCCGTCGGATGAGGAAGCGGGAGTGAGTGACCCATCACAGTCGAATCACCTCAAGGCTGACTTGCTGAAAACCGAGGCCACGAATCTCATCGACTAACGCCACAAAGTTCTCCAGCAAGGTGACCTTGTCTGCCCGTACGACGACTGCCGATTCGCGAGGCTGGGCGCTCAGCGCCGTCGGAAGGCCTCCCTCCATGATCGGCGAGTCATTGACGAAGAGGCTCCCATCCGCAGTCAAGGAGATGACGATGGGAACATCTTTCCGATCTCCTACTTCCTTCGCCTTGGCCAAGTTGACCGGAATTTGTCCGGTGCTAATAAACGTAGCGGTGGTCAACACGATGACGAGGAGGACCAACATGACATCCACGAGCGGGATGACGTTGATCTGATCAATGTTTTGGTCCATGTTGTGCCTTGTATTCGGTCAAGAGCTCGGTGACGCGACGACGAAGCAGATTGTTCATCACCACACAGGGAATCGCGACCAAGAGACCAACGGCGGTTGCCTTCAATGCCAGGCTTAAGCCGATCATAATGGTATTGACCGCCATCGTACCCGAGGTTCCCATAGTATGGAAGGTTAACATGATCCCAAGGACGGTTCCGAGAAGGCCGATATAGGGGGCATTAGCGGCGACGGTCCCGATGATCACCAGTCGCTTTGTGAGCGTAATTTCGAGCAATTGTGCATTTGAAAACCGAGAGAGATCGATTCGCTTGTAGAACAGCCACCGTTCGATGGCAACCGCAACAGACCAGAGGCTCAAGACCAGCAGAAGGCCGATCACTCCGTAATCAATCGCGTGCTTCAACGCATCCATCGCAGCTCCTTAATCTGGGAGACGTAGGTTCAATCCGGTGGGTTGGAAGCCAGCGTACCGATCCATCCATGCCAGATCCCGGGGGAAACTGTCAATCGGGTCGGCCATGAGTCAGTTCCGTGTCTGCTCTGAGTGAGGCAGTTTTTCAGCAGGAAAAAGGACGGTGTGGGTGGCGGATACACGAAGTTCGACGGCGGTGCCTTCATGGTAGACGCTGGTCGAACTCTCGCTGCTATGTACCACCTGGCCGGACGGAAGTTGAACCGTATACAAATTTTCTGAGCCTCTGAACTGCCTGGCCACGATCCGAGAATCAGCTGATTTATTGGGTACAAGGTGAATATCATCCGGGCGGATCATCACCATGACATGCGATCCCTCGGTACCGTCGATGGTATTGGGAAACTCTCCCAATTCGGTGTGCACGAGGCCTTGTCGAATTTTGCCCATGATAAAGTCGGCCTGACCAACGAAGTCAGCCACGAACTGGGTTGCCGGAAGATGATAGATGAGCTCCGGAGCGTCCAATTGTTCAATCTCTCCTCGGTTCAGGACAGCGATGCGATCGGCCATCGCAAAAGCTTCATCGTGATCATGGGTAACCAGGATGGTGGTCGTTTTGGTGCGACGAAGGAGGGAGTGAAGGTCTTGCCGCATGCGGCTGGCCATGTCGGGATCGAGGTTGCTGAATGGTTCGTCTAAAAGGAGTAGAACGGGGTTCTGCACCAACGCTCGCGAGAGCGCCACTCGCTGCTGTTGTCCCCCGGATAATTCATGTGGGTATCGGCGTTCGAGCCCTTCCAACCCGGTCAGTCGCAGCATTTCGTGGACTCGACAGGTTCGTTCCGCCCGCGAGAGGTGATGCAGCCCGAAAGCAATGTTGTCGGCGACTCGCAAGTGTGGAAACAGCGCGTATTCCTGGAAAACCATACCGACACGGCGTTCTTCAGTCGGCACGGTTTCGGTAGAGGAGGAGACCAATCGGTCGGACAGGAAGATTTGTCCGGATCGGACAGGTTCGAAACCGGCGATCGCCCGCAAGACGGTAGTCTTACCGCAGCCGGATGGTCCGAGGAGACAAAGAATTTCTCCTTCTCGAATGGAAAAAGAAATATCCTTGATGGCGGGTCGGCTTGGGTCGTAGGCGCAGGATACGGAACGAAGCTCCAAGATAGATGAGGTCGATTGGTAGAAATCGACGTGACTGTCAGGCTCACCGGTATTTGTATGGGTTGTATGAAGTGATGATTGCATCATGGGCCTATGCCGCCCTCCAGTCGCGTGAGAGCAGTAAAAACAGGGCGGGCAATCCGACCAGTACGATCAACAAGGCCGATGGTGCCGCCAGCCGATAATACTCCTCACTCGCTTCCAGCCACACTCGGATCGCCAATGTGTCGAATCCAACGGGTCTCAACAATAACGTCGCCGGGAGCTCCTTCATGGTTTGTAGAAAAACAAGGACCCAGGCCACGATGACGCCGTTCCGGATCAGCGGCAGCGTGACTCGCCTCCAGGTTTCTCGAACCCCAAGCCCCAAGGTCCGGGACACTTCCTCAAGGTTGGGCGTGATCTGCTGAATCGACGGTTCGAGTGATTGCAGCCCGGCGGGGAGGAAGTGCAGGACGTAGGCGACGAGCAATACGAGCACCGTTCCGTAGAAAAACGGAAGAATTTTCAAGAAGAGGACCAGCACCGCCAGTGCTGCGACCGGGCCTGGCAGAACATACCCTGCATAGGCTGCTTGCAAACAGCTGAGGTTGAGCCAGGTCGGTTTTCGGCTTGCAAGATAGGCGAGAGGCAGCCCAACCAGTACGGCGGCTGTCGCTGCCAGGCTGGACAGAAGAGCACTGTTCCAAACAAATCCAAAGAAACGGGCATCCAGAATCTCCCGAGCCTCCTGGGACAGGCTCCATGTCACCAAGAGTGAAGCAGGTACTCCGAAGGCCAGAGCGACGACAGAGCCAAGACAGATCGTCAAGAGCCCTGTGGAGAGCCATCCGCACCGGACCCGTTGGGGTGCACGATAGTGCCCCGTCGTCTGATAAAACCGGCTCTTCCGGCGAAACCACCGTTCGGTTAACAGGAACAGCAGTGCCAGGACGACCAGCAAGATGCTCAGGATGCTCGCAGCTTGATTGTCGGACCGGCCGGTCATCTGTTGAAAGACGGCGTAGGTCAGCGTTTGAAAGCGCAGCAGGGAAACGGCGCCGAAATCCGAAACGACATACAGTATCACCAGCGCGACACCGGCCACGATGGAGGGACGTAACAACGGCAAAGTGACCCTGAACATTGTGCGTAGTTGCGATGCACCACACGTACGGGCCACTTCCTCAAATGATGCGTTGAAGTTCAAGAGTGCGCTGCGTGTAAGGAGATACACGAACGGGAAGGTGTCGAGGGCCATAACAAGAGTGACTCCCCAAAAACTTTGCGGAGAGACAATTCTTGCCTCCGGTCCAGTCATCATCTGCCACAGCTGCTCTACTGGACCGTTGTATCCCAGCAGATAGTTGTACACATAGGCCAGGACATAGGTCGGCATTGCCAGGGGAAGTACGAGGGCGACTTCCCAGAGGCGGCGTCCGGGAAACTCGAATCGGGTGACCATCCATGCCGTGAGGACGCCCAGCACGAGGGTAATGACCGCCACGGCACCGGCCAACGACACCGTGTTGAAGAGGAGTTCGGGGACACGAGTCGCCCAGAGTCGCTGCCAGACGGCTAGGTCGGCCGACAGGGCCAGCATGGTGACGTAGCCCAACGGCAGCAGGATCAGCGCGGCGCTGGCCATCACCATCAACTGCAGGGCTGAGGAAGATGATCGGGGTGCAGCAATCACGGCTCTGCTCGCAGAGTTACCGCATCCCAACTTGTTCAATGAGCAGCATCGTCGGCTCTCGCAGTTCGGCGAGCTTGCTCAAGGGGACGAGTGCCGCTCGGAAGCTTTTCCGTTCGGGAAGGGCCGGATCACCCTTCACCTCTGGGTGGAGCGGGTACTCCTTATCGAGATCGGCAAACATTTTTTGGCCGGCCTGGGCGACGAGAAATTCCACGAGCAGCTTCACGTTCTCGATGCGGGGTGTGTGCTTCAGGATCCCGATGCCGGCCACGTTCATGATGGCCCCCATCCCTCCTTGTTGTTGATCAGGCATTAAGACCTCCAGTGGAGCCGTCGGTTGCGTCGCGAGATGCCGATAGACGTAGTAGTGATTCACGATACCCAACGCGACCTGCCCCTTGGCCACTGCATCGACGATTTGCGAGCTCTTTTGGTAGACCTTCGTGCCGGCATTGTCCCGGAGGCCTTGGAGGAATGTTTTCGTGACATCGTCGCCGAGGCTTGCACGAACGACCGACACGCCTGCTTGCAAGTATTCGCTGCCGGCGTTCGGAATCGCGACCTTACCCTTCCACGCCGGATCAGCCAGATTCAGAAGCGACGGAATCTGATCAGGCTTGATCATGGTCGTGTTGTAGACGATGACCCAAAATCGTCCGGACAAGCCGATCCAGCTGTTATCCGCCGCGCGAAATTGAGACGGAATGGCTCGTTCCACCTCCCGCATACTCAAGGGGCGAAGGAGCCCTGCGGTGCGGGCGATCTCCAGGCTTCCGGCATCGTTGGTGATAAACACATCGGCTGGACTACGGTCGCCTTCCGCTTTCATCCGATTCACGAGCTCGGTCGTGCCGGAGGACAACAAGTCGATCTGAATGCCGGTCTTCGCGGTGAACGCGTCCAAGACCGGTTTGATCAGTCGTTCGGCTCGTCCGGAATAGACGGTCAACTTATCTGCGGCAGAGACGTCGGTGAGGGGGGCACCCCACAAGAACGAAACAAGCCCAGCGACAAAGACGAAGCGTGCGAGGACACCAATCGTGCGAAGGGAGAGCTGTGTATGCATAATGATCCTGTTTTGTGCCGTTAAGGAGGACTCTTGAAATTGATAACCCGTCTCAAAAAGAATACCAGAAACGCTTCCAGGGGTCAATGGCGGCAGCGAGAGCAGAGTCCGTAGAGCTCGAGGCGGTGGGTTTGGATCGTGAAGCCGTTTCGAGTTGCGACTTCCTCCTGAAGGCGCTCGATATCGCAGTTTTCGAATTCCACGATTTTCCCGCACCCGGTGCAGATGAGGTGATCGTGGTGGCCTTTGTGCGACACGTTGTCATACTGCGTTTGGGTGCCAAAATGCCGGGCTTGAGCGAGACCTGCTTCGCAAAACAGGTTCAATGTGCGATAAATGGTCGCCAGTCCCAAATGAGGATCTTTGCGGGCCAGTTGGTGATACATCTCCTCAGCCGTGATGTGTTCCTGTTTCAAGAATGCATCGAGGATCAATTCACGCTGGCGCGTAAATTTCAGCTGGTGTTTTCCGAGGTGTTCCTTGAGGATTCCCATTTCTTTGACATGTTTGGACATGGCGTTCAGGCTGAGCCTCCAGGGTCGGAATTAAAGACGAAACTGAAGAGCCGGTCAAGAGTGTTCCTAGGAATGCCAGCGACCGGTTGACTTTGACGGCCAGGTTGGTCGCTGTCTATAGTAAACAGAAGAGGGTTATCATCGAAAGGCACTGTTGAGACTCCCGAGTCAGATCACTGTTGACCGCGCTTTGCTTCTGTATGTTCTGCACCTGGCGGAACCCTACGGACATCTGAGCGATGTAAAGTTGCAGCAGCTCTGTTTTTTGTGCGAACTTCAAACCTTTGCCAAGGGACTCAAAGCGTTCCACTTTGAATTTTTCAGGTTCGCCTATGGTGCCTTCAGCAAAGATCTGGACAACGACCTCACCTCCCTTCGTCGGAAAGGGCGCATCGAAAATTTCACGCTCTCGGATCAGGCGAAGGAAGAAGCGATCCCTCTGCTCCTGAATGCCATCAAAGAGGAGGAATCGAACGAGAAGGTGAAGGACGTTTTCGATGCCGTCGTCGCTGTTTATGGGCCACAAGATAGCGGCGCCATCACGGCGTCCGTCGAAGCGGTTCAGCTGAGCACCCCGCAAGATCCTGATTTGAAAATTCCGATTCGGGATATCGTTTTTCATACCACGCTGCTGGTTCCGCACCGGATCGACGTCCAGGCCGAGTTTACCTTGGCCCCTAGCATGGTGGCGAAACTCAATGCTGCGCTGGGGTACGACAGTCGGCCAGCGATCGACGCTCAAAGCTGGTAGAGTTCGCCATATTTCTTTTCGACATATTGCAAGAAGGGCTCAGGGGTGATCGTGGAGCCTGTCACTCGTTCGGCGAGATGAGCCGGTGTGAACATGCGGCCCCAGCGGTGGATTTTCTGTTCGAGCCACCGACGCAAGCCCATCAATTGACCAGCGGTAATCTCGTCTTCCAAATTCGGTATTTCCCGCTTGGCCTGTTCGAAAAACTGAACCGAGTACAGATTGCCGAGCGTATAGGTGGGGAAATATCCAAAGGCGCCGAACGACCAATGCACATCCTGCAGCACGCCCTCCGCGTCTGTCGGGGGGACGATGCCGAGATATTCCTCCATCTTCCGATTCCAGATTGTGGGGAGGTCCTCGGGCTGGGTTCTGCCTTCGATCAGACCCTGTTCGATTTCAAACCGGAGCATGATATGGAGATTGTAGGTCAGTTCGTCCGCTTCCACGCGGATCAACGAGGGTTGCACACGGTTGATCGCGGCATAGAACTGCTCCATCGTGACGCCATGGAGCTGGTCGTGGAAGGTTTGTTGCAAGACCGGATAGAAGAAATGCCAGAACGGGCGCGACCGACCGACGCAGTTTTCCCAGAGCCGCGACTGGCTTTCATGGATACCGAGTGACACAGAATCGCCCAACGGCGTGCCGAAGTACTGCTGATCGAGTCCCTGATCATAGAGCCCATGTCCGCCCTCATGGATGCAACTGAAGAGACAGGACTGTAGCTCGTGTTCGTGGATGCGCGTCGTCACTCGCACGTCGGTCGGGTGAAAGGAGGTCGTAAAGGGGTGAGCCGAGAGATCGAGCCGACCGCGCTCAAAGTCATACCCCATGGCGGTCAACACCAGGCGGCCGAATTCCAACTGCCGAGCCTGATCATAGGCGTGATGCAGAATGCCGTCGTCGATCTGAACCCGACTCTGTCTGATGCGTTGGAGCAACGGCACCAAGCGGGTCTTGAGCGCGGCAAATACCGGCTGAAGCCCGGCGATCGTCGCGCCAGGCTCATAGACATCCAAGAGTGCGTTGTAGGGCGAATCCTCATACCCGAGATACTGGGCTTCTTCGCGCTTGAGCTCCAGCACGGTCCGGAGATTCGGCAGGAACATGGCAAACTTGTTTTTCGATTTCGCCTCGACCCACACTTGTTGAGCGAGGGAACATTCACGGCTCAACTTCACTACGAAATCCGAGGGGAGCTTTTTGGCGTGGCTGAAATCCCGCCAGATCTCGCGCAAGAGTGATCGCGATGCCTCATCCCAGGCGTCACCAGCTGTGTCGGCGGCTTGGCCGGTCAGCGGGTCTACCCATTGAGAGAGGAGTGACTCTACATCCGGTGACACCAGTTTTTCATGGGCAATGCCCTGGAGCACGGCAATCTGCTCGGCCCTGGCCGCGCCTCCACCGGCCGGCATATAGGTCTCCTGATCCCACGAGAGCACGGAAGCGGCGCTATTGATGCGCTGGATTTCCAGCAGTCGAGTCGTGAGCGGTTCCAACGTGGCGACAGTTTTCAAATCGGCCTCCTGTTCACTGTGCTAAGATTCATGTTCCAGTTTTGTCGTGGTGCAGTGTACGCAAGGGGCGATGTGTTTTCAAACAGCTGAGAGGGATTCACATGGAGCAGTTGGTCCCATACGAAATCGAAGCCTATGCCGAAGCGCATTCCATGCAAGAGTCTGCCGTCTGCCGAGCTCTGCGCGAAGAAACCCAACGGACCATGGAGTATCCTCAGATGTTGGTCGGTCCGTTGGAAGGGGCTTTCCTGAAAATGATGACGCAGCTGGTCGGCGCAAAACGCGTGCTCGAAATCGGGATGTTTACCGGCTACAGCGCCCTCTGCTTTGCGGAAGCCTTGCCGGCTGATGGAACCGTGATGACTTGCGAGATCAACGAGAAGTCGGCCTCGGTCGCCCGACGCTATTTCACGCAGACCGCGGTTGGTGGAAAGATCAGTATCTGCATGGGGCCGGCGCTGGACACGATGCGAACGCTTACCGGCCCATTCGATCTTATCTTCATCGACGCGGACAAGACCAATTATTTCAACTACTACAGACGGTCGCTCGATCTGTTGGCACCGAACGGCGTCATCTTGATCGACAACGTCCTCTGGAGCGGCGAGGTGTTGAAACAGCCGCCGCCGGATGATTCAACCGCGGCCATCCAGGAGCTGAACCGTTCCGTAGCGGCAGATTCCCGTGTGACTGCCGTGCTGGTGACGATTCGTGATGGGATCTTGGTGGTGAGGAGGGCAGGGTAGAGCAGAATCTCTCCTAGTTCCGTAACTGCTTTCGCTTAGAGTATCTGTATAGATACAGATCGCATCTGGTTCGATACTTTCCCGTGGCGGCACCTCCCCATCGCCCGTGTCTTCGCCTCCAAGACAGCCGGTCCTTTCACTGTGCGATCATGAGCTTACAAAATATGGCCGTGGTGCCGTAGCCTTTCCGACGCAGGCATCGGCATTGCTTTCACGGAAATAGAAAGACGCCAGAACGGATGATCCCAATCTCTTGTGCGAGGCGACCATGCTGAAGAAACCAAAAGATCATGAACAGATGCGGGCGGAGATAGATCAACTGATTACCGCGATTGAATTACCGGAGCTGAACAAGCAGTCCATGCGGGCGCGGTGGCTCGATCAGGTCATCTGGATGGAGCAGAGGGCGCTTGATGCTTTGTGGTGGTATCGTGTGCTGCGGCTAGCGACGATTATCGGAGGCGTGATTGTACCGGCGCTTGTCAGTCTGAATGTCACTGGTGGGGGAGAGATGGCAATCAAGTTCCTCACCTTTTCCGTCAGTCTGGTCGTGGCGCTGAGCGCTGCGGTTGAGGAGTTCTATCGCTATGGTGAACGGTGGCGCCACTACCGGGGCATGGTCGAGTCACTAAAGAGCGAGGGGTGGCAGTTTCTCCAACTCAGCGGGGCCTACGGCAACCAAACCCACGAGGATGCCTACCCAGCATTTGCGGCACGCGTCGAAGAGCTCAGCCGTGAGGAGGTCAAACAATATATGACCCAGGTGGCGAGAGACAAGAAGGCTGAGGGCCGGATACCGTCCACAACGTGATGTGGGTTGATTGACTTGTTTGATCTGAAGGTAGAAGCTTGAGGCCTCATGGTTTCGAACCAGTCTGAAAACCAGCCGAGGCAAGTCTTCCTCTTCAGTGGCCACATGATCGATGCGCCGACGAGACCGAAACCGCGTTTTCCCGCTGCCAAAGAACCGGCCGCAACGAGGAAAATTGGGGAGGTGTTAGATCAACTCGGTGCCGGTCCGGAGGATCTCGCCCTCACACAAGGCGCCTGCGGTGGCGATCTGCTCTTTACAGAGGCTTGTCAGCAGCGTGGGGTGACGGTTCAGTGGATGCAGCCGTTCGATGAGCCAGAGTTCATTCAAAAGTCCGTCGTGTGTCACAGTGAAACCTGGCGCCCGCGGTATCTTGCTGCCAAAGCGAAGCTCACGACTGAGATTCGCTCTGCTCCACGAGACCTTGGCCCTCTGGCGACAGATAGTAACCCCTATGAGCGCTGCAATCTCTGGCTCTTCGAGACCGCCTTTTCCTTTGGAATCAATAAGCTGCAATTTATCTGTCTTTGGGACGGCGGCGGAGGTGACGGCCTCGGCGGCACCGCGCATATGTATCAAGAAGTGAACCGCCGGACCGGCCAGGTCACCTGGATCGATACCCGAACGCTCTAGCAGACTGAATCTGTTTGGGTACAGTTCGTATCTTTTTGGATTCTCCTTCCGATTCCTGTGCGCGACCAGCGAATTCTGCGCCAGTGGATCGGATCTACCTGAATCCGTGCAACTGTGCATTCAGATTTAGCCTAGAAGAGATCTCGTGACGCATCACTCTTATCAGAAGTGAATTGGTAGGGTGCTTGCTCAGGTTACCCGGTGACACACCCAACTCAGGTATCCAATCGAGATACGACGAGACGGGACGGGAATAGCTGCGGGACATTTGAGCAAGGGAGGATGAGATGACACTGGCGGAACGTATTCGGGCACCGGGGTCGAAAAAAATCCTGGCTCTCGACGGCGGCGGGATTCGTGGGATGATCACGGTCGAGATCTTGGCGGCCATCGAAGCGTTGTTGCGAGACGCGCAACCGCAGGCAAAACGGGACTCGGTCGTCCTGGCTGACTATTTTGACTTTGTGGCCGGGACCAGCACTGGGGCGATCATCGCAGCCTGTGTGTCGTCGGGCATGACTGCGTCGAAGATTCGCGAGTTTTATGAAAGCAGCGGAGAAACGATGTTCGATAAAGCGTTCCTGCTCAAACGCTTTCGCCATAAGTATGAGGATGAGAAGCTCGCCGAAAAGTTACAAACGGTGTTTGGCAGGGATACTACGTTGGGGAGTGATAGGCTGCAGACCGTGCTGATGATGGTCATGCGGAATGCCACGACCGATTCCCCTTGGCCGGTGTCAAATAATCCCTTTGCCAAGTACAACCTCCGGGTTCGGGACGACGGGAAGCCCCGTGACAACTGCAACCTCGATCTTCCGTTGTGGCAATTGATCCGCGCAAGTACGGCCGCCCCAGTGTACTTTCCGCCCGAAGTGGTGAAGGTCGGCAGCCAAGAGTTTATATTCGTGGACGGTGGGATCACCATGTACAACAACCCCGCCTTCCAAGCCTTTCTGATGGCAACCGTCGAGCCGTATAAGATGGGGTGGGCGACAGGGGAGGATCAGCTGTTGGTGGTGTCTATCGGCACTGGCACGAGCCCGAAAGCTAATGCCGATCTGGCTCCTGGTGAGATGAATCTGTTGTACAACGTCGAATCGACCCCATCGGCGTTGATGTATGCTGCACTCAATGAGCAGGATATCTTGTGCCGCGTCTTCGGGAAATGTTGGGCAGGGGATCCACTCGATCGAGAAATCGGCGATCTAAAGCTGGCGAAGGGGCCGGTGGGGCCGAATAAACTCTTCACCTATGTCCGGTACAATGCGGAGCTGTCGGATGAGGGTCTGACGAAGTTGGGGTTGTCCGGCATCAAGCCGGAACATGTGCAGCAACTCGATTCGACGGATCACATCAAGGAGCTGCAGGAGGTTGGGAAAGCCGCGGCCAAGCAGGTACAGCCTGAGCACTTCAAAAGATTTGTCTGAGCCAGTGCTGTTTTCATGGAAGTCACAGGACGGGTCAGGTGACATGGATCAACAGCCGAAGGCCGCAGGACAAAGTCCTTCCTCCGTAGCTCAATCGAAAGGAAAACCAGGAGAGTACACAGCTAAGCCCAGCTTCGCGGCGAAGCTGTTTGGTTACGACATCTTCATTTCATTCGCGCTTGGCCCGTCGCCACGCGGCACGCACAGCTATGCCTCAGACCTAGCCCGTCGCCTCAGGGAATGCGACTGCACAGTTTTTTTCAGCGAGGACCAAGCTCCTCCTGGGAATGCATTAACACCCACACTGAGTAACGCTTTGTTTCGTTCGCACGCTCTCGTGGTGGTCGTGAATCGTGAAACGCTTGAGGATCCTCGTTGGGTTCGGACTGAAGTTGAAGAGTTTCGCAGCGCACATCCACGCCGTCCCGTTATCCCGATCTTCATTGACAAGCCACTAATGGACACCGTCCTTGCAGAGAAGGTCCGTCAATGGTTGCCCTACGAAGGGAATATTTGGCTTGATGATGCAGCGGGCTCCGTTGCACAAGGTTTAGTGCCGAAGAGGATTGTGGATCGCCTTGCAACCGCTCCCCGAATTAGAAAGGCAAACCGCCGTTTTAGAATAGTGATTAGCTTAGTACTGGTTTCCATCCTAGGGCTAGGTGGTTCCCTTTTCTTCTACAAGAGTAACCTCAAACTATCAGATCGATCTGAAACCGCCCTACGTGTGAACGACCGGGCACGGGCGATTATACGTGAAGCGCGTCCAGGAGGATCAGTACTCGGTTTGGAGATGATGTTGGCTGCACATAAGATTGCCCCACATACTGAAATTGAAGGATTGCTGTTAGCAGGAGTACGCGACTTCCAACATGATGAAAAAATTATTGGATCAGGGTCTCTCGTCTTGGCCATCGCGTTTAGCCGCGACGGTAGAAAGATCGTTTCTGGTAGCCAAGACCAGAAGTTGCGTCTGTGGAATGCTCAGACAGGCGAGATGATTGGCGTGCCATTTGGAAATCATGGAAATAGTATAAAGTGCGTGGCCTTTAGTCCGGACGGCACCAAGGTTTTATCTGGCAGTGACGATAAGGTACTACGGCTGTGGGATGTGCAGACAGGTCAACCAATTGGCGTCCCATTACAGGGCCACGAGCGCGAGGTATGGGATGTCGCCTTTAGTCCCGATGGGACGAAAGTGGTGTCGGCCAGTGGAGATAAGACTCTACGGCTGTGGGATGTTCAAACGCAGAAACAGATCGGAGCTCCTCTTCAGGGCCATAACGGTGCCGTGGGCAGTGCGGCTTTTAATTTTGATGGAAGCAAGATCGTGTCTGGGGGTGAGGATAAAACTTTACGGCTCTGGGATGTTCAAACTGGACAGCCAATAGGGAAGCCGTTTCGTGGTCATCAAGACTGGGTGAAAAGTGTGGCCTTCAGCCCTGACGGTACCAAAGTGGTGTCTGGCAGCGGGGATATGACGGTGAGGCTGTGGGATGTCCTTACGCAGCAGCCGATTGGAACTCCAATAAAAGGTCATAATGGTCAGGTGTTTAGTGTCGCCTTCACCTCAGATGGCACAAGGGTCATCTCCGGAAGTCAGGGGAGTCGAGAAAGCCGAGCCCATTCCGTAAGGATTTGGGACATCAAGACGCAGCAACAGATCGGAGAGACTCTGTACGGTAATCATGGTTGGTTGAATAGCATGGCGTTAAGTCTGGATGGTAGCAAGATGGCTTCCGGTAATGGTGACGATACTCTCCGGCTGTGGAACGTACAGCCTGAGCCGCCGATTGGAATGGCGCTCGCGAGTCATTCTGAAACAGTTTCGAGTGTGGCCTTTAGCTCAGATGGCACAAGGATGGTTTCAGGGAGTCATGACCAAACTCTTCGATTGTGGGATGTGCAGACAGGTCGGATTGTTGGGTCTCCGTTTCGTGGCCATAAAGGTTTGGTACGAAGTGTCGCCTTTAGTCCAGACGGTACAAAGGTGGTGTCAGCGGGTGATGAGCAGATTGTACGTCTGTGGGAGGTACAGACAGGGCAACTACAGAAGAATTTCCTTGGCCATGAAAGCTATGTCGATAGCATCGCATTTAGTTGTGATGGGTCCAAGGTGGTATCAGGGAGTCTGGACAGGACAGTACGGCTGTGGGATGTACAGAAAGGGGCACAGATCGGGGCACCGCTTAGTGGCCATAGCGGTCCAGTGGGAAGTGTCAGCTTTAGTCCGGACGGCACTAAGATTGTATCTGGCAGTGAAGATAAAACGCTGCGGTTGTGGAATGCACAGACAGGGCAACCGATTGGGGAGCCACTTGTGGGTCATGAAGCCGCTGTAACAAGTGTTGCCTTTAGCCCTGATGGAACCATGGTGGTATCCGGAGGCCGCGACCATATGCTTCGACTATGGGATGTACGGACAAAACAAACCATTGGGACCCCGCTCGCGGGCCACAGGAGCGAGGTCACAAGCGTCGCCTTTAGCCCAGACGGGACTACGGTGGCGTCAGGCAGTGATGATCATACTCTGCGCCTATGGGACGTGCGGACGAGACAGTTGATTGGAGTGGAGATTTCAGGTCACAAGGGCTCGGTCACAAACCTTGTCTTTAGTCCTGACGGCACCAAGATAGCATCCGCGAGTGCAGATAAAACGGTTCGACTGTGGCCATCCCGCACGATGTGGCCAGATCTGCTTTGCGCAAAACTTACCCAAAACATGAGTCGTAAGGCGTGGCGCGAACATGTTTCACTAGATATCGAGTATATCGAACAGTGTCCAGGCTTACCGATTCCACCTGATGAATCAGAAGAACAGTTAACGATTCGCAGTGTCAATGACGGGAAGAACTAGACGAAGCGGATTGGGTGGCGGAGCCCGTTTTCCGTGCGGGGGGGTTGCCACCCCGCACGGGAAGGGTCGGATCACTTTGCTGAGGCTTGTGCAACATCCAAGACTTGCACGTCGAAGTGCAGTGTTTTGCCGGCCAACGGGTGGTTGAAATCGAGCACGACGGTCTCGTTCTTCACTTCGGAGATCCGCGGAAAGACGGTTCGTCCATCGGCGGTTTTCCCCTGGAGCTGGGCTCCCACCTTTTGTGAATCAGCCGGCACCATCTTCTTGTCCACCTCTTGAAACGCTTTGGAATCAACGTTGCCATAGCCCTCCGCCGGGGCGACGGTGAACTGCTTCTTCTCGCCGGCGGCCATCCCTTCGAGCTGCTTCTCAACCCCTGGAATGAGTTGATGACTCCCCTGGGTGACTTTGAGCGGTTCCCCGCCCACGTTTGTATCGACGATCGATTGATCGTCCAGTTTCAGCGTGTATTCCAACGTGACCTGTTTTCCATTCGAAACTGTCATAGGCAAGGCTCCTTTCTTTTGGTCTCCTGCTGAGACACAAGCAGCTGAGAGAAAAAGAATCGCGCAGGACCCCCAGAGTGTCTGCAGCGCGAGATGCGGATGTCTCATAAGCGACCTCCTTTGAGAAGGGGTTGGTGGATAGACTGGAAAGGTTCGCGGGACGGACGAGCGCGGATAGGCGATCAGTTCCAGACTGAGTTGGCAGACTGTTTTTCACGCTAGCACATATGCGGGGACAGTGCTACTCGAAATGTCCCTAGTGTTTCGTCCTGGGCCGTAGGCAAAAACCTACAGGTGATCTGAATGGGAGGTACTGGGGTGTAAACGTGGTAGGTCTGGTGGTTGGGTGATGGCTGAGATGTTCGTTAGCCATCACCCAATCAGGGAGCACTTATTGTGATCGCGTATACGTGATCTCCATCATCTTCGTTTCTTTCTGCCCCTGGTGTGCGCCGTACATGTCGAAGATTTGATGGTTGTCGTCGATCAGCTTCCAGATGGCGCGATGGTTCATCTGGCCTCCCCCAGGGTCTGGATGGGAACCTTTGAGGGTGATGGTCTTGCCGTCCGGGCTGGCCGTCCCTTCCATCATGAAGATACCGGTCCCCATCGTGTCTATCCAGGCGGTCACGTATTTCTTGCGGATGTTGTCATAGGCATCGATACCGATGCCGGTGAACGGCTGGCCCATCATTTGGCCGCGATATTCCTGGTAGAGAAATCGTCCATCCAGCAGGATCTTCATTTCCGCGGTCCCGGTTGACTCTGTCGGTGGTTTGCCCGGTTCCATCCATTCTTTAGTTTGGGTCGTCCAGCTACCGACCAGGGCGGCGAACTGCTTATGTGGTTCGCCAGGTGTGGCGGCTTGTTTCCAGAGTTCCATCATGGCTTTTTCATCCATGGGTTTTTCGTGCTTCTTCTCTTTGGCGAGGACGGGCGAAACGCTCAGTGTGATGCACAGCGTGCTAACGGCAAGAGTCGCATGGCGCATGATGGCCTCCTTGTTGAGTGTGTCGTGTGTGCTCGAAAAGGAAAGGTTCCGTGAAGTGTCATGAGACTTAGCGTTTGTTCCCGTGGCAACAAGTCGATGGCGCAATGGGACTATCCTCGTATCGATCGTGATGCCGGAGCCAGTCCATCGTTGAGTCGGGATTTTCGTTCCTCCCCTTGGGGACGAGATCGAGCCAGTTATACCCGCAGTTCAAAAGATCGAGTCCTCGACCATAGGTCGAATAGGTGTGAAAAATCTCCTGACCTTCTCGATAGAAAAAACTGGCACCGGGCATTTCATCAGCCATGTAAGGACCGACAGCATAATTATAGAAGGCTTGTCCGGTCTGTTCGTCCTTTTCCGTGAACGACAGGCCGAAGTCGTAGTTGAAGTCTGATCCAAAGGACGAAACCCAGGGAAAGTCCCATCCCATTCGTGTCTTGAAGTGCTCGATTTGAGCAAGAGGTGCACGTGAGACGACAACAAACGAGACATCTCGATGTGCCAGATGAATCGGGATCCCTTGAAAGCCGTCGGCCCAGTACGAACAACTCTTACATCCTTCGTCCCAGTCTGGGCCAAGCATGAAATGATACATCGCGAGTTGCGTCTTGCCGCCGAAGAGATCAGATAGCGGTTGCTTGCCGGTTGCAGTCTCGAACGTGTAACTCTTCTCAATCTTTCGCCACGGCAGGGCACGAATCTGCGCGGTCATGGCATCTCTCAACTTGGTGAACTCTTTCTCTTTGGCTAGCAGCGCCGTGCGTGCCTTCAACCATTCCTCATGAGAGACAACGGGGTGTTCCATGTCGGCCTCCTGTCCTTTGTGATGATATGAGTGTGGGCTCCGCATTCGACCGCTTCCCTAGAGGTTGGTCATTTGTGGCCTGTCGAAATCCGAATCAAGCGGCCATCACACCGCCGTCCACAGGCAGTATACTCCCGGTCGTCCATCGTGATTCGTCCGAGGCGAAGTAGATCGCTGGTTCGGCAACGTCTTCTGGTTGTCCAAGCCGACCCATCGGATGCAGGCCTTCGAAGAAGGCTTTCATGTTGGGGTCTTTGAGCATTTCCAGAATGGGCGGGGTGAGGACTCCGGCGGGGCAGATTGCGTTGCATCGGATGCCCTGCTTTGCATACTCAACCGCCACAGTTTTGGTCAACAGATTCACCCCAGCCTTGGCGGCCTGATATGCATGGCCGGGGAAGCCAGGAATCGCTTTCAAGCCGGCCACCGTGGAGATGTTGATAATCGACCCTCCGCCCTGACTCAGCATCTGGGGAATGACGGCACGGATAGTGCGAAAGGTGCCTTTGAGGAAAATGTCGAAGGTCTCATCCCATACCTGATCGCTCGTTTCGTGAAGAGGCCCGGCATGAAATAGGTTTCCGGCATTGTTGACGAGCACGTCCAACCGTCCAAAATGTTTGGCTGTTGCAGCGATCGCGTTGCGGACGTCCGATTCGACGGTCACGCTGCCGGCGAGCGCAAGGGCGTGTCCTCCGGTTGTTTTGATGTCGTTGACGACGCGGTTCAGTTCAACGTCTCGACGCCCCGTGATGGCTATGCGTGCCCCTTCCCGTGCATAGCCTTTTGCGATCGCTTCCCCAATTCCGGTACCGCCGCCGGTAATGAGTGCCACTTTGTTCTTCAATCGCATGACGTTCTCCTTTCCTTTTTGACCTATCTTTGTCGACACCGCTTCCAGCTCACCCGATCCTCCGTGAAGTCCTTCTCGCTGTAATCTAGTCGAACAAGAAACTCAAAATCGACAGTCTGCTACCCGCCGGCCATCGCCCCGACAATCAACAGTGGTTCCACTCCGTTTACCACGGCTTCAGGCAGGGGATTGTCAATCGAATCGTGCGACAGATCCTGCTCGCACGCAAAGAAACGGATGAAGGATCGGCGACGTTTGGTTGCATGTTCGCGGATAGTCCCTCGCAACATCGGATAACGCTGTTCCAACGCATCCAGGACGGAAGCGACCGTCACTGGACCGGCAAGGTCCAACGTGACTTCACCGCTGACCCTAGCAAGTGTCCGCAAATGTTGCGGGAGCACAACACGGATCATGGCAAGGTCTGGACCTCTACGGATAAGACCGCCGGCAGATCTCGCACGATCGGTGTCCAGCTGTTGCCCCCGTCGGCAGATCCATAGACCTGCCCGCCGGTCGTGCCGAAATAGAGGCCACAGGGATCGAGATCATCGACAGTCATCGCGTCACGCAGGATGTTGACGTAGCAATGCTCTTGAGGCAGGCCTTTCGTCAGCGCCTCCCACTCGTTGCCTCCCGTGCGGCTTCGATACACGCGCAACTTGCCCTCCGGTGGATAGTGTTCAGAATCGCTCGTGATCGGCACGACATACACCGTATTTGGTTCATGCGCATGCACGGCGATGGGAAATCCAAAATCGCTCGGCAGGTTGCCGCTGATCTCGTGCCAGGACTCGCCGGCGTCGTCACTCCGCAACACGCCCCAGTGCTTCTGCATGAACAACACGTTTGGGCGTGATGGATTCATGGTGATGTTGTGTACACAGTGGCCCACTTCCGCATCCGGATCGGGTAGCTCATACTTGGATTGGAGTCCTTTGTTGGTCGGCCGCCAGGTCTGGCCGGCATCGTCACTCCGAAACGAGCCTGCCGCCGAAATCGCGACGAACATGCGGTCCGGCTGTCCGGTATTCAGCAAAATGGTGTGGAGGCACATCCCACCTGCGCCTGGCTGCCAGAGCTGTCCCTTGGCGTTGCGTAGTCCTGCTAACTCCTTCCACGTCTTGCCGCTGTCCGTAGATTTGAAAATCGCCGCATCCTCCACGCCAGCGTACACTGTGTCCGGGTCCGTCAACGAGGGCTCAAGGTGCCAGACTCGCAAGAATTCCCATGGACGTTGCGTGCCATCGTAATGTTGGTGCGTCGTGAGCGGTTTGCCGGTTTCCGCCGAGTCGTTGTAGACAAACATGTTACTCGCTCCCTTCGGCATGCCGTCTTCACCCATGAGGTCTTCCGGTTTTGTGCCTGGCGGATTCCAGGTCTTGCCTCCATCGTCCGACCGCTGAATCACTTGTCCAAACCAACTGCTGGTCTGTGAGGCATAGATACGATCTGGATCGACCGGCGAGCCTTTGAGGTGATACAGCTCCCACCCGCCAAAATGAGGACCATTCACAGTCCAGTTCTTTCGTTTCCCATCGGACGTCAAGATGAAGGCCCCTTTTCTTGTTCCAACCAATAGGCGAATGGTGCTCATGAGTGACTCCTTCGTCTGTACAAAGCTTCGTTATTCATTTGGCAATCCTGAGATCTCAACCACCGGTCGCACTTCGACTGTGCCGATGCGTGCTCCAGGTATCTGTTGGCAATTCTAATGGCCTCTTCTTGATTCTCGGCATCGACCAGAAAGTAGCCCGCGAGCTGTTCCTTCGTTTCCATGAATGGGCCGTCAGTGATGACTGCTTTGCCCTCTCGAACTCGAACAACGGTCCCCATGGCTTCAGGTTGCAGAGGCGAGGCATGAATATATTGCGCCTTAGTTGCGAGTTGGTGGCAGAGTTGGATGGAATCCCCGAGCATGTCGTTCTTGGTACCTTCAGGCATGCGCGTGAACATCTCTTCGTTGTGATGGACCAGGAGCAAATACTTCATGGAAGACCTCTCGTGACACTGAATAGACGCCCGGTTCGTCCTAAATCGACCAGAACTGCAGGCCCTATGCCAATTCCGCCAGTCGCTTCTGCAGAAACCGTCGTTCCGGTTCTTGTTTTGCGAGTGAGAGCGCCCGCTCATAGGAAACCCTGGCCTCAGCTTTCTTGCCGAGCCGTCGACACAAGTCGGCCCGCGTGGCGTGTGCCAAGTGATATCGAGCTAACTCACCACCTTCCAAGAGCGTATCGACCAATTCCAGTCCTTTAACCGGACCGTCTCGCATCGCCACTGCCACAGCTCGGTTGAGTTCGATGATCAGTGATGGTTCTGCTCGCATGAGGAGATCGTAGAGGGCCACGATTTGCGCCCAGTTCGTTTCCCTGGTGCTGGGCGCTTCTGCGTGGATGGCGGCGATCGCGGCCTGCAGAGTATAGGGGCCAATTCGCTTTGATGACAGTGCCCGTTCGACGAGGGCGAGGCCTTCTCTGATGAGGCCTCGGTCCCACAATGACCGGTCCTGCTGTTCCAAGAGCACGAGATCGCCGCTGGCAGAGGTGCGCGCCTGTCTCCTGGATTCATGCAAGAGCATCAGGGCGAGCAGTCCCATGACTTCGGCGTCAGGCAGCAATTGCACGAGGAGTCTCGCAAGCCTGATCGCTTCACTGGAGAGATCCGCTCTGGTGAGCGATGTGCCGGATGACGCGGAGTATCCCTCGTTGAACACCAAGTACACCACGCGAAGAACGGCTTCGATGCGCTCTGGTAACTCGGAAGGCGGAGGCACCTCGTAGGGGATGCGCGCGTCACGAATCTTCGTCTTGGCCCGGACAATCCGTTGAGCGATGGTTGCCGGTTTGGTCAGGAAGGCGCGTGCGATTTCTTCCGTCGTGAGGTTGCAGACCTCGCGGAGCGTCATCGGGATTTGTGCGTCTTGCGAGAGCGCCGGATGGCAGCAGGTAAAGATCAGACGTAAGCGGTCATCGTCGATGTGTGCGTCAGTCTGTTCCAATGGATCGCTGGTGGTGGTCTCAATGTGTTTGGCGAGCTCGTTCAACGATGCATCGTAGCGAGCCCGCCGCCTCATGCCGTCGATGGCTTTGAACCGTCCAGTAGAGACGAGCCAGGCACGTGGGTTGGCTGGGATTCCATCGCGCGGCCATTGTTCCATCGCAACGGCAAAGGCGTCCTGTAATGCTTCCTCAGCCCTGTCGAAATCACCAAGTAGACGGATCAAGGTAGCCAGCACCCGCCGCGATTCAGATCGGTAGAGTTCATCAACCTTGATACGGGCCTCGGTTGTCGGATCGCTACTCATGGTGCTCGTTAGTCTGCGCAGCCGAACTCCTTCAAGGGACGGACTTCTACGCTGCCGAACCGAGCCGCAGGAAACTGCGCCGCGATGCGGATCGCGTCGTTCAGGTCCGAGACATCGATCAGGAGAAATCCGCCTAACTGTTCCTTCGTTTCAGCAAAGGGTCCATCGGTGGTCGTGGTCTTTCCTTCTCGAACTCGCACGGTCGTCGCCGTATCGACCGGATGGAGCGGCGAGGCGGCAAGCAACTGGCCGGCTTTCTGCAGCTTGTCGCAAAAGGATAACGCTTCATCCCAGATTGCTTCACGCTCCTGGTTGGGAAACGCGTTGAGGAGCTTTTCTTCGTGGTAGACCAGACAGAGATATTTCATGTTGTTCTCCTATATGGATGTTATCCTGTTGTGTCATAGGTCATTTGCGATATGTCATCAGCTTTGACTCTCCCCTAGTGACCATCAACTCTCTCGTAAGATAGTCGTCGGGTGGTGCCAAAATCGACAGGGAGTTCGTCATATTTGACCGGTGATGAACGTCGTGGCCGATCTGGGTGGTACTCGGCGATGATCTATTCGTACATTGACATCAATATGAGTGCTGGATATGTTTTGATGCATGAGAACAACCATGAACCTGCCTGATGATCTTATGTCGCAGATCAAGAAGCTGGCGGCAGCATCCCACTCTACGGTGACGGCCCTTATTGAGGATACTCTGCGGGAGAGCCTGGCAAGACGCCGTCTCTCGCGGCGGTCCGGACGGGTGACCTTACCGACCTATGGGAAGAAGGGACCGCTCCCTGGAGTGGATCTCGACGATACCGCGTCCCTGCTCGATGTGATGGAGTCCGCTGTTGATTCTGCCAGACGTTAATGTCCTCGTCTATGCGCACCGGCACGATTCAGCGCGCCACTCGGCCTACAAGAACTGGATCGAGAGACTTCTCTCGACCAATCGACTGTTCCCACCTCACGAACAAGCGGTAGAGTAGTTAGAGACCTCACACCTGTTCTGAGAGCTGAGGCTCGTGTCCGGGAGATAACAGCTCCATCCCGTTACCGTTCTTCTCGACTTCGTGCCAAAACCGTTTCGATGGCATGCGGCATGCGGGTTGTGGGCCATGCGCAGTCCATCGGCATGGCGTTCCACGATGAGGCAATGGCTTGCTTGATGGTCTGCGGGGGAACGTTGATGTTCCGGAGAAATGTGCTGTGTGGTCGGTCCGACCGGTAGTCTGGTTGTCGCGAGGGGGGTCTGAGGTAGCGTGTGACGAGATCAGCACTCATCCCATGCAGAATGGTTCCGTGAAAGAGCAGCGCGTTTCTGGTACGTCGTTGCGCGTTGCCGGAAATCTTCATCCCATCGATTGCGAGATCGCTGATCCCGCAGAAGCATGTGGTCGGTTCCCACACATGAAGTGCTGTGGCTATCCGTTCCAAGATAAATTGATTGGTCGTTCGAATGTTCGCAAGGTCGGGGTGCCAATTGAGCGGAAGCACAAAGGCATAGGAGAGGCAGCCCGGTCCCTGCAAGACAGTTCCTCCGCCGCTGGCCCGTCGAAGAATCGCAACGCCATCTCGCTCGCAGGAAGCCAGGTTGACATCATCGGTCAAACGAGAGCCGCGGCCTAACACGACGAAAAGGCGATCGCTCTCCCAAAATCGAAGCACGGAGTCTCTTCCCAGTTCATCCAATTCCTCCAGCAACGCCTCATCAAGCGCAAGATTCTCGACCGGAAGGGGGAGAGTCAGATCAAGCAAGCGGAGCACAGGCACATCATGACCGCTTGGGGATGAAGAGATGTGTTGGAGAGCCAGCGAATGATTCGGCTGTTTCCATCACCGTCTCGCTCAGCGTCGGATGCGGATGGATGGAGGACGCGAGGTCTTCCGCGACCGCGCCCATCTCGATCGCCAGTACTCCCTCGGCGATCAACTCACCAGCCCCGACGCCGCACAGCCCCATCCCAAGAACTCGGCCGGATTCTGGGTCGAGGATGAGTTTGGTGACACCTTCGTTGCGGCTCAATGTCGTGGCGCGTCCAGAAGCCGCCCAAGGAAACCGCGCGACCTTCACGGTCTGTCCCGATGACTTGGCCGCTTCTTCCGTCAGCCCGCACCAGGCGATTTCAGGATCGGTGAAGACGACGGCCGGGATCGCCGCCGCATCGAAGGTGGCCTGTTGGCCGGCAATGACTTCGGCAGCGACCAACCCTTCATGTGAGGCCTTGTGCGCGAGCATGGGATCGCCCACGACATCCCCGATCGCGAAGATCGTCGGTTCAGCCGTGCGCATTTGTCGATCGACTTCAATGAAGCCCTTCTCGGTGACCGCAATCTTTGTGTGTTCAAGCCCCAGTTGCTCGGTATTAGGCTTCCGACCCACAGCGATGAGCACGCGGTCGAAGTTGCCGGTGTTGGTGCCCTGGGTATCCGAGAAAGTCGCGACCAGACCTTCGTTCCGAGCTTCCAGTTGTGCGACGGTGGTGTTCAGTTTCATCGCCGTGAACCGACGCTGCATACGCTGGTGTAACGGTCGCACGAGATCCGCATCGACGCCGTTCAGGAGCCGTGGGAGTGCTTCCACCACGGTGACCTCGGAGCCGAGCGCCTGGTAGACTGTGCCCAACTCAAGGCCGATATAGCCGCCACCGACGACTAAGAGGCGCTGGGGGATATCCGGTAACCTGAGCGCGCCCGTGGAATCCATCACGCGCGGATCATCGAGCCTCAGCGAGGCAGGAATCAGGGGTTTGGAACCGGTCGCGATAATTGTGTGACCGAAGGAGAGCTCGCTCGGTGCATCGAGGCCGGACAACTGAAGTGTTGTGGCATCTTTCAACATCGCGCGCGCTTGGATCACCTCGACCTTCCGGCTGCCGGCCAATGTCCGCACACCTTTCGTGAGCTTCCCAATGATGGCGTCCACACGGCTGCGAAATGCATCGAGGTCTACACGCGGTGTATCAAATTGAATACCCCAGGCCGCCGCTTCCTGAGCTTCGGTGAGTAGGCGGGCGGCATGCAGCAAGGCTTTCGAAGGAATGCAACCTCGCAACAGGCAGGTCCCACCGAGTTGAGGATCCTCATCGATCAGCACCGTCCGTAGGCCAAGATCCGCTGCGCGAAACGCGGCGGCATAGCCGCCTGGACCGGCACCGATCACCGCCACGTCATATCGCGATTCCCCCATACTACCTCCTACCTACCGTATTGACCCTGGATACTTCACGTTTAGCAGTCTACTGAAAAACTCAGTTTATACATCAACCACCGTTGAAATATGACAGAAGCAAGTACGGCACGCTACACCCCAGGATGCTCAAAAAGGCCGTCCAGCAAGGCCACAGCGAGTGAAGAGGCGAGGCGTACGCTTCGGTACGTTGAGCCTCTGAGCGATGCGAGAACGCAGCTGGCGGAATTTTTCAGCATCCTGTTAGAGCCCAAGGAACATTCCTTGAAAATCTTCCAACACTTTGACGATCTCGATGGTAAAGCGTGCGCCGATCGCTCCATCCACCAGCCGATGGTCGTAGCCCACGCACAATTGCAGGACGCGGCGAGGGACGAATTGGCCGTCACGATACACGGGTGTCATCCGTGCTTTGCCGACACCGAGAATGCCGACTTGGGGCGGGTTGATGATCGGCAGAAACGGACCGGCGCCGATCCCTCCCATGTTGCTGAGCGTAAACGTCGCTCCCCGTAGCTCTTCCAGCTTGATCTCCCGCTTGCGGGTGCGTTCGGCAAGATCGGCCAGCTCCATCGAAATTTGCAAGAGATCTTTCTGATCCACCTGGTGCACGACCGGGACGATTAGTCCGGCAGGCGTGTCGACCGCGACCCCGATGTTGTAATAGTCCTTGTAGATTACCTCGCCGTTGGTGAGGTCGAGGGTCGCATTCATCTGTGGGTAGAGTTTCAGCGCATGGACGATCGCTTTCAGAAAGAGACTGCTCAACGTCAGCGTGGCACCCTTCTTTTTGAATTCCGGTGCATAGCGTTTGTGGAGCGCCATGAGATCGGTGATATCGGCTTCCTGGAATTGATGAACGTGTGGAATCGTCGTCCAGGCTTGGGTCATATTGGCAGCGATTTTCCGTCTGAGGGAGGGGAGTTGCTCGCGCCGTTCAGATCCATAGGCGGTGGAAAATACGTTGCTGCCTGAGCCTTGTGCGGTGCCGCGCTTGGTCCGCTCCCTGACGAAGGCTTTCACGTCGTCGGCAGTAATGCGTCCACCGGCTTCGGATCCTTTGACCTGTGAGAGATCAACCCCAAGTTCTCGCGCGAGTCGCCGAACCGATGGAGGGGCTGGGATCGTGGCTCCGACGGACGGCGAGTGGATCGCTTCAGTCTTCTCCTTCACCGCGGGTTCTACTGGTTCCGGTGGCGGGGCGGTCGGTGGGGCCTCTCTTTGGGGCGGAGGTTGTCCGGACTTCGCTTGGCTTGCTTCAGCGGTAGGCGGAGTCTGTTGGGAAGATGGCTTCGTCGGCTTTGTTGATGAGGAGGTCGATGCCTGCTTTGCGTTATCGTCAGCTCCATTAAGTTCGATGAGTGCTTGGCCGACCTTCACATGATCGCCTTGCTGGACCAGCAGGCGCACGACGGTTCCCGCGGTAGGCGTTGGGACTGGGACAGTCGCTTTATCGGTTTCGAGCTCGATCAGCGATTGTCCCTCTTTGACGTGATCCCCCTCGCGCACCAGCAGTTGGACCACATCGCCGCCTTCGATCCCTTCTGCGAGAAACGGGAGTTCGACATTCATGTCATATCCCTCTTGATGGACTGCCCTGTCTCCGTCATCGATGCCAAGGAGCCTCCGTTTCAGTCGAGATACCAAGATCGTGCGTTGCCTGCGTCACGAGGCTTGCCTCGACGGCTCCACGGCGACACAAGGCGTAGAGTGTTGCCACGACCAGATGTTCGGCGTCGACTTCGAAGAAGCACCGCAACGCCTTCCGGGTATCGCTCCGACCAAACCCATCCGTTCCCAAGGCCAAGAGCCCGCCGTGAATCCACGGAGCGATTTGCTGTGGAACCAGGCGCACATAGTCGCTGACCGCGACGCAGGGTCCCTCAAATTGCTCAACGGTTCGCTGCAGAAAGCTTGTGCGGGGCTTTTCTCTTGGGTGTAGCAGATTCCATCGTTCGGTCTCCAGCGTGTTGATCCGTAGCTGCTTATAGCTCGTTGCGCTCCACACATCCGCAGCCACGCCATAGCGCAGCAACAATTCCTGAGCGCGCAGCGCTTCGTTGACCAGCGGACCGCTCGCGAGGAGCTGCGCCCGGTGCTTGGCTTGGTCCGGCGCGGATTTGAATCGATACAGACCCTCTCGGATCCCTTCTTCTGCATCGGGCGGCATCGCCGGCATCGGATAGGATTCGTTGTAGAGCGTGATGTAGTAAGACAGGTCTTGCTGATCCTGATACATCCGCTTGAGTCCGTCTTGGAGAATGACCGCCAGCTCAAACATGAAGGCGGGGTCGTAAGCCGCGATCGTCGGATAGGCACTGACGAACAGATGGCTCTGTCCATCCTGGTGCTGGAGGCCCTCTCCCTCCAACGTCGTGCGCCCGGCGGTGGCGCCCAACATAAATCCTCGCGCCCGCATGTCGCAAGCGGCCCAGATCAAATCGCCGATCCGCTGAAATCCGAACATCGAATAGAAGATGTAGAACGGAATCATGTTGACGCCATGAGTCGCATAGGCAGTGCCCGCCGCAATGTAGGAAGACATCGAACCTGCTTCGGTAATGCCTTCCTCGAGAATCTGCCCGTGCTTGGCCTCGAAGTAGTACAAGAGGGAACTCTTGTCCACCGGTTCATAGAGCTGGCCGACATGCGAGTAGATACCGTATTGCCGGAAAAGCGCCTCCAGCCCGAACGTGCGCGCTTCATCGGGAATGATCGGTACGAGATATTTTCCGAATTCCTTCATGCCGAGCAGGCGACTCAACATTCGGGCGAAGCCCATCGTGGTGGAGACCGAACGTTCCCCCGATCCCTCGAGAAATTCTTTGAAGAGGTCAAGTGCAGGTGTCTCGAGCGATTCGACTTTGACGCGCCGCTCTGGAAGTGGACCGCCCATCACCTTGATACGTTCTGCCAGGTATGCTGCCTCTGGACTGTCCGCTGGAGGCCTATAGAACGGGGTCGAGGTCAGCTCCAAGTCCGGCACCGGCACGCTGAATCTTGTGCGGAATTCGCGCAGTTCCTGTTCATTCATCTTCTTCTGTTGATGCGTGATGTTGCGCCCTTCACCCGCCTCGCCGAGACCATACCCCTTGATGGTCTTGGCGAGAATTACGGTGGGTTGGCCCGTGTGCTCCACAGCGGTTTTGTAGGCAGCATACAGTTTCCGTGGATCGTGACCGCCTCGCAGCATTTTGTGGATCTGTTCGTCCGAATAGTTCTCCACCAGCTTGAGGAGTCGTGGATCGGCCCCGAAGAAATGCTCTCGTGCGAAGCCACCGCCTTCCACCACATACTTTTGAAACCAGCCGTCCACGACCTCGCTCATCCGCTTGGTCAGCAGGCCTTCGTCATCCTTCGCGAGCAACGGATCCCAATCGCTGCCCCAGATCACCTTGATGACGTGCCAGCCGGCGCCGAGGAAGACCGCTTCCAACTCTTGGATGATCTTCCCATTGCCGCGCACGGGACCGTCGAGGCGTTGGAGATTACAATTGACGACCCAGATGAGATTGTCGAGTCGTTCACGTGAGGCAAGGGAAAGTGCACCGAGACTTTCCGGTTCATCGGTTTCGCCATCACCGACGAAGGCCCACACTCGTTGGTGGCTCGTATCCTTGAGACCACGGTCCTGCAAGTAACGATTGAAGCGCGCTTGGTAGATCGACAGGATTGGTCCCAAGCCCATTGAGACAGTTGGAAATTCCCAGTAGTCGGGGAGCAACCAGGGATGAGGATAGGAGGACAATCCTCTCCCACCGGAGTCCAGCTCGACACGGAACCGATGCAGCACCTCTTCTGGGAGTCGTCCCTCGACAAAACTGCGCGCATAGATCCCCGGTGCGGCGTGGCCTTGAAAGTAAACCTGGTCGCCGCCTTGGGGTCCGTTCTTGCCGCGCAGAAAATGATGAAGGGCGACTTCATAGAGCGTGGCGGCTGAAGCAAAGGTGGAAATATGTCCACCGATGCCAGGGCGTTGCTGGTTCGCCCTCACGACCATCGCCATCGCATTCCAGCGGACCAGGCTGCGGATTCGGCGTTCTAACTCGAGGTTGCCGGGATAAGGCGGTTGTTGCGAAGCGGGAATCGTATTGACATACGGGGTATTGATCGAGTGAGAGACCTGTGCACCGTGTTCGCCAAGCCGGTCACGAAGCCGGTCGAATAGATAGGTGGCCCGTTCGGCGCCATGGTGCTCGAGTATGTACTCGAGGGAGTCCAACCACTCGCGCGTTTCCTGAGGATCGGTGTCGTTCATTCGCGGCCTTCGATAGATGAGTCCTTCTTCTCCGAAGCGTTGAGGCCTTCACTTTCAGGCATCGCAAAGATCTGGAAGTGTTGCCGGTCGATGAAATCATGCTCGTCCACCAGCCGATAGCCGGCAGCTTCCATTTCGAGACGGACTTTTTCCTTTGAGATTCTATCGCCGAACATGCCGGACAAAAACCCACGAGGATGGGAATCGAGGATCGCGATACGCCCGCCCGGCCTAAGCGACGACGCGAGAGAGCGAAAATAGGCCACTCGATCGATCATCTGGTGGTAGGTGTTGCAGTTGAACACGAGGTCGACCGGTTCCGGCAATCTTGGATCGTGCCGTTGGGCTTGGACAGGCCGCACGTTCGGGGTCCCTCGCGCGACCATTTCCTTAAAGATCATATCCAGCGCCGTCTTATCGATATCAACGGCATAGACCGTTCCTCGTGCGCCGACCGCCTTGGCCAGGTGCCAAGTAAAGTAGCCGCCGCCGGCACCTAAGTCTGCAACACGCGACCCCGATGTAATCGTCAACTTCTCTACGACTCCTTGTGGTTTTTGCCAGGTATCCCGCGAGGGGTCATTGAGGCGTTGATAAGTTACCTCTGCACAACCAGTGAGGCTAAGGCTGAGGATCAACGATGCAACAATACGTTTAGGTAAGGTCTCGTGGATCACAGGGCATTCCTTTCTTCAGACCGTGCACCAGGTCGGTGAACGTCGGTACGGCATACAGTCCTGACCTACATGAATAGCATAGGTCAAGGTATCAGGGTTTCAATTTTGAATGTATTCGGAACACAAATTGTATCAAACGATATCTCTACGGCGGCCTATGTCCGCACTCCCGTCAACGTCAGCGCTTCGGGCTCCACCGCATCCGGTGTGGATTGCGATTCTGGCGATCGATGTTGAGCCGCGATCATCACATAAAGCACCGGTACAACGAAGAGAGTGAACAGCGTTCCCACCGTCATGCCTGTCACCAGAACCATGCCGATGCTATTGCGTGCGGCTGCTCCAGGCCCTGTAGCCAAGATGAGTGGGAGATGTCCAAAGACCGTGGCGGCCGAGGTCATCAGGACCGGTCGCAGTCTGGTCAAGGCCGCCTCTCGTACGGCTGTCAGCCGAGGGCATCCGCGAGTCTGCAATTGATTTGCGAATTCTACAATCAGGATTCCGTTCTTTGCGATCAGCCCCACTAGTGTGATCAGCCCGACCTGCGAATAGATATTGATCGTGGTGAGGTCGAGGAAGCTGACCACCAGAGCGCCCGAAATGGCGAGTGGAACAGATCCGACAAGAATAATCAACGGATCACGGAAGCTCTTGAACTGGGCGGCCAGCACCAAATAGATCAGGACCACGGCAAAACCGAGTGTGACGGTGAGCGCCGCACCCTCTTGCCGGAGTTGCCGTGACTCGCCGGCATAGTCGAGGACCACGCGGGGGCCGATCAAAGCGGCCGCTGCCTCGAGCACGCGGAGCCCTTCTTCTTTCGTATAGCCTGGTTTGAGGCCTCCGAAGATGCGGACCGCATTGCGTTGTTGGAACCGGTTCAAGGTGCGAGGGGCGGTGCTCGTCTCTATATGAGTGAACGTGGATACCGGCACCAACTGTCCTCCCGGCGTCTTGATTTTGAGGCCGAGCAGCGGATCAAGGGTAGCCCGATCCTTGTCCCCGAGCTGAGGAATCACCTTGTAGCTGCGATCAAAGTAATTGAACCGGTTCACGTATCCACCGCCGAGCAACGTACCCAGCTCACGTCCGACTCCGGCCAGGTCGAACCCCAAATCGGCCAGTCGATCGCGGTCCAAGACGACACGTGCCTGAGGTAGATCAACCTTTAGGTCGGTGTCGACGTACAAGAACTTGCCGCTGTGCCACCCCGCCTGCAGCACCGAACCGACAACTTCCAGCATCTGCTCGGCAGGCACATCGCTTTGCAGAACCAGCTCGACGTCATATTGGCCGGGGGTAGGCAGCGGAGGGTCCAATCTGGGAAAGACTCGCAGCCCCGGTACTCGTGAAACGGCGACGTAGACGTCGTCGTACATCGCTTCAGTCGAGCGTGCTCGATCGTGCCAATCCTTTGCGACGACACCGCCGAAGCCGCCCCAGGCGGTTGTGAGCGACCAGGTATAGTCGGTTTCAGGGATGGCCGTAATCGCGTTGACGATTTGAAAGTGTTGGCGGTTGGTGGCGTGGACTGTGGAGTCCGGCGACGCTTCGAAGAACAGGCTGATATGATTCTGATCTTCTACGGGAGCCAGTTCCTGACGGGAGAAGTGGTAGAGAGGCCAGGCTGCCATCACGATGAGGAGCGATGCCACGACGATGCCCCAACGCATGGTGAGTGCGCCATCCAGCAGCTTCTCATAGAGAGATCGCACTTCCTCGAACCGCCGGTTGACGAAGGCGGTCAACCGGCCCTCTTTGCCCTGAGGGTGGACAGATCGCGAGCTCATCATCGGCGACAGCGTGATCGCGACGCTTCCCGATAGGACGACGGTTACGGCTAGGGTCATGGCGAACTCCAGGAACAGGGAGCCGGTGAGACCTCCCTGGAAACCGATGGGCGCGTAGACGGTGGCCAGCGTGATCGTCATCGCGATGATTGGGCCGAGCAGCTCGCGTATGGCGGCTTGCGCCGCCTCGATGCGGGATTGTCCAAGCCGCACATGCCGTTCCACATTTTCCACCACGACGATGGCGTCATCCACGACCAAACCGACGGAGAGGACGATGGCAAGAAGCGTCAAGAGATTGAGGCTGAAGCCGAAGGCAACCATGAAGATCGCGGCGCCGATCAACGACACCGGCATGGCGACAAGCGGCACCAGTGCCGTCCGAATCGACCCCATGAAGAGAAACACCACGACCGCCACGATCAAGATCGTTTCTGATAGGGTCTTCGTGATTTCCGTCAGCGCATTCCGGATGAACATCGTGCTGTCCCAGACCAGTTTCATGTCGATATCACCGGGCAGGGTTGGGCGGATCTGTTCGAGCTCGTCGCGCAGTCGTTGTCCGACTTCGATTTCGTTCGTGCCTGGAACCGCCCAGATTCCCAGGTAGACGCCTTCGGTTGCATCGTACTTTGCGATCATGTTCGCTTCTTCTGCGTCCTGCTCGATCTGTGCCACATCCTTCAATCTTATGATGGCGCCGCCGCGGTCGGCGACGATGAGGTCTTCAAATTCGACGGTCGAGCGAAGATCTGTGTTGGCAAGCAGGTTGACCTGCACCACATTGCCCTTGGTACGACCGACGGCAGCCAAGTAGTTGTTCCGCCGGAGTGCGCCTTGCACATCGCCGGGGGAGAGGTTGAACGATGCGAGCCGGTCGGGGTCGATCCAGATACGCATGGCAATTTGTCGGTCGCCTTCAAACGTGACCCGTTGAACACCGGGGAGTGTTGAGAACTGAGGCTGCAATGTTCGGAGAAGCCAATCTGTGACGGCTGGAACCGTGCGATCGGTAGAACTGAAACTGAGGTAGAAGGAGGCATAGGGCCGATCTGCTCGCTGCACTTCAATGGCGGGTGGTTCCGAGTCCGGCGGAAGCTCTGAGCGAACTTGTTGCAATCGCGCCGTGACTTCGGCCAGTGCCGCCGTGCTGTTGTGGTTCAATTTTAAATGGACGGTGACCGTGCTGACACCGGCGCGGCTGGTCGATTCTACATAATCGACACCGCTGATGGCGGAGACCACCCGTTCAATCGGTGTGCTGAGGAACCCTCTGACTGTTTCCGCACTGGCTCCGTAATAAATGGTCGTAATGACCACCTGCGAATTTTCAATCTTTGGGTATTGTTGGACCGGAAGTGTGGTGAGCGCCCGCCACCCGGCGAGTAGGATCACCAGGTTGATGACGATGGCCAACACAGGATGCTTGATGAACGTATCAGAGAGTGATGTCCTGGTCGTGTCCGGCTGCATGGTGATCCGTTTATGGTTTCTCGGCCTCACGATGCTCGTAGGATCTGGTCACAGGAGTGTCTGAGATCGCCACGAGAAGACCATCGCGGAGTTTAAAGGAACCCAGGGCTGCGACCTGTTCCCCAAGCTTCAGGCCGGCGTAAATGACGACCTCATCACCCACCATCGGCCCGCTCTCGACCTGACGAGCATGCACGCGCGTTTGGCCGTCATGGTCTGTTGCCAGGACGAACACCTGATCACTTCCGGGTCCTTTACGAAGCGCACTGACCGGGATAGCAACTGCATTCCTGGTTGCTCCGACCGGAATGCGAACGCGGACCGATGCTCCCGGTGCGAGGATATTCTTGGCACCATCAATTTTGGCGCGTACAGTTGCGTTTCTCGTCGTCGGATCGACGCGTGAGTCGAGTGCGACGATTGTGGCTCTGACAACGGGTGCATGATCGGCCGCGAACACCTCGACGGTCTCACCGACGCGTAATCCCGAGGCCACCTGCTGTGCAACCGTGAAGTCGACATGCACGGCCTCACTCACGCCCTGAAGCGTCGTCAGCAGCGTCCCCTCGTCCAGATACTGGCCGGGATGGACATCGGCGATGCCAACCCGAGCGCGAAATGGAGCACGGATGGTCTTCTTGGCAATGATCGCTTTGGTACGGGCGATCTGAGCTCGGGCGACATCGAGATCGGCGCGTGCACGGTCCACCTCTTCCTGTGTCGTAGCCAGTTCCTGGCTGAGGTTTTGTCTTCGAGTAAGGACCGTCTTGGCAAGCGCGACTTGAGCCTCCTGAGCTCTCAGGTCAGCTTCCTCGACCGAGACGTCGAGTGCGACCAACAAGGTTCCGCGTTCAACGATTTGGCCCGGGACAAGCCGAACCTCACGGACGGTTCCGGCGAGCTCGTTCTTCAGCGTAATCGATCGCAGCGCGAGAACAGTCCCGATCGAGGTCGTCGTCTGGCGGTGATCGATCGCTCGTGCCACGGCTACGGTGACCGACTCCATAGGCTCAGGCTGACTGGCCGAAGCGGCCTGTTCGTTCTGGATGGATTCATATTTCCACGCGGCCAGGCCGATACCCAGTAGGAGCACAATAAGCACCAGGACTATCGACCCGATCCAGTTAGAACGATTCATAGTAGGCTCGCCGAGCTATGTTACCAAATTTTGCTCTTCCAGGGCTGTAGGGAGCCGGCTGGTGTTAGTCGAACCCGACGGAGTGGTGCGCGCTCGATCAGCGGTATCGACGGCAGCTCTCACTGGTATGCGGTCTCCTGCGGCTGGAGAACGTTTCTCACAGCGAGAAGGTGAAATCTTCCCGACCCAAGCTTTCGTTGGAGACGAAACCGTGCCTCCGACGAGCCATCTACTCGTCTCGTCTGGTCAGCCGGATTTCTCTAGGGAAGGTCTGATTTATTCCGTTCCTGATTCATGCTAGGGATGGCGAAGCACCAAATGGGAGGCCGGCCATGAAGCAACAGACCTTTGCCGATGCCAGCTTGGAGCCGTATCGGAAACCCACCCGTCGGGAACGGTTTCTCGACGAAATGAACCGCGTTGTGCCGTGGGCGGACCTGGTGGCGGCGATCGAGCCCATGTATCCCAAGGCGGAGGGACCAGGGCGTCCGCCGATCGGGATCGAACGCATGCTGCGCCTGCATTGTCTGCAACAGTGGTTCAACCTGTCGGACCCGGCGGTAGAGGAAGCGCTGTATGACTCACGCGCCATGCGGCAGTTTGTCGGCATTGATCTGGGCCGCGAACCCGTGCCGGATGAGACGACGATCTGTAAATTTCGGCATCTGCTGGAGGCCCACGAGTTGGGGAAGCAGCTCTTTACGAGGATCGGCACGTATCTGGCGGCGCAGGGGGTGACCGTCCGCCGAGGCACCATCGTGGATGCCACCATTATCAGTGCCCCCAGTTCGACGAAGAATCGCCAGAAGGTGCGGGATCCAGAGATGCGCCAGACGAAGAAGGGCAACCAGTGGTACTTCGGCATGAAGGCGCATGTGGGTGTCGACAGCCGGGCCAAGCTGATTCATTCAGTAGCCGCGACCGCGGCGAATGTGCATGACAGCCAAGCGTTACCGGAGCTCCTGCACGGCAATGAGACGCGAGTCTGGGGCGATGCTGCCTACAGTGGACCACGTGAGGTGATCTGGCAACAGGCTCCTGACGCGAAGAGTTTCATCCAAGCAAAAGCCCATCGGCATCGACCGCTGAGTGAGGTGGAGCGGGCTCGGAATCGGACCAAGTCGAAGGTGCGGGCCAAGGTCGAGCATGTGTTTGGGGTGATGAAGCGCGTTTTTGGGTGGACCAAGGTCCGCTACCGAGGGCGTGTGAAGAATACGAATTGGCTCTTTGTCACCTGCGGGTTAACGAATCTGTATCTGGCGCGACGCCGTTTGTTGGCGGGAACATAGCGGGCGTAGCCCCACAGGGCTGCAGTGGGCTAGCGGGGGGGGCGCCCTATAAAACGCCTCCCGGCTCAGCGGATTCTTATCGGATAGCCGCTGCACATCACTGGGGGAACAAATTTCTGACTGAAACGGTGAATTAATCAGACCTTCCCTAGGTCACTGTCTTCGTGCAGAAATTCGGTTCCACGCACCGTAAGAAATGTGGCGCTGGCCCGACAAGAAGGTAAACGGGTATCCCATCAACTGACAGGGAGGAATACAATGAAGCGGGTTACAATACACATTATTGTCGGCCTTGCACTGATCGTTGGTCTTTCCGTAGGACAGTCATTCGCCACCGACGTACGACACAGCACACCTGGAGTGGGTGGGTATGATCCGGTTGCCTACTTCACCGACGGCAAGCCGGTGAGAGGCTCAGGGTATCACGTGATGGAGTACGACGGCGTTACCTATGCATTCGCCAATAAAGAACATCAGAAGCGGTTCTCGGAAAATCCTGGTAAGTATCTGCCTGCCTTCGGAGGCTACTGTGCCTACGGCGTGGCGGTCGGCAAGAAGTTTGTTTCCGATCCGGAGGTCTGGAAGATTGTGGATGGAGTACTCTACTTAAACTTGGATAAGGGCATTCAAGATAAATGGGAAAAGGATATCCCTGGCCACATCAGGAAGGCGAATACCAACTGGGCGGAGATCAAAGAAAAGACCCCAGGAGCGCTCTAAGCTCAACATGATCGGCCCGCCGCAAAGATATGCGGCGGGCTCGATGCCGTATGATGTCTAGTGCGAGGTTTTTACATCCGCTTCCCAGGAAATGCTGGCGGGACACCATTGCCAGATACCGAGAGTAATGATGCGAGTCAGTCCTGCCGGGATACAAGCCGTGCGGTTGACTACCACCTTCCGATTAATCAGGGAGGTCGGATCTCCACATCGCTTCAGGTAATCGTCGGCCTTGATGTCATGGAGGTTAGCGTGTGGCACGACGAAGGCGACCACCGGAACCGGCAACACGGCGATGGAAGAGTCATCGACACCTTGAGAGCCGGAGCAATGGGCCTCGGTTTTCGGATACTTGACGTCATCATGGACAAGCGCCGTCGTGCAACCTCCCAAGACGAGAGTAGCGCTGGCTAGGATCGTCAAACATCCGTGGAAACACGGCTTTTGGATCATGAAGGTCCTCCCTGTTTACCGGTCTTGTCACTTAGACGCAGGCTACTCACAAAGGTAAACGCCGTCAAGTAAATGGATTGTTGCCGGAATACTGCTTGACGGCGAAGCTGGAACGACGGTATCCCAGTGACCATGAGTCAACCGTCTACTACCGTTGCCTATACGTCTGTCGTGCTGGCGGCGGTGCTCTGGGGTGGTTCGATTGTGGCGCAAAAGATGGCGCTCGGATCATTTTCCGCCGTTGAAGCGTCCGTTTTTCGCGATATCGGTGGATTGGCCATTTTGCTGATGACGTGGTGGGCAAAGGAAGGCGGGGCGATCAAGATAAACCATGCCGATTTGGGCGTGCTCGGCCTCCTTGGCCTGGGTGTCTTGGGGAATCACCTGCTCATTCTGATAGGCCTCAACTATGTCAGTGGCGCGGTCGGTGGCGTGATTATCGGATCGAGTCCTGTGGTCACCACATTCCTCTCAGCCCTCTTGATTCGAGACGTGCCTTTACGCGCAGTCCTGGGGGGAGCGCTGCTCTCGTTTGCGGGGGTCGGGCTGGTTTCTGTCGCAGGGTTTCAAGCCGCCGGCGAGCGACCGTTGTTGGGAGGCACTTTGGTCTTTCTCGGCGTCGTGAGTTGGGCACTCTACAGCATCGGGAGCCGCAGCATCATGGAGAGGATTTCTGCGCTGACGGTGAATTGGACGACGTTGGCCGTGGCGACAGTTCTCCAAATTCCACTCCTGTGGACCGATCAAAAAATGATGGATGTAGGGATCAGTTCGGTGACGACCTCCGATTGGCTTGCGTTGGGCTATCTCGTGGTCTTTGCCACGGCGGTTGCGCAGCAGGCCTGGCTATTCGGCGTGAAGGGAATCGGTCCTTCACGGGCGTCCGTGGTAGGAAATCTGACACCTGTGGCAGCCATCGGCCTGTCAGCGGTACTCCTGAGTGAATCCGTCGGACCGATTGAGATTGGTGGCATTTGTCTCATTCTAGCCGGTGTGTGGGTCGTTAACCGCCAAACGGCACGATTAGACAGATAGCATTCGCATTCCTAGTCAGTTCCATCCTTTCCCTCTCGATCCGGGCCGTAGTAGTGCGGTATCATGCGCTACCAAGCCACATGGAGACTGGCAATACTTCGTGGGCTCCGTTGTCATCAGCATGACAGCATGGTCTCGTCTCTACATGATCGCGATGATTGTGGAGGGCAATGAACAGTAACTATGCCAGAGTATTGATCCCGATGATCCTGGCAGGAACATTCCTTATCGACGTATTCATGCCGTGGGGCTATGCGGTTTGGGTCGTCGGGCATGTCTTCGGCGTGTTCTTGGCCCTGTGGGTCGAATGGCTGATTGCCCCGTATCTCGTCGCCACCATCGCAACCGTTCTCGTGCCAATGGGGCATACACTCTCTCATCCTGGTATCCCTCAGGATCTGGCGATCTTCAATCGAATCGTGGGGATCGCACTCGTATGGATAACGGCGTGGCTCGTGGCCCGAGCGAGAGGTGCGAAACTTGACGATGCCACCAGGCGACTGGGCGCGATTGTGGAGAGCAGTAGCGATGCCATTCTGAGCGTGACCCCCGATGGATTCGTGACCACGTGGAACGCCGGTGCAGAGCGCATTTTCGGATATACCGCTACAGAGATGATCGGGCGTTCGATCCTGACGCTGATTCCGGACCATCTTCATCGGGACAAAGCATGGCTTCTGGCCACGGTGAGGGGAGCCCATGACATTCATACCTACGATGCGGTACGGTTGACCAAGGGTGACCGATCCATTGATGTGTCGGTGACATTGTCGCCGCTGAAGGATGCTGTCGGTCAGTTTGTGGGGGTTTCCAAAGTCATTCGCGATATCAGCGAGCGAAAGCAAGCTGAAACGCTCCTGCATCAGGCGCATGAGGCGTTGGAACTCAAAGTTCAAGAGCGAACCGCGGAATTGCGCAGCGCCAACAACTCCCTGCGCAAGCTTTCCCGCCGGCTGATGCAAGTGCAGGAGGAAGAGCGAAGCCGGCTCGCACGCGATCTGCACGACGAAGTCGGACAGCTCCTGACCGCGTTGAAGATCGATTTGCAAGACATCCAGCACGGCGAGGTTGGGGAGGGCCGTTTCGATTCCCTCACGGATAGCCTTGAGCTGGTGGATCATCTGTTGACCCAGGTACGGACGTTGGCGTTGGACTTACGACCATCCCTCCTGGATGATTTGGGCTTGGTCCCGGCGCTTCGCTGGTATGCCAATCGGCAGGCGACGCGTAATGGATGGACCCTTTCCCTTTCTGTAGAAGACATGATCGGGCGAGTTCCGTCACCCATCGAGGTGACCTGTTTTCGAGTCGTGCAGGAAGCGTTGACCAACATTGCGAAGTACGCACGGGCCAAGACGATCGATCTGACCTTGCGTCGGCACGATGAGGAAGTCACGCTGATCCTTCAAGATGACGGTGTGGGATTCGATGTGCTGTCGGCCCGGCAGCGTGCACAGGGAGGGGAAAGCGTTGGGTTGCTCGGGATGGAGGAGCGTGTCCGCTTGGCAGGGGGCAAATTGGTTATCGTCTCGGCACCTGGTCACGGTACCAGACTCCAGCTTTGTTTCTCGCTCGCTGAGTACGATCAACCCCAGGTGAGTCGGACGGTTGAGGTGACGGTCTCATGAGCGATCTCCGAGTTGTGATTGTAGAAGATCATGCCTTGGTCAGAGCTGGGATGCGGGCGCTCGTACAAAAGATTGAAGGTGTCGAGGTTGTTTCGGATGTGGGGGATGGATGGGAGGCTGTCAAGTCCGTGCAAGCCGATGCTCCAGATCTCGTGTTGATGGATATCGCGATGCCGGGATTGAACGGGCTCGACGCGACCTCGCGGATCGTAAAGGAATCGCCGACCACCCGGGTGATTTTGCTATCGATGCATGCCAACGAAGAGTACTTCCAGCAGGCTTTGCAAGCCGGCGCATCGGGCTATCTCTTGAAGGGAGCGGAACTGGCTGAGCTCGAGTTAGCCATTAGGGCGGTGGGGAGGGGAGAGACCTATCTCACTCCGGCGGTGGCGAAGTATGCCATCGAAGTCTACCGGGAAAAGTCTGAAGGGCCATCTGGTCCCCTGGGGAGACTCAGCATGCGTCAGCGCGAAATCCTTCAGCTCATCGCTGAAGGGCAGACGACGAAAGACATCGCCCAACGTTTGAACTTGAGCGTCAAGACGGTCGAAACACACCGAAGCCAACTCATGGAACGGCTTGAAATTCACGACGTACCTGGTCTCGTTCGTTTCGCGATCCGTGTTGGATTAGTCCAGCCCTACTCCTAGGTTTTCTCCCGTTTGTCTCCATTCATTGGTACTCAGCTCATTTCCCAAATGTCCTCAGGGATTACCTGACTCGTTTTCAGGGTTTCCCCGATAGGTCTGTCCCACCGGTTATGCGATGCTTGACACCGCCAGATGGATACAGTCGATCCTAATGGAATCGCATCAACTGGGCGTGAGCACCTCACCGCATAACAAAGGAGCGATGCACCATGAAGACGAAGGACAGCAAGCAGACGCAGACAGGACCGAGCGAGCCGGCCACCGGGACGCCGCCGGCGGGGGCGTCGCGGCGGGAGTTTTTGGGCCAGACGGGGCGCGTGGCGGCGGGCGTGGGGGTCGCGGCGCTGTTGGGGAATTTGGGGCAGTATGCGCTCTCGTACGCGGCGAGCGGCCCGCCGATCAAGATCGGGGTGCTGCATTCCTTGAGCGGCACCATGGCCATCAGCGAAGTGTCGTTGCGGGACGTCGTGCTGATGGCGGTCGAAGAGATCAACAAGGCCGGGGGCGTCATGGGGCGGCCAATTGAAGCGAAGGTCGTCGACCCGGCGTCGAACTGGGACCTGTTTGCCGAGAAGGCCAAACAGCTGCTGCTCGAAGACAAAGTCGTAACGGTGTTCGGCTGCTGGACCTCGGTGAGCCGCAAATCCGTGCTCCCGGTGTTTGAAAAGAACAACGGGCTGCTCTTTTATCCCGTCCAATACGAAGGCGAAGAATGTTCGCGCAACGTGTTTTATACCGGGGCGGCGGTCAATCAACAGGCCCAGCCGGCGGTGGAATACCTGATGAGCCCCGAAGGGGGCGGCTACAAGAAGTTCTATTTGCTGGGGACCGACTACGTCTATCCGCGGACGACGAACAAGATCCTGCGGGCGATGCTGTTGGCGAAGAAGGTGCCGGCGGCGAACATCGCCGAAGAATATACCCCCTTCCATCACCAGGACTACCAAACCATCTGCGGCAAGATTAAGAAATTTGCCGCCGGCGGGGGGGCCGCGGTGATCAGTACCATCAACGGGGACAGCAACGTGCCGTTCTACAAAGAATTCGGCAACCAGGGCCTGCGGGCCGAAGACGCCCCGATCATGGCCTTCAGCGTGGCCGAAGACGAGCTGCGGGGCATGGACACCAGTGCGCTCGTGGGGCACTTGGCCGCCTGGAACTACTACCAGAGCGTGGACACCCCGCAGAATAAGAAATTCGTGGCCAACTTCAAGGCCTACTGCAAGCGCAACAACCTGCCGGACGGGGAGAATCGGGTGACCGACGACCCGATCGAAGCGGCGTATTTCGGCGTCTACGTGTGGAAGCAGGCGGTGGAGAAGGCGAAATCGACCGACGTCGACAAGGTGCGGGCGGCCGTGTACAACCAGAAGTTCCTGGCGCCGGGCGGCGAAATCATGATGGACTGCTGTAACCATCACACCCATAAGCCCGTGCTGATCGGGGAAATCCTCAAAGACGGGCAGTTCAAGGTCATTCACCGGTCCAAAGGGTTGGTGAAGCCAGAGCCCTGGAGCGAATTCACGAACCCGGATAAGGGGTGCGACTGGATCAAGCACAAGGGGACCTATACGAAATAGGACTCAGCACGGAGACCGGGCCCCTGGTGGGCGGACGGGGCGCAGCGGGGGTATAAGGGTCGAGAATGGAGGGCGGGACCGGCGGGAATTGCGCGACCAGCGGGTTCCGCCGGCCCTTCCTAGGGTGTCGGTCGAGAAGACCATCGTTGGGAGATTGCGACGAGGAGTGCGAAGAGAGGGTGATGTGGTGAGGCGTGGGGCCGGTATCCTGAACACATGGCTGGTGCTCCTGGGGCTCATGCTGCTGCCAGGGGGCCTCGGGTTCCCGTCGGTCTGGGCGGCGGACGAGCCGGCGGCCGCCAGTTCTTTGACCGATCCCCTCGATCCCATTGAGCAAGCGCTGGTGGACCTGCAGAGCGAGGACGCCGCCGTGCGCACCCAGGCGGCGGAGCTCCTGATCGCGCAGGGCGACGCGAGCCTGATTCCGCGGCTCGATGAGATTCGCGAAGTGGGCAGCCGGATGGTGCGGATCGCCATCAAACCGGTGGTGGACCTGCTGAAGAATCGGGCCAACCTCGCGAGCGCCTCGCCGGATACGCGCCGGTCGGCGGCGGCTGATCTGGGCATGGGGGGGCGTGCCGAGGCCATTCCATACCTGAAGGCGGCGGCCGCGCAGGAGGACATCTGGTGGGTCCAGTACACCATGCAAGAGGCGCAACACTTTCTGGAATTGCAGGCGGCGGACCCCGCCGTGCAGCGGGAGGCGGTGCAACAACTGGGCGAACTGCGGAGCCTGAACAGCGTGAGCGCGTTGCAGGCGCTGGTGGATGCGGCGCAATCACCGGAGGCGACCGCCGAGCAGCAGGCCCTGGCGACGGCCGCGGCGGCCTCCATTGCGCAAATCGAATCGTGGTCGTCCTGGGCCAACGCCCTGGAGACCCTGTTCCGAGGGATCAGCCTGAGTTCGATCCTGTTGATCATGGCGTTGGGGCTGGCCATCGTCTTCGGCCTGATGGGCGTCATCAACATGGCGCACGGCGAATTGATGATGATCGGCGCCTACGCCACCTTCGTCACCCAACAAGCCTTTCAGGCCTGGGTCTCGCCCGAGGCCTTCGACTGGTACTTCCCCGTGGCGCTGCCCGTGGCCTTTCTGTCGGCCGCGCTGTTTGGGTTACTGCTCGAAGCCACCGTCATTCGCTTTCTCTACGGGCGGCTGCTCGAGACCCTGCTCGCCACCTGGGGCGTGAGCCTGATCCTGATGCAGACGGCGCGCGTCTACTTCGGGGACCTGACGGCGGTGATTGCGCCGCAGGCCCTACGCGGCGGGGCGCAAGTCATGGTCGGCGTCTACCTGCCGTACAACCGGATCTTCATCATCGTGCTCTCGATCCTGTGTGTCCTCGGGATTTATTTCTTGTTGTTCCGGTCCAATCTGGGGATTCGGGTGCGCGCCGTCACCCAAAATCGCAACATGAGCGCCTGTCTCGGCATCCCGACCCGCAAAGTCGACGCCTATACCTTTGCCTTTGCCTCGGGGCTGGCGGGCATCGCCGGGTGGGCCCTCACCATGGTGGGCAACGTCGATCCGGGGCTGGGCCAGAACTACATCGTCGATTCCTTCATGGTGGTCGTGACCGGGGGGGTGGGGAAACTGGCCGGGACCATCTGGGCCGCGCTGGGCATCGGGGGGCTCAACAAGCTGATTGAGCCGTTCAGCGGGGCCGTGTACGGCAAAGTCTTTATCTTGGTCGGCGTGATTCTCTTCTTGCAGTGGCGGCCGCAGGGCCTGTTTGCCGCCAAAGGACGGAGTGCCGATGCCTGAGCCCGTGCCCGCGACGCAAGATCGGCGGGAGACCCTGGCGTTTTTCGTGGCCGGGCTCTTCTTTCTCGTCGTCTTACCGGCCCTCAATGTGCTGCCGGCCGAGGAGGCGTGGTTCCACGTCTCCGACTTTCGTCTCAATCAATTCGGGAAGTTTCTCGCCTTTGCCATTCTCGCCCTGGGCTTGGACCTGATCTGGGGCTACTGCGGCGTCTTGAGTCTCGGACAAGGCGTGTTTTTCGGGTTCGGCGCCTATTGCATGGGCATGTATCTCGCGCTGCAAATCGGGGCGGAAAGCGTCTACGGCAGCGAGCTGCCGGACTTCATGGTCTGGACCCAAGTCAAAGAACTCCCCCTGTTCTGGTATCCCTTCAAAAGCTTTTGGGGGGGGCTCATCGGGGCCATCCTCGTGCCCGTCCTCTTCGCCCTGATGTTCGGGTTTCTCTCGTTTCGCAGCCGGATCAAGGGCGTGTATTTCGCGATCCTGACCCAGGCCTTGGCCTTCGCCGCCTGGCTGGTGTTCAACCGGAACGAGACGCGCCTCGGCGGCACCAACGGCTTGACCGACTTCAAGCAACTGCTCGGGTTTCGGCTGTCGGATCCCTCGACGCAACGCGGCTTGTATCTGATCACGGTCCTGGCCCTCGGAGCGGCCTATCTGCTGTGCCGCTATATCGTCGCCTCGCGCGCGGGCAAGGTGCTGATTGCCGTCCGCGACAGCGAATCCCGCGTCACCTTTTCGGGCTACACCCCGTGGAAGTACAAGCTGTTCGTGTTTGTCGTGGCGGCGGGGTTGGCGGGCCTGGCGGGAATGTTGTACGTGCCCCAGGTGGGGATCATCACGCCGGCGCAGATCGGCGTGTTGCCGTCGCTGGAGGTGGTCATCTGGGTAGCCGTCGGTGGGCGGGGCACCTTGATCGGCGCCATCATCGGCGCCGTGGCCGTCAACTATGGCCGGAGTGTCTTGACCAACTATTTCCCCGAAGCCTGGCCGTTTATTCTGGGGGGCCTCTTCGTGGTCGTCGTGACGCTGTTCCCCGACGGCCTCGTCGGACTGCTGCGGCGACTGACCACCCGGAAACCGGCGGCCGCGCCGGGGCTCCCGGCCGAGGGGAGGCCTGCGGCATGACGGCCGACCGGATTCTCACCTGCGAGGACGTCGTCGTCGACTACGACGGCTTCAAAGCCTTGAATAACTGTACCTTCAGTGTGCACTACAACGAACTGCGCGTCGTGATCGGGCCGAACGGCGCAGGCAAGACCACCTTGCTTGATGTGATTTGCGGCAAGACCAAACCGACCACCGGGACCGTGCGCTTCGGTCAGGGGATCAATCTGGTCGGCAAGAACGCCGAGGACATCACCAAGCTCGGTGTCGGCCGGAAGTTCCAAGCGCCGTCGATCTATAGCAACCTGACGGTGTGGCAAAACCTGGACCTGTCGGTCAAGCGCGCGAGCAAGGGCGTGTTCCCGACCCTCGTCGGCCGCTCGACGCCGGCGGACCGGGCGAAGATCAGCGAGGTGTTGGAGACCATCGGCTTGACCGCGCATGCGCATGCGCGCGCCGGGGCTCTCTCGCATGGCCAAAAACAGTGGCTCGAGATCGGCATGGTGATCTTGCAAGAGCCCTCGTTGCTCCTCGTCGACGAACCGGTGGCGGGGATGAGCGATAAGGAGACGGAGCAGACCGGGCACTTGTTGAAGACCCTGTCCGAAAAACATGCCATCGTCGTGATCGAGCATGACATGGACTTTGTCCGGCAGATCGCCAATATCGTCACGGTCCTGGCCGAGGGGACCGTCATTTGCGAAGGCCCCGTCGAGCACGTGCAAGCCGATGAGCATGTGCGGGAGATTTACTTAGGGCGCGCGAAGGTCGCGCAGTAACGCGCCCCCGATACGAGGACCGATGAACCAGACCGCACCGACATCCCCCCCACTGACGTTGGTCGTTGAGCAGGTCAATGCCTATTATGGCGAGAGCCATATCCTGCGCAACGTCTCGTTTACCATTGAGCCGGGCGAGGTGGTCTGTCTCATGGGGCGCAACGGGATGGGGAAGACGACGACGCTCAAGACCTTGACCGGGTTGCTGCCGGTCAAGTCCGGCACGATCACCTTCGACGGCCACGTGATCACGCAGGAGCCGACGGATCGCCGGGCGCGCCAGGGGCTGGCCTATGTCCCGCAAGGGCGGGAAATCATTCCGCATCTGACGGTGCACCAGAATCTGTTATTGGGCTACTGGAACCGCCCGGCGATCCCGGGGGATGTATCGGAGCCGGCGGCCTTCGAGGAGGTCTATCAGCTCTTTCCCAAGCTCACGCAGATCCTGCATCGCCCCGGCGGGGTGCTCAGTGGCGGCGAGCAGCAGCAGCTGGCCATCGGGCGCGCGATCCTCTCCAGTCCCAAGCTGCTCTTGCTCGATGAGCCCACGGAGGGGATTCAGCCCTCCATCGTCGATCAGATCGAGGATGTCATTATCGGGTTCAAACAGTCGCGCCGCTTCGCCATCCTCTTGGTCGAGCAGGGGCTCCACTTCGCCGCCCGTCTGGCGGAAAAATACGTGGTCATGGCCAAGGGCGCTGTCATGGCCCAGGGCAAAAGCACGGAGCTTAATGCCGATATGGTGCGCCAGCATTTGACGGTGTAGGTTTTATTTCTAGGTGATTTCAGGGTTCAGGTCAAATCAGTACGATCTCATGCTCAGAGCAACACCGAGCCTGTCCAGGTATGACGCGGTGCACTTGTAGGTAGAGCCACAGCTCACAATCACAAGGAGGGCATCAGTATGAAGGGACATTTTAAAAAACGGTGGACAAAGTGTGTAGTTGCTGGAGCCATCACGGCGCTGGTGGCTGGAATGGGATCCACGGTGCCCAGTGCCTTTGCTGGTGGCACGATTAAGGCGGATGACGACAAATGGATCTCGATCGGGATGGGGATCCGCAGCAGTTTCAACGCGATCGAGGGCGCAGCGGGGGGCCATTACAGCAATGACTTCAAAGTGGACAATGCCCGGATCTACATCAACGGGAAGATCCACAAGTATGTCGGGTTCACCTTCAACACCGAATGTTTCAACTGCAACGTTGGGGGGGGCGCCAATCATTTTGGCGGCAACTCCAACATCGGCTTGCTGGATGCGATCGGGCAATTTGAGTTCAACGAGATGTTCAATCTCTGGGTTGGACGCACCTTGGTGCCGAGCGAGCGTGGGGAGTTGAACGGGCCGTACTACCATGCCACCTTCGACGGCTTCCGGACTCCCTTCTTTCCGCAAGACTTCAGCGGCAACTTCCCCAATGGGCCCAATGGCGCGGCAGGGGGCCAGGCGGGGCTCTATGGTCGGTCCGATGGCGCGGTGTTCTTCGGCAAGATCCATCCCTTCGGCACGCACCTCATGTACGTCGCGTCGGTCTTCACGGGGGCACGCGGGGGCCCGAACACCACCGGCAGCTTGATGTACGCGGGCCGGTTGCAGTGGAACCTGTTGAACGATGAAGTCAACCCCGGCTACTACACGAGCGGGACCTATTACGGGACGGCCGGAGACATTCTGGCGATCGCCGGGAACGTGACGCACCAGAAAGATGGCGCGGGGAATCCCACCGTCGCTGGGGCGACCTCCGATTTCACCGGCCTCTCCGCCGATCTGTTGTTTGAAAAGGTGCTCCCGAACGACATGGGCGTGTTCACGTTCAACGGGGAGTTCAAGCGCTTCTTTGCCAATTACGGGACGCAGGCCTTTCAGCCGGGCGCCGGCGCCTTTGGCAACTGCTTTTGCGTCTTCAACGGGCACTCGTGGACCGTGTATGCCTTGTACCTGTTTCCGAAGGAAATCGGCATCGGTCGCTTTCAACCCTACGTGCGCTTCACGGAAATCAGCCCGCGGTACGCCAATGAGCGGAATGAATGGGAAACCGGGGTGAACTATGTCATTGCGGGGCACAATGCCCGGATCTCGGCCTACTATCGGTACGGGGACGTCAATGGCAGCCCGGGCGGCTTCTCGTTCATCGCGCCGGGGCAACCGGTGCAAAAAGTGGATTCGTTCCATGTGGCCATGCAGCTGCAGTATTAACATCGGATGATGTAGTCTTGCATGAGACTGGCCAGAAGGGTCGATCCTCCTTGTTGAGGATCGACCCTCGGTTGGCTTCCGGTTCATTCCCCGAATCTCCTCAGTGATGTCCACACTGGTTTTCAGGGTATTCCTGATAGACCTCTGTTGTTTTCTTCGATATGTTGAAAATCGGAGCCTATCCGTGGGGATTTTGGGGCAGCTACAAAGGAAGAAAACGGCCCAGATGAAGCCTCCCCCACTTCGCACAGTTATCGTAGACGACAATTTCCGTGATTGTCGCCTGGCTATTGGGCTGATCGGCACAATGGTTCTCAGTCCAGGTTGGTGTTGAGATCATCGAGAAGGCCTAACCAGGGATCGACGCTATCAGGTGGTCAAAAACACCTGATAGGGTGCGGTGAGCAGAGTGTGTGGCGGTTGGTATCTTTGAGAAAGGGGGTGAAGCGGTATGCATCTGAAGGGCTTCATACTCGAAGATGGCCAAGGACGGGAATTTGTGATGGTCTGCGAACGGCCTCATATGCCGGTAAGAAAGATGTTTGCGCTCCGAGGCTGGCAACGCAGGCGACTGGTTCCAGTTCACCATACGGAACATGAGCTTCGCCAAATCGTCGGTGGAGTCGTGATCGAACTCAACGACTTATTCGGTAGCCTCCCGAGGCATCTCGAACACGGGGACAAGGCTTTTTCGAATAAGAGGTCAAGTTCTGCAGCACCGGCGTTGAGCATGCGGAAGGTGAGTAGATAACACACAAGGGAAGCTCGCGGGTGAGGTATCACGTACGTCTACACCCTTGCCAACCTGCTTCTCCTTGTTGGCTTTCAGGTCAATATAGCTGCTTCTCAACATCTTACCTCGGTGACTCTGGTTGCACCCAGTACTTTCCGCATCTATTGACGCCTGGGAGAAATATCCTCGCCGTGCCCGGTTCAGTTGCAGTATGATACGGCTTCGCTGAGCGAGGGGGACGACGTGTTACAGCAGCGCATCGAAGCGGCTACGAAGGCCAATCGAACATTCTACGAAGCCTTTGAGAGCCTCGATATCGCCCGGATGGACCACGTCTGGATGCATCAAGATTATGTCACCTGTATTCACCCGGGCTGGACGGTACGTTCCGGGTGGCCGGCCGTGCGCGACTCGTGGGTGCTGATCTTTAACAATACGTTCTCGATGAAATTCGAGTTGACCGATGTGATGGTGCAGGTAGCCGGCGATATGGCCTGGGTCATCTGTGTTGAAAATCTCACCACCCAACAGTCCGACGAGCCGCAACACGCAAAGGTTCTTGCCACAAACCTCTTTGAACTGATCGGTGATGAGTGGTTGATGATTCATCATCATGGCTCGCCGGTGATGGGGTGAATGAGGCTGTGCAGGTACCCTAGTAGTCTCCTGTGCTCGCCCAACGCGCGCAGAAGGATGACGCATTCATATTGTTCAAGAAATAGAAACCCGACCGCTCGTCCATGACGCCCACCATCCGTCGTGCAATTCTCGATGATCTGGATCAGCTTGCCCCACTTTTCGACGCCTATCGACAGTTCTATGACCAGCCGTCTGATCTGAACCGTACAAGGCAGTTCTTGAGTGATCGCCTATCATACAATGAGTCGCTGCTGTTGATTGCTCAAGACGAAGAGGGGGCGGCTATTGGGTTTGTGAAACTGTATCCCAGCTTTTCTTCGATTCTCGCCGCACCTATGTACCTTCTCAGTGACCTGTACGTTGCGCCTGAAGCGAGCGAAAAGGTGTCGGGACTATGTTGCTGAAGTCAGGGATTGAAACGGCTCGCGCGGCTGGGGCGGCTCGTGTGGAATTGGCCACTGCAATCGCAAATGATCCAGCGCAACGGCTCTATGAAGCATTAGGGTGGCAGCGAGAGGAATTTTATCTATACGGCTTGTCCTTGTAACGATGGCCGGTGACCGGTTAGAGCTTTGGAGCGGTGGTAGGCACTTCGTCAATCCGAATGGTTTTCATCCATTCCGCGGCAATGCCATCACGTTCTGTCATCGTCATGCCGGCATAGGTGTGAAACATTTGAGGTCCACGGCGGCGGCGCCAGGTCAGGAAGTTGAGGAAATGATCTTTACAGACAGAACGCGTGCCGGCTGGGGCATAGGGCTTCGCTTGGCAGTTTGGCACGCAGCAGTTCAAATCCTGCATCTTAATCCCCCCTCCAATGACTAGATTCAGTATGCCGGTCGGTTTTGTCGATTTGCAAGCCCGCTGCCCGGGTCCGTTGCTTGACCTCTGTGTCTTCGCAGGGTAGGAGTGCGTGATGCATCTAGTGGTTCGGTTAACCTGTTTATTAACTCTTGTCTCTCTGAGCTTGGGCTGTACTGCGTTTTTTGATGAAGGCATTCGAACGAGCGGTTCAGTTGAAGAACAATCCTATCTGGATTCCGATCTCTTGCCTCAGGGCGTGGCTATCGGTGACGTTAGTTCAGAACGCGCCTTACTCTGGCTCCGCACCGACGGACCAGCACAGGTGCGGGTCGAGTGGGCGCCGCTCTCACTCTGGGAACAGGCGTCGAAACTGGCGACGGCGGTTGCCCCGGTGCCAAGAACTGCTTTCATAACGACGACGGAGGAAACGGATTACACTCTGATCGTTCCTCTTGAGGACCTGAGTCCTGCGACGCGCTATCGATATCATGTGGTGATTGGTTCTGTGGGCCAGTCCAGTAAGCGGTTCTCCGGAAAACTTGTAGCCACCGAGGAGTTTCTCACGCTACCGGATGAGAAGACCTCCGTGCCTGTAACATTTGCATGGAGCGGAGATCTGGGCGGTCAAGGACGATGCCGCCAAGGAGTGGGCGGCTATCCCATTTTTGATGTGGTTCAGCGACAGGACATCAACTTCTTCCTGTTCCTCGGCGATACGACCTATAGCGATCATATCTGCCCTTCCCCGCCGAACGAGCCTGGCGCCGATTTCAAGGCTACGACCCTGCAGACCTATCGAATGCGCCATCGATATCAGCGTGGTGCGGAAGCTCTCCAGCGATTTTTGAGGACGGTGCCGATCTACGTGATATGGGACGACCACGAAGTCAAGAACAATTTTGCCGGGCCGTTTGAGGAACAGATGCCGGCCGGCCGCCAAGCGCTGCGCGAGTACTGGCCGATCACCTCTCCCGCTGAGGATCCACATCGTATGTACCGGCGCGTTCGTTACGGTGCCGATCTTGAACTCTTTATCCTGGATGTCAGGCAATATCGGAGTCTCAATGTGGATTCGGATGGTCCCGACAAGACCATGCTCGGTTCAGCACAATTAAAGTGGTTGCTCGATGGGCTTCACAGTTCAACGGCGACATGGAAAGTCATTGCGACATCCGTTCCGCTCTCGATCCCCAAAGGTGGTAACAGTAGTGTTCCTGGGAACGACGGATGGGCAGGAGGGCCGGATGGCACAGGATTCGAGCGGGAACGGCAGGTGATCGTCGACGCCATTCTCATTCATAAGATCAAGAACGTGGTGTTTCTTGCGAGCGACGTGCATTGGGCGGAGGCCATTGCCTATGATCCTGATCAAGACGGACTCATCGATTTCCACGAATACACCGCAGGACCACTCTCCGCCGCCCCAGGAAGGTTCTCACCCACTCGTGACGGTCTGCATCCGACACAACTGTTCAGAGGATCGGCGTATCACAACTTTGGTCTCGTTCGAGTCACCAAGGACGCATTCGAAGTAACGATGGTGGACGAAGCGGGCGAGAAACGATTTTCCCATCGTGTTCCCGCTCGGTAGGGCAGACGTGGACTACCTGGTCCTCTTGCAATCAAGGCTGTTGGCCGGGTACCGTACATCTCCCGGATGTTTTCACCATGCATATTTCCACAATAACGAGAGGACGTACCTATGTCAGGATTGATGTCCGCTGATGATATTTTCTCGAAAGCGGAAGCGGCAGCCGTTGCGGCAACAGGGCCTGATGAAAAGGCTTTGCAGATTGATTATGGTGCGCTGAGAGAAAAATTCCGCACTGCATTGGGCGATCGAAAAATAGCGCTCTGCCACGTGAATAAATTTCTGCCTGAAGGATATGAAGACCAGGGTCGCTTCAATCTGGTGCTGCTGACAGTCGGCAATGTCGTGTTCGACATCGTTATTGGTGATTCCTATTTTAGGTACGACGTGGTGTCGGTCGGGCAGCTCGATAAGGTTCAGCTGATCGATGCCATGTGGGACAATAAGGAAAAGCGTCGGGAAGAACCGTTTCTAAGCCTGCGACTTATGCACGGCGACGAAGCGCATCTGCTGTTGGCCTTAGATGACGAAGAGCGATCCAGCCTGCTGAAGTTCGCCTCGACGGTGACGGCAGCACGAAATCCGGAGCGATGAGATAGCATCTCATGTCAGCGTGAATGCGGTAGGGCACCTCATCCTTGAAGAGGTCTGCATCGCCGAAGTTGGCTTGCTCGAAGTACTCGCCCTGTTCAAGCCTAGATAGTTCCTCATTAGCCGACGCACTTACCGGAGCATCAACGGGGCCCACCGCTATCTCATGATCGATCGATGTCTAGGCGAGGGGTGCTTGGAACGACATTCTACGCTTGTTTCGGCTTGCTGCTGTTTTTCCAGCACAGGCTAAAGAGAGATCGGTCAGTCAGTTCCCTACCTGATGAGGGTATGACATGCGAATCTCTGGCTGTGATGCGTGTGACGCCGCCTGTGCCATCCGGCTATACGCACGTTCGGATGGAGACGTCCTCATCTTGACGCCAAACCTGGCATCGAGGGAAAAGCCATAGACTACCTGCCTGCAACCTTAGGACGGGGCAAGAATGCGTGGCCAGATATCTAGAGCTGTGGCGAATTGTCGCAGACCAGGCTTCTCCGGCCGGAGTATTTATCCTCTCGTGGATATCTACAAGAAAACCATGGTTCCTACGGTTCGGCGTTGCCACTGTACCTCGATCGCTGTTCCAGGAACGCTTATCCTACCTTTGAGGGGTATGGATTGTTTTTCTCGACATGGTATAAGGCCATTCGTCTGGGTCTGAAATCTATGTATGAAAAGGGCGTATTCTTCGTTTCCAAAGCCGAGGACATCTAGCCATAGTACCAATGCGCAGTTTTCTCTTCGGATCCTCCCCCTGACCGAATTTGTATAGTATTGCGGTCCATACCCTTTTCCTGAGGGTCGATATGCGTCAAGCGTGCTGCCAGGCGGATCACCCCTCCCACAGTTCAGCGAGACTAACCCGAAAGCACTTCCCCCCACCTCAAAGTGTTCCCAGAATAACATCAGATCACGGAGGTGAAGCCCATGTCGGATTCCCCACCAGCTTCTGAACCTCATACCGTCTCAGCTCCGATCGTCGATCAGGCCATGGGTGATCGAACGGTCCTCCGGCCCAGCCCTGATGTCCAAGGTACGAGCATGGATGGGGAGACTGTATTGTTGGACCTCAGCAGTGGGCGGTACTACACGCTCAACCGGGTCGGTAGCGTCATATGGGAACATTGCACAGGCGACAAGACCATCAGCGACATTCATGCGGTCATCTGTGACCGTTTTGACGTCGTTCCCGAGAGAGCCCTCGACGATCTCGTCACCCTGGTCAACGACCTGACCCAGGAAGGGCTACTTCAACAAGAAAGGAGGTGAAGCAGCATGAAGACAGAGCAGAAAGAGACCTATGTCCAGCCGGCGCTGGTGAAGCACGAATTGTTGCGTGATATCACCGCGCGGAAGTCTGGCTATCCAGGCAACAGTGAATTTGGTCTGAGCCACAGACCAAATTAGGCGGAGGCTGGCTGGTTCCAGAAAATCGGCCAGCCAGCCGTTTAGCCTCATGTCTTAACCGAGTGTACCAATTGACTTGAGGGAGGGTATGACGATCTCTATAACTCATCCGCCTCTCATCGAGGCTCTTTTTTCCCTGTATGGCACGTCGATACAATATATCACATCGTCCTCCCTGCTGGCCGCACCAGTGGAGGAATTGCTGCGGCATTTTCGGCGAAACTCGCTTGATGAGTCCGTTCCGCTCACCCTGTGTTTCCAGGCGGTGCGGGACCGAGCGGAGATGCCCCCGATACTGTCCCCGGCGGCACGGCACTTGTGTTCCGGAACGGGCGTCCCGGCAGGGGGTCGACCGGAGGACGGGTTGCCGTATGTTGTGAGTCAGGACCGTGGACGGCTGATCGTCGACTTTTATGATGTGGGCCTGTTCGTGATTGATGGTGCACACGGCAGCGCGGAAGGGTACCTGATCAAGCCCCAGCGAATGCCCGCCAGTTTGATCGAATATTTATTCCATTTGGCCCTGATCGAACTCCTGCGAGGACGAGGGCTTTATACGATCCATGCAACGGCGTTGGAGAAGAATGGCCGCGGGATTCTCATACCGGGGAATAGCGGGCGGGGGAAGACGACGTCTTTTATCTCGCTGCTCCGTTCAGGATATCAGTATCTATCAGATGATCATCCGTTGTTCCGAGATGCCGGGGACCATGTCGAGCTGCTTCCCTTTCCGATCAAGATCAACGTCACCGAAGAGACGATTGCCTTCTTCCCCGAACTTCGCAATGCGCCCGAGCACGTGCTACAGCGACAGCCCGGTTTCCACAAGCGAGGCTTTTATGCGGAGGAACTCTATGGCACCGAGATCGGGACCTGTTGCCGGCCTGCTTTGGTACTGTTTCCGCAGGTCGTCGACGCCCCTCGAAGCTATTTGGAGTCACTTCCCAAGAGCCGCGCAATGGAGCTCCTCCTTCCTCAGGCATTGTTGGTCTACGACGCCGAGGTCGCCAGGCGAGAATTTCAGGTCTTAGCGAAGCTCGTGCAGCAGGCGGACTGTTACCGCTTGCACTTTGGACGGGATCTCTTCGATCTCCCGAAACTGATTACGCCGCTGCTGGAGCAGATACACGGATGACGGCACCGCCTATGGCTCGACGGTTTCCTCTGGCCCCGGAAGCGGAGCTGCTTGTCTGGTGCGCCCGCACAGGGTTGACCGATGAGCTCAGGAGCCGTATCCGGCAGCGCGTGCAAGAGTCGCTGGACTGGTCGGTCATCCTCAAGATAGCCGAGTATCATGGCGTAAGCCAGCTGCTGTATAGAAATCTGAGTACACTCTGCCCTGGCATCGTGCCCCTCGAACCAATGACTCATCTGCGGCAAAGGACCCAAGCGGGTGCTTTGCTGAACCGGTCGCTCGCCCAAGAACTCATCAGTTTGTGTGAAGCGTTTCAGGCGCGTGGAGTCCCGGTCATTCCAATCAAGGGAGCCACACTCGCCGTGTTGGCCTATGGCGATCTAGCCCTCCGCGATTTCACCGATCTCGACCTTCTTGTTCCCGAATCCTCCATCGCGGAGGCTCAGTCTGTCTTATTGGCCCAAGGCTATAAGAGGAGAGCCCTTTCCAACGAGCTTAGGGAAACTAAACATGAAGAAGGGCCGTACCATGTGTTTATCAAGAGACGTCCGATCTCTCGGATCGATCTTCAGTGGGTGATGGCGCATCAACACTTTTCCTTTCGATTAGATCGTCCAGAGTTGTGGCAACACAGGACTTCTGTGACTTTGGGCAACAAGACAGTTCCAGGCTTGGCGCCTGAAATTCTGCTGATTGTTCTGTGCGTCCATGGGTCGAAGCATGTATGGGAACTGCTGAAATGGCTCTGTGACGTGACTGAACTTGTCCGCTCGCACCCAGACTTAGACTGGAATCAAATCTTCGCCCATGCATCGAACTGGGGCTGCCAGCGCATGCTCTATCTGGGCTTGTCGGTTGCACATCTCCTGCTTGGTGCGCCCCTACCTGCAGCAGTGCTTAAACGGCTCAAAACCGACGTAGAAGTCGAGGCACTTGCTCACCGTATGCCGGCCAGCTTGCTGTCAGACGCTCATGAGGGGATCACCGAGGAACAGGCAGGGGCGCTCTATTTCTCCGTGAAAGATTCGTGGTGGGAACGTTGGCGGTTAGGCTTGCAGCTATGTCGTGCTCACAGTCGTATCGCCACGACGCCGCCTTCGTGGTGTCGCGGGGGCATCCCTCTTTCGCGTCTGGCTCGCCTTATAGTCCCACTTCATCGAGCGGTGAAGCACATCCTTTCACCGACGATTCGTGGAGTGATTAATCGATGGACAGCGTATGATGGTAGATAAAGAGCGTGCCATTACTGGGGCAACGATGGTTGTATCGTAGCAGAGTTCCCGGGCCAATTGTGCTATCGGGTGCACGCTTCGTTCGGTATGTCACTGGTTACTGGTGATGATCTCACTCGTAAATAAATATTGGACCATATTCCGTGTCGGTGTTGTGGTGCTGCGGATTCGTATCGCGCTCCGATTCAAGACGTTACCGACGGTGCTCGATCAATTTGGCCCTCTCTCAACGAAAGCTGAGCCGGACGATCCGGGGATGAAGGCTCTGTCGTATTATGTCGATCGGTGGCTCTGGCTGTTTCCCTACAATAGGAGAGGCAATTGCTTCCCTCGGGCATTGGCGCTCTATCGATTCGCTCGGCAACGGGGCTATCCGGTGAGGTTTCATTGTGGAGTTAGGAAAGAAACTGCCGGTCTCGATGGCCATGCCTGGCTGACGCTCGATTCGCAGGCCTTTTATGAGCCGGGAACGCACTGGCAAGGCTTTACGGTCACCTTTTCATATCCGCCCGATCCTGAAACATCCGTTAATCACGGGCTGGCGATCCCGTATCCAGGCCTTAGAAGGATAGAGACCTGAGAGGGCGTCGCATGGCGGTTCGGCGACTCATGAATGTCATGATCAAACGGCTCGGCCCTTTCCTGCTCACGGTTCGCCGGGCCCTTTCGTTTGTCTGGCAGAGCAGTCCTCGTCTGGCGGTCGCCAGCGTGTTAGTACGCGTCATCCAGGGGATCCTGCCGCTGCTCGTGTTGTATCTCACGAAGCTGTTGATCGACGCCGTGACTGAAGGGCTCAACACTCCAACGGATGACTCTTCGTTGACCCGAATCATCACCCTTCTTGCGGGACTAGCGGGTGTCGCGGGGATTAGTGCCATGCTGAGTGTGGCGGCTGGTTTGATTTCCAGAATACAGGCCCAAGCCGTCACGGATCACATGTACGCACTCCTTCAGGCAAAGTCGGTCGAGGTTGATCTCGAGTACTATGAAAATGCGCAATATCAAGACACGTTGCATCATGCACAGCAAGAAGCTCCCTACCGACCGACCGCGATACTCAATGCCGTGCTTCAACTAGGGCAGAACATCATTTCACTGCTCTCGATGGGGGCGATACTGTGGTGGCTGCATTGGGGGATCATTCCGGTCCTGATCGTGACGGCAATTCCCTATTTCTTGGTCCGTCTTCAGCAATCCAACATGCTCTATGCTTGGGAACGAGAGCGAATACCGCTTGAGCGGAAAGCCTGGTACGTCAATAAGTTGTTGACGCAAGAGACTGCGGCCAAAGAAATCAGGTTGTTTGATCTTGGTCCTAGGCTACGAGAATGGTTCCAAGACGCCCGATCGGTGCTGCGTCAGGAGCGAATCAGCTTAGAGCGCCGCTGGGCCCTCAAGACTCTTTCCGCGCAAATCATCGGCGTGGCAGGTGTATTCGGAATCAGCAGTTTCGTGGCGGTCCGAACGTTCTATGGGTTGCTCACTGTGGGCGACCTTGTCATTTGTTTTCAGGCGGTGCAGCGGGCCTCCGGATTTCTGGAGGGGTTTGGACAGAGTATCTCGAACCTCTACGAAAGCAATCTGTTCCTGACGACATTAGATGAGTTTTTGGGCATTCAATCCCGTTTATCGGCATCAACGAATCCGAAGTCTTTTCCTCGATCGATCACGCAAGGGGTGGTATTCGACCATGTGTCGCTTCAATACCCACATGAGGAACGTGTCGCGATCCAGGATTTCACCTTTTCGATCAAACCCGGAGAACATGTTGCCTTCGTCGGAGCCAATGGTGCGGGGAAGACGACATTGGTGAAGCTGTTGTGCCGTCTGTACGACCCCTCAGAGGGGCGCATCATGATCGATGGGACGGATCTTCGGGACTATCCCCTCACCGATGTGCGGGGCGCAGTCAGCGGTATCTATCAGGACTTTGTGAAGTTTCAGCTGTCTGCAAAAGAGAATATTGCGTTGGGGGTGAGATCCCCTGACGTTGATCATGCCGCCGTCGCCCAGGCCGCCCAACAGGCGGGAGTCCACGAAGTGATTGAGCGCTTGCCGCAGGGGTATGAAACATTGCTCGGTAAGCTGTTCGATGGAGGGCATGAACTGAGTATCGGCGAATGGCAGAAAGTGGCGCTTGCCAGAGCCTTACTTCGAGACTCCCAGATTCTTATTCTCGACGAGCCTACCAGCGCGATGGATGCCAAGGCAGAGGCAGAGCTCTTCGAGAGATTTCACGAACTCGCACGGGGACGGATCGCGATTTTGATCAGCCATCGGCTGTCGACGGTTAAAATGGTGGATCGGATATTTGTCGTCGATCAGGGGCAAATCGTGGAACAAGGCACTCACGATAGTTTAATGCGACAGCAAGGGCTGTATGCCTGCCTTTTTCTCACACAAGCCCAGCACTATCAGTAGCTGTGGCACGGTCATTCTGGTGACATCGGGTGTCTTTGGGTTAGTGGCCGCTCAACCTGAGAAACACCTTCATATGCTCTGCCTCAGTTCTTGGCCAATACTCAGGGTATTTTGGTGAAACTTTGCCATCAACGAAGTCAACGGCAAAGATCTCGGATTCGATCACGAACAGAGCCTTCACGCACTCTTCTGCCCGAAGCTCAAGGGCATGGTGGTCGGCAGTAATATTAGGATTCAAGTGGTGGAATGTGTTTCGATCGGTTCCCCAAATGCACTCAAAAGCCTTCAGTGTGCGCTCGGTAACGACTCCCTTAGAGTGAAGTCGCTGTACTCGTTCTGTTGGATTCTTCTTGGCGCCGACCTGGTGAAAAGTTCCAAGGAACTTTGACAAGCCCTCGGCAACGGCCTGCGACAGCGATATGCATGCGTAGTAATGACCATCTATGAACACATCCCGACACTCGGAAGAGGCTGCGGTGAAGAACTCATTGGGGATCATGCCATGAACGCTTGTTCTAGCTGCCCGATTTTGACGGTCAGCAAGTCTTGCCTGATCTTGAACTGTGAGTTGGGAAAGTTTTCCGTCATCTGAGTGCATGGCTAACGGTTTCAGTTTCCACCTAACTACGGAATCTTACTGGTCGGTATAGCACGCCGATCTCAGGTGCTGTACCTGAAGCAATTTTTCAGAAAGCCTATAGAGTTGTCAATTAAGGAAGGTCTGATTAAGTCACCGTTTCAGTCAGAAATTTGTTCCCCCAGTGATGTGCAGCGGCTATCCGATAAGAATCCGCTGAGCCGGGAGGCGTTTTATAGGGCGCCCCCCCCCCGCTAGCCCACTGCAGCCCTGTGGGGCTACGCCCGCTATGTTCCCGCCAACAAACGGCGTCGCGCCAGATACAGATTCGTTAACCCGCAGGTGACAAAGAGCCAATTCGTATTCTTCACACGCCCTCGGTAGCGGACCTTGGTCCACCCAAAAACGCGCTTCATCACCCCAAACACATGCTCGACCTTGGCCCGCACCTTCGACTTGGTCCGATTCCGAGCCCGCTCCACCTCACTCAGCGGTCGATGCCGATGGGCTTTTGCTTGGATGAAACTCTTCGCGTCAGGAGCCTGTTGCCAGATCACCTCACGTGGTCCACTGTAGGCAGCATCGCCCCAGACTCGCGTCTCATTGCCGTGCAGGAGCTCCGGTAACGCTTGGCTGTCATGCACATTCGCCGCGGTCGCGGCTACTGAATGAATCAGCTTGGCCCGGCTGTCGACACCCACATGCGCCTTCATGCCGAAGTACCACTGGTTGCCCTTCTTCGTCTGGCGCATCTCTGGATCCCGCACCTTCTGGCGATTCTTCGTCGAACTGGGGGCACTGATAATGGTGGCATCCACGATGGTGCCTCGGCGGACGGTCACCCCCTGCGCCGCCAGATACGTGCCGATCCTCGTAAAGAGCTGCTTCCCCAACTCGTGGGCCTCCAGCAGATGCCGAAATTTACAGATCGTCGTCTCATCCGGCACGGGTTCGCGGCCCAGATCAATGCCGACAAACTGCCGCATGGCGCGTGAGTCATACAGCGCTTCCTCTACCGCCGGGTCCGACAGGTTGAACCACTGTTGCAGACAATGCAGGCGCAGCATGCGTTCGATCCCGATCGGCGGACGCCCTGGTCCCTCCGCCTTGGGATACATGGGCTCGATCGCCGCCACCAGGTCCGCCCACGGCACAACGCGGTTCATTTCGTCGAGAAACCGTTCCCGACGGGTGGGTTTCCGATACGGCTCCAAGCTGGCATCGGCAAAGGTCTGTTGCTTCATGGCCGGCCTCCCATTTGGTGCTTCGCCATCCCTAGCATGAATCAGGAACGGAATAAATCAGACCTTCCTTAAACCAACACGGTGGGGCGAGACAAGAAAGCCAGACAGGGTGACGGTTCTGCTATGGCTAGTTTGTGGTGTAACGATACTCTCGACGATGTTTCTACTCGTGTTAAGGAAACCAGCAGCGATCAGCCAGGTTTTCGTGAGGATTGTCACTGGCTTAGCTCTTGGCGTGTTTCAACCCAACATGCAGTAAGTGGTGTCAGTCCTGTTGCGTGCGCGGTTGCAGGCCTATGATCAGTGTGGCCTGCATGTCCCTCGGGAGAGACCGCATACCTTTGATTACCCCAGGCCCTCCATTCTGCCAGTGAACGGTGAACGCCCGAGCCTGTTTCTCGCTGGGCAATACGTATTCGGCAATATGCAGCACGACTTCTGTTCCTCCGTCAATAAGCGCGACCGAGGCGAGCAGCTTGATCACTGGCCCTAGCTCTCGAACCGTAATTGTGACCACCTTGTCAAACCGTCCATTCCCCGAAGTGACCTCGTCGGCAATCATGGGTGGAGTCATGTTTAGTAGGTGGCTAAGCTCAGAGTTGTTGAAGCATCCAGAAGTTTGTAGGAACTCTTTCAACCCGGTCTCGGCGGCAGCCTCACGCTCAGGCACGTCCTTCTGATCCGGGCGCCACTGAGGCGCCCAGAGAATGAGGGCAGAAGCCGCGCCGTCGCAGATAGGAGCATGGGGTGATGGCGTAATAGTCACGGTCGTGGTTGCACAACCCATGAGGAAGGCACCGGCTGCCGCCATTGTCGTATGGCGGAGACCATGGAACGGATAACGCATAAGCGATTTCAAACGCTCGTTATGGAATTTGTACGCTGAGATAGCTGCGTGTCGGATGAATTATGAACAGCACCTCTCCGGGCTCGTCAAGTGCAGATTCGGAATAAGAGTATGGAGGTGGAAGTGAGTGGAGGTCGTGGCTAGCCTATTACTTCATCCCAACCTCTCTGAAACTTCCTACAGAGGTCGGTAAACGACTTTGTCAGAGGGCCATTGCAGGATGTTTCAACGGACTTGTGCAGGGATTTTTCATCGTCATAGAACCGATTTATGTCGATCCAGGCTTCACATCCAATCGAGGTTGGTTCAGAGCAGCGGGGAAGGGAACCCTTGTGTTTTGTGGGGCTGTAGAAAGAGAAGCTCATCCTGTGATGTCCTCAGGTCCTATTAGCTAACTTACAGCGACAATCCTCGCTCGCCTATTCCTCGATAGTAGGCCCACAGCGTTTTTCGGCAACGCCCGGAGGCAACCTGTGTGGCGAGGAATCTGTGCCGTCTATCAGAATCTGCGGTAGCTTTTTGCCCATGACATCAGCAAGTGAAATGCCACAGGGAGGATGGGGGTGGAACTACTGAAGGCTCTTGGGGCATCGTATTGATTGTGAAGGGAAATGCTCCTATCTGCAGGAAAGCCAAAAGTCCAACCTCTGTATCCGGAAGGATGCAGGGATGTATCTCAATGTCCGCGTCCGCGAGGGAACCTAGGGGAGTAATTAGCGGGCGCAGGGGGTAGGTATTAGAACTCTCCCATATTCACTTGCCGGACTCGTTCCGCCGGGACACTGAGTGCGGCTAGGAGGTAATCCTTGAACTCTTCACTGTACGGCTGGGTGGCGATGGCCCGCTGCATACAGAGGAGCCATGCGTCGCGTTCTTCGTACCCTATCGGGAACCGTTTATGAACGCCAGGAATGCTGATTGGACCGTAGTGCTGTTGAAACAGTCTCGGACCTCCCAGCCAACTGCAGAGGAAAAAGGTCAATTTTCTGCGGGATTCCGCGAGATCAGGTGGGTGCATTTTTCTGATTTTTTCAGCTTCCGGCAACGTATCCATATTGATATAAAACTCATCCACCAATTTTGTGATGCCCTCGAGTTCGCCGGCCGCCCGGTATGGAATGGCCTGACTGCTATTTTCTTGCTCCTCAAGAGACATGCTGCTTCGGGTGCATGGCGTTAGGGCCTGGTATAGAAGGGGAGAGGTTGGACAGTAGCCGGGTGCTTGCCGTTTTCGAATTGAACCGCGAGTTCTGTTCCGGGTGTACTGAAGTCGCGCAAGGGAAATCCAAAGGCAATGACCGTATTGAGGTGCGGGGAATGTGTGGCACTGCTGATCCATCCCACTTCACGATCGCCGCTATAGAGTTTCGCGCCGCGGGAAGGAACCACTGCGTCCCTGAGCATCAGCCCGACAAGCTTGCGGCGTACGTTGCCGTATGTATCCATGCGTGCGACGACTTCTTGTCCCGGATAGCACCCCTTGTTCAAGCTGAACGCTTTGTCTTCGAGATTGGCTTCGGGAGGGACAATTTCCTCGTTCAAGTCCGGTCCAGCCTTCGGGAGACCGGCCTCCAGGCGCAATGCCTCTCGCGCCTGACTCCCAATGGCCTTGATTCCAAACTTGGCGCCGGCTTCCATGGCAGCTGTCCATGCCGGTAGCAGGCTGTTTGCGGGAAGCAGCACCTCGATATCGACCTCTCCCGTCTCTTCCGTGCGCATTACCAATGCAGGATGCCCGCCGATTTGTGCGGTCACGAAATCGATGGGCTGTAAATCCATGACACCCACTCCGAAGGCAGATTGCACAACCTGAGAGGCCTTTGGTCCGCTGATCAAGAGCAGTCCCCAACTCTTAGCGCAGTTTTCCATCTTAGCTTTGGTCCCGTAGAGCAGGAATTTTCGGAGACTCTGAAACGTTGTCTCTCCAATTTCTCCGACGTCTTCCAACATGACAGCATCGGTCTGCATGTAGAGGCGGAAGTAGGTGATCATCTTGCCCTTGTGAGTCAGGAAGCTAGAGTAGCGGCCTTTCCCAGGTTGGAGGGGAAGGATATCGTTGCTGATGACGCTTTGCAGCCATTTCACGCGATCTTCACCCGTCACCTTGAGCTTACCACGGTGGGAGAGATCGGCAATCCCGACTGCCTGGCGGACAGCACGATGCTCTGCGGCCACATCGCCGTAGTGAGTCGGCATCTCCCAGTCGGTGGTTTCTTCAAACGTGGCTCCGAGTTGAGCATGTTGTGCGTGAAGGCGCGATTGATTCATAGTCACTTGAGAAACCTATGAGTGGTCGTGGTGAATGTCATAAAAGTCAATGACCTCCTGTCGTTATGAGGAGACGACATCTTCGTTCACCAACTCCTCTACCAATGCTTTCGTCCGAGCCGAAAACTCATTACGAGAAACGATCTTTGTTACCCCGAGCGCCTTTGCGCGGTTCCAGGTGTCCACTTCTTCATGGTTGGCAAAGGCCAGTGTTGGAATCGTTTTCAATCGTGGATCGCCCTTCAGCTGTTCCACTGCGTGAAAGGCATCGAGAGTCAAGTCGTTCATATTCAGAATGATCAGGCTTGGGCTTGCCGATACGGCTTTATCGACGATGTCCTGCTGAGCTCGGGCCTTCTCTATCTGGAAATTCGTCTGTCGCAGCGCATCCCTGACTTTCGTGTAGAAGAACAGGTCGGTGATGGCCACGAGGATTGTTTTCTGCATGAGAGTGTGCCTTTAGTTCAATGAGCTCACCAGCCGCCCGAGGGCCCTTCTGGCGAGCGCATATTTCGGATCCAGAGCCAGCGCTTTCTTATATGACTCGATGGCTTCGGTCCAGTTTCCCTTGCGCTCATACACCCTGCCAAGATTCAAATGCGGGTAGGCAGGGCTCTCGTAACGCTTGGCCAGCATGGCTTTCTGAAACCATGTGATGGCCTCCTCGAATTCGCCTTTTTCTATCAGATAGGCACCGATATCATTGTAGGGATTGCCGAAATCCGGGTCTTGCGCAATGGCTTTGTGACATTCTTCAATGGCGTCATCAATCCGTCCCATGAAGCTATAGGTCCAGCCCAGGAATGTGTAGCCTTCGGCGGTTGGATGCGTTGCGATCGATTGCTTGTAGAGGTCGACGGCCTCTTCAAGCTCTCCTTTCATCTGTCGTTCAAAGGCCCGTTGGAACAGATCCCACGCCTGGCGCTTATCTTCCTCGCGTCCTTCACCTTGAAGGAGGAAATCCTGAACGTCCATGGTTCTTAACCGCCTATAGCCATTCGTCATCCCTGCTTAGAATAGTCTTGAGTCCTCTGATGTTTGACGAATGACGGTTGTCATTATTCCTGTTTCAGTTTCTTCTTGATCAACTCAGCTCCGTACCGTCCGGAGAGCAACATAGATCCAAAGGCGGGACCCATTCTTGGTGTGCCGTAGACGGCGGCGACGGCCAATCCGATCACGAAACAATTTGGATAGACCTCTCCGGTCCGGTCCATGATCTCTTCCTCAGATCTTGACACCCACATGGCCCCATTTCCAGGTACCTTATTATAAAGATTTCGCTTATGGAGAAGCTCGACCACGACGGCGTCATGACCGGTGGCATCCACCACGATTTTACTCTCAAAGGCGATCGGATCAACGTGAATCAAATCATGGCCGGCCATTTCAGCCGTGGTGTTGTTGACGACGACTCCTTCCAATAAGCCGTCGTTGCGGAGGATCAAGTCCAGCACGCGCGTCAGGTTCATGACCTTGGCACCGGCGTGATAGGCGGCTGCGATCAGGGCACCGGTGGCGTGCGGGGGATCGACCATATACATCCCGTCGCACTCTTTGATTTTCTTGCAGGGAACGCCGATTTCATCGAGAATCTCGTTCGCCGGCTCGCAGATCGTGGCTTTGTTCATGAGGTATCCACCAGACCAGAACCCGCCGCCGAGAGCCAAGCTCTGCTCGATGAGCAGCGTTCGAAATCCCATGGTCGCCAGATCACGCGCGCAAATAAGCCCCGACGGCCCCGCACCGACGATGATGACATCGCTTTCGATGAGCTGATCGAACTCTTTATAGTATTCGCGGGCGATCTGCCTGGTGATGTCTCGCTCACGTAACGGTGCTGGTCGTGGTTTGTCCATCAGGAGCTCCTACCGGTATATTTCGGACCCGGTCTTCTTAAACTCTTCAGATTTCTCTTTCATGCCAATTTGAATGGCCTGTTGTTCGTCGATGTTCAACTGGGCAGCATAGTCTCGGACGTCTTGGGTGATCTTCATCGAGCAGAAGTGTGGACCGCACATCGAACAGAAATGTGAAATCTTGGCGGCGTTGTCCGGGAGCGTTTCGTCGTGGAACTGCTGCGCGGTTTCTGGATCGAGCGACAAATTGAACTGGTCTTCCCAACGGAACTCGAATCGGGCCTTCGACAGCGCGTTATCCCGCTCCTGGGCGCCGGGATGACCCTTGGCCAAGTCCGCGGCGTGGGCCGCAATTTTATAGGTGATCACGCCGGTCTTGACGTCCTCGCGGGTCGGCAATCCCAAATGCTCCTTGGGAGTGACGTAGCACAGCATGGCACAGCCATACCAGCCGATCATCGCGGCGCCGATTCCTGATGTGATGTGGTCATAACCAGGGGCGATGTCGGTCGTCAGCGGACCAAGGGTATAGAACGGAGCTTCATGACAGGCCTGAAGCTGCTTTTCCATGTTGGCTTGGATCATATGCATGGGAACGTGGCCAGGACCTTCGATCATGACCTGCACATCATGCTTCCACGCTATCTGGGTCAGCTCGCCCAATGTTTCCAGCTCGGCGAATTGCGCATCATCGTTGGCGTCGGCGATGGATCCCGGCCGGAGTCCATCGCCGAGGCTAAACGCAACATCGTAAGCCTTCATGATCTCGCAGATCTCCTCAAAGTGCGTATAGGCGAAGTTTTCCTGATGGTGGGCCAGGCACCATTTCGCATGGATCGAGCCCCCACGCGACACAATCCCAGTCATTCGTTTGGCGGTCATCGGCACGTAAGCTAACCGTACACCCGCGTGAATCGTGAAATAGTCCACTCCTTGTTCCGCCTGTTCGATCAACGTATCGCGGAAAACTTCCCAGGTCAGGTCTTCTGCCTTGCCGTTCACTTTCTCCAGCGCCTGGTAGATCGGCACTGTTCCGATCGGCACTGGTGAGTTGCGGATGATCCACTCTCGCGTTTCGTGGATATTCTTGCCTGTCGATAGATCCATCACAGTGTCAGCTCCCCAGCGGGTTGACCAGATCATTTTCTCGACTTCTTCCTCGATCGATGAGGCCACAGCGGAATTACCGATGTTGGAGTTGATCTTCACGAGGAAGTTGCGGCCAATGATCATCGGTTCGCTCTCGGGATGGTTGATGTTCGAAGGGATGATCGCGCGGCCACGAGCCACCTCGTCTCGGACGAACTCCGGCGTGATGATCGACGGAATGCTGGCACCCCAGGCGAATCCAGGATGTTGCTTCACGCCAACGCCATGACCATTGTGTTGGCCAAGGTCGGAGGACCGTTCGCGTGATTGGTTCTCACGGATGGCAATAAACTCCATTTCAGGTGTAACGATGCCTTTTCGAGCATAGTGCAACTGGGTGACGTTCATGCCTCGCTTCGCCTTTAAGGGCTTGCGAATGTGCTGGAACCGAAGATCGACCAGCTGAGGGTCTGCTGCGCGCACTCGACCATAGGTCGAACTGACTCCCGGAAGTTCTTCGACATCTTGTCGGCCGACGACCCAGGCGTGTCGCAACGGTTGGAGGCCCTTGCGGACATCGATCGTGACGGATGGGTCTGTATAGGGACCTGACGTATCGTAGACGATCACCGAGTTATTGCTCGATTTCGCACCATTCGTTCCCCTGGTTTGGGTGAGGCTGATTTCGCGCATCGGCACGTGGACACCGGGCTGGGTGCCATCCACATAAATCTTATGCGATGCGGGAAAGGGCGTTGTGGTCAGTGGGACCGACGATGTGACCACGCCGTTTCCGTGAACAGATCCGCTTGTATGTGTCGGGATGCTCATGGTGAGATCCTTTCGTCGTTGTCGTAGTTGGCAGGTCTGCACATGACCGCGGTTTTTCCAATAAAAAAGCCGTCTTCCCATGTGCCGGGAAGGCGGCTGACTCTTCACAGGGTCCGCTGTCGTCCGGCTTCCCTACGCTGGTATTACCCAGGTCAGGTTGTGAGGGTCGTCCGATCATTCGGACTCTCAGCTCTAGGCTCCCCTAGCGATTTTTGTTATCGTATTACTCTGAGATTGTGAAGTCAATCGGCTATTAGGCCTAGTGCGCCTCCTACTCCTCTGGGGCTCCAACTAGGACTTTTCCTCATTGGGCGATTCATTGATTGTGAGGGGACGCTATCGTAGAATATTATTCCTTTTTATTTTTGGGAGGACTTGTGTCAGCCACTGTGACCATATCGAAGCCGATTGATGAGTACCAGGCACTGCCCGCCGAAGAATTGCGTCGTCGGATCATCGCGGCCAAGCAGGTACTAGGTGAGCGAGTCATGATTCTGGGCCATAACTACCAGCGCGATGAAGTCATCCAACACGCTGATTACCGGGGAGATTCGCTTCTGTTAGCCAAGCTGGCCGCCGAGCACTCTGAACGGCCTTACATCGTCTTTTGCGGCGTACACTTTATGGCTGAGACGGCGGATATTCTCAGCCGTTCTCAGCAAACAGTCATTCTGCCGGATATGGCTGCGGGTTGTTCCATGGCCGATATGGCCGCGATCGAGCAGGTCGATCAATGTTGGGAAGCGTTGGGACGCGTGATTCCAGTCGAGGAGACTGTGATGCCGGCCGTCTATGTAAACTCGGCGGCGGTTCTGAAGGCGTTTTGCGGGGAACATGGGGGGATTACGTGTACGTCATCCAATGCTAAAGCCGTGATTGAATGGTGTTGGGCGAGGCGAGAAAAGATTCTCTTTTTCCCGGACGAGCATTTGGGTCGGAATACTGCGAATAAGATGGGTATTCCGCGCGAACAGATGATCGTGTGGGATCCGTATCAACCCAACGGTGGGAATACCAGAGACGCCATCAAGCGAGCCACATTGATCTTGTGGAAGGGACATTGTAGCGTCCATCAAATGTTCCAGCCGGTGCATGTAGATCATTTTCGCAAACAATATCCGGACGGCAAGGTGATCGTCCACCCCGAGTGTCACGAGGAGGTGGTAAACAAGGCTGATCTCATTGGATCAACCGAGTTCATCATTAGGACCGTGACTGCTGCGCCGGCCGGCACGACGTGGGCGGTTGGGACGGAACTGAATCTCGTGAATCGATTGAAGCATGAACTTACCGACAAGAAAGTGTTCTTCTTATCATCCACAGTTTGTCAGTGCGCCACCATGTACCGGATCGATGCCGCACATCTATGTTGGGCCATGGAGAATTTGGCAGATGACCAGGTCGTCAACCGCATTGTGGTGCCGGAGGACGATAAGCGTTGGGCAAAGGTCGCGCTCGATCGCATGATGGCCGTTAGTTAGGACTGGTGCCTACCCCCTTCCTTCCGGTATATTCCATCAATAAGTTACGTAAGAGACACCAAGCCTTGATTCATCCCCCGTTGATGCGCTGCGTATAGAGAGAAATAAGGCGCTAGCGCGGTACGATATGGACTACAAATCAACGCTCAACCTTCCGAAAACTGATTTTCCGATGAAGGCGAATTTACCTCAGCGGGAACCGGAGATGCTGGGTTGGTGGGAGCAGCAGAAGCTCTACGACCAGATTCAGGCCTTAGGGAAAGGGCGGCCTCGGTATGTGCTGCATGATGGCCCTCCTTATGCCAACGGCCGTATCCATATCGGTCATGCCCTGAACAAGGTGCTCAAGGACATCATCGTGAAGTCGAAGACGATGGCAGGCTTTCAGGCACCCTACGTGCCCGGTTGGGACTGTCATGGGCTACCGATTGAACATCAAGTTATGAAAGAGCTGGGCGACAAGAAAAAGGACTTGGACGTGTCGGCGATCCGCAGGCTGTGTCGTGAGTATGCCGAGCGATACGTCACTATCCAGCGAGATGAATTCAAGCGGCTCGGGGTGTTAGGCGAATGGCATCAGCCGTACCTGACGATGACTCCGAGCTACGAAGCGACCATCATTCGGGAGTTTGGAAAATTCGTCGAACGGGGTGGGGTCTACAAGGGGCTAAAACCGGTCCTGTGGTGTACTCATGATCAAACAGCGCTGGCGGAAGCGGAAGTCGAATATGAGGATCACACGTCGCCATCGATCTATGTGAAGTTCCCGATCGTCACCTCGCCGGCAGTGCTTACGAAGACCTTTCCTGGTATTTCCTTTCCGGAGAGGACGAAACTTTTGTCCATCGTCATCTGGACGACGACGCCCTGGACTTTGCCAGCCAATCAAGCGGTTTGTCTCCACCAAGATTTTGATTACGCCTTCGTCCAAGTCGGCGAAGAACTGTTGATTGTCGCGGAGAAACTTCTGGACACTGTCGCAAAGGCTTGCGCCATTACAGACTATCGCGTCGTGGGTGTGAAGAAGGGTGGAGAAGGCTTTGAGGGATTGGAGACTCAGCGCCCGCTTTCAACCGGTCTCTCGCCGATCCTCCTTGGAGACTTTGTCACGCTCGATCAAGGCACCGGCTGTGTACACATCGCGCCTGGACACGGGATGGAAGACTACATTCTCGTCCTCGATCATAATGCCAAGGCTTCACCCGGCGAGAAGCTGGAAATTCTGGCACCAGTCGACAATAGTGGGCGTTTTACAGAAGTGGTGAAAGAATTCGCTGCACAGCATGTGCTCAAGGCGAATCCGAGGATTGTCGACTATCTTCAGGCGAACGGACGTCTTCTGGGGCACGGCTCGTTGAACCATTCGTACCCTCATTGCTGGCGATGTAAGAACCCTGTGATTTTCCGTGCCACCGAGCAGTGGTTTGTCTCGATGGAGACGAATGAGTTGCGGCGAGAGGCTCTGGCGGAAATCGAACGGATCCGATGGATTCCGGGCTATGGTCGTGATCGGATTTTCGGCATGATTGAAAACAGACCGGACTGGTGTCTTTCACGCCAGCGGGTGTGGGGCGTCCCGATTCCAGGATTCACGTGCGAAGCCTGTCATCATGTGTTGGCAGATCCCACGGTCATTGAACATGTCGCCGCCTTAATGGAGTCAAAAGGTGCGGATATTTGGTTCGAACGGTCCGCGAGCGACCTCTTACCTGCCGGAACAGCCTGTCCAAGATGCGGCGGGACATGCTTCGAGAAAGAACGAGACATTCTCGATGTGTGGTTCGAATCCGGTGTGAGCTATGCGGCCGTTCTCAAGCCGAGAAAGTGGTGGCCGGCTGACTTATATCTTGAAGGTTCCGACCAACATCGGGGTTGGTTCCATAGCGCCCTGCTGGCCGGTGTCACGACGGATCATCGCGCGCCGTATCAGGCGGTGTTGACTCATGGTTTCGTCGTCGATGGGCAGGGCAAGAAGATGTCCAAGTCGGCCGGCAATGTGGTTGCGCCACAGGATGTCATTAAACAGTCGGGCGCGGAAATGCTCCGTTTGTGGGTGGCGGCTCAGGATTATCGTGAAGATCTGCGCATCTCGCAGGAGATTCTGACTCATCTGATCGAGGCCTATCGGAAGATTCGCAACACTTCCCGATTCTTGCTGAGTAATTTGTACGATTTTGACCCATCAACGCACCGGGTCCCCTACGAACAGTTGCCAGAGCTGGATCGATGGGCCTTGATGCGCCTTGGAGAGCTAGTTGCAAAAGTACGGCGAGTATACGACGAGTTTGAGTTTCACACCATCTTTCATGCGCTCAACAATTTTTGTTCGGTCGATCTCAGTGCAATTTATTTGGATATTCTGAAGGATCGGCTCTATACGTTTCGCGCAGATTCTCCATTGAGGCGAGGCTCTCAAACGGTTCTCTACGAAATCATCGTGGCGCTCGCGAAGCTCATGGCCCCGATCCTGAGTTTTACGGCCGATGAGATTTGGCGAATGTTACCGGAAGCGGCCCGCAAAGAAGCGATGAGTGTGCACTTGGCCTCATTCCCGGAAGCACACGTTCTTTGGAGAGACGACGCGTTGGCGACTCGGTGGGAGAAACTGCTTGCGTATCGAACCCGTGTTCAAGGTGAACTGGAAGTCTGTCGTCGAGACAAGCTGATTGGATCGTCCCTTGAGGCCCATGTGCGGATCGAAGCCGGTCTTGAAGCACACCAATTTTTAACCGCGTATGTCGGTGATCTCAGTACGATCTTTATCGTGTCTCGTGTGACGCTTGCGTCAGGGGAAATAGGTGCTTCTGATATTCGGATCACGGTCGAAAAATCGGCAGCTGCAAAATGCGAACGCTGTTGGAACTATCGAGACGCTGTTGGCAAGGATCGCGACCATCCAACTCTATGCGAGCGGTGTGTGGAGGCCGTCCGGTGAGTACGTCGTGGCTTCGTAATGTGGCGTTGGCATTGGTGACCGGCAGTATCGTCCTGCTGGATCAGCTGACCAAACAGCAGATCATGCAGACGATGCGTTTGCACGAGTCGATTCCCATCATCCCCAATCTTTTCAGCCTGACGTATATCCGGAACCCAGGCGCAGCGTTCGGCTTATTGGCTGGGAGCAGCAATGCGTTCCGGATGGTATTTTTCGGCCTGACGTCGATCTTTGCACTTGGGTTGCTCGGCACGATCTTGATGCGGATGCCCGAGCAGGACTGGGTCGGTCGTGTGAGTGTGGCGGGAATTCTTGGCGGTGCGATCGGTAACTTGATCGATCGACTGCGATTCGGGGAAGTGATCGACTTTCTGGATGTCTATATCGAAAACTACCACTGGCCCGCGTTTAACGTAGCGGATTCTGCCATCACCGTCGGTGTGATCTTCCTGATCATTCACTTCGCATTTGAGAAGAAGCCCGACTCCTCTACAGCCTCAGAGCCGAAATCAGTTCCCTAATGCAACGTTCGTCTGGCTTGTGAGTATCTGAAACTATGTTCGTGCCGGGCTGACCCGGCACGAATGACCGTGGTTTCTTCGCTAGGCGGGCATGGGGACGATAAATCCACCCTTCTCCTTGACTTGTTTCTGCTGCTCCGCTGAAAACATGACGAGCGGTTCGCTGTGACAAAACTGGCATTCCTTCGTCGTCACCGCTGTATTTAGCTCACCGATGCTGGCCAAGTACTCCTTGGCAAGCTTGAGCGCGGTCGTTTCATCCGTCGTCATCACATCGAAGTGAAGGCGACCATTCTTTCCATTGACCCACGTATCGTAGACATGAATCGTATCTGAAGCCATGCACAACTCCTTTCAACGAGCGACTAATATCACCAACACTCCCAGCATAATACGATAGTAGGCAAAGACCCGCAAGGTGTGCCGTTTGACATAGGTAAGGAAGGCGGCGATGACGGCCCAGGCGACCAGGAAGGAGATCACCATGCCAAGAGCGAGCGCCAGAAAGTCCTGATCGGTAAAGGTTCCGCGAGCCTTCCATGTTTCGTAGAGAGTGGCCGCAATGATGGTCGGGAGGGCGAGAAAAAAGGAATATTCCGTGGCGACCTTGCGATCGAGTCCCGCGAGGAGACCTCCGATGATGGTTGAGCCGGATCGTGACATGCCGGGAATCAGTGAGGCGCATTGGGCGACACCGATCCAGAAAGCATGCCTGGGTGAAACTTGATCCAGACTCATCGCGTGACTGGTGCGTTTGGTGGCTTCGACGATGAGGATGATGAGGCCTCCGAGAATAGATGTCGTCGCCACGGTTTGTGGGGTGAACAGATGTGATTTGATCCATCCATGTGCTGCGAGGCCGAGGAGGGCAGCCGGCAGAAAGGCGATCCCAAGCCCAATCAAGAACCATAAGTTTGGATGCTGTTGCATCGAAGCCTTGATTCGATCTGTCCAGGACGTATGCGACCCGCTCGTGGCAGTAGAACGAAATATCCTTTGTTCCTGCCAGGCGCCGGAGAGAAGCCGGCCGATCTTTTCCCGTTCGAACACGATGACGGCGAGGATAGCTCCCAACTGAATCGAGATTTCCGCGTTTGCAGCCACATCACCGGTAAACCCGAGGGCATGGCCTACAAGGATCAGATGGCCGGTGGATGAGACGGGGAGAAACTCTGTCATCCCTTCCACGACGCCAAGAATTACTGCGAGTGCTGGACCCCATTCATTCATGCTGTGCTCCACTTTCGATTGTGATCCATCGAGGTTTCACCCTCCACGGCCATGTCTGATAGAATGTATCGGATAATCACAGAGCGACAGCCATCCGTCAAGCGCATCAGCGCTTCTTGTTCGGTGTTGTTGAAAAGAGGAGGCCGGTCTCGCACAAGAGCAATTATGTTGACAATGCCGAGGGGTTGGCATACACACAAAGAACGCCATCACAAGAACAGGAGTATGGCGAGATGATAGTGGAGATCCGTATGAAGCACGTTCAAGCAAGCCGCAAGATTTGATGGAGGGAGGATCGCATGAAACGCGAGTGGACGGCGATAGTACTGGTCGGTGCGGTGTTGACTACGGGTTGCGTATCGAACAAGAAATACCAAGAAGCGCTGACTGAGGCGGACACCGTCAGAATGGAATTGGAAAAAGCTCGTCAACAGAAAGTCGCGATGGAGCAGCAGGTCCGGACGCTCAAGGAGCTGAACGTCAAGTTCAACAATGAGGCCGAGGCCGCTCGGGATGAACTGCAACGGTTTGAGCACGGACGTGATGCAGAACGAGGCACGCTTGAGGCACGAACCAAAGAGCTGGAAGACAAAGTGAGAGCGTTATCGGCCCAAAATCGGAATGTACGGCAGGAGTATAAGGACGTCAAGCGTCATAACGACACGCTGAAATCATTGGTGGCTCGCTATCAGAAAGAGCTGAAGGATCGTTCTCAAGCAGGGTCGTCGGCGCAGGCAGCCACTCTGACTCCCAAACAGGGGGCAGCGGGGAAGGCTTCGGTCGCGCCATCGACGACTTCGGCGTCGCTGAATATCAATAAGGTTTCGGCAAACGATATGGTTCTCTTCTTGGGGCTGAAGCAAGAGGAGGCCGATCGGATCGTGAATAATCGTCCCTATCGCGTGAAAGGTGAATTGGTTGCGAAGAATGTCGTGCCAAAGGAAACCTTCGATCTGATCAAGGACCGTATCTCTGTGAGCCCATAGTTCGCTGATCGGTTTCGAACACCACATCGAGGGCCGTTCTCCTTTGCCGGAGAACGGCCCGCTTATTTTTGGCGTGGAGCCTTCGACCGGTCTGGTCGACCTCTCATGGTCGGTGTATCGGAATCCTGACTGCGAGTATGGTCGTTGAGGGGTCCTGATTCACAACGTAGGTGACTTGTTCTTGAGATCCGGATGGTCCAATAGATGTGGTGGATTCTTGAAGGTGTTGGGGAGGGGATTGCTTCATCGCATCGGAGTCCATTGTGGAAGGGGTATCGAACGGCATAAGAGACAAACGGACCATAATGGAATGATAGCCGGCAGGGATCGGGATTCGTCGGCGTTGATGGGTCATCAATCGTGATGCGATCGGATCTTCGGTTGAAAAAGGGAACAAGAGGTGTGGTGGTAGGGCATTGGCCTCTCCCCATACCTGAAAGAAGCTATCCTGATTTGCCTCGATCATAAGGTCAACCGAACCTGTCCGAAGTGAGGTTTCCCCATCTCTGTCATCGTGCAGGTTCTTCATTCCGTTCATGACAAGACTGTAACGAATGCCTAAGGGCTTAGCGGAATCTGCACGTGTTTCTGTCAGATTAGCACCTCGGTCGCTTTTACGTGTAAGTCGGTCGAATTGCTGTACGGAATAGCTACCTTCCTGCTTTTCCTTCATCGCGCTAGAAACGACCTCCTGTGACTCTCCATAAAACAAGGAGCGGGCATCTGGCGATGAACCATGCGGGGCGGCAGGTATATCGGTAGTCGGTGCTTTCGACGGTGCAGGTGCCGAAGTGGAGGTCACGGGGGCGCTCGCGTGATCCTCGTCAGTTGAATCGGGTGTGTCTTCTATCGGTAGGGGTACTGGCTGTGCGGAGGATGAAGGAAGGTCTCGCAACGTGCCAGGTTCCGGGTGTAGGGTCCCTCGCGCTTCTTTCGATTTAGCGATTGCCTCGGGTTCTTGTTTGGTTGTCTTGGCACTGAGTGCCTCTTTTCTGACTGGGGGTGCCTGTTTTTTGGAGGCTTGTGTCTCCGACCGGGATTCATTGAGCGGAGAGGAGGCTGGTGGAGCTGCAGAAGGCGGAGGAGTCGGTCCGGTGGCTGGCTGGTCATCCTCGCTGGCGACGAAACGGCCTGCCTCTCGGAGACTCTCTTGGTAGATGTTGGTGCCAAGGACAAGTGCGAAGAGGGCTGCAGCGAGGCCACCCGCCCAGGCGAGTCCAGCAGGCCTGCGGAACCAGCCGAACCATGACACGTTGCCTTCGTCAGTTGTCGAGGTTGTTTCACGTAACGATCGCAAAATCTTCTCACGCACCACGGGATCCGTCAGTAGTTCCTTTAGCGCCTGTTCGTCGGCAAACAAGTTGAAGAGTTGCTGATCGTGTAGGGCGGTATTGTAGAGCCGTTGTTTCTCCTCCGGCGTTAACGTATCGGCCGCAAATCCGCCGAGCAGCTTTTCGAGGTCGTCGTCAGGCATTGAAACCCGTGGTTCGTGAAACGTGAATCGTATCTTGTCTGGGACTCAGGACCATTCCCGTCATTCCCAACTGCCACCCATCAGAGTTAATAATTCCCTCCGACAGCGCAAGTCCCATGTGTAGATTGTATTGATCGAGGTCTGCCTCATCAATTGCTGAATCTCCGGGAAGCTCTTACCTTCCAGTTTCAATCTGAACAATTCCCGGCAACGTTCCCCAAGTTTGGCCATAGCCGCGAGCAACCGATCGACGCGCTGTTTCTGGTCAAGTTGAGTTGCGGGGTCGTCACGGGCGTCGACTAGCGGCAGGTCTTCGACTGCATCCAGGTTGTACTCCCTTCGACGAAACGCTTTCCGATGGGCGTCTAGCATCTTGTACCGTAGGACCTGAAATGCCAGGGGGACGAGTTCAACCAACTCCGTGACCTGCGAATATTTCTCGTGCAGGACCGTCAACACCTCTTGTGTCAGATCTTCAGCGCGGTCTCTCGATACACGTGATGTCGCGAACGCGAGGATCCTTTCACGAAGGGTAGTCAGTATCTGATCTCGGTCCATCATCGTCTAGGAGCTCGCTGAGAGGGCCAAGAGTTCACCAAGTGAACGGAATCCAAGCCGAAGCCCTGCACAGACTTCCACCTGTCGGTCAAATCGATTCTTTGTACGGATCATGCGCCATAGTTTGCCGGGACTGACTCGCCCCCAAGCAGCCAGATGGAACACTGACAAAGGATAGTCCGTTCCGAACAGGAGACGCGACTGAAGGTCCGGGTAATGTCTGAGATGCAGGAGCATCTTCATACGATGAGGTTGGGTGAGGGCGGATATGTCGGCATAGAAGTGTGGATAACGTCGGCTCAGTTCACGAAAAGTTGGAAGAAACTTTTCATAGAGCATGAGGCCATAACTACAGGCATGAGCCGCGATGACGGTCACCCCTTCGTCAAGCGCCAGACGCAACCGCTTAGGATCTCCAAGTGATTGATCCTTTCCGATCAGACTGAACTCATATCCGACGTGACTCAAGAAGGGAAGTTTGCGCTGAGCCAGAGCGCGGTAGAAAGGGATGTACTTCGAATCAGCTGGATCGAAGTGTTGGGCATTCGGCAAGACCTTGATCAGGACTGCGCCGGCATCGGCACAGCGATGCACCTCGTCGATTGCGTCCTCACGTTGCGGATTGACGGATGGGCCAGCCAAGAAGACATCCGGATAGGCGCGCACGGCACCGAAGACGTAGTCGTTGCTCACGAGGAAGTCGGTATGTTGACGACTCAGCAAGCCGGATTGATCGTAGAATCCGTCCATACCAAGCAGCACGGCCTTCGAGACGTAGCGCGAGGCGAGGAGCTCTCCGAGGAGGTGATCAAGATAGCGCTGATTAGCCGTGCGTGGTTCAGTCGGCGAGAGGTCGTGCTTCCAGAGGAGAAAACGGAACAACGGGCTGCGGAGGAGTTTTGGCGAGATGAAGCAGCCGTTGTCGCCGTCCGGCAACGCGGCGAGATGGACGTGGCAATCGATCAGCGATTTAGCTTGCGTCATTCCTGTATGTTCTCCGCACTCAGGACTCAGCATTTCCTTGCAGTCGCTCTAATGCGATACGTTTCACACCTCGCAGATCCAGCTTGCCGGTCCCCAACACCGGCAAGGCCTCGACTTTCACGAACTGGCTCCGCGTGGGGATGAAGAGGTTGGGAAGGCCCGTGGCCGATAGCTTCACCAGGATATCGGGAATCAGGCTGTCATCCAGTGTATGAAGGACAGCCAACCGCTCGCCTTTTTTCTCGTCTGGAAGGCCGGTAACAGCGAAGACTTGTGTCTCGGCTTCGGCTGCCTGCTGCAAGGCTTCTTCAACCTTCCCGTGCGGAACCATCTCGCCCCCGATTTTGGAAAAGCGGGAAAGCCGGTCGGTAATCGTTAAGAAACCATCGCCGTCCATGGAGGCGATGTCGCCCGTGATATACCAGTCATCTCGCATGACTTGGGCTGTGAGGTCTTTCCGTCCCAGGTAGCCGTTCATGATGTTGGGGCCTTTCACCAACAACATCCCGGGAGTGCCGGTCGGCAGCGGAGCGTAACTGTCGGGTTCGACGATCCGTACGGACACGCCCGGGAGCGGCTGGCCGACGGTACCCCGTCGCGATGCGGGTTGATAGTAGCCGGCGGCGCGAAAGTCCGGACAGTTGACGGCGATGACCGGAGCACATTCCGTCACGCCGTAGCCTTCGATCGGTCCGACGCCGAATTTATCTTCGATGGATTGCGCGAGTCGAGCCGACAGTTTTTCCGCACCGGTAAGGATGACTCGCACCGAACTGAATTGTTCTGCGGTACAGCGGCGGGCATAGAGTTGCAGGAATGTCGGGGTAATCACGACGAAGGTGATGCGATACTGACGGACGAGTTCACCGATCGCTGCCACGTCAAACGGTGATGGGTGAAAGACCATCGCTGCGTTGTTGAACATGACGAACCAGAACACCATGTATCCGAACGAATGGAAGAACGGCAAGATGCCGAGGATCCGTTCATCTTGATAGAGATGGAGCATCTGCGTAGCGCCTTGGCAGTTGGAGTCGATGCTGAAATGGGAGAGCATGACGCCCTTGGGTTCGCCGGTGCTGCCGCTGCTGAAAATGATCGTGGCCAGACTGTCTGGAGTGAGCGGGGTTGCCTGTCCGCAGGCACGCTCGATGAGGCGGCAAGGAGCAAACAAGGCCAGGAAGGTCGCAGAGAGTTTCTGCCCGGTACCGATGGTCTCGGCGATATCCTCGAGCCAAATCACCGACGGCCCATCCGGCAGTTCGAGCTTGGCTTTTTCAACGAAGGTGCGGCTCGTGAGAACCGTGCTCAGGTCTGCCAGGCGCACCGCGGCTTCCAAGCCGGATTTTCCGACCGTGTAGTTCAAGTTCACGATGGTCTTTCCGCAGAGGGCGACGGCCACATTCACCAGGGCTGTGGCAACTGTCGGCGGTAGCAGGACACCGATGTGCTGTTGGTCTTGCCAATGGGGGCGCAGTGTGCGTGCGAGGACGATCGAGCCGATCAAGGCCTGCAAGGACGACACGCGGGGGCGATTCTGGTCGGCCATGGCCATGCGGAATGGGTAGCGACGCATGGCCGAAATAAACTGACGATGGAGAGGTCGACGACCGGATTTCCTGAGCCGCCAGGCGGCCTCACCAAGCTCCTGAATCGTTCTGCGGACTGTGTCCGCTGTCGTATCCGGGGGCAGCGGCGCACCGAATGAGACCGTGACCGGGTAGGGGAGACGTTCTGGAAGTTTCCAAAGAAACTTGCCGTGATTGAAGCTGAAGATACTACCCCAGACGCGGTCCAGGTGAACCGGGATAATGGGCGTCGTTCGTCCCTTGACGATCCGTTCCAAACCACGACGGAACGGCAGGAGCGTGCCGGTGCGGGTAATCTGACCTTCGGGGAAAATGCAGACCAGCTCGCCGTCATCCAGCGCCTGTCCCGCGCCGCGCAACGCGCGAAGAATCAGGCGAGGACTTCCTGATGAAGAAATCGGGATCACGTTGAGCCGTTTCATGAAGGGCTTAAAGAGTGGGTGGTTGGCGTAGTGCTCATCGACCACGAATCTCACCGGACGATCGAGACTCGCGATCAGCAGAAGTCCGTCGATGAACGACACATGATTGGGGACCAGCAAGGCTCCGCCTTCTCGGGGGATGTGGTCCTGACCGATCACAGTGAGGCGGTAGAGAACACGGGGAAGTAGGGCGACGGCGAATCGCAGTAGACTGTCCGGCAGCAACCAGACCACGACTAGAGTCCCGATGAGAGACAAGACGCCGCAGGCGAGTAAGATCTCACTAGCCGACAGGCCAAGCTGTGATAGGAGTCCGGCGCCTAGAGAACCGACGAGGATGCCGCCGAACACGAAGGTGTTGCCGAGGGCAATCACGGCGCCGCGACGGTCAGCCGGAGCTCGCCACTGAATCAGGGCATTAATCGGTACATTGATAAATCCACTGGCGACGCCAAGTCCCCCCATCAGCACGAGGGTCCACGTCAGGCTCGGCGGGATGACACCGAGGATGAACAGGCCCAAGGCCAATCCGATCGCTCCCGGCGGGATCAAACCGATTTCAATCTTAGAGGCGGAGAGTCGGCCGGCCAGGACCGCACCGATTCCAATCCCGATGGCGAGGATGGCCATCGGAAGACCGGAGAGCGCATCCGAAAGCGCCAGTCGGCTCTTTGCATAGATCAACATGTCTTGCCCGAATAGGCTCGCAATGGTCCAAAACACGACATTGATGCCAATTGCGATGCTGAGCAGACGGTCCGCACGCATGGTTGCCCAGGCTACGGCCAGTGTTGTGGCAATGCCTCCCTCGGCCCTGGCTGGAGGCACAGGAGGAATCGCATAAGCTGCTGCTGTTCCCATGGCGGCAACGATCGTCAAAATGAGACCGGCTTGCCAGGGAGCCGTTTCGGTGTATTGGAGGAGAACGCCGCCGGATGATGTCCCCGCGATGATGGCCGCAAACGTCCAAAGTTTCAGCAGACCATTTCCCATGGATAGCTGCTCATACGAAAGCAGCTCCGGCAGAATGCCGTATTTTGCCGGACTGAGAATCGCGCTGTGCATCCCCATAGCTCCGAGTACGACAAGGAGAGCCGTGCCGCCGGTAGGCTGACTCCAGAGCACCAGTGTGCCGGCTCCCATCAACGCCACTTCGACGATCTTCATCGCGATGATGACCGTGCGCTTGCTGAACCGGTCCGCAAACACTCCCGCACCCAGAGAAAACAGCATGAGCGGCAGCGTGAAAACGACGAAGGCGATAGTGGCCTGAGTCTGAGAGGCCGCTTCAAAGGCAGGGCCGGTCTGGCCGACCGTCGCGGCGATCTGGTGGATCAGAAGGAGCGCGACCATCAACTTCCAGGCATTGTCATTGAATGCGCTGCAAAACTGGGCGAGGAGGAGGGCCCGCAAAGGATGGGAACGAGATTGAGGGGAGGGACTGGCCGTAGTGCTCATCCGTGAAATCTATTCTGCCTGATTGGTGGCGGCTCGGGAAATAGGCAACCCTTCCAGCTCCATGATCCGCAGGGCATTCGTTGTGGGGCAAGGGCCTGGCCTGAGCTGATAGTCAAACTCGAGAGCACCGTTCGACACCGTTTCTTGAAAATGCGCATTGACCAGCCGTGAAACGGTCGGTTCCAAATCCGCCAATTCCAGGTCGTGGGTGCTCACGAGTCCGAAGCCGTTGCCTTGCGACAGGGCGGTGATATAGGCCTGGCTGCCGATGAGCCGCTCCCGGTTATTCGTGCCTTTGAAAATCTCGTCGATCAGGAACAGTGTGGGGGGAGCCGTCGATTCCTGAGTGGCATCTAGGATGGTCTTGAGTCGTTTGACCTCGGCATAAAAGAACGATAGACCGGCATCCAGCGAATCATCGACACGGATGCAACAGGCCAGCCGGCTCCAGGTCCACTCGAACGAGCGCGCACAGACCGGCCCACCAGCTTGCGCGAGACAAAGGTTGATTCCAATCGTGCGGAGGAACGTGCTCTTGCCGGACATATTTGAGCCGGTGATCAAGTGGATCGAACCACGTCCAGCCAAACGAACATCGTTGGCGACGCGGGTCTTGGCTGAGAGGAGCGGGTGTGCAAGCCGATGAGCCTGAAGCGTTGGAGGGGTTCCGTTGTACTCGCCGGACATGGTGGCCGGTGTCGGCCAGGCATAGTCGGGGTGGAGATAGGCAAAGGTGGCCAGTGCTGAGGCCGCTTCGACTTCTGCCAGACAGTTCAGCCACTGGGGGAGGGCTTGCTGAATGTCCTGTTGCGCATGAATCAGTCGGCGCAGGAACCAGAGATCCCATGGGCACAGGGCATTGACCATCAGATGGACGAGCGGGTGGGCTTTGATACTGATCGCATGCAGTGTGCGTGCGACGCGCGTGAGTTGCACCGTGGGGCTGGTGCCGACGATCAGGCTGGCCCAGGTTGAAGACAGTACCGTGTCTTGCCGTCCTGCGTGGCGCTCAACGTAGCCGAGGACCGTCGCAAGCCGCTCGGTTTCGAGATGCAGGCCGACTGCGTGCTCGAGCAATTCCTCTCCCTGATCCGTCATGAAGTAGATCAGGACGTAGACGGCAAACGAAAACATCCAGTAGCCTGGCAGACGCCCGAAGATTGTGGCAAGGGCAAGGCTGATTGTCATGAGGGAGAGGAGACCTTGGACGATAAGGATCGTGTCTAGGTGAGGCAAGGTGATCGAATGTTCTGTGACGGCGGCCAGTCGCCTACCGTTGATTTCTTGGTCTCCGGTCAGTTTTGCGTCCAGCGTAAGACGGTCACGAAACAAGGATCGAGGTGTCAACTCTCGCACCAACGACTGCCGTGTATGCCAGTCTCCAGGGGGAGTTGGTTGCTCCAGGAGCCAGCTTTGCAGGCGTCCTCGTCCATGGTCCGACACCGTGGTGTCGAGGAGATGCGTCAGGGAATGCGCGCCGAAGAGATCCAGATCGGCGGCGAACGGATGTGACTTTGGAGCTTCACCGGGTCGTGATGGAATCGCGGACCAATCCAAGGCCATCCGGGCCAGATGAGTCAGCTTGATCTGTTTCCAGTGGCGGAGCCGGTGAATCTGGCTCTCCACCTTGTTATGATAGGCCGCCACTGCGACGAAGATAGTCAGAAACAGGGCAAGTGAGAGGTTGCCGCTGTGGTACCAGTCGACCTTGTATAGGGCAACGGTACAGACGAGGCCGATGAGGAAAATGGCCAGCCGCCATCGCGTAAACGATGCGCTGATTCCGGTGCCGCGTTCGATTAAGCGGTCCGTCCGACGAATCATCGTTTCGAGTTGAGCGCCTCGCGAACTGGTCATGACGGCAGACCTTACTGGGAACAGATTGGAACGTCAAATAGTGAAGGTCGCGGGAGGCAGTACTAAGGCGCAAGATACCTGGTGTAATACGTAGCGAATATGGTAGAGCGAATCGCTATGTCGACGAACTGGGTTGAAGTTTGCATTCACGAATGGCTCGACGCAGGGGAATTGTTGAGTCAGCTGGATGATGCTTCCGCGCAGGGCGCCTGGGAGGATCAGGGCCTGATCCACCTCTACTGGCCGGAGGATCAGTGGAGCGAAGCGCGACTGGCCTCGTTGCGGCAGACCCTCTCGGACCTAACGCCGTCAGGCAAGGATGTTTCTGTTTCGGTGAGCCAAATTCCCTCACAGGATTGGAACGAAGCGTGGGCTCGTTCCGTGCGGCCCCTTCGCATTGGGCGGCTGGTCGTTCGTCCGACTTGGGAACCGGTCGCGCTTGATCCGAGCGACATCGAGATTGTGCTGGATCCCAAACAAGCCTTTGGTACGGGCCACCATGCGACAACGCGCATGTTGCTGCTGTGGTTACAGGAAGATATCCGTGGTGGAGAAATCGTGCTGGATGTCGGCACCGGCAGCGCGATCCTGGCCATGGCAGCCGTGAAGCTTGGGGCAAGGTCTGTCCGTGGAGTGGAGATCGATCCGGTCGCAGTGGACTGTGCGCGCGAGTATGTCGAGTTGAATCAATTGAGCGATCGAATCGAGATTCTCACCGGCACACTAGCCGACTTGACGGAAGGGAACTGGCCGACGCCAGACCTGGTGTTGGCTAATCTCGATCGACAGACCGTCTTGAACCTCACCGACGATTTGGCTGCGTTGGCGATACGGGGCGCGAGAGTGATGGTCTCCGGCATTCTCGTCGAGCAGGAGGCGGAGATCGTCGAGCATTTTTCCCGTCTTGGCCTCATGTGTTCCGAGCGATGTGAAGAGGAGGGTTGGGTAGCCATGAAATTCTTCAAGCCGGAATCGTGCGAAGGAGAGACCTGACGATGTCCACCAGGCCGCCCTATCCTCATGTCCATCAGATCAACGTTTCTGATGGAGGAGTGCCAAAGCTTCCGGTCTGGGAAGCCAAGGTCAGTCAACAGGGGCTGGATGGTGATCGGCAACGCAACCTCAAATTCCATGGTGGACCTGATCGTGCCGTTTGTTTGTATTCGCTCGAGTTGCTCGAACGACTCCAAGATGAAGGTCATCCGATCGATGCCGGATCCTCCGGAGAAAATCTGACCTTGTCTGGGTTGGAGTGGGAATTGGTCCGGCCTGGTATTCGGTTGGCTATTGGACCAGATGTTCAACTTGAGGTCACCAGCTATACGACTCCCTGTGCTCACAATGGCTGTTGGTTTCGCGATGAAGATTTTTCGCGCATTTCCCAAAAATTGAACCCAGGCTGGAGCCGCGTCTATGCCAAAGTACTGCATGGGGGTGTGGTCAGGCCAGGAGACATGGTAACACTCCCTCTTGAGCCGAAGACAGAGGAGATCTCTTGATGGACCGTGTCTTGGAACCCGAGCTGATGGATGATCCCAAGCAGGCTGAAGCCTATGCGGGCGCCGACTTCGCGGAAGAGAATCAAGGATTCGTTGAGCGCTTTATGGAATATTTTCCGGAGTTTGCTCAGGGGATGGTCCTGGATCTCGGGTGTGGTCCGGGTGATATTCCCATCCGGTTCGCCAAACTGTATCCGGCTTGTCGAGTGATCGGCATCGATGCTTCGGCCCCGATGATCCAGTTAGGCGAACAGGCCGTGAAACAAGCCGGTTTGGTGGATCGCATTACGTTGCGTTGTGAACGATATGAAGAGGTGGCGGGTGCGAGAATTGCCGATGCAGTCATTTCCAATAGCCTCCTGCATCACCTGCCGAACCCGCTTCAGTTCTGGCAAAAGCTCAGGCAGCTGGTGAAACCAGGAGCGCCGGTGCTGGTCATGGATTTGCTCCGTCCCGAATCACCGGAAGCAGCACAAGCCATTGTCGATCAATATGCTGCCAATGAACCGGACATTCTGCGCCGGGATTTTTACAATTCTCTCCTCGCGGCCTTCACCGAGGATGAAATCGGTACGCAGTTAGCCAGGATGAATCTCACGAGGTTGTTGATCGACATCCCGGATGATCGGCACTGGGTGGTTGGAGGGATTATTTATTGAGGGGTATATGCGAGAAGATCCATCGATTGTTATGAGAGAACGATTGCGTGATCGCTGGACCTTGGTGGGTGGCATTATCTTAATCGCAGTTGTTTCTGCCGGATGCAGTGAGCGAGAAAACTTTCTTGAAATCGAGATGCCCACGGAAGTTCGCAGTATCGAGCAGTTGTCCTCTCCTCCTGGGACGGCGAGTACCGGTGTAGAACCAGGGAAGATTGTCGCGACTCTCCAGGCAGGCGAGACGGCACATGTCGTCGCCGTCTACCACGGTGAGAATTTTGATGGCTTTAAGGTCAAGCTTGCCGACGGCACAGAGGGGCTTATCCTTGCGGGGGATACGTTCAAGGTTACGACCCGTTGAGAGATGTGTGATCAATCAATGTCAGGCTGTGGTCGTTATGGTGCGGTTGAGGGTGGTGGTGATCGGTGGAGCTGTTCATTGCGAAATATGAACTGTTCCCACCAACCTAATACGGTATGGTCGAGAGGGTGTTGGGCATGAGGGTTGTGAAGAACCTGGAAATCATCGCCGAGTTTATCTGGGTGGTTGGCACAATCAACGCCTGAATGGAGAACAGCAGAACAGAACGAGGCTTCTGTATCGAGAAATGCTCGGGTGGAGACGGGAGAGCCTTTGACCTTAACGACTTCAGGCCGATACGCATAGAAGGAATCTGTTTGCTCGAAAGTGTTTCGATCGATCGCGATGGTGAGTGGGCCAAAGGGTAAGAAGGCCTGTATGAAATACGGCATCGAGTTTCCGTATGGGGCATGTGGGATTCCTCGGGAGTTAATTGCGAGAACATAGCTGTCTTCAGCAGAGATGATTCCTTTGCTTAGCGCGGTAAGGTACTTTTTGCGCTTCTCAGCAAGCGCATTCGTGAAGCGTAGGAGAATTTTTTCGGTTGGGACCGTGGTCGCCTCAATCCTGTCGAAATCAAGCTGTGGAACTTGGTCGGGGCCAGCCCCAGGGCCAGGAGCAACAGCCTCAAACCAGATACGATTTTCTCCAGTGAGGGTATAGAACTCTGGGCCCTCATCTCCATGGCGGTGGAGTTCAAACCCATGTTCAAGTAGGGAGACGGCAAGATACATCTCCCAGAACCGCTGAAGGAAGTGATTGCGCGCATCCTCTCGGAAATGGACATCGGCAAGCTGGTAAAACCTTCCCCACAGCATTTCGACGAAGTCTTTGTGCTTGCTACCCAGTGGATGATCTCTCGTATTTCGGTACCCTAGATCTTCACACGGCCCATCCATAAAGAATGGTGTGGGTGGTAATGACATATTCAAAGAAACCTCATGGAAGGTTAGGAATCGGAAATCAAGATTAAGGAAACAGGTTCGAGAAACTGAAAGATTCTACCGTTTCAAAAATGGCCGTTCTATCCGTAGGAGCCTCCATCTAATCCAGCGAGAGTTTCCTGACTGTAATACGAAGACAGCAATAAAATAAGTGGTCACAGCACGCTCTGTGCCGGCCCAACTCTAATCAAGAGTTCCTGGCATGAGTGCTGCGTATCAAATTTTCAGGCGGCTTAACCGTCAGGACTACCTATCATTACTGCAGTGCATCCGGCGGGGTTTTGAGGAGCTTGGCGAAGCGATTCTTGTCGATGGCTTTCTCGTAGGCCTCTTCTGGTGAGATCCATTTCTTGGTAAGCAGATCCTGAATCGCGTCATCCAAGGTCTGCATGCCGACGTTCTTGCCGGTCTGCATGGCTGAGGCGATCTGAAACGTCTTGGCGTCACGAATCAGATTGCTGATGGCCGGGGTACAGACCATGATCTCCAACGCCGCACAGCGCCCCTTTTGATCGATTCGCTTGAAGAGGTTTTGAGCCACCACGACGCGGAGCGCCGTGGAGAGGGTGTTGCGAATTTGTGGCTGCTCCGAGGCCGGAAAGACTTCGATGATACGGTCCACGGTTTTGGCGGCATTCTCCGTGTGCAGCGTTCCGAACACCAAATGCCCAGTTGCGGCTGCCTCAACCGCCAACGCGATGGTTTCGAGATCTCGCATCTCGCCGACGAGAATAATGTCCGGGTCTTCCCGGAGGGCGCCTCGCAAGGCGGAACCAAACGTCACGGTGTGTAAGCCGATCTCTCGGTGATTGACGATACAGCTCTTACTTTGGTGAACGAATTCGATCGGATCCTCGATGGTCAGGATGTGATCTTTCCGGTGACGGTTCGCATAGTCGACCATTGCCGCCAGCGTGGTCGATTTACCGCTCCCGGTAGGCCCCGTCACCAATACCAGCCCTTTCCGTAGCATGGCCGCGCGTGTCAGCACGGGCGGGAGGCCCAAGTCTTCGGCGGAAAGCACGGTGGTGGGAATTTTTCGAAAGACCGCTCCCATCCCATGTTTGTGATTGAAGAAATTAGAGCGGAATCTGGCTACGCCGGCAATTTCATAGCCGAAGTCGACGTCACCGGTCGCCTCGAAGACTTCCTTCTTGGAGCTCGGCGCGATCTCGTAGAGCATCTCATGAAGGACCTGATTCTCGAGCACGACAGTTCCCGGCAGGCGCTCCAATTCTCCATTGATGCGGAAGCCCGGAACCTGGCCGGCAATCAGATGAAGATCCGAGGCCCCCTGTTCAAGCATCATACGAAACAGTTCATCGATTTTCGGCATGGGTCATCAGTCTCCCTTGTGACTTGTTCCTCCACTATACGAATTTTTGGCCTATCGACAAGCAAAACACGGTTCGCGTACGACTGATAAAGATGTCTGGTCGGTACGGGCCTAGCCTCTTGTGTCGGGTCGGCCTCTTCGATTACTGTCGCAGTCGTGGAAGACGAAACCAACGAACCTAGGACCTCGGATGAGACTGCCGACAAGATCGTCATCTATTGGGAGCGGGAGTACTCGACCGCCTTTCCACCGGAGCGGCTGAAGCTGGACTTTCATCCCCATCGGCCGATGTTGAGCAATATGACGTTGGATGAACAGCGGGCGCTTGCTGCCAGCGGCTACAAGGTGTTGCCGGATGACTGTGGTCCAGTACGAACGGTGGGCAACTATGGCTGGTTGATCCGCTGTCCGGCCGATGTCAAATTACGCCGCACTGCCGAAGGCGTTCGGTGGCAATCGCCCCCGATCCTTCCGGAAGAGCGACTCCTTGGGTACAAGACCTTTTCCGGCATGTATGTCGACTTGATTCTGAATAGCGGCTATCCCAAGCTCTGCTGCGGAGTCCGGCTGTATTATCCCAAGCATGTCGGACTCATGATGAAGGACGTTCCCAACCACTTTTATCACTACCCAGAACGGACCTTCACGGTTTGGGAGGGCATTAAGACGCAGGAGTACAAGCGAACACCGAATCAGTATGCGTGGTTGCCTGATTACGAAGCCTTTACCGCTAATTTTCTACTGCAGCTTCACAAGCCCACCACCATCAAACGTGGCGATCCAATCGGAATCATCTTGCCCGTGATGCTGCCCAGACAGTTCGCGTTGGAGGAAGTTCAACACCCGCCGTCTGCGAAACCTACGTGAGCGACCGCGCCGTCACGGGCGGTGTGCACAAATGATACGATGTGGTAGATCTCGCCCAGTGTTCTATTGATAGATCGGATGATGGCTTCGAACGGTTGGAGGCGCTATCTCCCAATGGTACGGTTGCTCCAACGGCTCTTTATTCTCTGTCTCCTTTTTGCTCCCCTGCTTGCGCAAGCCCAACTAGAGCGCCTGAAGAAATTCAAGAATGCTGGTTTGGGTGTCACTGAAACGACGATGATCGAGATCCCGGCCGGAGAGTTCCTCATGGGGCTTGATGGGGTTCATGCCCTGGAGGATGAGCGGCCCGCCCATCGGGTTTGGCTCGCTACCTTCGTCATCGATCAATACGAGGTCACGACAGCGCAGTATGCAGAGTTTTTCAACTCAGAAGACCGAGATCCTCCTTGGCAATGGGAAGCCGTGGAATTTTCTCGTCACAGCGATCGACCGGTCATTGGTGTGAGCTGGCATGACGCCGAGAGCTATTGTCGTTGGAAAGGGAAGCGCCTCCCGACCGAAGCGGAATGGGAAAAAGCGGCGCGCGGCACCGATGGTCGATCCTATCCCTGGGGCAGCCAGGCGCCAACGAACGAGCGCGCCAACTTTGCGCTTGGCGCACGGTTCAGCTATGACCTTGTGCTCGCACCGGTGCAATCACATCCTCAGGGCAGGAGCCCGTTTGCCCTCCATCATATGGCCGGCAATGTATACGAATGGGTTCAGGACTGGTATGCGATCGACTATTACGATAGCTCACCCGATCGAAACCCGACTGGGCCGGTAAAGGGTCAGTTCAAAGTGGTGCGCGGCGGGTCCTGGTCCGACCTCCCCAAGTACCTCCTCACTTATGGACGATTCAAACTCTCTCCAGACACCCGCAATAGTTATACGGGGTTTCGATGTGCGAGATCCCTCGCTCAGTAGCTGCTGAGCAGAGACATGAGATGGTTTCAGGTGCCGGCGTCGTATTATTTGTGACCTGAACTCAGTGCTTCGCCGAAGAGGAGGCATCGCCGAGTTGTGGCGCATTTGAAGGGAGCCTGTCATTGGGTTGGGTAGCTGTTACTGGCGGTACCGTCGGCCTCTTCACCAGCTTGTGATGGAATGAGGATGGTGGTGTTGAAGGGGAAGCAGAGGTTTGATCCGATCGGGAAGCACTTGTGGCTGAATCGAGCGTCGCAGGTGGTCGGTTCTGTAGTTGAGGGCGATGGATCAAGCTGTGACGGCTACTCTTCACGGTTTCGGCACTCACGATACTTGAACACAACAGGAGAGTGAACGTCGCCAATGAGGCGATGAAGATGTATTTATTAGAATGAACCATTGGCATCATGTCCTTGGTATCAGTGTAAACGAGAGATCACGGTAGTACGCAACCGATATGCCAGGGAAGAGGAAGGGACTTGGAACCAGCCCACCTTTCATAACCCTCGCATTGCGCAACGTTTCTGTCGGATAGTGAACGTCATAGGGATAGGTGGGATCGTTAGTATGTACCAAAATGCATTTCCAGAGTGAACCACTTGGAACACCGGAGGGTCGGAGAAAGCTCAAAATCGGGAACCAATTTGAAGGGATGTCGAGGTAGGCAATTATCGCTGTGCGGAGGTGAGGTGGCTGGTCAACCAGTCGGCGATCATGTGGGTCATTCGTTTGAAATCATCGCCTTTGGTGAACTGATGATCGGCGCCGGGGACCATCTCCAGGTGTTTCTTGACTCGTAGGGCTTGGTAAAGCCGTTGACTTTGATGAAGCGGGACATGCTCATCCTGATCGCCCTGCACGATCACAGTCGGTGCCGTGATGGATCGGGCGGGCTCGTATGCAATCTGCCTCAGACAATCTTCATAAAAGGCATACTGCAGCTTGACTCGATTTGGACCACCAAGGATATCTGGAATCGTGTCGGTGGCTTTCCACTGCGCCATGCCGTCTTCCCCGAATTCCAACCGTAGCTCTTCCGCAAAATCCACCACGGGACATTTGAGCGCCAGGCAAGTGAGGTCTGCGCGTTGTGAGGCGGTCAGAATCGAGACCAGGCCACCGAAGCTCGACCCCATCAAGCCGATATGTCGAAACCCTTTCTGCTGCATCAAATCGATCGCAGCGATGGCCTGTTCGACAGCCAAGGTGACGGTGATCTGATCGAACGGCCCCTCGCTTTCCGCCTGCCCATAGAAATCAAAGCGAAAGGTGGCGATGTCGTGGTCCACGAGCATTCGAGTCAGGGCGTTGTTCGTTGAGCTGGTTTTTGAGGAAAGAAATCCATGACACAGCACGGCGACTTTATCCGTTCCGTTGTTGGGCCTGGTTAGGATAGCGGCGACCCGATGTCCATGGGGATCGAGAAATGAGAATCGTTCTTCCATGGCCGGATTGTATCAGAATCTGCCTGTGTGGTCAGGTGGGAGGACAGATGAGATGTACGCTCATCCCATTTGTCTGCTCTCGTCGGAGGGCGCATGTTGGGCGGCAAGATGCTCTGGCTGGGTGGCTACGATGGTGGTCAGCTTGATCGAAAAGAGAACAACGCTTGTCAATAAAAGAACAAAACAGGTCCACATCGTCGTGTGGATATAGATTGAGCTCAGGGGGACATTCCACGTAAGGGTCGCTAAGATGCCGATCCCCATCGTTCCGAAAGAAAGCGTGGCAACCTGTATGGATCTCCCACGGTTCATGATGGTAGTGAGTTGATCGCAATAGAGGGTGCGTTTCTTATGACCGGCGACGCGGCGCGCTGCAAGGGCAATGGGAAGAAGGTAAGAGCCTGCACCAATCGTGGCGTTCATGATGAAGCCGACGAATGCCATATGGGTGTAGGCCACCAGGTGGAGTGTGCCGTATGGCAACACCGGCGGGCTAGACAAGTTGTTGGCTCCGATCAGGATACCGAGTAGGACGGTGAACAGGAGAAAGAAGGTCGAGACCAGGAGATGGTCTGATGCGGTGCTTCCAGTGTGGGCGGAGGAGAGCCACGTTCCGAACAGGTTGCCGATCAGGAGTCCAATGCTCACGAACAAAACGGCACCAGCAATCATTTCAACCAGAACGGATGAATTCAAAAATCCACCGATCAAGGCGACCACTCCGATCGCCAAGAAAATGGTCGTGAATCGCACCAGTCTAGGGTGTGCGAGCGTGGTGCTCCAGACCGTCGGTAGGATGTGGTGCATCATGCCGATCAGAGCCAATATCACAAACCCGAGCACGGCAAAATGAATGTGCGCGAGTCGCACATAGCCATAGGATTCTGGAAATAACCCAAAGGCCAGGAGTTCTCCGCAGGCTGCTGCGCCGACAAGACCGAAGAACATGAGGGCGTAGTACCATGGCTGGCCAAACGAGGGATACCAGGTCAGACTCGCAGGCGTCCAGATGCCGTGGATGGCGGAGAGAAAACCGGCGATCACTGCGAGGCCGGCGATGCCCACGACCAGGCCGTGATGCAGCCAGAACCCCACGAGCATTCCGACCAGACCGCCGTTCAAGGCCCAGAATGTGAAGGGATGAGAGTCAGATGTTGCTCGTTCCTTCGACTGTGGTGAGGCGAAAAGCAACAGAAGCCCGCCGAGAATGGTCTGAACCACGCCGCCGATCAGAGCCGCATGAACGTGGAGTGTTCGTACCCATGGCGGGAGTGGAGTGCCGCGAATCAACCCGATGAGGATCGCCAGCCCAAGAATCGAAGCAAGGGCCAGCCAGAAGAAACCCGTGAAGCACAATGTGAGAGGCGAGTAGCCCCATGCACGCATCCGGTTCGTCCCCTAGCGCTCCAAGAAATAAAAATGATCGGTGGGACCCTGCCCGTGGCCGATGGCTAATCCGTGTCGAATCGCTTCCGTGACGTACGACTTCGCCGCCTGTGCGGAATCCAAGACGGAATGTCCGCGGGCAAGATGCGCGGCCAAGGCAGAGGCGAACGTGCAGCCGGTACCGTGGGTATGGCGTGTCTCAATGAACTCCCCTTTCAATACATTGAAAAACCGGCCGTCGTACAGCAAGTCGGTTGCCCGTTCATTGAGGAGGTGGCCTCCTTTGATCAGGACGTGCTTGCATCCGAATTGGTGAATCACTTTCGCGGCCCGTCGCGCATCAGCCAATGACCGAATTTCAATTCCTGACAGTTGTTGTGCCTCATGCACATTCGGGGTCACGATCAAGGCGAGCGGGAGCAGCTTCGTCTTGACCGCGTCGACCGCATCCGGTTGCAACAGAGGATGGCCGCTCTTGGAGATCATGACCGGATCCACGACGAGGTTAGCGACTTTCTGGGGAGCGAGCATCCTGACAACCACGTCAACGATGGCTGAAGACGACAACATGCCAGTCTTCACGGCGGCCACGTCAAAATCGTCGAACACGGCATCGAGTTGTGAGGCGATGATGGTTGAGGGTAGTTCGAAGACATCCGTGACTTCCTCTGTGTTTTGCGCGGTGATGGCGGTGATCACGGACATGGCGAAGACACCGTTCGCGGACATCGCCTTGAGATCGGCTTGAATTCCTGCGCCTCCGCCGGAGTCCGATCCGGCAATAGTGAGTACTTGCTTTAGCGTATTCGGCATAACGGTCTTTCTAAGGCGACTTGTCCGAGGGATCCGGTGTGGGTCCGAGCGTCAATCCATCAATCGTGAACGACGCATGCCGCCTTGGTAACTTTTCGTAAAAGTGAAGGGTGAACTGTGTGGCCGGTCCTTCCGCTGACGCGGTGAAGACGAGGACGGCCCGCCGTTTCCGGCGAGGCGATAATTCGAGACCACGCGTGCAGAGACCTTCTCGATTATCTTCGACTGCCTGGTGCCAGATCGTTCCATGCTCATCTTTCAGGAGTGTGTCTTGCAACTGACACAGAAGCTTCAGGTCGCGCAAAGAATGGTTTTCGATCGTGGCGTCCAATTTCACTCGACCCTGTTGCTTGTCGATTGCTGTCACGACGAACTCGTAGGACTCGTTCCGATGAGTCCCCAAGCCTGTCGGAGGTGCAGGTTCGTGAAGGTTTTCTGCCGTAGCTTCCGGCTGTGGAGACTCCGCTTTCTTGAAGAACGAGTTCAAGGGGCCAGTTTTCGGCAACGTCGCTCGCGCGGCGCCGATAGGCTGGCCGTTCGAAGGACTGATCAGCTTGGCGGTGACCTGCAGACCATCAGGAGTCTCGATCGAGACTCCGTTGACGAACGCGTCGGCGCGGATCGCTTTTGCCACACGTTGGACGGCTTTCGCATGGTTGGAGTCGATCTGATCGACGTGGAGCTGTTTCAGCGTCGAGTTGATGAGTGTTCGATCGACCACGGTCAATTCCCCTGCCAGCATGAGTTGTGTTCCGAGCTCTTCGGCAAGGAACGGTCCGACTTTCGTAGGTTGTCCCTCGGTGTCCGTGAAATCGAGAATCGCAAGGCGTTGCTTCTTGGCCTTCGCCGCTGCTTCGGTGATCGCCTCGGCGAATCGTTTGAGCGTGTCTTCATAACGTGTGCCAGCCCATGACGAGGTCGGATATGGAAATGGCGACAACAGCGCGAGGAGCAGTATCAGGGGTCCGATCATAGCCATTGAACTGATGTCATTATACTCAGGGCCGAGCGAGAGTCTAGCAGGGCATAAAAACAGGGATGCCTTGGTGTAGTTTCGACTCTCGCGAGTATTCATGGATGATTTCCAAGACATAAACCGGTATCTTCTGTCATCTGCCGACATGATGCGCGATATCGAGGTAAGGAGGTCTCTTCATGGCTAAGAGTAGAAAGTATCGGGGCGAGGTTCCTCTGCATGATCGATATGGGCAGGAGGCGAAGTATGCGGTCGAAGCCGAGGCGCTGCTCCCGACGACGAAACATGAGGAGGAAATAGCTCGTGGCCTTCAGTTGGGGTTGCCCGGCGCCGATTCGATCGTCGATCGTCGGATTCCTACTTTCAGCCGAGGAGAATTGCCTCACTTCGCAGGAATCAATACCTTTACCAAAGCCCCGTATGTGGAGGATGTGCGGAAGTGCGGCGAGTATGACGTCGCGATCCTTGGCGCGCCGTTCGATGGCGGTACGACCTATCGGTCCGGCACAAGGTTTGGGCCGCAGGGGATTCGAAAGATTTCCGCGCTGTACGGCACCTATAGCTTTGAACTCGGGGTGGACCTTCGAGAATCAGTGTCCATGTGCGATCTCGGCGACGTGTTTACTATTCCGGCCAATATTGAGAAGACCTTTGATCAGGTCAGTAAAGGTGTTGCACATGTCTATGCCAGCGGGGCGTTCCCCGTGGTGCTTGGCGGGGACCATTCGCTCGGCTTTGCGACCGTGCGTGGTGTGGCTCAACATTTGAACGGTAAGAAACTCGGTATCATTCATTTCGATCGACATGTGGATACGCAGGATACCGATCTCGATGAACGGATGCATACCACGCCGTGGTTTCATGCCACAAACATTCCTAACGTACCGGCCAAGAATCTGGTGCAGATCGGTATCGGGGGCTGGCAAGCCCCTCGGCCGGGGGTCAAGTCGGGACGCGAACGCCAAACCACGATCATGACCGTCACCGACTGTGTGGAGATGGGAATTGAGAATGCGGCGAAACAGGCCTTGGAAGTCGCGTGGGATGGCGTGGATGCGGTCTGGCTCAGCTTCGACGTCGATTGCTTGGATGCCGCCTTTGTGCCGGGAACGGGTTGGCCTGAACCAGGTGGATTTATGCCGCGAGAAGTGTTGAAGTTTCTCCAGATCATCGCGGACACCAAGCCGCTGGCCGGGATGGAGATCGTCGAATGCTCACCGCCCTACGATGCAGCTGAAATTACCAGCCTCATGGCCACGCGGGTCATTTGCGACGTCCTCGCCTGCCAAGTGCGGTCTGGGCATCTAGGGGGGCGGAGAAAGACGTAAGCAGTGGAGTAGAAAAGTCTCGGTCCACTGTGGACTCAGCGGTAGACCTCTTTCCGGTCGCCGATCTTCACGGCGAGCACGACCAGTTCTTTGTCTTGAATCGTATAGATGATCCGGTAGGTGCCTTCCCGGATACGATAGAAATTATTTTCACCGGCGAGTTTCTTCACGCCCTGGGGACGAGGATTGTATCGTAGGGCTTTCAGACGTGTGACGATTCGCTTCTGCGTGGCTTCGGCAAATGCCTTGAGTTGACGTTCTGCAGAGGGGGCGAGAAGGACCGAATAGGCCATGGAAGATTAGAGGCCGAGATCCTTGAGAATTGCATCGAGCGGTTTCGCACCTTTCTTTCTCGCTTCGGCGAGAGCAGCCCGCGCATCGACGAGATCGATCCGATCTTCCAATTCCTCCAAGAAGCGCAAGTCGTCGATTGGTACCACCGCGGCGATTTCCTTTCCGCGTCTCCGCACGACCACCCGCTCTTTCCCATAGGCTGCGCGATTGATCGTATCCGCAAAACCTTGCCGTGCCTTACTCGCTGGAAGATGTGCCATCGGCTTCTCCTTAGAGGACATCACGCCTGTACTGAACGTACGAACAGTACAAATTGTACGGCAGGACTTCTTGGCGGTCAAGGGCGAGAGGAGTATGGATTATGGGAGACACAAGATCGTTCGTCCCGTGGACGAAATCATTCCACTTTCGCTCGGCACGGTCGGTGAATATCTCGCCGGATGTGGGCTGTAATTTCGGAGTGTTTTCTGTTTGAAATAGCTGTAAGCTCCTCTTGCCGATAAGACGACGAGAGGTCTTGTCATATGATGTCTCATGGCTGATCCAACGATCATTTGCCCCAGTTGTAAGACTGAAATCAAACTCACGGAATCCCTTGCGGCTCCGCTGATCGAATCCACTCGCCGTGAGTATGAAACGCGTTTGGCCCAGAAAGAATCCGACGTGGCGAAACGCGACGCCGCCTTGCGCGAGCGGGAGGAGGCGCTCTCTAAGGCGCAGCAAACCATCGACGACCAGGTCAGCGAGAAGCTTCGATCGGAGCGCGCCAAGATTGCGGCCGATGAAGCGAAGAAAGCCAAACTCGCAATCCAGAATGACCTGGATCACAAAGTGAAAGAAGTCGCCGACCTCCAGGACATCATCAAACAACGGGAAGCCAAACTGGCTGAGGCTCAACAGGCGCAGGCAGATCTCCTTCGCAAGCAGCGCGAGCTGGACGATGCCAAGCGTGAACTCGAATTGACCGTTGAAAAACGGGTGCAAGAGGGGTTGGCGGCGACCAGGGAACAGGCGAAGAAAGAAGCCGAAGACGGGCTCAGGTTGAAAGTCCTCGAGAGGGAACAAACCATCGTCTCCATGCAGAAGCAGATCGAAGAGCTGAAGCGAAAGGCCGAGCAGGGGTCGCAGCAGCTACAGGGGGAGGTCCAGGAATTGGAGTTGGAGGCGTTATTACGGGAGAAATTTCCGTGGGACACGATCGAACCCGTTCCCAAAGGCGAACATGGCGGGGATGCGCTCCAGCGCGTGGTGGGGCCTCACGGGCAGCGCTGCGGGACGATCATTTGGGAATCAAAGCGGACCAAGAACTGGAGCGATGGATGGCTCGCCAAGTTGCGAGAAGATCAGCGAGCCGCCAAGTCTGAAATCGCCGTCATCGTGAGTCAATCACTGCCCAAAGATGTCGAGTCATTCGGGCTGGTCGAGCACGTGTGGGTCACCCATACGAAGACGGTGCTTCCCTTAGCGCTCGCGCTCCGTCAGACCCTCGTCGAGGTCGCGTCGGCGCGACAAGCGTCCGAAGGCCAACAAACCAAGACGGAAATGATCTATCAATACCTGACCGGTCCTCGATTTCGCCATCGAGTCGAAGCCATCGTCGAAGCGTTCTCGACGATGAAGGACGATCTCGATAAGGAGAAGAAGGCCATTACCAAACAATGGGCGAAACGGGAAGAACAGATCGATCGGGTGATGCAGGCGACGGCCGGGATGTATGGAGACCTTCAGGGAATAGCCGGAAAAACCATTCAAGAGATTGAGGGGTTGGAGTTTCCCGCGCTCGGCCCTCCCGCCTCCTAATCCATACGGTAGGGATAGAGTTCGAACATAGAAACCGGTATTTCTTACGGTTTCACGCCTACTTAGTTAACCTTTGTCTGATTTCAATCGTTATTGGGATTACCCATCTCATCAGTGCCCACTCAGGGAGTTTGACAAGAGCGCTGATAAGTGGAGTACACTGCGCCCCCATAGTCTCCCCACACATTCCCATTGGCCAAGGAGGCCTCCATGCGGAACAGCTTCTGGTTGAAGGTGCTCAGCGCAGCAAGTCTGTGTCTTCTGTGTGTCACAAGTTGGGTCGGTGCCGAAGAGCCGACGGGTGCCGTGAACGAGGCGCGCTTGGTCGCCCAATACAATTACTCGATTCACATCCTGGCCATGTTGGTGGTTGGGTTCGGATTTCTCATGGTGTTCGTCAGGCGGTACGGCTTCGGCGCGACGACCGGCACCTATCTCGTCGTCGCAACCGGGTTGCCTCTGTACATGTTGCTGCGTGCCAACGGCGTGGTGGGGCATGAGATTGAGGCCCATTCAGTCGAAACGCTGATGTTAGCTGAATTTTCAGTCGCGACGGCGTTGATTGCGATGGGGGCGGTGCTTGGTCGGTTGCGGGTGTTCCAGTATGCCCTGCTCACGTTGCTCCTCGTGCCGCTGTATGCGCTCAATGAATATTTGGTACTGGACAATGGTTCCGGACTTACAAAGGGGTTTCAAGATTCGGCTGGTTCGATCGTCATCCACGCCTTCGGCGCATATTTTGGGTTGGCCGCGTCTCTGGTACTGACAACTGTGCAGCAGCGTAGTCAGCCGATCGAATCCGATCCGACTTCCGATCGCTTTGCCATGCTCGGATCGATGGTCCTGTGGCTATTCTGGCCAAGCTTCGCGACGGCTATCGTGCCCTTCGAGGAAATGCCGCAGACGGTTGTGAACACTATTCTGGCCTTGAGCGGGGCGACGCTCGCCACCTATTTCCTGAGCACCTATTTCCACCATGGAAAGACGTCGATGGTGGATATGGCCAACGCCGCATTGGCTGGCGGAGTCTCGATCGGCTCGACCTGTAACCTGGTGAGTCCTGTCGGCGCCTTCTCGATCGGGTTGCTTGCCGGCGCCCTCTCGGTCATCGGATTTGTCTTTATTCTGCCCATGCTCGAATCCAAGATTAAGTTGATTGATACCTGTGGCGTCCACAATTTGCATGGAATGCCGGGGTTGCTCGGCGGACTCTGCGCAATCTTAGTCGTGCCTGGTATAGCCGGCGTGCAGCTGACCGGCATCGCCATTACCCTTGTGATTGCGGTGATCGGCGGGGTGATCGCTGGTGCAGTGATCAAGGCGACCGGCACTACCGAGCAAGCCTATGAAGACTGCCATGAGTTTTCCCACGTGCCGGGCCCGGAGAGCGAACGGAAGGTGGAGGAGCTTGCGCTGGGCGCCAAGGCTGATATCGAGGCGTTGCAGAAAGAATTGTTGGCCCAGACGGCAGCCAAAATGCGAGCGGGGAAAGAAGAGGCGAGCCCGACGGCATAATTCATGGGTGGTTCGTTATAGTTTCGGCGCCGACAGCGGGGGCTCTTGAGGTTTGATCGGTCTGTAGATTCGGCGTTCAGCCGGTGGGTGTTTCCTTGGCCCCGGCGGGTCTCGTCGTCAGCCTGGCGAGACCTGCCGTACATTGAGCGTTCCGCTCTTGATATGGAGGTCCCGCTGGGGGAACGGGATCTCGATGCCGTGTTCTTTAAATGCCAGGCTGATTGCAAAATACAACTCGCTGCGCAACACCCCGGGAACCGTTGAAAAGTCCCTCGTCCACACCCTCAGTAAGAAGTTCAACGAACTATCGCCGAATCCATCGAACAGTACGGAAGGCCCTGGTTCTTTGAGAACACCCTGATGAGCCCGCGCCACGTCAAGGAGCACGCGGCGGACCTGTTCAGGGTCTGAACCGTATGAAACCCCGACGGGGAAGTTGAATCGAACGTTCCGATTCGTATAACTCCAGTTGACGACTTTCGAGGAGATGAAATCGGCGTTCGGGACGATGATTGCGATGTTGTCATTCGTCACGATCGTGGTCGCACGCGGAGAGATATTGATGACATCGCCATTGACGTTGCCCACTTCAATGCGGTCCCCGACTTTGATCGGGCGCTCCAACAGGAGAATGATCCCGCTGACGAAATTGTTGGTGATGCTCTGTAAGCCGAATCCCACCCCGATACCCAGCGCACCGAAGAGCACCGTCAAGGCACTGAGGTCGATGCCGGCCGTTTGGAGAATAATGATCAGGCCCAGGGCCACCACGACATACCGGAAGATGGCGCCGATCGCGTGTCTGACTCCCAGATCGACTTGGCTTCGAGAGAGTAATCGTTCGACGACCCACCTTTTCAGTATTCCGGTGATATAAAAGAGCGCCACGACCAGGACCGTCAGATACAGCATCGTGCCCAGCGTGATGGTCGTGTTGCCGATTGAATACAGGGGAATTTCGGTGAAGGCCCCCAACGGTTCAAAAAAGTCTGTGATCCGATCCATGGCTACTCCGTTCTAGATATCCGAATAGGCGAAAAACCGCATCGTCTGTCATTCATGTGTTCACGCGGGCTGGAATGGCCAGAAGACGGGAATCAAGATAGTGGCCAGGATCCAGAATAAGATGTTCAGAGGGGTGCCGATACGAAGAAAATCCGCAAAGGTGTATCGGCCTGGTCCATAGATCAAGGTATTCGTTTGGTAGCCCACGGGAGTCATGAAACTGGCCGAGGCGGCAAAGGTGATGGCCATGAGAAACGGTCGGGGATCTACGTCCAATGACTGGGCGGCGGCGATGGCGATGGGCGTGAGGAGTGCGGCGGTGGCGTTGTTCGACATAGCCTCCGTCAGCAGCGAGGTCATCAGATAAAACGCCGATACGAGTGCGACAGGGCCCAACACCCCGATCGTGGCGATCAGCCAGCTCGACAGGAGCAGGGCCGCCCCGGTTTTTTCCAATGCGACTCCTAATGTCAGCACCCCTGCGAGCAAAAAGATGATCTTCCATTCGACCGCCTTGTACGTTTCTTCCATGGTCAGACAGCCGGTCAGGATGAGCAGCGCGCAACCGGTGATGGCGCTGATGACGATGGGAACAACGTTCAGTGCCGCCGCTCCCACGACGCCGGCGACGATGGCCAGTGCAATCAGGAGCTTGTCAGTTCGAAAGGTGGGGAGGCCCACATCCGACATCATGACGAAGGCCGGACTGTCTCTCAGCCGCTCAAACGAATCGGTTCGAACCTTGAGCAGCAGCATATCACCTCCGCGTAGGATTCGCGCATTCAGATGATCATGAACGACCTCTTCATTATGGCGGATGGCCAAGACGGTGGCACCGAAATTGTCTTTAAATCGGATACCTCTGACGGATCTGCCGTCCAGGACGGAATAGGGCGCCACAACGGCCTCCATCAGTCGAGTGTCGTCGGATTCCAAATCCTTATCGCGCCACTGCATCTCGGATTTCAGCGCAATCCCCTCCCGCTCCTGAAGACGCTTGATCTGTGCGGCGTTACACCGGACCAGCAGGATGTCTTCGGCCTGCAACACCGTGTGGGGGCCTGGAAATTGTAGCCGACCGGCGTTGCGTCGGACTTCCAGAATCTCGAGGTCGATGTCCTTTCCCAGCGGAGCATCTTCGATCGTCGTGCCGACGGATTTGGCCTCAGGGAGCAGGACGATCTCCGTCAGATAATCACCCATGCCGAAACGTTGCGTCATGTCGTCCTCGACTCGGCGGTCCGGAATCATTCGCGTACCGGCTACGAGCATGTACACCGTCCCTGCCGTGAAAAAAACCAGGCCGAGTTGCGTCATTTCGAACATCCCGAGCCCCGGCTGTCCGTACCGTTCAGCGATGGAGCTGACCAGGATATTGGTAGAACTTCCGATCAGCGTACAGACGCCTCCGAACATGGAAGCGAACGACAGGGGCATGAGGAGCTTGGAGGGGCTTATGCGCATGTCCCGAGCCGTATCCATCACGATCGGGAGGAGCATGGCGACGGCAGCGGTGTTGTTGATGAACGCGGAGATGGTTCCTATACAGGTCATCATGGTGAGCGTCATGATCCTCGAACCATGTCGGCTCAGTCTGCGTAAGCCCGCCCCGAGAATGTTCACGGCGCCGCTCTTAAACAGTCCGGCGCTCAGCACCAACATCGCGCCTACCGTGACGGTAGCCGGGTTGCTGAATCCGGACAGGCCTTCTTCAGGCGTGATAATCCGGCTCATCATGAGGGTGGCGATGATGGTCAGCGCCACGAGATCAAGAGGAATCTTCTCGGTGATGAACAGGATCACCGCAGACAGCACGACGAGGAGCACGAGGGCCATTTCAACGGTCATAGGCAGGCTCCATACAGAGGGTAACCGTCACCGCGGCTCGCGCATGTAAGGCGATGATCACCTGAGGCTTCCTTCGGATGGTGGAAATTCATGATGCAGCTGAGACGAGCCCAACGGCCAAATTCTGAGGCCCGGGGGTTGATAGGTCTTCGGCAGGTACTGATCGGGAATCGTCGTCCTGTTGCCGTCACGGATTTGGGTGTAATGGGGTGACATGATTTCCAGGCCCGCTTCGTTGAACTGGTCCTGGATATGTTGGTGCAGCTCCGAGTAGATGGCGGCCATCTTGTTCGGGGCACCGGTATAAGCGTTGATTTCGTAGGTCACGTAAGAATCATTCAAGCTGGTTTGAAAGACGAAGGGCTCCGGTGTCTCCAGAATATGCGTGGTCTTTTTGGCAGCGGTAATGAGCAACTCATGAACTTTGTGCCATGGCGCGTCATAGCCGATAGTCACGCTCGTATGGAGAATGAGCGGTGGAGGTTGCATCGACGATGTACTGAAGTTGATGATGTGCGAGCCAAGGACCAGGGCATTGGGAATCGTGACGTCGACGTTCTTGATGGTTCTGACTCTTGTGACGAGGAGAGTTTTTTCCGTGATGTCCCCGATCGTATCGGCGATTTTGACTCGGTCTCCGACACTGAACGGTCGCATGTAGGTCAGGACTACCCCGGCGACGATATTGCTGAACGATCCTGCAGCGCCCAACGATACGAGGACTCCAAGAAACACAGAGATGCCTCTAAATGCTTCGGAGTGCGACCCTGGTATATATGGAAAGATTGCCACTGCGGCGAAGACCAGGACGAAAAACCGCACAATTTTGTAGGTGGGAGTCGCCCATTCGCGATGGAAGCCTTGGAACGTGATTGCGCCTCGTTCAATTCCGTTGAAGAACATGTGGATGAGCTTGATGACGTAGTTGGTGACGACGATGATCATCGCGATGGCGATGATGTCCGGGACCGAGGCGATAAACTCTCTGCCGAGCATCCTCACTGGTTCGATCATATAGTTCAACAGTTCGACGGAGAGTTTTCGGGTAGCGGGGAAAAACCCCAGAACCGACGTGACGTAGAGGTAGGTGAGCGAAACGTACGCGATCAATCGAAAGGCCCGTAGCAGCCCCATCAGGCCATCCGAGATTTGTGCGCCTGACAGCAGTTCCACGCGCTGGATCTTGAGCGAGTATTTCGTCGTGAACCCCCAGGCGGACACCCTGTCCAACATGCGGGGAAAGAGCTGTCTAAAGGCCTTCAGGAAGCCCAGGAACAAGCCTGTGGCGACCAGTGCCAGGAGCAGGCCGATAACGAACCCTCCCCCGTTGGAGAACAAAGTCTGAATCTGTTCAACGGGTGCAGTCAGCGCCTCCAGAAACCGCTGCTCAAACGCGCGCGTTTGTGGGAAGAGGTTCAAGACGAAGTGAAAGTACCAATACAGGGCAAGACCGGATAGGACCCCGCGAAGGACCTTGCTGAGGAACAGTAGGACGTTACTGAGACGAGCTGCGGAGATCAACTCCAACCCGCGAAGTGAAACGACGTGCGGGTGTGTCTCATGCCACACACCGAGGGCTTCGTAAAGTCGAGGAAAGAAGACGGAAGAGGCCACGGCGAAGAAGATCAACAGTGCGGTTGCAACGCCGGCCCACAGCAGATTCCGCAAGGTCATTTGCGGTGACGGTTCGCGCGACGGTTTGGTGGGAGGAAAATCTATGAGGACTTCTCGTATCTTTTCCGTCTGCTCCTCGGCCAATAGGCGTCGTGGTTTTCCAGCCGCCTTGGCTTCGTTGTCGGTCACGACGAAGAGGACTTCCTCCGACGTCAAGACATAGGCCGTTTGTTCATGGTCCTCAACCCTGAGGCTATCGATGACGGAAGGTGTCGCCCGGGTCAGTCGAACTAAGCGTTTCTCAATAGCTGTCGCCCGGGAGGCTGCATCGACGTTGGCCAGTCCGGTCTGGATCGTGAACAGGGTCTCGCCATGGAGGCGAACCGGAACGCCCGAGCCGGATCCTGCTGGTGCAGCAAAGATGAGACCAAAGGTCAGCCAGGAACAGAGGGCCACGCAGGTTGCGAACCGTACCCGGAGATTCATGGCGAAGAGGACATTGTGGCGACTCAATTGATCGAAGCCCCCTTTTTAATTCGTGTTCCCCGGTTCAGGAAAAATACGCAATCATTGTGCCATGGCATCCATTTTTCCGCTAGGGACAAACGGGTATTCGGCGTATGTCCTCTCAGCCGTGATTAGTTGCCTAGAGGAAAAGGGCGATGCATAATGCTGGTGCGAGCATGGTCAGAGTCGTGTGGAAGAGAACGGACATATGGATTCTCTGAGTGTCGAACTCGTCCTGGGCCTCACGGGATTGGTCATCCTGGTCGGTCTGGCAGGGGAGCTGGCCTTCAAACGGACCGGTATTCCCAGTGTGGTGTTTTTGATGGGATTCGGGATCCTGTTAGGGCCTGTCTTCCATGTGGCCGAACCCACCGTCGTCATGAAACTGGCTCCGTATTTCGGGACGTTGGCGCTGCTGATCATTCTCTTCGACGGCGGAATCAATCTCCACATTATGAAAGTCGTCAGCGAGACGCCGATGGCCTTGCTGTATTCCGTGATGGTGTTCGGCATGACCATCCTTACGATCATGGGTTTTTATGTGTGGATCACCCACGCGTCATGGTTGCATGGATTGCTTCTCGGCACCATCTTGGGGGGCACCGCGGCTGCCATCATTATCCCGGTGACGTCGCACATGTCTTCTCTCCGTGATTCGACGAAGGTGTTGTTGAGCCTCGATTCGGCCATCTCGGAAGTCTTTGTCGTGGTGCTTGCGTTGGCCTTGATGGGGACGATGAGGGATACCTCCGGTGGAGGGCATTTTGTTCGCGAGGTGTTTCATGCCTTTTGGGATGCGATCATGCTTGCGCTCTTGGCCGGAGCGCTGTGGGCACGGTTGTTGACCTGGCTCGAGGGGCAGGCGCTGTCCTACATGCTTACGATGGCGGCGATCTTAGTGCTGTACTATGTAGCGGAATTGATCGGCGCTAATGGAGCCATTACGATTCTTCTGTTCGGCCTCGTCTTGAGCAACATGGAGTTTCTGGTGGGGCACATGGTCAGGCCGATCCGCATGTTGATTGGGTACGAATTGGACCAGGCGAAGTTTGTCCTTGGCGAATTCATGAAGCGGATGCACGAAGAGTTGTCGTTTCTGGTGCGGACCTTTTTCTATGTGTTGCTGGGGTTGATTCTCGATTTTTCCGCCTTGACCGTCGAGATTGCCTTGATGAGCTTGAGCTTATTCTGTATCGTTGTGCTCGTTCGGGGCGCCGTGACAGAAGGTCTGGCGCGCGTCAGCAACTCATGGACCTCGAGTGAGCGTTTGGTAATCGCCGCAATGTTCCCCCGAGGCGTGGCGACGGCGGTCATGGCGTTTCTTCCGACGTCCACGGGAATCCGTGGCACGGAACTGTTCCCGATCTATGCGCTGACCGTGATTGTCCTGTGTGTGCTCGGCATGACGCTGGTCTTGACGGTCTACCAACGACGGCATCCATCGAGCGTTGCTGACTCGGTGCCGGAGCCGTCTGTTTCGTGAACGCATTTCGAGTGACCGCCCTCCGGTTTGATGCTCCTTGATATGTCGCTGATTGAAACCATCACCATTCTCGTTTGTCTCTCGGCTGTGTTCAGCTATGTGAATCATCGGTATATCAAGTTGCCGGTGACGATCGGTCTGATGGCCATTGCCTTGGTGATGTCGCTCGTCCTCCTGCTGCTCGGAAAGCTTGGTTATGGGATCCAGGCGGAGGCCGAGAGCTTTATCCGCAGTATCGATTTCGACGAGACGCTCTTGCACGGCATGCTCAGCTTTCTGCTCTTTGCCGGGGCGCTGCATATCAATCTGGACGATCTCCTGGAACAGAAATGGTTCATCGGGACGCTGGCCTGTCTGGGCGTCATGGTGTCGGCCAGTATCGTCGGTGCATTGACGTATCTCTTACTTGGATGGATCGGATTACCGATTCCATTTATCGGCTGCCTGTTGTTCGGCGCGTTGATTTCCCCTACCGATCCCATCGCAGTCTTGGGAATTCTCAAAAATGCCAAGGCTCCGAAACAACTGGAAATCAAGATTACGGGAGAGTCGCTCTTCAACGACGGTGTCGGCGTCGCCGTATTCCTTGTGCTGCTCGGGGTGGCAGAGACCGGGACCATCACGCCCGGTTCGATCGTCCTGCTGTTCCTCCAGGAAGCCGTGGGTGGGGCGGCAATCGGCCTAGCGTTGGGATATCTGACGTATGTGATGCTGAAGTCGATCAATCAGCATCATGTCGAGATTTTACTGACGCTGGCGTTGGTGATGGGGGGATACGCGCTGGCCGATGCGCTACACACGTCGGGTCCGATCGCCGTCGTGGTGTCCGGTCTGTTGATCGGGAACCAAGGCCGTCACCTGGCGATGTCGGAGACTACGCGCGAGTATCTGGACACGTTCTGGGAACTCATTGATGAGTTGCTCAATGCCGTGCTCTTCGTCTTGATCGGCCTCGAAGTCTTGGCCTTGACCTTCAAGTCTGAATACTTAGAGGCGGGGCTCATCGCGATTCCGCTGGTGTTATTCGCCCGCTTTGTCAGTGTGAGTCTTCCTGTCCAAGTGTTCCGGTTATTCCAAGAGTTTACCGAACGTGCCACGTTGATTCTGACCTGGGGCGGGTTGCGCGGTGGAATCTCCGTCGCCATGGCGCTCTCGCTTCCGCCGTCTTCCTATCGGGATGTGCTCATCACGATGACCTATATCGTCGTAGTCTTTTCAATCCTCGTTCAGGGCCTCACCATCGAACGTCTGGTGCGGGCGTCGTCACGGGCTTAGACGATGAGGAATCCCATCCTGAATCCAGAATTCATAAAATGTCCCCGAAGAGCTCCGTATGCCGTATCGTCAACGGATGGTTATCCCCTGTTGGTCGGTGAAGTCGTAAAGAGGACCATGATGTCCCTGTCCTGAAGCGGGCCAGCCTGATCCAAATCCATGTAGGAGTATATGGTTTTCTTGCGGTAGAGACGGAGCAAGAGGTCGGGGTGCAGATCGGCCGGAGATTTCCCGATTTCATCTGGTCGAACAGTACGCTCAACCAAGGCGACGTTGCCTCGTGTGGTCAGCAGATCATCGAGATACTGCACCATGTGTCCTTGATCCACGGCAGCCGCCAAAATGTAGCCGCCGAATGTCGCGGGCGACAGTATGGCGTCCGCTCCGCCGGTCTTGAAGAGTTTCACGTTTTCTTCTTCCTTCGCGCTGACGATGATGCGAATCTTCGGATTCAAATGTCTGGCCGTGAGCAGAATGAGGGCATTCGAGTCGTCGACGCCTGCGGCAATGATCACGGCCCTGGCCTTGTCGATGACGGCATCGCGCAACACGGATTCGTGGGTCGTGTCGGCCTGAAAGGCTGCGATGCCAAGGGTGCCGGCCAACCGTACGCGCTCTTCCGACTTGTCGATCACCAGGATGTGCTCGGCGCTTGTGCCGCGTGCCAGGAGTTCTTTCGTAGCCGACATCCCGGTATGGCCGAAGCCACAGACGATGATATGCCCGTCGAGATTCGCCTGGAGTTTCGCCATGCGATATTCCTCCATATATTGTCGGATGATCAACTGATAGGCGGTTCCCAAAAACAAGAACCAGATGCCGAAACGCACCGGCGTCACGACCAGCGCATCAACCAGTCGCGCGCGCGTGGACACCGGTACGATATCTCCATAGCCGACCGTCGTCACGGTGATCATGGTGAAATACACCACGTCGGAGAAGGACAGCTCGCCGTCCACCTGATCGCGCAAGCCATCACGATCCGCCCAGAGTAGGGTGAACACAAAACAGAAGAGCAGAAACACGAGCAGGAGCCTGGTGCCCAGGATTTTCCCCGGAGACCAGCCGTTCGGTGTGATCAGTATGCGAGGACCGGCCTTGTCAGTGCGGCCTCCCCATGCGGAATGATATTTCTCCATCCAATCTACTGCGTGGCGCTGGGATGCGAATCGGAGTCCTGGTCCGCCGTAGAAGCTTCAACTCGCTCGACCACCGGATTTTGAACAAAGGGGGAGTAGGCTCTCAGTCGAATCGTGGTCGCATAGCCTTCTGCTACGAGGAGGTCAATCTCCTCGATCTTCTGGGTAAACGTGGCCAGGAGCACCCCTTTGGGAGTGGACAGGGTCATGAGTAAGCGATTCGATTCCCGCTCCTTTTTTATGACCATACCTCTGATCGACTCAAACTGAGTGGCCGGGACAAATTGTTTGGTATAGGGAGTCAGCAACTCGGGAGCGACGAGATCGACAATCACCGCAGCCAGGAATCCCAGTATGAATCCGCCAAGCAGGCCTGCCCATGTTTTCATTTTTCCGACCCGGTGTTCTGCTGTGGAGGAACGTCCTTGTCCTTCTCCTGAGCGTGCGCCTCCGATCCTCGCACCATGTGCTCAAGTCGATGTAGGATGTCGGCGGTCGTTTCTCTGGCTCCTTTGGCCACGTCTTCAGTCTTATTCGTGAGATGGTCCATCTGCTGTCTAAGATCCTTCATCCCTCCGGTGCGCTGGAGTGCGACGTACGCCATCCCGATGGCGATGAGTGACAGGATAATAGCCAAAACTGCCATACCGGTTCTCCCTTCTCAGATTTTCAGATAAATCCCGCGCTCCACACGAATTGTGATGTGTTCTGCCAAGACCGTCAATTTGTCGGGAGTCAGTATGGCATGATCCGAAGGTCTTACGCCAGACCGGAGAGGTGCCGGTTTCCGACAGGATATGGCAAGGGGAGTTGTGATGCCGTGATCCGGGGCTGGTCCCAGATCATGACCCTCACAAATTCGAAGAAAATGGAGAGGGGGTAGATCGCTGCTCGATGGTCTAACGTTTACACAGGTGAGTTCCGACTCAGAATCTCCTGCTCCGCGTCCAGCCAATCTTGAAGATCGCAGCCTTGCCGATACCCCCGTTCTTCGTAGAGGGCATAGGCGCGAGTGGCAATCGTGCCTCGGAGTCCGTGCGTGTCCTGCATCTCCTGCCGAGTGGGCGAGGACGGTGGCAAGTCATGCGTGGAACTTTCTCCACATGGACCGAATAGACCAGACAAACCCCTAGAGACCAGACAACGATCGAGTCATTGGGTCGCTTTGTGTCGTCGTAACGGAGTTGTTGTAGCGGTCGTTGTGGTCGCTTTGTGTCGTCGTAACATCGTGCACCTCCCTATGCGGATGCGAAGATTTCTTCGGCCCTCTGTGGCACTGGATTCGGAGCGAACGGCCGTTCGAGACAGTCCAGCGGAAAGGCAGGAACCTTGCCGATCCGGCGGATCGATTCGGCGATTCGTTCCGGTTTCCCCCAATCGCTCCAGAGCACGCCCGTCAGCTCCATCACCGCGACCCGCTCGGGGACTCGTTCGAGCAGATGGGATGAAAAGTTGTACCCTGGCATCTCTCGGTAGATGTCTTCGAGCACGTCCTCCTCGTCCGGGGTATCCCAAGCTGAGCACAGCCGTTCGAACAGCGGCATCAGGTCGGGAAAGCAGGCCCATCCTGCCCTCCACAATGCATCCACGGTCGCCGTGAGCACGAGCGTGTTCCATAAGCCTCCGGCACGCAATGCGGCATCAGCTTGAGCCAGCCCCGGCTTTTCTAGAAAGGACGACACGGCATAGACCGGGTCTGTAGGGATTTCGTTGAGCCGGGCGCCCCGTTGAATCCATCCATATTCGGTTTCCAAGCGATCCGGTTGAACGCCGAGCAGCAGCAGGCGATCAGGCATCGCCTCGGCTGAGGCCACGCTCTGTCGCACCGTTTCCACAAAGCGCCGCTCTGGATAGATAAAGTGGTCCGAGGGTTGGATGACGACCACTGCCTGGGGGTCGTGGACACGCACGTACGAGAGCGGCAGAAAAAGGCCCGCCGCTGTGTCCCGATTGATCGGCTGTTCAATCATTTTATGGGTCAGATGCGCGAACAGTTGATCCCGCATCTCGCTCCGATGATGGCGAGCCGCCACCACCACGGTCCGTTTCGGCGAGGCGATCAACGTGGCACGATTGAGTGTATGCTCGAACATCGAGCGAGTCCCGACGAACGTGCAGTATTGTTTCGGACGATGGCGGCTCAGCCATCGAAACACGAATGGCTTCAACCGTTCCCCTTCGCCCCCGGCCAGAACGATCGACCACACATGCGTACCTGCCCTGCGTTGTTCAGTCATGATGTGCACCCTTTCTCCTGCGCCACCGGCCGGCATCCTGCGCACTCGAGCCAAATAATGTCCGGAAGTGCCATGCTCCATCAGCCGATGATTACCGTGTCCAACGACGTCGGTGAGACCGTGGCAGGGATTCCGTTGAGACGGATTCGGCACGATGTCTCTGTAAGCGGTTGGACACGATCGTTTCATCGAGCCACTCCCCGCAATTCACGCAGCGCCAAGACGGACCCTGCACGGCTTCCGTTATTTCCAGGAACAACGAATCGGTGAAGGACGGCACCATCAATCCTTGACAGCGTCCGCAGACTCGCAATTGCCTTGCACGGCTTGGTTGCAAAGCTCCTACGCATTTCATGCCGATTCCCCCTCGGTTGTGACGTCAGATCGATGCTCAGTGAGTCCAAAAATATAGAGTCAGTGACAAAGCGGGCCTACTGGAAAACGACCTAGACTTTTCAGCGAATGATCCTAGCGCATGGTAGCAGAGGGAGGAAAAACGGCCGGCCTGGCCCTAGTACATGGCGGCGTGAGATCAGGGAGGATTCCTAGTAGCGTTCCGTGCGTTCCGGCGCGATGATGGTCATGTTGGATTCAGGTGTGTCGGAATCCTGGCTTTCCACGGTTACCTGTACCCTGTACAAGGAGGTGCGTCATGATTCGGTATAGGCAGCACCGACTAACTGCGGACTCTCGTGGTGGGGCAAGGAGGAACCGCGCAGGTCTTGCATTCATCGTCGCCCTGACGGTTATCGTGCCTGGTTTCGGCCTCGCTGCCGACTGGCTGGCGCCGGCCTCAGATCAGGCCGTGACCGCGCCATGGGTGAAGGCTATTGCGGCCAAATTGGAACGGGAGCCCTATCGCGATGTGTTGACGAATGCGTCGGGTGAGCCGCCGCATCCGGCCGTTGTGCGCTATCTCAACAACGCCGCACAAGCCTTGCAAGCCGGCAACAAGTTACTGGCGCAATCGTATGTCGATCGGACGATCGGGATTTTTGAATCCGGGGTCCAGCGTGGATATTACAGCCGGTCGGACGTCGAGCCTATCAAAAAACTGATCCGCGAGAGGGCGGAGGCTGCCATGAAAGGGGAGAAGATGACGACGGCCCAGGAGCAAGAGCGCTGGACCGGATACACCCCGCAGGAGCCGTTGGGAGTGGGGAAGTGACAGGAGCTGGATGAAAAGTGAGCAATCGGTCATTCAACAGCGAACGCAGCCAATCGAGTGTGGTATCATGATCAATCTTGTTCATTTTTTAGGAGGGACGTTTATGCCCAACCATCTATCGATGTTCGAACGTATCGCGTTTCGAGGAATGCTACTCGCGCCAATGATGCTAGTCGCTCTCCTCGCCGGTTGTGAATCTAAATCGCCGACCGAAGAGGCGAAGAAAATGGAGAAACCGGAGGCCCAAGCCCCAATGGAACAGGCGGCGAGTGAGCCCACCGAAATGAAGGCGGAAGAAGAGATGAAAATGGAAACTCCGGCTGAAACGGAGGCCGCCGCATTGACCGCTCCAGCCTCATCCTCTGGTAAGAAGGCCAATGCGGAAGGAGTAACTCATGCCCAGGAAGGTCATTGGGATGTCGCGGAGAGCCACTTCCGTAAGGCTGTAGAAGCCGATCCCAAGCTTGCTGAAGCGCATTACAACCTGGGCTTGGCGTTGGACAAACTGGAGAGGCATGACGAGGCCAAGGCTGCCTTTGAGAAGGCGCTCGAACTAGCCCCGGATAACACCATGATTACGGAGTCCCCTGTCCTGAAGAAACACATGAGCACCTAAGCAAGGGTGCGGAAAAACCTGGTATGTTGTTCGCGGTGTGTTGTTTATGGTACAAGGTATGCCTCTAAGGAGAACAATACATGAGTACGAGGGGTGTTCGCCGGGTACATCCGACAGGGTCGCGTATTGTTGGGGCAGCCTTGTGCCTGTTTCTCGTCGTGATGGGGGGATCCGTGCTGGCTCACGATGCAGAAATGCCGGAAGCAAGCCCACTGAGCCCCGAAGAATTACAGAAAGTGGGCCCTGAAGAAATACAGAAAGCGAGCCCTGAAGAAATACAGAACGCGAGTCCATCGAGATCGAAAGAAGCCGGACTCCAAGCCGCCAGCTGGGTTCTGACCCTTCCATACGGCGCCGCGAAGGTTGCTTATGCGATCGGCGGTGGACTTGTGGGTGGGCTCGCGTGGGCGATGACCGGAGGAAAGATGGAAGTGGCGAAATCCGTCTGGATCCCTTCGATGACCGGCGATTACATCGTGCAGCCGCAACACCTCACTAGGGAGAAGCCTCTCCGTTTCCTGGGCGTGCCATCAGGGCAGCCGTCCTTCTAAACCGTCTAAACCGTTTCCCGGTCTTCTATAGCTCCCACTTGCCATGAGGTGTGGTCGTCTCGACCCCTGACGACATGCTAACGAGCTGCCCGAACTGCAGTTCTTGAGGAAGCTCGGCGTGTGCCGCATGCCTGTACATGGGAGCAGGCTGGGCATATCGCGTCAATTCGCTCGAGCTCAAACCACGTCAAACCATGCGTCTTCAGGTAACGGTTGGCTTCCACCCACGGAGCCCGCCCGCCTTCCGGCGTGGTCTCATCGTTGAGGTAGCCGCACCCCAGGCAAAACCGCACCTGATGAATGGGTCTGACGCCTTCAGTTCTATCTCCTTGGCTTGGTGTGGAGAGGGAGAGCTGGTAGACGGAACGAGAAGGACGCCGAAACACGAGTCGACCGTCTCGCGACATGGTATCGACGGCGAAGAAGACTTCACTCCAGTCATGGGCGGGAAGGGACTGGGCCACCTCATCAATCGTGCAAGGGCCGGTGTGTGCCAGGATATCGATCACAGCGTTTTCAATGAGTGATTGTGCGGTAGACATGACGGCACCTCCTGTCTCTCTTGCCAAATGGCATCGATATCGATAATGAGATCGAAACCGATCCGCTCAGAATTCGGTCTACACTGCGCCAAAACTATTGAGAGAAGAACTAGGCGACAACCTAGTTTGACGATCAAATCTCACCAGGGAACGAGGTCCACTTGCTTTCCCTCGAGTGCCCAGAATGCCCTGGCCTCGCACCTAGGTGATCACCCAGTGCGAGAAGGCTTGTTTTAGGTATAGACTGCCCTAGCTCGACTCGATCCCCACACTGCTTGTTGCTTTGCGGTGTTTCGGCAAGGAGCTTGGTACATGCCCCCAGTGGAGACTCAGCCAAAGGCGATTGGCTGGCTCGTTGCAGCAGCAGCAGCAGCAGCAGCGATCTTCGTTCTCGACATCCTCACACCCCTCGGTCATGCCGTGTCGATGCTGTACGCCCTCCCGATTCTCTTGACCTGGTTCGCGCCAAGTTGGCGGAGTACCGTCTTCGTCACCGGCGGCGTCTTCATTCTCACCTGGGTTCGGGCCGTTGTCTCTCATGACGAGATCTCGTCCGCAGTCTTGACTCACCGGGTGCTCGTTTCGTTCCTCCTGATCGTCGTCGCGTGGCTCTTGCTCAAACAGAAGCACCTGGCGCAGCAACGGGCCGCAGATCAATCAACATTGCGCGAGAGCGAAGAACGGTTTGCCAAAGCCTTCCGGGCAAGCCCCCATCCGATAGGGATCACGGAGGTGGCAACGGGTCGTTGCATTGAGGTGAACGAGGCCTGTTTGCAGCTGTTCGGTTTTTGCCGCGAGGAAGTGATCGGAAACACTACGTTGATGTTAGGCATCTGGCCGAATCACGAGGACAGAGCGCGACTCATCGAGCGCTTGAAAGCCGGCGAGCCGGTACGCAATCTTGAGGCCAGCTTCAGGACCAGATCCGGGGACTTGCGCCAAATACTCGTGTCTTCCGACCTGGTTGAGCTCAGTGGAACACTCTGTCTGATTACTGTCGGCAACGACATCACCGACCGCAAGCGAGCGGAAGTGGCCCTACGCCGAGCCGAGTTGCGGTACCGCAACATTTTTGAGCAGGTCGGAACGGGGATGGCACAAGTGAATTCCCATACAGGTCAGTTCGAGCGGGTCAATCGCAAGTATTGTGAGATCGTCGGGCTAACCGAGGAAGAAATGCTCGCGACGACCTTCATGAGCCTCACGCATCCGGAGGATCTTGCGAAGAACCTTGCCTTCTTGGAGCGCCTTCGGAGCGGTGAGATCCCTGCATTCACAATGGAGAAGCGGTATGTCCGAAAAGACAGTTCAATCGTCTGGGTTAACCTCAACGTGGTCCCCTTATGGGAACCCGGTGAGTCACCCGCCTATCACATCGCCGCTGTCCAGGACATCACCGCGCGCAAGGAGGCCGAACAGCTGCTGTGCGAGAGCGAGGCACGATTCCGCGCGCTGATTCAAGCCAGTTCGGATGTCGTGTATCGCATGAGTCCCGATTGGGCCGAACTGCGCTATCTTGTGGGCCGAGACTTCATTCCCGACACAGACCGGCCGAGCGGGACATGGTTACAGAAATACATTCATCCGGATGATCGGGTGCACGTGATGGCTGCCATCAACGAGGCCATTCGCACAAAGCGTGCATTCGAGCTTGAGTATCGGGTGCTGCGGGTAGATGGCACGTTCGGTTGGACTTTCTCACGTGCGATTCCTATTCTCGACACGGCGGGCGAGGTTAACGAATGGTTTGGGATGGCCAGCGATGTGACGGCGCGCAGGCAGGCGGAGGAACAAGCGCGTCGTGCGGCAGCCGACCTTGCCGAGGCGCAGCGGATCGCCAAACTCGGCAGTTGGCGGTTTGACGTTGAGAGCGACAGAATAATACTTTCAGATCAGTTATGCACCATGTTCGAGGTCAAGCCGTCGCCGCTTGGGGAAACGTATGAGTCGTTCCTGGCTCTGATACACCAGGATGATCGGCCTGGTGTTGTACAGGCGAATGTCGAGGCGAGGGCGCATGGATCACCCTTCGACCTGGAATTCAGGATCGTCACGCGAGACGGTTTGGTGAAGACCATGCGTGAGCTGGGCTACGCCCAAAGGAATGCGGCTGACCGGATCGTCGGCCTGTTTGGAACGGTACAGGATATCACCGAGCGCAAACGGGTTGAAACGGCCCTGCGTGAGAGTGAGGAACGACTGCTGTTGGCGCTGGAGAGCGCCAACATGGGCACCTGGGAGTGGGATGCTGTGACAGACTCGTTGCTGTGCAACTATTGGCAGTTCTTGCTGTTCGGCGTCCGGGCGGAGGCTGGTCCTAATACAGGAACTGAAGCGCTGTCGAGGATTCATGCCGACGATCGTGCACGTGTGACTGCTGCCGTCCACAGGGTGAGAGAAGAAGGTGTGACGGTTGGAGAGGAGTTTCGAGTCGTTCATGCCGATGGCTCGGTGCACTGGTTGTTTGGGTCCGGTCGGCCCGCACAGGACGAGCGTGGTTGCTGTCGGCATGTGGTCGGCGTGTGTCTCGACATCACCGAACGTCGACAGAATCAAGAAAGTATGCAGAGCCTGAACGAAATCTTAGAGACGCGTGTGCGCGAACGGACGGCTCAACTTGTCGAGGCCAACGAGCGCTGGGATTGGGTCGTGCGTGCGACCAATGACGGAATCTGGGACTGGGACCTAGTCAGCGACACGGCCTACTTTTCTCCTCGCTGGAAGGAGATGCACGGATTTCACGAACGCGACGTGCCGGAATCGACGAAGGAGTGGCGGACGCGCATCCATCCGGACGACCGATCGTTCGTCCTGGCCAGCCTTGAGGGGTATCTCAGCGGCAAAAAGGGGGACTACTGGAAGGAAGAATACCGCATCCGACGGAAAAACGGTGCCTATTTCTGGGTGCTCGATCGGGGTATCGCCATCTTCAACGACAAGAGGCAGGCGGTCCGCATGGTCGGCGCGGACACGGACATCACCTGGGGCAAGGAGGTTGAGGAGGCGCTGCGATTCAGAGAACAGCAGTTCCACATGCTGGCCGATAATGTGCCGGCCCTCTTTGCCTATGTCGACCGTGACCGACGCTATCGGTTTGTCAACAAACAGTATGAACAACTCTTCGGGCGTTCTGATGAGGAGATCACGAGAATGTCGGTTCGCGACTTGAAGGGCCCAGAAAGCTATGCTGAGGTCCAACCCTATCTGGAGAAGGCCCTTGCGGGAGAACCATTGTCGTTCGAGTGCGAAGTGAACGTACCCGGTGCCGGTGTGCATGTCTTGTCGGCCCGGTATGTGCCGGATCGGGGTGCCCAAGGGGAGGTCATAGGGCTCTTCGCGCTGAGTACCGACATCACGACGATGAAGGCGAGCGAGCGGTTGTTGCGAGAGCGGGAAGAGCAGCTCCGCGAGCTCGGCGTGAGGTTGCTGCAGGCGCAGGAGGAAGAGCGGCGGCGGATCTCGCGGGATCTCCATGACGATGTCATGCAACGGATGGGAGCCCTGGCGTTGGAGCTGCACGGCCTGGCTTCTGCGACGTCCTCGCAAGACGCGGAATGGCAAGCGCAGCTTAAATCATTCGGGGCGTCGGCGGAGCAGCTGACCACAGACTTGCAACGCATGGCCCATCAGCTCCATCCTTCGGTTCTGGAGTTTGCGGGGCTAGAGGCGGCTGTGCGGGAACAGGTCAACGAATTCGCTGAGCGAACGGGATTATCGGCGGAACTCATCACTCGGAATGTGCCTCCAGACATCCCGTTGGACCAGGCCACCTGTCTGTTTCGTATCGTGCAGGAGGGGCTTCAGAATGTCCAGAAGCATGCCGAGGCGACCACGGTGTTGATCCGGTTGCTGCGGACAGGCAAGGGGCTGGGGTTGTGTATCCACGACGATGGGCGAGGGATCGAGAACATCGATGGGGCGGCTCGTCGGAAGGGGCTGGGTTTGACCAGCATGGCTGAGCGGGTGGGGATGCTGAAAGGCATCTTTCACGTAAGGACAAAACCTGGCGACGGGACGGAACTCCACGCCTGGGTGCCTCTGGAGGATGTCAAGCGTGAGACGTGAAGCGGGGAGTACGTCATGGGGAGCGGCAACAGTCGGCAGAGAGGCGACTTGTGTTCTGTACAGGTGGGGACATAGAGTAGCACCATGGGTGAGAGGATCACGAGGAAGAAGCCCCGCCTGCTCATGGCCGATGATCATTCGATCATGCTGGCTGGGTTGCGTAAATTAGTCGAAGGCACGTGCGACGTCGTCGGGGCCGTCGAAGACGGCCGTGCGTTGGTCGAGGCAGCCGAGCGGTTGCGACCGGACCTGATTCTGATCGACATTTCGATGCCTCTGCTGAACGGAATGGACGCCGCTCGGCAGATCAAGAAATCGGTGCCGGACGCAAAGCTCGTCTTCCTGACGATGCATGCCTCCCCGGTGTTTGCCACCGAGGCGCTCCAAGCCGGTGCCAGCGGCTACCTGCTGAAACAGTCGGCGGCGTCCGAATTGCCGCACGCGATCGACACAGTGCTCAAGGGACAGACCTATCTCTCGCCGACCATCACTAAGCCGGTCCTCGATTCCATGGTGCGTCAGAACCAGGGAGAGCTGAGAAAATCGCTGATGCAGTTGACGCCTCGGCAGCGGGAAGTGCTCCAGCTCCTCGCGGAAGGCAAGAGCCCGAAAGACATCGCTGTCCTGTTGAACGTGTCGGTCAAAACCGTAGAGTTTCACAAAACGCGGCTGATGGAACAGCTCGACCTCCATACCACGCTCGCTCTGTGCAAGTTCGCCATTGCCGAAGGGTTGGTCAGTGCCGATACCGGCCTCTCTGCGAATTCCTAACGACTGTGCCCCGGCAATTGTGGGCAAGATCCATTCGGCTTTCTGAGGCGCTGCGCTAGGATCATTTCGTCATTCTCCAAGGTGCTTACCTAGTATCGTCATGGCACCGGACTCGGTATCTTCTATCTTCGTTATTGCATTGATCGTCCATCGGATAAGGATATGATCCCTCGACCGCGTCAATCTAGCGATCGTACGGGTTCGAGTGGATATCCAGAGGAGGAGACCCATGCAGCTATCACGCATCAGAGGGGGCGCCATGGAGCGGAGGGTGAAACTGATCAAGGATTCCGCCACGGCACCGAATGTCCAACTTATTCCGGAACAGGGGTGTGCCCATGGCCGCCTGATTGACGAAGTGCGGACGAGGGGAGGAAAACGGACCGGCAAGGTCCGTTGCCTGGAATGCCTGGCCGTCATTGACGATCCCTATCAGGGCATGAAGTGAGAGTGGTTTGTCGTCGCCAGCGCGTTGAGACCTGCGGTTGACCCCTCAAGCTTCGTGGGTTCGACCATTCTGGTTCCCCGACTCGTGCGATGATTTGCCCATGGCCGCTCATCTCCTCACGTCCTGTGCCGATGAGGCACCCTGCAGCCGAAGTGCCGTATCGCGACGCCACGGCAGGCTGAACGAAGACTTTCTTGCAGCATTGATCCCCTTGTCTCCTAATCAAGGACTCGTCTGCAGGGATTGGAGGATCCAGCGTGCGTCCTCCACGTGGGCTCTCAGCATCGGCAAGGTCTTGTGGGCCCAACGGAGCACGTCCGCATCGTCCACCTGCTGCATACCCTCCTCGAACTCGTTCACGTCGTGCTGGTGATCGCCCAGGATCTGCTGCATATACGCACGATCGAAGGCGTGACCCGAAAGTTTAGACAATTCTTTCTGTACCCGCTTATGCTCGTCGTCGGGTTCCAAAGGCAGTTGAACGCCTCTCGGGGTAGCCAGTTCCCCCAGTTGGAAGCTCACCGACCTGTGCACGAGGACCATTTCATCGCCGAAATTCTTCACGCGTGTGTTCTTCGCCTGCTTGGCGGCGAGTTGGCCTAACGCGATTTGAGCCTGCTGTTCTTCTGCGGCTTTCTTGAGAAACGCCTGCGTGGTCGGTGTGACATCCGGTTTAGCGGCGTGCGTTCCTGCCGTGGACATGATGACCACGGCAGTGGCCGTGGCAAGACCGATCAAGACCGTGCGAATCATGGACGCCTCCTTTGGATGAAAATGGTGATGATGGCTGATTCCAACTATGTACGGACGGATGCACTCAGCAGATGCAGTGCCACGAGATCGGATTGAAGCGCGCACGTATGGGGTGAAGCAATGTTGCGCCATTAGGCAAGAATTGGTTCCGTGGGGCGGATATGCGTGGAAGGCTATGGTTGGGGTGTCATGCGACAGGGAGCACAGCGGCGTTGTTGCATATGTCCTCATCGAAGGACGCCGGCCCGCTTCAGTACGCGTCGGCGAAATCTCGCACCGTTCATTGGGCCTTGATGCGAAAGATGGTTTCTACGAGATAGTTCGTGGGACCAGACCTGTCGATGGGGGCGAAGGCCGCCCTGCCTCTCGTCTGATTGTCTTGGTTCCGCCGCAACCGATTCCAGGTGTTTTCTTGCTGTAGGTCTAGGGACCCTCCTAGTTCTTTAGTCAGTCGAGTTCCCGTAGATTGTGTGAGGAGAGAGGCTGGTGTTCGTTAGTTGCATAGCCGTGGCCGTTTTACTCTATACAGGAGCGTACCTGAGGGGCAGAAGCATGTCGTGTTCGCTTGCGTGAAGGCCGGAGCGTGAGCCACATGAGGAGGGGGAGCTGATGGCAGATCCTCTGTTCAAGAATAGGCTGCGATTCGTGCGGTTGACGTGGGTGGCGGTTGCCCTTGCCTTGGTCTTCGGGGCGTTCCTATCGGTTCAGTCTTGTTTTCCCGAGCCGAAGATCGCGGCCCTGTCATGGGCCGAGGAGTCTGGACTTCCGTCTCAGTCGCCGATTCCGAGTTCGCACACCGTCATCGCCGTGGCGAAACAGGCGAAGGCCTCGGTGGTCAACGTGTCCTCGACCACGAAAGTGCGTGAGGGACAGGGGTTGTTCGAAGCACCCTCACCGTTCTTCGACGATCCGTTCTTCCGACGTTTCTTCGGCGAAGAATTCCAACGGCGGTTTCGCGAGCCGAGGGAGTTCCGGCAGGAGGGCATGGGCTCCGGCGTGATCGTGAGCGCCGACGGGTATATCGTCACCAACAATCACGTCGTTGAGAATGCAGACGAGATCGAAGTCTCGTTGCCGGACAAGCGACAATTCAAGGCGAAGGTGATCGGCACTGATCCCAAAACCGACGTGGCGGTGATCAAGATTGAGGCGACGGGCCTCCCGATTTTGCCATGGACGGACTCCGGTCGGCTCGAGGTCGGTGAACTGGTCCTGGCTGTCGGCAGCCCCTTCGGGCTCACCCAGACCGTGACGATGGGTATCATCAGTGCCGTCGGACGAGCCAACATGGGGATCGTGGACTACGAAGATTTCATCCAAACCGACGCGGCGATCAATCCGGGGAACTCGGGCGGCGCGCTCGTCAATTTGCATGGCGAGTTGGTCGGGATCAATACGGCTATTTTTACCAGGACCGGCGGCCATATGGGCATCGGGTTCGCGATTCCGAGCAACATGGTCAGGACCGTCATGGACAGTTTGATCAAGCATGGCAAGGTTGTTCGCGGATGGTTGGGGGTGTCGATCCAGGAGTTGACGCCGGATTTGGCAAAGGAATTTGGGGTTTCCGAGACAGCGGGTGCGCTGGTCGCCGATGTCATGGAGGACAGCCCGGCGAGCAAGGCCGGATTTGAGCGAGGGGACGTCATTACGGAGCTCGACGGCAAGCCGGTGAAAGATCCAACCCATTTGCGTACGCTTGTCGCGGACTCGGCGCCAGGCACAAAGGTAACGATCGCCCTGCGTCGTGATAAGGGTCGCATGTCCTTGGATGTCACGCTGGGTGAGCTGCCGAAAGACGTGTCAGCCCAGGTTGGGGCGGGAGACGCGAAGGGGAGGCATGCGCTGGCCGGGGTCCAAGTCGGTCCGCTGTCGCGAGATGAAGCTCGTGAGTTGCGAATCAAGGGTGGTGTGGTGGTGCGTCGGATCGATCCTTCTAGCCTAGCTGCACGAGCCGGCTTACAAGAAGGCGACGTGGTCCGCGAAATCAATCGTCAGGCGGTGACGTCGGTCGAAGAGTTCGAGCAGCGAGTCGGCAAGCTGAACGCGAAGGAACGGGTGCTTTTGTTGGTGACGAGGGGCCGGGCCACGATCTATATGGCGATCAGTCCGTAATGATTCCGGAATAGGGGGAGAGGGACGTCTTTATTGTCGAACCGCGAGGTCATGTGAGTAAGCCGCACATTCTGTTGGCCGATGACCATCCGCAAATGCTGGCGAACCTCTGCCGCCTGGCGGATAAGGCCGGCGAGGTCGTCGGAGCGGTCACGGACGGACGGGCGGCTGTGGACGTCTCCTATCGGCTCCGTCCTGATGTCGTGGTGTTGGATCTCATCATGCCGAGAGTCGGCGGGCTCGATGCCGCGCGGGCCATCCGAAGGGACTTGCCGGATTGCCGAGTTATCCTGTGTACCATTCACGTGAACGCCAGCACCATTGAAGAGGCGTTTGCCGCCGGTGCGGTCGGGTTCGTGCGCAAGCAGTCGGCCCATTCGGATCTTGTGCCGGCCATCCGTGCAGCATGGGCCGGCGAAACGTTCGTGAGTTCATCGTCGGAACACCACTACCCGCCGCGGCAGGAGAATGGTGGTGGCGGATGACTCAGTGACCGCTCAGTTTGGAGTATTGTCGGAGCGCATCGCTCTGCTTGTCGGTAACAGCTGCTCTTTCTGTGGCCAAACTCCTCAGTGCATTGCTCCGTTGTGTTGCGTGAAGGGGCAGCCCCCCTCGGTCTTTGACGTATTCAATCGCATATCGGAAGCGGCTCGTGTCTTGCAGTTCGTCTAGCGTCATCGCGCATAGCCGAGAGGCTCATGCCGAGAGGGGATCATCGTGATAACAGAGGAGGTATCCATGAAGCTGCTAGGGGGTGTGGCGACAGTGCTCTGCATGACGGCGGTGCTGATCGGTCCCGCGTGGAGTGACGACAAGGGAAAGGGCAAGATGGACGAGGTGAAGGAAGCCGTGGAGATGGCTGCCGCGGCCAAGGTCACGATCCACCAGGCCCTCAAGACGGCCTCGGGGAAAGTGTCGGGCAAGGTTATTGAGGCTGAATTGGAGAAGAAGGCCGGCAGGCTTGTCTGGGAGGTCGAAGTCGTCACGGGCGAAAACAAATTGATGGAGATTATCATCGACGCCGACAGCGGCACAGTTGTGAATGTGTCCGAGGAAGACCTGAAGCATGAGCGCAAGCAGTAACTGAAGCGGAAACATACGGAGATCTCTGCCGACGCCTAGTCAGGCGGACCCGTGGCTCGTGAAGGATGGAGAACCACCACGGTGATTGTGCAGAGGCAGGAGGAGGGAATCATGCGAGAGGATTGTCGTTGTGGTGAGATGGCGGTCATGTTTCTGGCCGGGTTGACGATCGGCACGATGGCCGGGTTGTTGCTCGCGCCCCACTCCGGGGCCTACACGAGGCGGCAACTCCAGAATCTGGCGGAAGATGTCAAGGAGCAGGCATCCAGCCTGGCGTCCGAAGCCAAGGGAGCCGTGGAGGACGTCATGGAGCAGGGAAAGCGGATCGTTCGTTGACCCATCTGGAAGAAGAAGTCCCATGAACACATTGACTACTCTCATCCCGCCCGTCGTTGCCCTGGCCCTGCTGGCCGGCTGCACGCCGTACTACACGGGCAAACGTGACAGCAGGGTGCAGGCTCACGCGACGATTACCGGAGAAGGGATCTCGGGCGAAGCGGACTTGTACGAAGAGTACGAGGGTCGTGTCCGGATCACGCTGAAGCTCGAAGGCACTGCGGCGAGCAAGCTGACTCCCGGGCGCCACGCGATCCATATTCATGAAACCGGATTGTGCAAGCCGTTCTCGGCGGCGAAAGGGCACTATGACGGGAACATCGATGCGCTGGTCAATCCTGAGGCGAATGTCAGCCCGGGATTGGGGAATCATCCCTACCACCTGGGGGACCTTCCGAACCTGAAAGTGAACGAGGACCGGAAAGGCTCACTCTATACCATTACAAGCCGGGTGACGTTGTCGGATGGCTTGAATACGCTCTTCGATCAGGACGGCAGTGCCTTTATCGTGCATGAGTTGGAAGACCAGTATCTGCCAGATCCGCCGACGACAGACGGGCCCGGTGGCGCTCGCATTGCCTGCGGCGTGATCGTGAAGAGATAGCGAGGAGGACTGTGATGCCCAACGTGGCCATCAATGGATTCGGGCGCATCGGCCGAGCGGTGTTCAAGATTCTGGTTGAGTCGACGGACCTGCACGTCGTCGCGGTCAATGACCTGGCTCCGATCGAGAACCTGGCCTATCTGCTCAGATACGACACGGTGTACGGACGGTACGACAAGAGAGTTGCGACGGAGAACGATGCCTTGCTCGTCGACGGAACCAGGTACCCGTTCTACAGCGAAACGGATCCCGCTCGACTGCCGTGGCGGCAGGCCGGCGTGGACCTCGTATTCGAATGCACCGGCGTCTTCAACAAGCGGCCTCAACTCGAGCCTCATCTCAAAGCCGGGGCGCAACACGTGCTGTTGTCCGCCCCTGGGAAGGATGAGGAGATCGTGACCGTCGTCCATGGGGTCAATCGGCCGCCGGACGGACAGGATCGGATCGTTTCCTGTACAAGCTGCACGACCAACTGCATCACGCCCGTCATCGAAATCCTGGGGCGACGGATCGGGCTCCGGAAGGCCGTGATGACCACCGTGCACGGCTACACCGCCACTCAAGCTGTCGTCGACGCACCGAAAAGAAAAATCCGAAGTGGGCGCGCCGCGGCCGCGAATCTGATCCCGGCGACGACTGGAGCGGCGGTTGCCACGACGAAGGCACTTCCCCAGTATCGCGGAAAATTCGACGGCGTGGCGGTACGTGTGCCTGTGCCGGACGGTTCCCTCGCGGATATTGTGTTGGTCTCAACCAAGCCGACGACCGTCGAGGAAGTGAATCGCGTGTTGAGGGAAGAGTCGGAGAGCGAGCGCTATCGGGGCATTGTCGCGGTGACCGAGGAACCCGTGGTGTCATCCGACATCATTCGCGAACCTTATGCTGCCATCGTCGATCTGGGACTCACGCAGGTCATCGACGGCGATCTCGTGAAAGTCATGTGCTGGTACGACAACGAATGGGGGTATGCCAACCAGATGGTGCGCGAGGCTCGCCGACTCCTGAGTCTCTGACAGGGTTCTGTGAGCGCTTCCATGAGCGATGGGTCTACGAGAGAACAGGAAGTGGCGGCGGATCTTGCCAGGATGGCGGGCCAAGCGATTCTCGAAGTCTACGGCGCCAGTTTCGAAGTCCGATACAAGGGACCGGACGATCCGGTGACGGATGCCGATCTGAGAGCGGAGGAGATCATTGTCTCAGGGCTCTCGCGAGAATTTCCCGAAGATGGCATCGTGTCGGAGGAACGTCCGGTGTCGGAAGAGGCCCGTCGGAAAACACGTGTCTGGTATGTCGATCCGCTCGACGGCACCGGTGAGTTCGTCGCGCGCACGGGAGAGTTCTCCGTGATCATCGGACTGCTAGAACAAGGGCTACCGAAACTCGGCGTCCTCTATCAGCCAATCGACGATCGGCTCTATGTGGGCGTTCGAGATGAGGACGCCTGGATCAGCGAAGGAGGTGAACGGAGACGAACCTGGGTCTCGGGGGCGGCCCCACCACATCGGTTGCGCCTAGCGGTCTCGCGATCTCATCGGCACCAGACGATCGACCGCATCAAAGCTCGGTTCGGAACGACGGTGACGGAAGTTCCCTGCGGAAGCGTCGGGGCCAAGATCGGGTTGCTCCTGTCTGGTCAGGCTGATGCCTATGTGGAACCGTCCCCCTATACGAGCAAGTGGGATGTCTGCGGGGCCGAGGCGATTTTGCGTGGCGCGGGCGGATTCATGAGCGACATGGCGGGAGGACCGATCGAGTATGAGGGGCCCGACATCAGGAACAGACGAGGATTTGTCGCGACGAACCGCGCCTGTCACGACGCAGTGCTTGCTGCGATCTCTGCGTCGGAACTACAACGTGAGCAGCGGACTCGACCCACTGAACATAAGCAGCGTGAGGAATTATGAGCCCAAAACAGTACCCTATTCCTGATGAGTTTCGAAAGCATGCCCATATCACCGAGGAACGGTATGGGGAGCTGTACCGGCGTTCGATCGATGATCCCGAAGGTTTTTGGAGCGAGCAGGCCGACCGGTTTCTGAGCTGGTCCGCACGCTGGAACAAGGTGCTTGATGGGGATTTCACGAAAGGCCACGTCCGATGGTTTGACGGGGGGCGGCTGAACGCCTGTTTTAACTGTGTCGACCGCCATCTGGCGACGCGCGGTACGCAGACGGCGATCATATGGGAGGGAAACGAGCCAGGCGAGAGTCGCACGATCACCTATCGCGAATTGCATGAACAGGTCTGCCGACTGGCGAACGTGCTCAAGGATCGCGGTATCGGCAAGGGCGACAGGGTGTGTCTGTATATGCCGATGGTTCCCGAAGCCGTCTTTGCCATGCTCGCCTGCACCCGCATCGGCGCGATCCATTCAGTCGTGTTTGCGGGGTTTTCCTCCGAGGCCTTCAAACATCGTGTTCAGGACAGTGCGTGCCGCTTGGTCATCACCGTCGACGGCTACCGGCATGGCAACAAGGCAATCGACCATAAGGAGAAGACCGATCGAGCGTTGAGCGAATGCCCGGGCGTCAAAACAGTTCTGGTCGTCAAACGGCTTGGTGTGGACATTCCGTGGGAGCGTTCACGCGATGTCTGGTACCACGAGGCCATGGCCGGCAGTTCCTCCGATTGTCCGGTTGTGGAGATGGAGGCCGAAGATCCGCTGTTTATCCTCTATACCTCAGGCTCCACAGGGAAGCCGAAGGGCGTCGTGCACACGACCGGCGGCTATCTGTTGTTCGCCGCCATGTCACATCGCTATGCCTTCGATTACCATGATGGCGAGGTGTATTGGTGTACGGCGGACATCGGTTGGGTGACCGGCCACACCTACTGCGTGTATGGGCCCTTGGCCAACGGGGCGATCACGTTGCTGTTCGAAGGGGTTCCTAATTATCCCGATTACTCTCGTCTGTGGCAGCTGGTGGACAAGCATCAGGTCAGCATTTTCTATACGGCACCCACGGCGATACGTTCGCTGATGGCGCAGGGTGATGATCCGGTGAAGAAGACGAGCCGTCGGAGTTTGCGTATGCTGGGCAGTGTCGGGGAGCCGATCGATCCCAAATCATGGGAATGGTTCCATGGCGTCGTCGGCGAGGAGCGCTGCCCCATTGCCGATACCTGGTGGCAAACGGAAACAGGCGGGCTGTTGTTGACTCCGTTGCCGGGGGCCATGCCGTTGAAACCCGGTTCGGTCGCAAAACCGTTTTTCGGCGTGGTGCCGGCCATCGTGGACGAGAAAGGAAATGTTCTCGAGGGGGAAGCCCAGGGCCGTCTGGTTATGACCAAGCCCTGGCCGGCACTGGCACGCACGATTCACGGAAGCCATGAGCGGTATCTCAAGACCTACTTCAGTCGATTCCCCGGGTTGTACGATACCGAAGACGGCGCCCGGCGCGACGCCGATGGGTATTACTGGATCACGGGCAGAATCGACGATGTCTTAAATGTGTCCGGTCACCGCATGGGGACGGCCGAGTTGGAAAGTGCATTGGAAAAACATCCGGATGTGGCCGAAGCTTCCGTCGTCGGCTTCCCCCACGAGATCAAGGGCCAGGGAATTTATGCCTATGTGGTGCTGAAGAAAGGCGTGACAGCATCGGAGGCGTTTCGTACCGCACTGGTCGAGCAGGTGCGCCGGGAAATCGGCCCGATCGCCAAACCTGACTACATCCAATGGACTGAGGCGCTCCCCAAGACTCGCTCGGGGAAAATCATGCGCCGTATCCTGCGCAAGATTGCGGCGAACGAATTGGGCGATCTTGGGGATACCTCGACGTTGGCCGATCCCTCTGTGGTTGATGCCTTGATCGACAACCGTAAGAAGGTCTGATCGAACGTGTGGGTTGACCACCACTCGAGTGCTGACAGCAAAGAATGACCCGCACCAGTCGTCTGTGGTAGGTTTCCTGATCGGACAAAGCTCGATCGAAAGGAGGGTAATATGCCATTGAGAAAGGCGTTTGCCGGATTGGTAGGCCTCATGCTGTGCCTATTCGTGGCGTGGGGGTCCGGTTGGGCCGGTAAGGAATCGGCCATGGTTCCCGCGGAAACCGTCGTGGATTACATTTATGCCGTGTTGTCCTCAGACCGGACTTTTTACACCGTCCATGTCGTGGAACGGATGCAACAGCGCGGGGCAATCGAGTCCTCCGAACGCTGGCGTTCGGAAAATGCATTGCCGTTGCCCGCTCAGTTTGTGCAGGAGTCCTCGAGCTTAGCGGCGATCTCAGGTGTCAAGGTGCGATACCGTCTGATCAGCCTCAATCCCATCAACAAGCTGAGCGGGCCCGCGACTGAGTTTGAAAACAAGGGGCTGGAAGCCATCATGGCGGAGCCGGATCGTCCCTATAAGGGGTTCGTCACGGAAGGAGGCGAACGACGGTATGAAGCTCTGTACGCGGACCGCGCGGTCTCGCCTGTCTGCGTCACGTGCCATAACGCGCATCCCCAGAGTCCCAAGCGAGACTACCAGCTTAACGATGTGCTGGGAGCGGTCTCAATTTCCATCCCGGCTCCTGGCTGATTGGAGTGTTTGGGCAAGACCTTGCTGAGACCAGAGGTTGTTCGGGAAACGTCCCAGATCTTCACGAAACACCTGCTCGGCCTCATCGAGGCGCCCGGCCGTGAGCAACAATGTTCCGAGCTCTTGTCTCACCGGCACCGTCCACTCCGGCGGCTCACCGTACACGAGTGCGTCTTCACGACGCGCTGCCTCTCGTAAGTGATTGATGGCTTGAGGCAGATCGCCTTTGGCGGCAGCGATGTGGCCAGCCAGCACTTCATCGGCGATTTTCAGCACCGCCCCGACTGTGTTGAATTCAAGGTGCAGCGACCTCAGGTTGGAATCCTGAGCGATAGCACGCAACTGCACCAACGCCGTGTCGGCCGCCTTGAGGTGTCCACGTGCAGCCAACGCTCGACCGTGGGCATACAGCCACATGGCACGGGCGTGCAACAGATCCTGTGGAGGCTCACCTGCTGCCAGCAGGTCATCCCAGCGTCCGAACCGCACGCGCATCTGTAGATGACGCGTCTGATGATGCTGGAGAAAGGCCATTCCAGGCTCGCGTAGCAGGTCATCAGGTACCAGAGACGCGATCTTATCGGCGGCGGCGATGGCTTGCTTGTCACGGCCGATCATGCTCGCGGCGAATGCGAGGAAGTCGTAATTGTGTGGGTAGTACCCAAGTACATAGATCCCCGCCGTAGGACGTTGGTCGCGAATGTAGGTCTCATCGGCATGCACCGCATGCTGGTTGGCCTTGATGGCATCCTCGTACCGGCCGACTCGGATGTAGATATGGCCCGGCATGTGAACGAGGTGCCCCGCCCCCGGCATCAGGCTTGCGAGTCGTTCGGCCGCCTCGACTGCTCGTTCTGGTTGGACTGCCTCGACCGCATGGATATAAAAGTGGTTGGCGCCCGGATGGTTGGGATCCGCGGCCAAGACCTGCTCGAGCTGTGCCAAGAGCTCGGCCGTATTCGGTTTCGGTTTGCCGTCACTGGTCCAGTAGTCCCATGGGCTCAAGTCCATCAGCGATTCCGCATACAGCGTCTTGGCTTCCATGTTGTCCGGGAACCGGAGGACCACATCGGCCATCGCACGGGAGTAAGCGGCATCCAACTTGTCACGATCGACCGGCGGCTTGGCTGCATACCGCGTCGTGAGCGCTCGGATCAAGGCTCGTTCATGCGCGCTCACCTTCTTCTCATGCTTGAGCGCCCGCTGTAGTGCGGCATAGGCGAGACGTCCGCCGCCCGTATCCATCGGAGCATTGATATTGGGGCCGTGGGCGAGTGCGATGCCCCAGTAACACATGGCGCAGTCCGGATCGACCCGCGTCCCTTCCTCGAAGGACCGGATGGCTTCCTGGTGGTTGAACGCGTAGTACAGACGCAATCCTTGATCGAAGTACTGCTGCGCGAGCGCCACGCTGGTCGTGATCCGGTAGTGATGCTTACCCAGATCCTGATAGAGCGGCACCTGGGCCTCGTCGATTGCTTGAATCTGGGAGTCGGAATGATCCTGCGCAGCCTGCGCTCCAACCAGCCAGAACAGGAGAGCAGCGACCAGTACCGTCAGCTGTTGTGCCAGTATCCAGCCTGAGGCGGTGGGAGAAACCGGCGACGGGAGAATTGCCCGCAAGGCATGTGGGTGAACATGAGCCCCGGTACGGTCATCATTTTTCATAGCGGTACCTCAATTTACGCGACTCCCTCAAGATCCAATTTCAACGCCAGCAATTTCAACAGGTCTTTGAGCGTTACGATTCCGGCGAGACGATCTCCATCCATCACCAACAGCTGGCTGTTGCCGGTTCGGTTCATGATGGCCAAAGCGGCCATCGCTCCGATCTGGATGTCGACTGTATTGTGGTCGGAGCAAGGCGTGGCGACATCACGCACCGTGAGTCGCTTCCATTGGTCACGTGGAATACCGGCGATCTGCTTCGAACTGACACAGCCGACGAGACGGGTCTCATCGACAACGGGATACATGGTGTGGAGCGATCGATAGAAATGTTCTTCGACCAACGTCTCCACGAGGAGATCCGGTGAGACCGTCACAGGGTTCGGCGTCATGAATCGCTGAATCGGCTCACCTCCAAGCATCGTCCGTGCGATCACCTGGTAGTACGAAGTCTGTGCCGCCCCTCGTAAGAACAGGCCGATGATGAACCACCACAACCCCATGGTGAAATTACCAGTGATCACATAGACGAACCCTGACAACATGAGAAGAAGACCGAAGATCGATCCGGCCCGCGCCGCCCATTGAGTGGCACGGCGAAGATTCTTTTTCCAGTGCCACAAACCGGCCCGCAGGGCCCGCCCACCATCAAGGGGAAATGCCGGGATCAAATTGAATCCGGCCAGGAGGCTGTTGGCGAATGTCAAACATCCAAGCACTCCTAGGGCAGGAAGGGGAAGATGGAATCGATAGCCGACTTGGAATGCCATGTAAAAGGCGGCGCTGAGAGCGAAGCTGGAGAGGGGGCCGGCGAGCGCCATGAGAAACTCCGCCTTCGGGCTGGGCGGTTCCTTGTCCATATGTTTCACGCCACCAAAGATGAACAGCGTGATGCTGCTGATCGGAATGCCGTAGCGCCTTGCAACCCATGACTGGGCGAATTCGTGCAAGAGGATCGATGCAAAGAGACCCATCGTTGCGATGGTGCCCATCCACCAATAGGTCGAATCGGAAAGACCGAGATAATACTCGGGAAAGTAACCACGGGCGAGCGACCAAATGGCCAAGGCCGCGAGGAAGATCCAGCTCAGATCGAGCCGGACCTTGTACCCCAGGATATCAAATAAAGCCACCTGTCTGCCGAACATCACTGTCTCTCTATCATCGCGCCATTTGGAAAGCCACAACTATAATTCACAGGCTCAAGCGATCTCGCCGTAACCGATCGTCGATGGTGACCGGAGACGCAGAGCAACACCCCTACTCTACGGATTTCCACGTCTGTAGCACTTTGCGACAGCCTCCTTGATAGGTCTGGGGTGTTTTGCCTGGTTGGCAGGGAGCGGTCTTTCGAAACGGCGTCTCTTTCAGGCGACTTGAGCCACGTCATGCTCGGGCCTGTCTCGGATGAAATGGCATGATGATTGCGCAGATGTCAGAGAGACTCACGTCTGTAGATTCTTTCGAAGGAACAGAGGTGTACTGCCATACAGGCCAAGAGACAACCGGCTCAAGGATGTACCAATCAGCATGTTGACGATTCGCATTCATGGTCGAGGTGGGCAAGGGGTGGTCACGGCGGCAGAGCTGCTGTCCACAGCCGCCTTCACGGCTGGCAAGCAGGCGCAGGCTTTCCCCAGTTTCGGTTCGGAACGGATGGGGGCGCCGGTAATGGCCTTTTGCCGCATCGATACACAGACAATCCGAACCCGCGAAGCCGTGACGCACCCCGATGTGCTGATCGTCCAGGATCCGACCCTGCTCCATCAGGTGGAGCTGTTTGCCGGATTGTCAGGGGAGGGTTATGTCATCATCAATTCGACCTTCTCCTTAGACGAATTAGGGATCGGAGAGTTCTTAAAATCGATACCGAGTGCTCATATCTGTGTCCTGCCGGCATCGGATATCGGTGTCAAGCACATGAGGCGTCCTATCGCGAATACCCCATTACTGGGTGCATTTGCCGCGCTCACCGGAGTGATTGATTTGGCTTCGGTCCAGTCGGCAATGCGTCAGAAGTTTCCTGGATCTCTGGGCGAGGCCAACGCGGCCGCCGCGAAGGACGGCTACGACTATGTCTTCACCTATCCGGCCGGTGAAAGGAGTGCCCAGCACCATGCGCGCGCAACGTGAAGGATCCCAAGCCGTTGCCGAGGCCGTGATCTTGTGCCGTCCGGACGTCATCGCGGCCTATCCCATCTCACCGCAGACCCATATCGTCGAGCGACTGTCGCGCATGGTCAAGCGAGGAGACGCCGGCCGTTGTCAGTACCTGAATGTGGAATCTGAATTCGGAGCGTTGAGCGTCCTGATAGGGGCCTCGGCAGCCGGAGCCCGGACTTATACCGCCACGACGAGCCAAGGGCTCCTCTTTATGGCCGAGGCCGTGTACAACGCGGCGGGGCTTGGACTGCCGATCGTCATGACGATCGCGAACCGCGCGGTCGGCGCGCCGATCAATATCTGGAACGACCATTCCGACAGCATGGCCTTGCGCGATGCAGGATGGATTCAGCTGTACGCGGAAACAGGTCAGGAGGCGGCGGATCTCCACATTCATGCGTTCCGATTGGCGGAGGAGCTGAGCTGCCCGGTGATGGTGTGCATGGACGGGTATATCCTGACCCATGCCTATGAACCGATCGATCTCCCTGACCAGTCTGCGGTCGATGCGTTTTTGCCTCCGTTCTCGCCGGTCCAGGTGCTGGATCCGAGTGATCCGATCTCCATCGGCGCAATGGTTGGACCTGAAGCCTTCACCGAGGTGAAGTACCTGGCCCATCGGCAACACCTCCGGGCACTGACGCTGGTGCCGGACATCGCCGACGATTTCGAACGGCAATTTCATCGAGAATCCGGAGGTCTCTACAGGGCCTATCGCATGGCCGATGCCGACACGGTCCTGATCGCACTCGGATCCGTGATCGGGACGATCAAAGACACAGTGGACCAGTTGCGCGATGAAGGGATCGCGGTAGGCTGCCTGAAGATCGGGTGCTACCGGCCGTTTCCGTCGATGCAGCTGCGCGCCGCGCTGGAAGGTAGATCGCGCGTGATCGTCATCGAAAAAGATCTGGCGGTGGGAATCGGAGGCATCGTGTCGGCTGATGTCCGGATGGCGTTGAACGGGTTGCCGATCCCGGTGCACACCATCATTGCGGGATTGGGAGGACGTTCGATCTCCGCTGAGTCGCTGAAACACATGGTTCGGGATGCCCTGGCCGAGCGTCTGAGCGAACCCTACTTCCTGGACCTGAACACGAGGGTGGTCGACGAAGAACTTGCCAGAAGACACGAACAGCGACGAGCGGGGCCGCTCGCCGAGCAGCTGATTCGTTCAGTAAAAGCCATTGGGACGAAGGTCGTGTGACGGAGCATCCAATGACGACTCAGCGCATCAAGTTTTATCAGACCGGAACCTCTACGGCGGGCAATCGTCTACTCGACGATGAGGCCCGCACCGTGCAATCGCGACTGGATCGCACCAATTCCCTGAACTCCGGTCATCGCGCTTGCCAGGGATGCGGCGAAGCCCTGGGGGCTCGCTATGCCATAGACGCGGCGATGCGTGCTGCACACGAGCGACTGATCGCGATCAACGCGACCGGCTGTCTTGAAGTCTTTTCCAGTCCTTACCCAGAAAGTGCCTGGCAGATCCCCTGGATGCACTCGCTGTTCGGCAATGCCCCGGCGGTGGCGAGCGGTGTCGCGGCAGCGTTACGGGCCAAGGGGCACGATGACGTGAAGGTCGTCGCCCAGGGAGGCGACGGGGCGACGGTCGACATCGGGTTCGGGTGTCTGTCCGGGATGTTCGAACGAAACGACGATGTCCTCTACATCTGTTACGACAACGAAGCTTACATGAACACCGGCATTCAACGGTCCGGGGCGACGCTCCCCTTCGCGCGGACGAACACGACGCAGGCGGTGGGTGAGGCCCCTGGCAATCTCCTGGGTACCGGGAAAAATGTCCCTCGCATCGCCATGGCCCACGGCATTCCCTATGTCGCGACGGCGTCGGTGGCGGATCTCCATGATCTGGAGGCAAAGGTCGCTACAGCCATGGGAATGAACGGCGCGCGGTATCTCCATATCCATGTGCCCTGTCCGCTCGGGTGGGGATCGGATCCGGCGCACACCATGAAGGTCGCCAGAATGGCGGTGGAATCCGGCCTGTTCCCATTGTTCGAAGCGCGCGCGGGAAGCGTGGTCGAGAGGACGAAGATCCGGCGGAAGATTCCGGTGGAGCGGTACCTTGAACTCCAAACCCGATTCAAACATCTGTTCGAACCGTGCAGAAATGATGAGGCGATTACCGCCATACAAGCCATCGCCGACGAGCATATCGCCATGTACGGATTGCTGGAGTCCGGAGTTCTATGAATCACAAACCTTTTGCGATCACGCTCGATCCGAACAGCAGCCTGGCCAACCATACGGGTAACTGGCGCACGATGAGACCGGTCTATGTCGATCGGCTGCCGCCCTGTAACCACGCCTGTCCTGCCGGGGAGAACATCCAGGCCTGGCTCTATCTCGCGGAAGAGAAGAACTATGAAGCTGCTTGGCGACGGATCATGGAAGACAATCCGATGCCGGCCATTCATGGGCGGGTCTGCTATCACCCCTGCGAGACTGCCTGCAATCGTGGTCAGCTGGATGAAGCCGTCAGCATCCGCGCCGTGGAGCGGTTTCTTGGCGACCTGGCGATCAAGGAACGGTGGCAAGTCCCCTGCGCCCCTTCAACGGGGAAGAAGGTCTTGATCGTGGGGGCGGGTCCCAGCGGGCTGTCTGCCGCCTATCACCTGACGAGGATGGGGCACCGGGTCACAATTTACGAAGCATCGGATAAGGTCGGCGGGATGATGCGCTACGGCATTCCCGCCTACCGGCTCCCTCGTGATGTCGTCGATGCGGAAGTCGGACGGATGGAAGCGATGGGCGTCACGATCCGACTCAATACGAAAGTGGAGGATCTTGATGCGGCAATTAAGGAAGGTGGATTTCATGCCACGTTCCTTGCGGTCGGGGCCCATCTCGCCAGGCGCATCGACATCCCTGGTTGTGATGCCAAACGATTGCTCGATGCCGCGACGTTCCTGCGCAGCATGGAAAGTGCTGCGCCGGTCAAGATCGGGAGGCGGCTGGCGGTGTATGGCGGAGGCAACACCGCGATCGACGTGGCCCGTACCGCCGAGCGTCTGGGCGTGGAGCCGGTGATCATATACCGGAGGGATGAGGCCCATGCCCCTTCATTCAAAGAGGAAGTCGCCGAAGCGCGCGAAGAAGGTGTACGGTTCCAGTGGCTGCGCACTATTGCGAAGGGCGCCGACAGGACGTTGACGCTCGAAGTCATGGAGTTGGACGAGCATGGCAAGCCGAAACCTACCGGCCGATTCGAGACCATTGAGGCCGATACGGTGGTGCTGTCATTGGGCCAAAAGGCTGACACAGGGTTCTTGCGGAATGTGACGGGAGTTTGTGTGCGGGACGACGGGACAGTCGGGGTCGACGAACAGATGATGACCGGCCACCCGGGCCTGTTTGCCGGCGGAGACATGGTTCCCGGCGAGCAATCCGTGAGCATGGCGACCGGTCACGGGAAACTGGCTGCACGGCACATCGACGCGTACTTGCGTGGGATTCAATACGTAAGGCCTCAAGGCCACCCACTCGCGACGTTCGATCGACTGAACCCCTGGTACTACACCGACGCGGAACAGTCCAAGCAGCCGGTGCTGGCCCTTGCGAGGCGGCGCGCGAGCTTCGAGGAAATGGTCGGAGCGTTGGATCAGGACACTGCCTTGCTGGAGGCGCGCCGTTGCTTGTCCTGCGGTAATTGTTTCGAATGCGATAACTGCTATGCCGTCTGTCCGGATAATGCGGTGATCAAACTGGGAGCCGGCAATCGGTTCGAGATCAAGTACGACTACTGCAAGGGATGCGGGCTTTGCGCGGAGGAATGTCCCTGCGGAGCGATCGATATGGTCAAGGAAGTGAAATAGCGCGGAGGCATCGGTCAGTCTCTTGGCGGATCAATAGGATCGAGCGAAACAGTAAAGAGGAGAAGTGATCAATGAGCACCAGAAAAGGCAAACCCTACACGACGTCGTACAAGGAAAAGCAGCACCCCAAACAGGACCCCTATGCGATGTTCAAGGCTCCGAAGGGACCGGCGATGTGCCGAAAATGCAAAGCCATCTATACGAACAAGCGGTGGTACATCGATGCCGGTGAAGCCCGCAAACTGGCAGCAGCCTCCAGCACCCAGAAACTTCTCTGTCCCGCCTGTCAGAAGATCAAGGACGACTATCCGGAAGGAATCGTGACATTGAAATGGTCGGACCTTCGTGAGCACGAAGCGGAGATCAGGGGATTGATCGCCAATGTGGAAGCGCGGGCCGTCTCCGTGAATCCCCTTGACCGAGTGATGAAGATCGCCAGACGCAAGAAGGATTTGGAAGTCCAGACAACCAATGACCGGTTGGCGCAACGGCTCGGACGCGCACTGATGCGGGCCTACAAAGGGAAGGCCGAATACAAGTGGGCGCATCGTGACATGATGGTTCGGGTGACGTGGGAGGGACCGGAGGCACGTGCGACGCGAAAGGGCAGGAGATAGAGGAGATCGATCCAGGACAGTACCTGCCGAAGCAGACCGACTTTCTCGGTCATAAGATTCAATCAGACCGGTAACACGGTATGTCCATCATCCGGCAGGATCCAACGACGAGAGAGTGGGTGATTATTGCGGCGGAACGGAAAAGACGTCCGCACGAATATCATCGGCATACCCGTGCTCGCTCGCAATCGACTGAGACCGGGCCTTGTCCGTTTTGTCCGGGTCATGAGGCGGCGACACCGGAGGAGGTTTTTCGAGTCTCGGATGCGAGTGGGGTAGGCTGGACCGTGAGGGTGACATCGAACAAATATCCAGCACTTGGCGCAACGGGTTTGCTGGAACGACGAGAAGCAGGGCCCTTGTTCCGTGAAATGGATGGTGTGGGGACGCATGAGGTGATCATTGAGACACCTTCCCACGAGAGAAGCTTGCCTCTGATGACGGACCATGAGGTGGCTGATGTCTTGACCGCGTATCAGGCGCGATATCGGTCGCTGCGAGAAGACTCGCGCCTCAAATACCTCATCATTTTCAAGAACCATGGCGAAGCCGCCGGGACGTCGCTGGTGCACCCGCATTCGCAATTGGTCGCGACGCCGGTCCCACCCATGTTGCTCCGCAGGAAATACGAAGTCGCCGTCGCGCATTACGACGACACGGGCCGGTGCTTATATTGCGATATCGCGGAGGAAGAACGACTGGCAAAGAGCCGGGTTGTCTTGGAAACCGACCGGTACCTGGTCTTCCATCCCTTCGCCTCGCGAGTGCCGTTCGAGACGTGGATTACACCCAAGCGGCATCAGCCGTCGTTCGCACAGGTGGGCAATGAGGATCTCCATGAATTGGCGCCGGTGCTGCGGCGAACGCTGCGGGCCTTATACGACCGTCTGGGTGATCCGGATTTCAACTACATCATCCACAGCGCGCCGGCAGAAGATGAAAACAAGGACTACTACCTCTGGCACATCCAAATTCTTCCTCGGCTGACGACCATCGCCGGATTCGAGTTGGGATCCGGCATCTACGTTTCGACCATGCTACCTGAGCAGTCGGCAGCCGCGATCAGAGAATATGGGCAGGTCGCGGGGGCCGGTCCATCTGGGTGAGGAAAGGAACGACGATGCTTCCTGCAATCTCCGTGAGTCGCCGATGTGGGGCGATACTGGCGAATGTTCAGCATTACCGGATGTTGATCAGCGACGAACTGAGTGAAGAACTGTCACAGTTGGCGCGCGAGTTGAGGGATGTGCGGATTTGCCATCTGAACTCGACCGCCTTCGGCGGCGGCGTCGCCGAACTCCTCTCTCGGTATCTGCCGATGCTGCAGGCATTGGGAATTTCAGCCGATTGGCGGTTGATCCACGGCCAACCGGAATTCTTTACCGTCACGAAGGCCTTTCACAATGCGCTGCAGGGTGGACATTACGCATTGGGCGAGACGGAACAGAAGCTGTATCTCGAGGTAAACGAGCGAAGCGCAGAAGCCTTGGACACCGACTACGACGTCTACATCGTGCACGATCCTCAACCGGCGGCGTTGCGGCATTTTACCGGTCCCCGTCACGCGAAATGGATCTGGCGTTGTCACATCGATAGTTCTTCACCGGACAAGCAGGTGAGCGGATTCTTGCTGCCGTACCTTGAGGAGTATGATGCCGTGGTCTTCACGATGTCCGAGTTCCTCTTGCCCGGTCTCAGAGCTCAACGCGCGGCCTTCATTGCGCCGGCCATCGATCCATTGGCGACCAAAAACATGGAACTCTCCCAGGATCTGTGCCGCCGCGCCATTGCGGATTCCGGTGTGGATCCGAGCAAGCCTTTACTTGTGCAAGTGTCGCGGTTCGATCCTTGGAAAGATCCCTTGGGTGTCATCGAAGCCTACCGTTTGGTCAAGAAAGAAATCCCTGACGTGCAGCTCGCGTTGATCGGCGCGATGGCGGGAGACGATCCAGAGGGGTGGGAATTACTCGATCGCGTGGAGGAAGAAGCTTCCGGAGATTCGAACATGTTCGTGTTTACGAACCTGGCCGGTGTCGGCAGTATGGAAGTCAACGTGTTTCAGCGGGGTTGTGACGTCGTCATTCAAAAATCGCTTCGCGAAGGATTCGGGCTTGTGGTGTCGGAAGCGTTCTGGAAGGAGAAGGCCGTCGTGGCGGGACAGGCTGGAGGAATTCCGATGCAGTATCCTGAAGGATTCGAGGCCAACCTAGTTCACAGCGTCGAAGCCTGCGCAGAACGTATCGTCCATTTATTGCGTCATCCTGGTGAGCGAGGTTCGTTTGGACGGGCCGGCCGCGAACACGTGCGGAAGAATTTCCTCTTGCCGCGATTGGTTCGCGATGAGCTTCGATTGATCAAGCAACTTGTCGGTTGAGGTGCAATGACGGTCATACAAGCCGTTGCATCAGGTGTGGGCGACATGGATGATTGAGGAGACGATTCAGGGAAGGAGGATCTATGAGCACCGTCGTACAGGGTGCTGATCTCGTGAAGTGGTTCGAGGAACTGAGTATTGAAGACGTGCCGTCTGTCGGAGGGAAGAACGCGTCGTTGGGCGAAATGTATCGTGAGCTGGCCGCTAAAGGCGTGAAGGTACCGAACGGGTTCGCCGTTACCGCGGACGCGTACCGCGCCTTCTTGAAAGAGGCGAAACTCGACGGTACGATCAGGACCATTCTCAAAGACCTGGACACCCACAATCTGGAAAATCTGCGTCAGCGCGGTAGACAGGTACGACAGGCGATTCTGGGCGCCGTCTTGCCGCTCGAGTTGTCCGAAGCGATCACTGATGCGTACGATCGATTGAGCGGCAGCCATGCGGAACCGGTCGATGTTGCCGTCCGGAGCAGTGCAACGGCTGAGGATCTTCCCGACGCCAGTTTCGCGGGCCAACAGGAAACATATCTGAATGTGCAGGGCCACCTCGCGTTATTGGAATACTGCAAACGCTGCTTCGCGTCCCTGTTCACCGATCGGGCTATCTCGTACCGGGCTGATAAAGGATTCGATCACTTCAAGATCGCGCTCTCGATCGGCGTGCAACGGATGGTGCGCTCCGACCTGGCGACGTCCGGCGTGATGTTTTCGATCGATACGGAAACCGGTTTCCGTGACGCCGTGTTGATCAATGCCGCCTACGGTCTTGGTGAAAACGTCGTGCAGGGTTCGGTGAATCCGGACGAGTACTATGTCTTCAAGCCGACGTTGAAGCAGGGCTACCGCCCCATTCTGCAGAAAATACTCGGCACGAAAGAATTCAAATTGGTGTATGACATCGGCGGCGGCAAGATGGTTAAGAACCTTCCGGTCCCTCCGGGCGAGCGGGCACAGTTTGCCGTGACGGATGATGACATCCTGACACTTGCCCGATGGGCCTGCACCATTGAAGATCATTACAGCGCGAAGCGGGGAGTTCCAAGCCCGATGGACATGGAATGGGCCAAGGACGGCCGGACAGGGGAACTGTTCATCGTGCAGGCTCGTCCTGAAACCGTGCAATCGATGAAAAAGGGGCAGGTACTGGAAACCTATCGACTTAAACAACAAGGGCGGGTCTTGGTCAAGGGGCGTAGTATCGGGGACAAGATCGCGCAGGGACCGGTGCGGGTCATCAAGTCCGTTGAGCAGATTCACGAATTCCAAGGAGGTGAAGTCTTGGTCACGGATAAGACGGATCCCGACTGGGAACCGGTTATGAAGAAAGCACAAGCGATCGTCACCAATCGGGGAGGACGAACCTGCCATGCCGCCATCGTCAGCCGTGAATTAGGACTACCCGCCATCGTCGGGACGGAACATGCGACCGATTTGCTCCACGATGGGCAACTCGTCACCGTGTCCTGTGCGGAAGGCGACACAGGCTTTGTGTACGATGGGCAGATTCCGTTTCATGTCGAGAAGCTTGATGTGAAAGAGATCCGCAGGCCCAAGACCAAGGTCATGATGAATGTCGGAAACCCACAAGAGGCTTTTGGGCTCTCTGCCATACCGAATGACGGGGTCGGCTTGGCGAGAGAGGAGTTCATCATCAGTACGTATATAAGGGTCCATCCCATTGCGCTGATCGAATTTGACCGATTGGAAGATCAGGCACTGAAGGCTGAGATCAACCGAATCACGGCGGGATATTCGGACAAGGCCGAGTTTTTCGTCGACAAGCTGGCGCAGGGCGTCGCGATGATCGGGGCGGCCTTTTATCCGAAGGACGTGATCGTCCGGCTCAGCGACTTTAAGAGTAATGAATATGCCGATCTGATCGGAGGCCGGCGCTACGAGCCACAGGAAGAGAACCCGATGTTGGGGTTCCGAGGGGCCTCGCGCTATTACGATCCGCGCTATCGTGAAGGTTTCGCATTGGAATGTCGGGCGATGAAACAGGTGCGGGATGTGATGGGTCTGACGAACGTGAAACTCATGGTCCCGTTCTGCCGTACGGTTGAAGAAGGGAGACTCGTCCTGGCGGAAATGGAGCGGCATGGGTTGAAGCGGGGAGAGAAGGGACTTGAAGTCTACGTCATGTGCGAAATCCCGAGCAACGTGATTTTGGCGGAAGACTTTGCCGAAATCTTCGACGGCTTTTCGATCGGCTCCAATGACCTCACGCAACTGGTGCTCGGCGTGGATCGCGATTCCGAAATCGTGGCCCATCTGTTCGACGAGCGAAACGAGGCGGTTAAGAAGATGGTGGCGATCGTGATCAAAGCCGCCAAGGCGAAGGGACGAAAGATCGGTATTTGCGGGCAGGCGCCGAGCGACTATCCGGAGTTCGCCAACTTTCTCGTCGAACAAGGGATTGAGAGCATGTCATTGAACCCGGATGCGGTCATCAGAACGACAATGGCGGTGTTGGAACAGGAGAAACAGCGTTCACGATGAGCCTGGGAGATGAAACAGGATCGAAACAGCGTGAGCAGAGGAAAGAGAGGGGATGGTAGGTTCGATGTTCACCGCCTGGGCTGTCTTCGTGGTGAGCGCCGCCGTCATCGTCTATGCCGGTACGAAACTGTCCCGTTATGGGGACCAGATCGCGGATTTGACCGGCTTAGGCGGACTCTGGATCGGCGTCGTGCTGATGGCGGGAGCGACGTCGTTACCGGAAGTGTTTACGACCGTCAGTGCGAGTCTTCTCGATGCGCCGGACCTTGCGGCCGGTGATCTGTTCGGTGCCTGTATGACCAATATGCTGACGCTTGGACTCATCGATTTGATGCATCGGCAGAAACGGGTGTGGCAGCAGGCGGCCTTCGAACATGCCTTGAGCGCCGGGTTGGCGATGTTCTTGACGGGTCTGGCGGCCTTTTTCATCCTCCTCGGACAGGATATCAAACATATCGGCATCGGATCGGGCAGCGCCCTCCTATTGCTGTTCTACGTCCTCGGTATGCGCGTCATTTTTAGGCAAGAAGCCGTCAAGCGGCGTCAGCGTGAGCAAGAAAAAGTGGTCGAAGGCCAAGCGCGTGAGGAGGATAAGGGACCAAGCAAGCGCGATGGGTTAAAGCGAGCAGCGATCGGGTTCGGATTCGCCGCGCTCGGTCTCCTGATCGCCGCGCCGTTTCTCGCCAGCTCCGCGAACCAGATCGCCGAACAGTCGGGTGTCTCAGCGACGTTTATCGGCACATCGCTCGTGGCGATTACGACCTCGCTTCCCGAACTCGTCACGGCGTTCGCGGCCGTCCGTCTGGGGGCGTTTGATCTGGCGGTCGGTAATCTGTTCGGGAGCAACGCCTTCAATATGGCGGCCTTTTTCTTTGTCGACATCGCCTACGGAGGGGGGCCGCTCCTGAATGCCGTCTCGGAGGCCCATGCCATGACCGCCCTCTGGAGCATTCTCATGATGAGTCTTGCACTGATGGGGATCATCTATCGTGTGGAGAAACGATATCTCCTGATCGAACCGGACAGTTTGGCCATTATCGTGGGCTATTGTCTGGGGCTCGCGCTCTTATTTCGATGAACACATCGAGCTCAACGATTCCAGAACAAGAACGGCCGACGGCAGAAATGTGGCGGCTCTCGGCAGAGGATATGATTCGGCAGGTGGGGGCCGATGCGGAGCATGGTCTCACCGCCGAGGAAGCCCGACGCCGCCTGGACAGCCAAGGTGCCAATGAACTGCCTGAAAGCCCGCCTCCTTCCCTGCTCTCATTGTTCCTCTCTCAGTTCACCAGCGTCATCGTCTGGGTGCTGATCGGGGCGGCGGTGGTCTCCGGCCTTTTGGAAGACTGGGTCGACTCGGCGGCCATTCTGGCCATTGTACTGCTGAACGGCATCCTCGGATTCGTGCAGGAATTCCGCGCGGAGCGGTCCTTGGCCGCATTGCGGCGACTGTCGATTGCCACAGCGAGAGTAGTCCGTGACGGAACGCTACTTGTGATTCCGGCGCGAGAAGTCGTGTCGGGCGACGTCGTCCTTCTGGAGGCCGGAGACCGTATTCCGGCTGATGTGCGGCTGGTGTACACGACCAACTTCCACACGCAAGAAGCCTCGCTCACCGGAGAATCCACGCCGGTGGAAAAGGGAGCTCAAGTGATTGATCGATCGGACGTGCCGCTGGCCGACCGATCCAATATGGTGTTCATGGGCACGGTGGCTGTATCGGGCAAGGCCCGCGGGTTGGTGACGGCCACGGGGCTGAGAACGGAACTCGGGCACATTGCCGCCATGATCCAGAAGGCGGCGGAAGCGGAGCGGACTGAGACGCCGCTCCAGCGACGGCTCGAGCAATTCGGCTACACCTTGTTATGGCTGGCGCTGGGAGTGGTCAGCGTTGTGTTCGTCTTGGGCTATTTGCGTGGTGAGCCGGTGGTGACGATGTTCCTCACCTCCGTCAGCCTGGCCGTCGCAGCAGTGCCGGAGGGACTGCCGGCCGTGGTCACCATCACCCTGGCATTGGGCGTGACAAGAATGGTGCGGCGCAACGCCCTTATCCGCAAGTTGCCGGCTGTTGAAACGCTCGGCTCCGCGACCGTCATTTGCTCCGACAAGACCGGCACGCTCACGAAGAACGAAATGACGGTGACCAAGCTGTTTGTTGGGGAACAGGTATTTGACGTAACCGGTGAAGGGTACGAGCCGGTGGGTGAAATTCGTGAAGCGTTCGGCGTGAAGCGCGAGACGATGTCCACGACATCCGATCCTTCACCCGTCACCCTTGATCCGTTGCATCTGCCCGAAGGGCTTCGTCAGCTGCTGACGGCGTCGGTGTTGTGTAACGGTGCCACGCTCAAGGAAGATGAGGGGAGCTGGCAAATTTTGGGTGATCCGACGGAGGGGGCCCTCCTGGTTGCGGCGGCCAAGGCCGGCCTTCGCATGGAAGAACTCGAGCCTACCCACCATTTTCTTGGTGAGATCCCGTTCGATCCTGAGCGCAAGATGATGACGATTGTGCGCCGGTCCTTGGATGGGCCGGTTGCCTACGTGAAGGGTGCGCCGGATGTCCTTCTCGCCAGGTGCACCCATCGCCTTGGGACGAACGGGACAATCGAAGGTCTGTCAGACTCAACTCGTGATACGGTGTTGGATGCAAATGCGCAATTTGCCCATCAAACGCTGCGGGTGCTGGGCCTTGGGCAGCGTCGATTGACACACATACCCGATTCATACCATTCGTCGGAACTCGAGCAGCAACTGGTCTTCCTTGGGCTAGCGGCCATGAAAGATCCTCTGAGGCCTGAGGCGAAGGTCGCGGTACAAGCCTGCCATGATGCCGGGATCGGAACTGTGATGATCACGGGCGACCATAAGGATACGGCAGTTGCGATCGCAGAGGAATTAGGGTCGCTGACGGGAGCGAGGCAGGCGCTGACCGGAACGGAACTTGATCGACTCTCCGACGAAGCGCTGATGAAACAGGTGGACCAGTTTGCGGTGTACGCACGAGTATCGGCCGAGCACAAACTGCGGATCGTCAAGGCCTGGAAGTCCACCGGCGCGATCGTGGCGATGACAGGCGACGGTGTGAACGATGCACCGGCCGTGAAGGCGGCCGACATCGGTGTCGCGATGGGAATCACAGGAACCGACGTCACAAAAGAAGCGTCCGACATGGTGGTCACGGACGACAACTTCGCGTCCATCGCTGCGGCCGTCGAAGAGGGTCGCGGAATCTTCGATAACATTAGGAAGACCGTCCATTTTCTTTTGTCCTGCAATGTGAGCGAAGTGCTGGTCATGCTGTTCGCCACGCTGTTGGGGTTGCCGCTGCCGCTGCTCCCGATCCAGATTCTCTGGATGAATCTGGTGACGGATGGGTTCCCCGCCTTAGCCTTGGCGGTCGATCCAAAGGCCCCGGATTTGATGAAGCGTCGCCCGCGAAGACCGGAGGCCCGGTTGTTGGAGAGAGATCGGCTGGTCGCGATCGGCCTCGAGGGGTTGATGTTGAGTGCCGTCGCCCTAGGAGCGTTCGTCTATAGTCTGTACGGGCTCCATCAAGATGTCGAACAAGCGAGGACCGTTGCGTTCACCGTGCTGGTCATCAATCAGTTGGTGCATGCGTTCAACTGCCGAAGCGACCGATGGTCGCTGTTTCAGGTCGGCGCCGGGACGAATCGCCCGTTGCTCCTTGCCTTTGCGCTCTCGCTTGGCATTCAAATAGCCGTGTTGACCGTTCCACCGGTGGCTTCGATTTTTAAGGTTGCCTCGCTGCCGCTCGAGGATTGGGTGCTGATGGGGGCCACAGGCATCCTGCCGTTTGCCATCATGGAAACGGTTAAACTGTGGCGACGGTCCTGACAGTCGCGACGGGTGAGTTGCGAACGGGTCGTTGTCGGGAAACCGGAGGGCTATGGCTTTCCGTTGGATGACGCGAGGAACATCATGATCCTAGTCAAAGACTGGTTCGACATCGCCGGATATGTGGTGGAGGCGGCCGGCGTGCTCACGATCGTCGTCGGTTCGCTCCTGGCGACATGGTGGTTCATCACTCGTTTGACAAGTATACCGAAGCTTGAAGCCTATCGAGAATTTCGTTCAGATGTCGGTCGATCGATTCTCCTTGGTCTGGAATTCCTGATTGCAGGCGACATCATTCGCACCGTGACTGTGACTCAAACGCTGGAGAGTGTTGGGGTGTTGGTCGTGATTGTGTTGATTCGATCGTTTCTCACCGTCACGCTCGAGCTTGAGATTGAAGGACGCTGGCCGTGGCAACGGGCTGATATCAGACGATGACACCCCACGGGTGCCGACGATCGGTGTAGCGCCGTGTTATTCGCGTTGCCGGATGCTTTGGGGAAGTTGATCATGAAGCGTCTGCGAACGACGATCCTCCTTGTTGCTGTGATTCTCGTCGGAAGGTTCGGTACCGGTGTTGCGACAGAGCGAGATCTCGATATCGATGTCGTGGCACTGAAGAGTCCGGTATCGTCCGGCAAAATGGCCGAATTGGTCATTCAGACGGAGGTCGGCGCGATGTGTCTTATCAACGCATGGCCCGAGGTGCAGCCGTCGCAGCGTGCCCACCTGTCCGGAAAGACGGTCCACGGAAAGGGGCGAGCCACCTGGTCGTGGCCGATTCCGAAAAGCGGCGCCGCCGGTCAGTGGCAAATCGACCTACAGTGTGCCACGTCTGAGAAAAGAGCAAGGCTCCAACTCTCGTTTGAGGTTCGGTAGTGTGGAACGGTCGCTGACGCATGACGCGCCAGACAGTGGCCTCCCATACCGTCAAAATTCACCACCGCATTGAACTTCGGAGATGAGGGTCGTCTTCCAGTTTTCTGATGAGACGGACACTCGGCCCAGGACCCCCCCTTGATTGGAGTCCCGGGCCGTGTGTCGACATTCGGAGGGACAGTGGCCCGGGACCCCACCCTGACGTGGAACCCCGGGTCGTGCGTCGACACTCAAACAGTGCGTATTTCTCTCTCTGCTTAGGTTAGTACCCCGCCTTGGCGTTGGGGTCCACCTGGCTGGGGAACGGATCCAGGATGCTCTTCGGCGCATTGTTCCAGATCACGTCCGCCAGGTTCGACATGCGGCTCACGATCTGCGCCGCCACGCCCCCACCGGCCCCGAACAACCCGCACCAGCCCAGCGTCACAAAGCCCCAATGCAACGGCGCCGCAAACAGCTCATCCACAAACCAGAACGCATGGCCCCACTCGTTGAGCCCCACGTTCGGCAGAATGAACATCGGCCCCACCACCGCCGCCACCAACGGGAACGATGTCGCCTGGTTGTACAGCGGCAACCGCGTCTGCGCATACAGGTAGCTCGACACGCCGCACGTGATGTACAGCGGGAACGTCCCGTAGAACGCCACAATGTGGCTCGCCGTGAAGCTCGTATCTCGGATGATCACTTGGTGCCACGCCGCATCCTGCTCCAGCGTGTAGCTCCCCGCGTAGTACACGCCCCAGATGTAGCAGGCCAACCACCCCATGAAATAAAAATACCGCTTCAGCTCGAGCCGCGGGTCCAGGTTCGCCAAGTTGCGATCCCGCGTTACCCAAATCCACCCCACCGACACGGCAAAGAAGGTGGCGTTGGCGACGATGTTAAACCGCCACAGCCCCATCCACACCGTGTCGAACTCCGGCGTCATGGAGTCGAGCCCGTGGGAGTACCCGAACGTCCGTTGGTACACCACCCAAAACACCCCGATCGCCAGCATCGAAAACCAGCCGATCTTCGCAGGCCTGGAGTCATACCAATCGTACCCTCCTGTTTGACTAGCCATTGTTAGACCTCCTTTCCCTCATTGAAGACAACCGCTTCTTTGCAAACTTTCTACTTTGGCGGCTTGTTCATGCCTCCAATTCCAATCCAAGCAAGTTCGGAGTGGGTGTAACCAACACATAGCGGAGATCGCGTACTTACACCGTCGCGACCTGGCTTTCGGTGAATCCACTCCATCCCATCACTTTCAGAAGCATGGCGTTGTTCTTGGTTATTACTCGATCTTAGCTTCGCAGATACGCCGCCATATGAGAACTAGGGGCCATCCTAGGTTTCGTGTCGAAGATCCCTTGAGGGTGCTTCTGCTAAATATACTGGCTGGGTGAAGCCAGTGATCTGTTAAAGTGTTGCATAAACGGTTGGCGGTCACTATAAAATAGAATGTGTGTGCGATGTCAGCGAGAGAGTGAAGGCTTGGTCTCTTCGGAAGGTTGAACGCTGTCGAATGCCACATTGGGCCTCTTCTCTAGGGTATGGCGTTTTTCATAGCCGTTCCCTGCGATATGGCTATGATCCCCCGCAAGCACGCTGAGGTCGCGTGATGACTCCGCTTGCCATACCTCATATGTACATTCAAGATATGTACATTCAAGGACGATGATCATGCTGAAACCCATCGGCGTAAGCCGTATTCTCTTCATCCTCGTATTGACCGGCTGTAGCGTGTTTTCAAAAGTGGATACGCCGACGCGTGTTCATGATATCCACATCAACGGCCAAGACTCGATTACGCCCCTCGAGCTGTATGTCGCCGTGGGAGAAGAAATCCGGTGGCATAATCAACTCTCAGTTCCGATTCATCTTGGATTGCTGGGGGTCAAGCCGATCGAGGAAGCACGCTGCGACAAGGGATTCAAGACATGGTTCGGATCGATTAAGGATATGATTACGATCCCACCGGGCGATTATGTCAGCGTGTGTTTTCTGCACGCTCGAACGGTCCGGTACAATGTTTGGACGGATATTACCGACCCCTTCCATTCGATGAGTCCGACGGCAACTATTCATCTGGACGAGTCGGCGTGATGGTAAGGGGGATACATTGCCAACCTGGTGTAAGGAGGAAGGGATGAGGACGTTTGTGCGCCAAATTGTGATCGTCGCCTGTGCCTATGGGGTAAGCCTTGGATCGGCGCCGGACATCAGAGCCTATGAAGAGATTGCTCTCTCCGACAGCGGATCGCTCTCAGGGACCGTCAATCTCGACGGCAAAGTGCCGATGCCGAAGGGGTACAATCTCACAACCGTGCCGGACCCGGTCTACTGTGGGCGTATCTCCGATGGGAGAGGTTGGAGATTGCTGCAGCCTTTTGACGTCGGACAGAAGGGGGAGTTTCGGAGCGTCGTCGTGTATCTTGACGGAATCGACAAAGGAAAGCCGTTCGGCGAGTATACGCCTCCGAGAATCGAAGCCGTCGACTGTCGCTTTATGCCGTTCATCAATGTCGTGCGCGATCTCCACGATGTCGTCGTCGTCAACATGGATCCTGCCTTTCACGACATTCAAGCCTACGAGACATCGAACTTGGGGCCTCGCGTCTTGTTCAATCTTCCATTGCCGATCAGCAAACGATATCCGCGTGAGGCCGGGTTGAGCGCGCATTTCCATAAGCATTACGAAGGGGCCACCGTGACTCAACTGGTCAAGATGACGAGAGACCGGAAGATTTTTACCATGCAATGCGGATTCCATCCGTATATGGAAAGTTGGGCATTGGTTGCCGACCATCCGTATTACGCAGTGACCGACAAGGAAGGACGGTTCCAGTTCACCGACATTCCACCCGGCACCTATAAGGTGAAAGTCTGGCATCCGTACATCCGGGACGACATCGAGCAGACGATCTCGATTGAACCGAAGAAACAGACGAGCGTGAATCTGACGGTTGAGGCACCGACCGGTCGGCTCTATGCCAACCAAATGGTCGAGAATGCCTATGTGCGGTACACGATTACCGAGGACGTGCAGAGTCAAATCGTACCGACGTTGGAAAAACAACAGATCACCGACAATCAGTGATCTGGTCCAGCTAGAACTAGGGAAGGTCTGATTAATTCACCGTTTCAGTCAGAAATTTGTTCCCCCAGTGATGTGCAGCGGCTGTCCGATAAGAATCCGCTGAGCCGGGAGGCGTTTTATAGGGCGCCCCCCCCCGCTAGCCCACTGCAGCCCTGTGGGGCTACGCCCGCTATGTTCCCGCCAACAAACGGCGTCGCGCCAGATACAGATTCGTTAACCCGCAGGTGACAAAGAGCCAATTCGTATTCTTCACACGCCCTCGGTAGCGGACCTTGGTCCACCCAAAAACGCGCTTCATCACCCCAAACACATGCTCGACCTTGGCCCGCACCTTCGACTTGGTCCGATTCCGAGCCCGCTCCACCTCACTCAGCGGTCGATGCCGATGGGCTTTTGCTTGGATGAAACTCTTCGCGTCAGGAGCCTGTTGCCAGATCACCTCACGTGGTCCACTGTAGGCAGCATCGCCCCAGACTCGCGTCTCATTGCCGTGCAGGAGCTCCGGTAACGCTTGGCTGTCATGCACATTCGCCGCGGTCGCGGCTACTGAATGAATCAGCTTGGCCCGGCTGTCGACACCCACATGCGCCTTCATGCCGAAGTACCACTGGTTGCCCTTCTTCGTCTGGCGCATCTCTGGATCCCGCACCTTCTGGCGATTCTTCGTCGAACTGGGGGCACTGATAATGGTGGCATCCACGATGGTGCCTCGGCGGACGGTCACCCCCTGCGCCGCCAGATACGTGCCGATCCTCGTAAAGAGCTGCTTCCCCAACTCGTGGGCCTCCAGCAGATGCCGAAATTTACAGATCGTCGTCTCATCCGGCACGGGTTCGCGGCCCAGATCAATGCCGACAAACTGCCGCATGGCGCGTGAGTCATACAGCGCTTCCTCTACCGCCGGGTCCGACAGGTTGAACCACTGTTGCAGACAATGCAGGCGCAGCATGCGTTCGATCCCGATCGGCGGACGCCCTGGTCCCTCCGCCTTGGGATACATGGGCTCGATCGCCGCCACCAGGTCCGCCCACGGCACAACGCGGTTCATTTCGTCGAGAAACCGTTCCCGACGGGTGGGTTTCCGATACGGCTCCAAGCTGGCATCGGCAAAGGTCTGTTGCTTCATGGCCGGCCTCCCATTTGGTGCTTCGCCATCCCTAGCATGAATCAGGAACGGAATAAATCAGACCTTCCCTAAGAGAATTCGCAAAGAGATCCGAGGAATGGCTCGTGCTCTCGATATGCCGGAGCTTTGGACAGATATTGCAGGGTTCTTCCGACGTTCAGAGTCTCTCGCGGAGAAGGTCAGGCCAAGATCGAGAAGAGGTCGTAAAAAGAAGAAATAGATCAGGGATGTTCGAGCTGTGTAGGCAGATGCCATCAGGCCTAAAAACATGACGTATGCCTGTGAATTGGAGGTCATCCGACGACAAAGGGGAGATCGCTGACATGACAGGCAAATCTGAAGCCGTTTCGGGTGGGGAGCAAACGAAACATTGGAACGCCAGCGATCAGAGTCTCCTGTCTGCTACATTGATGGCGACGCCAACGCAGCGGATAGCCTGGTTGGAAGAGGCGCTGCAGCTGGCCTATACCTCAGGAGTGTTGAAGCCGAGACGGTTCACCAGCAAGGAAGAGTGGGATGCAATGGGTTCATCCCGCGGATGAGCGAGTGAGTCAAGAAAAGGTATCCGACCCTATAATGTTGCTCAAAGCGAAACCGCTGAGGCCCATGCTGACGTTACCTAGAGGAAAGAGTGAAGGTAATTGAAGCTATTTCCTGGTTGCGTACCAAGGTCAACGAGTCCTATGGGGGAAGAATTGTAATCATCTCGACGCAACAAGCCGGAGATCCAGGTGAGCCTCGCAGAGTCATTGGTGTTTCAATGGATGACTCAGATTCGGAAGTGCACCTCTTGGTGAATTATTCTCCTTGGAACGAAACGGTCCGAGCTTCAAACATGACGGTAGATGCTCTCTTGGCTCGTCTTGTTGAACTGCCGACACGGTATGAATCGTATCACCTTGTCTCCGGAACTTGGCGTGAGCTCGATGAAGAGCACGCGGCTCGCATCGACTGGCCTATAGAGAAAGTTGTGGCCATTATGAACGGAACTTATATTGCTTTTATAGAAAGACGGGATTTTGGCTCAGGGAGTGACGGCTAGCGAGGTCAAGATACTCGAGCCGAGTAATGGTGTCGAGAATCTTTATTGGCTGTCAAAGCGTGAGACAAGTGCTGGTTGTTAGCTGATTACTCGCCTCCTTGCAAAGAATCGATTTATGCTGGGACGAGGTCGAGAGCCAGCTCGGTTTGAACAGGTTGGTTGGAAACAACGGGAGCTTCGCGACCTTCGATCAGATCACTGACTCGATCGCGGACTCCCTCGGCATAGCGAAGAAACTCTATGCCGAACTGGTTGTCTTTGTGCCAGCGCACGACCGAGACCTCGACGGCAAGCGGAGATTCTGCTTGGGGCACCTCGAAATGTACGGTGAGATAGTTTCCGGGAGTCAAAGCCACGTTGCTTTGCATTCGGCAACCCGTGGCAGAGAGATCGAAAAGGGTTCCCTCTCCGGCACCGTCGTCCGTCTGGACGCTGGCGGAATACCGCACATATTTTCTTGGGCTATTCCGTAGCCGCATACTTGCCTCCGTGCTAATGCCTATATCGGTCTAGCCCTAAGAAACTTAAAAGACTTGCTAGGCATTTTCTTCCCAGTGAGTGCTGCTGGAACAGGTGAAGGGCTGCTCTCCAGCCATTCCTGAGTCGTCTACAAACGGTTGCGATCGCATGTGGCGTGCTGATCAGTTCTTCACCTCCGGTGGACATAGGGACGGATGTCACCGAGCTTGATAAAGAGCGAATGTAGTAGCATGAGTCATGGGGCGAGCTGGCGTCATTTTCGTGTCCCTTGTGCTAGTCCTTGGACTTCCGCTCTTCGGCGTGTGGTTGGCCGGTGAACCGCTCGGGCGCTATCTAGACTTCCCTCCGCGCACGAATTACATAGAACATGAGCCCTTCTCCTGGCCCGTGTTCATCGCTCTGACGCTCCTGATCGCTCCGGTAGTTGGACCGATCTTCTCACGGATAGCGAGCACAAATTTTCGTTCGCCCTCCCGTCTAACTCAGCACTCAATACTCAGCACACAGCACTGTGAATGGTCATTCCCCTGGTGGGGTTGGCTTGGAATCGGATGGACGGGCTTCTGGTGGGTGCTGGCTTGGACTCGCTTCCCTTGGATGGCATCGCTTCAGGAACATACGTTCACCCCGCTGTGGCTCGGATATATCTTGACCGTGAACGCCTGTACGTTCGCCCGTACGGGCCGCTGCATGATGTTCGATCGGCCTCGGTACTTTCTGTCGCTGTTTCCCCTCAGCGCCGGCTTCTGGTGGATCTTTGAGTATCTGAACCGCTTCGTACAGAACTGGTACTACGTCGGCGTCGGCGAGCCGTCGTCGATTGAGTACGTTGTGTTGTCCACGGTTCCCTTCTCTACGGTGCTGCCGGCCGTATTGGGCACGGCGGAGTTGCTGACCTCCTATCCCGCCCTCTGTGCTGGCCTGGATCGGTTTAAGCCTGTTGACCTCCTTTGTGTGAAGCGGTCGAGTTGGTCGTTGTTGATCCTGTCCTGTACTGGACTCCTCGGCATCGGACTGTGGCCGAATTATCTTTTCCCACTAGTCTGGGTCGGACCGTTGCTGGTGGTGGTTTCGCTTCGGGCGTTGGCCGGGAGCTCCACGATCCTTTCACCGCTTGCTCGTGGCGATTGGCGAGGTGTGTGGGTTGCGGCACTGGCTGCGCTGCTCTGTGGATTCTTCTGGGAGTTGTGGAACTGGAAGAGTCTCGCTCATTGGGAGTACGCTATTCCCTTCGTGCATCGATTCCAACTGTTCGAGATGCCTTTGCTCGGCTACGCGGGCTATCTGCCGTTTGGGCTTGAATGTATAACGGTTGCTAACCTCTGTTTGAGTCGTCAGTTTGCCGGTGGCGTGGAGTATTACCGCTCGCGATCGTGACGACTCTTCATCACGGATGGCTTGTATGCCGGATCGATACCTTCTCAAACTCCTTGGAGTCATTGCGCTTCTGAATGTTCTGCATCTCGTCGACCATGTTCTCCGTGGGGATTTTCACTGGCCAATCGATGAGCAGTCGGGTGGGTTTCTCGTCGTGGCCACAGTCATTTTGGGTGGTCTAGCGCTTGGCGTATGGTTTTATCGAGCAGGCTGGGTGGGACCACGGTTTTGGGCGATTGTCGGAGTGCTGGGGGTAGGACTCGGTTGGTTCTCGCATTTCAGTCCGATGACTGACCAGCCTGTGTCGGTTATCTACCAGGGGTATGCTAAGCCATGGGCAGGAGCCTTGGCGGTCGGTTCTTTATTTCTGCTCATGTTGTCTGTGTTGGGAGCAACGGTGTACGCAGGGTATCTGTGGAAGCGAGAGCGTTCGTCCTAACCGGGCAAAGCGGCGAGCTTCTATCTCATTTCCGTCCAGAGACCCGTTTGTGAACGGAAGGCCAGTTGGCGCACGTTCGTTCGAACCACGGCAGCGTCATTGGTCTGATCGATGGACTGCACCAGCTCATTCGGCGACAAGCGGACCCAGAAGAAGCCTCCAGTAAATGCGGAAATGGCCAGTGCTCGTTCGGAAGTCACCACAACCATCACATGGCCACGGCCGCGTAATTGCCTCACCGTTTCGTTTGGTCCCAACGCTTCGCTGAACCAATGGCCACGACTTTCTTGAAACCCATGGAGTCGGCGATTGGTCTGGACAATGATCAGGCGAGGCAATATCTGAAGGTGTTCGACACGCTCCTCCACCTCCAAGTGCACCTCGGTCCATCGGTGTAATCCAGAGGAAAATCCCAAGAGTCGGCGGGAAGTTTGAGCGAACCCTGCCGGTCCCTGAGCCGCCGTGGTGACAATGGTTTCATTGACTCCCAACGCTTCTTCCACGGGGCTTCCTCCTCCCGGGAGCGCCACCACCTTATCTTTGACGACTGTGATTAGGACATCGATAGGGCGAACTTGTGCGGAGACAGGACTTGAGCAAAGGGCCACGATGAGGATGAGAAGCAGCATGGAGTGAAGGGTAGGGTAGAGCATCCGAATCCATCGTGAGCAGCCGGTTCAACGCAGTCGTGTCATATTCATCATACAGGGAGTCGAGCCTGGGCGTCTTCATGCGACGCCTATCTTCGTGGGGCAGCGTTGTCGAGCGGGAGGACTCTGACGGTCTAGAGGGTGTCCCATGGCGGAAGACGAGGAAGCCGTCGGCCTTAAAGGGTCGACGGCTTTTCTTCATTACGACTCAATGGGTTGGACGATGTTACGCGGAGGGCAACGTCAGGAGCTTCTTCATTTCACAGTGAGCAAGCACGACATCGGGTGCCCGCTGGAGTGCTTCATAGTAGCTCCGCTCATACCCATCACCGAATTCTGAAGGGCGAATCAACATCCGGATCTCCGTGAGGAGCATCGCGACCTCGTCAATGGTCGGTTGATCATGGCCATCCAATAGTTCGTCGATGCGGACGACCATGTTGGATAGGGGATGGAGCCAAGTAAACCACGGGTCGTTCATCACGAGTTGGAGGAGTTGCCCCGTGGAGTCCACACGGCCATAAATTCGTTCGTAGGTCAGCTGTTCGGCGACGATTAGGGCCTTGTGCAGGCCCAAAAGCCCGTGCCGGACATCCGTCAAGGTACGGCGGAGCGCGTTCGTTTCTCGAATCTGTGTTTGTTTGGATGAGAGTGCCATAAGGGTAATTCTACCAGCTCAATTTAAAAATGGGGTTGGGACCTTTGTCATCCTGGGCGACGTACTGGATTCCTTATCGGATCTACGATCTGTGTTCTAAAGTCATAATTGCGATTCATGCGAGGTTTTTATCCGAGGCCATTACAGACCAAGTAGGGGCTGTGCGATGTATCACCCTCGATTGTGCTGCATTACCGTTTTAATGTGGTGGAGACAGAAGGGTTGGCAGGGGGGGGGCCGTCCTGAATCTGTACAACTGTGTCGTCTCCGGTGGGATCTTTATGTGGATTCAACAGGTTGCCGTAAAATGCAAAGAGTTCACCAGTCAATCGAGCGGTGTCGGCAGGGTCTGTGGGATGTTTTCGTCGGATGTAGTCGTTGAGGACTCGCCCGTCGGCTGCCCTGTGGATATGCGGTTGCTCCACGTTCATTCGATAGCGCTCAATGGCACTCGCAACACGGCTGATGAAGATCACGGTCCCATCCGGCTCCACTTCCTCAACGATGCCGATATGGGTCAGGGAATCATTCGCCTTTCCGTCACCATTGAAATCCCAAGTGTTATCAAAAAACACGAGGTCGCCTGGCTTGACATCCGGTCCGCGATGGAGGACGCCATGGCGATCCACATGGTTGTAGATGAGTCGGACGCCGTTGGCGTTCACATCCCGACTGGTTGCTCGGTAGAGATCGATGCCGTGTTCAAGATAGACGGCACGGGCAACTCCGGCACAATCGTAGGCGATTCGTTTGCCCTGACTCGTGATCGTCCGTGCTCCGACCAACCGTGCTGCGGACTGAACGATGGCCGATCGGCTGGGCAACGACGTCAGAAGCGGAACCGCGTGGGGCTCTGGAGGCGTTGTAGCGGGAGGTTGAGCCGGTCGGGAGGGCCGAGGGGGTTGAGAGGGAGCCGGTTTATCAGCGGATGTCGATGCCGTACGTACCACTCGGGTAGACTTTTGGATCGGTGTCGTACAGCCGGCCAGAGGCATGAGGATCACAACGGCGATGATTGCGAGGAATCTCATCTGGGCTACCTCACGCTCACGAATCGACCTTCGGCCGTTCGGCGAAGTGCATCGATGTCTTCCCGTCTGGTGACCGAAAGTGGAACCGTCTGGGTCAATTCTTCGATGAGGAGATCGGTTGTGAGCGACGTTTTCCGATGGAGAGCCCGATAAAGCGCCGCCACGACGGCCTGTTCGATTTCAGATCCGCTGAACCCGTCACTGGCGCTGACGATCTTGCCTAGGTCGAATCGAGCACTGTCTTGTTTGCGTAACCTCAGGTGAATGTTCCAGATGGCTTGTCGTTCGGTATCATCCGGCAGGTCGACGAAAAAAATTTCGTCAAACCGCCCTTTTCGCAAGAGTTCCGGTGGCAAGGACGACAGGTCGTTGGCGGTGGCGATGACGAACACATCCTGCTTCTTCTCCTGCAGCCACGTGAGAAACGCGCCGAAGAGTCGGCGGCTTAAGCCCGCGTCGGCATCGCCGCTTCCCCCTCCGGCGACCATGGCTTTCTCAATCTCGTCGATCCAGAGAATGATCGGGGATAAGGACTCGGCCATCTCAATGGCCTTGCGGAAATTCTTTTCCGACTCGCCGATAAACTTGTCGAACAGTCGACCGGCGTCGAGCTTCAAGAGCGGAAGCTTCCATTCCCGTGCGATAGCTTTTGCCGCCAGCGATTTGCCACAGCCCGGCACCCCGACCAGCATGATGCCGCGGGGCGGTGTGAGGTTGAGCGATTTCGCTTCATCCGTAAACCCGACTTGCGCGCGCTCCAACCACGCCTTGAGATTGGTGAATCCTCCCAGTTCAAACCGGTTATCCTCCAAGGGATAGTATTCCAACAGTCCGCCATCCTTGATCGCCTGCACTTTGCGCTTGAGGATAGCCTGCACATCATCGGCTGAAAGGGTGCCACGTTCGACGAGACAGTGGGCCACGGCTTGGCGCGCTTGATGGAGGGTTAGACCTTGCAACGCACGAAGGATCACGTCGGCATCTCGGCTGGTCGGTCCGCCTTGCGATGCTTGGTTCTCGTCAATCGACTTCAGAATGCTGTGAACGAGGGTGGTTGATCGCAGGCGAGCCGAGGTGCGAGATGCCAATGAATGAAGCAAGTCGCGCAGCATGGATCGAAGTTCCTCTCGATCAGGCAGCTTCAGATCGAGTCGCACCGCGGATTGCTCTAATTCCAACGGAAGGGTAATCGGTTGACCGGTCAGGACACAGGTAGATCGTGATCGACTGTAGGCGGCTCCGACCTCACGGAGTTGACGGCATATGGCGGGATCTTGCAGATGTGGACCAAGATCCTTAAGCCAAAACACCGCTTCGACGGTCAACCCGTGGATGTGCTGGAGCACTGCCAAGGGGGTGGCCGTCATTCTGCTGAGCGACGGGGCATCGTCGGCACGCGTAAGCCCTCTGGTAACGGACCATTCGAAGAGAGGCATCCGTTCCTGAGCTGTGACTGATTGCAGGAGGGCCAACACCCGTTCCTCTTCCACCGTTTCGATGACGACGAGAGGATGGGAGGAACGGATCAGGGTGCGAAGATCGTGCACACTGGTCGACAAAGCCATCGCGTGGAAATGCTAGCACGAGGCCTCGATCGGACCAAGAAAAGCGGTGATTGTGACAGCCGAGTGGCCATGACTTATGTCTTGGTTGGGTTTGCGACCGCTTTATTGAGCTCGCGGATGAGGCGCTGTTCGATTTCAATGGTTTCTTCGGCGCTCACGCTCAGAACACGTCCGCCTTGCGCAACCCGTTCGAAATCCGCTTTGACGGAGAGTTTCGTCTGGTTGTCCGGAAGAGCCTCCAGTGACACAAGGTACTGGTTCCGCGAACCGGTCACTTCGAGGTTGGGGGGGTTAGAAATCTTGCGCTGCGTGACATAGACCGCTCTGTGATCGGTCTTGACGCTGACTTTCAGCTGATATCCGTTTCGCTTTAGCGCCTCCTCGGTGACTTTTGCCACAATCTCCAGGGGGCGGGGGAGTATATCGGACTGCGCACCTTTATCCTCAACTTTGAGCGATTCCGCGACCTGCATTCCAATCATCTGTTTGGTTTGCACCAACTCGTGCTCGAGTTCTTCCTTGGTGTCCTTCGCGTCACGCAGCTCTTGATTGAGCAGATCGATTTGCTGCTGCATGACCCTGTTTCCATCTTGCAGAGAACTGAGTAGCGATTCCTGTTTAGCGACTTGTTTCTTGAGCGCTTCGTTTTCTGAGCGAGAGGGTCCGTCGTCCTGCGCGCAACCATACAGAGCGACGAACAAGATGCACCAGAGGCTGAACCGTGATTGACCGTCAAGAATTTTGTCTTGCACGCGAGATCCTCCTGAAAGCGTGGTGGGATTATCCACGCTTCTGCCCGACTTGTCTACGCAATATCTCAAGTTTGACCGCTCCAAGAATTCACCGGTATGCTCACCACGATGAAGGTGACGGCGGTCTTACTGATATGGTCATGGCCTTTTCTCGTCGTGCAGTTGCCCGTTTCGGTGGAGAGCGGGCAGGCGGCGGTGAGTATGGCGCAGGAGGATTATAGTCTGTACGACCGAGTCATTGAGGACAAATTTCTTACCTCGCAGATCCAGTTGGTCCTACTGGAGCGCATGACTGTTTCTCGGTTGGTGCCTAACTGGGATGGATCTATGACGAGGGATTTCGTTCAGCAGCAGGGCTATTTTGAAGGCATGCTGCCGATGGAGCTTGTTCGAGATTTTGTCGGAGCCAACCAAACCCCTGTTCCTCTGGAACCTCGGTTCCAGTTCGGCGTTCGCTACCGATTCGTCTCCGAGGGGACAACGGATGATCCAGAGGCCGGTGCCGCGGCCCCTGTTCTGAGTAATCCTACTCGGCTGTTTCAAGCACATTCCGTACTCGACCGATTGGCCTTTTCACGCGTGGGGCGGACGTTGAGAAATAACCAAGCCCTCGTCTATGTGGAGAATGTTCGCCCTGACGGGACGGGGGCAGGCTTTCTCGTGTGGTATCGCCGACAGGGACAGGAGTGGAAGCTCTTCGATACAGAAGTCGTCTGGACAATGCGGTAGCGAGGAGGCAGGTTAGCCTAGCTTGCGCTTGCAGATCATTGGGCTGTAGCATGCCTCTACGATGACGGCATTGGTTCGGAAAACCTTCTCGGTCCCTCCACTCGGCTGTAATTGCTCAATCATCGGGGATCCAGTCACCAAACAAGCGGTTGTCATCGATCCTGGTGGTGCACCGGAACGAATTCTCCGGGAGGTGCAGCAGCTGGGGTGTACCGTCAGCCATATCCTCCATACCCACGCCCATCTCGATCACTTTTTGGCATCGAGCGAAATTAAGAAGGCGACTGGTGCGACGATCTGTCTGCATCAGGACGATCTCCAACTGTGGAACAACCTGGAGCTCCAATGTCGTGTATTCGGGGTCTCGTACGTGCCTGCCTTGCCGCCTGACCATTGGCTTACCGATGAGGAAAAGATCATGCTCGGGCAGGTGCCGATCGTGGCTATCCACACACCAGGCCACACGCCTGGGTCGATCAGTTTTTACCTGCCGAACGATAAGCTTGTGTTGGCCGGTGACACACTCTTCCGGGGAAGCATCGGTCGGACCGACTTGTGGGGTGGCAGCTACGAGGCGATCGAAGAGTCGATTCGCGAGCGGCTTTATACTCTGGACGATGCCACGCTTGTGATCACCGGGCATGGGCAGGCGACTGAAATCGGCGTCGAAAAAGAAATGAATCAATTCGTCCGCGCGTGACCGCTATTCGTTAGCCATCCGTTCTTTGAGACGCTCAACCCTTTTTTCGGTCGATTTCTTGATGAAGATCATATTCTCGGCGAGATGCTGCTGGGCGTTGATCTTCCCTTCATCGCGCCGCTTTTGCTGATCGAGACCAAATTGGGCGATGATCGGGGCATCTTCCTTGTTCAGTTCCTTCCAGATTTCAGCACAGCGTGCCTGTTTGGCAGAGGGATATTTGTCGCAAGGCGGATCGGCAGCCCACGAAACCGAAGTCGTGAGAAATGCCATGAAGAACAAGGCAGAAACGATCCGCCAGTATAGATCCATGCGTTTCCCCATCTGAATGTCCCTCCACAAGCCTCGACACCATACCACAAGTCGCAATGTCGCGTAGATCGTTCCGACCTATGAGAGGGACGCGGACGTTTTTCTCAAACATTGAGGTCGGAAGAACCACCTTGTAAGGGGCCGTTTATGGGAGTGACAATCAATCATGAATGCAAAGGGAGATTGGTCAATGTGACTACTGGAGGAACGCGGGGTTGAACCTCTGTTTGGCCAATCGCATATTGGTCGCTATTCTCCTTCCGGATGGTTACTATCTGTGGGAAGCCAATGTTCGACAGCCTCTTTCAAGGTATATGTGCTTCCGCCTGGCTGTAGAATTCTTCCTTCACTATCAATCGTTGAAATGTTGAAGCCATATTCCACATCATCAAAATATAGAACGCCATCATTTTTCTGGCACACGACGAACACCGCTTCGTCTCCATACATGTCAGATCTTCTAATGAGAGCCTTCCAGAAGGGAACTCGAAAAATCTCAAAAGTTTTTCTCTGATCCGGAGTTAGCTCACCATACTGCAGCCTGAAAAATTCAGAAAATTCGGCGTCTGCAATGGGCTTCCAGTCAGACATAGAAGGAATGATTACTGCCTGGATAATGGCCTTGCGCTCATGGATAGGTGGACCTGTGGTGGCCTATTGAGGTATCTGTCGAGTTTTCTCGACTGGAAGGCAGCACCGCTGTTTTCTGCTCCAGCGTCACGTAGATCTTGTCGTCGAAGGTGTAGTAACCGCCGTTCTCCTTATCGGTGGAAATGCAGGCGGGGGCGAAGATAATGGCGCAGCCGAAGATATCGCCAACGACCCACCAAGACCAGGTTCTTGTGAGGGGCAAGGTCATGGGTTCGTAGCCCTCTTTGGTGATGATGGCCTGGTGATCGTCCTTTCGGCTGAGCGAGACGGTTCCCGGTGCCAGGAGATGAACCCGCTCGTCCACCACCACCTCCGCATCGAGTGGTGTCGTGAAGATGGTGACGGACTGATAGCCACCGTGCCACCAGCTACCGCAGCCAGCGAGTGAGAGAAGCCCAAAGCCAAATGCGAAATTTCTTAGCCGTCGGTGAATCGCCCCACGCTTCATAGTGATCGCTCCTCGCTGATTACCTATTCTGCGAGGCATTCTTCCACTGACTGGTATGTTCTTCTAGAGGATTCGCAAATCTTGCAGGTGAGTAGGAGGGCGGGGCCAAGTTAGATTTTCATGGCCTCGTTTACTTCGCGCAACGTCGCGCTGGCGACTGCAGCGGCTCGCTTGCTACCGGCGTCGACGATCTCGTCGACACGGGATGGCTCCTGCGTGAGTTTCGTACGCTTGTCCCAGATCGGCGTCAACTGTTCCACCATGCGGTCCGCCACGAGTTTCTTGCAGTCGATACAGCCGATGGCGGCAGTTCGGCAGTCCCTATTGATCTGGTCCTTGACAATTTGTGGGGAGTAAATGTTGTGGAATTCATAGACGGGACAGATATCCGGGTTCCCAGGATCAGTCCGCCGGACACGCGCCGGGTCGGTGACCATGGTCTTGAGTTTTTGCCGGACGACCGGCTCAGTGTCCGAGAGATTGATTGTGTTGTTGTAACTCTTACTCATCTTTCGCCCGTCGGTGCCGATCACCTTGGGGAACTTGGTCAGATGTTCCTTCGGCTCGGGGAACACCGGTGTCTTGTAAATATCGTTAAATCGTCGGGCCAGTTCTCTTGTGAGTTCGAGATGAGGTAGTTGATCTTTCCCCACCGGCACAAAATCGGGTTTGTACAAGAGAATGTCGGCTGCCTGCAGGACTGGGTAGCCGAGGAAACCGTAGGTGGTGAGATCCTTCTCCTTGATCTCCTCCTGCTTTTCTTTGTAGGTCGGGTTGCGCTCCAGCCACGAGACCGGCGTCATCATCGAGAGCAGGAGATGCAGGATGGCATGTTCTGGAATGCGGGACTGGACGAAAATGGTGGATCGATCCGGATCGATGCCGCCGGCGAGCCAATCGATCAGCATCTCGCGGACGAACGTACGAATCCGGCTCGTGTCGGCATAGTTGGTGGAGAGGGCGTGCCAATCGGCGACGAAGAAATAGCAGTCGTATTGTTCTTGTAACGCTTTCCAGTTTTCCAAGGCCCCCAGGTAATTCCCAAGGTGCATGAGTCCGCTCGGCTGCATGCCGCTGAGGACTCGCCTTCGTGGCTGCGTCATTGAGCCACCCCCGGGCGCAGGCCAAGCGCGGTTGACAGGATGGTACCGGATAGACCTTTGGCGAAGGTTCCAGTGATCGTGTGGATCACGCCCAATTCCTTGTCGAACACAATCAGCCCCACGAGAATAAGCATTCCATACGGTTCTAATCGTGCTAAGGCCATGGCCGGCTTGGCGGGGAGAATTGCCGTCAAAATTCGCCCACCGTCGAGAGGCGGGATCGGCAGCAGGTTGAACAGTGCGAGAAACACGTTGATCATCACGGAATAGAGCGCCATCACGGCGAGTGGACGAAACACCATGGTGGCCAGCAGACCGGGTGATGCATCGGCCTCTGCTGATCCTCGGATGGACAACGTCGGCTCGATCGTCAGGAATAGGGCCAATAACAGTGCACTGGCCACTGCCAAAATCAGATTCATCCCAGGTCCGGCTGCCGCTACCAGCGCCATGTCACGACGAGGCTGACGCATATTTCGCAGGTCGATGGGGACCGGCTTCGCCCATCCGAAGAGAAAACTCCCCATCAGCAGACACATCAAGGGCAGAATCACGGTGCCCAACGGGTCGACATGCGCGAGGGGGTTGACGGTAAGTCGTCCTTGACGCCTCGCAGTGGAGTCACCGCACTTTTCCGCGACCCAACCATGCGCATATTCATGGAGCACCATTGCAAACAAGAGAGGTAATCCCATGTATGACATGGTGTGAAGAATTTGAGAAAGAGAACTCATGGGAACTCGTTCAGTTCAGTTGCACAAACTTACCCTGTTTGACCTGGAGAAGAAAGAGCGGCCGACGTAAGGTCCCGTCCGGTCCAAATCCGGCTGGGCCGGTAAGTGTGGGTAAGTCGCGGTGGGTGGCTAAATACTCCTGCAGGGCTTCTCCGGAGGTGGCGCCGTGGCGGATCCCCTCGAGGACCACTCTGGCTGCATCATAGCCCTGCATGGTGAAGAGCGAGGGGGGTGAGTCGAAGCGCGTCCGGTATCGTTGGACAAAGGCCTGGACGGCGGGATTCGGACTGTCCAGGAAAAATCCATCGACAAAGGTCGCGCCGTCGACCGTTCGATCGGCCGTTCGGACAAAGTCCTGGGAGTTCCAGCCGTTCGTGCCCAGGAGGGGGACTCTGACATCGTGAAATGCGAGTTGGGCGGCAAGCAAGCCGATATCTTGCGAGCGACTCGGAATGAAAATGGCGTCAAACCCGGGGGTGTAGAGCACGCGTTTTTCGGTGCGGTTGACCGGCTTGCCGGCAGGGCGCGGAATCTCCACCGGAACCGCCAGGCCATACTTTTTGAGATCCTCGGCCTTCAGTCGCTGGATTTGCGGAGCGAAGTCCGTTTCCCCTTCCTTGAAGGATTCAATCGCGATGATCTCACCATCCAGGTGATAGACTTCCTGAGCAAAGAGTCGGGCGAGTTCCCGTCCATAGACGGTGTCGGGATGGATGATACAGAATCGCCGGTGCCCTTGTTCTTGTGCGGCGTACGTTGCCATGCGTTCAGCTTGCAACGCGTAGGTGAGCGATGTGCTGAAGAGGTAATTGCCCAATCGCTGGACATTGGGGAGTGTAGCCGCGGGTGTAATCAGCGGCACTCTCGTCTTCTGTGCCATTTCAGCCATGACCGGCAGATTTCGTGACAGCATCGGACCGATGACCGCGAGTGGGCGGTCATGATGGAGAAGCATCGAGAGATCCTCGAGAAACCCCTGCCGGTTGATATCATGGTCTTTCACGATCAAGCCGACGGATGGTGTGCCGGGCTGTTCACGAGATGTTTCCACCGCGAGTTGAATGCCCTGCAAGACGTCGGTCGCGAACGTCGACAGTTGTCCTGAGAGAGGGAGCACGGTTGCGATGAGATACTGATTGGACTTTAACCGAGTCTTGAGCAGCTCTAACGATTCGCCAACCTTTTGAACGGAGGGATGCGCTGGAAAGGCTGCGAGAAAATGCCGAGTTTCCCGCTCCGCCAGGTGGTCCTCACCACGGTCGATATAGTAGTCGATCAACCGAAGCGAAGCGAGATCGCCGGGATACGAGTGTGGATAGGCATCGCGAACTCGGATCAACCCTTTCTTGTTCAGTTTCTCCGAGACAAACTGCCGGACCTGTTCCTGTGTTTCTCTGACGTGCTCCTCGGAGCTTCCAGCCATTCCTTCCAACAGAATATGAATAGCCCGCACATAATCTTTTTTGAGCGCCAAGAGCTCGGCCGAGAGTTGTTGGGCTTCTCGTTTGGTGACCTCATCGAGAGTTGTTGTACGAACTTGGGTGAGTAACGGCAATGCGAGGTCGACGTTACCCATCGCCGCATGGGTTCTGGCAAGGAAGAGCTTGCTGCGGTCCAGGAGCTCTGATTCAGGAAATTCCGTGTGGAGTTGGTTGAAATACTGGAGCGCCTCGCCGTAGTCCTTCATACCATAGAGGGCCGCCCCCAACAGCAAGTAAGTGTCATCGAGATGTTCGGGCTTCGGGGTTGTGGTCAAGAATCGACGCAAGGTACTGGCTGCGGACTCGTGGTCGCCTTTCTCAATCAGTTGTTTGGCCCGGTTCAATACCGGTGGATTGGGAACCAGAGGCTTGACCGTGTCCGCCGCTTCTGCCTGAGACAACGGAGTGAATATAGAGCCCGGAGCGAGACTCGCTGCAAGAGCGATGATGACCATCATCAGAGGCCAGGAAGCAATGGGAGAAGGATGGTGTACGTAGGCGAGCATTCCGTTTGATCAGCAGTAACCCATACGCAGACTAGTAACGGAAAGGGTGCAACCTGTCAAGGAGAACTGCTGCGTTTTTATTGTGCGTACGAGGAGAGTTGGCTATAGTGTGTCATCCCATGAGCACGGCTTACTCATCGGTTCTGTTGTTGGATCCTCTGGTTGAGCGATATCTGAGTCAGCTGCGGGTTGAGGGAGGGCTGGCGAACAATACGCTGGAGTCCTATCGGCGAGATCTGATCCGACTGCAACGGTACTTGCTGCGACATCGACTGAGCATGAGCGATGTCGTGCCGTCGGCCATCATACGGTCGTTTCTGGCTTCGCTGAAACAGGAGTCGCTCTCGGCATCGTCGGTGGCACGGATGCTATCGGCCCTGCGTGGGTGGTATCGGTTTCTCGCTCGCGAAAACGTTTTGAACGTCAACCCCCTCCGTGATGTGGTGGCCGTCCGACGCTCGGTCCGATTACCGAAAACGTTGACGCTCCAGGAAGTGACGGCGTTGCTTGAGCTGCCGGTTCGCGACCGCGCGGAAGATCGCCGTGACCGTGTGATGCTGGAATTGCTCTATGCGTCGGGGCTTCGTGTGTCAGAGTTAGTTGGACTGACTCTTTCGCAAATCGATCTGGACCTCGGTTGCCTTCGTGTGGTGGGGAAGGGCGCCAAAGAACGGATTGTGCCGATGGGACAGACAGCCCGAGATTTGTTGGTCGAGTATCTCGAACAGGTTCGCCCAACACTCCTCAAGAAACGTCGAGCCTCTCGGAACGTGTTTGTCAGTCGGCGGGGACACGAACTGACGAGACAAGGTTGTTGGAAGCTGTTATCGTTGCGCGCACGACGGGCGGGGATCTTTAAGCCCATCTCACCGCACATGCTCCGCCATTCGTTTGCCACTCATTTACTCGAAGGTGGCGCTGATCTCCGCACGGTGCAAGCGATGTTGGGTCATGCGGATATCGCGACGACTCAGATCTATACCCATGTGGATCGTCGTCGACTGAAGCAGGTTCATCGACAATTCTTTCCACGGCAACTCCGCCACTCACGTGTAAGTGGACCAAGCAAGGGACGGTACGAACAGCCACGCGGTGTGTCTGACGAGTGATGTGCGGAGAACATCGATTCCGCACAGCCTGGTTGACAAGGAGAAAGGGACTTGGTACGCTCCGCAGGCTTGCGAGAAATATCGGGCGGATAGCTCAGTTGGGAGAGCGCTGCCCTTACAAGGCAGAGGTCACAGGTTCGATCCCTGTTCCGCCTACCAGCCAAACGGTTGTGGTGTGGAGGGACAGGAAGGGTCACGCAGAGGTGAGGTTCTCTTCATCGCTCACAAGGTTGATCGGCGACCGCTGATGTTGTCTTGTTGTTCTCAATGTTCTGCCAGAGGTAGATAATACGGGGCCGTCGTTCAGCCTGGTTAGGACGCCAGATTGTCAATCTGGAGGTCGCGGGTTCAAATCCCGTCGGCCCCGCCATTTTCCTCAGTGTTTGATACACTCCACTTTGTCAAGAGTAAGAACCTAGGAGGGAGAGGCTAGACTCGTATGTTTCAAGCCGGTCCGCTGGCAATCCTCGCATCGCTTGGCATCATTTCCAAAGTGGTCTTGGTGGTGCTGCTCGGATTTTCCATCATTTCATGGGCGATCATTTTCTACAAGTGGGCCGCCTTTCGAGCGGTCGACCTCAAAGACCGCCATTTCATGGCAGTGTTGCTCAGGGCGCGGGATGTGGAAGAGGTGACTCGCAATCTCCCGCAGGCGGCTGGAAGCCCCTGCGCGAAAATTTTCCATTCCGTCGTCCAACGCTTGGACCAAATCCCTACCACGTCCAATGACGGTGGCTCGATGGTCTTTGATCGACATGTGATGGAACGGACGGCGGCGCATCTCGCCCAAGGGCAAATTTCTATCTTGGAATCCTATCTGCCGTTTCTTGCGACGACCGGGAACATTTGCCCGTTCATTGGCCTGTTGGGAACCGTACTGGGGATTATCGATGCGTTTCGGGAAATCGGCGCCCAAGGCACCGCGAGTATCGCGGCGGTTGCTCCCGGCGTTTCGGAAGCCCTGATCGCCACGGCGGCCGGATTGTTTGCCGCGATTCCAGCCGTCATCGCTTACAATTATTTTCTGATTCGCATCAGACGCACGGCCTTTCAGATGGATTCCGTCGTGGTCGAACTCCTGGCCTTGATCCCGGCCCAAAGCAAGCCAACGGGTTCCATGCATGCCGGGGTGAAGGGATGATTTTCGAGACGAGACAACGTCGGTTCTTAGCGGAGATCAACGTGATTCCACTGGTGGATGTCGTGTTGGTCTTGCTCGTGATCTTCATGGTCACCGCGCCGATGCTGTATCGTGGGATGGATATTAACCTGCCGACTTCCGCGACCAACACGATCAAGCCAGAGATGCGAGCGGTGCTCACCATTGAAAAGGATCAGCGTCTCTACCTCGACAAGGATCAAGTGAGCGTGGCTCAGCTGGAGCGCAAGTTGCGCACGCTCAAAGCCGAGCACGAAGATGTGTCGCTCTACCTCCGTGCCGACCGCGACGTACCTTACGGAGTCGTGGTTCAGGTGATGGATGGAGTAAAGAAAGCCGGGATTGAAAAGCTCGGGATGGTGACGGATCCCACCGGACCAGAACGACTCACAGACAGCACGCCTCCTCCAGGTAACCAGTAGGATTAAGGTTTACAGTGCAGGCTTGGACATCAGCCGGCATGTCAGCAGGCGATGAGTGGCAGGCGACACTGACCCGTCGCTTAGGCCGTGCCGTCTTTGTGTCCTTGGTGTTGCACCTAGGCATATTGGCTTTGTTGGGGTGGGTACGACTGCCTCGTCAAGGCGAACGGCCGCTCACCTCCATTGAAATTTCCCTTGCGAGTCTTCCGGCTCTTCCAACGAAGGCTGCGGAACCTCCAAGGCCCCAGCCTGTTAAAAAAAAGGTAGAGCGACCGAAAACCTCTGATAAGCCGAAACCAGTTGAACAAGTAAAACGCGTTGAACCCCCCAAACCGATCGAACAACCTAAGCCTCTCGAACTGCCCAAGCCCATCGAACAACCGAAACCAGTTGAGCAACCATCCGCTCCAGCTGCACAAGCCCAATCTGCGCCGCCCGTGAATGTCGCACCAGCTCCTCCTCCAGTTCCTTCGGCCAAGCGATCGAATGATATTATGCGCGATGTCTTAAAAGACATCGAGTTGCCTCCAGATGCTCCAAAACTAGGGGAGATCAGTCCGGAGCAGAATCCGAAGAAGGCACCAGCCATCAAGTTGCCGGATGTTCCGGTTGTAGCGGAATCGAAGGAAACGGTGGGAAAGCCGGAGGTCCCACCTCCGTCGTCATCCTTGACGGAAGAATTGGCGAAAGAATTGGATGAGGAGCTCAAGAAGATCAAGAAGCTCGAGATTGCCAAGTCGACGCCTCCGCCGGCCCCTCCCGCTGAAGCGCCAGTGAAACCTTCGCCACGCATTGAGGCGAAGGCCCCAAGCTTGAAGACGGTTGATACGACGCTCAAAATCCCAGGGATGGCCGCTGGATCGAACGCCTACCTTGCGTTAGTCCGTCAACGGATCAGTAATGTGTGGAGTGCGCCCCCGGTGGACGTGACAAACCAGGTTTATGTCGTCATTGTGCAATTCAGGCTGCATCGAAACGGAAGAGTGACCGGAGTGGCCATCGAACAATCCTCCGGAAACGAGTATTATGATTTGGCTGGGAAACGGGCGGTGTTGAGCGCCGTACCCTTGCCCACGTTCCCAGCCGACATCACCGATGCCTATTTCGATGCGCATTTCACGTTCACCGTCGGGGAGCCTCAAGGATAAATCATGACGTTTCGAACTGTGGTCATTGCCGCTTTCTGTGCATTGCTCGGTCTTGTGTGGATTATCGAATCTGGTGCCGCTGACGTGTTTCTTGAAGCCACCAGGTCGGAATTTCAGAAGATCCCGCTGGGGGTCGTGGGAATCGACAATGCCGGTGGTCCGGAGTCACCGGAGGGGCGTGCGAAGCTGGGGAGCCGTATCGAGGATGTACTCAAGGCGGATGTGCGGCGGTCCTTGGTGTTTTCTCTCGTCGATCTATCCGCTCTCGGGATTAAAGCCGGTCATCGAGGGGCTGATCCAGACCCTTCTTTCAAACAAGCGGCAGAGAACGGAGTCTCTGTCATTGTGTGGGGAAGGGCCGGGATGAAGGCCGACACGAAACCCCCCGATGTCAATATGGATGGGTACGTCTACGATGCGGGCAGTGATGAGGTGGTCGGCGGGAAACGATACGCAGGGTCGACGTCGGTTGTTCGGTTGATGGCCCATCGGTTCGCGGATGAGTTGGTGTTTCGATACACGGGAGAGCCGGGCATCGCGCGGACGAAGATCGCCTATGTCTCGCAGCAGGGAGCCGCTCGGGAACTCTTCGTGATGGATTATGATGGGTTCGAGTCTCGTCAGCTGACCGCTGACGGCTTTTTGAACTTGATGCCGCATTGGTCGCCGGATCGTCGCTTTCTCGTCTTCACCGCCTACCGCAATCGGAATACCCAGGAGATTGATATGATCGAGCTTGCGACAGGGAAACGCTGGACGCTTGTCTCGCAAGGGGGGTTGAATATCACTCCAGCGCTTTCCCCTGATGGCCATTTTCTCGCCTATTCGTCGAGCCATCAAGGCAATGCCGAACTGTACCGTATGGATACGCGCACGAAAGCCGTTCACCGACTGACGACGAATGCCGGTGGGGATCTTTCTCCGTCTTGGTCTCCCTCTGGACGTGAGTTGGTCTTTGCCTCTGATCGGAGTGGAGGCCCACAGCTGTTTCTCCTAAGTGCGGACGGGTCGAATGTCCGCCGGTTGACATTTGATGGGGACTATAATGCGGCGCCGGCCTGGTCTCCTCGTGGAAATTGGATCGCGTACGTGTGTCGGACCCCGAAGAAAGAGTACAAGCTCTGTCTGATCACGCCGGATGGGCAGAAACGCGTGCAGTTGACCGCCGGTCCCGGAGTGGATGATTCGCCCTCCTGGTCGCCGGATGGGCGGCATCTTGTGTTCAGCTCGACGGCGGATGGCAAAAGCCAGATTTACATGATCAATGCGGACGGGAAAGATCTCGAGCGGATTACATTTACGGGTACGCACAACAGCGCGCCGACCTGGTCTCCCGCGTCATGATGTTTGTGGGGGGCATTGACGATAATCGTCCTCCGCTGTATGAAAGAGTGGATATCCTATTCAGGAGGGAACCAATCCCATGAAAAAGTTACCAACCATTTACCTACCGCTGATTTTTGGTATCCTTGTAGCGGTGATCCCTGCCTGTTCGAAGAAGGCGCTTCAATCGGGTGGCGATGGCCAAACGTTCCAAGACCAGATGACTAAAAGTGGGACAGCGAGAGGGGGAGGCCGAGAAGGAACCAGAGGAGGGGTCAGTCCAAATTTTCCAGACACGGCATTCTCCAGCCCCGAGAGCTCAAACAGCCTGCGTGGAATCGATCGTGATCCATCCGAAGAACGTCTCAACGGCGATGTCGACAGCTACGGGGGTGGGGGCAACGGTGGTTCCGGGAATAACCGGGATCGATTGATGGCGAAATCCGACCCAGGAGCAGCCGCTCGTCAGTTGGCTGAAATACGGTCCGAGCAGCTCGCTTCGGCAGCGGCAGGACTGCGGGATGTATTTTTTGCGTATGATAGCTTTTCGATCACGGAGGAAGGCCGTCTTGCGCTCTCCAACAACGCGGAATGGATCAGGTCCAATCCGAACACTCGTCTAAAAATCGAAGGACATTGTGACGAACGAGGCACATCAGCGTACAATTTGGTGCTGGGCGAGAAGCGTGCGAAAGCCGTCCGGAACTACCTCGTAGAGCTGGGTGTGGCACCGAGTCACCTGTCGGTCGTCTCGTACGGCAAGGAACGTCCGTTCTGCACCGAACATGCAGAATCGTGTTACTCGCAAAATCGTCGTGGGCATCTCGTCGTTCGGATCGGGGAGTGACGTGCACGTGGCAATGATTGACCGACACGCGCCCTGATTGCTGACGGTCACTGAGGGGTCAGGACATGCCGCTTCAACCATCAATGACGCATTGTGCGCTCCTGGGTGTGGCGATGATAGGTCTCGCGCTTCCCGGTTGTATGGCCCAGCAGTCGGATCTCAAAAGAACGGAAAAAGATTTTAAGAATCAGCTTTCGCAGACCAGCGCGAGGCAGAATCAGGAAATTTCAACATTGCGGGAACAGGAGTTGCCCCGGTTGCGTGGAGAACTGGAAAAGGCGCTGCATCTAGCGAAGGACCTCCAGGGCAGGCAAGAAGACTTCAAACATCGCTCGGCACAGTTGGAGCAGCAGACAAAGAAGCTGGAACATCTGGCGGCAAAACTTGAAGCCGATGGTGGTACTCGGTATCTGTGGGTACAGAAGAGCTTCGACACTCAGGATGCCAAGGTTTCAGCGAGGCTTGATGATGTGGCCAAAGCCATGGAGGCTCTGAAGAAAGAACTCATAGAGGTCGTTCAGCGTACGAATGAAAGCATCACCAAGCGGGTGGATGTGAAGCTTGATGAACAACGGCGAGAGACGGCGGAAAACAACAAGAAAGGCGAGCAAGTCTCTCAGAAATTCGTTCAATTCAATCAAGCATTGACCGGGTTTCGCGAGGCATTAACCGGTCTAAACGATCGGATGGGTGAGGCAGAACAGGTTTCGAAAAATCTCACGGCCAGGATCGACGGCGATTCGAAGGTGACAGCAGCGCATGCGGAGGATCTCAATCGAAGCGTGGCGTCCGTGACAAAAGCGCTTGAAACGATTGGAAAGAAAATTACGGTACGTCTGGACGAGCAGGACAACCGGATCGATGCGTTGGCGAAGACAGTCGAGCATGTTTCCAATAAGCCTGCCTTGCTTCAACAGGGGGTCAAATCAGCGCAGCAGCCCACCGAATCCGCATCCGAAAGAGGGAACGCATCCGCGAGTCCTACCGAATCGGAGACGACGACAGCCAGGGCAACGATCGTTCCTCCTCAGGAATCACCAAAGTTCGAACCTCCTCAGAGCAGCTCGGACTCCCCGGATCGTGCTCGCTATGACCGCTTACTGACCATGTTTCGGGACGGGGATCTAGAAGGCGCTCGGCAGGGGTTCACCGGCTTTCTCTCCGAATATCCGAACTCCAGTCTCGCGCCGAATGCGAGGTTTTGGCTTGGCGAATCGTACTATGGCAAGAAGGATTTCCAGAAAGCTATCGATGCCTACGACAAGGTCGAGATCGACTATCCGAGCAGTGAGAAGGTGCCTGCCGCGCTCCTGAAGAAGGGGTATGCGTATCTCGCGATGAAGGACATGAAGAGGGCCCATTCGGCATTCAGGCAAGTGATGACGCTGTACCCGGGGAGTGCAGAAGCAGGAAGAGCATCGGACAAGTTGGCACAACTCAAGGAGGCGCGATAACACCATGAGCGTTCGTCCAATGCTGTCGGGTCTTGTGGTCTGTGGGTTGTCGATATCGGCTGTGGATTTTGTCGGATGCGCACGACATGCAGATTTCATCCAAGCTCGTACCCAGCTTTCTGCGGTTGCTCGAACCCAGGAGCAAGATCGTCAGCGAGTGGACGCAGTCATGCGTCGGCTGGAGGCCATCGAGAGGATTAAGGACCCAGAGGCTACTAAACCGCGGTTTGATGAGTGGTCAGCCCGTTTACAGAAAATGGAAAATCGACTTGCCAAACTGGAGGAGACTGCCAGCCGGGCAGCTGCGAAAGTGGACCCTCCGGCTGAGTCTCGTGCCGTCAAACCGGTCAAGTCCACTCCACCCCCGGAATCCGTCGCGATCGTCACTGGAATTACTCCGACGTCGGCGTTCAACCTGGCTTATAATGATTACCTCAACGGAAATTACGAGCTTTCGGTGGCAGGGTTTCAACGGTTCGTGAAGGATTTCCCCGGCACATCGCTGACACCGAATGCGCAGTATTGGATGGGCGAATCCTATTACAATCTGAAAGACTACGGGCGGGCGATTCAAATCTTTGATTCGCTTGTAGCAGAGTATCCAGGAAACGAAAAGGTGCCGGCCGCACTGTACAAGCTTGGCGTGGCCACGGCCGAAACCGGCGATCTCGCAAGGTCCAGAAAAAACCTGAAGCGCGTGATCGAGGAATTTCCCTCATCGGAGGAATCGAAGCTGGCCAAAAATAAGTTGGCCGAAATCCGATGACCGTTGCGGTCGTGCGACGTCCTGTCTTCCCCACCCTCACATCTTTCCCGAGGAGCCTCCGGCCGTGCTGACGACTGACGGCAGCGGTAAGATCTGTATCCTACCAGACGAGGTCATCGGTCGTATCGCAGCGGGTGAAGTGGTCGAGCGTCCCGCAGCGGTCGTGAAAGAGCTGCTTGAGAACAGCATCGATGCTGGGAGTCGTGCAATCACGGTGGACGTGAAGGACGGCGGGCTCTCTCTGATCCGCGTGACCGATGACGGAGAGGGGATGAGCAGGGAAGATGCACCACGTGCGTTTCAACGGCATGCCACGAGCAAACTGCAGTCGGATGTAGATCTCTGGTCCATCCGAACGATGGGGTTTCGGGGTGAAGCGTTGCCGAGCATTGCCGCGGTGGCACATGTCCGTCTGATCACGGCAACGCGGGCGGCTGAACTTGGGACGGAATTGGAAGTCGTGGGCGGACTGGTCGGGACCATCGCCGACGCGCCCCCCGTGACGGGGACCAGAATCGAAGTTGCGGATTTGTTCAAGAATCAGCCGGCACGCAAAAAGTTTCTCAAATCCATCCCTACGGAAAATTCGCATATCACTCGGGTGGTGCAACAAGCGGCGCTGGCATGGCCGTCCATCCAATTTCGTTTAACGCACAACTCGCAGGAGCTGATGAACTATCCTGCGGTAGGGTCGGAGGCAGATCGAATTGCCCAAGTGTATCAACCTGCGTTTCTCGAACAGTGTGTGTCGCTCAACGCCGCACTTCCCGGTGTTGCTGTCAGTGGGTATACTGTCGATGCGGTTCATGCGAAGTCGTCGCGCACACCGCAAGAGGTGTTTGTAAACCGTCGTCCCATTCGGAGCCTGACAGTGTCTCACGCCGTTGGAGAAGGCTATGGATCGTTCGTTGCCAAGGGGTGCCACCCACGATTTGTGCTGTTTTTGGAGGTGGATCCAGATCGTGTCGATGTCAATGTCCATCCTACCAAGCGAGAGGTACGGTTTTCCGACAATGAAACCGTGCATCAGCTTGTCCGACGAGCTGTTCGACAGGCATTGAGCAGAGAAGAACCACCGAGTGATTCGAACGAGCAGGGTCGCTTTATCGGTTTAAGCAAGCACAACCCTGGTTTCGTTGTTGATCCTTTGTCTGTGCGAGGGGCGCTTTCGGTGGGTTCGACATCACCCGTATGGCAAGGTGCTGAAGCCCAATTAGCGTTCGTCAACGAGGCGGTAGAGTCCTATGCTCGAGTGCCCGCTACTGACGTGATCCCGCTGGGACAGATCAATCGAACGTACCTCGTGGCTCAAGTCGGCGAAGATTTGACCGTGATCGATCAGCATACCGCCCATGAACGAGTCCTTTTTGAGCGACTGCTGCGAGCCTGGACGACACACAAGATGGAAGCCCAGGCCCTGCTTATTCCCGATCCAGTTGACTTGACCTCAGCCCAAGCTGCTCTACTCCAGCGGTACCGGGGCGATCTGGAAAAGTTGGGGTTGGAGATCGAACCGTTCGGCGCCTCAACGGTCCTGATCAGGTCGACTCCGGTCGGCCTTGGTCGTCTCAATGCGAGCCTGTTTCTCCAGGACCTGTTCGAGGACCTCACTCAATGGGACAGCATGGACGGACTAGAGGCAAGGGTTCGTTCGGTGTTAGCCTCAATGGCTTGTCACGGGGCCGTCCGCGCTGGTCGCCTCATGAGACTGGAAGAAATCAAAGTGCTGGTCGAGGAATGGCAAAACGAGAGAGAGATTACCACCTGTCCCCACGGACGAAGGACCTCGTTCCGACTTACGATCAATGAACTCGAGAAGATGTTCGGGCGGGTAGGCTGGTAGGCGATCCTGTCGCGCGTCTCACGTGAATCTATGCTCCCAGAACTTCTACGTCACCACCGGCCCTTGGTCGTGCTGCTGGGACCGACCGCTGTCGGAAAGAGTCGGGTCGCAACACAGGTGGCCCGACATTTTGATACCGAGGTCCTGACGGCCGATTCTCGTCAGGTGTACCGGAGGATGGATATCGGGACGGATAAGCCCACGGTTGCTGAACGTCAGGGCGTGCCGCATCGGCTGATCGATTTGGTTGATCCCCACGAAGCGTTCAATGCAGGGTGGTATCGCCGCGTGGCATTGGAAGAAATCGATCGGTTGTATGCCGCGAACCGGCTGCCGTTCGTGGTAGGGGGTACAGGGTTGTACATACGGACCTTGGTACGAGGGTTATGCTCGGCGCCCGAGGCCGATCCCCGTGTGCGGGCAGACCTCAAAAAGTTAAGAGACGAAAGGGGGAAAGGCGGCCTCTATGCAGAATTGTTGCGCACCGATCCTGAGACGGGAGCCCGGTTGCATCCGAACGACGAATCCAAGGTGATGCGGGCGCTGGAGGTCTTTCGGTTGTCGGGTCGCCCGATCTCGATGATCCAGAAGGACCATCGGTTTCAGGAAAGACCGTTTTCGGCGCTGCTTATCGGACTTCAGCGAACTACGGATGTTCTCTATCGAAGGATTGAAGGACGCATCGATTGGCAGCTGACTCATGGAATGGTAGAAGAGACTCGGTCATTGCGTGACCAAGGGTATGGACGCGAGCTCGCTTCCATGAAAGGGCTTGGCTATCGCCAGGTCGGAGCCTTTTTGGCGAATGAGTACGACTATGAAGAAATGGTGCGTCAGTTTAAGCGAGACACCAGACGTTTTGCGAAACGGCAGATGACCTGGTTTCGAAAAGAACCGGGGATCATCTGGTTGTCGATTGAAGAAGGGGAGAAGCCTGAACACACGGCCAAGCGAGTGATCAGACAGATGGAACAGTTTGTGAGAACCCTGAAAGAACCAGCCCCGTCCGGTGTGATGGAACGGGCAGCGTTGGGAAAAGGACGTGCATGAAGATGAGGACGAGCAAGAGGCAGGCGACCGTCGGTGTGATTGGAGGAAGCGGACTCTATGACATTGAAGGGCTGACATCGACTCGATCAGTCCGGGTGCGAACGCCCTTCGGAGCGCCTTCCGATACGATTACCCTCGGTACGCTCGATGGCATTCGGGTGGCGTTTCTCTCTCGGCATGGCCGAGGACATTTGTTGAATCCAAGTGGTATCAACTATCGCGCCAACATTTTCGCGCTCAAGTCTCTCGGTGTCTCTCATGTTATTTCGATCAGCGCGGTCGGGAGCATGAAGGAATCGATTCGACCCGGAGACGTCGTGGTGCCGAACCAGTTCATCGACCTCACGAAGCGCCGCGCCTCGACATTTTTTGAGAACGGGATTGTGGCGCACGTGGCCTTTGGTGAGCCGGTTTGTGCTGAACTGGGACAAGCGTTGCTTTCGTCAGCCAAGCGAGTCGGGGCCACGGTACATCCCAGCGGAACCTATCTCTGTATGGAAGGGCCACAGTTTTCGACGAAGGCGGAGTCGCGACTCTATCGACAATGGGGCGTCGATGTGATCGGAATGACCAATATGCCCGAGGCCAAACTGGCTCGAGAAGCAGAGATCGGTTACGCGACGGTCGCTCTGGTCACCGACTATGACTGTTGGCATGAGACGGAAGAGGCCGTAACGGTAGAAGCGGTGTTGGCCACTCTTCACCGCAATGTGGCATTGGCTAAGCAGATCCTTCGGGCGGTCATGCCATCCCTCGCCGATCCCAGAGAGTGCGCTTGTCATCGCGCGTTGGAGAATGCGATTCTGACCGCGCCGAAACGAATTCCTGCGGCGGTTCGGAAGCGACTCGCCGTGCTCATTGATCGTGCGTTGAGACCACAGAAAGGAGCTTGTTAGTCATGGGGAAATTGCTCGTTGTCGGATCGGTTGCGCTTGATACAGTCAAAACTCCATTCGGCGAAGGAACCGAAATCCTAGGAGGGTCGGCGACATATTTCTCGACGGCCGCCAGTTTTTTTACCTCGGTGGCGCTGATTGCCGTGGTAGGAGAAGATTTTCCACAACAACATGTTGCGTTTCTCAAAAGCCGAGGGATCGATCTCACGGGGCTCGAACGCCGTCCCGGAGCCACCTTTCGCTGGAAAGGAGAATATACGCACCAGCTGAACGAGGCCCACACCTTGGATACGCAGCTCAACGTGTTCGAGACGTTTCGCCCTCAAATCCCAGACGCCTATCGGGCGCCGGACGTCTTGTTCCTGGGGAATATTCATCCCGAGCTGCAACTTGATGTGCTGCAGAAAGTTCAACGTCCCGCCCTCGTCGCGTGCGATACGATGAATTTCTGGATCAATGGCCAGCGAGACGCGCTGTGGAAGGTGTTGGAAAAGGTCGACGTGCTGATCATCAATGATGGGGAGGCTCGAGCCCTGGGGCAAGACTCTAACTTGGTGAAAGTCGCCAAGCTCGTGCTTTCGCGTGGGCCCAAGCACTTGATCGTGAAACGCGGAGAGTATGGTGTGCTGATGTTCAACGAGAAGCAGGTGTTCGGCGCACCGGCGTTTCCGCTCGAAGACGTGCGTGATCCGACCGGGGCGGGAGATACCTTTGCAGGAGGATTCCTCGGCTATTTGGCGGCGACGGGAAATCGGTCACCTGAAGCCATGAAGCAGGCGATCATCTTCGGGAGCGTCATGGCGTCATTTACAGTAGAAGCCTTTAGTCTTGACCGATTGCGAATCCTGGATTACAAAGAGATTCAGGCACGGTTCTCTGAGTTCAAGCGGTTAACGCATTTCGAGGATATTCAATGACCAGAGCGAAGAGTCGGTGTCGTCAACTGGATCGTAGCCTGGCGCCGGTATGTTTAGGACTCATAACTATCTTGGTGGGATGCGCAACCGACAAAGAATCGTTGCGCAAGTCACAAGGGTACTATCAAGAAGGGGTGGCCAGTCTGCCGGGAGACCGCCAAAAGGCCTTTGTGTCGTTCCAGAGGTCCGTCCAGTTGAATCCCGCCAACAAGGAGTCGCGATACGCGTTAGGGCACGTGTACGCCCTCCAGGGTAAGCTCCCCCTCGCGGAAGAGCAATTTCGGGAGGCGATCAAGATTGACGAATCCTATTCCGAAGCGCACACATATCTCGGACAGGTCCTCGCGAACCAAGACCGGTGGGATGAAGCGATCGCGGCCTACAAGCGGGCACTCACGAATCCGCTGTATCCGACCCCTGATTTGGCCAGATTTCATCTCGGTCGTGCGCTCGCACACCAAGGAGATCTGCACGGGTCAATGGAGGCGTTCGAGGATGCAACATTGGCCAGTCCCCCCAGCGTTCCGCCGGCTATGACCCATCTAGAGCTTGGACGGGTGTACTATAAGTTAGGCTACACGACGCGAGCGCGTGAGGTTCTGAAGAAAGTCGCCACGATGGATAAGGGCGGAGATTTGGCAGAGGCAGCATCGGAACTTTTGACTCGATTGAAGTAGGAGACCTATGGAGTCGGTCGGCGAATTCTTCAGGCAAGTTCGAGAGACGAAAGGGTTGACTGTCGATGAGGTCGCGTCCAAGACCCGCATACGTACGGACTTCGTCAAGGCGCTCGAAGACGGGAATTTTGCCAAGTTGCCCGACCAGGTCTTTGCGCGGGGATTTGTGCGTTCCTATGCTCGCTCGCTGGGCCTGGATGAAGAAGATGCGATTCATCGGTTCATTCAGTCGGCAGGGTCTTTCTACGAGAAACAAGATGAACGGGAACGGCTGAAGATTCGGCAGGTCGAGGAAGATCGAAAGCGCCAGGCCAATCGGAAGACGGTGGCCATTGCGATCGGCGTCGCCGTGCTGACGTTGATCTTTCTCCTCAGCCGAGAGCAATCCGCGGTCTTTCGTCAAGGGACACCCGAACAAGCTTCGTTGGCGAAACGGCCGGCTCCAGCAAGCAAGGATCTGCCGGGACCGAGTGCCCGTGGGCCGGAACATGCTGCTGAAGTGTTGAAGCCGAGTGAGGGGCCTGCGGGTCTGTCCAAACCCACGTCGGACACGCCGCCCAGGTCGGAAGCAAACACCTCTAGCGTAACGGCTTCCAAGGTTGAGCCTGGAATGGTGCCTGCGGTTTCGACGGTATCCCCCGGCAGTAATGGCCCATTGGCGGGCCTATCATTGAACGGGGTCGTGGATCAGGGTGATGGACAGCTCGTGCTGGATCTGGAAGCCACGGAGTTGAGTTGGGTGGTGGTCCAGATCGATAACGGGAGTCCGCAGGAATCACTGCTACGACCAGGCGAAAAGGCCCATTGGACGGGGCAGGATCAATTCATCTTAACGCTGGGCAATGCAGGCGGGGTCAAAGCCGAATTGAACGGTAAACCACAAAAGCCGTTCGGACCCAGCGGCAAAGTTGCTCGGGACATTGTGTTGAAACGGTAATATCCGCGAATTCATTCGACCTCCTCTTTTCCTCTCAGAAACAGCACTGGGCTTCCATAAAGGCTAGCGAACGACCGAATCGATACAAGGAAGTCAGACGATCGGTGTGTGTCGGTGGGAGGTTTCCTTGACAGGAATTCAAGGCCGTTGGTATAGTTTGTACGTTTTACCTGGCTTTAGAGAATCGAGAAGAGTCGGCGGTCCGGAGCGCATGCGGGCCGATGGGTTTAACACAAAGGAGGACGTGTGATGGGGTATCTGTCCAAGTTTTTGGGTATCAGCGCAGCGATTATGCTCCTTTCGGTTTCGGTCGTGGGAGCTGAAGAAAAAGATCCTTTGAAGCCGCGTGTTCCGGCTGATCAGATGGCCGAGGCGAAAAAAATGAAGAATAAGTTCGAGGCCAATGCCGACAGCATTGCCAAAGGCAAGGCCCTGTACGACGGGAAGGGCACTTGTTTCAATTGCCATGGTAAGGCTGGTGACGGACAGGGCGAAGCTGGGAAGATATTGAACCCAGGCCCACGGGATTTCACGAATTGTAAGTTCCACAAGAAGAAAAGGCAGTCCCGGCAGATGGCGAACTCTTCTGGGTCATCAAGAACGGCAGGGATGGTTTCCTTAATCCCTGCCGCGATCACCGAGGACGAAGCCTGGCATATCATTAACTACGAGCGGAGCTTCTGCAAGAAGGACTAGTCTCATTCCTTGAGGTAGGTTTGCGGATCGATATGGGAAGGGTGGAGAGATTACTCTCCACCCTTTTTTCTGCCTAGTTCATAAGAAAACCAACCGTTTAGCTCCTCTTCACGATCGCGTGGTCCGCACCCAACACCGCTTCAGCGTTACCAGAAATCCGAAACATTCCTCTATCCCTGAGATCCCCTCAAAAGGGGGGAGCATACGGACCTCCGCACAAGTCGTGCATTGGTGCTTGCGCTGTGGATGTAAAAAAGGGTAGAGTCCGGCCACTGTGCAAAGAATTGAGAGCAGCACTCAAACGAGGTGACAACCATATCGGGCCGTCTGTTTTCATCACTTGGAATAGGAGGGCGACTATGGGCAGCCTATGGCCGTGGGGGAAGTGCCGCGTAGCAGTGGTAACGGTATCGCTTGCGCTCCTGTCGACGGGAGCCTTTGGGGTGATCAACTCCGGGGTCAGTTATGCCGGAGATAGTGCTCTGCCGCCCGGTGTTGCGGCCGATGACATCGAATACACTGGTCGTATTGCGGTTGGTGGGGAGCCTGTCACGGCCGCCATCAATACTGCCAAGAAAAAAGGCGTCATCACATTCGACGGCACGGCAGGCGAAAGGATCAGCATCGGTTTTAATGGTGTTTCACTCACCCAGTTTAGAGTGGCGTTGTATGGGCCGGATGGCGCGGTGGTTCCAACTCAGGCGTCAGCCGTGAAGAACTATTACGCGACCATGCAACGGGAACTCTCCTCCCAAACGAAAGTCCAAACGTCAACCACAGCCTATAAGTTCACTGATGACGAGGCGGGTAGTTTGATCTCCTCCAGTCAGTTGAACGGAGCGAGCCTTGACTTCGTTGAGTTGCCCGCGACAGGCCCATATACGATCCTCCTTGATCCCCTTAGCGTATACACAGGGAGTGTGACCATAGCGGTTTCAAGTGCGCTGAGTGGCGAAATCGTCCCTCAGGGTTCTGCGGTGGCGGTTGATATCAAACGGGTGGGACAAAACGCTTACTATACCTTCTCAGGCCAAAGCGGCCAAACGGTGAGTGTGCAGTTAAGCGATGTGACGATTCGAAGTGGGTATTTCTCAATCCTTAAACCCGATGGTATGCCCTTAGGTAAGCCGATCTCGTTCGTGTCTGGCGGGGCCATGATTCCGGGGCAGGTTCTTCCGACTTCCGGAACCTATGCAATCCTGATTGACCCGGATCTCAGTTACACCGGGAGAGCCAAGCTCGCGCTGTATAACGCTCCGGAACTGACCGGGTCCATCATGATCGACCAAGTCACGGCGACACCGACCCTGACAGTGCCAGGACAACGGGCGCGCTATACCTTTGACGGAACCGCAGGCCAACGGATCAATCTTGGTATGACAGGGGTATCAATTCTCTCGAGCACGATATCTATACTGAAACCAGATGGCACCAAGTGGGAGGTGACGACGATCGGTCCAAGCGGCGGCAGTCTCGATCCGTTAACACCTTTGCCGGAAACGGGGACGTATACTGTCCTGGTAGAGCCGGTGAACAACTATACAGGCAGCATGACGCTCGCGCTGTCATCGCCAATCACAGGCACGTTGGCCCTTGATGGACCATCGGCGCCAGTTAGTCTGACCAAGCCGGGTCAGACGGCTCGGTATACATTCGATGGCAAGGCAGGGCAGTGGGTTACCCTTGGGATGACTTCAGTGGATATTACCTCAAGCGCGGTCACACTTATGACTGCCGAAGGGACCATCCTTGCCTCCACAGCCGTGGGTACGGCTGGGGGGGCGCTCGAAGATCAAAACCCCTTGCCGACCACTGGCACCTACACGGTTCTCATCGACCCTGTCGGTAGCTACACCGGAAAAATGACCGTGACGCTCTCGACGGAGGTTTCAGACTCTCTGAAGGTCAACGCGGCTCCAAGATCCATCATGATCAGCCGGGCTGGCCAGAATGGCCGCTATACCTTTATGGGCACGGCCGACCAACAAGTGACGGTCAAGGTCACTAAGAATACGATCGGCAGTGTGAATGTAAGTCTGTATTCGCCGAACGGCATCTTGCAGACTAGTGAGACGAGCTCAGCGTCGAGCTTTACGCTGAAACCTGTGACATTGGCCACCTCTGAAACGTATGCCATTACGATCAATCCGCCGATGCCTGACACCGGCAGTATTCACATGCAGGTGACCAGTCCATAGGAGCGTCGGTTTGGCCAGGGGTGGAGTCACGCTCCGGCTGAGATCGTGGCAGACTGAGAGAGGGTGGGGAGGCAACTTCCCACCCTCTTTTTTTACGGCGATCCGTGATGAAGAAGATTAGCTTCGGGTAAAGTCTGTCCCGTAAGGCTCCGGGAAAGAACGGCACTGGATGCAGTGCTACACACGAATCTAGATTCGACCTAGAGGTGGAACATGATATCGCAATCCGAAGCAATTCGAGATAATCTGGCAACGTCAGCTTGCCGTCACGATCCGCTCAAACTGAGTTACTGCAGACGACCAGCTACTTCGCGTGCAGCCGATAAGAGCAGCTCCAGGTAGTCTGTTTTCGGTTTGCCCATGGGTTGTACGCTCAGCGTAACGGAGTGGGATCCCTTGACGAGCTGAACAGCGACGACACCCGTCTTTTGCACGTTGTAGCGGGCTTTATCTCCAATCTTGACTGCGGTGTGCGGCTGCAGAATGGTTACCTGGTCGTATGACGCGGCCGGCCACAATTGGATCGTCAGCATGGCCACACCGGGGCTCGAGTAAAGACACATGCCTTGTTCCGTGTCACCACCTGGGTGCTCGGCGCCTGGTCCGATAACGCGACTGGCACCTTGAAGATCAAGCACATCGCAGGCGCGAACCTCTTGCCCTGCCCATGCCTGCTGCAGCCCATGGGTTACGACGGCAATTAGTGCCGAGACCAGTAGGGGCACTCCAAGCTTTACGTAAGAATGGATCATGTGACGATCCTCCAGTTAACGATCATCCTAATTTCTTCAGGAACGGCAGACCGCCTTTGCTCGGCCACGTCTGTTGCCGATGGAGCACACCTATCAGCATGATTCTGGGTCCACAAGGTCTGGTCCCTATAACATGCAGTCTGGTCTTCCAGCAAGGCCGTAGCCAGTGCAGGGGAACAACGAACCTTGGACTGCAAGCGGAACCGCTAAGCGAGTCGAGTACACACGGGAGGGTTAGGGGTCGCATTAGGGGTTGGGGGTCGGATCTTGTATTATGCATTGTAAGAGCCGGTTCGATTCTTGACGCATGGACTGGCCTGAATTGCGTGGGTGGGAGTTAAGGCGTTTCGGTGGCTGCAAGGGAAGGCAGGGTGGTCAGGATTACGTCTGCAGCGCTGTCGTCTGGTTTGAGTAGCGGGATGATCTGGGGACGCTGCACGGAGTTAAACTTCGATTTTGACGCCCAGGCGACCTTTTGGCGCACGAATCCGCCGATCTCCCCGAGCGTGACCTTCCCATCATGGTTCGTATCCGCCTCTCCCCGAAGACCCCGCAGGAGATAGTAGGTGAAGAGGCCGTGACGATGCGTCTCGTCGTCGAAGCCCTTGCCGAGCCCCTCCACGGCGATCAAGCGGATTGCCCGATCACCATGCAATTCCCATTGGGGCGTGACGGTTGTCTTGGGGTTCTCTTGGATCTTTGAGATTTTTCCTTCAAACACAAGAATGGCCTGTTGTGGGTTGAGTTTGTCGAAGACCGATTCGAGCGACTTCAGCCGGTACAGGGTTGTCGCGGCCTTCGCCCCATCGTACGGGACGAGCATGATCTCACCCGCCGGGGAAACCAGGGCCTGGCCGGAGAAATAGACGATGACGATTCCATCCTTCATAGGACGAGTCGGGAGCCATTCTCGGAGCGCCTTCTCGATCTTGGAATGGGTCGCCTTGTGGTCGGTCAAGAGGTGGATATTGGACGGCGGGACACCCCCGAGCATCTCGAAATACTTGGCGACGGTTTCCGCATCGCGTGAGGCATACTTGCGGGACCGTATCTGTTGGTCGAGATAAGAACTCAGGCCGATGGAAATGACGGAGGTACTCGGTTGCCGAACGCCTGATGTCTGAGCCGGGACGTGATCGATGTCGTCGTGACTGGATCCGGTCGGGGCGATCATGAAAGAGAGCGTTTGAGTGCGGGCCGCAGCTCCACCGCGCTCTTCCACGGCAACCTGAATCTCGGCGCGCTGGGGCTCGGCGAGCAGGGGCAACGTGGCGACAAATTCTAACGATTTCGTTTCGCCTGGTTGCAGAGGCGGTACTCTCAAGTTGGTCGTGGGAAACTGATCGATGACGGCCGAGGTACCCGTCAGCGACGCCCACGCATTCTCAATAGGTGTGGTTCCCGTATTCACAACGTCCACTCGGATGCGAATATGTTCGCCACCCTCGAAGATCAAATCACTGTTCTCATCAAGTAACATGCTCTTGAATCGAAGCGCCGAAGAAGGTGAGTCTGGCGGATGTTGTGGTTCCGTGGTTGCTGAAGCCGAAGGCATAGGCAGGTTGCTGGTAGGAGTGGAAGTTGATTCGGCTGAATCGAGCTGGCCTTGGCCACCTGCCGCAACTCGGGCAATCAAGGCAACACGTGTTGCCAGGTCGATGGCGGTGTCCTGGATGAACGGATCGATGTGATAGTCACAATTCTTTCCGAGTTGCTCCAGCCGTAGGCGTTCGCGGCGAGCGACCTTGATGTCAGATTGCCGAAGTAACGTTCCCTTTCGGTCGTACACACGGGCGACGGTCGTGAGTTGTAAGCTGGCAGGAGGCCGGTCGTATAAGGCGTCCTTGTTGAGATCAAAGTCGGAATCGATGCTGTCAACCTGAATAATATGATCCGGGGTGAGGGTGGTATCGCTTTCGGATATCACGGTGGTAAACGTTCGCCGGATGCCTTCCTGCAACGCCTCGTGGAGTCGATGTCCTAATGGAATGTCCTGCATCTGTCCACAGGAGTCACTGTAACGAATCGTGAAGTCTTTGAAGGATGCGGGTATCTCCAGCTTGGCACTGGAAGCGAGCGGTTCTCCCAGCTGAGGAAACTCCAAGTGTTTGGCGCAGGCGGAAAGAAGGAGAGCGCCTCCGAATCCGGCACATGCCACGAGGGTGGTGCGAATGAATGAGTTCCGTGAAATCACAGGCTTGCCTACGTCTCGCGTCCGCCACGGTACTGGAAAAACCATCTGAAAGCAACACGATCGATGGTGAGAGTGAGGGGCATAAGTCCTCGCAGTGTGGCCAGAGTGGAGCGATAGATCTTTGAAATTACTCGTAGCCTTTATCGGTAGGAAGTTTTCCTCTTTGAAGCCTGTTGAATGAGTGGTGTAATATGTACCGTTCGAGGCAGTGCAGAGCCTCAGTTCCAATTAAGGACTCTCTTGAAGAGAGCCATACCCTGGAGGAGTGCAGATATGCTCAATTGGAGTCAGCAGGCGGCTAGCGTGCTCATCGGTTGTGGATTAGTCGGATGTGCGCTGATTGGAAGTGGGTGCGCGTCATCGGTATCGGCGGCAGGGGTTCCTCCTGCCTGGGCACAGGGCTTTTCAGAAATTGTGAAAAAGACGACTCCAGCCGTCGTAAATATCGCCGTTACCGGTGGAAGGGAAGGGAGCCGACGTCGTGGCGGAGTTCCTCCTGTCCCTCCATTTGGGATGCCTCCTGGCGAGGATCCGGGAGGAGAATCGCCGACGCCACCCAGCCCTCACAGTCCACCTGCTCCGCATGGTCGCCCAGATCAGAGTGCCGGTTCAGGGGTCATTTTGGACACCAACGGCTATATCGTCACCAATAACCACGTCGTCGAGGGAGCGACACAGATTACCGTGACGCTGAGCGATCGACGTGAGTTTTCCGCGAAGGTGGTCGGTTCTGATCCCAAAACCGATTTGGCGGTGATCAAAATTGAGGCCAAAGACTTACCATCTCTCAAGTGGGCCGAGTATGAAGGATTGCAAGTCGGCGATCTTGTGCTGGCCGTGGGAAGTCCGTTCGGCCTGAGCTCGACCGTCACGCTCGGCATCATCAGCGCCTTAGGGCGGGGGAATGTGGGAATCGCCGACTACGAAGATTTCATCCAAACCGACGCGGCAATCAACCCGGGGAATTCGGGCGGAGCGCTCGTGAATATGAACGGCGAGCTGATCGGGATCAATACCGCGATTTTTTCCAGAACCGGTGGCTCGGAAGGAATCGGGTTTGCGATTCCAAGCAGCATCGCGCTCGATATCGTGGACAGCCTCCAGAAAACAGGGAAGGTCGTCCGTGGATGGATGGGTGTCGCAATTCAAGAGATCACGCCGGCGTTGGCAAAATCGTTCAAGCTTCCCGAGGAACGGAAGGGCGTGCTCATCAGCGATGTCAATGAACAGGGTCCCTCCTACGCGGCAGGGATTAAACGAGGCGATGTGGTGATTGCGTTCAACGGCAAAGAGGTGCAGAGCGTGAGTCAGTTGCGCAATCTGGTTGCGAGAACCATGGTCGGTAAGGATGCGCAAGTCAAGGTTGTCAGAGAAGGCAAAGAGCAGTTGATCGCGGTGAAGGTGGCGGAACGTCCATCCGACGAAGTATTGGCGAGGAAAGAACCTGGTCCGTCTAAGAAGGATTCCGGAGAAATGATCAAGCCGCCTGACAATGTGTTGGCCTCGCTGCGTGTCCAGGCATTGGATAATGCGCTGATGAGCCAACTCAACATCTCTGCGAAAACAACCGGGGTCGTCATCACGTCCGTGGAGCCAAGCGGAGAGGCGGAGGCAGCGGGGCTTCAGCGCGGTGACGTCATTCAGGAAGTCAATCATGAAACCGTCAAGACGCTCGCCGATTATCAAAAGGCGGCGGAAAAGATCAAGAAGGATGAACTCGCGGTGTTGTTGGTGAATCGGCAAGGAAACAGCCTGTTTGTGGCCATCAATCCGAAGTAAGAAACCTAGAGCATCGGTTGATCGGTCAATCTGTTGATAGTCGGATGGCAGATCGTTAGACGGGCAGATCGACGGAACCCGAAACGTGTGAGGCGGCGTGCTGAACAAGGTAAACCGGTGGCTCCAAGATACAATCTTTAAGCCACTGGAAGACAAAAAAATGCCGGTCATGGAGCACCTGGTGGAGTTCCAGGTGCGGCTGACCCGTGCGGTGGTCGTGGTGATGGTCATTTTCATGGGAACCTTTTTCTATGCCGACGCCTTGGTGAAATGGCTTCGTGTTCCGCTCCAGAACATGTTTGTGCCCAGCAATCTCACGTGGGAACCTACCGATCTGCCGACCGTGCCGTTTGTCTTTCTTGCCCCGGCCGAGGCTCTTTGGCAGAACATCAAAGTCGCAGGGCTGTTTGCAATCGTGGTGGCCATGCCGTACCTGCTCTATGAAATCTGGAGGTTTGTGGTGCCGGGGCTCCATGTTCAAGAGCGACGTTTTGTCGGACCTTTTGTGTGTGTCAGCGCGGTGGCCTTCTATGCCGGTGCGGCGTTTTCGTTCTTCTTCGTGCTGCCGTTTGCGTTGAATTTTTTGATTGCGTATGGCGTGAACGCGGGATTTGTTCCACAGATTTCCATCGCGCAGTACGTCGGATTTGCCCTCTGGTTTCTGATGGTCTTTGGGCTGACTTTTGAGGTGCCGTTGGCGCTTACCCTCATGGCCAAGCTTGGTTGGGTTGATGCGCCGTTCTTGATTCAATACTGGAAGTGGGCGTTATTAGGATCATTTGTGATCGCCGCCATCCTGACGCCGACCCCCGACCCGTTCAACCAAACACTTATGGCCGGCCCCATGTTTCTGTTGTATTGGGTCGGTATCTTCGGGGCGAAGATCTTCGGGAAAAAACCAGCATCGGACACGAGTCAATCCGGTACACCGGCTGTCGCGATGGCTGGAGCGGGGGCAGGGGGGAATGCCTCGAGGATGTCGATGGGGAAACCCTCAGATGACGACTATGTAGGGGTTCCAGGAGGACGAAAGCCCTAGCGAGGGAGGGGAGTCGGATATCCTGTTCGCCGGAATGAGAAATCATGGGACGTGAACTGAACATCATCAACACCGGAAGTGGAGGAAGCGGAGACGCCTGCACCTATATGTGGGCCTGTGCCATCTGCGATGAGAATGAGAGCTGCCAAAAGGACAAGGAAGGCCACAGCCGCTGGTTGGTCGCGAAGCGGATGGAACGGGTCGAGTACAAAGTGCTCATTATGAGCAATAAGGGCGGTGTTGGGAAAAGCACCTGTACGACGAACATTGCCGTCAGCCTTGCGCTCAAGGGGTGGCACGTCGGTATCTGTGACATGGATATTCATGGCCCCAACATTCCCAAAATGGTCGGCGCTGAAGGGCAGAAGCTCAAAGTCAGCACGTCTGGGGGGATCATCCCTTTCCAGGCCTATAACTTGAAGATCGCCTCGATGTCCTTTCTGTTGCAGAACTCCGATGATCCGATCATCTGGCGCGATGCCTACAAGTATGAATTCATCAATCAATTGCTCGGCGGTGTCGATTGGCAAGATCTGAACTTTCTCCTCATCGATCTCCCGCCGGGGACGGGCAACGAATCAGTTACGACCATTGACTTGCTCGGCAGCGTCAACGGTGCGGTCATCGTCACCACCCCACAAGAGGTGGCTCTCCTTGATTCGCGGAAGTCCGTCACTTTTTGTAAGGACAGCGACGTGCCGATCGTCGGCATAGCCGAAAACATGAGCGGGTTGGACTGCCCCCACTGCCATCGTGAGATCGAGGTGTTTCGAAAGGGTGGAGGAGAGGCGTCCGCGCTCGATATGGGAGTCCCGTTTTTAGGACGCATCCCCCTTGATCCCGATGTCGTCACGCAATCAGATGCAGGTGAGCCCTTTGCGCTGTTCAATTCAGACACACCGACGGCAGAAGCCTACCACCGTATCGCGAATCAGATCGAATCATTCTGCAAGAAGAGCGGATCATTGCTGAACGTCGGACGACCCACAGCCAAACCGATCAAGGGGATGAGCCTGTGAAAACCGCTGATGCCATGACAGGATTGACCCAGCTGCATGATGCGCAGCAGGTGGTGTTCGATGCCGCGACGGTATTGGAAGTGGAGAAGGTCTCCATTCTTGATGTTCTGTGGCGTGTGTTGGCTGAAGACATCATTGCAGGCCGAGACAATCCTCCGTGGGACAATTCGGCGATGGACGGGTTTGCCGTCAGGTGGGAAGATATTAAGCAGGAGCATACGATCCAGAAACCGGTGTCTCTCGCGGTGATCGAGGATGTACCGGCCGGGCGGATGCCTTCAAAAGACGTTGGTCCGGGCCAGGCGATCCGTATTATGACCGGTGCGCCGATTCCTCGGGGAGCTGACACGGTTCTGAAGGTTGAAGATACCGAACATACCCCTGATTCCGTCCGTGTCTTGAAAGCTGAATCAAAGGGGGCCAACATCAGACCCCAAGGTGAGGATGTGAAGAAAGGGGAGTGCATTATAGAGAAAGGGACCAGAATGCGTCCCAGTGAGGCCGGAATGCTGGCGATTTTGGCGAAATCATTCGTCTTTGTGCACCAGCGGCCACGCGTGGCGATCCTCTCAACGGGTGATGAGCTGGCGGACTTGGATGAACGGTACAGTGATGAGAAAATCATCAATTCGAACAGTTATGGGATTGCGGCGGGGGTTCAAGAAGCCGGAGGCATTCCTTTGCTGCTCGGCATCGCTCGAGATACACCTATGGCCCTCAAGGAAAAGATCTCCCAGGGGTTGAACGCAGATATGCTCGTCTTATCGGGTGGTGTATCGATGGGCGATTACGATTTTACCAAGGCCGTTTTTCGTGAATTAGGCGCCGAGATGAATTTCTGGAAGCTCGCCATCCGACCTGGTCAGCCGGTGGCCTTTGGAAAGATTCAGAATAAACTCGCGTTTGGTCTTCCAGGCAATCCAGTTTCATCGATGGTGACCTTTGAACAGTTGGTTCGGCCGGCCCTGCTGAAAATGAGCGGCTGCCGAAACTATGGCCGTCCGGTGGTGCAGGCAGTTTTTCAGGAAACGTTTTCCAAGCGAGGCGATCGGCGACATTTTCTGCGAGGTATTCTCACTCGAGAAGAAGGGATCTTCAAGGTGCGTACGACGGGGGACCAAGGATCGGGTATTCTCACGTCGATGGTAAAAGCCAACTGTCTCATCGATGTGCCTGTCACGGTCGAGCGCTTGAAACCCGGCGATGAAGTTGCGGTCCAGTTGTTGACCGGCGAGACGTGGCCTACCAGGACGGATCCTGCGCATACCGGTCCACACCGCCTCTCTTGTTGTTAGAAAGGACGATCACTCATCATCCTGCCGAAGTCAGCCGGGCCAAGAATCAATTATGGCTCTGTGACGACTCGGTTGATCGGTGACACGGTACTGTCATGGCTGTCCCCATCGTTTCCTTTATTGGTCGTTCGAACAGCGGGAAGACTACCTTGATCGAGCGCGTCATTCCTGAGCTGGTCAAGGCTGGATACCGTGTTGCGACAGTCAAACATGCAGGGCATGGGTTTGATCTCGACACGGAAGGAAAAGATAGTTGGCGTCATAAACGTGCCGGCGCCAGCAGTGTCGTGGTCGTATCGAAGGGAAGCCTTGCTTTGTTTGCCGATGTCTCGGAACAGCTCAAGGTGGAAGAGGTTCGAGACCGTTTCTTGGACAACTCCTACGATCTCATCATTGCGGAGGGATGGAAGAGCGAGGGGTATCCCAAAATCGTCATCGTTCGTGATCAATTGGGTGAAATTTCCTACTCCTCAGACGGTCTGCTGGCGGTCGTCTCCCATACGTTGGTCGATCTCCCGGTGCCCGTGCTTCATGTGGATGATGTGGGCGGTGTCGCTGCTCTCCTGATCAAGCAGTTCCCTCTCAGACGCCGGGAGCATGAACTGGACGTCTAGAGCCACAGTTGCGTTGACTGTTGTGGTGGGAGGGCTGGCTCTCGTGGGGGTCGCTACCCCTCTCACCGATCAGCCGAAGTTCTGTGCAGGATGCCACACGATTGCGCCTGCCCACGAGAGCTGGTCCAAATCCTCCCATAAAGAGGTGCCATGCATCGCCTGTCATGTAAGGCCTGGGTTTGAGGGATGGCTGCATGACAAGGTTTGGGCGGGAGCCAAGGATACCGCCATCTATCTATTTGGCACACCGACGGATGCGCACAATCTCAAGGCACATGTGGATTCCGATGTCTGCCTCGGTTGCCATCGTCAGATCCTCCGTGTGTCAGAAATAGCGGCACGCGATCTTCCATCACCCGTCAATGAAGTGGGACTGATCATGAATCATCGCCAGCACATGCAGGCCTTTAAGGCTCGCGGACACGATGAAGGCTGTACCACCTGCCATTCGGGCGTGGTGCATGATGAACCGATCAAGGGGTATCCCATCGTCCTTCCCCGTGGCCATGTGTCCGCTGACAGCAAGCCATGGTATCCGGCCTATCCCGAGGGATCGTACCTTCGTGACCGAGCCCTCCGTGACTGTTTCGGTTGTCACGATGGGAAAGGGCAGTATGGTGGGAAGGTACTGGATCGGAAATGCGAGACCTGCCACATCCCCGAGAAGATCAGCGGCGCCCTCCTTTTCAACTAGGCGATTAGGTGATGGATCGGATGACGAATCCTGTTTTGAAAGTGTCGAGGCTGACGAAGCGCTTCGGAAGTTTCACGGCGGTTGATGGGGTGTCCTTCGAGATTCGGCCGGGGGAAATTCTGGGATTGCTGGGGCCGAACGGTGCCGGAAAAACCACGACCATCCAGATGTTACTCGGTGTGGTGACACCCACTTCGGGCTCGATCGAAGCGTTTGGCTTGGACCTGTCCACACACCGTGAAGCGATTCTACAACAGATTAATTTTTCATCGACCTATATCGCCATGCCGCAATCTCTCACCGTCGAAGAGAATCTGTGGGTGGTGGCCCGGCTCTATGGCTTGACCGAGATTGCCAGTCGGGTGGACCGTATCGTCAAGAAGCTCGGGATGGAGGAATTCAGACAGAAGGTTACGCGGAAATTGTCGTCGGGACAGCTGACGCGATTGACCTTAGCGAAGGCCCTCCTCACCGACCCTCGGCTTCTCTTTCTCGATGAACCGACGGCGAGTTTGGATCCCGACATTGCGTATATGATACGCGGCCTGCTGAAGGAGGAACGAAGATCATCGGGATTGAGTATCTTGTACACCTCCCACAACATGCGGGAGATGGAAGAAATGTCGGATCGTATTATTTTCCTTCAGCGCGGACGGCTCGTCGCCGAAGGGACGGCACAGGCGATCATAGAACGATTCGGGAAAGCAGACTTGGAAGAGGTGTTTCTGAATCTCGCACGGGAGCCGAACGTCTCGCTGCCATGATGACGAAATCTCTCATGGATTTTGGAGCAGGGTTTCTTGCCGGCGGTCTTGCCGTCAGCACGGTGTGGGGGATGTTTTGGTTGGTGATCGGCTTGATCGGCTGGAGCCGTCGCACCTGTGGGTGGAATATCGTGGGGAAAGGACTTGTTGGAGGGGTTGTGCCCGGTTCACTGTTAATCGGCCTCGTGTGGTGGCACAGCGGAAACGGATATGACGGCGTATGGTTTGCGAGTGGGTTAGCCGGAATTCCGGTTCTTCTCATGCTGCTCTCAGTGCGACCCATGCCTGATGGGAAAAGGGCGGGCTCACACTTGATCGAAGGAATCCGATCCCTCATGGTGGATCTCCTGGGAGCACACCAGGGATGTGGGGGGTGCCGTTCTGGACGCGATCATGGGACCTGTCGATGAAACTGCATCGTGTCGCGGCGCTGCTTCTCCGGCATCTCTATCTGTATCGGCGAAGTCTGCCGCGGATCATGGAAATTTTTTATTGGCCATTCCTGGATCTCGTGATCTGGGGATTTATCACCCTCTATTTGGCCCGATACCAGAGCGATATTCCCGGGTTCGTCACATTTTTCCTCGGCGCCTTGATTCTCTGGGATGTATTATTCCGCGCGCAACAAGGCATCACCATCGCCTTTCTGGAGGAGCTTTGGGCGCGCAACCTGATGAACCTCTTCGCCAGTCCGTTGAAGCCTAGTGAATTTTTAGCCGCCACGATGGCGATGAGCGTGATGAAAGTGACCGTCGTCTCGATCGTGCTGGCCGGTTCTGCGCTCGTCTTTTATTCCTATAACGTCCTGATCATCGGATTGTGGCTGCTCCCATTCGTGCTCAACCTTGTCGTTACCGGCTGGATCATCGGGGTGCTGACGACCTCGCTGATCATGCGATTTGGACAGGAGGCGGAGGTCCTGGCTTGGAGTATGGTGTTTCTATTCCAGCCCATCTCATGTGTGTTTTATCCCATGGATGTGCTTCCCCATTGGCTCAAGGCGATCGCTTGGGCGAACCCGGCCGCGCACATCTTTGAAGGGATGCGGGCGGTCCTGATGACCGGACAGGCCCCGTTCTCGAATCTAGGGTGGGCCGTCGGACTCAATGGTGTGTTGCTGGTCGGCGTCGTCGTATGGTTTTATCGGACGATGGCCTATTGTAAGGACCAAGGATTGCTCGTGCGAGTGGGGGAGTAAGGTTGTAATCTCAAAACCTCTGTGCTAGTGTAGCTTTGACTCGTATCGCCGGGGGCCTCTGCGGTGCTGAGTGTCTATCAGACAGAGGAGGTCCACAATGTCGATGTTGCCTTGTCCGGGAATTTCGTCGGAAGTCAGACCTAAGTCGCTGCAGTGATCGCGTCTTCGGCCCGCTCCTTCCCCGTTCCTCGTGCTCAAGACAATGTCATTATTTTAAAGGAGGAACCCCGATGGGTTCGAAGATCTATGTCGGTGGGTTGCCATATTCGGCAACCGAGCAGCAATTGAGTGACTTATTCGCGGCCCATGGCGCAGTGGCCTCGGCGCGAATTATTACGGATAAATTCACTGGCCAATCCAGAGGATTTGGCTTTGTGGAGATGTCCTCGGATGCCGAAGCTCAAGCTGCGATTACGGCCCTCAACGGCTCGGAGATGGGTGGCCGGACTCTTACAGTCAATGAAGCACGGCCACAAGAACCGCGCACGGGTGCCGGTGGTCGTGGTGGATTCGGTGGAGGCGGCCGGAGCGGCGGCAAACGCGACCGCTGGTAAGTGACGAACCGCATGCGTAAGTAGAATCGAGGGGTGCCATTCATATGGCACCCCTTCTTTTTTTCTGACCTCAATGGGGGGAGTCATGAGGTCCGAATGGATGCTGAAGAACTCTCATGGTCAGGCAGTAGCCAATTATGACGGTTTCGGAATCAACAATCGGGGTCGCCGAGTTATCGGCGGTCTCATTGCAGAGCAGCCCGGTGCTCGTGGTGGAAAACTATTGGTCTGCCGAGGAGCGCGAATTCTTTCGAGAAGGAATGAGGCAGACTGCCTGGAAGAGTCTTTCTGATCTGGAGAATGTTCGTGAAGATTTTCCACACTCCGGCAACTGGGCCAAGGCTGAGATCGGATCGGCGGAAGCTGAGCATTTTCTCTCGCGGTTGCAGCTTCCATGTATCCGAGAGCATGTCGAGTCTTTCCCGAATATCATCGGGCGTCACGTGGGGTTTAGTTACTACTCTTACTCGGCAGGTGATTGTCTCTTGACCCATGATGATACCGATCAAGGGCGGCTTACGGTGGGTCGTTCGTCACTGCAGCGTCGAATCGCAATCGTCACGTATGTCCATGAAGAATGGCGGCCTGATTGGGGTGGAGAACTCATCATCTATGCGAGGCGCGCAGGTCGATCTTCTGATTCCGTAGACCTTGTGCCGACACATTGCATCGAACCTCGTCCAGGAACGCTCGTCATGTTCACCGTACCTCGCTACCACAGGATCTGCCGTGTCGATCTTACGGCGGGACATCATCGTCGGTTGTCGATCGCCGGATGGTTTATGACCGAGCACGCTTAGGACTCCAAGAACATCGGTTCGAGCGTAGATGGAGGCAGAGCCTCACTGTTTGGTGAATCGCAGCCTGACGGCAGCGTCTTCAGACACTCAGCCGAACCAGTCGGTATCATTGGCCGCACATGCTCGCGGTTCTACCGCCAAAGTCGGGGCCGGCTGTGCGAGTACATTCTGTACGAGGCTCATGAGGCGGTCCCTTTCGAACGGCTTGGCCAAAAAAGGGAGTGTTCCTCGCTTGATCCCATGACTGGTGAGTTCCTTATCAGGGTTCCCCGACATGAGAATGATGCGGAGTCCGCTCCGAACCGTAGTCGCCCGGACTGCCAGTTCATGACCATTGACGTGCGGGAACTGGTTGGTGTTGGTGGCTAGTTGGAAACCAGGCGGAGGTAAGACCAGATCTGTCAGCAGGAGGTCAATCGGTCCCTGATGTTGCGTGCAGATCTTGAGGGCTTCCGAACTACCGTCGGCTTCAAGCACCGTAAACCCCGCTTCTTCAAGAAAAGCCTTGCAGAGTTTGATGATCGAGACTTCGTCGTCTACAACTAAGATGGTCGACGAAACTTCCGATGAACGACTAGTATGATGCCCCTCCATGTGTGAAACCTCCCAGCTGCATCATAGTGCTGAACTTGAAGCAGCGCGAGCAAAACCGCAATTTTTCGCGTGTTGCATTCTAGTATTAGGGAAGGTCTGATTTATTCCGTTCCTGATTCATGCTAGGGATGGCGAAGCACCAAATGGGAGGCCCGCCATGAAGCAACAGACCTTTGCCGATGCCAGCTTGGAGCCGTATCGGAAACCCACCCGTCGGGAACGGTTTCTCGACGAAATGAACCGCGTTGTGCCGTGGGCGGACCTGGTGGCGGCGATCGAGCCCATGTATCCCAAGGCGGAGGGACCAGGGCGTCCGCCGATCGGGATCGAACGCATGCTGCGCCTGCATTGTCTGCAACAGTGGTTCAACCTGTCGGACCCGGCGGTAGAGGAAGCGCTGTATGACTCACGCGCCATGCGGCAGTTTGTCGGCATTGATCTGGGCCGCGAACCCGTGCCGGATGAGACGACGATCTGTAAATTTCGGCATCTGCTGGAGGCCCACGAGTTGGGGAAGCAGCTCTTTACGAGGATCGGCACGTATCTGGCGGCGCAGGGGGTGACCGTCCGCCGAGGCACCATCGTGGATGCCACCATTATCAGTGCCCCCAGTTCGACGAAGAATCGCCAGAAGGTGCGGGATCCAGAGATGCGCCAGACGAAGAAGGGCAACCAGTGGTACTTCGGCATGAAGGCGCATGTGGGTGTCGACAGCCGGGCCAAGCTGATTCATTCAGTAGCCGCGACCGCGGCGAATGTGCATGACAGCCAAGCGTTACCGGAGCTCCTGCACGGCAATGAGACGCGAGTCTGGGGCGATGCTGCCTACAGTGGACCACGTGAGGTGATCTGGCAACAGGCTCCTGACGCGAAGAGTTTCATCCAAGCAAAAGCCCATCGGCATCGACCGCTGAGTGAGGTGGAGCGGGCTCGGAATCGGACCAAGTCGAAGGTGCGGGCCAAGGTCGAGCATGTGTTTGGGGTGATGAAGCGCGTTTTTGGGTGGACCAAGGTCCGCTACCGAGGGCGTGTGAAGAATACGAATTGGCTCTTTGTCACCTGCGGGTTAACGAATCTGTATCTGGCGCGACGCCGTTTGTTGGCGGGAACATAGCGGGCGTAGCCCCACAGGGCTGCAGTGGGCTAGCGGGGGGGGGGCGCCCTATAAAACGCCTCCCGGCTCAGCGGATTCTTATCGGACAGCCGCTGCACATCACTGGGGGAACAAATTTCTGACTGAAACGATGACTTAATCAGACCTTCCTTAGGTCGGAGGATTCGATGGTGCTGGTTCCCATCCCCCACCCAGAGCCTTGAATAGGTTGACCATCTCAGTGAGGCGGGCCCGTTCAGTGAGGACCAGCTGGGTTTCAGCCGTTAAGACTGCTCGTTGCGCATCCAGTACATCCAAGTAGTTGACCATCCCGTTGCGGTAGCGGACCTGAGCCAATCGGACGGCCTCTTGTGCCGCGGTGAGTTGTGCATGTTGATGGGTGAGTTGTTCGTCCCGCGCCTGCACGGAAACCAGCAAATCAGCCACTTCTCTGAAGGCCTGTAAGATAGTCTGTCGATAGCTCTCCAGCAACTGCTGGTACTGGGATTCGGCCTGATCGAGGCGAGCCAGATTGGTTCCACCTTGGAAGATAGGCAACGTGATCGACGGGCCGATGCCGTAATTCAGACTGTTGCCCGTAAACCACTTAGCGAGGTCTGTGCTCTGAAGCCCACCTTGCCCTGTAATCATTAGGGTTGGGAAAAAGTAGGCGCGGGCTTGTCCGATACGAGCATTGGACGCGATCAGCGTGGCTTCTGCTTGAAGAATATCGGGGCGACGTTCCAGGAGCTGAGAGGGGAGTCCTACCGGGATGTTCGGCTGAGCAATGACGGCACGAAGAGGTTTGCGAGCGAGATCCATCGATCCTGGTGCCATTCCGGTCAATACTTCAAGTCGGTGCGATTCTATGGTCCGCACCCTTGTCAGGTCTGGGATCAGGCCTGCCGCTTCGGTGACGAGCACTTCGGTCCGTTTGACATCAAGGTCTGAGGCTAGTCCAACTGCGGCACGTTTCTGGATAATCTCAAGAGATTCCTGGCGGACCGCGAGAGTGCGAGCAGCGATATCAAGCTGCTCATCCAGCTCTCTGATACGAAAATATGATTGTCCCACATCACTGATGAGCGAGAGCACCACGGCGCGGGCGTCTTCTTCGATAGCCTTGGTCTCGGCCTGCGCGGCCTCACGGCCTCGCCTGATACGACCCCAGAAATCAATTTCCCAGCGCAGATCCATCGCACCATTCCAGAGGTCGAATGTGGTTCCTGGCGTGGCGAAGATCGAAGGGCCTGGCCGCTGGCCAGTCGCCAATCCCAACCCGGCCAAGGTATTCTTGGATACCGCGATATTGGTGTAGGAACCGGAGAGGTTGAATTGTGGAAAGAGGCCGGCGGTAGCGGACAGGACAGAGGCGCGGCCCTCTAGAATGCGTGCGAGCGCTCGTTTCACGTCATGATTGTCTTGCAACGCCCGTTCGATCAACCCCGAGAGTTCATCGTTCTGAAAAGTCTTCCACCAGCTAGCTTCTGGCTGATCTGTGGTCGAGGCGGTAGAAGGAATGGGAGCGACTTGAGACCAGCTGTCTGGTGCCTGTGTCTGGGGGCGATGGTAATCGTTCCCTTGGACACAGGCAGACAGAGCCATCGCAATCAAGCCCATACCAAGGGGAAACATCGAACGGCTCACGATTGGTCCTCTTCTGTCGGATCCCCGGATGGTTCTTTTTGACCAGATGTGGCTGAGGCCCGCCGTTCGATGAACACATCGACTTGTTGCCCGGCATAGACAGGAAAAGGCGGCCGTTCGAACTGATAGATGACTTGCAGCACCCGTGTGTCGACTCGTTCGGTATTCTCACCTGTGAGCGATTTTTTAGGGATCACATAGGGTTCGATTCGCACGAAGGTGAGAGGAATTTTCTGGTCGGCCAAGGACTTGATCGAGGCGGTCCCCCCAGCTTGCGGAAGGACGAGTGGAGCGTTGACTTCATCGATATCGGCACGGATTTGCAATTGCTCTGTTTCACCCAACAACATCAAGGGTTCAGCCGATCCCAGCGCGGCATATTCTCCAGCTCGTGTGTTCACTTGCAAGATGGTCCCACGTCGGGGAGCACGGACAGTCAGTCGATCCAGCAGCATCGTGACTTCGTCACGTTGAGCCACGGCCTGTTTCAGGGTGGCCTGAAGACGCTGGACTCCTCGCTTGGCCATCTCAAGTGCGTACCAGGTGCGTTTGAGATCATCTTCGCTGACGGCTCGTTCATCGTGCACCGATTGGAGCCGGTGTAATTGGGTCTCGAGATCCCCGACTTTGTATGTCTGCTCTTCGATCTGAGCCCGGAGTGGGGGAATAGCGGCTTCACGGGTCAAGAGTTGGGCGCGCAATTCTCGGTCGTCCAGTTGGAACAACGGCGCCTGCTCTGTCACCTGGTCCCCGACCTTCACGAAGACTCTGGTTATCAGTCCTGCAACCGGGGGGGCGATACGGACATTCTCATTCACCGCTTCGATAATACCGGAGGCTGCAACGGTCTGCTGATAGGGTGACCGAGGTGGTTCTGAGATCGGCTGAGGCATCGGGTCTTTCTGGTTGGCACCCATGAGCACCCATGCTGCGAAACCCACGCCCGCAACAGCCAGCCAGACGCTCAGTCGTTTCATGACGATCATGCGATTCCTTCCTGTGGGATGTACTCAATGTTGACGATGCGTCCGTCCGTGAGGTTGGCCATTCGGTCGCCGAAGTGAAAGATACGGCTGTCATGTGTCACGACGACGACACAGCGATCCGGTGAGCGTCCCACTTCGCGAAGCAGTGCCATGATCTTTTGTCCATTGGGTCCATCCAAGGCGGCGGTTGGTTCGTCGCAGATGAGCAAGCGAGGCTCGTTGACCAAGGCCCTGGCGATCGCGACTCGTTGCTGCTGGCCGCCTGAGAGGTTTTTGGGGAGAAACTCAGTTCGGTCCGATAGACCGACACGTTCTAACATGGTGCATGCTCGGCGTAAGGCCTCCGGGCGGCGCATCTTCTGGATCAAGAGGGGGACGGCTACGTTCTCAGCAGCGGTCAGTGCGGGGAGCAAATTGAATTGTTGGTAGATAAACCCCATGGTTTGTCCTCGAAAGCGGGTCCGCTTGCTAGATGGCAAGCCGCTGAGTGGGACACCCAGCACGTCGATCTGACCGGCATCGATGTCGAGAATCCCGGCGATAGCAGAGAGGAGGGTGGTCTTGCCGCCACCGGATTCTCCTACGAGTAACAGCAACTCGCCGAGATAAATATCCAGATCGATACCTTTCAGGACCGTGACCTTGGTGTCTCCGATGCCGAAGGATTTCATCACACTCCGTGCACGCACGGCTGCTGATTGTGGGTCGCTGCTCATTTCCATCACCGAAAAACGATCGCCGGTTCCAGCCTAACGAGTTTCATGATGCTGACTGATGCCGACACGATGCAGATCGTGAGTAGTGCGACCAGGACGAGCAGCAGCAATTGCCACGTCTCGGAAAACGGCAGGTTGCCCCCGCTAGCCGTCAAGGAGCCAAATAGTGTGGCAAGACCGACCCCGACCCCATAGCCCGTGAGTCCGACGGTGAATGCCTGGAGGATGATCATTCGTGCGAGCGTGAACGTTGAAGTCCCCATCGCCTTGAGTGCACCGAACTGGCGAAGGTTCTCAACCGTGAAGAGATAGAAAGTTTGTCCGGCAATTGCCATTCCCACGATGAATCCGAGCAGAATCGTCGTTCCGAAGTTGATCCCGATTCCGGTGTTCTTCAGAACCCACACGATGGTCTTCATGCCGAATCCTTCGGCGGTGAAGGCACCTAGACCTGTTTGGGACCGTATCCGCTGAATCACCTCCTCAACCGGGATCCCGTCTTTGGCCTTGGCTAAGACATAAGACAACGTGCGGCGTTCTCGCGGGACATAGTGGATCGCACGTTCGTACGTGGTATAGACAACGGGAATATTCGTGAAGCTCTTCTGTGTTTTTGCGATCGCTACGACACGGGCGAGTTTATCGTTTAATTCAAAGATAGTCCCGACTGTGATGACCGTTGGGCCTCCCATTCGTTCGACTGCCCATTGATCCAAAGCGACTGCGTCAGGCTGACGGATGTCTTCGAATCGCCCCTCAAGGACTTCTGCTGGACGTCCGATCAGTGTTGCCGATTCAAGCCCGGTCAATGTGACTTGGTGATACTCGCCGTTGGACAGTCGAGCTCTGAGAAGGCCCTTGTAGAGCGGGACCGCCCATTCCACGCCGTCAATACTTCGGACTCGATCGACGGCAGTATCGGCGATCGGCTTGACCTCATCGACTTGCGCGATGCCTGGATCTGTGACCCAGATGGGTACATTCAGATTGGTGATGCTGGCTTGGGACCACATCATCAGGCCCCAGAAAATGGAGCCCTGCTGAACGATCAACATGACGGCAAAGCTCAAGCCGCAGAGCAGCATGAGATATTTGGCACGATCGCCGAACAACATCTTGAGCGCGATATAGTTCACTCAGACTCCTCCGATTCCGGATGATCCAGAGGGAAGCTGACGACCTGCGGAAGCTGAGGTAGTCGCACCTGATCATGCCGATGAAAAAAGTAGGTGCAGATCTTGGCAATCGGGCAGCCATGTTCGAGCGCTGTGGTCCAAAATCGACGCACATGGCTGCCGTCCGCATGTTGTTCTTCGTCCATAAGTCGAAATGGTCCGGGGAACGATTTGCTGAATGTGATGCCTCTTTTGGCCAGGCGTTCGGCCAGCCCGGCGGTTAAAAATTCAAACACCTCTCCGCACCAAGAAAAGGTTGTTCCATCCTTGGTTTTTTCTCCGGAAGGAAGCAGTTCAGCTTGACGTTCAGCCAAGAACGCTTCGATGGTCTGGGAGAGCCTTTCCGGAGTACCAGGAGGTTGGCCGTTCATGGGTAATGCAATAAGCAGAGATGGTGCCAAGAGAATCGGTGGATCGTGATCGAGACATAAGTCCGTGGAATAATGAAAGGACCATCGGATACCCGAGATCAAGAGAAGCTGATACTGACCGGTTAGCCGTGCCTATAAATTGGCAGTCTCATGGAGCTAGTGCCGACAGGTGGGCAGATCATGTCACATCAAAAAATGCATTGAGAGATGAACGACGGATACCGAGTTTCTTCATCCGGTGCTGCAACGTCGAACGTTTCATTCCCAGACGAACTGCGGCCCCATGTTTTCCGGCCAAGATTCCGTTGGTTTGTTTTAAAACCTCGAGGATGTGAACGCGTTCAGCATCGGCCAGGGTTTGGGAGCTGGTCACCGAGGTGTTGTTCGAACGAGACTGCTCGAATTCATCGATCACCAAGAGGGAGTTGTGATTGATGATCACCGCTCGTTCGATCACATGCTCCAGCTCCCGAACATTCCCAGGCCAGTCATACGCGACCAGTGCCTTAATCGAGCTGCTCGCTATGGGTGCGATCGGTTTTCGGTGTCGCTTGCCGTATTTCTTGACGAAGTGCCGAGCCAGGATTGGAATATCCTCACGCCGTTCTCTGAGCGAGGGAGTCCGGACAGGGAACACGTTCAGGCGATAAAAAAGATCTGCTCGAAATGTCCCCTGCGTAACTGCGTGCTGGAGGTCCGTGTTTGTGGCGGCCACTACGCGTACATTCAGTGTGATAGTCTTCGTGCCACCGACACGGTGGAGTTCCTGTGATTCGAGCACCCGAAGGAACTTGGCTTGGAGCTCAAGTGGAAGTTCCCCGATTTCATCCAAGAGGATTGTGCCTCCATCGGCAAGCTCAAAGCGACCAACCTTCCGGGCAGTCGCACTGGTAAACGCGCCTCGTTCGTGGCCGAACAGCTCCGACTCGATCAAGGTGGGGGGGAGTGCGGCGCAGTTGATCGTGATCAGCGGCTTGTCTTTCCTAAGGGAGAGCCGATGGATGGCCTGTGCGACCAACTCCTTCCCCGTGCCGGTTTCACCCGTGATCAGCACGGTCGAGTCGGTTGGTGCAACTTGCTCGATCGCGATCAAAGTTTTCTGTAGGGCTGGGCTCTCGCCGACCAATATCTTCAGGTCGGCAGACGCCGTAATTTCGTCACGGAGGTAGAGATTCTCATGCTCCAGCTGTTCTTTCAGCGAACGAATTTCCTCGTACGCGGTCAGGTTGGTAATGGCTTGGGAGAGGTGAAACCCGATCTGTTCTGCGAACGCTAGATCACGATCTGCAAAGGCGTTGCGCCTCTTACTGCCGATGGCCAGGAATCCATAGGGCTTTCCCTGGACGTGCAATGGACAGAGCATGCAGGACAGGATCCCCACAGATTCGATGTAGGCATGCTCTGCGAATCGTGTGTGGTTGTGTCCGGTGATCAAGAGAGGTTTTCCCGTGGCCAGTAACTCAGCTGGCGCCATCTGCTCGAACGGAAACTGCTGGAGGCGCGCTAAATCTATATCAACACCTTCACGATAGAGGATGTCAAACCATGTTCCCTGTGGCGAATCAGTGAATCGCACGAGACCTGTCATGTCGTGCCGCACAACCCCGTGTAAGATGTCTCGAACGAGGGGGATTAAATTGGAGATGGTCGTGGAACCGACAAGGACTTGTCTATTCATGGCCATGAGCGCATCGCGTTCTTCGGAAGCGAGAACGTTCTGGAGGACCGATCCGGCTTGGGCGGCGAGGCATTCCAAAAAGAGACGGTGATCCTCGGTGAAGGTATTATTCCTCTCGATCGTGATGGCAGCCACGACGGCGATGGTTTCAGCAGGTCGATCTTTAGAAGCAGGAATCATCAATGGAGCGACAAGTGCCGAAGCGGTCGTGAAGGGAGCCGTTCGAAGAATGGAGGCCTCCGTCCAAGAAGAGCGAGCCAGATCGTTCTCCAAGACCGCGGAGCCGCGTTCTACCGCAGCCTCTTTCATCGTCCCCTCACCAGGCAACTGTGCGACGAGATAACCCGGTGAGTCCGGAGTCGTCAGTACCGTGGAGACCGGAGAGAAGCTGTTCGTCGATTTGCTATAGAGGTAAAAGCCGACCACATCACAAACCAGGGCCTTGACCAGTGCACGACTCAGTTCATGATCAAACTCTTGGAGACCTTTACAGGCGATAAGAGCAGGGATGATCTCCTGCAATCGGCTTTGTAAGTGCGTTGTGCCCATATATGGGCACTCTAGCATGGGAAGGGGTGAGCTGGAAAGCGCGCTCAGGTTGTCTTGTTATTCTCCACTCTTTCGGTTCTTCAAGGCCTCAAGCCGAGCCTTATCAAGACTGATGTACAGTGATTTCTCTTGGGTGACGATGACAGCACCAGGTGCCTGACCTTTCGCCTTTTTGACCCATTTGCGGCGTGTGTAGATCACCTCGCCTTTGCCGCTTTTCTTCAGATCACTATAGAGCAGGGCTAGCGTGGCCGCGTCGCAGAGGGTTTCGAAGGGAGGATCTGTGCCTTTGTCCAATCGAACGACTACGTGCGAGCCCGGCACCCCACGGGCATGGAGCCACAGGTCGTCGCTTTTGGCCAGGCCAAAAGTGAGGTCGTCATTCTCGCGAGCATTCCGTCCGACGAACATCGGTAACCCATCAGTGGAGGTAAACCGTCGAAATGGGCCGTGCCGTTCATTCGGGGCTCGACGGCGAGCCACGGATGCTCGCTTGCTGGGAAGGTGGTCCGGCTGAGGAGGAAGCTGATCCGGTGGCCTCCAGCCTTCCTGCTCCACATCCTTCAGCTCCTCGCGTAACTGTTTCAGGTGGTGCTCCGTTCGTTCGATGCGTGGCTTAAGCTCACGCTCAGCAGCGAGATATTTTCGATGTTTCCGAAAGTAGTCATCCATGTTGCCCTGGGCCGATTTTGTCGAATCGAGTGGAATGCAGATATGGGGGAGGAGCTCGTCGAAATAATCCGTCACCTCAATATGGTCATCGCCCCTCTTCATCTGAGACAGGTTCGCTTTGATCAGTTCTCCGTATCGGGCATAGCCTTGATAGGCTGTGGCCTTTGACAGGTCTCGTTGCCAGGCCTCAATCAATCGTAGTTCTTTCTTGATCGCCTTCTTGAGGAAACGTATTCGGGTCTCTTTGACTTGGACGACCGCTTGCGCTGTTTCTCGCTCCTGATAGTAGTTGTCGATCTCCGCGGAGATGGGGAACTGGGAACCGGCAACCCCGCTGAATCGAGCCGGTGCTCGTTCTTGCCCGCTTGTGCGTGTGGTTGGATGGATATAGGGTTGTCCGACAAGGGCTCTCTGGTGAGAGAGATCTCTCACTATTCGGCGATCGGCGGTGAGGACCAGCAGATTGGCACTCTTGCCGGTCAATTCACACACGATCGTGCTAGTTCCCTCCTTTCCGGTGAGAGCCAGCTCAACGATGCGGTCATTCGAAATTTGACGAATATCGTCGATCCTCGCTCCTTGAAAATGGGCTCTGAAAAATTGGCAGAACGGCGGAGGTGTCGAAGGGTTGAGGTGTGAACGAGTGGTGACATGAAGACGAGCGGAATTCGTCTCGCATGACATCAACAACCGATGCGTCTGTCCGGGCACGCGAACGTCGAACACGAGCGTGCGAGCGCCAGGCTGATGAATTTTCTGGATCCAGCCGCCACGCAGAGCAGGGGAGATCTCTTTAAGGACCTGTTCAAGATCCGAAACATTCAGCATGACGAGTGAATTCCAAGGTTTCTCAGTAGGTTTCTACTTGCTTTGATGCTGTTCCATGCCAACGTACAGGTGGCAAGCTTGTGAGCGTCGGGGCAGTTTCTAAGGTGTTACTGTACGATGTGCGGCAAGTACAGGCAAGAGACTGCAGGGAACATCTTGGTGCCATATGGTTTCCCGCTTGCAGCGTCCGTTTCATTGCGCTAGAGTCCGCGCAGCTTTCCTTGCGTCGTCGCTTCCCCCATGCGCCTACTTGGTCTTCAACCGCTTGTGCTATTGCGAGATGAGTTTCGCCAATCGATGCGGCGGTTATTCACCGATCTTTGTCGAGAGCTCCATGCCGATCATGCGGATCTTGCTCGCGAATGGGGGCTTCCAACCGGATTCTTTTACCGTCTCCGCCCACGTTTCTCGCTGGAGGCCTACTCAAATTGGAAAGTGGTCGGCTGGATTGAGACGCTCAATGACCTCGTCTATTTCCTAGATGTGCTCAAACAGTGGGAGCGGGAACAGGATCGAGTAGAATTTACGGAGCAGTTGTTCGACGAATGTCAGGAAAAGTTCTTTGAACACGGGTATTGTGATGATCTTTTTCCATCCGGCAAGGCACGGGTAAGCGGGCTTGAAAAACGGTTGTCCGATCTGTGTCGGTCTTTGGTGAGGGAGTTGACTCAAGAGTCTCTCTGGTTTGATCCGGCCGTATCGGTCACGTGGTGTCGGCAGCGAAAGCTGGCGCGGTGGGAAGTGCGGGGAACCTTGAAGGACAATTTCGAGAAAGCCGAGGTCCAGGGAACTCTCTCCATTGAGGATACTGGAGCCTGGTGTCAGGCGCCAGGCGACATACGACGGGCGTTGCGCCGATCGGTAGGCCACGTGGTATTTCTGGTGGAGCCAACCAGGATTTCTGTAAGGATCGGAAAGAGCGTTTCGCCGATCTGGTCAGGGTGGGGAGCACAGGGGCAATGGCAATGGGTGTACCATTCGCCGCGGATTACCATCCAGACTGATAGGCATTCGATCACTGTCGGGCCAACACTTGTGTACGGGAAGGACCGCCGGCCAAGATCTGTGAAGGCCACCGATCGGCGACAAGTTGATCGTATCGCTCGTGCGTGGCAAACCATCCAGCTTGCCTGGCCAGAAGGTCATGAGATCCTTGCGCTTCTCACATCTCGCGTCATCCCACTACAGGCGAAAGGGGTTGTGAGCTTCAGCTATCGGCATCGACCGGGACTCTCGTTCATCAACTGTTTCGACCGTGATAACCTCGATTTGATCGATGATCTGATTCATGAGAACAGCCATCACCATTTGAATCTCCTACTCCGGAAATACGTGATGTATCGTGGCGACCATCATCAACAGATATTCTATTCACCCTGGCGGCGAAGTCTCCGCCCATTGCGAGGCATTCTTCATGCGGCCTTTACCTTCGCCATGGGCGCGCTCTTGTTCGAGCGGCTTTCGTCCTGGGCATCAGGGCGAGGAGGGTCGGAACGGTGGAAGAAGGTGGGGCTTAGCAAACGAGATCTACAGCGAGCGCAACTTCGTTGTTTGGAGGAAATTGAGTCTGTCCGTTACTCCCTGCAAGACCTACACTACGCCGATCATCGTCTTGGATGGCTGACCGGCTCTGGGAGACACTTGACCGCACAGTTGGCTCAGGCGATTGATCAGGTCGAACATGAGAGCAAGCGATTCAGACGTGAGGTGGAGCGCTCCCATTTAGGTTCAGCACTGCGGAAACACGTCAAAGAACTTCTTCAGGCTCGTCAAAAGTATGGGCCGATAAGACTGGAGAAGGTGTGATTGCTAATTGATTCCACACCCATCGAGTTCATCGCGCAGCCGGGCAAGTAAGAGCGGATGATGGAACCACTCTATTTCTTGACGATCGATCCACAGGATGTAGACTCGACTGCAGGAGGTATGGATCATGCCTACATTCATGCCAACGTATCGAGTGAGAACTTTCTACGCTGCTCCAATGATATGGGTTGGTTGCATGCTGCTCGTTTCTGGGCTTATTCCGGCAGAAGCAGCCGCTATCGAGAATGCCAAGGCCGTGAAGGTCGAGAAACTGCTCACGCTGATCCGAGTGGCGGAGCTGGAATCGGAATACGACGCACTCACTCAGAAATATGTCAGCGATTACGAGCAACAAATAAGGAAGTCCATAGTCAGTACGTATCCTGATCTGAGCGGTGAAAAAAAGAAGCAAATCGAGGCGCTTCTGGAAGTCTTCTTGAAGGACATGAGAAAGGCGATTGGACAAGTTGAGACACTCCATGACCATTTAAAGCAGGCGTACTCGAGAAACTTTAGGGAAGAAGAACTGGATCGCCTCATTGCGCACTACTCCTCTCCGCTTGGTGAAAAGGATGCAGGCATGAAGAAGAGCGCCGCCATCGAATACAACAAGATGTGGACGGCTCAATTCATGAATCAATACAAGGCCCGAGTCGAAAAGTTTTTTCAGGTGATCGCCCTGGTCGTGAAGGGCAAGGGAAAGCAGGGGGCGTAGAGACGACAATCGCGGCAGTCGAACCAAACCTCACTAAGGTATTACCGTGACATCCACAAACGCAGGAGGGCTGTCGGCTCCCTTCTTATCAGTCACGCGCAATTTGAAACGGTACGTCCGTGGTTCTGAAACAACCGGAGCGAGAAAGGAGGGTTCCGAGCTGTTGGCGTCGAGCAGCGGGACCTTGCTGCCGCGCACTTGACTCCAACTATAGTAGAGCGCTTCGCCTTCAGGATCTCGGCTTTTTAACCCACTCATTTTTACTCTTGAACCGGCCCTGACCGTCTTGTTCGGGCCGGCGTCGGCGATCGGCGGCTTGTTCGGTTCATCGTTCACATTCACGTCAATATCGAGTGATCCTTGCTTGCCACGGTTACTGACGGTAATGATCGTCTTACCGTTGCCGACAATCTGAAGCAAGCCGCCGGGTAAAATCTTGATGACTTGTCGATTGGATGATGCATAGCTGGTGCCGCTGGCCGGACTGCTGATGCGTCGGGTGACGTCGTCGGTAAAGTCGGCGACGACCGGAAGTTCGAAGACCTTGCCCAACGAGTCCACATGGCCGAAGGCGGAGGACTGTCCCGCGCGCCCCAGTTGTAACGGCTTATCGGTTTCAAAATCGATGGCCGTGAGAGCAGCAGGTGGTTCTACGTTCACGATCACTTCATCGAAGATGGACCTTGTACCCAATCGTCCACGGGAGACTTCGGCCACTGCCAACAGACGCATGGGTCCAATGCCGTCCTGTGGGATCTTCAGTGGTCCGCCAAAGGGTGGATCCTGCTCTGCAGATCCGACCATTGCGACTGGCGTCACGATTAAGCCGATCGCTGTCGAATCATCCTGTTCAACCAAGGCTTCATCCTGTTCACCGTACCAGTAGTAGCGGACCTTTACGACGCCGGTGTTCTTTCCTACATCCACACGTGCGGTGACGGTGCTTCCGGCCTTCAGCGTGGAACCGTCCTGAGGTTCTGTGATGGTGAAGGCATGGACCGGAAGAATCATGGCCAGGCACATCGCAAAGAGGCACTGCCAAACAACCCGAGTTGGGGTTCCCCATTTTATCAGCCAAAGGTCCCGTGCGATGATCATTTCGTCAGGTGGAAGGGTACGTCGGTAAGGACGACACGATCCTTAAAGAGTAAGGAAGCTTTCAGCAAGAGTGCCCGTTGGTTGTGCAGAATATTCTGCCACCAGCGGGCTGGGAGAATCTCCGGGAGGACCACGGTAATCCAACAATCTGGATCCTTTTGCCGTTGCTCTTCAATGAAGTCCATGATCGATCCCAGAATGGACCGGTAAGGTGAAGGGAGGACGATCAGCGGAACTCCGCAACCCCATTGTGCCCACTGTATTTCCGCGAGCGCGGTTTCCTCCTTGTTGACATCAACCAAGAGGGCTTTAATGTCTCCTCCTCGGCTTCGCGCATAGTCGACCGCTCGGACAACCGACCGGTTCACCCCACTGATGGGGATCAGGATGAGATTGTGTCTAGGACGAGATGGACGGGAATCTCGGGTGAGCGTGATCTGTTCCTTCACCGCCTTGTAATGAGAACGAATTCCTCGAAACATCATGATCAGGATGGTGACGAGGAACAACACGATCCAGGACCCGTCCCAGAATTTCGTGGTCGCAATGATTATGGTGGCGACTCCGGTCGTGAAGGCTCCCACGCCATTGACTAAGAGCTTTTTCCGCCAATGGTCTCCTTTTCGTTTGAGCCAGCTCCGAACCATTCCGGATTGGGAAATGGTAAAAGACACAAACACGCCGATGGCATACAACGGGATCAATGCATGGGTATCTCCTTCGAACAGGACCAGAAGTAGGCACGCGAACAGGCCAAGAATGATGATTCCATTCGAAAAGACCAAGCGATCGCCGAATGTCGCCATCTGGTGGGGCATGAACCCGTCTCGCGCGAGAATGGAGGACAAATGCGGGAAGCCAGCGAATGCGCTGTTCGCTGCGAGGATCAACAGGATCATGGTACCGATCTGGACGCCGTAATAGATCGCGCCTGTGCCGAAGGTGAGGCGCGCGAGTTGAGACACGACGGTTTCATCGGTCTTGGGTAAGATGCCATGATGGTAGGCCAACCAGCTGACTCCCATGAACAGCGACCCGAGAATGACGGACATCCAGATCATTGTGGTGGCGGCATTCTTCGATTCAGGGGCACGGAAGGCCTTCACACCGTTCGAGATCACTTCCATGCCGGTGACGGCCGAACAACCTACGGCAAACGCGCGAAGGATCAGAAAAAGCGTAAGGGATTCCACTCCTCCACTGGAGCCGGTGGGAGTGGTCGTAGGGAGAACCGGCTGCGTATTATAGAGAGAGCGGACGACACCCACGACGACCAGCAGGCCCAACCCTCCGATGGCAAAGTAGGTGGGGATCGAAAAGAATTGACCTGACTCGCGGACGCCACGCAAGTTTATGATGACAATGAACAGGATGGTCGCCAGCCCCAACGCTTCTCGGTGTACAAACAAGCTTGGAACTGCAGATGTCAGCGCGGCAATACCGGCCGCGATACTGACGGCTACGGTGACCACATAACTGATCATTAACGCGCCAGCGGCGGCAAGTGAAGGAAGTTCACCGAGGTTTGCTTTAGCAACGGTATAGGCCCCACCACCCTCCGGATATTCGTAGATGATCTGACGGTAGGAGATCGTGAGAACCAGAACAAGGAACAGGATCGCGAGACTGACGGGGATCGACCATGCGATGGCAGCAGTTCCAGCCAAGACGAGCACCAACAGGATTTCTTCCGTGGCATAGGCGACGGAAGAAATGTTGTTTGAGGAGAAAATAGCAAGAGCCAGCGTTTTGGACAACCGTTGGTCTGCTGCCTGGGCAGTCTTCAGCGGATCGCCGACGAGCCATCGTTTCAGAATCATGAATGGATTATCTCATAAACCTCTGGGCGGGTGAATGGTATGATGTCCGCGACCATGGGTCGAAAGGCCTACGCATTAAACAACCGCGATGACAGAAATCAGCGGGTGAGTTGACGTGAGGTCCTTGGTCCTGTATGGTAAACCTGCATTTCGTTCGTGGTAGTCCGGCGAAGAGATGCTCAACCATAACGGACTTCGCGATCGCATCGCGACCAGGTCCAGTTTGGAGCTACACCCACCTTGGTTGTCTCTCCCCTTGGTTCTCTGATCCCGTCATAATGCGATCAAACTGAAAGGATCATGTAGTGGATACGTCTGCTCAACGCAGTTTTCACGCCCTCGGTTTGTCCGAGGCTCTCTTACGCGACCTAGCAGAAGCTGGGTTTGCCGCACCAACTCCCATTCAAGAACAAGCTATCCCTCCGGCCTTAGCTGGACGAGATGTGATCGGATGCGCTCAGACTGGCACCGGTAAAACGGCAGCGTTCGTCATTCCGATTGTCGAACGCCTGTCTTCCCTCCCGAAGGGACAGCCAAAGGCGCTGATCCTCGCGCCGACGCGCGAACTCGCCTTGCAGACGCTGACCACGATTGAGAAGCTCGGGCGGAGTCGAGGTATCTCCGCTACCGTTATTGTGGGAGGAGCTGACATGCAAGCGCAGGTGCGAGGGTTGCGGCAGCGACCGGATATCTTGGTGGCGACGCCGGGTCGACTTCTTGATCACATGTGGAACGGCACGATTTTATTGTCGTCCATGAAGATGTTGGTTTTGGATGAGGCGGATCGGATGTTGGATATGGGCTTTGCCCCGCAAATCAATCAGATTCTTGATGCCTTGCCTGAGGAGCGACAGACCTTACTCTTTTCGGCCACATTGCCGGCGGATCTTGCTCGGTTGGTTCAAGCCAACGTCAGGAATCCCGTGCGTGTCATGGTTGCCCCTTCGGCGACGACGGCGGACGGAGTGACTCAAGCGATACATTATACATCCCACACCGATAAGTCCGATCTTCTCTTATCCCTCCTAGGCGCCGACAAGGATACGGCCTTGGTTTTCACTAGGACGAAGCATCGGGCGGATCGGTTGGGACGCATGTTGGGTCGTGCGGGCCATCGAGTGGCGATCTTGCATGGGGGCCGAAGTCTGTCACAGCGACGTGCGGCGCTAGAGGGGTTTAAACGAGGAGCATTCCGGGTGCTGGTTGCGACGGATATCGCTGCTCGAGGGATAGATGTCGCGAATATCGGCCACGTGATCAATTTTGATTTGCCCAATTGTCCGGAGGATTATGTGCATCGTATCGGGCGTACGGCGAGGATGAAGACGACCGGTCGCGCCACGAGTTTTGTGACAGGCGAAGATCAGCCTCAACTTCGAGATATCGAGCGGCTGTTGGGGCATGCCGTTCCGCTTGCTCCTGGGAGTGGAGCGCCGCCATCCGTTGTGAATGCTAGAGCCAGGCATGTCCATCGTCATGATCGTTCCTCAGCCAATCATGTGAGGAGTGCAGGACGTTACCGTCGTCCGATGTCGAGAGGCGCTCATGCAGAATCTTCAAATCCCAATCCTTCAGCAACAACACGTTCGTAAAGTGTAAAAACAGTTCGCAAAATCTACCTCGTGGGATACAGTATCTCTCACGAGGTAGATTGGCATGCAGCTGATCCAGCAGCAGAAGTTGGTGCGAACCAAGGCTCGGCAGTATTCCAGGATTCGCATCCCAATGCCGTTCAGCTGCTCCTTATCCTCTCGAATAACTAGAGGGTGGTTTCGGAAGCCGGTCCATGACGTTGGTTTGGTGTATGACCTGTCGCTGCACGGTGCATGCGTCAGCACTGACGCGACTATCAGGCCCGGCGACCAGGTTTCTCTCGTGCTCCGACTGACCAAAGGCACTCCCCCGGTCGAAGTGGCGGAGGCCACCGTATGTTGGACCAATTATCAGTTCCATGGACTTGCATTCAGAGCGCTTTCAGAAGCGTCTTTGAACCGGTTGACCGAGTACATGTGTCTCTCTGGTTTAGCGAAGGAGTAACAGAATATGGATGATCCAGTCTTCAATCCCCTTGGTGTCAATAGCATGCCGCAACTCCGCAAACATCCTCGCGTGCGTGTCTCGGCTCCGTTCCCCTGTGCGCTGGCGCGGGTGGGTTGGATCAAGAAGGGTGAGGTCGAGCAGGGGTTGGGCATTATCTATGACCTCTCCACCAAAGGCGTGCGCGTCATGACCGAAGCCGTGATTACCCCCGGAGACCGTATCGCCATGCGCTTACGGTTACCTGATCAGGCCGCATCGGTGCTCATCGAAGCGGCCACTGTCAGATGGGGAAAAGAACAAACGTATGGAGTGGAGTTCGAGGGGCTATCTCCGAGCGATAACAAACACATCCTAGCCTTCATGACACACCAATCCAAGTCCGGACCGACCGTCGCGGCCTGACCGTCTCACGTCGCCTGTTGCTTTTCGAATAGTTCCGACCACATCAAAGATGTGCAACAGTTACTTCCCTGCTCCTCTTCTGTCAGCTGAAAGGGGTGTTGGCTGGAAACACCACCGCGCTTCACGGTGCCGCTTTGTAGTGATGATTGAGGAATGAAAAAACCAACGCGTGTGAGACGAGTTGTGATGGCGTGAGTTAAGATCTTTATTTGATCGCCACTGCTTTGACTTCTTTGTAGGTGGTATGGCCTTGCAAGACCTTTTGGATTCCGTCTTGTACGAGCGTCGTCATTCCTTCCTGGAGCGCGGTTTTCAGCATATCCTCGGTGCGTGCTTTCTGTTGCACCATTCGCTTCATTTCGTCCGTACCAAGGAGCAGTTCGTGGAGAGCTACTCGTCCCTTGAAGCCGGAGCGATTGCACGTCTCGCAGCCCTTTCCGCGCGAAAGCCGGAACGTATTATCTTGCTTGATCCCGAGCTTGTCCCAATACTCATGGCCGTAGCCTAATCGGAGTTCTTCATACTCCTCTTTGGTTCCGATGTATTGTTCTTTGCATTCCTTGCATATTCTGCGAGCCAGCCGTTGCGCGAGGACGCCCAGCATGGCATCGGCAAAGCTGAACGGATCGCAGCCCATATCGAGCAGGCGGGTAACTGTTTCGACTGCGCTATTCGTGTGGAGCGTACTTAAGACGAGGTGTCCGGTCAACGATGCTTCAATGCCAGTGTCAGCGGTTTCCTTATCTCGCATTTCTCCCACCATGATGACATCGGGATCGGCCCGGAGAAAGGCGCGCATGGCGGCGGCGAAAGTGAGGCCGATTTTCGGCTGGACTTGTACCTGGCGAAGGCCATACTGGGTAATTTCGACGGGATCCTCGGCTGTCCATATTTTGATGTCTGGAGTATTGATATTGCCGAGCACCGAATGAAGCGTCGTCGTTTTTCCTGAACCGGTCGGGCCGACACAGAGGATGATGCCATACGGCCGTTCAGAAATGTCCTTCAGTACTTTGAGGTTCCGTTCAGAGAACCCCATCTTGTCGAGAGGCAGGGGCTCACTTGCCGCAAGGATACGCATCACCACATCTTCGTTGTATCCGGCGGTGGGGAGCGTCGCGACACGGAGTTCAATTTCTTTCGATTCCGAGAGCTTGAACTTGATTTTTCCATCCTGAGGTTTCCGGCGCTCGGCGATATCCAAACTGGCCATGATTTTGAGGCGAGAGACGATGGCACGGCGATAGCTCTGTGGAATTTTCATGTATTCGAAGCATTCGCCGTCGACTCGGAATCGAACCAGCGTCTCGCGTTTTTCTCCATAGGGTTCGATGTGGATGTCCGACGCACTTTGGCGGTAGGCGTCGGCAATGATTTGGTTGGCCAGACGGACGATCGCGCTGTCGTTTTCATCCAGCCCTCCACCCAAGCTGGAGTCTTCCATCGCTTCGGCTTGAGCTTCGGTGACCAGTTCTCCGAGAATGTCTGATACATTCTCATCGAGCTTGCGTCCTCCGCCATCCCCTCCCTGTCCGGTCGCTGAGCCGAGAAACTGCGAGATGTCTCGACGGAGGCTCACGGCGAAGCGGATGTTCAGGCCGGGGAATGTGCGTTTGATGTCTTGAACGCGGTCAAGATCGCCTGGATCATCGGTCAGAATTTCGATGGCCGTACGATCGCGCTTCAGCGGCATCCAATGGTTTTTCTTCAGATAGTCGACATTCAGATTTTTCAAGAGCTCCACATCGACGAGCGTCCGCTCGCTGTACTCGATATAGGGGCACTTATAAAACTGGGCCAGCGATTTACCGATATCGATCTTGGGGACTTTGTATTTTTCGATCAAGATACTCTCGAGGTCGTTCATGCCCTTTCGAGAGTCGGCGATAGCCTGGTCGAGCTCATTCTGAGTGATCCGGCTATTGCTGACCAAGAGGTCGAATTTAGTGGGATTCTTTTTTGAGATCTTTCGGAGGTTGAAGAAGGCAATCCCGAGCGCCTTCGCAATTTCATCAACCGCTTCTTCATCTTTTCGGGTAAACCGACTCCCGCTCTTCTTGTTGAGGAGTTGAAGCACCCCCATCAAATACTTGTTGTCGGCGACGATGGGGTACGTCAGCACCTGTTTGGTTTTGAACCCGGTCCGTTTGTCGTAGGAGGTATCATGAACGAGAGCTGGGTGAGTGGCCTTGAGCTCCGCCATGTTGTACGCATCGGCGATGTTCACCGGACGGAGGTACTTGGCGCAGAACCCTGGCAGGCTCTGCTCGGTAATGGGAATTCGTACTTCTTCGACGCCGTCGATGTGGGGAACTTTGGAGAAAATCTCTTTTTTGTCGGAATCGAACGCAAAGAGGGTCAAATCTTCTGCGTCGAACAAACTGAGGATATCTTTGTGCAGGTCTAGAAGGATTTGATCGAGATTGTTGGCTGCATGAATTTGCGTGGTAATGCGTTTGACATGTTCTGCGTGCTCGACCTTTTGTTGTAATTCCTGGACGTTAGGGGTTACGGGCTTGGCTTGCATCCGACTTTGCTTTCGCTGCCGTTGAGATGTGGAACAATCGGGTTACGCGTTGGATCAGAAGATGCCAGGTCGCGATCAGGGCATACCGCTGTGAATCGAATTTCAGTCTAGCCGAAAGCGATGGGAAGGCAAGGAAAAGACATTTTCCATCGGAGGAAGATCAACGATTTGTGAGGTTGGAGGAGCAGGAGAGCGCGGGTGGCTGTCTCACGCCATGGACGGGTCGTATTCGAGGCGAAGTTTCCTGAGATGGGCAACCAGATCATCAGGGGCCATCCGTGACTTGTTTCCTCCCTTCCGGATCTTGATCTCCACGATGCCGTCAGCAAGACCCTTGTCGCCTATGACGATCTGAAAGGGGATTCCGATCAGATCGGCGTCGTTGAATTTTACCCCGGCTCGATCAGGACGATCATCCCATAGCACCTCAAAGCCTGCAGTCTCTAATTCGGAATAGAGACGTGCGGCGGTTGAGGTGGTTCTTTCCGATTGGCTGACCGTTAGCAGATGAATATGAAATGGTGCAATGGGAAACGGCCAAATGATGCCTTTGTCGTCGTGATGTTGTTCGATTGCTGCGGCGGCCGTGCGCCCCACGCCGATGCCGTAACAACCCATGATGGCGAGGCGCTCTTTGCCTTGCTCATCGAGAATTGTCGCGTTCATTTTCTGACTATACTTGGTGCCGAGCAAGAAGACCTGCCCGACTTCGATTCCCTTGGCGAGCGTCAACACACCAGGACCACGGGGGGATGGATCGCCGGCTTGCACATTCCGAAGGTCGGCAAATTGTTCAATGGAAAAATCGCGACCGACGTTAGCATTCTGATAGTGTGTGTCGGCCTTGTTGGCGCCAATCACGAAATTCTTCATCACTTGGACGGCTCGATCAGCAAAGATGCGTACTTGCTGCAGGCCGATCGGTCCGGCAAATCCAGGGGGACACCCTGTGAGACGCCGTACCGTTTCAGGATCCGCCAATGTGACATCCGTCACCCGGAGGAACCGCGCCAGTTTGACTTCGTTGACTTCATGATCTCCTCGGATCAGCACGGCAACGGATTCGGTTCCGGCTCGGTACAGCAACGTCTTGATCAGTTGCCGAGATGAAATCTTTAAAAAGGCTGTGACCTCTTCTACCGTCCGGCGCTGAGGCGTTTCAACAGCGGTCAGCGGGAGTAACTCACGTGTATCTACCTCAGTGGGGGGGCATGCCTCAGCCCGTTCAAGGTTGGCGGCATAGGAGCCCTCCGTACTGTATGCGACCGTTGCTTCACCGGTCTCAGCCAGAACCATGAATTCATGCGAGACGTCCCCGCCGATCAGCCCCGTGTCGGCTTCTACGGGCCGAAAGGTCAGGCCGCAACGTGTGAAAATCCTGGTATAGGCGTCATACATGTTCTGGTAGCTGATCTTGGCTCCGGCTTCATCGAGGTCAAAGCTATAAGCATCTTTCATGATAAACTCACGCCCCCTCATGAGACCAAAGCGGGGACGGATCTCGTCTCGGAATTTGGTTTGGATTTGATAAAAGTTTAACGGGAGCTGGCGATACGAACGCACTTCCCGCCGGAAGAGATCCGTGATGATTTCTTCATGGGTCGGGCCCAAGCAGAAGTCGCGTTCGTGACGATCCTTGAACCGCAAGAGCTCCTTCCCGTAGTAATCCCAACGAGCAGTTTCTTTCCAGAGTTCCGCAGGGGACGCGATCGGCATCAGCAGCTCTTGGGTGCCGGCTCGATTCATCTCCTCGCGGATGATCTGCTCGATCTTACGGATGACCCGTAAGCCGAGCGGGAGATAGGTGTAGATCCCCGCCGCGACCTTGCGGATCAGCCCCGCGCGCAACATCAATCGATGGCTGACGGTTTCGGCTTCTCCGGGATCGTCCCGTAGCGTGGGAATGAGTAACTGAGATGTCTTCATGAAAGGATTAGCGGGAGAAGATCCGTTCCAGATCGTTCCAAAAGGCGAAGATCATCACACCGACTAATAAGACCAATCCCACCTGTTGAGCAACCTCTCGCTGTCGCTCGCCAAGTGGCTTGCGCAGGATGCCTTCAATCAAGAAAAAGAGCAAGTGGCCACCGTCAAGAATGGGGATTGGCAGCAGATTCAGTACTCCGAGGTTGATGCTCAGAATGGCGATCAAAAAGACGACGCTGGAGGCACCTTGAGAGGCGGCTTCTCCCGAGATATTGGCGATCGTCAGCGGGCCGCCGATATTCTTGCTCGAAATGTCACCGACCACCATTTTATAGAGACCGATGGCCGTCAGCTCCGTCCATCCCCACGTGGCTTCCAGCCCCTGGTACACGGCTTCCGCCACGTTCTCGGACCGCATCAACGAGCGACCAGGACCGGAAATGCCGATTTTCCCCACTTCCGAGGTCTGCCCATTCACCGTGAGCTTTTCACTGGCCGGGGTGACGGACAGTGTGGTGCGCGTTCCTTCGCGGAGCACCTCGAATTTCAACGGTGTCTCCGGATGGTCTCTCACATGCGTGGTCATCTGTGCCCACGTATAGATCGTGTGTCCCTCGATCGCGACTACACGGTCACCGGGCTGGAGGCCGGCCAGTGATGCAGGCGACCCATGCAGGACAGATGTGACCAATGCGGGTATTTCTTCGACCCCGATCGTGTACAGCGGTTCGTCCGTGGATGTCTCATCTGCGGTCATTCGCACGGGAGTCGCCGTGAGCGTTTTTAGTTGCCCATCCCGCCGGACTTCCAGTGAGATCGGCTGTCCGTTGCTCCGAGACACGAGATCAAGCAATTCGGTCTTGGTCGAGATCTCTTTCCCATTCACGCTGACGACACGGTCGCCGACTTCCATACCGGCCACCGATGCAGGGGATCCGGGAACGAGTGCCTCGACGTCCGCGCTCAAATCACTAAAGGTCGGAACGAAGAGAGGCGCCCCGGTCGATAACCATCCGGCAAAGATCAAGTAGGCCAAAATGAAATTAAACCCGGGGCCGGCTGCGACAATCAGGACTTTTCCCCACAGGCCTTGGTGCGAAAAGGACCGGCGGCGGTCATCGGGGGTCGTGGCTTCTGTTTCATCCTCACCGAATAGTTTGACGTAGCCACCAAGGGGAACGGCTGAGACGAGGTACTCTGTTTCGCCGACCTGACGGCCGAAGATCTTCGGACCGAATCCGATCGAAAACTTCAAGACTTTCACTCCGACCCAGCGGGCAGCGAGGAAATGGCCGAGCTCGTGGAAAGCCACCAACACGCCAAGGACCACGAGAAACCACCAAGCTTTCTGGAGGAGGAGCCAGAGCGTATCGGGGGACCAAGCGAAGGCGGACGTCATGAGAACTCCCTGTTGAGCACGCGGTCTTCTAACTCTAACAGACGTTGTCCGAAATGCAAAACAATCATCAGTGAGATATTGCGTGGACTAATGATCCTGCTTTTTCTCTTGCCCATCGATCAGCTTCCAAGGCGTCATCGAGACACGTGATCTCCTGCTGAGTATGCGCCTCCATGGTGTTGCGAATCACTGGCGCGATTTCCATAAAGCGGAGGCCATGGTTGAGAAACGCCTCCACGGCAATCTCATTCGCGGCATTCAACGTGGCCGGCATGGTGCCTCCGATGCGAAGCGATTCGTATCCGAGATTGAGACAGGGGAACCGGTCATGGTCGGGTTTGCAAAAGGACAATTGTCCGATCTCCGTCAACTCCAGCGAAGGAAGATCAAGCGCCATCCTTGCGGGATAGCGCATCGCGTACGAGATAGGGGTCCGCATATCAGGAAGCCCCAGTTGAGCAATAATCGAACGATCTTTATATTCAACCAGCGAATGAATGATGCTTTCTCGATGGACCATGACCTCGATGTTGGATTCAGGGATATCAAACAGCCATCGAGCTTCCACGACCTCCAACCCTTTATTCATCAGCGTCGCCGAGTCGACGGTGATCTTAGCTCCCATTTTCCAGTTTGGGTGCTGCAAGGCCCGTTCAGGTGTCACGTCTTGAAGTTGTTCGTGAGTCAGCGTCCAGAGCGCTCCGCCGGACGCTGTGAGAATCAGTCGCCGGACATCTTCAATCCGGTGCCCCTCCAGCGACTGAAAGATGGCGCTATGCTCGCTATCGACCGGGAAAATCCTGACCCCGTGTTTGCGAGCTTCATCCTGCATCAACTTTCCCGCCATGACCATCGGTTCTTTATTCGCTAAGGCGATATGCTTGCCGCTTCGAATAGCGGACAAAGTCGGAACAAGCCCGGCGGCTCCCACGATGGCGGAAATGACCAATTCAGCATCCAGGACCGATGCCACGTGGGTAATGCCGTCTTCCCCGAATAGGATCTCGACTCGAAGATCGGCACATCGGCTGCGAAGGAGGGCGGCAGAGGATTCGGTGGAGACGGCGACGGCTTTGGGCCTAAAGCGGTGAATCTGCTCCTCGAGCTTCTCGATGTTGTTGCCGGCGGTCAGACCCACCACGCGAAATTCATCGGGAAACCGTTGAACGATATCGAGTGTGTTGGTTCCGATCGATCCGGTCGATCCCAAGATGATTATCGGCTTCATGTCTTCTCCTCTCCATTCACTCAGGAAAGTGGCGACAGGCCTCGAATGTAGGCGACATAGTAGTAGAACGTGGGGGCGGTGAACAAGAGACTATCGAGACGGTCCAGCATTCCGCCATGGCCCGGCAAGATCCCGCCCGAGTCTTTGACTCCGGTTCGTCGTTTGATGAACGATTCGAAAAGATCTCCGATGAGGCCCACCATCGTCAGGAGGGCGCCAAGGATCAATGCATCGGCTACTGAGAGCTGTGACGCAAACCACTGCTGCGCTAAGAGTGCCACAGTGACCGCCAGAATGAGTCCACCAAGCACTCCCTCGACGGTTTTCTTCGGACTGATCGATGGGAGTAACGGATGCTTCCCCCATAAGGTTCCCGCATAGTAGGCCCCGATGTCTGACGCCCATGTCGCAACTGCTAGGAAGAGCACGAGCCATTGACCGTCCGGTAGTGCGCGGACCGAGACCACGGTACTCAGAGGAAACCCCACGTACAACATGCCCAGGAGAATCACGAGTGCGTCGTTCCATCGATGTTCTGCGGATGCAGCGGAGATAAATAGGGTCATGAGAGCCACCAGGACACCGCCCACGAGCAGTTCTGACCAGGAGAACGAAAAATGTGGGTGGATAAGTGTCAGAGTAAACCCTGCCAGACCCACTCCCAGAAGGAGATGACTCAAGCCTAAGGGGAAGCTGAGTTTGTAGAGTTCCAGCAGGGCGATCACACCAACCACGAGCAAAAGCAGGGTCAAGGCCCAGGGAACAAGGTGTGCGATGATGAGATACACCGCGGGAATCAGCGCGAGCGCGGTGTAGAGACGGCGGAGATCGAATTGTCGGGTGCGTGCCGGTGAGGTCGTCACAAATCTCGAACTATGAGCAAGGACTTCTGTGGCGAGGGGGTATCCCACAAGTGTTATGACGATACGGTGCTCAGGACTCGACCAAATCGACGTTCCCGCTTTTGGTATTCGATCAACGCCAGTAGGAACTCCCGCCGGCGAAAATCCGGCCATAGTGTCTGGCTGAAACACAGTTCGGTGTAGGCTAACTGCCACAGGAGAAAGTTGCTGATCCTGGTTTCTCCACTCGTCCGAATCAGAAGGTCTGGGTCAGGGAGCGGATGGGTGGAGAGGTACTCGGTGAACGTGGTTTCATCGATTTGGTTGGGTTGTATGGTGCCTGTTTGGACATCGCTGATCAGCGCTTTTACGGCATCGACGATCTCTGCTCGCCCGCCGTAGCTCAGCGCGACGGTCAAGATCATTTTATCGAGATGGGCGGTCTCCTTTTCGGTGGTGCGAACCCAGTGTTGAGCGGATTGCGGAAGGAGATCGTGGCGTCCGATGGCGCGGAAGCGAACCCCTTGCTCGATCAAACTCGCCCGTTCCGTGGAGAGGTAATGCTCCAGGAGTCCCATGAGGGCGCTGATTTCGTGAGTTGGGCGATTCCAGTTTTCTTGAGAGAACGCGTAGATCGTCAGGGCCCGAATGCCCAATTCCAGACACAAGGTGATCATTTCTCTGACGGAATTGATGCCTTCACGATGGCCAGCGATCCGAGGAAGACCACGTAGCTCAGCCCAGCGACCGTTGCCGTCCATAATGACCGCGACATGTTTCGGGAGCAGATCCAGCTCTAATTTGGTGGTTAGTTCGCTTTCTGAAAGGCGATCGAGGTTTGAAGATGGCTGGTGTGCCATATGAATCTTGAGCCAGCTCCTACAGGTTCAGTGTGCAGATGCGCTGAAGTGGTCAGAGTCTACTGGCGGGCCTAGGGAATGTCAAACGATAACTCGCTAATTATAAGAAGATAATTCCAGAATGAACACTTCCTTGGAATTGCACCGGACAGGCATGAGCGCATTGCGACTGTGGAAATGATTGGGCTATACTGCTTCCTTCTTACGCCACATCGAGACCAGAAAGACTGATCTATGTCTGACCTTATCCAATTGAGCAAATTTGGTGTCACTGAGTTCGAAGCGCAGCATGCCCTTGATCGGCTCAATGTCCGCGACGTGGATTATGCGGATCTGTATTTCGAGTCGCGTACGTCGGAATCGGTATCTATGGAGGAAGGCATCGTCAAGCGTGCGGCTAAAAGTATTTCTCAAGGGGTCGGAGTTCGTGCAACGGCCGGTGAAAAAACCGGATTTGCCTACTCGGATGAACTCACAAAAAAGGATCTAGAGATTGCGGCGGATACGGCGCGGTATATCGCCAACTCCCCAAAAGGGGATTCGCCCGTTCCGGTGCCCACGCAACGACGTCCTACGAGAGATCTCTATCCGATGGAACAGGCCAAGGCCGAAGTCGCGACGGCGGAGCGTGTGGCCCTCTTGAACGAGATCGATGCGGAAGCCAGACGATACGACCCTCGCATCAAGAACGTGATGGCGTCCTTTAACACCGAGTACAAGGTGGTGGCGGTGGCCACCTCCGATGGGACCTTGGTGACCGATATTCAGCCGTTATCCCGCCTGCAGATTACCTGTATCGCCGAGGATGGTGATAATCGGCAGGTAGGGAGCTTCGGTGGTGGTGGCCGGGTTGCGTTCGAATTCTATCGAGAAGGTGGGCGCCATCTGGGCTACGCCCGAGAAGCGGCACGAGAGGCGATTCTCAACCTCTCGGCGGTCGACGCTCCGGCTGGAGTGATGCCGGTCGTTCTGGGCGGTGGATGGCCCGGCATCTTACTCCACGAGGCGATCGGGCACGGCTTGGAGGCGGACTTCAATCGGAAGAAAACATCGGCCTTTTCGAATCTGGTTGGCAAGCGTGTGGCATCCGACGTCTGCACGATCGTGGATGATGGAACCCTTCCCTCTCGTCGTGGCTCGTTGAATATGGATGATGAAGGGACTCCGACCGGCTGTACAACGCTGATCGAGAAGGGCATTCTCCGTGGCTATATTACCGATAAACTCAATGCGCGGCTCATGGGGATCCCCTTGACTGGGAACGGTCGGCGAGAGAATTACCAAAGTGTGGTGCTTCCTCGTATGACGAATACCTTTATGCTAGCGGGGGAGTCGGACCCTCAGGACATTATCAGATCAGTCAAAAATGGGCTCTATGCCGTCTCGTTCGGAGGCGGGCAAGTCGATATTACGAACGGGAAGTTCGTATTTTCTGCGAGTGAAGCCTATCTGATTGAGGACGGCCAGATTACGAAGCCGGTGAAGGGAGCCACGTTGATCGGGAACGGACCTGAGATTCTCACCAAAGTCTCGATGGTGGGACACGATCTGAAGCTCGATAACGGCATCGGGACCTGTGGGAAGGACGGGCAGTCAGTCCCGGTGGGAGTCGGCTTACCGACCATTAAGATCGACGAAATCACGGTCGGTGGCACGAGGAGCTAGCCACGCTATCTACAAAATTTCCGCTGATCGAGTAGCAATGGTAAACGCATTGATGTAACGCACCGATGGCTAAAAAAAGTTCGGTTCCAGTAGAAACAGCCAACGGGTACGCCCAACTCGCGTCGGAGGTCCTCGCTCGCGCGAAGGGCTGTGGCGCGACGGAGGCGGATATCGTGGTGGCTGATGGAGAGACCCTTTCCGTCCAGGTTCGGGTCGGTGCCGTTGATCGATTGACCAAGGCGCGGGAAAAGCGGCTCGGCCTTCGTGTCTTCATCGGGAAACGGTCGGCGACAACCTCCACCTCCGACTTTTCACAAGAGTCTCTCACACGGCTTGTCGCAGACACCTGTACCTTGGCAGGAGCGGTGGTCGAGGATTCGGTATCGGGATTGCCGGATGCGGCTCAAATGGCCACAGACCAGCCAAACCTCGATTTGTATGATGACACGATGCTCGATACGGAGACGCAGATCGACTGGGCGAAACGAGGGGAAGCCGCGGCGTTCGCGGCCGACAAGCGTGTGACCAACTCAGAGGGTGCGGAGTTTGATTCATCCTCTGGGCGGGTGGTACTGGCCAATAGTCATGGATTCGTCGGGTCCTACAAGAGTTCAAATTTTTCACTATCCGTTTCTCCGATTGCCATCGATTCTGAAACGGGCACCATGCAACGTGATGCGTGGTACGAGGTACAGCGTAAGTTCGGGCGGTTGGCCTCCGCGGAATCGATCGGACAAGAGGCTACAAAACGGGCTGTTCGACGCTTAGGCGCGCGCAAGGTCTCGACGAAACGAGTTCCGGTCGTGTTCGATCAGGAGACGGCCGGAAGCTTGCTCGCAAACCTTTGCGGTGCGGTGTCAGGCTATGGGCTCTACAAGCGCGCGTCCTTTCTTCTCGACAAGCTGGGGCAAACGATAGCATCCGAGCTGATCACGGTGTATGACGATGGCCGCATGGTCGGTGGGCTGGGATCTCGCCCGTTCGATGGTGAAGGGTTGGCGACTCGAAAGAATACGATTGTCGAGCGTGGCGTGCTCAAGAGCTATTTGCTCGATACCTACTCTGGGAAGAAGCTCGGACTGCCATCAACCGGAAACGCGTCACGAAGCGTGGGTGAAAGTCCTTCGGTCGGTCCGACGAACTTTTATCTGGTTCCTGGAACGAACAGCGCGCAAGAGATTATTGGGTCGGTCAAGGATGGTCTCTACATCACTGAATTGATCGGGTTTGGTATCAACATGGTGACCGGTGATTATTCACGCGGAGCCTCAGGGTTTTGGATCGAAAACGGAGAGTTGGCCTATCCGGTCGAAGAAATTACCATCGCGGGCAACCTGAAACAGATGTTTAGGGATATCGAAATCGTTGGGAACGATCTGGTGTTTCGAGGGCGCATCACCAGCCCCACGCTGAAAATTTCAGAAATGATGGTGGCAGGTAATTAAGAGCTGAGCAAGTGCGAGTGCTGAGTCCCTGAGTAACGAGTCGAAATTTCTCTCCTTTCTCTTTTCCCTACTCAGGACTCAGAACGAAACACGTGTGACGGCACGGAGGTGACGCATGGCTGAATCCATTCGAGAGACCACCGTACAATATCAGAGTGGAAAAGTGAGCATGACGGCCTTCGTGGCCGCTCCACAGACGAAGGAAAAACGACCGACCATTATCATTGTCCAAGAATGGTGGGGGCTCACGGACCACATGAAGGATATTGCGAGACGGTATGCAGCGGAAGGTTACGTTGCCATCGCTCCGGACCTCTATTCTCGCCTAGGACATGCGCTGACGACAGACGCCGGGGAAGCCGGCAAACTCATGAACACGTTGAAGCAGGAGGACGGGCTCGCCGATCTGAACGCGACGGTGGCCTATCTGAAATCGGTCCCTGAAGTCAATGTGGCCAAGATCGGCATCACCGGCTTTTGCATGGGTGGCTCCTACGCGCTCATGCTGCCGTGCGTGAGTCAGGACATTAAAGCGGCGGTGCCGTTCTATGGGCAAGTGCCGAATCCTGATACCCCGATCCAGAAACTAGCCTGTCCGGTCCTCTATATTTATGGTGAGGACGATGGCTGGATCACCAAGGCCGATGTGCAACGATTGGCGGCGGCGTTGAAGAAGTACAACAAGCCCGGAGAGGTCAAGACCTATCCCGGCGCGCCTCATGCGTTTTTTAGGGACACGGATCCCTCGGTGTATCGGCCTGAAGCCGCGAAGGATGCGTGGGCTAGAACGAAGGCATTCTTCAAGCAGCACCTCGGCTGATGAAAATGACCTCCGCCTTCATTCTCGGTCGGTCGTCTTCCTGTGGCCTTGGCGGAAGGCCATTTTGATCAGCCTCGAAAATTCCGCGAAACACGTGAAGGGTAGACCATGCCGCTTGATGCAGAACTTGGAAAGAAAATGCTCCAGCTGATCACGTCACGCTACGACGATCGACATTGGCGCAAACGGATCGAGAAAACCCTCAGCCTCCCACAGTCCGGCGTGTCCGATCCTGTTCAGCAGCAGCTCTTCATGTACCTCAAGCAGGGCTTGAAGGCGTACAAATCGCGCCGCGCCGATCCGGACTCCTGGATTATCGGCGGCTATGCGACGAAGGAAGTCATCACTCGCGCGAAGTTCCAGCCGCAGCTTGTTGGATCATCCATCAAGCAAGAGGATGTGGCTTTTCTGGGAACAGACCCGGGGGAGAATGTCACCGAAGCCTGGTGGGAAGAGATGTTGGTGCAGTGGTTTGATGTGCCGGAAGAGGAGAGGCCTGCCGAGAACGAAGAAGGCGGCGAAGCCGCTGGTTCAGACTCATCGTCGACCATCCAAGCAAAAGCGTAACAATCCCTCACTCCTCAAGCTTTTCCAACGGACGACAACTCTTGTAAGCACCTCCAGAGCGATTTTCTCCGCTGCTGAAGTGCCTCATAATTTTCCAACTTCATCACCGAATATTGAGCGCGCTTGACCGTTTCTGCCAGAAGGAGTAGTGAGCTAGCTGAAATCCAAATGAGGTTACAGCTTCTCCTGACGACTCTGTGCTTGATGTGACCAAAAAGAAATACAATTGGAACCGATTCTGGTGTTCGAGGAGCGGAGTCTTGACCCTGTCTCCTGAGGGGTACTTGCATGATCTCGATCTATATGGAAGCGAGGACATCCAAGGGCTTGCTACATTCCGGACAATTAGCAGGTTCAGATGCCTGATTCTGCTCGGTGAGCCTGGTATGGGGAAAACTCATGCAATGCAAAGTGCTTTGTCGTCTGATGTCGATAAAGGTGGGACGAAAACGACAAAGGAAGTTCTCTTTGATCTTCGTTCCTATGGTAGCGAAGACAGGTTAGTGAGGGATTTGTTTCATGGTCAACAAATCGAGGAGTGGAAAAACAGCAAATATGAATTGCATCTATTCCTCGATAGCCTTGATGAATGCCTCTTGAGAATAGACACATTGTCTGCTCTCTTGCTCGATGAATTAAAGAAATGTCCAGTCGAGCGACTTTTTTTGCGAATAGCCTGTAGAACGGCAGAGTGGCCGAATTTCCTGGAAGACGGTCTAAAGGAGTTATGGGATGAGGGGGAAGTGGCCGCCTATGAACTAGCTCCGCTTCGAAAAAAAGACGTGGAAGAGGCTGCCTGGAATAGTGGGTTAGATTCCAAGGGGTTTTTGGAGGATGTTGACAGGACCGGGGTGATAGCGTTCGCCATCAAGCCAGTCACTCTTGAATTTCTAGTTAGGCAATACAAAAAGCAGGGACAGCTGGCACTCACACAAGCAGAGCTTTATGAGCAGGGCTGTCGTTTTCTATGTGAAGAGCCGAATGACAATCGACGTGAAACGAAGTTGAGACCAGCGTTATCGATCGACCAACGAATGGCAGTGGTAGCGAGGATGGCGGCCATAACAAGTCTCTCAAACCGCTATGCAGTTTGGACGGGGAGAGAGCAGGGTACTGCCATCAACGACGATGTATCAGTGTCCCAGTTATGTGGAGGTAAAGAGCGTGCTGGCGACCAAGAGTTTGATGTTGACGAAGAATCGATAGGCGAAGCGATTGCGACGGGGTTGTTCTCATCTCGAGGCCCTAGTCGTATGGGGTGGGCACATCAGACCTATGCGGAGTTTCTTGCTGCTCGTTATCTTACAAGGAGGAAATTGCCGTTTGATCAACTGAAGATGCTGCTGAGTCACCCTGGTGATCCTCAAGGGAAGATTGTTCCGCAACTGCAGGAGATCGCAGCTTGGCTCGCAGAAATGACTCCGGAAATGTTTGATTACCTCGTGATGAACGAGCCCGAATTGCTTCTGAGAAGTTCTGTGTCCGCAGGTAACGCTACAAGCCCTTCCAGGTTGGTAGATGCGTTGCTCTCTTCCTGCCAAAATGAAGCATTTCACCCCAGGAAGATAGGTGGCAAAGCTCGTTACAGGAAACTCGCCCATCCTTCCTTATCCATTCAGCTAAGGGCGTATCTCCTCGACAAATCGAGACATGCTCTTACGAGAGATCTTGCTATTGATATTGCAGAGGAATGTGAAGCCCGGGACCTTCAAGGTGAGCTTCTAGCAATGGTCCTTGACCAGGAAGAAGTGATGGCGCTTAGAATTAGCGCTGCTTATGGTCTGCGGAAGATTGGGGATAAATCTACGAACAATAAACTGCTGCCGTTGGCGCTTGGTCGAGCAGGGGACGATCCGGAAGATGAACTGAAGGGTTGTGGGTTGCGGGCTATATGGCCAGATGGTATTGACGCTCAAGAAATGTTTGAGCTTTTGACCGCGCCTAAGAGACCAGGCTTTTTGGGGGCATACAGGCACTTTCTCTCGTCTGACATACTCGAAGGTCTCACACCATCAGATTTAATACCCGCGTTGGAATGGGTAACTAAGGTTAAGCTTGCGGATAGTGAGTTGGAAGAAGATTTGAAAGATGATTTTGACGGTCTCATTGGGCAGATCATGAGAAAAGCATGGGAGTATCTCGATACACCTGGTGTAACAGAGGCATTTGGTCTTGCAGCACTGTCGAGATTGCAAAGGTATGAGGCGGTATTTGGAGGTCGCTACGAGTATCATAAAGAGGGCCTATTGTCTGGTGATGACTCCAAACGACGGAAGGTCCTTGATGCGTTATTGCCCCACCTGGCTAAGCCCAATACTGACCTGGCATGTCTCCGTTTTACTGGCGACTCACTGATCCAAGAAGAAGACTTCAATTGGTTGATCGAGAAGCTTGTTCGAGAGAGTGCCGAGGATATTCAACAAGTACTTGTGCGTTTAATACATTTTGCATTTGACCGGTCTGATAGAGGCCATTTTGAGGCAGTATATTCTTTAGCCGCAGCCAACCCGCTACTCGCTAAGGAATTTGCGTGGCTATTGAAACCTATGGTTCTTGGTTCACCGGAAGCTCAAGAAGCAAAGAAAATCCATGAGCAGCTTAGAGATATATCCGAAAGGACAAAGAAGCCACTACTACAGCCTCCGCCAACAGAGAGAGTTCGCAAATTGCTCGATGAGTTTGAATTTGGAGAGACTTCTGCTTGGTGGCGACTGAATATGGAGCTTACCTTGAAGCCCACTAGCACACATTATCGCGATGAACTAGAGCCAGATATTACTACCCTTCCAGGGTGGGCTGATGCTGACATGGAGACGAGACGAAGAATAGTCTCAGCGGCGAAGAAGTATCTATATGTCCAGAATCCAAATCCCAGACATTGGCTTGGCACGAATACCTTTCACCGACCTGCATTTGCTGGATATCGAGCACTGATGCTGCTTGCAGAGACTGATCCGGAATCGATCTCTGCCATTCACCCGGATGTGTGGAAAAGGTGGGCACCAGTTATTCTGGCATATCCAAGCTCAGGTATTGAAGGTAAGCTACAGATTCACAAAGATCTGGTGAAATTAGCATACCATTATTCACCGGATACAGTTATTGAAACTTTGCTGGTGCTCATTGATGCGGAAAATAAGAACATGGGGAGTCTGTTTATTACGCGAAAGATAGAGGAGTGTTGGGATGACCGGCTGTGTTTGGCGCTCGCGGGCAAGTTGCGCGATCCGAATCTTACTCCCGGAAGCGTAGCTGAGTTACTGACAGACCTAGTGGTGCGAGATGTTCCGGAAGCCAGGGTATTTGCTGAGGAATTGCTCGCATGTCCTATTCCATCAAGCGGGGATTCGAGGGAAAAAGCAATTGTAGCGGCACGAGCTCTTCTTACTAAAGCAACAGATGCGGGTTGGACGGTAATATGGCCAATCCTTCAGGATAACGTTCTCTTTGGTAGAGAGGTCGTAGCAACGCTCGATCCGTACTCAGATAAAGACCCTAGTTGGGCTCATCTGGATGAAGAGTATCTGGCAGATTTCTACATTTGGCTCACCCGTCAGTTTCCGCATTCAACCGATCCAAACCCGACTGGCGCGCATTGGGTGGGACCAAATGATCGGGCAAGAGGTCTACGAGATGGAGTGTTAAACGTTTTGAAGATGAAAGGAACCTTTGAAGCCCGTGATTCTATTAGGCAAATCAGAGGAGAATTTCCAGAACTCGATTGGTTAAAGTGGGTCCAGGCTGATGCCGAGTTGCAGGCAAGGCGTGAGAGTTGGATCCCGCCTCAGCCACAACAGTTACTGGCTGTGTTTAAAGACTCACAGAACCGGCTTGTTCAGAGTGGCGAAAATCTTATGCAAGTAGTAAAGGAGTCCCTAAAACGACTTCAGGAGCAGTTGCACGGCGAGACACCATCAGTCCAATTCCTCTGGGACCGAACGAGCCAATCAAAGGCGAAACCAAAAGATGAGTCCGCGCTATCTGACTTTGTGAAGCTTCATCTTGAGAAGGATCTCAAAGCGAGGCAGATCATAGTCAACCGCGAGGTGCAGATTCATAGAAAGGAAAAGACAGACATCCATGTTGATACTTTTGTGAGGCAAGCGGACACTCAGCAGGTCGACATGATATCGGTGATCATTGAGGTCAAAGGTTCCTGGAATCGGGAATTAGAGACCGCCATGAAAACGCAGCTCAAGGACCGATACCTGCAGAACAATCATTGTCAGCATGGGCTTTACCTAGTTGGGTGGTTTAATTGTGATCAATGGGATGCAGATGACTACCGCAAGGCAGAGGCGCCCAAGCTAACTTTACATGCGGTGCAGCAGAGACTTGAGGCCCAAGGCAGGGATCTGTCAGGCGACGGCGTCTATATAGAAACGCTTGTGTTAGACACATCCTTCGTATAGAGACGGATCACAGATTAGAATGCTCCTCATCTCTATCCGAATAAATCCATCTGTGCCGGCTGAGGCGATTCAATATAAAGGATCTATGTGGCAGAATCTTCAGCTGAGCTTGCTTGCCAGAATTCATACAAGCCACTATAATGGCTATTAATAAAGCTAGCAGGAGATGGTTATGCCACAGGTTGATGAGTTTGTTTCAGTTAGTGAGGCCAAGAACAAGCTACTGGACTTGATCCGACGGATGAAGCACAAGCAAGAGGTTGTTGCTATCACCCGCGATGGGGTTCCTTCCGCAGTGCTCTTGAGTATGGAGCAATTTGAGGGGCTGATAGAGACGATCGAGATCCTGAGTGATCAGAGGTCGATGCGTGCGCTGCGTCGATCTCTGAAGCAGGCAGAGAAAGGAAAGTGGGTCAACCATGACGCGGTGTTTGGTCGAGAAAACCTGTGAAGTCCTATCGGGCTCGGTATACGTCGGAGGCGGCGGCGCGAATCCGCAAGCTCCACCCTCAAGTCAAACGGGAGATCAGGGAAGGCATCCGAGAACTACTGGTGACCCCGCTTGCGGGTCATGCGCTCCAGTTTGAACTCGCCGGGCTTCGATCATATCGCATTCGAACCTACCGAATTATCTATCGTATAAATGATGATGAGTCCTGCCTTGACATCGTTTTTGTCGGTCCGCGTCGGAATGTGTACGAAGAACTGAGGTCGTTACTGCTTGCAAGGGGAGAGAACTGAATAGTTCCGTTCCTCATGGACTTGAAGCAGCAAGGCTATCCGAACAAATCCATCTGTGCCGGCTGAGGGGATTCAATCTTCAAGGTCGGTGCGGCTGCGGTAGGAGCTGAACTGGTCGGCTCTGCTGGTGTGGTGTTTTTGTCCAGAAATTCCTTCAGTTTTTTGAAGTCTTCCTTCAGCGTGGGGAGCAGGTTGCCTTGATGCAACGCTGCGGCTGGGTGCAGGAGCGGGAAGAGCACGAAGTCTTTTAGGTGGAAGGCTTGCGCCTTCACCTTCGTAATCCCGACTTTGCGTTCCAAGAGGGTCTGGGTGGCCCAATTCCCCAAGGTGCAGACCAGTGTTGGCTTGATCAGCTGAATCTGTTGCAGCAAGAACGGCTTGCAGGTTTCGACCTCATCTTGCTCGGGATCCCGGTTATCCGGCGGTCGGCACTTGATCACATTCGCAATGTAGATCTGGTCGCGTGAAAGGCCAGCCGAAGCCAGCAGGTCGTTCAGGAGTTTGCCCGCTGCTCCGACAAACGGCTCGCCCTTCTGATCTTCATGAAATCCTGGCGCTTCCCCGACAAACATGATACTGGCGTGAGGGTTACCGACGCCGAAGACGACCTGGCTGCGCCCTAGCTTGGCTAGTTTGCAGCGCTGGCAATCATGAAGCGAGTTGGCAAGTTCCTGAAGAGGTGTGGGCGTCATGTGCGATAAGTGTGAAAAAAAATGGTAGCGGTATCTTAGAAATTGGCGAGTCGGGATGTCAATCACGATCATGAGGTCAAAGAATAGGAGAAGCAGCGATGACACGTACGAACATGGCCAGTATGTTTCTGCTGATGTTGCCGGCGATGACGGCTGCGGCCTCCGTGGAGCTCACGGCGTTTGCAGATAAGGACTTCTGTGAGAAAGTGGCCAAACTGTCGGGAGTCCGGTTCGCATTCGGAAGCAGTCTGTCGCAAACAGTGCAGTGGGAAGCTATTGATCTGAAAGGAGATGGTCCCACGGCAAGGCGCTGTTCGAGCCTCGACAAGACGATTATCGATCTGGACAACGATGGACACAAAGATTTGGTCGTGAAAACCACGTTCTGCATGAAAGGCAGCCCGAGCGACAGCCTGTACGTATTCCCTGCGGACAGCAGGGTCCTTGAGGATTCTAGTTGGCAAGATCTGGGTCCACTGTTAGCGACTCACGACAAGTTCGAACGGACCGGTGGCATCTATCCACTGACGACGCTTCAGTTTGACAAAGGCCAGGCGCCTCCCGTTTTGACGACCACGTTCTCTGTTCACCCCTTCATCCTCGATGGCACGACCTATGTGGGTCTGACAGATGATAGGAGGGAGTGGCTAGTGGTTGCAAAGTATGTGGGGGAGGAACGGTTTGAAGATCTCTGTTATCTGCGTGCAGCTAATTAAGGCGGTAACCTTTTGACGAGAGACAGGTGTCCCGCATGGCGTTGATCATTGAAAGGCCATGTAGGGCCCGCGCATGGTCGGCAGGGTTATGAGGGCCTGGGCTGAAGGGAAAGGGGGACGTTTGGCTATAGAAGTATTGCTCGTTGGCCAACCTCGCTTTGTACTCGCATTCCATATAGTCCCGCTCGACGTCATAGCGGGTGAGCCCACTGGGGTGACCGCCACGCTCGTACGGACTTGGCGCGCAACCGAACCCCGACAAGAGAAGAATAACCAGAAGGCCTCTGTACTGTATTTTCATAAGGTATTAATACCATCTACACAAAAGTGGATCAAGCCGGCTTGTCTGTGATGATCCTCGAGCAGCGATCGGCGCTAAGGAGCGTGCTTTCAAGATTGGACGGCCAGCCCGTGTCAGTCCAAGCTCCAGCTATGAGCATGTTCTTGATCGGACTTTGCTGAAGAGGCCTGAGCCGTGCAGTGCCAGGGATGAGCGAAAGCGTGGCATGGGGTTCGTGAATGATCTCATGACTGGAGATGTCCTCAGGGGCTATGTTTGGGAACACTCGGATCAGCTCGGCCATGGCAGTGTCTCTCACCTGGTCTTCATTCACGTTCTCCAGCGAGGTGGCTGTAGCGGAGAGACGACAGACGATTTCTCCAGGCCCCGCCGGTGTGACGGTGAGTTGGTAAAAGGGGTGTCCTGTCAACAGGACGAGTCGCGGCGTTTGAGTAGATGACCGGCACGTCAACCGGACAACGATCTCACCGAGATCGATTAGGTCTGTCATGTGGGCGAAGTAGGCCAAGCGCGTCAATAACCGCTCCGGCAGAAGCGCGCGCAATTGTTGATGCGGCAGCGCGACAACGTACCACTGGGCATGCAACGCTGTGCCGTCGTGAATCCAGACATTTTGCATCTTATCTTCATCGAAGCGGAGCAGTGGAGGATTCGTCAATGTATGAAACTCCATGCGATTGTGAGGCAACGATTGCTTCATGGGTGTCAGGAAGCTCTCCTCGATGGACCCTGATACAGAGGTGAGCCGAGCGTCTGAGGCCTCGCTCAGAAATACGGTCGACAGCATTTGCACAAAGGTTGCGGCGGAGAGACGGCTAAGATCATTTCCAGTCAGCCAATGAGCCAGCCGCCTCCAAATCCGTTCCCGTGCCTCGGAGCTCTGCCCGGTTGCCGACAACCATTCGTCTGCGGTTCGATTCTCCAGATCTGCTGGGAGGCTTTGAGCCTGTTCCCAAATCTGTTCAACGTGTGAGAACAGCCTCCACCGGTCCTGCCAGGCAAGGCCTTGAAAGCTGAAAAGACTCATCATCCATTGAAACGCTCCCGGAAGCCGAGCCGACTGATAGGACACGTAGCGGCCATCAGGTAGCCGAAACTCGAGTGGAATGGGTCGGTCTGATTGTGGTGGCTCTTGCCGATCCAACGCATGAAGGAGTCGGTGGCTTTCTCGGTAGCATCCCAACAGAACCGGTACCGGGTCGGATGGATTGAGCCAGAATCCGTCGCGCCATTCGGGGTGATCGAGGAGCGTGACATGGTAGTTCTCTCGACGTAGATGATAGGCAACGGTCAGACCGGCCAGCCCAGCGCCGAGGATAAGGACGGTTTGTGAGGCTGGAGCGCTCACGAGTAGCGGGAACGGAGCCAAATGCGTAAGGCGATGAACAACCGTTGCGTGGTGGTCAGACCGATCCGTGGTCCGAAGACCTGATAGTTCGATCGTTCGATTTGGTCCAAAATTCGACTGTAAATGCCACGCATGATTTCTGCGACCGTCAGTGCGCGGCGTTCTGCGGGAGACAAGGCCTTGAGCGCGGCATCGGCTCGCTGGTAATAGTGGTGGGCGCGAGACGCCTCATATTCCATCAGCGCACAGAATTCGGGCGAATAGCTCCGATTGAGCATGGACTTTTCCGCATAGTTCCACTTCTGCAGGTCTTCGAGCGGGAGATAAATGCGCCGTTCTTCCGCATCGGTGCCGACGTCGCGAAGAATGTTCGTCAGCTGGAAGGCCATGCCGAGTGCCACCGCGTAGTCCTGTGCCCGGGCGGATGTCACGCCGAAAATGTGGAGACAAATAAGACCGACGACGGAGGCCACGCGGTAACAGTAGAGCGACAGCTCGTCGAAGGTGAGGTAGCGATTATTGAACAGATCCATCTCAACGCCTTTGATCAATTCTTCAAAGTAAGCTTTGGGGATTCCCATTGATTTCACATGGTGGGCGAGGCTTATCATGATCGGTGTCGTTGGCGCTCCTGAATAGACGGCGTCAAGCTCGTTCCGCCAATGGGTCAGTTCATCTTTTGGGTTGGTCCCGGCAGCCGGTTCGTCGACGGCGTTGTCGATGGCCTTACAGAAAGCGTAAACGGTATACATGGCTTCGCGTTTGGCTTTGGGCAGGAAGAGGAATGAATAGTAAAAGTTGCTGCCGCTGTTCTTTGTATAGGCTGTGCAATAGGCCTGTGCTTCAGAGGCCTTCATGACGTGCTGCCTCCAGCCAGCATCGAAGCCTCAAGTTTGATGGCTTTGACGGGGTCAATCCCGTGGTCGGGACGTGGATGCAGAATCGAGTCCAGCAATTCGACACCATCGACCAGCCGTGGGCCTGGACGGCTGAAATAGGAAGCGGCATCCACGACGTAGAGATTCGGCCACTGTTCACAGGCCCGTCGCCATCTTTCTTGAGCGGACCCGCTCTGTCTGAGTTCATTGATGGTGCGATCAACGGAAAAGCCACAGGGCATGAGGATAACGATATCAGGTTGGGCATTTTTCACTTCTTGCCACGTCGTTTCGCGCGATGGGTCATCTGAAGACCCTAGGACATCACATCCACCAGCCAAGTCTATCATTTCCGGAACCCAATGCCCTGCCACATACAGTGGGTCGAGCCATTCGAGGCAGACGACACGAGGACGGGAATGTCTATTCGGGTTATTCTGGTTGATATGGTCCAGCCTCTGATGAAGCTCTGTGGCGAGCGCCTGTCCCCTCGTGAGTCGATCAACGGCACCGGCGATCCGTTCGATATCGTGGATCATATCTCCGAGGGTCGTTGGGCTCAACGTGAGGATATCAGGCGGAGGTTGAAGAGATTGGATGGCACGCGCGAGTTGGTCTGGCGTGACAGCGCAGACATGACACAGGTCTTGAGCCAGAATGACTTCGGGCCGGGCCTGATGGAATGCCTGCTCATTCAAGCGATACAATGGACTTCCCGATGCGACCAATTCTTTGACCTGCTGATCGATCGTGGCACTTGTGGTCCCGTGGGCCTCGACCAGTGGTTCAATCATCACCGGAACGTGTCGAATCGAAATCGGGAAATCGCACTCATGGCTGATGCCGACCAGATCGTCGGCCAAACCGAGGGAGGCGATCACTTCTGTTGCACCGGGAACCAATGAGCAGATTCTCATAATGGTCGTGCGCCTATGTGGGCCACAAGCGAGCGCGCACATCCATGAGACGCGTATCACGCAAGCTATGGCTGATGGCGTCGGCCTCGTGTAGGTCTTGCACTGTATGTGTATTGGCCACGGCTAACACTTTCATGCCAGCAGATTTCGCCGCTCGAATACCCGGACGGGAATCTTCGATGACCAAACAAGACGTCGGTGAGACTAACACGGCACTATATTGCCGATTCACTCCGGCCAGTGCATGAAGGAACGGCTCAGGATTCGGCTTGCCCTGGGTCACATCTTCGGCGCTGGTAATGTGACAAAACGCTTTTCGGAGCCCGATCTGCTCAAGCACCAGCTCGATCTCAGCTCGTAACGCACCCGAAGCAATGGCAATGGGACAGGTTGCGGCGGCTTCTTCCACAAACTCTTTGACGCCTGGGAAAATGACCAAATGGTCTTTGATCGAAGCCAAATATGCGTCGGCCTTTTTCGCCATGAGGTTCTCAACAAGTGAGGGGGAGGCTGGGAGTTGATTAACACGTAGCGCTTCAAGAAAACATCCTCGATCGTCAAAGCCGAGATAGTTGGTGTAATAGTCGTCTTTGGTCAATTCGATCTGGATCTCTGCAAGCGTTTGACGCAACCCTTCAAAGTGCAGCGGCTCGGTGTCGGCGATGACGCCGTCAAAATCGAAGATTACGGCCTGCATGGGGTCCTAGGGGTCGTGATGCGTCACCTATGCAATGGAGGTATGAGCGGGTATTATAGCACAGAGGATGGTGATGCGATCACCACCCTCTGTGTCCGACCAGTGTTGTGAAAACCGAATGGATCAGGGTTTCAGTTTAAGCTGGTGTTCGGGTAGCCAGCCTTTAGTGCCGTAGTCGCTGCGCACGGAGTAGACCCAGCCAGTTTCTTGAAGATCACCGTCAAGAATGGTCAGGAGGGTTCCGGGAGGAATGGCCGGTCCTGCCTGCGATCCCTCTGCATCCTTGGCAAGCACGACTTTTTCTCTGGGAGCAGCGGGGTTCGGTAGTACGCTGACTCGTTGTCCCTCACCGAATAGCGGTGGTGGCGTATTGATGATCGGTGCCTCGGACGCCGGTGCAGGCGTGGGTGTGACTTCTCCTGTGGCCGATGTAGTCGGTATCGGCGTGGCAGCAGGCGGCATCGGAACAGGGGATTCAGGCGCTGTCGCGGTTTGCGGTACTTGGACCGATGGGACAGTTGGAGGTGGAGTGGGAGCCGCTTCCATCGGCTGAGGCGGCGGCGCCACTGGAGCAGGTTTCGGTGGCATTGGTTGTTGTGCGATAGGGGCCGGAGGTTGCGGTGCTGGTGTCTCGCCGAGGAGCGGCTCAATATATTCCATGACCATTTCCGGTTCCATGGCGACGTAGGCGCCGCCGCCGATCAGCACGAGCAACAGCACCCACAAGAGAGGACGTCCGCCTGATTGCTTGGGCGGCTTCTTCGGAGACGGTGAACGGACCGTGGTCGTTTGCTCTAGTTCTTCTTCAGTGAATTCCAGATCCGGTTCAGGTTGGCGAGCAAAGAAGAGGTTCCAAGTCAGAGGACTGCCGCCCAACGGTGGGCTTCCCGCGAATGCAAACATCGAGCACCTCCCTGCAGCGGACTGCATCGTACAGCCTGAAAAAGTACTTATCATCAAGGGCATAGGCTGTCAATTCTGTATGAATATTCAGCATGGGGCGTTCTAAGACGAGTTCTGGTTTAACAGGATTGCACATGAGAACAAGACAAGACTTGACCTACTCGGCTGCCTGAGCGGTATACCGTCAACCCTTTGCAGCCAAGTTCGTGCGCCAAGAAGAAGGCGGCTGCGACGTCTTTCGTCGTCGCGGTAGGCGGCAAGTTAATCGTTTTGGAAACGCCGCTGTCGCTGTGCCGTTGAAAGACTGCCTGCATTCGCACATGATGCGCGGGGGAGATATCGTGCGCAGTCACGAACAACCGACGAAGATCGTTCGGAATCTGCGAGAGATGTTGAATCGACTCCTGACGACTGAGTGCGCGCTGTATTGATGAGAGGGACAGTCCTCGGGTTTTGACTTGCTTCACAAATTCAGGATGCAGGCGTTCCAAGCGAATGTCTTCCATGATCGTGTGTGTGACGCTGATGCCGTAGAGTGGTTCGATCCCGGCTGAACAATCAGCCAGAATGCTGATCGTCCCAGTGGGGGCGATCGTCGTGACCGTCGCGTGACGCCGACAATGCCCCTCAACCTTGAGCCGGCTTCCTGTGTATCCAGGGAAAGTTCCCCGTTCCTGTGCCAGCTCTTGAGATGCGTTGTGGGCCTGTAACCGGATGAATCCCATCAACTGATCTGCAATCTGTAAGGCTTCCTCGCTATCGTATGGAGTACCGAGCTGAATCAATAAATCAGCGAAACCCATGATCCCAAGTCCGATCTTTCTCGTGTGTTTGGTCTGGATCTCAATCGAGGCCAGAGGGAACCGGGTGCGCTCGAGTACGTCATCGAGAAATCGAACTGTGAGGAGGACAATTTCGGCCAGTCGCGTGTAGTTGATGGCAATCTTTCCGCGAAGCGTCGTCAAGCATCGGGCAACATTGATCGATCCGAGCGTGCAGGATTCATAGGCGAGCAGCGGTTGTTCGCCGCAAGGATTGGTTGCCTCAATGAGGCCGAGATGAGGCGTGGGATTTGTCTTGTTGATCGTGTCGAGGAACAAGATGCCTGGTTCTCCGGATCGCCAAGCCGCTTCGACAAGCTGGTCGAAGATCCTCTGAGCGGGGAGCTGTCGGACCGGTTTGGTGGTTCGGGGATTCGTCAAGGTGTACGACCGACCTTGTCTGACTGCGCGCATGAAACGGTCGGTGAGTCCGACCGAAAGATTGAAGTTCGTCATTTCATGGGGCTGTTCCTTCAATGTAATGAAGTCCAGAATGTCGGGGTGGTCGACGCGCAGGATACCCATGTTAGCCCCACGCCTGGTGCCACCTTGCTTAATGACGTCGGTGGCCAGGTTAAACACGCGCATAAAGGAGATGGGGCCCGATGCCAGTCCACTCGTCGTCGCAACGCGGTCACCGTGAGGGCGAATGTGGCTGAAAGAAAAGCCGGTTCCTCCACCCGATTGATGAATGAGGGCTTGATACTTCACAGCATCGAAAATAGACTCCAAGGAATCCTCCACCGGCAACACAAAACAGGCGGACAGTTGTTGGAGTGGTCGTCCGGCATTCATCAACGTCGGTGAATTGGGGAGGAACGTCAACGAGGCCATCACATCGTAAAATTGGCGGGCAACCTTCTTCCTCTGTGTGACCGGTTCGGCCAAGGCGATATCATCCGCGACTCGGCGGAACATATCAGCGGGTGACTCAATAGGGGTACCGCGTTCATTTTTTGCCAAACAGCGTTGACGCAAAACCGTCAGTGCATTCGGTGAGAGTCGGGGTGACGGGCGAGTGGTGGTCATGATCAGGTAGTCGACATTATAGCCTCTTCTCCGGAACTCAGGCATTCAACTCGGAGTTGATTTGTTGCGACCTCTTGCATGTCTATCGAAGAGAAAGGCACAATGATCTGATCGACGAATATGAAATCCTATCGCGAAGAACTCTGGTTTGAGACGAAAACCAGACGAGCCTACCTGAATATTACGCCACAGATCGAGGCATTGGTAAAGAAGAGTGGGGTCCGGGAAGGCTTGGTGTTGGTCAACGCGATGCATATTACCGCGAGCGTGTACATCAATGACGATGAGCCTGGGCTTCTACAGGACTACGATGAGTTTCTGGAACGGCTTGCTCCCCACGAAGCTCGTTACCGGCATAACAATACAGGTGAAGACAACGGCGATGCGCACCTGAAGCGGCAGGTCATGGGACGAGAAGTCGTGGTCGCGATCACAGACGGCAAACTCGACTTCGGCCCATGGGAACAAATTTTTTATGGTGAGTTCGACGGGCGGCGTCGCAAGCGAGTGCTGGTAAAGATCATCGGAGACTAGGGCCGGTGTCAATGAAGGAGGGGTGGGCCTATGTCACGGGTATAAGTAATGTGGTGACGCTTGCATGGGTATGAAAAGTTTGGCAACATGGATTTTATGGTTGTGAGCGATCGTCTTCGGCTTGTGTTGTTGTAGGGAGCAGCGATGTTAGCCTGGTCTCGCCCTGATCCACTCACGCGCGATCTCATCCATCTCATCAATGCCCGTCGTCACGATCACGGCGACACGGATGATGCGATCGATACCCTGCAGGCATTTCTTGAGCAGGGACGTGAACACGATCTTCTGACGGTGCTCGCCGCGCTCGACGAAGAAATGGCGGAATGGCTGTTCGATCTTGTGGCGGAGGCGAGCTGCACGTTGCTGCTGGATGGGCCGAGTGATGAAAAGCCGACCTACGCGACCATCGCGGCGTTGGAGCTACCCTTGCAGGCAAATCTCACCGCTCCCCTCAAGCTCAAGATCGATCCTATCGCGACGGCTGATCTGCTGCACCGACATCTCCAACTTCCTGCCGGGACGGTCGTGCGTGTCGAGTCACGGCTCTTGACCGATGCCACATTGGAGATGTTGAATCTCCAAATGCTCCATGACCACCTGGTCACCGTCGCCGATTCACGGCGCGCGCAATCGGTTGCTGCGAGACTTCTTCCTCCGGTTGAAAACACGGCGTTTCTCCTATTTGAACTGATCGGTGTACCGGATCCAGGGTTGCCTGACTCATGGGAGGACCATCAGCGTCGGGAACTGCTCGATGGGTTGGTGAAGCAATGCCCGGAGCTGGCTTGCGCGCCCGATACGATCGAGGCGCCGGTCTATGCCGCCTATGCCATGTTTGACGCGCAGAATGCGGTGCGACTCCATCATCTGGCCGATGAGACCGCCGCTGTGTGGAGAGAGCTGGATCCGCTGGTGAGGTCCCGCACTATTGTGCATCTCCATACGCAATGTGGGAATGGAGTGTATATGCCGGTGTGGACCGATCTCTTTGATCCCGAGCTCCCGGATGAACATGGCCCGGTCTGGACCTCTCCGGATGTGTGGGTATTTACAGCCGATCTGCCGATCGAATGGCCTGGTGAGATGTTGACTAACCGGTTGTTGGCGGAAGGCTGCACCAGGTTCGAGAATCATATTGTTGAAACTCCGGACAACTGAATTCCTCCCTGTCCCATTCTTCTCGTTCGACCTGCCTGCATCAGCCATTCTTGTGAGTGATCTGCTCTGCACAAAAATCCCGTTTCAGTGATTTTCAGGAGGCTTTATTCTATCCTCAGTTCCATGAAGAACCCCAAGGCATCGGACCGATCTGTAAAACCTATCACGATCCTTGTCACGATAGGCGGGTTGAGCTTGGTCTGGGCCATTGTATGGGCGAATTTTCCTTCGAAAGCAGATCTACTGTCCGCCGACTCGGGATCATCTCCTGTCGAATCACCACGCGTACCTGCTCTCGATCTGACGATACCTGGTGTATCTGATCAGCCCGCGACCACCTCGGTGAAGGCCGGACGGGCAGACCCGATGACGACTCTGGGTGGATTATCCGTTCCGCGCGATAGTCGTGCCAGGAAAATTGCGGAAGTGAAGTGTGATGCAGAGATCCAGCAGTACTGTCCCGATTCTCTTGCCGGAGAGGACCGCCGCAGATGTGTGATGCAGCGCTTCAAGCGGTTGGATGCGTCCTGTCGGCAGATCATGCAGCAGCAGTTGGTGCGTTGGAAAGAAGCCGATAAGTATAAGGTGGCCTGTGTTATCGATGTAAAACGGTTTTGTCGCACCGTGCCGGCTGGCGATGGTCGGGTCCTACACTGCTTGCAGGAGCATGAGCAGGATCTCTCCGAACCCTGCTATCAAAGCTTACCTAAAGGTCAGCTTCAGACCAGGAACTAGTTTATCTACATGTGATTCCTCTGCGTCGGCTACCATTAGGCGGCCAAGGCCTCAAGACAGGAACGCAACTCCATAGCGAACTCGCTGGCGCGGCGATAACGTAGGACGGGGTCTTTATGGAGTACGCGATCCAGGACACCCTTGAGGAGAGGAGGCACATCCGGTCTGATTGCTTTCAGGCTGGGATGAGGCGTGTGCGCAATCGCAAACAGTAACGCCGACACATTGTCCGCAATGAAGGGTGGACGGCCGGCCAGAAGTTCGAACATGACGACGCCCAGGGAGAAAATATCGGACCGACCGTCTACCTTCTTGCCTGCGATTTGTTCGGGCGACATGTAGGTCGGTGTTCCCATCACGATGTTCGTCTGAGTTTTTGACGACGTTGCCATCTTAGCGATGCCGAAATCCATGATTTTCACCGCCTCGTCGCTGGTCAACATGATGTTGGCCGGTTTGATGTCGCGGTGGATGACCCCTTGCTGGTGGGCATAGTCCATGGCGTCGGCAACGGTCGCCAGAATCGACATCACTTTTTGCAATGGCAACAGATTCGGCTTTCTCGACCAGTCTTTCAACGTCGTGCCTTGAAGCAGCTCCATGGCGATGTACCCGAGGTCCCGTTCTTCTCCCGCATCAAAGATTGTCACGATGTTCGGATGGGATAAACGTCCGGTCGATTCTGCCTCTCGGAAGAATCTCGCCTTTACCTCCTGGAGTTTGTCGGCATCGTCGATTTGATCGAGCTGCATGGTTTTGATGGCCACGAACCTCTGGATTGTCGGGTCCTTTCCAAGGTACACCACGCCCATCGAGCCTCGCCCCAGCTCTTTCAAGACCTTATAGCGGCCGAGCATGGCCGGGGGTCCGTTCGGTGCAGCTTGGAAGCCGAAGGCATTGTCTTGCTCACTGTTCTCTTCTTCTAGAGAGGTTTCGGTGGTGTTCTCGATCGACGCTGTTGCTTCTTTGCGGAGGGTCGATGGAGATGGCTTGGAGAAGAATCTCTGAAGAGTATCGAGATTCATCAGCCAGGCAGCGGTGATCCAGAGTCCAGCGAGTGTCAAGGTGGCCGCTTGTAAGAGTGCATAGCGGCCAAGACCGAGTTGGTTAATCAAGGACGGGTCAATAACCCGAAGGGTCTTGTCTGCTGCGACCACAATGAGCAGGGTCGTCACAGGCAGCACAAGACGTCGCAGAAAAGAGAATCCACGACCGTTATCCGGCATCCGTTGGAAAGCGCGGATGGACAGCATTCCAAGCATGGTGAGGCCGGTTGCCTCAACGATGAAACGAATGGTTTGAGGGCTGCTCAGCCCGAACAGCGTGACGGGGATCGACTGTGCTCCGGGCAGATTGCTCAAGATGGGGCCGGCAAAAAGCGCGATGAGCACGGCGAGAAGATATTGGAAGGCCCAACTCGACGCGTTGGTCATGGGTCATACAATCCGGAAGACCATCAAAGTCTAGCGGATACTGAAGAAGAGTCAACGGATCGGAGAAAATATTCAGAGGATGCGGTCTTACCCTTGAGCGGCCTTTTCCTTCATCTTCGGAAGCAGCGCAGTGGGGATATGAAGTGAACCCTTGCCGATGCCGACTTCAATGTCTGGCTTGGTGAGACCATGAAAGTCGCTTCCACCGGTGACGAGTAGGCCGAGTTGGTGAGCAAGGCTCAGGTATTCTCTGGTCTGCCGGGCAGCATGGGTGCTGTAGTAGACCTCTACGCCATCGAGTCCATCCACCTTGAGCCGTCGAACCATCTCAGCGAGTGGTTGATCCTTCAGTTTCACCCAAGTCGGGTGCGCTAAGACGGCCAGTCCTCGAGCTTCCTTGATCCAGTGAATGGCGTCAGTCGGCGTTGGAAGTTCGCGTGGCACATACGCTGGCTTGCCGTCGCCAAGGAACCGATCGAAGGCCTCTTTGGCTGACCCGACCACTCCTTTGTCCATTAGGGCTCGAGCGATGTGCGGCCTGCCGACCGAGTCGCTGCCGGCGAGGGCGCGGACGTCGTCGTAGGTGATTTCAATACCAAGGCTTTGCAGCCGCTCAACGATTTGTGGATTGCGACGGTGGCGACTGTCTCGCAAGCTTTTGAATCGCTCATTCAAGTCCCCATTCTGCCAATCGAGAAAGTATCCCAGAATATGGAGTTCAGAACCTCCCATGATCGAGCTGATTTCGACTCCTGGAATAATCTCTATCCCATACCGTTCCGCAGCGACGATGGCCTCTGGAATGCCGGTCGTGATGTCGTGGTCGGTAATCGCCATGGCTGTAACGCCGGCTTGATGTGCCAGACTCACGACTTCAGTTGGCGTGCAACTCCCATCAGAGTGAGTGGTGTGGAGGTGAAGGTCCAAGCGGCTCATGTCGAAGATCCAGTCGGTAAAGGTTTCTGCGCAACGAGTTGTGCGGTATACGCTGATTCCACACCATGATGGTCTTCGTGGGGCCCTTCATCGTAATGCAGAATGCGGAGGTTAGATGTCAGGTGCATGAGTTCATTGTGCGCAAGGCAAAATTCCCTGCGTCTTGGATGCCCATAGCGGAGGTGATTATCGATCAGGAAGGTTTCATACAGCAACATACCGCCGGGTCTCAACGCATCGATGAGGTGGGGAAAGAGCGGACGGGTCAGATAAAAGAACACAAGGATGACATCATAGGCGTCTTGTCCAAGATTCGGCTTATGTGGCGGAGGCGGTTCCAAATCGACCGCCTGCGTTGTAATCTCTGTGAGGTGTCGCGCGTGAGCGGTTGAGGATAGTTGTGTCAGGGCATCGACATCGCGATCGATGGCCTCAACTTGGTAACCGAGGGAGGCGAGGAACAGGGTATGCCGTCCAGAGCCGGACCCGACGTCCAGGACCTTTCCTTTGGGAAGGTGAGGAAGTTGCTGGACGAGAAATCGGGTCGGGGGAGGATCTGCGCGGAGCAATTGGTGCGTTTGTCTTGTGCGATCGAGAGTAATACCGACCGATTTCGTCACATAAGTGATCGGGGGGTGAAGCTTCCGCAGCCAAAGCTTGGTACGGTCAACCAGAAATTCGTCAAAGAGCACGGTTAAGAAGTGCTCTGCCATTGCCTCCAGCAGTCGGAACTCTTGGCCAGTCCCAAGCTCGACGACGCGTTGAGCCACGATTGCGTAGTCGACCGTGTGCCGAGGGTCATCGGACCGTCCCGCCCGCTCTAGTTGGCAACCTAATTCCAGATCGATGGCCAATAGCTGTGGGCGAGCCCGTTCTTCAGGCGTCACGCCACAGCGACCGCGAAACTCTAGTTGTTCAATGATGATGTGATCGCCCATGGAGGCATTCTCGAAGATCGTCTTTGGGCCTGTCAAGCGAGGCGCCATCGAAGGACGTGAGGAGCTCGCTAGAACGTTCTTGAGCGGACGAGCTACACGAAATATCGGCTGGTGTCGAATTTATGCTCAGTATTGTCGATCAACCGGACGATGCTGTGCCGGTAGGCACCGGTGTCGTCTTTCTCAGTCAAGTCAAGCTCTGGTCCGTTGTCGATGGGATTGCCCTGCTCATCGGCGATGACCTTGACAACCGGACGCTCACTCTCGGTCTTGTCGGCAGCCGGTTTGAGCACGACGGCAAATTCTTCAGAATCAAGGACCACGAGACTTCCGATTGGAATAATGCCCACGCAATTGACAAAGAGCTTGAGCAGCGTCGCATCAAAGCTCTTTCCGGACTTGCCGGACATGATGCTTAAGACTTTCGAGGGAGACATCGGTTCACGACGATAGACGCGAGAGGACGTCATGGCATCGTAGCAATCCGCAATCGTCAGAATGCGACCGGTCAACGAGAGTTTCCACGGCGTTTTGAGTTTGGGATACCCTGAATAGTCCAGATTCATATGGTGTTCGAACGATGCGGATGCCATACGAGCAGGGAGATTGGTGATCCCACGTAACTGAGTCAAGCTGAGGACGCCTTCCACCGGGTGATTTCGCATAGCTGTCCATTCATCTTCTGTAAACTCTCCTGGTTTATTGAGGACTTCGAGTGGAATATTCGATTTTCCCATATCATGAAATAGAGCGGCCAATCCGAGATTCGCCAGCTCGATCTTGGGGTATCCCGCCCTATTTGCCAGCGCGATTGAGAGGAGTGAGACATTCACGGAATGATTATGGGTGTATTGGTCATGACAGCGGAGTGTGGTGAGTCCCAACAGGACCGGCTCGTCTTGCATCATCAAATCGACGATATTTTGGATGGCCCGTTTAGCATGTTTGAAGCTGAGGCCCTTGCCCTCGCGAACGGATTGGGTCAGGTTCCCGACCGCGTCGGAGGCTTTCCCATAGGCCGCTTTCGACCGGGCTTTGTGTCGCAACTTGGAGTTCCCGTCGCCCGCAAGGTCTTCTCTCAGATTCAGTTGCCGGGGATCGTTGATTTCGATGGTGGTGACACCGAGGTTCTTGAGTTCTGCCCTGAAATCGTCGATCGATTTGGTGGTCTGGTCGAGGCTGACAAATACATGGGCAAACTCTCGAATATCTTTGGATGAGGTGGACGGGGAGAACGTCAGACCGCCGATTCTCCACTTCCGTAAAAAATCGATGATGCTCGAGACAACCAGCATTTGCTGCGAGGTCACCTTCAAATGCTGCTTGCCGAGAAAAAGGAAATCATCCTGTAGCCACACGGTGATCGGCTGGTCGTGTGCGAGCGTCTCAATGAGAGTCAGCATCGCCTCGACGGGCTTGTCAAGTGCCGCATTGGCACGGCCATGAATCTTCGATGTCTTGATCAGGGTATTCAGCTGCGTGATGAGCTGAAAGCCCAACATTACCAGTTGCTGGCCAAGAATATCGTCGGCTTCCGAGCCTTGCCCGATCTTCTGAGAGAGGGATTTTTCGTGTGTGAGGATTGGTTGGAGCGTGTCTGATTGAGTCGAGTGCTGGGACGATTTAGTCTTGGGTCCGTTCACGAGTCGATGTCCCTATTGAGCTATGTCGGGTGAAGGATTGCCGCGTTGCAGTCGATGGGCTTGCGACAAAGCTGTGGCGCAAGCTTGGCGCACTGCGGCGTTTCCTTTTCTTGCTCCGATGGTGAGGGAGGCGATGGCTGCGGGCGTTGCCAGCTTCCCGAGCGTTTCGGCACCCAAGACCGCCAATTCTTCTTTCTTTTTCCGTTTTGTCCATGCCCATTCGGTCATGAGGCCTTCCCAAAATGGGACTGCTTCATCACCACATGTTGCCCTGATGGCTTGGAAAATAGCGCGGCGCTCGCTGATCGGCAGATCCATAAATCCCTCACCCGATACAATCGGCTTCCAGTTGTCGAAGGGAACGGTATATTGTCCCGACATGAGGAGCTTCACGGCCGCAATCCTGACACCTTCATCCGCATCTTCGAGACAGGTGACGAGTTTTGAACCGTTCCCGCTAGGACGGAAGAGTCCAATGGCTCGTAGCACTTCCCTGCGAATCCGTGCGTCTTTGTGCCGCACCAGCTTTTCAATGGGCTCGATCAGTTTAGGGTCATCCCATTTGATAAGGATAGACAAGAGGTTGCGGACGTATATTGGTCGGCGGTCCAGCAGACCTTTCAGCAGCGGTTCAGGTTGTTCTTTCGCCAAGATCCCGAGCGCCTCCGCGACGATCGCTTGGTGGTTCGACGATTCGAGGTTGGCCAAGAGCGTGCAGAGTGCTGGAACCGCATCGGGTTTCATCAAAAGCAAGATCGTCGACAGCCCTTCAGTATTCGCGTTGGCGGTCCCATTGAGATAGAGTTCGATGTTCTTGATCCGTTCCGTTCGGCTGAGTCCGTTGAAGACCGACATCAATTGTTGTTTGTGTTCATCGCTCAGGTCGGGACGGACCGCGTCCGATTCATGGAGCAGGCCCAACACGTTCTCCAAGACGGTCCATTTCCCTTCACGCAAGAGTGAGTCGACGATGTTGCTCCAGAGCGCGAACAGCTTCGTGAGCAAAGCCGAGGAGCCTTCGGAGGCGAGAATGGCCGTCAGCATGTCGAAGATATACATCAGGCTGTCTTGCTTGCCCTCTGCTTCGATCTCTTTTGCGAGAGCCTCAAGTTCTTCGTCCGTGACTTCGTAGCCTGCGAGTCCAGATTGAAAGCGACTATTGGCGTTTCCGCTGCTCCCGCTCTTGGAGTCGGTTTGTTCTCCGGATCGCTTTTTGCGCGCCATCTCTCGGTCCAATAACTCACGGAGCGTCGAATCCGATGAGCTCATACTTCCATCAAGGCGAAGAAATCCGTCGGTAGACGCCGACGAGTTCGAGACATCTTCCGCGGTCACGATGGTAATGGTCGAGAGATTGCGACTCCAGAGCCGGGTGACGATATCGTCGTCATCTTCATCAGAGGTTGGATCGCTCCATAATGCGCTCAAGAAGAAAAATAAATCCTCTTGAGTCAGATCTTGATAGAGGGCTAATTCTCGAACGCCATCGGCGTAGAGTTTAAAAGCGATATTCTCGCTTCCTCCCTCCTTCTCAGCCTCGTAGACGACACAATCTTTACAGAGCAATTCGTTCCGTTGAACCAGGACGGACAGCCTCGAATAGGTGGACAGGTGGGCGCTGATCTCTTCGAATAGCTGTTGAGAGAATTTTTGGGCGACGGGGTTGGTCGAGCCGTAGGTCCGATTCGACTTCGCTGTTTTGTCTAATAATTTGAGGACCCGTTTGATAGAGACGATTTCCGGATCTTCCGCGGATCGTGCGGCGACGGCAGCGGCGATCATGTCTTGTGTGGACTTCAGTTGAGTCGACATACGTAAGAGGTACCGGCAGTTCAAGAATTCGTCAAGAAAATCACCATTCTCCGCCATTATCGAAACACAATGGTGCCTACTGCGACAGCTTGTTTGAAGCTAGACCAATCGGTAAGATGCATTGGCATGAGAGGCATCAAAAGAGACTCTGAACTTGGATGTGGAGGAAATGAATCGATCGACGCTGGTGATGTGCTTCGGAGATAGTTTGACTGCCGGGTTTCAGTCACCGACCAGGGATAACCCGACCGGAGCAGAGACCCCATATGGGGAGTTTCTGCAGTCGTATTTGGGTGATGCGGCAGAAGTCCGAACGAGTGGAACCTGCGGTGAACTGACGGGTGAGATGGTCATGCGGTTCCGGCGCGACGTACTCGATCTTGAGCCGGGTTATGTGCCGCTTCTCGGAGGAACGAACGATCTTGGATGGAACGCATCTCCGTCGGAAGTCATGCGAAATTTGGTCAAGATGTATGAACAGACTCTCGCGATGGGCAGCCTGCCGATTCCAGTGACGGTTCCGTCGATTCGAGTAGAAGACGGTTCGGGAAGTGGCGAAGGGCAGGAGTGGATTGCTGGACATCTAGCCCGGCGACATGAACTGAACCAACGCATTCAAGACTACGCCGACTCGAAGGGCATCGGGTTCGTCGATCTGTTCACCGCCACTGTCGAGCCGGAAAGTGGCCAATTGGCCGCGATCTATTCGAACGACGGGATTCACCTGACCACGGCCGGATATCAATTGTTTGCCAACATGGTCGCTCGGATTCTACAGCCACTATTAGCTCGATCTACATCGTCGTGAGTGCCATTCTTCAAGCTGTGACCGATCGAGAGTTTGACCGAGTGGTTGGGGACATGACGGTCCCGGTCTTGGTTGAGTTCTGGAAGCCGGGCTGTGGCCATTGCCGTGTCTTGATGGGAGAGCTGGAACGACTTCAGGAAGAGATGGAGACCAACCTTCTTATCCTGACCATGAATGTGGAGGAAAATTTTCAGATTCCTGCTGAGCTGGAAATATCATCGCTTCCCGCGCTGGCGTTATATCGGAACGGCGAATTTGTCAAGTTTATCGGAGGGCTGGGAAAGCGGAAAGAGATTGTGAAACAGATTGAGGTTGCGTTGGAGAGTTGATCGATCACCGCGGCGGTTTTTTTGATGGGATCTACAGCACCCGCCAGGTGCGGCCGTCGTTTTGGATCAGGCGGTCGGCTTCGACCGGGCCCCAGGTCCCGGCTTGATATTCAGGGAGCCAGCGTTGGCCGGATTTTTCCCAGGCTTCCAGAATCTGTGTGATCCAAGCCCAGGACGCTTCCACAGCGTCGCGCCGCATGAAGCGTGATGCGTCTCCTGCCATGACGTCGAGCAGAAGACGTTCATAGGCTTCCGGGGATGGCCGACCGAACACCTCTCCGTATTGGAAATCCATTTCAACCGGATGCGTGTGGGCACGGGTTCCCGGCACGCGAGAGACGATGCGGAGGGACAGCCCTTCCTCCGGTTGAATTTTCAAGGCGAGAACATTCGGAGCCTGAGGATTCTGCGCATTGGCGTTGAAGAGAATCTGCGGGATGTCTTTGAATTGGACGGCGACTTCGCTGGCCCGTAAGGGCAATGCTTTCCCCGTGCGCAAATAGAAGGGGACCCCGGACCACCGCCAGTTTTCTACGAAGCACTTTATCGCCACGTAAGTCTCAGTGGTGGAGTCAGGTTTCACGCCCTTCTCGCGTCGATAACCTGGAACGGGCGCGCCATGCGCCTGTCCTTCCGTGTACTGGGCCCGCACCGTGCACTTCTCCACATCCTTCGTCGTGATGGGCCGCAAGCAGCGAAGGACTTCCATCTTGGCGTTCCTCACGACATCCGGATCCAGGGAGTAGGGCGGCTCCATCGCAACCAAGCAGAGCAACTGGAGCAGATGATTCTGAATCATGTCACGCAACGCGCCGGCTTCTTCGTAATAGCTCGCTCTTGTGCCGACACCTTCCGCCTCGCTGACGGTAATCTGAACATGGTCGACGTATTTATGATTCCAGATCGGCTCGAAAATGCTGTTGGCGAAACGCACGACCATGAGATTCTGAACGGTTTCTTTCCCCAGATAGTGATCGATTCGGAAAATCTGTGATTCGTCGAAGACACGGCCTGTGACTTCATTGATGGCCTTTGCGCTGGACAGATCCCGCCCCACCGGTTTTTCCACGATGATGCGGGTGTGCGGCGAACGAGACCCCGGGGCCCCCGCAAGCCTGGAGTGGGATAAGCCTTCGCAGACTGCGGTAAAGGAGCTGGGTGGAATACTGAGATAGAAAATACGATTTCCAGGCATCTGGAAATTGCGCTCGAGTTCTTCAGCTCGTTCTTTAAGGCGCGCATAGGTTTGAGGGTCGTCGTTTTCTCCAGACAGATAGAAGAGGTGCTCGGAAAACGTGTTCCACGTCTCGTCGATCAAGGCCTGCCGGGAATGCGTGACGACGCCCTCGCGGACCGTGCTGCGAAACTCTTCGTCGGTCATCGGCGTGCGACCGAGTCCCAGGACCAAATAGTTTGAGGGGAGGAGGCCGTCGAGGAGGAGATTATACACGGCAGGAATGAGGCGTCGTTTAGCGAGGTCTCCCGATCCTCCAAAAATGACAAGCGTACAAGGCTCCACCGGAGGAAGAGTTTCCTTTGCGGGGCTGATATCGATTCGTTGACTTGTCGTCGGCGCCATCAAGTCCTCCTATGCAGGATGCTGAAAAAGTCCTCCAGCTTCGTTCTCGCGTCGCTCAGAAGCTCAACGTACGGAAACAAGTACGCTTCCCCTTCTTCGCTCACTGCGGCCTTGCTGGAAGGCCTTTTTGAACATCCTGCAGATTATTCTGATTCGAGCGTTATCGCCTCACGGCATGACCCCCGAACGCATTCCGGAGCGCCGCCAGCATCTTTTCTGCAAACGATTCTTCTTGCCGCGACCGGAATCTGGTAAACAGCGCGGTCGTTAATGTTGGAACCGGCACATCCTTCTCGATGGCATCCGCGATCATCCAGCGGCCCTCTCCGGAATCCTGCACATAGCCTTTCAGGTGCTCCAGTTTTGGATCCTGTTTGAGCGCCCCCGCCGCTAGCTCAAGGAGCCAGGATCGGACGACGCTGCCGTGCATCCACAGATCAGCGACGCGAGGCAGGTCCAGTTTGTATTCGCTCTTCGCCATCAACTCAAACCCTTCCGCATAACCTTGCATCATGCTGTATTCAATTCCGTTATGGACCATTTTGACGTAGTGTCCGGCACCGACCCCTCCGACGTGGGCCCAGCCGTTCTCCGGCGCAAGGGTCTTGAAGACCGGGGCGAGCCGTTGCACCACCGACTCTTCGCCGCCGACCATGAGGCAGTAGCCGATCGTCAACCCCCAAATGCCTCCGCTGGTTCCGGCGTCGACATAGTGGAGACCCTGCTTCTTTAGCTCGGCGGCGCGCCGAACATCGTCATGAAAACGAGTATTGCCTCCATCAATGATCGTATCACCGGGCTTCAACAAGGCTGCGACCGCCCGCACTGTTTCCTCAGTTGGCGCGCCGGACGGCACCATGACCCAGACGGCACGCGGGGCGCTGAGTTTACTCACCAGATCGGCAAGTGACGAAGAGCCCACGCATCCGTGGCCTTCTGCCTGTTTGATCAGTTCGTTCGATCGATCGTAGACGACCAAGCGGTGCTGGTCGCGCCGGAGACGGATGACCATGTTCATGCCCATCTTGCCCAACCCAATAAATCCCAGTTCCATAAGGACTCCTTGGTATGAATGACGAGAATCTGGATCCAGCGCCTGCCGACTACTGCCTGGGCAGGTGTGATGTCTCTTACGTCGCCTGCAAAGTTAGGTCCTTACGCAGGGGGTGTTGATTCTGGACACGCCTGCGATCAGTCGATACGAGCAGGATTCGGGACATCCTTAAAGAGAAGATCGGCAAATTGTCGACCAAAGTTGAGTTTGTCGGAGAGAGTCGTTGCCGTGAGGAACTGACCTGCTAGATCCGCGAGAGCCGGTTCGCGCGAGAACATAAACCGATGAATATCCACCGGGGCGACTAACCAAAACCCTCGCAAGCGAAAGAACGCCGCGATGCAGTCCTCGTAGAATAATGTCAATAGATAATGGGCCGTCCCAGGTTTCTCTACGAGATCCTGAGCTTTCCCCAATTCGTGATAGCATTGCGCCTTGAGGCGAATCTGTTCATTGATGGAGGCTGGAGGCGGCCCTTGCCGGAACCGCTGATGCACTTTTTCGATCAGCTTGGCGCAAACACCGTCGTGGTCGTAGAGGATGCGACCCTTTCGAAGCAAAGAGGGAAGCCGTAGAGAATAGGCGAGGTCTTCCTCTACGGAATGATACCCATGATACCGAATGTCAGCAAGCCGTTCCCCAACCCGGAGAATTTCGTGATGGTCGGCCTCTCCCTTAACGAGGGCGATCAGGTCGATATCGCTATTGGTTGTGACGGCCCTCCGTGCGCCTGAGCCAACGAGGATGACACCAACTAGATCGCCACCCCGTCGCCCTTTCACGTGGCGTAACGCGACTTCCAAACTATCTTCAAATCCGGGTGGAGGGGGGAGCTCGGGCTGGTCTGGCGGCTCAGGCACTTCCAGCAGTTCCGCGTTCAGTTCTTCACGAGAGGGGAGATTTGTAGTTGTATCGGAGCTCATGACAATCTCTGAATGTTAGCAATCAAGAGTATTGGGGCATCAAAAAATTGAACGAAGTATTCCCTCTCTCGCATCTTTGTTGTAGCCGAGCCAAATGAAGCAGAGATAATCAGCAACATCTCTCTGGCATTCTATGGGTGGAGAAGGAAGGTGTCAACGTTGAACAGTCACCGCGAAAGGACCTTGGTAAAGATGGCGGCAGCTTCGTCGATTTGCTTTCCCGCGATGTTCAGGTGTGTGACCGCTCTGTACGTGTTTCCCCCCAGCGCATTGATGAGCACGCCCTGTTCTTTCAACGCGGCTACCAGCTCAGTAGGGGTGCGTCGCTCGTCATGGATGTCAAAAATGAGGATATTCGTTTCGACATGCTGGGGGACAATTTGGATCGCGGGAATCTGCTGAAGGAAGCGAGCAAGTTTCTTTGCATGGTCATGATCGGTCTTCAGACGCATGACATGCCGCTCCAGCGCATAGATCCCACCGGCGGCCACGATGCCGGCCTGGCGCATGGCGCCTCCATACATCCGACGGAACCGGCGTGCGCGATCGATGAGCTGTTGGTCGTTCGAGAGCAACAGGGATCCGACCGGGGCTCCGAGGCCTTTGGATAAACAGATCGACACGGTTTCGAAGTGCTGAGCATAGACCGTCGGTGGCAGCGTCGTAGCGGCGACGGCGTTGAACAGCCGCGCTCCGTCGAGGTGCATGGGGATCCCGTGTCGGACGGCGATCGCGCGGATTCGCTCGATAGTGGAGAGCGGATAAATGGTCCCACCTCCGGCGTTGTGCGTGTTCTCGAGGCAAATCAGGGCCGTCGTGACGCTGTGGGGATCGTGCGGCCGGATGGCTGCTTCGACCTGCTCTGCAGAGATGACGCCTCGTTCACCATAGATCCAGTGGAGTTGTACGCCCGCCAAGGCTCCCGCAGCTCCCTGCTCATACCGGACGATGTGACTTTTACTCTCCACGATAATTTCCTGTCCGGGCTGGGTCTGTGACCGGATCGCAAGTTGGTTGGCCATCGTGCCTGATGGGACGAACAGCGCGAAACGCTTGCCGAGCATGTTGGCCGCCATGTCTTGAAGACGATTGACGGTAGGGTCTTCACCATAGACATCATCCCCGACCTCGGCACGCGCCATGGCTTTCCGCATCTCGTCCGTTGGTTTGGTGACGGTGTCGCTACGAAGGTCGATCATGCACGCTCCCTCCCGGGACTGTCTCATAGTTTCGGCATTCTAGCAGATATACTACGTACAGGCGAAACGATAACTGTTACATTGCAAGCGTATGTCCGAACCCGATCGATCACTTCTGACTCGATGTACTGAGTTTCTGGGAGCCGAACGGGAAGAACTCGTTCCATTAGCCTGGGCCTTCGTCTATTTTTTCTGTCTCCTCTGCGGGTATTCCATCCTCCGTCCAGTTCGCGACGAAATGGCCATTGAAGGCGGGTTGAAGAACCTTCCATGGATGATGACCGCAACATTCTTGACCATGCTCTGCGTCACGCCGCTGTTCGGATGGCTGTCGGCGCGCTGCTCACGCTATCGGCTGCTGCTGACCGTTTACACGTTCTTCATCACCAATCTCGTGGGGTTCTATGCGGTGATGACGAGTCAGATATCACCGGAGTGGGTGGCTCGTGGATTTTTTGTCTGGCTGTCGGTGTTCAATCTGTTCATTGTGTCGGTCTTCTGGAGTTTTATGGCCGATCTCTTTACCCCGGAACAGGGGGCGCGATTGTTCGGGGTGATCGCCGCAGGGGGGAGCAGCGGAGCGTTGCTCGGCCCTCTTTTTACGACAGGTCTGACGTTTTTGTTCCCGGTTCCGGTGTTAATGCTCGCCTCCAGCCTATTCCTCATCGCCTGCCTCGGCTGCGTCTATCGGTTGGAGCGATGGGGACGGACACGGAGCGCCCACCATCGAGCGCAGCAGGGCGATCCTCTTCGGGGGAGCTTTCTGGCTGGCGTTCGTCTGACGTTTTCGTCGCCGTATTTACTCGGGATTTGCGGCTATCTGAGTCTTCTGACTATGACAGCCACCTTCCTGTATCTTGAACAAGCACGCTTGGTTTCAGAGTATCTCGACCAGCCCGAGGCTCGCACACGCCTTTTCTCCTCGGTGGACTTCCTGACCAGTCTCCTCACATGGTTGACCCAGATGTTTGTCACTCATCGGGTCATCAGCCGGTTCGGCTTGGTTGCACCGTTGCTGTTTCTCCCACTGATCAGTCTGGTGGGGTTTCTAGGAATCGCCCTATGGCCGACCCTTGCGCTCTATGTCGTCTTTTCCGTACTGCGGCGAGTGGGGGAGTACGCGCTCTCGAAACCGGCACGGGAGGTTCTCTTCACGGTCGTCAGCCGTGAAGAAAAGTACAAGGCCAAGAATTTTATTGATACGGCCATCTCACGCGGTGGTGACGCGTCGACGGCCTGGCTGGTGACTGGCCTGAAAGCCCTTGGTGCTACTACGACCCACATCGCCTGGGCAGTGGTTCCAGTCATGGGACTCTGGGCTTGGCTGGCCACTGTGCTGGCTCGAGAAGAAAAACGCCGGTCGACCTCTGCCTGATCTGCTTCGGGCCGGTATTTTGGTCGCAAGGTGAGGAGACATCTATGGCGTGGTGCCGGGCGTTACTTAGTCTCGAATAACCAACGAACCGATGACGTAGGAACTGGCTCGTCCTGCTCTGGTTCCGCGTAGCCGCACTTCCGACACATCGCGCACCCATTCACTGATATTCCATATTTTGCCGGCCTTTAGCTCCTGCCAGAACCACCAGGTCCCATCGCGCTTTCGGAACCATAGTTGGATGGAGGTATCCGGCAATATGCGAATAAATTCCATGTCGAAATACGTAGGAGCGTGGTTTTCGGCATCGCTGACCCAGACCTTGATCCACTGATTGAGATCATGAGAGGACAAGACGCGGGGAGTTCTGGCCCAATCGACATGGGTGCATTTCCACTCGACCAGCCTCCCGAAGCCCCGCCCGAGGCCGTCTCCCGGATCCGGTAAGGTGTAGCACTCGATACCTGTTTCCATACTCAGGTGAAAATGAGCGAGACCCATACTGTCCAGATTCACATCATGCCTGGAGCAGCGTTGGCGGTAGGTCCAGCAGTCGCTATGCTTGGAGGGATCGCACATCTGCAATTGTCCGGAAGGTGCCCTGCCAGTTTTGTGGGCGATGGTCGACCTGGCCTGGGCTAGGATGTGGTTCAGCGCGCCTTCATCATCGAAATCTACCAGGCACTGTTGTGAATTGTTCACGTCCGGACGTGCCTGCACGACCTTGGGAGGAGGGCTCTCTCGATCTCGTTCAGCCGCTTGTTCGGGGGTCGCTTGCGTCGGAGGGTCCATGGGTTTGATAGGTTTCAGCTCAGCACATGCTCCCAGTAGGACTGTCACGAACACACAGAGAATCACACGGAGACCATGCTCAGCCTTTCGTGCCTCAAACCGCATCGGTCCTCCTCTTGCGTGGGCAACATGCGCATCCATTTGCCAACTTCTCATGCGTAATCCTCATGTCTGAATGGGTCTCGGCGAAACGCAAAACGCGATACCCGGTTTACTCGTTAAAAAAATGCGTGGTATAGTCCCGGAAGGACCCGCATCATTTTCTCAGGGTCTTGGTTTGAAAGCAATGAATCCTTGAACGTATATACCGCTATGCCGCAAAACCATACCTCCCATGCCGCTCGAAATTCCCAGTAAGCTCTACATCGACAAGCTATTAAAGAATAGCAGAAAATTGTCGCTGGAGGTGGCTCGTCTTTCCGGTACGGTCAAGTCAGCCGCGCTTCATGCCATGGCGCACCGGATCTCATCGGATGAATCCGCCATTCTTGCGGCCAACGTCAAGGATATTGAAGCCTTAGGAAAGTCCCTCGACAGCGCCGACGCGAGGAATCGGATGAAGGCGGCGGTCGCTCGAGTGCGTCTGACGGCTGACCATATCAAGGAGATCGTAGATCGACTTCATCTCATCGCCGATCTGCCGGATCCTGTGGGACTGGTGACCTCGCGACAGGAACGTCCGGATGGGCTGCAAGTGTCGAGGGTCAGGGTTCCGATCGGGGTGCTCGGGGTGATCTCCGAGCGGAACCCGTTGGTCATGGTGGAATCGATCGCGCTCTGTCTCAAGTCAGGTAACTTGTGCGTCTTTCGCGGGGCTGCGGAATGGAAATGGACGCATCAGGCGATTGACGTTCGGTTGCAGGACGCGGCCGCCGCGGGTGGCCTCCCACCGGGGTCATGGGTGCTCATCGACCGTGATGAAAAGGAGGTTGCGCTCGAATTGATGCGAGCCGGAAAAGGTCTGGATGCGATGATCGTGCGAGGCGGAACCGGTTTGCGGAAGACCGTTGCAGAGCAAGCCAAAGTTCCAATCCTCTGTGACGATGGCGGGCTCACGCATTTTTATATCGATGAAGAGACCGATCTTCCAATGGCCCAAAATCTGGTGATCAATTCAAAGGTGCAACAAACGGGGGCCGCCAACGCGCTCGACACCCTGCTGGTGCAGCAGGTCGTCGGACGCCAGTTCTTGCCGCCGCTGATCAATCGATTGCTGGACCAATTCAAGATTGAAGTACGCGCGTGCCCGAAGACGGTTGCGTTGATGGGGCAGATGGCTATGACGGGGCATACGGCCATCGTGCCTGCCACGGACGGGGATTGGCAGACACAGTTTGCCGGTCCGGTTCTGGCCATCAAGATGGTTGAGAATCTCAGCGAGGCATTGGAGCACATTGAAGCACATGGACCCTGTCTCACCGCCGGGATCGCCACCAGTCGCTATGAGTCGGCCATGCGGTTTACGCGAGAGGTCGATGCCGGTGCAGTATTAGTTAACGCGTCGACTCGGCTTCACGCAGGCGACAGTTTCGGGATCGGAACCGATATGGGATTAAGCGTGGGTAAGCTGCATGCTAAAGGTCCGATCGGCCTGGAGCAATTGACCTGTGAGAAGTATGTCGCATTTGGGATTGGTCAACTCCGATTGCCGCATCCGGTGCCGGACACCTACTTTGATGCCATCATGCTCAAACGGCCGTAAGCGCCCGTTGAGACTTTCTCCGGCTCAGTTCTTGGTCATTCGAACTACTCAACGTACCCTCGCTGCGTACTCCTCGAGATCTTCATGCCTTGCAGCCTTGCCGGGATTCGTTTTGAGGAGGCGCTTGACGCATGACGAATGATTCATTGCAACCATTGCTCCGTGAGCATCTCGCCAGGTGGGGACTCCGGCATTTCACGTCAGACTCCGAGTATTTCGCGTGGCAGCGACAGCAACTGTCATCTGAAGAGCTCACGCAGCTCGCATTCCTAGGTGAACAAAAACGTCAGGGCGATCGTCGCAAAGAGATTGCCTTTTATGATCGTACGGCATCTTCAACGATCTTCCCCGTTCTGTATAGTCAGCGCTATGAATACTACGAGGAAATCGGACGACGGGTCTGCGCGTCGCTTGGCTCGGCGGAGACCATCCTCGACTTCGGCTGCGGCCTAGGAATTCTGACGACCTTTTACGCACGGCAGTTTCCCGAGAAGATCTTCGTGGGGCTTGATCGTTCGCGTGCCTCGATCGGCGTCGCACAGCACATGGCAGGCAAGCTAGGTGTAGGCAACATTCGCTTCGAGTGTGTCGATGCTGAGACCGATTCACCGCCAGGCTTGTATGATCTGGTGATTGCCACCCATGTGTTGATGCAAGCCGAGCACGATCCCGGGCTTCCCAGCCGCAGTTGGCGAACATTTGAACGCGGGTATGACCCATCACGGCAATCCGCGTTTGAGCAACGGACCGGGCTCGGAATCAGGCTCGATCGTGTCTGCGAAGTCTTGCAGCCCAACGGGCGTATGATCGTGAGCGAGAAGACCAGGCAACTGGCCAGGCGCGTGCCATTTCAGCGGGCCTTATCTGGGAGGGGATTCGGGCAGGCTAGACCTGCGGAATTGATCCACTATCGAACCATCGAAGAAACGGTGGATGATGGGCCCTTCTGTCTGGTGCAACGAGGACTCCGAGACGCAGCAGTCTGGGATGAAATGCCGGAACGAGATGAAGGTATTCCATTTGATCAAAGGGAGGCCCTGGCTGTGACCGATCGTGACGGGCCGTCGTATGAAAATCATTGGCCGTCTGCTCAGGGAGTCTGGGAGGAATTGCGAGATCGTGTGGTGGTCCAAGAGACTACTCGCCAAGAATCGGACGGTCGACAAGTCCATGCGGAATGTGGCACTGCCGGCGACCTGTCTTATCTCTACTGCGCCAATACCTTCGACCAACGGCAGGTCGTGATCGACAGGCGGGCTCGGTCCGCGATGATCAATGCCTACTATCAAGAAATCGTACGAGGGCTCCCCTAGTAACACTACTTGCTCATACTGGTCACTGCAGATCTTACGCGCACCAAGATCGAAAATACCCGATATTTTCCTTGCAATCGTCTGTCCCTCTCGCTAACCTGGTACCGCTCCTCATCAGATCGCAGGCCGTGGGTAAAGGGCTTTCTCGTTCAGGGCGTGAGTCGGAAGGAGGAATCACCATGAAAGCGGCGCACTTGCTTGTTGTCGCGCTAGGTTTGGTTTTCACCGGTTGTGTCACCCCACCGGAGGTGAAACAAGCCCTCATCGCCAAGGATCAAGCCTACCTCGAGAACCAGCGTCTGATGCAGGAATACCGCGAATTGGTCGAAAATGTGACTTCGCGACATCACCATTGGTATCGATATATTCAAACCCGACTGAAACTCAACCTTGCGCTGCAATGGGTCACGACGAATCCTACATTAACCGATGTCAGCGATGCCGAATTAGCCAGCGATGATGCGGATCTGTTGGGGCCGGACGTAATTGCGCTGATCAACGACATTCGGCTGAAGAATCTTCCTGAACGAAAAGGGGCGACAGGGGACGTGGTGTTCCATGCCGGAGCCGGGGATATGAACAACCTCCTGCAGAAACTTCCCGAGTTGATCGGTCGCGTCGAACAGCGCGTCGCAAAAGATTCGGAAGCGTCCTCCAGGGTGGACATGGCGGCGTTCGATCAGTACCGATCAAACGTCGAGGCGGTGCGGCGGATCAACGCGATCATCAAGCAATACTTGGATATCGACGTCACCTTGCCTCGCGATGACGTGCAATCGCTTGCAGAGGCCGTGAGAACGCTTCGCCGCTGATGAGCGTGTTCCAAGCGCTGGGGAGGCCAGTATGATTATGATGGTGAGACGACAGGCTGCAGCCTTGACCGTCGGGTTGATCCTGATGAGTGCGGTGGGCTGCAACTCGATTCATAGTGATGCCGTGCGCGATCTCTTGCACAATGAAGGCACGAAAATCGATGCGGCCCAGACGAATATCGACCTGTTCCAAAAAGAAACAGAAGCGCGCATCAAGTTCCTTGAGCAGGCCCGCAGCTCGTTGCATGAGAGCTTCAAGGCCTTGCAAGAGCAGGAGGTCAAGCATCAATTCGTCCTTTCTTCATATCGAAATATCGCGAGCAAAAAAGGCGAGGCGGCCTATGCTGCGGCCTATCTGGTCGGTCAGATCTATCTGGCTGATCATCAGGGACTGGAAAAGGCCGTGTGGGATCAATTTGAGGAGGATTTCTGTGGCTTGCGCGATGCGGCGAATGCCTTGAACGACTCCTGGAAAAAAACGGCGGCGCTCCATGCCCAATTGAGGCGCTATGCTGACAAGTCGGTCCTTGCGTCGGTCGATCCCGAGTTTGTGTCTGCGTTGATCGAACAGGCCCCAGGGCAATCGGATCGGATCATGGAGATCGTCAACCACTCACGAACGGTCAATGATGCTCTAGAGGAGATCGTGGGTGCGCGTATTGTGCGTGTGCACGCGCTGCAACGCGCCCAAACGTTGACGTCCGACTTGGTGGACCTTCTGGATAATCTGAAGAAAGACGACGGGCAATAAGAGGAGGCGCCATGGAAACCAGTCTCGCGGGGGTCGTGGGGTTTCTGGAGGACAACGACAGTCTGATCAAACAATTAATGGAGACGGCTGAAAGCGCGCATCAGGAGATCAGCGACTTGTCCGTTCAGGTAGATCATGCCCGCGAGGAAGCGAAGGTCTTGGTCGATCAGTTAGGTGCGGTCGAATTTGCGGTCGGGAAAACTGATGAAACAAGAATCCGTCAAAAGGCGATCTTGGAAGCCGTTGCAGCGCTCCGGAAGAAATTTGAAAGATACAAAAACGATCCGCTTCGTCGCGGAATCTATGCGGCGGAGATTTCCAACCTCTATGTGCAGCTGGCCAATACCTTCAACAATGAGACGATTTCCCAGATCGTCCCATTCAGCAGCGACGAAGTCCAGACCTACAAAGAATTGATGAAAGAGGCGGTTCTCGACGCGGCATCCCGTAAAAAACGAGCTGCCGTCATTAAGGCCGCCGCGCGTGTCTCGAGACTCGCGCTAGGGATCGCGGGGAAACTGGCGGTGTGAGACCATGAAAGAGCGATCGATGCGACAGGCGTTTTTCCTCTGGGTGATCGTAGGGATCGGGAACGGGTGTACGTTGGATGCCGGCTCGCGTGGTCCCTTCGGACCGGAGGACCCGGAAACCGCGGTGCAGAAGGTCATGTTGCCTGAGGAGATTCCTTCCTTCAACAGTCTTCAATTCACCAGTGAAGATACGGCTGGGCATCATAAACCTAAGATGGTCGATGCTTCTGGGCAAACAGCCGTGAAGCGGTCTGTCAATGACTCGGCGGTGCTGACTGCCGAAGAAGTGGCGACCTTTCGAACAGTGGCCGAAGGCGATCGGGGCGTCATGATGCAGCTTGGCAGCCGTTGGGCCTTCATCGATGCTGATCGGATTCCACCGGAAGGCAAAATCGCTTTTGGTTGTTGTCGGCAGACCACCGGACTTGTTCGTCTCGTGTATTACAGCTACAGCCAGAACGTTGCCGTCGAAGTTCGTGTGAAAGAATCGGGTGTGCTGAACGTGGCCCGGCTCGACGGGTATCAACCACCGGAAGGTCAACAGGATGTGCAACGGGGGATTGAATTGGCCAAGGCGGACCCTCGTCTATCCGGAAAAGTGGACCAGTTGCAGGGCCATGGTTTGCTCATGCAGCCGGATCGTGGGCTTTTCAGGAATGATCCGGGCTATGCCCATCGCACGATTTGGATCACTTTTTCAGAAGGGCAGGGCGGGGACCCAAAATTTTGGGCGGTCGTTGATCTGACGGATGACAAGGTTCTTGAGGCGGGTGAAGAGCCGCCTCGCTCATGAGAGGAGTGGAATGAAGCGTATTGGGTGGATCGGTATCTTCATGTTCTGTGTCCTTCCTTGGTCGGAGCCTGTCCTCGCCGAGACGCAGTCGGAACATGTGACCTGGGGGCAGTGGAGTTTCGACTGGGAGGTTCGCGACAACACGGGGTTGGCCCTGCGTAATGTGACGTATGCCGACGAGCTGATCCTTGCCAAGGCGAGTATGCCCGTCGTTCGCGTGAAGTACGTCAAGGAGCGGGTCTGGTGGAACCCGTTCACCTGGTTCGGCTCGCGCGCGGACAGCGGGCGGTGCGGACCATTCCAAGACCGACTGCGCTGGCAAGATCTCGTCCCAATCCTGAACTGCGGCGATCAAAAAGTTTGCATGGAACGCTCGACCCAGAACAATGTGCAGTGGCTTGAGGTGGGTATCTATGCGCGAATCGGTGAATATCACCTCTATCAAGCCTGGCATATGTCTGAAGACGGAGAACTGCGTCCGGTGCTTCACAGCCGGGGATTGTCGTGCAATACCGACCACGACCATCATCCGTATTGGCGATTCGACTTCGATATTAACGGCAATGGGATGGACCAAGTCTTTGTGCATGAAGACGGCGGAGCGGATCGTGGATGGGGCCCGGGGTGGCGGAAATACACGAATGAGCGAAACGACTTCAAGATTCCTGCGCTCAACAAGACGTGGTTGGTTCGTGATCAACTGAACGGCCACGGGGTCTGGATTCTTCCTGGGACCGGCTATGCTCCGCTAAGGGACGATGGCGAGCGGGACAAGTTTGCCGATTTCGACGTGGCCATCCGTCGCGCCAACGTGAGCGAGGATGTGCCCTGGTCGTTCGGTGCCCGTGGACAACTCGGATATGACGAGGACAATCAAAGTGTGCAGGAGCAGGACGTCGTGTTCTGGTACGTCGCCCATTTACCCCATAAGGCTGCTCTGGGCCCGACGAAATGGCTGGCCCTTGGACCAATCCTCCGCGTTCAGCGGTGACCCGCCTCTCCCGCTCGATTCACTCAACGGCTTATAACCTTGCTCTGAACCCCGCCATCATCGGGGCTTGTGGTGAACGATATGGCACAGGTTATGCTGTAGCCTTTATGAAGAACAAGAATTCTCCTATTGACAAGAAATGTTGAAGAGGAGTAAGGAGGAAACACTTCTAGATACTGTATGGCAAAAGCAAGTGTTATCTGAATGGGTACACGTGATCTCAAGTCATTCAGCAAGGGAGGAGGTGGAAATGGAAGACCTTAGTCCACCGGACCACAGTGGCCCGCCGAGTCTTGGGCGGGCGTCTCGCTAAGCACACTAACCAAAGTTTCATCGGTCGTCGCTTTCCCGCGTAGGGAATCGATGTGATTATGATGACGAACCGTGTGAAAATAGAGGTTAGTCCTGAGGTTCGTTTGCTAGTAAGCGAATCCTATTGCTCCAGGCGGGGCGTGAGCGATCTCTTTTCTCGTGTGGGTCGACATCCACATATGCCAGGTATATCGGCGCCCTAAGCGCCCTAGGCGGGCGGCCTGTTTGGTGAAGGTAGGCCGCCCGTCGTAATGTTACTACATGGTGCTCGAAATAAGACTCCGATACGCGAGAGTGTGGTCCGTCGTCAGGCATAACCATTGGGGTCATGGTTCGAACGGAAGGAGTTAACTATGGACACTACTTTCTTGATATTCGCAGGCGTCATGCTCGCGATTCTCGTCGGTGGAATAGTCGTCTACAAGAAAAGTCAGTAGGCCACGAAGGAGAAAGGGGATCCGTTCAGTTTTCTGTTCCTATACTCTGATTTCCAGTTGACGCACCGGTACGATGTGTATGTGCCGGTGCCTCGTGCTTGGGTTTTGCCTTCCGACTGTGGGCGCCTTGTCCCAAGCGCTATGAGTGAGGGGGTGATTTACTTCGACGCCTCTCCACTGGATGGAAACAGAATATAGGGCTTGGGCGGTTCCTGATCTGGTGGGAGGTAGGTGGTTGCCGGTTCGCCGGCTTGTCCCAGATGTCGGATGAATCGATAGATCGCTCGCTCGCAAGTCTTCATCCGTCATTTCGCGCAGGACGAACCAGGGCATCGGAGGGCGAAACTCGACGGCGCGTGACACCTGGATCCACTGCTCTTCCGAGAGATTCTGCATATAGAGCCGTAGATTGCTTGCGTACGTTGTTCCCCACGGGCCACGCCAACCGATCGAGTCTCCTTTAAGCCAGTCTTGCTCAGGTATCTTTCCAGCCGCTTCTGCATAGCCGGTGGTATGGCAGTCGTTGCAGCCGGCGATCTTGATAAGATAGCGACCCCGTTCCTCGGTTTTCTTGTCCAATTTCTTGTCCGAGGGCTTCACCTGACCGATCCGGTGTTCCTGGCCTTCAGCGGTGGCCGTAGCCGTCATCCCTGGGATCAGCAGTAGACAGAGAGTTGAAGCTAGAACAGCTCGAGAAAGAGGCATGATGTGTTCTCCCATAGATGGATCAACGGCTGGTCAGGAGATCAGTAGTCGTCGATCTCGTCTGTCTCGTCGATCATCTCGACCGTGATTTCGTCCGCTTCAGCGGTCCATTGAGCCAACGGAATACCTTTCGCCTTCAAGATCGCTTCCTGCTCCGTTCCCGCAGCCAGTGTCAAATCGTATGTAATGGTCTGTTTGACCTGAAACATTTTCATAAGTTGTTCACCTTTATTTGAAGCAAGTGATACGTGATCTTAAGGGTAAAATCGATAGCAGATCATTCCCTTGATGATGAGCGGCCTTTGACTAATAGCCACGAAAGGTCCGTAGTAGTTCCCTAACTGAAGCGGGACTTCTGGTACGACCGTGTCCGAGCATTGTAATCGATTCGACCGTAGATACCATAGAGGGCAATGTATTCTCTCGTTCAACCACATCCTCCACCGTTATCTTGACTCCATTTCCGTTGCTTTGTTAGAGTGATCAACCCAAGTCTAAACGATTGAAAGATCCGCTGTTTCTGAACCGTTCCCATAAGCAATTCGAGGCAACACCGTGATAAAAGACTGGCTCTTTGATGATACCCGCTATGCCGATCGGTTCCGTCTCTTCGTTCAAGGTCTTCATGATGAATGGGGTGGTGGGGATTCGGTAGCGGAAGAGGAAGAACTTCCGTCTCCTCCCCAGAACGTTCAGGCTAAACCCGGCAACGGACGTATTACGATTACGTGGGATTCGGTTCCGGATGCCATGTATTACAACCTCTATTTTCAGACGACAAAGGGCGTACAGATCAAGTTTTCCGAGCTGACCCGTCCGATCGCCAGCGCTGACGATTTCAAGAGCGTCATTGGTGTGAAAAAAGAGAAGGCCAGTTGCATCGAAGGCCCCACTAGTCCGTATATTCACGACGATCTTGCCAACGGGACCTGTTATCACTACGTGGTTACCGTGGTCACCTCGAAGGGAGAGAGTCCTGAATCGCAAGAAGTGATGGCGATCCCTTCGCCGTATCTCCTCTCGATGGTGATCGGTTGGGAAGGTGTGGACGATGGTGAACTCAGCTCGCCCACAGGGATCGCACTCGACAAGGACGGCAATATCTACGTGGCCGATACCGACAATCATTCGATTCAAAAATTCGATGAAGCTGGCAACTTCCTAGTTCGATGGGGCGGTGAACCCAGTTCGCAGGAAGGGCAGTTCTATTATCCCCGAGGGTTGGCAGTTGGACCGGACGATGTCGTGTATGTGGCCGATAGTGGAAACAATCGTGTCCAAAAGTTTGATCTGGAAGGCAATGTGCAGAAGGCGTGGGGCAAGTTTGGGTTTGCCTGGCGCGGTGCCGATATAGGCCGCTTCGACGTGCCGTGGGGACTTACGACGGATCAAGACGGGAATGTCTACGTGTCCGATACCAGCAACGCACGCATTCAGAAGTTTCAGCCCGATGGCCAGCCATTGTTGAAATGGGGACGCGACGGCAGCTTCGACGGGGCATTCTTTTTCCCCCGCGGGGTAGCCGTGGATTTTGTCGGGAATATCTATGTCGCCGATGAGAGCAACAACCGGATTCAAAAGTTTGATACCCGTGGCAGTTTCTTGACTAAGTGGGGCCGAGAGGGAAGCGGGCCTGGACAGTTCAAGTCGCCCTGGGGTATCGCCTGTGATGCGCTGGGGAACGTCTATGTCGTCGACAGCGGGAATCATCGCATTCAAAAGTTCGACGGCAACGGAACCTTTCTCTGCTCGTTCGGCAATCGAGGAAAGACCGAGGGACAGCTCAATTTTCCCTATGGGATTGCAGTCGATAAAGAAGGGTGCGTCTTCGTCGTCGATAGCGGCAATAACCGCGTGCTCAAGTACATACCGACCGAAGAAGAGATGAATCGCGGCAAAGAAGAGCCGACGCAGGCGCAGGAGGCCGGATCGATACAGCCGCCTCGCAGCCTTGCGGTCAAGGCCGGCGATACGGAGGTCTTCCTGAGTTGGATGGAGGTGCCTGGCGCCCAAGCATATAACCTCTATTTCAGTACCTCTCCTCATCTCACGACCCAAGGAGCGACCAAGATCGAAGGCGTAACGAATCCCTACACACACGAAGGCCTTACAAACGATACTCCCTATTTTTATGCTGTGACGGCCTCGTTCGAAGATGGTGGGGAAAGCAGCTTGTCGGAGGAAGTGACGGCGACGCCGGTCTTGATCGATATCACGGCGCCCCAGAACCCCTATGCGGTGATCAACCACGGAGCGTTCATGACGAACTCGCCTGATGTCGTCGTGACGATCTCGGCCACCGATTTGGACACAGGAGTCGGCGCCTATTTCATTTCAGAAAGTCCATTGACCCCGATGGCCGGCACGCCAGGGTGGGTGGACGTGACGCCGGCCATCAAGTTTGGAGCGACCATTCCTTTCATTCTTTCCCCGGCGGATGGACAAAAAACGATTTACGTGTGGTTCAAGGATATCGGCAACAACGTGTCGACACCGGCGACCGCGACGATTTTGGTCAATACCTCCGGGTATCTGTGTGTCGCGAAGTGGGGAAAGCCTGGACGTGGCGCGTCGCTGTTGCACGGCGGCGAATTCATGGCACCCATGTACGGACTCACCGTCGATCAGCAGGGATCGCTGTTCGTCGTCGACAACGGCAACAATCGTATTCAAAAGTTCGATAATGCCGGAAACTTTATCATCCTCTGGGGGAACTTCGGGTCGGCGAATGCCAACTTTCATAATCCGACCGGCATGGCCTGCGACGGGAAGGGCGACGTCTGGGTCGTCGATACGAACAATCATCGCGTGCAAAAGTTCGACGGGAAACTCGGTGGGTATCTGATGAAGTTCGGATCGCGTGGGAATGGCGAGGGGCAGTTTAATGCTCCTTGGGGAATTGCGGTCGATCGTGTGCGTGGCTATCTCTACGTCGTCGACAGCGCGAATTTCCGTGTGCAGAAGTTCGACATGACGGGCGAGTTCATCATGGCCTGGGGCAGCTTTGGGAACGGCGACGGGCAGTTCTATTTTCCGCGAGGCGTAGCTGTGGATCAGGAGGATGGATCGGTCTACATTGTGGATATGGGGAATCATCGCATCCAGAAATTCGACACCAGTACCAATGTGTTGCCGCAGCTGTTGACGAAGTGGGGCGGCAGTCCGGCCGCCGGCCATGCCAGCAGTCCCTTGGCGCAGGAAGCCGGTCAGTTGCGCTCCCCTTGGGGGATCACCGTCGATGGGGCCGGCGACGTGTATGTGACGGATACGGGCAATCACCGAATTGAGAAATTTGACCGAGAGGGGAATTTCATCACGCAATGGGGCGGGTTCGGAAACGGTGACGGGCAATTTAATTTTCCCTATGGGATTGCGGTCGATGGGAAGGGGAGTGTGTTTGTGGTCGATAGCGGGAACACCCGCGTGCAGCAGTTTATGCCGGCCGAAGAAGGCAGCGAACGGTTGCAGGACGAGGCAGAAGAACTGGCCGAACTAGAGAAGGCGCAACGAACCCAGAAGGTCTGAAGAGGGAACGATGCTTGATAAAGAACCGCGACTGGGATTGACCTACGACGACGTGGTCCTCATGCCGGCCAAGTCACAGATCGTACCCAGTGATGTCGAAACCGGTACCCATGTCTCGCGCAATATCCGGATCAACATTCCGCTCGTCAGCGCCGCGATGGATACCGTAACGGAGTCGCGGCTGGCGATCGCGATGGCGCGCGAAGGCGGAATCGGCATCATTCACCGTGTGCTCTCTCCGGCCGATCAGGCGGTTGAGGTAGATAAGGTCAAGAAGTCAGAGAGCGGGATGATTCTGGATCCGGTGACGATTTCGCCGGATGAAACCATCCGTGATGCACACCAGCTGATGGCGAAATATCGAATATCGGGCATTCCCGTCACGAAGGGGCGTAAATTGGTCGGGATTCTCACCAATCGAGATCTCCGATTTGAAAGCCGGATGGACCTGAAAGTCTCGCAAGTGATGAAACGGGAGCGATTGGTGACGGCGCCGGAGGGTACCAATTTGGAGAAGGCGCGAGAAATCCTCCATGAACATCGCATCGAAAAGCTGCCCGTAGTGAACAAACAGAACGAACTCAAAGGCCTCATTACCATTAAGGATATCGAAAAGCGCATCAAATATCCCAATGCCTGCAAGGACAGCCACGGCCGGCTACGGGTGGGGGCTGCAGTCGGTGTGGGGCAGGATACAGAAGAGCGCGTGACACTGCTGAAGAAATCCGGCGTGGATCTGGTGGTGATCGACACCGCGCACGGACATTCGCAAGCCGTGCTGGACACCGCGAAGATGATCAAGAAACTGTATCCGGATCTTGAGCTGGTGGTGGGAAATATCGGTACAGCCGAGGCAGCGAAAGACCTGCTCAAAGTCGGAGTCGATGCGGTGAAGGTTGGGGTCGGACCAGGATCGATCTGCACGACACGCATTGTATCAGGTGCTGGGATGCCGCAGTTGACCGCCATCGCAGATTGCGCCAAGGTTTTGAATGGAAGCGGAGTGCCGATTATTGCCGATGGCGGCATCAAGTTTTCAGGCGACATTACGAAAGCGCTGGCTGCCGGGGCATCGTCCGTCATGCTCGGCGGTCTTTTTGCGGGAACGGAAGAATCTCCCGGCGAGACGGTGCTCTATCAAGCGAGAACCTACAAAGTCTATCGCGGCATGGGCTCCATCGGGGCGATGGAGCGGGGTGGCGGAGATCGATACGGACAGGCCGGACGTTCGGCGCAGAAGCTCGTTCCCGAAGGGATTGAGGGGCGTGTTCCCTATAAGGGTCCGGTGGCTGCGGTGGTGTACCAATTGGTCGGGGGCGTCAAATCTGGCATGGGCTACTGCGGCTGTAGAACGATTGCCGATCTGCAACGGAATGCAACGTTCATTAGACAATCCGTGGCCGGCCTGCGGGAAAGCCATGTGCATGACGTGATCATTACCAAAGAGGCGCCGAACTACCGTATGGATTGGGAGTAGTTCTGCGTGAAACGTCTCTCGTGAAGCATAGCTCGTAACCAAGACATAGCTTCCTTTCTCCAACAAACGACGCGTCACGCTTCACGAGCGACGGTCTCCATGGAACTCTGGCACGATAGAATCCTTGTCCTCGATTTTGGCTCGCAGTACACGCAGCTGATTGCTCGACGTATTCGCGAGGCCCAGGTCTATTCTCAAATCTTCCCCTGTACCGTTTCGCCGGCGACCATTCTGGCCTATCGGCCGAAGGGGATTGTTCTGTCCGGCGGACCCTCCAGCGTTTATGAACAGAAAGCGCCGGTCGTTGCCAAGGAGCTGTTCGATCAGCACATTCCAATCCTCGGTATCTGCTATGGCATGCAGCTCGTGACGCACCTCTCCGGGGGAGAAGTCGGCAAGTCGACGCATCGGGAGTATGGCCGCGCTGATCTCACCATCGACGATGAGGGCGATCTTTTTAAAGGAGTCGGATCTGAGAAGAAAACAGCCGTGTGGATGTCGCATGGAGATCGTATCGAGCGGATGCCGCCGGGGTTTCGATCGATCGCCCATACGAGCAATTCGCCGATCGCGGCGATGAAGCGGGACGATGATCAACGTCGGGTGTACTGTCTGCAGTTCCATCCGGAAGTCGCACATACACCGGAGGGAACACAGATCCTACGAAACTTCGTGTACGAGATTTGCGGTTGCAAGCCGACGTGGACGATGCAGTCCTATGTCGAGACGGCGGTTAACAAGATTCGTGATCAGGTCGGCAAGGATCGGGTCATCTGCGCGTTGAGCGGGGGCGTAGATTCATCAGTGGCGGCGGCGCTCACGCACCGGGCGATCGGCGACCAATTGACCTGTATTTTCGTCGATAACGGTGTCTTACGGGCCGGTGAGCGCGCACAAGTCCAAAAGGCCTTCGCCTCGCAACTACATCTGAATCTCAGGATTCTTGACGGCAGCAAGACGTTTCTCGCCGGCTTGAAAAGCGTCACCGATCCGGAGCGGAAGCGAAAGATCATCGGTCGGCAGTTCATCAAACACTTTGAAGTCGAATCGAAGAAGCTAAAAGGCGTCCGGTATCTCGTCCAGGGCACGCTCTATCCCGATGTCATCGAGAGTGTGAGTTTTAAGGGGCCATCGGCCACAATCAAGACGCATCACAACGTCGGAGGATTGCCGGCTCGTATGAGGCTCAAGCTTATCGAGCCACTCCGTGAGCTCTTCAAAGACGAAGTGCGGGTGTTGGGGACGGAGCTTGGATTGCCGGATGAGATCACGTGGCGACAACCGTTCCCAGGCCCCGGCTTGGCGATTCGTGTGCTAGGTTCTGTGACCGCTGAGCGGTTGGCGATCTTGCGAGCAGCAGAAGCGATCGTCGACCAGGAGATCCGAAACGCAGACCTCTATCGCGAGATCTGGCAGGCCTTTGCCGTTCTTTTGCCGATCAGGACCGTTGGGGTGATGGGCGATCAACGGACCTATGAGCACGTGATCGCGATTCGTGCCGTGACCAGCGTGGATGGGATGACAGCCGACTGGGCGAAGATTCCAAACGACGTGCTGGGCCGTATGTCGAACCGGATCATCAACGAAGTCAAAGGTGTGAATCGGGTCGTGTACGACATCAGCTCAAAACCGCCGTCGACAATCGAATGGGAGTAAGGAGGACTGGAAGCAGTCCCACTGTCTCTTGTGCTCGCTCAGCGCGCACGCAGACTTTATTCGATGATTATTTTCGGGCCGTGCTCTCTGGATGCGCGCAGTGAGAGCCAGTAGGACTACTTCCAGTTTTGAGAGGGGAAGAGAACGCTGATGGACATCCGTCTCCAAAAACTCATCGCCAGCACGGGGTTGTCGTCGCGCCGGAAGGCAGAGACGTTGATTGCCGCTGGCCGTGTCACGGTGAATGGCAAGGTGGTGACCGAGCTTGGGACGAAGGTCGATGCCGAGCGAGACCACGTGAAGGTAGACGGGAAGCATCTCACCGCAGCTCAACCGTTCGTGTATCTGATGCTGAATAAGCCCAAGAACGTCATGTCTACGCTGGATGATCCGGGCGGTCGGACGACGGTCAAGGAGTTCTTGCGAGGCGTCTCCGTACGCGTGTTTCCTGTCGGTCGACTCGATTTCGACAGCGAAGGGCTGATGTTATTGACGAACAACGGCGATCTCGCGCAGGCTCTCTTGCACCCACGGTACCATGTCCCTAAAACATACCTGATTAAGGTCAAGGGAATGTTGACGGATGAAGAGATCGCGCGACTCGAACGAGGTATCCGGCTTAACGATGGGATCACTGGCCCAGCGTTTGTGAAAAAGGTGAAGAAGGCTGAGCAGAACTCGTGGCTGGAATTGACGATACGCGAAGGACGGAAGCATCAAGTTAAACGCATGTTGGAAGCTGTTGGGCATCCGGTTATTAAACTGGTGCGCATTCGAATGGGGCCGCTCTCACTGGGTGACCTCCCTGCGGGAGGGTTTCGGTTTCTGACCGATCGAGAGGCGAATGCGTTGCGAGAACTCGTTGAGGAACGGCTCGAGGCTGTTGAACAGGGATGCGGGCAGCTGGCTCGCCCAAAACGGCCGGTGCGACAGGCGGGCTGGGCTAAACCGGAGAAAGCAAAGAAGTTTTCTTCAAAGAAAGTACGGGTGGTATGAAGATTCGCACGCACCGATGTGGTGAATTACACAAGGAACATGTCGGGCAAACCGTCGTGTTGAACGGCTGGGTTCAGCGTCGGCGCGACCATGGGATGGTCATCTTTATCGATCTCCGAGATCGGACTGGTATCACGCAAGTCGTGTTCAATGCTGAGCGCAATCTTCGGTGTCATCAAGCGGCTCATGCGCTAAGGAGTGAATGTGTCGTCTCTGTGACCGGGCAGGTGATGGCAAGACCGGAGGAATCGAAAAATCCTGATCTCTCAACGGGGGAGATCGAAGTCTTCGTCGATGAGGTGGAGGTTTTAAACGAAGCCAAGACGCCGCCATTTTTGATCGAAGATGATGCTGAGGTCACGGAAGCCATCCGGTTGAAATATCGATTCTTGGACCTGCGCCGGCCTAGGATGCAGGAGCTCTTGAGCCTCCGACACGGCATCATGCAGGCCACGAGAGAGTTCGTAAACGCAGAGGGCTTCTTAGAGGTGGAGACGCCGATCTTGACGAAGAGCACGCCGGAAGGTGCCAGGGATTATTTGGTCCCCAGCCGCGTCAATCCTGGACAGTTTTTTGCCCTGCCCCAGTCGCCACAGTTGTTCAAGCAAGTGCTGATGGTGAGCGGCGTCGATCGGTACTATCAGATCGCGCGTTGCTTCCGCGACGAGGATCTTCGCAACGACCGGCAACCGGAATTTACCCAGATCGATCTGGAAATGTCGTTCGTCGATCGTGAGCAGATCATGGATCTCATGGAGCGCATGATCATCACCATCTTCAAGAAGGTTGGCGGTGTTCAACTTCCCACGCCCTTTGTTCGGTTGAGCTACGATGAGGCAATAGGTCGGTACGGATCCGACAAGCCGGACCTTCGGTTCGATATGCCGCTTTATGATGTGACGACGTTCGGCGCGGCGAGTCAGTTCAAGGTTTTCAAGGATGCGGCGACGAAGGGGGGTATCGTCAAGGCGTTGATCGTCAAGGGTGGAGCGACTCTCTCTCGAACCAGGATCGATGCCTTGGGGGAGACGGCCAAAAGTTTTGGTGCGAAGGGGCTCGCATGGCTCAAAGTGACGGCAGAAGGCCAGCTCGAGTCGGTGATTGCAAAGTTCCTCGATGCCAACGCGTTTGCAGCAGCCTTGCCGGAAGCGAAGCCGGGCGATTTGGTTCTGTTCGGCGCGGACAAAGCTTCGGTCGTGCACGATGTGCTCGGACGGATCAGACTTCTGCTGGGTGAAGAATTGAATCTGATCGACAAGACTGCCTGGCGACCTCTGTGGGTCATTGATTTTCCGATGCTGGATTACGACCAGGAACAGAAGCGCTACGTAGCCATGCACCATCCCTTCACAGCCCCTGTCGATGACGATGTCGCCCTGTTCGAGTCCGATCCCGTGAAAGTGAGAGCCAAAGCATACGACATGGTGTTGAACGGAAGCGAGATCGGCGGCGGGAGCATCCGTATCCACCGGCGCGATATACAGAGTAAAGTCTTTGATCTTCTCGGAATCGGTAAAGATGAAGCTACGGTCAAGTTTGGGTTCTTACTCGAGGCCCTGGAGTATGGCGCTCCGCCGCACGGCGGTATTGCTTTTGGGTTGGATCGGCTGGTCATGCTCCTCGGCAACGCCGATTCGATTCGCGATGTTATCGCGTTCCCCAAAACTCAGAAGGCGCAATGCCCGCTCACTGATGCGCCATCTATCGTCGAGGCTGCTCAACTGAAAGAATTGCGGATCAAGCTGGATATTATAGAGTGAATCTTGCATGAGACTCGATGATGGTCAGATAGAAGTGTTGGATTCGGTGATGGCAGAGGTGTTGTGTCGAAAGACTCCTGCTCAACGTCTACAAATCGGTTTTGCACTGTGGGATTCGACCAAGCGCATACTAAGGGCCCATCTGTCCGCTGAGCATCCTGATTGGACACCAGAGCGTATTAGTCAGGAGGTTGTGCGGAGACTATCGCATGGAACTTCATGATCTGCTGGCTCGACTAGTCTCGGTGTTGGAGCGGTTACAGATTCCTTATCTCATTACTGGATCAGTGGCGGCCATGGCCTACGGTGAGCCGCGCCTGACGAACGATATTGATGTCGTCGTTGATCTTGACGAAAACCACGTGCGTGGCTTGCTCGCGCAGTTTCCAGTCGACGAATTCTACCTGAGTGACGAAGCGATCCGTGATGCGTTGATTCGAAAGGGTCAGTTCAATATCATCCATCCTGCGTCAGGACTGAAAATTGATGTCATGGTTCAACAAGGGACGGCCTTTGAGCGGAGTCGATTTAGTAGGGCAAGACTTGTTTATTTCACAGACAAGCAAGGAGGGCGGTTTGCTGCCCCTGAAGATGTCATTGTGAAGAAAATGGAATATTATCGTGACGGTGGTTCTGAAAAACATCTTCGTGACATTGCTGGGATCATGAAAGTCAGTGCCGCAACTATTGATCAGGCGTACATTGGTCGGTGGGCCGATCAGTTAGGCCTTCGGGACATTTGGGACGCGATGTTGCGTCGCCTACGGGTAGGGAGCTGAACCAGGATATGGCCGGTAACGCGTTCGGCAGGATCTTTACCGTGACTTCCTTTGGCGAGAGCCATGGTCCGGCCATCGGATGTGTCGTCGATGGGTGCCCGCCAGGTCTGGAGTTGTCCGCTCAAGGCATTCAGAAGGATTTGGACCGCCGCAAGCCCGGCACGTCTCGCCATGTGACTCAGCGGCAAGAGTCAGACACAGTTGAAATTCTCTCAGGGGTGTTTGAGGGAGCGACCACCGGTACGCCGATCGCGCTGCTGATCCGCAATGAGGACCAACGCAGCCGGGATTATGGAAACTTGATCGACACGTTCCGGCCAGGTCATGCCGACTACACCTACTGGCAGAAGTACGGCATTCGCGACCATCGTGGCGGGGGACGGGCATCGGCACGCGAAACGGCAGTACGAGTTGCCGCAGCGGCCATAGCGAAGAAATGGCTGAATGAAAAGTATGGCGTGGTGATTCGTGGTTATCTGAGCCAGCTCGGGCCTCATGAATTGCCGTTTAAGACTTGGGAGGCCGTGGGGCAGAATCCGTTTTTCTCGGCTGATCCAGATATCGTGCCCACGCTCGAATCCTTCATGGACGAGCTGCGCAAGGCCGGCGATTCCGTTGGAGCCAAGATCACAACGGTGGCTGAGCACGTGCCGGTTGGGTGGGGCGCGCCTGTCTATGCCAAGCTGGACTCAGACTTGGCTGGGGCCATGATGAGTATCAACGCGGTAAAGGCCGTTGAAATTGGAGCAGGTTTCGCCTCGGTGGCTCAGCGCGGTTCCGAACATGGTGATGAACTGACGCCGGAAGGATTTCTCTCCAACAATGCCGGCGGCATTCTCGGTGGCATCTCGACCGGGCAGGATATCGTCGTCACCATCGGCATCAAGCCCACGTCGAGCATCCGTATCCCTCGTAAGTCCATTGACAAACAAGGCAAGCCGGTCATGGTCGAAACCAACGGCCGCCACGATCCCTGCGTCGGCATCCGTGCGACACCGATTGCGGAAGCCATGATGGCGCTGGTACTCATGGACCATGCGCTACTGCATCGGGCGCAGAATGCGGATGTGGTGACGAAGACTCCGAAAGTTGCGGGCTCGATAAGACAGATGACTTCAGAAGGTACATTGCATTCTGCCTCGAAAATCAATCCTGATCCTGCCGAAGCGTAGCCTTTGTGTGCAAACAAGGCTTCGGATCACTGTCCTCCTGATGCTGGTTAACCAAAATGATTAGAACGTTGAACTGTGGGTAAGCGTCATATGAACGCTTCAACCGACACACGATTGGTCCGGTGCCTTGATGGATTAGCGATGTCGTTTTCCATTTTAGAGCAGATTCACCGGGATCTGCACATGATCTGTGCGGCTATCAAAGGCAACAGGCAATCGTTACCTGGAGCCTTTCTACGCTGTTGGTCGTTCATTGATACAGTTCATCGAATTCGGGAGGTGGCACAAGGCGTTCCCGGTCTAGGTAGAAAGACCGCAGAGCTTAGTCTGTTTCTCGATGCCACGGATATAGCTGAAAAATTCCGCCACTATATTCAGCATCTTCGATCCGAGCTATCAAAGGTGCCAGGTAACACGTTTCCTGTCTGGGGTTCACTGTCTTGGGTTGATCCAGATGATTCCATGCTCACACATACGGTCTTAGCTGGTGCTCAAGTCGGAGAAACACGTTTTGTAGGTTGTGTTTTTGACACAGTCGAGCATAAATGGGTCAGCAAGGTTGCTCTAAGTGTGAATGATCTGTCATTCAATTTTGATCCGATCTTTATGGCGTGTATTCGATTTAGAGACTTTGTTGTTCCGTGGATCTTGGCCAAGTATTCTCCAGGTATTCAGCTTCGCGAAGAACTTCCTATAATGTCCACCAGGGTTCAGTTCGTCAATCGTAGTGCCACATAGCAGATTGATCGAAATGCATACGGAGGTTCACTGCACCGCGAATCCTGGGCTCGTTGAATGGGTGCTATGCTTCTGATTGATCTTCCCCCGATTTCGTGGACACGTGGTTAGGCGACTGCCGCCCTCGCTTCAAACTCGACTGGAGCGTGATAGCCGAGGGTCGAATGCTGACGCTGCCGATTGTAGAACTCCTCGATGTATTCGAAGATGTCCTGCTTGGCTTCGTCTCGGGTGACATACTGTCGCTGGTGTACCAGCTCACGCTTGAGCGTTCCGAAGAAACTTTCGACGCACGCGTTGTCCCAGCAGTTGCCTTTGCGACTCATACTGGGGATGAGGCCATACTCCGTGAGTCGCCGCTGATAGCTCGTGGCGGCATACTGACGGCCGCGGTCCGAATGGTGCACGAGCCCTGCCCTGGGAATTCGATTGACCAAGGCCATGTTGAGAGCCTGCTCGGCCAACTCACCCGTTAAGCGGGGGCCCATCGCCCAGCCGACGACCCGGCGTGCATACAGATCGAGTAATACGGCCAGATAGAGCCAGCCTTCTAATGTCCAGACGTAGGTCAGGTCTCCGACCCACACGCGATTGGGAGCTTCAACCGTGAAGGCCCGATCCAGGGTGTTCGCGGCTACCGGGAACGGATGCTGGGACTGGGTGGTGGCGCGCCACTTCGTTACGGTCTTCGCCCGAATGCCGCCGTGGCGCATCAGCCGTGCCACGCGATGCTCGCCAACGCGGTGCCCCTGTTTGACCAGGGCGTTCCAGATGCGGGGACTGCCGTATGTCTCCCGCGACTCCCGGTGGATCACCCGAATGGCCGAGAGGAGCGTACGCGTCTGGATAGACCGGGCACTTTCCGGTCGTGATCGCCACGCATAATAGCCCGCTGCTGAGACTGCGAGGGCACGGCACATCAGGCGGATCGGATAGCGACGGTCGTGTTCTTGGATCACGCGGTATCTCATCGCGACTCCTTCGCGAAGAACGCCGCCGCACGTCGTAAAAAAAAAGCCCGCTCCTGTTTCAACGTGGTGTTCTCTCGCCTCAGCCGCGCCAGCTCCTCCTGTTCCTCGCGCATCGACTGGCGGGAGTGTCCGTGGCTCTCTGCCTGCTGCTGCTCGGCCCGCCAGCGGTAGAGCAGGTGGTCCGCGGTACCCAGGTCCCGGGCCACGTGTGTGACAGGCCGTGCCGAGTCTCGGACCAACCGGACCGCTTCTGCTTTAAACTCGTCCGTGTACTGCCGTCTGGTTTTGGTGCTCATACTGTCCTCCGATTTTATCCTGTTCCTTCTTATACAGGTGTCTGTGAAATCGGGGGAAGGTCAGATCGGCAGCGCTGAACTGTTCTCTGCTATGAGAGTTGGTGGTGACGAACTATTGTCTGCTATGCTTTATACTACTGGGTGAGGCAACTATTTGGGATGGAAGTCTTTGAAGAGGAAAGAGATTCTTCTAACTTGTGCGTCCTTGAATGGAGCGTAGTTCGATCACTTCTACGGTGGCTAAGAGGTCCGAATGGACCTGTTGCTCGATCCAGGTGAGAAAGGCTTCCACCTTGTCCCGCAAATCGACGATTTCGATGGTGACGGGGAGGTCTTCGGCCAGACGTTCGATTTTGAAGGTATGGATCACGCGGGTTTGGGCTCCGAATCCCATCAACCCACGGTAGACCGTGGCTCCAGCCATATCTCGAGCGTGGGCCTGGGCGACGATCCATTCATAGAGCGGTCGTCCATCCTGTTTATCTCGTTCCCCGACAAAGATCCGTAGTAGACACCCCTGTTCAATGCGCATTGATTACTTCCAGAGCAAATAGGCGGTGGAGTACCCGGCCCACACGGCGGCCAGCCCCAGGACGGTATGGCCGACAACGTTGCTGCAGGCCAACCAGAGTTCTCCGTCGCGGAGGAGGTTCATGGTCTCGTTGCCGAATGCAGAAAAGGTCGTGAATCCCCCCAATAGGCCGACCATGAGAAACGCTCGATGCTCACCGGATATGACGCCTCTGTGATCGGCAAGTTCAGCCAAGAATCCGACCAGGGCGCACCCCACAATATTGACGGCCAGAGTGCCGAAGGGGAACTGAATACTCTTGCTCAGGTGTTGGGCATAACCGCTCAACAGGTAGCGAAGAATTGAACCGATGAACCCGCCCGTGCCGATCAGCAATAGAGTACGCAGAGTGAGGCTTGCTCCAAATGAGTTAGTACGATTGGCGCCCCATTGTACCCAAGTGGTCAGATCGAGTCACGCGATCGGATGAAGCCATTCTCGGGTGAACCATGACAGACGTTATGGGAGCTTGAACCTTTGGTCTCTTCGCAAGCCAGAAGATCGCCGCTATAATAGCTCGTATGGAATCGACTCACTATATCTATTGGCAGGACAAAGGACAGTGGCTCGGTCATCTGCAGGACTATCCGGATTATTGGACTCAGGGACAGTTCCTCGAAGAGTTGCAGTCCCATCTCCCGGATCTTTATCAAGACCTCACCAGCGGAGAAATTCCTAGGGTCCGAAAAGTCGTTGAACGGATGCTCCTGTGAAGCGAAAGGATCTCATTCGGCAACTCGAATCCGTTGGTTGCCTACTAGTTGGTCACGGCGGAAAGCACGATTGGTATCACAATCCCATCACAAACATGTTTCAGCAGGTTCCACGATGCGCCGAGATCAATGAGAAACTTGCGAAGCGCATTATGAAGTTATTGGCCAACCCCTAGTTTGCTCCTTACGAAAACTGATATGTTCCAAACATTTGGCGAAGCGGGCAAGACTGCTTTTGCCTTGCCGAAGGTACCGAGGAATGCACGGAATGGTGGAGATTTATACGGATGGTGCCTGCAGTGGGAATCCCGGACCAGGGGGATGGGGAGTGTTGCTGCGGAACGGCGACACTGAAACGGAACTTTGCGGCGGCGAGCCGTCGACGACGAACAATCGGATGGAATTGCTCGCCGTGATTGAGGCGTTGCAGTCGTTCCCCCAGCCGGTAACTGCTCGTGTCTACACCGACTCACAGTATGTTCAAAAAGGCATCAATGAGTGGATTCACAGTTGGAAACGACGCGGGTGGAAAACGGCAGGAAAAGAACCCGTCAAGAATGAAGATTTGTGGCGACGGCTTGATGCGTTGGCTGCCACGCATGCTCTTGAATGGCATTGGATCAGAGGGCATAACGGACATCCCGACAATGAGCGTGTCGACGCATTGGCTCGGGCCGGTCTTGAACAGGCTCGCCGGACGAGGCAGCCAATCATGGGCCGAGTTTCACCACAGACACAAGAGCCGGCTCAGCCAGCCGACTCTCCTCCGATTCTCGATATCCAACATGCCACGGTTTATCGAGGCGACACCTGTGTGTTCTCTGACTTGTCGTTCATGCTTCGTGTGGGTGAGCACGCCGCCGTCTTAGGTCCTAATGGGTCGGGGAAATCGACGCTCTTGAAATTACTTTCAGGTGAAGTCCATGCAATGCCGAACGACGAAACGCGGATGACGCTGTTCAGTGATGATCGCTGGAATGTCTGGGAAGTGCGGAAGCAGATTGGCATTGTGTCGCACGATCTCCAGCGCGAGTACTTGATCTGTGCTGAAGGGCTCAATGTCATCCTCTCTGGTTTCTATGCCAGCAATGACACGTATGAATACCAAGAGTTCAGTAAACCTCAGTTGACGAGGGCCTATGAACTGATACGGGAGTTCGGTATCGAATCTTTGGCCGGTCGACGATTCGGCCATCTCTCAACCGGCGAGCAGCGGCGCTTCTTGTTGGCGAGAGCGTTGGTGCATGATCCACCGGTGCTGGTGTTTGATGAGCCAACCAGCGGGCTCGATCCCAAAGCATGCTTTCAGTACCTCGATCTGTTACGGGCTCAAATGGCAAAAGGCAAGACCGTTCTGCTCGTCACTCACCATCTCCATGAAATACCACCGGAGATTGATCGCGTGATCCTCTTGAAGGAAGGGAAGATTCTCGCCGATGGTCAAAAATCAGTGCTGCTGACGAATGATCACGTCAGCACCCTCTTTGAGAGCAAGATGACCCTGGTCCAGGCCAAGGGCTGGTATCAGGCCTTGCCGGGATGAGGTTTGCCGGTTGAGCCTGTCGATTCTCCACTAAATACCGTGGCTTTGACGAAAGTGGCTTCTAGAGCTAGGCTTTTGATGCCCCTCTTTCGCATAAGCCAGCATGTACCCAGAATCGTCGATAGGTAAGCGCGTTCTTTCCTTGCACGTTCTCCTTTTCCTGTTCACCTGTTTTGGATCAACCCATGGTTTCCTCGAGACGAGTTGGGCGGAAACCTGGATCTGTCCTCGTCCTGGACAGTCGGATCTCTATACGGACCGTGAGTACCCAGGCTGTCGATCACTAGGTGAGCCAAAAACCTATTCGCCGCTTCAGATTTCTCCTTCATCGCGACCCGCACAACCAGCTCGGGTACGGCCACCAGCGTCAGGCACCATCACCCTTCACCCTCCCTCACACGCTCATGGCAGGAAACCTGTGCCTTTTTCTGAGACCTCCTTCTCATTCCCCATATTGGGTGTGACACAGTCCAAGGCGGGTTTCATCACCGGTTCATGGATTGGGTTAATGGCGCATCTCACCGTGTCCTATAAGGCCGATGGGAAAGGACCGGAGGTGATTCCGGATTTGAACATGATGCCTGTTTCGGTCCATTCGTTGTGGACGGCTGTGACGGCCGCGTCCAAGGCGGTGGGGTACGACCCAAGATACCTTTCCGTTCGATTATTGATTCCAACCCCGATGGAAGGACCAAGCGCAGGAGGAATATTCGCCGTCGCTATTGCCGCGGCACTCCTCGGCGATTCGATTCGACCGGATATCTGCATGTCGGGGACGATTGAGCCGGATTTGGAGATCAGACCTGTAGGAGGATTGATCGATAAGATGGGGGCCTGTCGCGATCTCCGAAAGACCACCATGATCGTGCCCGACGGCTTGGACAATAGTCACCTCACCTTTACCGGCGCCGAACGATCCATTGGGGTGATCCAAGTGTACTCCCTCGCGGATGCGTACAGCGCGGCGACCGGTCAAGCACTTCGACCCGCACCGTAAGAATCAACAGAAGAGGAGGGTTCGTGATGCAATCTGATACGCACAACATAATAGAGCGGTCCGTAAAGCCGGTGATGAAAAGACGAGTTGGGCTCACGATTCTCGTGCTCAGCCTCCTAGTTCCCACAGCCTGGGCTGCGGAACCAGTCAAGATCAGTTCCTTAGAGACGTATCCTGAAGCCTACAAGATGAAGGTGGTGCAAGTGGAAGGGACCGTCAGTGGGTACCAAATGCATCATTTCATCGGAAACAACACCAAACTCGAGAAATGCATACAAAATTTCATGGTTGATGACGGGACCGGGACGATACAGGCGAGCTATGCGGCGCTTTGCCAGATGGGACCGGTCATGCTCCGGGACGGCGATGAGGTCACGATCGAAGGCCACTATCTGGGGACATTAGACGTGAGAGTAGTGAGGAAGCGTTGAATTAAGTTAGGCTTCAGGGTGTTGCTCTCATGACTGTAATGAATGCGACACGGGCATATACATTTTCTCCCCTAATCCGAGGCGTGATTATTGGTGGCATCGCCTTGTTTTCTGGCTTCGCACTAGCGGTACTCTCACTCGTATGGAGTAGTGATAAACCAATACATGCAGCTGCTGGGCTCGCGCTGCCTTTCCTAGGGTTCTGCTCTTTTCTTAAGATGTTTGGTGGCCTCTACACTCGTATGTATGATCGTGTTTTGGTTGCGGAGGAGGCGTTAATCTATCAGTCTGCCAAAGAAATGTCAGTAACGCTTCCCTGGGAACAAGTTGCTAGACTTGTACCTCATGGCTGGAGCCGCCGGTACGATGTTATTGATCGTCACGGGCGTTGCCGAATGCAGATTAGCTATGAGTTAGACAATTTTACAGAGCTTGATGCTACGCTTCGGAAGCATCTGCAGAAGTTTACTGCAACGGAGTCGACGATTTGGTTCACTAAAACCGCAGGAGGGCAGACGTTCATTACGTTAGCTGCTGGGCTCCTTGCCATGATCATCCCGGTGTTATGGTTTCAAGGCCCAAATGCTGGAAGCCTATTCTGTCTGGTTGTTGCGGTAGCGTTCATGCCGTATGGGCTCTATTACCGAATAGAAAAAGTGACTGTTGCGAAAGATGGAATTGTCATTCACTATTGGAAACGACAACTCACTATTCCCTACACAAGTATCAAAAAGCTGAGTTTGCCGGAAGATTACATTCCTGGCGCATGGAGGACAATCTGTATTGAGATCGTTGGTCGACGGCCGATGAAGATAGAATGGATTGCCGATGAAGCGATAGCGTTCTATCAGGCCATGGAGATGGCCTGGAAACGGGCTACCTCATTGTCGTAAGCATTAGTAGAGAACTTGATGGATGCCAAGCTATTAGCGCGAGCTACTTCCTCAGAAATCCAAACAGGGCTCCGACGGCCCCGGCACCAAACGCAGAGAGGTAGCCGGTCGCAACTTCCTTGAGCCCTTGCGCTTTTCCGCGTGCCCAATCAAGGGTGTGCGTTACATCCGCTTGAATCAAGTTCCACTCCAAGTGGATCCAGCCGGTGCTTTTCAAGACAAACACGAGTGCGGCCAATGCCGCGATGATCACCAGGGTGAGCATCAGGGTCTTCCGAAGCGCCCAGCCGATCAGGAAGCCGCCGAGGAAGCTGGCGCCGCCACGAGCAAGTGCAGGGGACATCATGTCGTTCAGCCAGGCGCCGAACCCGGCGACAGTCGTGGCGCCGGCGGCGAGGAATGGTTTAGCTGTCCATGGAGGGCTCGAAAGAATCGAGCCGAACGTCTTACCAAAGAATCCGCCGTGAGCTGTGCTTTGTATGGCGCTCATAATCGGTTCTCCTCAAATGTGTTGCAGACGGCAGGATCGCCCGACTCCAGCCCACGTTTGAGCCATGTCATCCGTTGTTCGGATGAGCCGTGCGTCCAACTTTCGGGTTGCACATGGCCGCGGGACATTTTCTGCAGCCGATCATCTCCAATCGCGGCTGCCGCCCGGAGCCCTTCCTCAAAGTCTCCCGGTTCAATCAAGTTGCGCTCATGTTTGGCGTGGTATCCCCACACACCGGCATAACAATCGGCTTGGAGTTCCATCCGAACTGACAGGGCATTTCCCTCCGCCTCGGAGACCTGTCGCCGGAGGCGATGCACTTTCTCCGCAACACCGAGGAGATTCTGGACGTGATGGCCGACTTCATGCGCGATCACATAGGCTTGAGCAAAGTCGCCTGCTGCCCCTAAACGATGCGCCATTTCATCAAAAAATGCAAGATCCAGGTAGACTCGGTGGTCGTTGGGACAATAGAAGGGACCGACAGCGGAGGAAGTTGTGCCGCAAGCCGATTGAACTGCGCCGGTGAACAGCACCATGCGAGGATCTTCATAACGAGAACCGAGCAGGGCGTGCCATGTGGTTTCGGTGTCGGCGAGGACGACCGAGGCAAACCTACCGAGTTGATCACTTGGAGCGCCGACAGGTCCGGATTCCGATGGAGCCGATGGTCCGATCGTATCGGTCATGCTTTGTACACCACTGATCATGTTGAAGACGGTCAAGGGGTTGGCACCGGTGAAGTAGCTGACGGCCAGCACGAGCACAATCGTCCCGATCCCGAAGCCGCCTCTCCCGCCGAGGCGGGCCGGTCCCATGCCGCGACGATCTTCAATGTTGTCGCTTCCACGCTGGCCTCCGATTCGCATAGCCGCCTCTCGATTCGGAAGATTAGTCCGATTCTTTTTCCATCGATTGAATGAACTTGTCGGCCTCCGCAATAGACCGGTTCATGTCCTTGACCAACTGATCAACGTGGGCGTCAACTTTGACCAGTTCGCCCTTGATAGCCGCCAACGCTCGGGCATTCAGATTATGTTTGAGGTAGAGCACCTGGTCCCGCAACGGCTTGAGGACCGGTTCGATCCGCTGTTCGGCCCGTTTCATGGCCGTGAGCATCTCTTTATAACGGCTCTTGGTTTGGGTGAGTTTCGCGTGACTCTTCCGGCGCAGATCGGCACTGGAGTATTGGCCGAGTTCTTGTTCCCATTCCGAGAAGAGGGCATCGGCGACGCTTTCGACAGCTTGGATCCGGTTTTTGACAGCCTCCGCACTATCTTCGCTTGCCTCCAGCTCACCGCTGAGTTTCTTGTACGTATCTTCGAGGTCTCCGCCTTCGTAGGAGACGACTTTTCCGAATTGCTCCAAGGTGGTTTGAATTTCTTGCTTGGCATCTTCCTGTGCGTCGCGCGCGGATTTCACGCGACTGCTGAGGATGTCGCGTTTGGCATACCCCATTTTTTCCATGGTGGCGATGTAGGCCTTGTCGCAGGAGGAGAGACCAAACGGGATGCTCATCAGCATAACGACCATGATAAATCTCAACATACGTACCTCTTCTAAACAAATACGGGACGAATAATCAAAGAGACGGGGACAGCGTGATATGGTCCCGCATCATAACCGATGGGAGGACGAAGGGGAAAGACCCTAAGTTGCCATTCTCAGCGGTTCTCGATGTGTAGAAACGCTGCCGCAATAGCGCTATAGTGAGGACATGCATTTTCTATCTCACAGCGTTGTTTACTGGCTGTTGGTCCTGGTGCTGATGTCGGGCTGTGCTGCTCAACGTATGGTTCCCGACGAGCTGGAGCCTTTGGTCGACAGAACGGTCACGTTTCACGAGGTGGTCGAAGCTCCTGACTCGTATCAAGGACGGATCCTGGTTCTCGGTGGTGAGGTGCTGAAGGCCAAGCGACTGAAAGACGGAACACAGATCGAACTGCTGCAGCTGCCGCTCGATAAAGACGAGCGACCGATTCTGAACCGTCAACAATCGCAGGGGCGATTCCTCGCGGTCCAGCAGGACTTTCTCGACCCTGCGACAATTGCCGCGGGAACAATGATGACGATCGTCGGAGAAGTATCGAAGGCAAAGGTCGAGCAGCTCGACGATGTCGAATATCGCTACCCGGTTTTGATCGTGAAACATCTCCATACCTGGCTTGATGAATCCGATGACTATACCCGTGCCTATCCCTACCCCCGGTTTTCCATAGGGATCGGAGGTGGCACAGGCGGCAGAATCGGCGGTGGCGGAGGGTTCGGCATCGGATTTTGATTTTGTTCTGAGTCATGGAGCAATAATTTATGTATTTCACCAACATGCTTCACCGGCTCAACTGTTTCACTTTTGAACAATCCCACTTGCGTCGCTGAACTCGTTTCTCTACTCCGTTGATTTCTATCGACAAACCACTGAAGTTGCACCACATCGATACATCAATTACATCCGTTTCACCTGTTTAATCCACGCAGGTGCCATAAAGTCCTCTTGCATGCACAGAATGGAGCATGTTATGCAAGCATATGTGAAGATTTGCTGGATTCATCACGCCATGAAGGAGGTGATTGCATGAAACACAAACAGCAGATCACGAAACGGAAGGAGAGGGTCACGCTGTCTCTCTCGGCAGATATGGTCGAACGGCTGCGCACCGTCGTGTACTGGAGTCCCAAGCTCACGCTCACCGGTGTCGTCGAATCGGCGATTCAGGCATCCTTGAAAAAACTGGAGAAGGGAAAGCGGTTCAAGAAGCGAAAAGGCCAGTTGCCTGTCGGCCGTCCACGCAAAGACCAGTAGGCATGAAGGTCCCGCGACCTTGATAACGTCCTCTCGATCTTTTCAGAGATGATTGCCGTGTGGGTGACGGCATGAATCTTTTTCGGTCCGCTCCGTATCGGTGGTTTCAACGTGACCGGGGTTGTACGGCTGATTGTTTTAACCCTATGGTTTCAACAGCCGTCACCTTGATCTAATTCTTACCGCTGACCCACATCACGGGTATTCCACGCGATTGGCGGTTTGTCGCGCATGTCGTAATTTTCAGTTTCCTCGCCCGTTTTTGAGCTTTTCCCTACAATTGGTCACGTGGTTTCTAGAGGATCACAGTTGTCATCCTTGCGCCATAGGTACGCCGTGGTTCTGACGGTTCTGTTGCTGCTGTTTTGCCTACGCGTGATTGCGCAGATGCTTCAGGCCTGGTTTCCCACGCCGTTACTTCCGCCGTTCGAGGCATGGGAAAGCGGAGCGGTTCCGTATCCGCTCTTGCTGGTCTCTCAGGTCGTTATTATCGCGGTGTGTGCCAGAGTGATCTTGCGAATGCACAGAGGGGTGGCTGTGCCGTCGAGGAAAACCGGGAACGTCCTTCTTGTCATAGGTTGGATTTACTGGGGATTTATGTGCATTCGGCTGGTCGTTGGCCTGACTGTGGCGACGGATCACTTCTGGTTCAGCGCCAGATTGCCTACCGCGTTTCACTTCGTTCTTGCCGGATTTATGCTCGCGTACGGATGGTTTCACTACCTAGCCTCGGATGCGGTGAATCCGCAAAGTCTTGGAAGGATGGTATGAGGCAGATCATTCAATATGGCGCCTATCCTGCCATATTGCTCGGTAGTGTGTGGGGCAATCTGCGTCTTGCGGAAGCAGGAGCAGGAATCCTCCTCTCGACGTATCTGCCAGTCACCATTGGGTCGTTGCTGATCATGTGGCTCGAGCTCAAGATGCCTTATCGAGCATCGTGGAAACCTTCAGGAAAGGAAGTGGTTGAAGATTCGGTGTTTCTTGCTCTGGTGCATGTCCTGTGGCCGAAACTACTTGCGATCGGCGGTGCCTTTGTCCTGTTCGAGCTGTGGAACGGACGCAACTGGCCCACCTATAGTTTGTGGCCTCGTGAATGGCCTGTCCCATTGCAAACCATCCTGATGGCGCTGATGGTCGATAGCACGCGGTACTGGCTCCATCGCATCAGCCATGAATGGGGGCCGCTCTGGCGGTTTCACGCCGTGCATCATTCCCCGCACCGGCTCTATACGTTGAATGTCGGTCGGTTTCATCCTGTCGATAAAGGACTGCAATTTCTGCTCGACTCACTGCCGTTCATCATCTTGGGCGTGTCACCGGCCGTCCTTAGTCTGTATTTCGTGTTCTACGCGGTGAACGGGTTCTTTCAGCATTCCAATGTCGACGTCAAGCTGGGTTGGCTCAACTATGTGATGAGTGGTCCAGAGTTGCATCGTTGGCACCACTCAATGTGGTCTCAAGATTCCAACAACAACTACGGGAATCATCTCATCGTCTGGGATTTGCTTTTCGGCACTCGCTATCTGCCTTCAGATCGTGAAGTGGAATCTTTGGGACTGGTCAACCGCCAGTACCCCACCAGGTTTATGGAGCAGATGGCCGCGCCTTTTCATCCTGGACTGGACAAAGCGGCAGCGTGAGCATCGATGGCTGAACAGGTTGATCATTCCTCGGTTGAGAAGGCGATGCAACTGATCTGCGATCGGGACTGGCTACCCCTGATGATCAACACAGAACAGCCAGACCGGATTCAGCGTCAGCTCCTCTCGACCATTCTCTTGTCGCAGCGAGAAACTCGATTTGGGACAAGGCACAGGTTTGCATCGATTCGGTCCTATGAAGAATTTATACGAGCCGTTCCCGTGCTCGGGTACGAAGATCTTCGTCAGGCGATTGAAGATCAAGAGCAGGGCGGTGACGCTCTCCTTAATGCCGAACGGCCGGTTCACTATGTGCAAACCAGTGGGACGACCGGAAAACCCAAGCATCTGCCTCTAATCAGGTCGGCACTCGAATGGATCAGCCGGTATCAGGGTGTATTTTCATATGCGCAATGGGCAGGTGTCCCGGGAATTTATGATGGGCAGGTTTTGGTCATTGCAGGCCAGACGGTTGAAGGCCATTTGTCCGGAGGATCCCCCTATGGGTCCATGTCAGGGTTGATGAACGATGGTCTGCCACAGGCGATTCGACAAAAGAGTATTCTGCCGGATGGAATCCTCCGCGTGGCCGACTATCGACTCAAATATTTGCGAATGGCAGCCTGTGCCCTAGCGACTCCAAGTCTTTCTGTCCTTGCGACACCCAACCCGTCGACCATCAAGAAGTTGCTGGATGTCATCCGATCCGAGTTTCCGCTCTTGCTAGAAGCGCTGGCGGTAGGATCACGGCATCCAATCTTTTCGCAAGGAACGGCGTGGATGGAACCGATTGCTCTCGATGCCGGTCGCCTCGCCTATCTGGGCACGCTGATGGGACATGCATCGACGATAGATCTCGCCACGCTCTGGCCCGAGCTTCGAGCGGTCATCACCTGGACCGGCGGCAACTGCGCGGTCTTGATCCCGAAGCTGCGAGCGTTGTTACCCAACGAGACCTCCATCATCGAAATGGGCTACTTGTCCAGTGAGTGTTTGGGAAGTCTGAATGTGGACGTGCGTGAGAACCGGTGTATTCCGACGTTTCAGGAGCACTTTTTCGAATTCATCGAGGTGAGTGACGACGATGGCGACAGGTCGGATCCCATCATGCTGGGGGATCTCCGCGAGGGGTGGAAATATCACGTGGTGGTGACCACGCGCAGTGGTTTGTATCGATATGCGATGAACGACATTATTGAAGTGACGGGCTGGTTCAACCGTGTTCCGACTATTCGGTTTGTGCAGAAGGGCAAAGGCGTCACGAATATCACGGGAGAAAAGGTGTATGAGCATCAGGTAGTAGAGGCGGTTGAAACGGTCCTGAAATCCTTGGGCGTGGCTTGCGACTTCTACGTGATGCTCGCGAACGTCCAAGCGGCAGGGTATGTGCTCTGCCTGGAACACGATGCCGTGATAGATACCTTTAAGAGCAAGGTCGATGAACAGCTCGCACGCCTGAATGTGGAGTACCAGGCCAAACGTGAGAGCGGTCGACTGCAGCCGCTGGGGGTCATGTGGCTCAGACCTGGTACAGCCGAATCCTATCGCAATCATTGTGTGGGGAAAGGGCAACGTGATGCGCAGTTCAAATTGATTCGATTGCAATATGCGCATGACTGTTCATTTGATTTCTCGCTGCACGTTCGATAAGCGCGACAATGTCCATCAAACGCCTGTCTGTAGAATCGTTGAAGATTCCATTTAAGCAGGCTTTCGTCCACGCATCGGCCGTTCGTGCCGAAACTGAAAGCGTGCTGGTCACGATTGCCGGCGCGAACGGATTGGAGGGAATAGGGGAGGGATGTCCTCGACGCTATGTGACGGGGGAAACGGTCGACTCAATCCAGAGCTTTATTGAAACTCGTCGCGAATCGTGGATGGCATTCACATCCATTCAGGATCTGAACCGGTGGATAAACGAACATGCGCCCATCATCGATCAGAATCCGGCCGCTTGGTGTGCGGTTGAAACGGCCTGTCTTGATTTGTTTGGGAAAGAGGCAGGTTTGCCGATTGAGGCCTTGCTTGGCCTTCCACCCCTGAGCGGACTGTTTCAGTATTCAGCAGTGTTGGGAACGGATAACCTTCAATCGTTTGAAAAGCAGCTTCAGCGGTATCAAGCTGTAGGGTTTGCCGATTTCAAGGTGAAGGTCACAGGACGATTGCAAGAGGACGTCGACATGTTGGCACGACTAGCTGCAACTCAAGATCCAAAGAGACGAGTGAGGCTTGATGCCAACAACCTCTGGACAGATGCCCAAACCGCCTTGTCCTACCTCAAGCAGCTTCCTGGCAGGTTTGCTGCGATTGAAGAACCACTCAAGGTCGGGGATTACGATGGGGGTCGCTGGTTGGCGCGAGCGCTGAAGATTCCGATTATCTTGGATGAAAGTTTCTTGAGATTGGACCAGTTTGCAGCGGTTCAGAACGATCCTCCTTCGACCTGGATCATCAACATTCGTGTGTCGAAGATGGGAGGAATCCTTCGTGCCTTGGCTGTTGCTAAACGGGCCAAGGAGCTTGGCATTCCGGTGATCATCGGCGCCCAGGTTGGAGAAACGAGTGTGTTGACCCGGGCAGCTCTGACAGTGGCGAATAGTTGTCGTGACAATGTGCTCGCGCAAGAAGGCGCATTCGGGACATTGCTTCTAGAAAGGGATATCTGTGTTCCGCCA